>NZ_JAAIIH010000001.1 GCF_012932365.1 Bifidobacterium moraviense
AGCGGTCATCGGGCGTCCCCGTTCCCGGCGACAACACCCCCCGGATCATCGACGACAGGGCAGGAAAGTCATACCGGAACCGGCGACCCGGCCCCGGCCATCGGGGCCTACCAAACATGGTAATGGGCGTGGTCGCGAAGACCATGCCCCCGCGTTGCCGTAGACGCGTCTACGCGGCGTCTTCGCCGCCCATCCCTGCGAACCAGCCCGATCCGGTCGGATGCGTCGCGAGCGTGATCTGCTTGAGCACGGTGTACTCCTTGAGCCCGTCGAGTCCGCCGTCCACGCTCATGCCGCTCTGCCGGTGCGGGCTGACCGATATGCCCGGCGCGTCATCCATATACGTGTTCGCCCACATGATGCCCGTGTCCACATTGCCGCACACGCGCAGCGCACGTCCCATGTCCGAGGTGAACACGCCCCCGGCCAGCCCGTATCGGGTGCCGTTGGCGAGGCGCACGGCTTCGGCCTCGTCCTTGAACGTCTGCACCGTGAGCACCGGTCCGAAGATCTCCTCCTGCACGATGCGCATGTCCTGCGTGCAGTCGACGAACACGGTCGGCTCGACGAAATAGCCGTGCGCGAAATCGCCTTCCGTGAGCCGATGCCCGCCGATCAGCACGCGGGCACCTTCCTCCCGGCCGATGCGGATGTAGTCGAGCACCCGGTTCATATGCCGTTCGGACACCATCGGTCCGAATTCGGTGTCCGGATCGAGCGGCATGCCGATGCGGATCCTCGGAATGCGCTCCTTGAGCATGTCCGTCACGCGTTCGTAGACGGTGTCCTGCACCAGCAGCCGCGACCCGGCGACGCACACCTGTCCCTGGCTGAGAAAGATGCCGAACATGAGCCGGTCCACGGCGGTGTCAAGATCGGCATCGTCGAAGATGATGAACGCCGACTTGCCGCCGAGCTCCATCGAGTACCGTTTGATGCTGGACGCCGACTTCGCGATGATGTCGCGGCCGGTTTCGGTGCCTCCCGTGAACGTGATCTTGGCCACGTCCTCGCTCGCCGCAAGGGCGGTGCCGACCTCGTTGCCAGCGCCAAGCACCAGGTTGACGCTGCCGGCGGGGAATCCGGCTTCGGCCAGGGCCTCGAACATCATCGCCGTGGATACGGGCGTCAGGGACGACGGCTTGACCACCACGGTGTTGCCGGCCGCCAGCGCGGGGGCTATGCCCGCCGCCGTGGTGCCCATCGAATAGTTCCATGGCGCGAGTATGGCGCATACGCCCAGCGGCTCGCGGACGGTCATGGTCATGAGATCGTTGCCGATGGGCGAGGTCGTGCCCTGCAGTTCGCTCACGAGCGAGGCGTAGTAGCGGAACGCGCCGCTGGCCGCATATACGTCGTCGTGGCGGGTCTCGCGGTACACGCGGCCCATGCTGTTCGTCTCGGCCTTCGCCAGTTCGTCGGCCTTCGCCTCGATCAGGTCGGCGGCCTTGATCATCAGCTCCGCGCGTTCGTCGGGCGTGAGCGCGCGCCACGGCGAACCCGGTTCGAATGCGCGTCGTGCGGCTTCGACGGCCGCCCGGGCGTCGTCGGCGGTGCCGCGGGTCGCCTCGGCCATCCTGCGGCCGTTGGCGGGATTGATGATGACGGTGGTCCTCCCGGACGCGGATTCGACCCATGTCCCGTCGATATACATGCGGATCGTGTGCATTGGTCTCCTTTGCCGATGTCGGTTCCCGCCGTGATCGGCGATGGTTGGAACCGGTTGCATGACTCCGGAAGCCATTCTAGGGGGCTTCCGTCGTTTTCGTGGGCCGGGACGGCGCGGCCCGGCGACTCGCGCGCCGAATGCCGACATTGCGCCGCGGCGCGGGATGTCGCCGCCGTATACTGGGATTTATTCGAATATTCGAAAGTTATGCGGCTGTGATGGTGCGAGGCGTCTTGATGCCGAGGGCGTCGGTCGGCCGCGTGCTTTCCGACCGGAGGAGTGATCATGACTGCGAAGCAGCGCGAACTGGCGGCGAATCTCGAGCGTCGCATCGCCGCGGGGGAGTTTTCCGAGACGAACAAGCTGCCTACCGAGGACCAGCTCATCGAACAGTACGGGGTGTCCCGGTACTGCGTGCGCGGGGCCATCGCCGTGCTCGCCGAGGCGGGGGAGGTGTTCCCGGTGCGCGGCTCCGGCGTGTTCGTTCGCGAGGACCGCGAGGGCATGTACATGCCGATCAGCACGTCATACGGCATCGCGGCCGACTTCCCGGATCGTAAGGTCGTCTCGAAGGTGCGCGAGCTCGCTCTGGTCCGCGCGGACGAGAAGCTGGCGAAGCGCATGCGCTGCGACGTGGATGCCCCGGTGTGGCGCGTAGTGCGTCTGCGGAGCGTGGACGACCTGCCGATCAGCTATGAGACGGCCTGGTATCTCAAAGAGTACGTGCCGTTCCTCAGCGAGGAGATCGCGTCCGGGTCGCTGTACCGGTACATGCGCGACGATCTGGGGCTGCGCTTCGGGTTCACCGACAAGGTGATCCACATGGGATGGCTCAACGCGGAGGCCGCACGCCACTTGGGGCTTGAGGAGAACGACCCGGCGATCTGCATCGAGGACGATGCCTTCCTGTCCAACGGCAGGTTGTTCAACGCCTCGTACAATCTGTACCACTACAGGAACGCGCGGTTCTACTCGATGGCCTCGATGCGCTGACCGCCCGGCTTCCGGTGCAGTCGCAGTGACGGAAAATTAATTCGAATAAATTTTGGACCTCGGCGTGTCGAATGGACGCGTCGAGGTTCGCGGATCCTTGAAAAATCAGCGTTTTTGCCACCCTGCAGTGCGATTGCTCCCGAGTTTGACACTGTGGCTGAGTGCTCTATACTGAAGCCATAGTTGTTCGCACAACTTCGGATGCTACGAATAACTCGAAGAATATGAGCGGGCGACGATGTCCGCACGTTCCAAAGAAGGAAAGACAAGATGAAGGACAAACTCAAGGGCATAGGCGATGCGATGCTCAACGGCTTCATGAAGTTCGCCAGCCTCAAGGCCCTGGTCGCGCTGAAGGATGGCTTCATCCTCACCATGCCGGCCACGCTGATCGGCTCCCTGTTCCTGCTGATCGCCAATCTGCCGTTCAATGGCTACAGCGACTTCATGGCGGCGCACTTGGGCGAGAACTGGAACGTCGCGCTCAATCAGGTCAGCAACGCGACCTTCAACATCCTGGCCATCATCGTGGCCGTGGGCATCGGCTATGCCTACGCCCGCAATGAGAAGTGCGACGGCATCTCCTCCGGCCTGCTCTCCCTGGTCGCGTTCTTCATCGTGTCCCCGTCCTCGATGAACATCAGCATCGACACCGACACCCTGTCCAAGGCGACCGACGACAGCGTGAACGTCCTGAAGAACGTCACCGTCGATGGCATCTTCAACCAGACTTGGACCGGCTCCAACGGCATCATCTCGGCCATCATCATGGGTCTGATCGTCGGTTGGGTCTACACCGCCTGCATCAAGCACGACGTGAAGATCAAGATGCCCGACGCCGTCCCGCAGGGCGTCACCAACGCGTTCTCCGCCCTGATTCCCGGTCTGATCGTGATCACCGGCTCCGCCATCCTGTACCACGTGTGCAAGGTCTTCGGCGGCGTGTCCCTGACCGAGCTCATCTTCAAGATCCTCCAGATCCCGCTGCAGTCCCTGACCGATACCTGGGCCGGTGCCATCATCATCATCGTGCTCATGTCCCTCCTGTTCTGGTGCGGCATCCATGGCGCCAACGTCGTCTCCGGCGTGGTCACCCCGCTGCTGCTCGCCAACACGTTGAGCAACCAGAAGCTCTTCGATGCCGGCGTCACCCCGTACACCAAGGCTAACGGCTTCCACTACCTGACCCCGCAGATGATCGACTGCTTCTGCAAGTACTCCGGCGTCGGCCTGACCGTCGGCCTGCTGGTCGCCGCGCTGATCTTCGCCAAATCCGAGCAGCTGCGTACGGTCTCCAAGCTCTCCATCGTGCCGGGCATCTTCGGCATCAACGAGCCCGTGATCTTCGGTCTGCCGATCGTGTTCAACCCGATCATGCTCATCCCGTTCGTTCTGACTCCTATGGTCGCCATGATCATCATGTATGGCGCCGTTTCCATCGGGTTCATCGCCCCGTTCGGTGCCGTCCAGGTGCCGTGGACCACCCCGCCGATCATCTCCGGCTTCATTCTGGGCGGTTGGAAGTGCGCCCTGCTGCAGGTCATCATCGGCGTGATCGCCGTCTTCATCTACATGCCGTTCGTGAAGATGCAGGACAAGATCTGCCTCGAGCAGGAGCAGGCGAACGCCGCCGAGGCCGCCAAGTAAGGCGCAACCACACACTTTCCCCTGAGTAACGTTCCCCAAAATCCGGTCGGGCCGCCGATCATCCGATCGACGGCACGGCCGGTTCCCACGCCTCGGGAGATCCGTTCCGGCCGCACCGGCCGGACCAACCACACCAATTCCATTCCAATCCAATCCATTCATCGCCGCGGTCGCGTTCCGCGGCACAAGTCAAGGAGAAACACATCATGAAGATCGTTCTTTGCTGCAGCGATGGCATGTCCACGAGCATCCTGGTCAAGAAGATGCAGACCGCGGCCGGCGAGCGCGGACTGGACGCCGACATCTCCGCCATGCCGGTCTCCACCCTCGAGACCAACGCGCAGGACGCCGACGTCATCCTGCTCGGCCCGCAGGTGCGCTACATGCTCAAGGACGTCCAGAAGGAGTTCCCGTCCAAGCCGGTGGAGGTCATCGCCCCGCAAGACTACGGCATGGCCCGCGGCGGCAACGTGCTGGACTTCGCCCTCAAGCTGGCCGGCAAGTGAAAGGCGGCGTGACTGACATGGCAGACGAGGAAATGGATCTGGAGACCACCTGCTTCCAGCTCATCACCGCGGCCGGAACCGCCAAGTCGAGCTACCTCGAGGCGCTCGGCAAGGCCAAGGAGGGCGACTTCGAAGGCGCCGCCAAGACGATCGAGGAAGGCGACGCCAGCTACCGCGAAGGCCACGCCGTGCACGCCACCCTCGTGCAGCAGGAGGCATCCGGCAAGCCGGTGCAGATGAGCCTGCTGCTCACCCACGTCGAGGATCAGATGATGGCCGCCGAGGTCTTCCGCGCGATGGTCGTGGAGATGATCGACCTCTACAAGAAGCTCGGTGCCCGCGACGAGGGGCCGAAGGCCTGACGAGGAGCCCGACAATGAGTTTCCCTAAAGGATTCCTCTGGGGCGGCGCGGTCGCCGCGCACCAGCTGGAGGGCGCGTGGAACGTCGACGGGCGCGGCCCGAGCATCTGCGACGTGCTCACCGGCGGCGCCCACGGCGTCAAGCGCGAGATCACCGACGGCGTGATCGACGGCCTGAACTACCCGAACCAGCGAGGCATCAACTACTACCGCACGTTCCGGGATGACGACGCCCTGTTCCAGAAGATGGGCTTCAAGTGCTTCCGCACCTCCATCTCCTGGTCGCGCATCTTCCCCAACGGCGACGACGAGGAGCCGAACGAGGCCGGCCTGAAGTTCTACGACGCCCTGTTCCGCGACTACCGCGCCAAGGGCATGGAGCCGGTGATCACGCTCTCCCACTTCGAGATGCCGCTGAACCTGGCGCGTCAGGGGGGCTTCACCAACCGCAAGGCGATCGACTGCTTTGTGCGCTTCGCCACCACGGTGATGGAGCGGTACAAGGATCTCGTCAAGTACTGGCTGACCTTCAACGAGGTCAACAACCAGATGGAGATGCACACCGAGATATTCCCCTACACCAACTCCGGCATCATCCCCAATCCGAAGGACACGCCGCACGAGGTGGAGCGCAAGGTCTGGCAGGCCATCCACAACGAGTTCGTGGCCAGCGCCCTCGTGGTCCGCAAGGGCCATGAGATCAACCCCGACTTCCGGATCGGCTGCATGCTCGCCATGGTGCCGATCTACCCGGCCACCTGCAAGCCCGACGACGTCATGCACGCCGAGGTGCTCATGCGCGACCGCCTGCTGTTCGGCGACACCTACGTGTACGGCGAATACCCGCACTACCTGCTCAACCGCTGGAAGCGCGAGGGCTTCGACATCGAGATGGAGCCCGGCGACGCGGAGATCATCCGTAACGGCACGGTCGACTTCATCTCGATCAGCTACTACATGTCCGCCGCGGTCTCCGCGGAGGCGGTCGGCGACTGGGACGGGCACGGGCTGCCCGGCCAGGTGCGCAACCCGTACATCCAGGCCACGGACTGGGGCTGGCAGATCGACCCGGTGGGCCTGCGCTACGTGCTGTGCACGCTCTACGAGCGCTATCGCAAGCCGATCTTCATCGTGGAGAACGGCATCGGCATGTACGAGACGCCCGACGCGGACGGATACGTGGCCGACGATGCGCGCATCGCGTATCTCCGCTCGCACATCGAGCAGGTCGGCAAGGCCATCGATCTGGACGGCGTGGACGTCATGGGCTACACCGTGTGGGGCTGCATCGACGTGATCTCGTTCGGCACCGGCGAGATGAAGAAGCGGTACGGCATGATCTACGTGGATGCCGACGACTACGGGCACGGCTCCTACCGCCGTACCTTCAAGAAGTCGTTCAACTGGTACCGCAAGGTCATTGCCAGCAACGGCGAGCAACTGTAACGCATATAGGACGCATCAAGCGCATAAGGAGCAACATCATGTCTCAGGAATTCACCTTCACCGTATCCGACCCGGCGGGCATGCACGCCCGCCCCGCCGGCCAGCTGGTCGCCAAGGCGCAGGAGTACGAGTCGAGCATCATCCTCACCCGCGACGGCAAGTCCGTGGACGCCAAGCGCATCTTCGGCGTCATGGGACTCGGCGTCAAGCAGGGCGACGAGGTCACCGTCAAGGTGCAGGGCAACGACGAGGCCAAGGCCGCCGCCGAGCTCGAGCAGTTCCTCAAGGAGAATCTGTGATGAGGACTATGCAGGGCACCGGCGTGTCCGCCGGCATCGCCATCGGTGAGATCCGCGTGCTCGACACCGCCGAGCACGCCGTGGAGCGTCGCGTGGTCGACGACCCGCAGGCCGAGGTGGAGCGCTTCCGCGCCGCCCGCGACACGGCCGTGGACCAGCTCAAGCGACTGCGCGACAAGACCGCCGCGGAGTTCGGCGAGGGCAAGGCCGAGCTGTTCGACACCCACCAGCTCATGCTACAGGACCCGGACTACGTGGAGAGCATCGAGGACCTGATCACGCAGAGCAAGGTGAACGCCGAGTTCGCGGTCAACAGCACCGCCGAACAGTTCGCCGCCATGTTCGCCGCGATGGACAACTCCTACATGCAGGCGCGCGCCGCCGACGTCAAGGACGTCTCCCGCCGCGTGATCAACGTGCTCGAGGGCAGGGGCGTCGGCGCGGACCAGGACGACGGCGGCAGCCGCATCATCCTCGCCGAGGATCTGGCCCCCAGCGAGACCGTGCAGCTCGACCGCTCCAAGGTCCTGGGCTTCGTGACCGCCAAGGGCTCCGCGAACTCGCACACCGCGATCCTGGCCCGCACGATGGGCCTGCCCGCCATCATCGGCATCGGCGACGCCTTCAACCCCGAGGACGACGGCCACGTCGCCGTGATCGACGGCGCCAGCGGCATGGTGTTCGTCGACCCGGACGAGGCCACGCTGACCGAGTATCAGGGCAAGAAGGCCAAGTACGAAGAGCATCTGCGCCTGCTGCAGGAGCTCAAGGGCAAGCCCACCGAGACCAAGGATGGCCAGCGCGTCCGTCTGTACGCCAACATCGGCCGCCCCTCCGACGTGACCGCCGTGCTGGCCAACGACGCCGAGGGCATCGGCCTGTTCCGCAGCGAGTTCCTGTACCTGGAGAGCGAGGACTACCCGACCGAGGAGTTCCAGTTCGAGGCGTACAAGGAGGTCGCGCAGAAGATGGGCGACCGTCTCGTCGTCATCCGCACGCTCGACATCGGCGCGGACAAGCAGGTCGGCTACTTCAATCTGGAGCACGAGAGCAACCCCGCCCTCGGCTACCGCGCGATCCGCATCTGCCTGACGCGTCCGGAGATCTTCAAGGTCCAGCTGCGCGCCCTGCTGCGGGCCTCGGTGTACGGCAACATCGCCATCATGCTGCCCATGATCACCTCCGTGCAGGAGGTGCGCGACGCCAAGAAGATCCTCGAGGAGGTCAAGGACGAGCTGCGCGGCGAGCACATCGACTTCAACGAGCACATCCAGGTCGGCATCATGATCGAGACGCCCGCCTCGGTGATCATGGCCGACGAGCTGGCGGCCGAGGTTGACTTCTTCTCCATCGGCACCAACGACCTGACCCAGTACACGCTGGCCTGCGACCGGCAGAACCCGAACCTCGGGCGCTTCGCCGACCCGCATTCGCCTGCCGTGCTGCGCATGATCCGCATGGCCACCGAGGCCGCCCACCGTCACAACATCTGGTGCGGCATCTGCGGCGAGCTCGGTGCGGACCTGAGCCTGACCGACACGTTCCTCGAGATCGGTCTCGACGAACTGTCCGTCTCGCCCACCAGCGTCCTGCCCCTGCGCGACGCCATCCGCAACCACTGAACGGTCAACGGCCGTTCGGGCGGTTCATTTCAACAACTAAGGAACAATCAACTATGGAAACGCTTGGCATTGATATCGGTGGCACCAAAATCGCCGGAGGCATCTGCGACGAGGAAGGCAACATCCGCTGTCTGCAACGCGTGCCCACGCCGGAGGATGCCGCCGACATCAATGCCATCGTGGCCGACATCTACCGGCGGTGCAAGGACGAGGGCGACATCAAGTCCATCGGCATTTCGGCCGCCGGCAACATCGCGTCCGATCGGCGCACCGTCAGCTTCGCGGCGAACCTGCCGGCCTGGAACCAGTACCCGCTCGCCGACGCCATCGAGGACCTGATCGGGGACGGCGTCAAGGTGGTCGTGGAAAACGACGCCAACGCCGCCGGGTGGGGTGAATACCGCTTCGGCGCCGGCCGCGATTCCCGCGACATGATCATGATCACCGTGGGCACCGGCGTCGGCGGAGCCATCATCGTCAACGGCCAGCTGGTTCGCGGCGCGTTCGGCATGGCCGGCGAGATCGGCCACGTGATCATGGTTCCCGACGGCGAGGCTTGCGGATGCGGCCTGTTCGGCTGCGCGGAGCAGTACGCATCCGGATCCGCGCTGGAACGGTTCGCCTGGTCGGCCGCGAGGCGCCAGCCCAATCAGTCGAAGCACCTGCTCGAGGCGTGCGACTACGACCGCAGCAAGCTCATCGGCCCCATGGTGCGCGATGCCGCCCAGGAGGGCGACCCCACCGCCACCGAGGCGTTCGACCGACTGGGCGACTGGCTCGGCCGGCTCATGGCCGACCTGTCCGCCGTGCTGGATCCCGACACCTTCGTCATCGGCGGAGGCGTGGCCGAGGTCGGCGACATGCTGCTCGGCCCCGCCGCCACCGCGTTCAACCGGTATCTGCAGGCCAGCATGTACCGCCAGCACGCCAGCATCCTGCCGGCCAAGGCCGGCGGCGAGGCCGGCATCATCGGCGCCGCCGATCTGGCGAGGATCGACTGAGCGTCGACCGCACGCCGGCCGAACATCGCCTGAACCCGGCAATTGGCCGAAGGAACGTCCTCCTCGCGTTCCTTCGGCCAATTTTTTAGTTCCGCGGCTTGCCCAGCATGGACACGAACCGCACGCCGGGGATGTCCGCGAAGATGGAGCCGGAGACGACCAGCTTGGACGGGCGGATGCCGGAGCCGACGTACAGCTGCGGCACGGCGAGGATGTGCTGGTCCACCAGCAGCGGCCAGTCGGCGGGCAGGCCGATGGGGGACATGCCGCCGGACTCCATGCCGGTGGCCTCCACCGCCGCGTCGATGGGCGCGAAGCTCACCTTGGACACCTCGAGCGTGTGCTTGACCACGCCGTTGAGATCGGCGCGCGTGTCCGCCGTGACCAGCGCGGCCGCGAACTCGGGCGGCGCCTTGCGCGTCTTGTGCGTGTGCACGATCACCACGTTGCCGGTGCTTTCGAACGGGATCCCGTAGCGCGGGCACCACAGGTCCGTGTCCGACTCCTCGTCGGTGTTGAGCGTCACGCCGATGATCTTCTCCTCCGGCACGCCCGCATCCACCAGACCCTCCAGGGCGGCGAGCACGGGCGCCGCCAGCAGGTCGGGATCATGCCAGTCCAGAATCTCCAATGCCATAGTGATCACACTCCCCATTCCACGGCTTCGGCGCCAGCATAGCGGCGTGCGTCCCGTGCAACGCCGCGGATCCTATACCCGTTGGTTATGGGAGGCTATGGCGCTATTGTCGGTCCACCCGGTAGTCCGCGAACACCGCCTCGCCGGAGTCCTGCGTGGCGTCCAGGTCGACCGAGCCGGTGATGGCCCAGTCGTTGTCGCCGTCGGAGTCGCAGATGATCTGGCGCACCTTCCAGATGTGCTCCCTGGTCTCCAGCGAATCGTCCAGCACGAACCATTCGCCGCCGCGCGCCTTGGCATCGGTGCTGACGTACTCGTGCTCGTCGTAGAAGTCGTCCAGCATGTCCTCCCACTCGTGCACGCCGTAGCCCCAGTCCTTGTCCAGCGCGCCCAGCGTGGTCGGGTCGTCCAGATCCATGAGTTGCACGCGACGGAACATGGCGTTCCGGACCAGCACGATGAGTCCTCGGCGATCCTCCACCACGGCGCCCTTGCGTCCCGGGGCGGCGAGGTTCGCGGCGGCCTCGGAGGCGGCCTGCGCGTCCGGGTTGCCGGCGTTCTCCCATTCGTCCACGAGGCTGGAATCGATGGAGCGCACCAGCACGCGCAGCCATGCGATGATGTCGTCGAGCTGCTCGTCGCGCTTCTCCGGCGGCACCGTGCGTGCGAGCGAACGGTAGGCGTCCGACAGATACCGCAGCAGCGTGCCTTCGGAGCGGGCGATGTTGTAGCGGGCGATGTAGCCGGTGAAGTCGGAGGCGGTCTCCACCATGTCGCGCACCACGGACTTGGGGCTCAGCCAGTAGTCGTTGGCCCACGGCACGTCGTGGCGGTACTGCGTGAACGCCGCGTCGAGCATGTCTTCCAGCGGCTTGGGATACGTGATCTCCTGCAGACGGTCCATGCGCTCGTCGTAGTCGAGGCCGTCGGCCTTCATGTCCGCCATGGCCTTGTCCTTCGCGGCGCGTTCCTGCGCGCGCAGCACCTGCTTGGGGTCCTCGAGCGTGGCCTCCACCATGGAGATCACGTCCAGCGCGTACGTGTCCGACTCGGGGTCGAGCAGTTCCAGCGCGGCCAGCAGGAAGGGGGAGAGCGGCTGGTCGAGCGCGAAGTCCTCCGGCATGTCCATCGTCATGTAGTAGTTCCTGCCGCCGTCCGCGCGGTCCTCGGTCTCGATCACCTCGGTGTCGAACAGGGTCTGGAAGATCTCGTCGGCGCGCTGGTGCAGGTGCTCCTTCTGGTCCGGGGTCTGCGCCGAGTCGTCGATGAGCTCGTCCACGCGCCGCCGCGCGTCGCCGCCCTGCGCCACCTCGTTGAGCACCATCGAGTGCGTGATCTTGAGGTGCGGGACCAGCGTCTCGGGCTCCGCGTCGATGAGCTTGTCGAACGTGTTCTCGTTCCACGTCACGAAGCCCTCCGGCGCCTTCTTGCGCTTGATCTTCTTGAGCTTCTTCGGGTCGCCTCCGGCCTTGGCCACGGCCTTCTGGTTCTCGATCTCGAACTCCGGGGCCTCGGCGATCGTCAGGCCCTCGGTGTCGAAGCCCATGCGTCCGGCGCGGCCGGCGATCTGGTGGAACTCGCGGGCGCGCAGCCTGCGCATCTTCGTGCCGTCGAACTTGGTCAGGGCCGTGAGCACCACCGAATGGATGGGCACGTTGATGCCCACGCCCAGCGTGTCCGTGCCGCAGATGACGGGCAGCAGCCCCTGCTGGGCGAGCTGCTCCACGAGCCTGCGGTAGCGCGGCAGCATGCCCGCGTGGTGGATGCCCACGCCGGTCCTCAGGAGCCTCTGGAGGATCTTGCCGAACGCGGTGGTGAACTTCACTCCTCTGATCGCCTCGGCGATGGCCTGGCGCTGCTCCTTGCTGGACACGCCCGTGGAGGCGAGCGCCTGCGCGGTCTCCAGCGCCGCGTCCTGCGAGAAGTGGACCACGTAGATCGGCGTCTCGCCGCGGTTGAATGCCAGCTCCACGGTCCGCTCCAGCGGGTCGAGCGTGTACTCGTAGCTCAGCGGCACCGGGCGCGGCGCGTTGTCGATGACGTCCACGTCCGGGGTGTCGTTCAGGTCGGCGAGCTTGTCCGCGATGGCATCCACGTTGCCCAGCGTGGCGCTCATGAGCAGGAACTGGGTCTGGGGGAGCGTGAGCAGCGGCACCTGCCACGCCCAGCCGCGCTCCGGGTCGCCGTAGTAGTGGAACTCGTCCATGGCCACGAGTCCCACGTCCGCGTGCACGCCCTCGCGCAGCGCCTGGTTGGCGAGGATCTCCGCGGTGCAGCAGATGATCGGCGCATCCGCGTTGATGCGGCTGTCTCCGGTGATCATGCCCACGTTGTCGCGGCCGAACGCCTCCACGAGATCGAAGAACTTCTCCGAGACGAGCGCCTTGATGGGCGCGGTGTAGTACGATCGTCGTCCCGTGCACAGCGCCGCGAAGTGCATGCCCAGCGCCACCAGCGACTTGCCGGAGCCGGTGGGCGTGCTCAGGATCACATGATCGCCGGCGAGGATGTCCATGATGGCCTCCTCCTGGTGAGGCCACGGCTCCACGCCCTTGACGCGCGTCACCCAGTCGAAGAAGCGCTCGTAGATCTCGTCGGCGTCGATGTTGCGCGGCCCGTCGTCCCAGCTCGGCGCCAGCGCGCCCAGCGAGCCGTACGTCCTGTCCCGTCCTTCGGCCTGCGTCGTGTTCCCGTTGCTTTCGATCATGATGCCAGTCTAGCGACGGGGACGCCTGTCCGGCCGTCCCGGCGAGTCGAACGCTTGTTCGAGCCCTTGCGCTACGATGGCTGGCATGGATGAGCAGGATCTGTTCGGCGCCGCGGATGCGCCCGAGGACGTGACGAGGCCCCTGGCCGTGCGCATGCGGCCCTCCACCGTGGACGAGGTGGTGGGCCAGTCGCATGTGCTGGGCCCGGGCTCGCCGCTGCGGCGTCTGGCCAATCCGGCGTCGCGCGGGTCGCTCACGGCTCCGAGCTCCATCATCCTGTTCGGGCCTCCCGGCGTGGGCAAGACCACGCTGGCGTACATCGTGGCCAGGCAGTCCGGGCGCGTGTTCGAAGAGCTTTCCGCCGTCACCTCCGGCGTCAGGGACGTGCGCGACGTGCTCGCCCGCGCCCGGCAGCGGCTGGTCGCCGAAGGCCGGGAGACCGTGCTGTTCATCGACGAGGTGCATCGTTTCTCCAAGTCGCAGCAGGATGCGCTGCTGCCCAGCGTGGAGAACCGGGACGTCACGTTCATCGGCGCCACCACGGAGAACCCCAGCTTCTCCGTCATCAAGCCGCTGTTGTCGCGCTCGGTCGTCGTCAAGCTCGAATCGCTGAGCCCCGAGGATCTGCGCACGCTCGTCGAACGGGCGCTCGCGAGCCCGCGCGGGCTCAAGGGCGAGGTGAAGGCGTCGGACGAGGCGATCGACGAGATCGTCCGCATGGCCGGCGGCGACGCGCGCAAGACGCTGACGATCCTCGAGGCCGCGGCCGGCGCCGTCACCGGAGACAAGGAGCGCGCCAAGGGCGCCCGCAGGCCCATCATCACGCCCGACGTGGTGGGGCAGGTCATGGACGTGGCCACGGTGCGCTACGACAAGGCGGGCGACGACCACTACGACGTCATCTCCGCGTTCATCAAGTCGATGCGCGGATCGGACCCGGACGCCGCGCTGCACTGGCTGGCGCGCATGATCCGCGCGGGGGAAGACCCGCGCTTCATCGCCCGGCGCATCATGATCGCCGCCGCCGAGGAGGTCGGCATGGCCGCCCCGCAGGTGCTGCAGGTCACGGTCGCCGCCGCGCAGGCCGTGGCCATGGTCGGCATGCCGGAAGGCCGGCTCATCCTCGCCGAGGCGACGCTCGCCGTGGCCACCGCGCCGAAGTCCAACGCCAGCTACATGGCCATCAATCAGGCGCTCGCGGACGTGGACGCCGGCAACATCGGGCAGGTGCCCATGCATCTGCGCAACGCGCCCACCGCGCTGATGAAGAGCTGGGGCAACCACGAGGGCTACCGGTACGCGCACGACTGGCCGGGGGCCGTGGCGCCGCAGCAGTACATGCCGGACGAGCTCGTGGGACGCGAGTACTACCATCCCAACGACCGCGGCTACGAGCACGAGATCGGGCCGCGGCTGGAGCGCATCCGCTCGATCCTGCATCGGGAGACGCCGCGCGGCGCGGAAAGGTCACGGTCCGGTTCGGGAAATCCGCAGCCCGATGCGGAGGAGTCGCGGTCCGACCGGGCACGGCGGGACTCCGGCCGTCCCGACGGCGGCGCGGGCGATGCGTCCGTCATCGGCGATGCATCAGGCGCGCCCGACGCGGACGCCTGACGCCTGACGCCGCGGCGCCCGCCCGCGCCGGTGCTAGAGTGTGATGCGGCCATCCGGCCGGCTGGCAAGCCTCATATTCCACGATGTCCTTCCATCCCAACCAACGTCATGAGGTGAACCTTGGCTCAGTCCGCAGCGCCCGTGCAGTCCGCAGATCCCGTGCAGTCCGATCCCGATCGCATTCCCGGCCGGCTCGTCGGCGCGATCGTCGCCGTCGGCTCGCTGGCCTTCATCGGCATCCTCACCGAGACGGTGATGACCGTCCTGTTCCCGCAGCTCATGGTCGAGTTCGGCGTCGACACCGCCACCGTGCAGTGGATCACGACGATCTACCTGCTCGCCGTTGCCGCCACCATGCCGGTCTCCTCGTTCCTCAAGCGGCGCTTCCGGCTCAGGCCGCTGTTCGTCGCCGCAGTGGCGCTCGCCGTCCTCGGCTCGCTCATCATGATCGTCGCGCACGCGTTCGCGCTGCTCATCGTCGCGCGCATCATCCAGGGCGTCGGCTCCGGCATCGCCACGCCGCTCATGGTCAACATCATCCTCGAGCAGTCGCCGCGGAGCAAGATCGGCCGGCTCATGGGCGTGGGATCCCTGGTCATCACCGTGGCGCCGGCCATCGGCCCCACGGTCGGCGGCGCCGTGACCAGCGTGCTGCCGTGGCGCGCGATCTTCGTGGCCGCCGTGCCGCTCATCCTCGCGGCGCTGGTCATCGGCCTGTGCTGCATCGAGCAGAAGTCGCCCACCGAGGACGCCTATCTCGATCCGCTGCAGCTGGTCGCCGTGGTGCTGGCGCTCTCCGGCATGATCCTCGCGCTCAACCAGGCCGGCGTGGCCGCGTCCGCGTGGCTGTCCGGGACGTCGGCCGCGGTTCCCGCCTGCGTCGCGGCGGCGGGACTCGTCGTGGGCGTCGGGTCGCTGGCCGCGTTCTGCCTGCTCACGCGACGCTCGTTCTCCCCGCTGCTGCGGCTCGGGATACTGCGGGACCCCGTCGTGCTGCTGCACTGGATCGAATACCTCATCATGCCGATCGTGGGCATCGGATTCGGCTACGTCGTCACCAACGTGGCCCAGCTCGCCCTGGGCGTCGACGCCTTCCTCGCCGGCGCGCTGGTGCTGCCGGGCGCGCTGATCGGCGCGGTGTGCGCGCCGCTCGGCGGCTGGCTGTACGACCGGTTCGGCGCGGTGCGGCCCATCCTGGTCCCGCTGTCCGTGGCCACGCTGGGGCCGGTGCTGCTGTGCGCGTTCGCCATGCGTCTGACCCCGGCGCTGCTCGCCGGGTTCTACTTCGTCTTCGGCTTCTTCTACGCGCTGGGGAACCCGAACGTCATGACCAGCGCGCTGAGCCGGATCCCGCGCGAGTTCACGCCGGACGGCAACGCCATCTTCAACACGGGCCTCCAGTTCGGCGGCGCCGTGGGCACCGCGCTGTTCTCCACGATCCTCGCCGTGGCGCAGGCGCAGGCCGCCGCCGCGGGGTTCGGCGAGGGCAGCGAACGGTTCGCCCTCGCCACGGCCCGCGGAGGGCAGTGGACCTTCGCGGTCATGACGGCCATCTGCGTGTGCGGCCTGGTCTGCATGGCCGCGGCGTTCCGCATCGTCGCGCGACGCGCGGCGGCGTCCGAAGTCGGACAGTGACGCTAGGTTGTTGCACTTGCGTGCCGGGCGACGGATGCCCGTGCGACGCGGTCCGGGACGGTGCGGAGGCCCGGCCCGGAGTCAAGGAACAACCACACCAAGGAGGATCAGGGATACCGATGAGCGAACCGAACACCGAGAACACCAAGGACGTCAAGGCGGCCGAGACCAAGGGCGGCGCATCCGGCGGCCGCGGCAAGGTCTTCGCGCTCGCCGTGGCGATCGTCATCGTCGTCGTGCTCGTCGTGGCCGGCGTGCTCGTCTACGTGAACGGCCGCAGGACCTCGGCGTCGACCGCAGCCAAGTCGACGGTCACCGCCGCGCAGTGCGAGGCCAACGTCAAGGCCATGAGCGCCCACGCCGCCACGCTGCAGACCACCATCGAGTCCGCCAAGGAAATGAGCTCCATCACCGCCGACGAGGTGGCCGACCCGAGCGTCCTCACCGATCTGGCAGACACCCTCAAGGCCGCCGAGGCCGTGGACGTCAGCGAGCCCGCCTGCCCGGCGGACGGCGACGCCGAGGCGCTGAAGACCGCCGTGGACGGGATCCGCGCCAAGAGCGACAAGATCCGCCAGTCCGCCAACGGCCTGGACGCGGCCATGAAGGTCGTCACCGCCTCCCAGAAGGCCAAGGCCGGCAACTGACGCCAACCGGCCGGCGGCTGATCGTCGACCGGCCCGACGCCGAGACCGACTGGCATCCGACCGGGCACGCCGCATCCGCGCATGCGGCGTGCCCGGTCCCGCATTCCGGGCGGGGACGTGATCCGGCCCGCATGGGACCATGGGGCGCAGGACGAGGAGGAACGACATGGAGCACGGAGCCGAACGAGGAGCGGAGTGGCGCGGGTATCCCCGTCCCGAGGCGGACGAGCTGCGCGAGTACATCGTCGACCGCTGGTTCGTCGAGGGAGGACTGGGCGGCCCGACCTTCCTGTGGCAGCGAGACGTGGAGACCGAATCCCGCGACCGCGAACGCCTGCTCCTGCCCGGGGGCGTGATGCCCCGCAACGTCGGCTTCGCCATCGCGGTGGAGCCGCTGAAGTGGTACTACCAGACCGTCACCGGCATCGACATGTCGCGCGACGAATCCGAGGACGCCACGGTGGACCTGACGTCGATGCCGACGTTCTCCGTGGACTCCGAGGCGCTTTCCGGCGTGCGTGCCGTGGCCGGCAACGCGCTGATGTCGTCCGACTACCTGCCGGCGCTGGACAATCTCACGATGCTCATCGAGCAGACCGTCATGTTCCTCGGCCACGTGCCGGACCGCGACGGCGAGGGCGAGGACTTCCTCGACACGCTGCTGTGGCAGATGCGCGTCTACATGGACGTCGTGGCGCGCAACGCCGATCCCGTCGTGGGCGAGCGGGCGCTCGACGCCGTCTCCGCCCTGACGGCGACGCGGCCGCTGCGGCGCAGACCGCCCGCGCTCATCGAGGTGCTGGCCTCCTGCCTGTCGTTCGCCCGATGGGACGACACGCGCGTGCTCGCCTACGGTACGCTCGACCGGGCGCTCGCCGCGATCCGCGCCGAGGACTGCGGCGACGATTTCGCGCTGATCCACATGCTGATGGACTTCCTGCGCCACGACCTGCTGCGCGTGGCCGGCGATGACGAGGCCGCCGACGGGTTTCTGGCCGAGCATCTGGCCCAGGGGCCGTTCGCCGAGGCATACGCCTCGCAGCTGTTCGCGAAGGGACGCTACGAGGAGCTCCTCGACGTGATCCGCACGGTGTGCATGGACGACGCCCATCCGGACGACCACGAGTGCGACATGCTGCCCGGAGACGTGTTCCCCCACGGCTGGGGCACCTTCCTCGAGGCGACGTATCAGGCCGTGGGCGACGTCGAGGCGCTGCGTGCGCTCTACCGGCGCCGCGACGGGATGGGCGACGGCCGTGCGGGCGACGCCGGAACGGAGTCGTGACGTCACCGGAGCCGCGCGTCCCGGCGCGACGGCGGGGCGACGGTGGTGTTATGGTACGCAGTGGCCGCGCGGCGGGCGCGGCATCGGACGAGGACGGAAGGGCCGGAAAGGAGAGGGCGATGCGCGTGGTGGACTTCGACGGCACCGTGTACCGCGGCGAAAGCCTGTTCGACTTCTATCTGTACACCGCCAGACGCTACCCCAAGGTGCTCGGATGCCTCGCCCCGGTGCTGCGCCACGCGATCGACTACAAGCTCAACCGGGCGTCGCTCGAGCAGCTCGAACCCGCCATCGCCGCCGTGGGACGCCGGTACATGGACGCGCTGTCCTCCATCCCCGGCACGGACGTGGCCGAGCTGGTGAACGACTACTGGGACCGCAACATCCACCGCATCAAGGACTGGTACGAGCCGCGCCCCGACGACGTGGTGCTCACCGCGTCGTTCGACGTCATCGTGTCCGAGGCGTGCCGCAGGCTCGGCGTGGGCACCTGCATCGCGTCCGTGGTGGACATGGGCACCCACGAGCTCACCTGGCTCAACTTCGGCGACAACAAGCGCAGGAGGCTGCTGCAGGTGCTGGGCGACGACGTGCGCGTGGACGAGTTCTACACCGACGCCCTGTACGACCGGCCGATGATCGACATGGCCGAGCACGCCTTCCTGGTCCGGGGGGAGCGGGTCGTCCCCGTCAAGTGACGTCGGCGCCGGGCCCGACGCCGCTTGTCTGGTTCGCCGGATAGAACTGCAAACCATGAACGATACCGCGATGCCCGTCCCGAAGATGTCCAAGCGAGCGATCGAGTCCCAGCCCTTCCGCGCCATGGTGTTCGGCGAGAAGGCGGACGAGATGATCCGCAGCGGCGTGAGCGTGATCAAGCTCTCGCTCGGAGAGCCGGACTTCGGCGCGCCGCCGGCGGTGCGCGACGCCATGCGCGAGCTGTACGACGGCCGTCCGCTGCCGTACACCGCCGCGTTCGGGCTGCCGCAGCTGCGCGAGGCGATCGCCGGATTTTACCGCGACCGCCATCAGGTGGACGTCGACCCGCGTCGCGTCATCATCACCGCGGGCGGATCCACGGCGCTGCTGCTGTCCGTGGCCGCCACCGTGGACCCGGGCGACGAGGTCATCGTGGCCGACCCGTCCTACCCGTGCAACCGCGAGCTGGTGCGCTCCTTCGGCGGCAGGGTCGTGGACGTGCCCACCAGCGCCGCCACGCGCTTCCACCTGACGCCGGAGAGCGTGGACGCGCACTGGTCGGACCGCACCAAGGCCGTCATGATCACCTCGCCGTCCAACCCCACCGGCACCACCATCGCGTTCGACGTGCTGCGCGGGATCTGCGATCTGGCCCGTTCGCGCGGCGCGTGGCGCATCGTCGACGAGACGTATCTGGACCTGGCGGACCGCGAGCCGGACGGCAGCGAGGTCAGGACCGTGCTCGCCTGCGACCCGGACGCCATCGTGCTCAACAGCTTCTCCAAGTTCTTCGGCATGACCGGCTGGCGGCTCGGATGGGCCGTGCTGCCCGAGGACATGCTCCACGCCGTGGACGACCTGGCCACCAACTACTTCCTGTGCGCGCACACGCCCACCCAGTACGCGGCGCTCGCCTGCTTCACCCCGGAGACGCTGGGCGTGTGCGAGCAGCGCCGCCAGGAGCTCCTCGGACGCCGTCGCCTCGTGGTGGACGGTCTCAGGCGCATCGGCCTGCCGGTGGACGTGGAGCCGAACGGCGCGTTCTACGCGTACTTCTCCGTCGAATCGACCGGGCTGGACGCGTGGACGTTCTGCGAGCGCGCCCTCGACGAGGCGCACGTGGCGCTGACGCCCGGGCGCGACTTCGGCGAGGCCACCGCGGACACGCACGTGCGCCTGAGCTACGCGGCCTCGCGCGAGGCGCTGGAGGAGGGACTGGACCGCCTCGGCGCGTTCGTCGCCTCGCTGCGCTGAGACCGCCGATCCGTCGGAGACACCGCATTCGTCAGAGCCATCCCATTCGTCGGAAGAAAGGAACCCCATGGAGGCATCCCGTCTGATCGTCAACTGTCTGCCGCTCACCGCCGAGGAGCGTGACCGGTTCCTCGCCGCCGCGCCGGACGTGCGCCAGGAGTTCGTCGGCGTGCCCGAACAGCGCGGCGCGATGGTCTGGAAGGCCGTCGTGCCCGAGGGGCTGCGCGCCGGGGCCACCGCGGTCATCGGCAACGTCCCGGCCGCGGACGCCGGCGACTACCCCCGTCTCGAATGGATCCAGACCTGGTCAGCGGGCGTCGACCAGTATCTGCGGCCCGGCGTGCTCGCCGACGGCGTCATGGTGACCAGCGCCTCGGGCGCCTACGGGCAGAGCGTGTCCGAGCATCTGTTCGCACTCATGTGGGCGCTCATGCGGCATCTGCCCGCCTACCGCGACCAGCAGCGCGAGGGCCGGTGGGCGGATCTGGGGCGCGCGGTCAGCCCGGTGGGCGCCACGGTGCTGGTGATCGGCACCGGCGACATCGGCTCGCACTTCGCGCGTCTCGCGCACGCGGTCGGCTCCACCGTGCTGGGCGTGCGCAGGGACCCGAGCAAGCCGGCCGAGGGCTTCGACGGCATGTTCGGCTTCGACCAGCTGGACGAGCTGCTGCCGTCGGCGGACGTAGTGGTCTCCATCGTGCCGTCGTCGCCGACGACGCATCACCTGCTGGACGCCGGACGTCTGGCGCTCATGCGGCCCGGCGCCATCGTGCTCAACGGCGGGCGCGGCGACGCCGTGGACCCCGACGCCCTGCTGGAGGCGCTGCGCGCCGGCGCGATCGCGGGCGCGGGCCTCGACGTGACCGAGCCGGAGCCGCTGCCGGCCGACCATCCGCTGTGGCGCGAGCCGCGCTGCGTCATCACCCCGCACGTGGCCGGCGGCATGCATCTGGAGGCCACGGAGGACCGCATCATCGACATCGCGCTCGGCAACGTGGGCGCCTACGCCGCCGGCCGTCCGCTGTCCAACCGGCGGCGCTAGGCGACGAGCGGCCGACGCGCGGGCCCGTCCTACCGCTCGAAGGGGTAGGACAGGCCCCAGATGCCGCGGATCGAATCCATGAGCTCCATGATGCGCAGCGTGTCCGCGTGCGGCATCTCGGGGCATTCCGCCGCGCCGTCGAGCAGCGCGCGGGCGGCCGAGGCCACCTCGTACTCGTAGCCGGTGATCTGCTCCGGCACGGTGCGGCTCGTCACCCGGACATGGTCCTTGTCGTAGATGTTGATCCGCTGCGGGTTGTTGATGTTCTCCACCACCAGATAGCCCTCGGTGCCGCGGATCACGCCCATGCGGTCGCCCGTCGTGACCATCGAGCTGGTGGCCGTGGCCATCACGTCGCCGTAGAACAGCGTGGTGCAGCTCTGCGCGTCCACGCCGGTCGGATACGGCTGGTACGCGCTCGCCACGCGCTCGGGCGCGCGCCCGCGCATCGCCATGTCGATGAAGTTCAGCGGGTAGACGCCCACGTCGAGCAGCGCGCCGCCGGCCAGCGCCGGATCGGTCATGCGCGCCTTGTGCGTGGTGGGGTAGCTCAGGTCGGCGCCGATCGAACGCACCTCGCCGATGACGCCGGCGTCCACGATCTCGTCGATCATGGCGCGCGACGGCATGTAGCGCGTCCAGATCGCCTCGGTGCACAGCACGCCGGTGCGCTCCGCCACGGCCAGCAGCTCGCGCGCCTGCGCGGCGTTCGCGGTGAACGACTTCTCCACCAGCGTCGCCTTGCCCGCCTCGAGGCACATCGCGCCCTGCTCGCCGTGCAGGCTGTGCGGGGTGGCGACGTAGACCAGGTCGACGTTCGGGTCGGCGCACAGCGCCTCGTAGGACCCATGGGAGACGGGGAAGCCGTATTCGTCGGCGAACGCGCGTGCGCGGTCCGCGTCGCGCGCCGCCACGGCGTAGGGGGCCACGAGATCGCGGTAGCGCGGGTCGGCGGCCATGCCGGCGAGCGTCCTCGCCATCTGGACGGCGATGCGGCCTGCGCCGAGGATCGCCACGTTGATCGGTGCGGTGGACATGTCTTGCTCCTTTGCTCGATGCTTCCGTTGGGTCCGGGAGGATGCCCGGCCATGTGAATACGACGACGGCTCCCCGTCGGGGGAGCCGTCGATCGGACAGGGGAAGGACGCGATGCTACTGCAGCACGTCGATGGTCTCGATCATCGCCGGCTCGAGCGGCGCGTCCGAGCGGTCGGTGGGCAGCGCCTCGAGCCTGTCCACCACGGCCTTGGACGCGTCGTCGGCGACCTCGCCGAAGATCGTGTGGTGTCCGTTGAGCCACTCGGTGGGGACGGTGGTGATGAAGAACTGCGATCCGTTGGTGCCGTGCACTTCGCCGGTGAACGGGTCGCGGCGCAGGCCGGCGTTCGCCATGGCGAGCAGGTACGGGTGGTCGAAGGTGAGCGAGGGGTCGATCTCGTCGTCGAACTCGTAGCCGGGGCCGCCGGTGCCGTTGCCAAGCGGGCAGCCGCCCTGGATCATGAAGTCCTTGATGATGCGGTGGAAGGTCAGGCCGTTGTAGAACGGATCGTGGCTCTCCTCGCCGGTGAACGGGTCGCGCCACGCCTTGGAACCGGTGGCGAGGCCGATGAAGTTGGCCACCGTCTTCGGGGCCTTGTCGTCGAACAGGTTGATGGTGACGTCACCTTCGGAGGTGTGCATGATAACTGTGGTCATGACGGCAAGTCTAGCGTAAGGGGCGGCGCGCGGGACGCGGCCGGTCAGCCGATCGCGCCGAGGCGGCGCAGCGCGTTCGCGATGCCGTTGCCGTCCACGTCGTCGGTGACGAGGTCGGCGGAGCGCTTGACCTCGTCGCGCGCGTTGCCCATCGCCACGCCCACGCCGGCGGCCTCGATCATCGCCACGTCGTTGCCGCCGTCGCCGAACGCCGCCGCGTCCGCGACGTGGAGGCCGAACCGCTCCAGGAACGTGCGCATGCCGGCCGGCTTACCGCCGTCGGCCGGGATGAGGTCGGTGAACGCCGGGTGCCACCGCACGCCCGTGGTGTGCGGCATCAGCGCGGTGAGCTCCGCCTCCTCGTCTGGCGTGACGTAGGGGCTGACCTGATAGGTCGGGTGCGTCAGCGCGCGCGCAGGGTCGTCGACGTACACGGGCGGCGCCGTCTTGCCCAGGGATCGCCACGTGGCGCGCATGGTCTCGTCCACGTGGTTGAAGTAGACGTAGTCGCGCTCGCCGAAGTTGCTCACCACCTGCGGGTGCGCGCGCAGCCAGTCGAGGTAGATCGCCAGATCCCCGCGGTCCAGCGGGTGCTCGGCGATCACCGTGCCGCGGCGCAGGCCGTCGCCCGCGCTGCCGCCCTCGTCCGGGGACTCGTCGAGCACGCAGTACTGCCCGTTGAACGTCACGTAGCCGTCGAACGCCAGCGGGATGGTGTCGAGCACCGTCGTGGCCTGGCTGGGGGAGCGGCCCGTGCAGATGAAGATGCGCACGCCGCGCTCGCGCAGGGCGCGCAGGGCGACGAGCGTGGAGTCCGGCACCACGTGCGAGACGAAGCTGGTCAGCGTGCCGTCGATGTCGAAGAAGGCGGAGGTGATCTGGCTCATGCTCCCCATGATAGGTGCCGGCGGGCATCGGACCCCGTCGCCGGGCGCCGGCGTTCCGGTTATTCGCGCGCGTCGGGCCAGACGCGGTCGTACGGCACCCCGGTGAGCTCCTCGACGGTGCGGCGCACGTGCGGGTCCACGTCCTTCTTGGCGCCGCCGGCGCTCAGGCGCTCGGTCTCGGCGAGCAGCTCGCCGTCCGTGCGGCGGTCCAGCCCGAAGCCGCGGGCGACGAACCATCCCAGGCAGACCGCCGTCAGATAGATGCCGGCGGTGGAGCAGGCCAGACCGATCTGCGCGCTGAACGGCTGCGTCGCCCGGGTGGCGTCGAATCCGGTGAGGGCGAGCGCGGCGCCGGCGATCATCGCCGCGGCGCCCGAGCACAGCTGGCGGAAGAACGCCTGCACACCGGCGAAGGTGGCGGAGCGGCTGCGCTCGGTGACGATGCGGTCCACGTCCGCGATGAGCGGGAAGATCTGCCACGGCGTGAAGCCGGCGGAGGTGCGGAACGCGAAGAACAGCACGGCGGACGCCGTGGCGAACGCGGTCCATGCGGCTCCGGTGAGCACGCCGCGCAGCAGCCATGCGGCGATCATCATGACCGCGCCCGCGCCCATGCCGCAGAACCCCACGGCGTACACGGTGCGCGGACCGAACCGCGCGAGCAGCCAGTTGCACGCCGGCATGAGCGGCAGGGCGAGCACGGTGAGGGTGAGCAGCAGCGAGGCGAACGCCGCGGACTGGCCCCAGTCGAAGATCACGAAGTAGGCGAACGTCTGGCCGAACACGTCCATGCCGCACATGAGCAGCAGGTAGATGGCCAGATGCTGCCGGAACGCGCGGATGCGCAGCGTGGAGGCGTAGTCGCGCAGCAGCACGCGCACGCGGCGCATCCAGCCGGCGAACCCCACGTGCCCGTTGGTCCGCGTGCCGTCCGCGAATTCCGCGAAGCCGGCCTCCTCCGGCGTGAGCTCCCACGTGGTGCGCCAGCAGACGAACATGGCGAGCGCGAACAGCACGGTGAAGCTCATGGCGAAGATCTGGTAGCTCGAGGCCGTGTGCTCGCCGAGCGCGGTGAGCACGGCGGAGCCGATGAGCGGGATCGCGGTGCTCGCGGCGTTGGAGATGTACAGGCGCGTGGTGCTCAGCAGCGTGCGGCCCCTGAAGTCGGTCGTCATCTCGCCGGGCAGGGCGTTGTAGGCGGTCATGAAGATCTGGAACAGCATCATCCACACGACGTACGCCATGCAGTACACGCCGGGATGCAGCCCGGGGATCCACAGGACGATGCCGATGAGCAGCGAAGGCGACATGACGAGCAGCAGCAGACGGCGCCTGCCGAAGCGCCGCCCGACGGAGAAGCGGTAGAGGTTGTCCGAAAGGGCGCCGAAGAACAGGGCGAACAGGGCGCTCAGCGCCGTGCAGCCGCCGATGATGCCCTGCGCGGTCTGGATGTCGAGCCCGCAGAAGCGCGTCCAGAACAGGGAGAGATAGGTGGCGGTGAGCGTGGTCTGCCCGCCGCCGTAGAAGTCGCCGAGGCCGAAGCCGACGCTCTGGGCGAAGGTGACGCCGTGCGGGCGCGGGGTGTGCGATGACGGGACTGCATTGGCCATGACACACCACGCTAGCAACGACCGCGGGCAGCCGCCGCGGGCGTGTCCATCGGTTGCCGTGTTCCATATAGTGGGATATCGGACGTGCGGGGCGGGGTTTGAACGGGCTATCAAGCCCCGGCGTTGCAACGCATTCGAAGCGGCCATAAGCAGCGCATATACGGCAATCGGCGGATTTCCGCCATTGTGAGCCCTCACGTGCGTTACGGTGGTAACCACATTCGCCCGAACGACGAACGGACACGTCAACGTCATCGAATGAGAAGAGAGGAAACGTTCATGACAGCAGCAACCCAGCAGCCCGCCAATCCCGAGGAGCCGGTGCGCGTCAACCACACCGTGCGCAACGCCGTCATCGCCGTGGTGGTTGTGATGGCCTTGGTGCTCGCCGGCTTCTTCGGCTACCGCGCCTTCGCCGGCGGCAAGGCCTCCGCGGAGAAGGGCTCCAAGGACAACCCGGTCAAGATCGGCGTGGTGGGGGCCACCGATCCGGACTTCGTGGCGTTCAAGGCCGCGGCCGAGAAGCAGGGCATCTACATCGATCTGGTCGACTTCCAGGACTACACCTCCGAGAACCCGGCGCTCGACTCCGGCGAGCTCGACCTCAACGAGTTCCAGCACCTGCTCTACCTCGCCAACTACAACGTGAAGAACAACAAGGACCTGCAGCCGATCGGCGGCACGGTCACCTACCCGCTGTCCCTCTACTCCAAGAAGGTCAAGTCCGTGGACGACATCAAGCAGGGCGACACCGTCACCATCCCGAACGACGAGACCAACCAGGCGCGCGCCATCGGCGTGCTCAAGACCGCCGGCCTCATCGAGCTCAAGGGCGACTGGACCCCGCTGTCCTCCCCGGCCGACATCGACACCGCCAAGAGCAAGGTCAAGGTCACGCCGCTGAAGGCCGAGCAGGTGGCCAACTCGCTGGGCGACCCGACCGTGGCCGCCGGCATCGTGAACAACGACTACGTGGCCGACGCCGGCCTCAAGCTCGACGAGGCCGTGTACAAGGACGCCGCCACCGGCGAGGAGTCCCGTCCGTACATCAACGTCTTCGTCTCCCGCAAGGCCGACGTGAACAACCCCACCTACCTCAAGCTCATCCAGATCTACCATGACTCCCAGGAGGTGCAGGACGGCCTGAAGGAGAAGTCCGCCGGCACCGCGGTCTCCGCCAGCTCGTACACCGCCGAGCAGCTGCAGGGCTTCCTCGCGGACATCCAGAAGCAGATCAAGCAGTGAGAGACGTCCGCGGCCGGTGAAGGGGACGGACGCGGCGAGCCGGAAACGGCGACGATGACGGCGGGCATCCGGTTCGGGTGCTCGCCTTCACCGCTGTCGCACCATCCTCCGTACAAGAAAGGACCCATGCGATGACCAACGACGCAGAGCCGATCATCGTCTTCGACCACGTGGTCAAGGAATTCAGGCAGCGCGGCGCGTCCGGCAAGGGCGGCAAGTCGACCCGCGCCGTCGACGACGTGACGCTCACCATCAACAAGGGCGACATCTTCGGCATCATCGGCTACTCGGGCGCCGGCAAGTCGACGCTCGTGCGCCTCATCAACGCGCTCGAGCGTCCGACCGGCGGCACGGTGACGGTGCTCGGCACCGACATCACCACGCTGCCCGAGTCGAAGCTCAGGCCCATCCGTCAGAAGATCGGCATGATCTTCCAGCAGTTCAACCTGTTCTCCACCAAGACCGTGGCGCAGAACGTCGCCTACCCGCTGCAGCTCGACCACTGGCGCAAGGACTACCAGGACCGCCGCGTGGCGGAGCTGCTCGAGTTCGTGGGGCTTTCCGAGCATGCGAACAAGTACCCCTCCCAACTCTCCGGCGGCCAGAAGCAGCGCGTGGGCATCGCGCGCGCCCTCGCCACCAACCCGCAGATCCTGCTGGCCGACGAGGCCACCAGCGCGCTCGACCCGGAGACCACGAGCGAGGTCCTCGACCTGCTCAGGCGCGTCAACGAGCGCTTCGGCATCACCATCGTGCTCATCACCCACCAGATGAACGTCGTCCAGCAGATCGCCAACCGCGTGGCCGTCATGAGCGCCGGACGCGTGGTGGAGGGCGGCGACGTATACGACGTGTTCGCCGCGCCCCGTCAGGAGGTCACCAAGCGCTTCATCGCCACCGCGCTGCGAGGGCTTCCCGACGCCGAACGCGTCGAGGCCATGCACCGCGACAACCCCGGGCGCATCGTCAGCGTCGTCATCCGCCAGCGGGACGTGACCCGCGACGGCGGCGACGTCCCCGCCTCCGGACAGAACATCTCCGAGACGATCGCGCGCCATCCGGCCGTCGCCACGTCCATGCTCTACGGCGGCATCGATACCGTCACCGGACAGGGCATCGGCGCTATCACCTACGAGTTCACCGGAGGCGACGCCGACCTCGAGGCGTTCCTCGCCGAGCTGGGCGAGCGCAGCGACCTCGTGGACTTCGGCACCGCCGAACGCCCCGTGCCCTACGAACAGGCCATCGAGAAGGGAGGTGCGCGATGATCGCACTCGCCGCTGGCACCACGAACTGGGACGTGCTCAAGCCGATCCTCGCCGAATCCGTCGTCCAGACTCTGCAGATGGTGCTCACCACGCTCGTCGTGGGAGGCTTCCTCGGCCTGGTGCTCGGCGTCGTGCTCTACGGCACGCGCCCGGGCAACCTCTTCGAGAACGCGGTGGTCTACCGCATCCTCGACATCATCATCAACATCATCCGCCCGATCCCGTTCATCATCTTCCTGGCGGCCATGCAGCCGGTCACCATCAAGGTGGTGGGCACGTCCATCGGCACGCTCGCCGCGATCTTCCCGATGTGCGTCATGTGCACGATGGCCACGTCGAGGCTCGTCGAGCAGAACCTCGTCACCGTGGACCCCGGCATCATCGAGGCCGCGCGCTCGATGGGCGCCTCCAAGCTCACCATCGTGCGCACCGTGCTCATCCCCGAGGCGCTGGCGCCGCTGATCCTCGCCTACGCGTTCCTGTTCATCGGCGTGCTCGACATGTCCGCCATGGCCGGCTACATCGGCGGCGGCGGCCTGGGCAACTTCGCCATCGCCTACGGCTACCAGAAGTTCGACCAGGGCGTCACCTGGACGGCCGTGATCATCATGATCGTGCTGGTGCAGGTGGTGCAGGGCATCGCCAACGCCATCGCCAAGCGGCTGCTGCGCCGCGGCCAGTAGCGCCGGCACGCTCGGCCGCGTACGGCTCCTCCGTCGGGATGCGGGGGAGCCGTACGCATATCATCCCTTTGGAAACCCATCCCGGAACCGCAAATCGCCGGCCGCGGCCCAGAGCCGCGCGGCCGGAGGGAATCGAGCGTCATGACCACCTCAGCATTCGCCCCCATCCGCATCGAGACGACGCCGGACCTCGTCGAGATCCGCCGCCACCTGCACGCCCACCCCGAGCGCAGCTTCGCCGAGCATGCCACCAGCGCCTATCTCGCCGACCAGCTGCGCGCGCACGGCGTCGAGGTACTCGACCTGCCCGCGCCGCTCGAGACCGGCGTCATCGGTCTCATCGAGGGCACGGCCGGGCCGGGGCCGCGCGTGGGCCTGCGCGCGGACATCGACGGCCTGCGCGTCACGGAGCGCACCGGACTGCCGTACGCCTCCGTCAACGAGGGCGTCATGCACGCCTGCGGCCACGACCTGCACATGACGGGCCTGCTGGGCGCCGCGTTCTGGCTCGCCGCGCACCGCGACCGGTTCGCCGGTTCCGTCAAGATCGTGTTCCAGCCCGCCGAGGAGCTGGGCCTCGGCGCGCGCCGCTGCATCGAGGCGGGCGTGGCGGACGACCTGGCCGCGATCGTGGGCACGCACAACAATCCGAACTACGCGCCCGGCGAGGTGGCCGTCGGCGTCGAGCCGATGATGGCCGGCTGCGTCAAGTTCCGCGTCGACCTGCACGCGCAGGGCACGCATGCCGGCTACCCGCACAAGGGCACCGGCCCCATCGAGGCGCTGGCGAGCATGATCCTGGCGCTGCAGACCATCGTGAGCCGCAACATCTCGCCGTTCCATGCGGTGGTGCTCTCCGTCACCGAGGTGCACGGCGGCGACGTGTGGAACGTCGTGCCCGCCGAGGCCGGCTTCCAGGGCACCGTGCGCTTCTTCGACAACGACGACGAGCGGATCGTGGAGCGCCGCTTCCGCGACGAGGTGGAGTCCACGGCCCGCGCCTACGGCATCGCGGCGGACATCGACTGGGACGTGCTGCAGCGCCCGCTCGTGGGCGACCCGAGGCTCAGCCAGATCCTCGCCGACGACGTGCCCGCGTACGCGAGGCTGCGCCCGATCCGACCCTCGATGGCGGGGGAGGACTTCGAAGAGTTCGCCAAGCGCATCCCCGTGGCGTTCGCGTTCGTCGGATCCAACGGCGAGCCGGGATGCGCCGACTGGCACAGCCCGGAGTTCGTGGGGCTGGACGGGGCCATCGGGCCGGGCGCGAGCTTCTACGCCAACGCCGCGCTGCGCCTGCTGCGCGAACTGGCCTGAGCCCCGCGTCCCGCACCGCGGCACGGTCCGGGCGTCACCGGTCGTAGGATGCCGCAAAACCGCGCCGTTCCGCGGTTTTGCGTGCCGGGACGACATGGTCCGGGCGTCCCGCGTCGCAGTACACTGGGTGCCATGAGTGAGATTCGTTTTGCACTGGCCCAGATCGACACCTGCGTGGGCGATCTGGATGGCAACGCCGAGAAGGTACTGGACTACGCCCGACGCGCCGCGCGCGAGGGCGCCCGCGTGGCGGTCTTCCCCGAGATGACGCTGACCGGGTATCCGATCGAGGACCTCGCCCTGCGTCGCACGTTCCGCAAGGCGGCGTGGGACAAGGCCAACTGGCTGGCCGTGGAGCTCGAGGCCGACGGTCTGGGCGACCTGTACGTGGTGGTGGGCACCGTGGGCACCGACCAGGCCAACGCCAAGCCGCGCAACCGCCTCGTGGTGCTGCACGACGGCGTGGTGTGGGCCGGCTACGACAAGCACTTCCTGCCTAACTACGGCGTGTTCGACGAGTTCCGCATCTTCACGCCCGGCGAGAGCGCCATGACGCTCGACGTGGACGGCAGGCGCCTCGGCGTGGCGATCTGCGAGGACATCTGGCAGGACGGCGGACCCGTCAGCGAGCTGGCCGGCCTCGGCATCGACGCGCTCGTCACCATCAACGGCAGCCCGTACGAGGAGGGCAAGACGCACGTGCGCCGCGACATCGCCGCGAAGCGCGCGGCGGAGGTGAACGCGCCGATCCTCTACGTCAACCAGGTGGGCGGCCAGGACGACCTCGTGTTCGACGGCGGCTCCTTCGTGCTCGACCGCGACGGCACGCTCGTGGAGCGCTCCCCGCAGTTCGTCGAGGACCTGAGCCTCTTCGACCTCGCCGACGACGGCACGGCCCGCGTCTCGTCGATCGCGCCGGACCTCGACCCGGACGAGGAGGTCTACCGCGCCTGCGTGCTGGGGCTCAGGGACTACATGGCCAAGAACCGGTTCACGGGCGTGTGCCTGGGCCTGTCCGGCGGCATCGACTCCGCGCTCGTGGCGGCGATGGCCGCCGACGCCTGCGGCGGCGAGAACGTGTGGGGCATCTCCATGCCGAGCATGTACTCGTCGGACGGCTCCAAGGACGACGCCGCCGATCTGGCGCGCAACATCGGCGCGCACTACGACGTGCAGCCCATCGAGCCGCTGTTCGCGGCGTTCCAGAGCCAGCTCGACCTGCACGACGTGGCCGCCGAGAACCTGCAGGCGCGCATCCGCGGCGTGATCGTCATGGCGTACTCCAACTCCAAGGGCGTGCTCGCGCTCGCCACGGGCAACAAGTCCGAGCTGGCGTGCGGCTATTCCACGATCTACGGCGACGCCGTGGGAGGCTACGCGCCGATCAAGGACCTGCTCAAGACGCGCGTGTGGGAGCTGGCGCGCTGGCGCAACCGCCATGCCGAGGAGGAGACCGGCCAGGTGCCGCCGATCCCCGTCAATTCGATCGTCAAGCCGCCGAGCGCCGAGCTGCGCCCCGGACAGAAGGACTCCGACTCGCTGCCGGAGTACGCGCTGCTCGACAAGGTGCTTGCCGCGTACATCGAGCACGCGCACGGCCGCGCCGACCTGCTGGCGGACGGCTTCGACCCGGACACCGTGGACACCGTGATGCGTCTGGTGGACCGCGCCGAATGGAAGCGCCGCCAGTACCCGCTGGGCCCGAAGGTGACGGCGCTGGCGTTCGGCCGCGACCGCCGTCTGCCCGTCACCAGCGCGTTCCGCGAATAGCGCCGCGCCGTTCGTCCGCATCCGTCGGCTCCCCGGAACCGGGGAGCCGCACGCATATCCGCCTTCGTGCGGGAAAGGGGAACATCGAATGGACAACAGCAAGCTGTGGTACTTCAACACGGTCAGGAACGAGCCGGAGCTCGGCCCGGTCTCCCCGGTCTCCCAGCGCATGGGACCGTACCGGTCCCGCGAGGAGGCGCTCAGGGCGTGGGACATCGTGCGCGAACGCAACCGCCGATGGGAGCGCCAGGACGCCGAATGGCACGGCGTCGATGCGGACGATGCAACGGGGGAGGACGGTCTTCCGGACGGGTCCGCGGACGGTAGGGGCGGGCGCTGAACACCACGGTCGTCGCAGGTCTCCGGGCAGTGTGACGCCCCTCGCAAACCCTTGAAAACATTGGGTTTTGTGACCGTCGTCACACTGCGGGCAAATGTGAGATACATCACGCGAAATCCGAAGGTTTCGCCCAGCTTGCCCGCTACACTTGAGTACTGACGAAGGCGCACGGAAGCGCCTCCGATTACCACCAAGGAGTGAGTATGGCAGCAGTTGAAGAGACCGCCCTCTCTCAGGAAGAGCTCGAGGCCAAGGCCTGGGCCGGATTCAAAGAGGGTAACTGGCAGAAGGATATCGACGTCCGCGACTTCATCCAGAAGAACTACACCCCGTACGAGGGCGACGCGTCCTTCCTCGCCCCGGCCACCGAGAACACCAAGTTCCTGTGGAACTACCTGGACGACAACTTCCTCGCCGTCGAGCGCAAGCAGCGCGTCTACGACGTGGACACCCACACCCCGGCTGACATCGACGCCTTCCCGGCTGGCTACATCGACGGCAAGTCCCGCGAGGAGACCCGCGACAACGTGATCGTCGGTCTGCAGACGGACGTCCCCTGCAAGCGCGCCATGATGCCGAACGGCGGCTGGCGCATGGTCGAGCAGGCCATCAAGGAAGCCGGCAAGGAGCCGGATCCGGAGATCAAGAAGATCTTCACCCGCTACCGCAAGACCCACAACGACGGCGTGTTCGGCGTCTACACCAAGCAGATCAAGATCGCCCGCCACAACAAGATCCTCACCGGTCTGCCGGATGCCTACGGCCGCGGCCGCATCATCGGCGACTACCGTCGTGTGGCCCTGTACGGCGTCAACGCGCTGATCAAGTTCAAGCAGCGCGACAAGGACTCCATCCCCTACCGCATCGACTTCACCGAGCCGGAGATCGAGCACTGGATCCGCTTCCGCGAGGAGCACGACGAGCAGATCAAGGCCCTGAAGAAGCTCATCAAGCTGGGTGCCGAGTACGGTCTGGATCTGTCCCGCCCGGCTCAGAACGCTCAGGAGGCCGTGCAGTGGACCTACATGGGCTACCTGGCCTCCATCAAGTCCCAGGACGGCGCCGCCATGTCCTTCGGCCGTAACTCCGCGTTCCTGGATTGCTACATCCAGCGCGATCTGGAGAACGGCGTCATCGACGAGACCCGCGCTCAGGAGCTCATCGACAACATCGTGATGAAGCTGCGCATCGTCCGCTTCCTGCGCACCAAGGACTACGACAACATCTTCTCCGGCGATCCGTACTGGGCCACCTGGTCCGACGCTGGCTTCGCCGACGATGGTCGTCCGCTGGTCACCAAGACCTCGTTCCGTCTGCTCAACACCCTGACCCTTGAGCACCTCGGACCTGGCCCCGAGCCGAACATCACCATCTTCTGGGATCCGAAGCTGCCTGAGGCCTACAAGCGCTTCTGCGCCAAGATCTCCATCGACACCTCCGCCATCCAGTACGAGTCCGACAAGGAGATTCGTTCTCACTGGGGCGACGACGCCGCCATCGCTTGCTGCGTCTCCCCGATGCGCGTCGGCAAGCAGATGCAGTTCTTCGCCGCTCGCGTGAACTCCGCCAAGGCCCTGCTGTACGCCATCAACGGCGGCCGCGACGAGATGACCGGCATGCAGGTCATCGACAAGGGCGTCATCGATCCGATCAAGCCCGAAGCCGACGGCACCCTGGACTACGAGAAGGTCAAGAACAACTACGAGAAGGCTCTCGAGTGGCTGTCCGAGACCTACGTGCTTGCTCTGAACATCATTCACTACATGCACGATAAGTACGCCTACGAGTCCATCGAGATGGCTCTGCACGACAAGGAAGTGTACCGTACCCTTGGTTGCGGCATGTCCGGTCTGTCCATCGCCGCCGACTCCCTGTCTGCAGTGAAGTACGCCAAGGTGTACCCGATCTACAACAAGGACGCCAAGAACCTCGAAGGCCACGAGTACGAGTACGTCGAGGGCGCTGACGACGATCTGGTCGTCGGCTACCGCACCGAGGGCGAGTTCCCGATCTACGGCAACGACGACGACCGCGCCGACGACATCGCCAAGTGGGTCGTGTCCACCGTCATGGGTCAGGTCAAGCGCCTGCCCGTGTACCGTGGCGCCGTCCCAACGCAGTCCATCCTGACCATCACCTCCAACGTGGAGTACGGCAAGAACACCGGTTCCTTCCCGTCCGGCCACAAGAAGGGCACCCCGTACGCTCCGGGCGCCAACCCGGAGAACGGCATGGACTCCCACGGCATGCTGCCGTCCATGTTCTCCGTCGGCAAGATCGACTACAACGACGCTCTTGACGGCATCTCGCTGACCAACACCATCACCCCCGATGGCCTCGGTCGCGACGAGGAGGAGCGCATCGGCAACCTGGTCGGCATCCTGGACGCCGGCAACGGCCACGGCCTCTACCACGCGAACATCAACGTTCTGCGCAAGGAGACCATGGAGGACGCCGTCGAGCACCCGGAGAAGTACCCGCACCTGACCGTGCGCGTCTCCGGCTACGCCGTGAACTTCGTGAAGCTCACCAAGGAGCAGCAGCTCGACGTGATCTCCCGTACGTTCCACCAGGGCGCCGTCACCGACTGATCTCGGCAAGCACACTCGGTAGAACCGCGTAGACGGTAGAACCAAGAGGGGCGGGGCTATAATGGTCCCGCCCCTTTTCTTGATCTTCTAAGCTTTTTGGAGAAAGGACAAGGATGTCTAGCACCACCCAGTTCCGCACCACGACCCGGCACATGCTCAAGGAGTCGAAGGAGTACGCCAGCCAGACGCTGATGGGTGGTCTCTCCGGTTTCGAGTCCCCGATCGGCCTTGACCGCCGCGACCGCATCACCGCGCTGCGCTCCGGCGACATCGGGTTCGTCCACTCGTGGGACATCAACACGTCCGTCGACGGCCCGGGCACGCGCATGACCGTCTTCCTCAGCGGCTGCCCGCTGCGCTGCCAGTACTGCCAGAACCCCGACACCTGGAAGATGCGCGACGGCAAGCCCGTGTACCTCGACGCCATGGTCAAGAAGGTCGACCGCTACAAGGACCTGTTCAAGGCCACAGGCGGCGGCATCACGTTCTCCGGCGGCGAGTCGATGATGCAGCCCGCGTTCGTCTCCCGCGTCTTCCACGCGGCCAAGGAGATGGGCGTGCACACCTGCCTCGACACCTCCGGCTTCCTCAACGCCAACTACACCGACGAGATGATCGACGACATCGACCTGTGCCTGCTCGACGTCAAGTCCGGCAACGAGGAGACCTACAAGAAGGTCACCGGCGGCACGCTGGCGCCCACCATCGAGTTCGGCCACCGTCTGCGCGACCGCGGCAAGAAGATCTGGGTGCGCTTCGTGCTCGTGCCGGGGCTCACCGACGACGAGGAGAACGTCGACGAGGTGGCCCGCATCTGCAAGTCCTTCGGGGACGCCCTCGAGCACGTGGACATCCTCGGATTCCATCAGCTCGGCCGTCCGAAGTGGCACGCCATGCGCATCCCGTATCCGCTGGAGAACCAGAAGGGCCCGTCCGCCAAGCTGCGCGAACGCGTCGCCAACCAGTTCAAGGACTACGGCCTGACCGTCTACTGACGTCCGCCGTCCTCCGCCTGCGGCATGTCGCCCGGCGGTCCCGGTCCGCTCCGGGGACGCCGGGCGTCGTCATGTCCGCCTCCGCCGGGACACGCCGGTGCGGGAATGCGCCAAATACCCCGATTGGAGCCGTGACACCGTAGCCTTGAATCATGGACGAGATCCTCAGGTTCCCCACCCTCGCTCCGAATGGGGGCGCCAGGGTGCGCGACGACGTCAGGGACCGCTCCAACGGAGGGGCGGAGCCGCGGCCGGGCGCGTCCTTCGACGCCGAACGCATCGAAGGCGCCGGGCGCATCGAACGCATCGAATGCGTCGATCGCGCCGCGGTTCCCGGAGACGTGCTCAACGCCGTGGAATCCGTGCGTCGCATGGCGCGAGCGCCGGGCGTGCGGTACCGCGAGATCCCCGTGCCCGCCGATCTGGCCGAGTACGGCATCGGCGTCGGGTTCGAATGCGTTTCCGGAGCCGAGGGATGGATCATGATGCTGTTCGACCGGTCCGTCCGCTCCACGCGGGGAACGTGCTGGCGCTGTGTGGCCTACTGCCGCGTGCCGGTCGGGGAGGGACGCGCGGACGCGCCTGAGCCCCGTCCGATGTGGGAGGCGATGCGCGACGCCCTGGGTGGCGTCGGCGTCCGCGGGGCATCGGGGACCGTGAGCATGCTGCGGTCCACGGGATTCGGCGGGCTCGGCGGCGAGAGGGACGAATGCGAGATGCGGGTATCATGGACGCCTGATGACGGGGGAACGGGCCGGTTCCGCGCCGGCGCGCAGGTCGCCGCGTGGACCGCGTTCGTCGGGGGACTCGCCGGGGGACCCGACTCGGACTGACGGGCCGGCCGCGCGGGCCGGCCGCGTGGTGTGGCGGCCGGGCGAGGGGTATCCTGTGGTCCCGTCAGCGTTCGATCAGGAGACCAAGGAGCGAATCAACCGTGAGTGCCGTCGACGAGCCGCGACTGCTTGCCGAACCCCGTGGAGGGGTTCCCGACATCATCGACTCCCCGGACGCCTTCCGTCGCATGGTGCAGTGCTTCGCCGCGGCGGACGGCCCCGTGGCCGCCGACGCCGAGCGAGCCTCCGGGTTCCGCTACGGGCACGAGGACTGGCTGGTGCAGTTCAAGCGCGAGGGCGCCGGCATAGCGCTCGTCGACCCGGTGGCCGTGAACGCGTGCGGGATCACGTGGCGGGACTTCAACGCCGCGGTGTCCGGCGCCACCTGGATCATCCACGATTCGCTGCAGGATCTGCCCGGATTCTTCGATCTGGGCATGGAGCCCGCGGCGCTGTTCGACACCGAGGTGGCCGCGAGGCTGCTCGGACTGCACCGGTTCGGGCTGGCGGCCGTCACCGAGCACTATCTGGGGCTGACGCTCGCCAAGGAGCATTCCGCCGCCGACTGGTCGTACCGTCCGTTGCCGCGCGACTGGCGCAACTACGCGGCGCTCGACGTGGAGCTGCTCATCGAGCTGGAGCGGCGCATGAGCGCCGACCTCAGGGCGCACGGCAAGGACGGCTGGGCGCGCGAGGAGTTCGCCTATCTGCTTGCCCGGGGCGCCGAGCGCCGGGAGCGCCCCGACCAGCCGTGGCGCCACGTCTCGCGCATCAACGCGCTGCAGGGCGACGGACGGGGGCTCGCCGTGGTGCGGTCCCTGTGGACCGCGCGCGACGAGCTCGCCCGGCGGCACGACATCGCCCCGTCGCTGCTGCTGCCCGACTCGGCGATCATCGAGGCCGCCGTCAGGAAGCCGCACAACGCGCGCGAGTTCCGCGCGATCCGCTCGCTCAACGAGCGCGTGCGCGTGCACACCGGAGGCGAGCAGGACAAGATGTTCGAACGCTACGCGCCCATCCAGCGTTCGGTCAGGCCCAAGGTGTGGAAGGAGGCCATCGACCGTGCGCTGGCGCTCCGGCCGGACCAGTGGCCGAGCCGCCAGCCTGCGTCGGCGCCGGGGGACGAGGGCAACGCGCCGCGCTCGATGCGCGTCTGGCAGCAGCGCCATCCCGACCGCTACGCGCGGCTGCAGGCCGTGCGCGCGGCGGTCAACCAGATCGCCGAGGACACGCGCACGCCCGCCGACGTGATCGTCCGTCCGCAGATCATCCGCAACCTGTGCTGGACCGACGACCCCGCCTCCGTGGACGTCGCCGCCTTCCTCGCGGAGCAGGGCGCGCGCGACTGGCAGGTTCGCCTGATCGCAGCGTCCGTGAGTCGCGCTATCATGTAGAGGTTGCCTTTTGGCAGAACTGTATGGTTTCAAGAATATTGGAGCGTAAGCGTGAAAATCAGCGTTCGTAACCTCGAGCCGACCAAGGTGAAGCTCACCGTCACCGTCGATCCCGAAGAGTTCAACCCGTACCTCGACGCCGCCCGCAAGGAGATCGGCAAGCAGGTCAACGTCCCCGGCTTCCGCAAGGGTCACGTGCCCGGCAAGATCATCGACCAGCGCATCGGCTTCGGCGCCGTCGCCGGCGAGGCCGTGAACGCCGCCGTCCCGGAGCTGTACTCCAAGGCCCTGGAGGAGAAGAAGATCCATCCGATGGCCCAGCCCGAGCTGGACGTGCAGGAGGTGCCCGCCTCCGCCTCGGACGATACCAAGGTCAAGTTCACCGCCACCGTCGAGCGTCGTCCCGACGTCGAGCTGCCCTCCCTCGAGGGCATGGTCGTCGAGGTCGCCAAGCCGTCCGTGTCCGACGAGGACGTGGACAAGCGCCTCGAGAACCTGCGTCAGCGCTTCGGCACCCTCGTGGGCGTCGACCGCCCGGCCGCCAAGGGCGACTTCGCGAACATCGACCTCGACGCCCAGATCGACGGCGAGTCCGTCGACTCCCAGGAGGGCGTGAGCTACGAGCTCGGCTCCGGCACCATGCTCGACGGCATCGACGAGGCCCTCGAGGGCCTGTCCGCCGGCGAGGAGACCACGTTCGAGTCCACCCTGCAGGGCGGCGAGCACGAGGGCGAGAAGGCCACCGTCAAGGTGAAGGTCAACTCCGTGAAGGCCGAGGAGCTCCCGGAGCTCAACGACGACTTCGCCCAGGAGGCCTCCGAGTTCGACACCCTGGACGAGCTCAAGGCCGACATCCGCAAGCAGTGCGAGGCCGATCTCGAGGCCCGTCAGGCCACCGACGCTCGCGACGCCTTCATCGCCAAGCTGCAGGAGGGTCTGGAGATCCCGCTGCCGAAGGGCGTCAAGAAGGACATGGTCGAGCAGCAGCTCAAGGGCATGACCCCGGATCCGGAGAAGGCCACCAAGGAGCAGAAGGACGAGGCCGAGGCCACCGTCGAGAAGGAGCTGCGCGACCAGATCGTGCTCGACGTCCTGAGCGAGCAGATGGACGTCAAGGTCTCCCAGAACGAGGTCTTCCAGTTCCTCGCCTCCATCGCCCAGCAGTACGGCATGGATCCGAACCGCTTCATCCAGGCCATCATCCAGAACGGCCAGATCGGCTCCGCCGTGCAGGAGGTCGGTCGCTCCAAGGGCATGGTCGCCGGCATGAAGGCCGTGACCTTCAAGGACACCGAGGGCAACGTGCTCGACCTGTCCAAGTACCTGGGCGAGGCCGCCGAGGAAGAGGAGGAGCAGTCCGTCGAGGCCGCCTCCGCCGCTGCCGCCGTGGCCGACGAGATCGCCAACAAGGACGAGGAGAACACCGCCGAGTGAACCCCGGCGGACGCGGCCGCGCGGCGGACCGCCGGCGCGGCGTCGTGACGTCCTGATCAAAGAGCCCGGAACCAGACGGTTCCGGGCTCTTCCTGCATTCTTTCGGCATGACGAGGCGCATGCCACCGTCGCCGCGTTCCCGGTCGCGGCCGCGCGGGCGTTGCGCGGGGAGCCGAAACGCGGGCGATATCGTCCCGGGCGTCGGTTGGACTCAGTAGGATGGACGATGTTTGCGAATCATATGAAGGAGACAAGGTGAGCGATTTTGCAACCCTGCCCATGATGGCCGGCGAGGACGCCCCCGCGGGTCCCATGGATCCGATTTTCAACCGTCTTTTGAAGGACCGCATCATCTGGCTCGGCGAGGAGGTGGCCGACGCCATGGCCAACCGCATCTGCGCCCAGATGCTCATGCTCGCGGCCGAGGACCCGAAGAAGGACATCTGGCTGTACATCAACTCGCCGGGCGGCTCCATCACCGCCGGCATGGCCATCTACGACACCATGCAGCTCATCGAGCCGGACGTGGCCACCGTGGGTCTGGGCATGTGCGCCTCCATGGGCCAGTTCCTGCTGAGCTCCGGCACCAAGGGCAAGCGCTTCCTCACGTCGCACGCGCGCGTGCTCATGCACCAGCCGTCCGGCGGCGTGGGCGGCACCACGACCGACGTGCGCATCAACGCCGAGCTGATCATGGACATGAAGCGCACCATGGCCGAGCTGACCGCCGAGCAGACCGGCCACACGGTGGAGGAGATCTACCGCGACAACGAATACGACCACTGGTACACCGCCCAGCAGGCGCTGGAGTACGGCTTCGTGGACAAGCTCGTCACCAACGCCGGTTCGATGAGCGCCGCCGCGGCGAACGGCGCCAACGCCTGAAACGAGGGGAGTTAAGCAACATGGCAAGTGAAGAAGCCCGTTTCGTGGCCCGCGCCCAGCGTCTGGCCGGCCCGCAGGCCCGATACGTCCTGCCGCAGTTCGAGGAGAAGACCCCGTACGGCTACAAGAGGCAGGACCCGTACACCCGTCTGTTCGAGGACCGCATCGTCTTCATGGGCGTGCAGGTGGACGACACCTCCGCCGACGACATCATGGCCCAGCTGCTCGTGCTCGAGTCGCAGGATCCGAACCGCGACGTGACGGTGTACATCAACTCGCCCGGCGGCTCGATGACGGCCATGACCGCCATCTACGACACCATGCAGTACATCAAGCCGGACGTGGCCACCGTGTGCCTCGGCCAGGCCGCCTCCGCCGCCGCGATCCTGCTGGCCGCCGGCGCCCACGGCAAGCGCCTCATGCTGCCGAACGCCCGCGTGCTCATCCACCAGCCCGCCATGGGCCAGGACTTCGGCAAGGCCACGGAGATCGAGCTGCAGGCCAAGGAGATGATTCGTCTGCGCGAATGGCTCGAGAACACGCTGGCCAAGCACACCGGGCAGGACCCGGAGCGCATCCGCAAGGACATCGAGGTGGACACCATCCTCACTGCTCCGCAGGCCAAGGAGTACGGCATCGTCGACGAGGTGCTCGAACACCGCAAGTAGTCTGCGCGGATCCGTCTCCGTGCCGCCGCGCCGCGCGGCCCATGCCCGTTCTACAGTTGGGTATGGGGCGCGCGGCGCATTCGTATGCGGATCGGCCGCGTGCGCGCGCCGAGGCGAGGGAGGAATCCGATGGGGCAAGTGATCGATTACGGGGGCGACGCGCCGCGCTGCGCCTTCTGCGGCAAGTCCGAATCGGAGGTGGGCAAGCTCGTCACCGGTCCGGGATGCGCGATCTGCGACGAGTGCATCGAGCTGTGCGTCCGGGTCCTGTCCGAGGCGCGCGAGGCCGAGACACGGAGAGGCATACGCTCGCTGCCGAGTCCCCATGCAATCTTCGCCGCGCTCGACCGGTACGTGGTGGGGCAGCGCACCGCCAAGCGCACGCTTTCGGTGGCCGTGTACAACCACTACAAGCGCGTGGGGCTGGAGTCCGGAGGGGAGACCGAACGGCTGTTCCGCCGCATGTCGCTGGCGCTGTCCGACGGCATGGACGCGTTGGACGACGTGGAGGTCGCCAAGTCGAACATCCTGCTCGTGGGGTCCACCGGCGTGGGCAAGACGTATCTGGCGCAGACGCTGGCGCGGGTGATGCGCGTGCCGTTCGTCATCGTGGACGCCACCACGCTCACGGAGGCCGGCTACGTGGGCGACGACGTGGAGAGCGTGCTGCAGCGTCTGCTGCGGGCCGCGGACGGCGACGCCGCGCGTGCGGGGCAGGGCATCGTCTACATCGACGAGATCGACAAGCTGGCGCGCAAGAGTGGGGAGAACGCGTCGCCCACGCGCGACGTGTCGGGGGAGGGCGTCCAGCAGGCGCTGCTGAAGATCCTCGAGGGCACCGTCGTGGAGGTGCCGGACGGCGGATCCGCGAAGGGACGCGGGACGGAGGAGGACGGTCCCGGACGCGTGAGCATCGACACGCGCGACATCCTGTTCATCTGCGGGGGAGCCTTCGTGGGGCTGAGGGACATCGTCTCGGCCCGGCTGGGACGCAGGGAGAGCGGGTTCGCCGCGCGGTGGAGCGAACGGGAGACGGACGATCGTGAGGTGCTGGCGCACGTCACGCCCGACGATCTGGGCGAGTTCGGCCTGCTGCCCGAGCTCGTGGGACGGCTGCCCGTGGTGAGCGTGCTCGACGAGCTGGACGAGCGCGACCTCGCCGCGATCCTCACCGAACCGGCCAACGCGCTCGTCAGGCAGTACCGCAAGCTCTTCGCCGCGGACGGCGCGGAGCTGACGTTCACGGACGGCGCCGTGCGCGCCGTCGCCTCGATGGCGCATCGGCAGGGCACCGGCGCCCGCGGTCTGCGGACGATTCTGGAGCGGACGCTGGAGGACACGATGTTCGCGCTGCCGGACATGGACGGCGCCGTGCGGGTGGTCGTGGACGAGGACGCGGTCGCGGGGCGCGCGCAGCCTCGGGTGGTTCCGATCGACCGCGGCCCTCGGATCCGGTCGGAGGGGATCTGAATTCCGGGCATATTCGGATGCAGGGGGCGATCCGATCGGGATGCCGAAAACGTTGCAATTCCGCGCGACATGCCGATGTTTGCATGATTGGCGTATGGGCGGTACCATATTCGAGTTGCCTGAATGAAGCACTTCAGATCAGACAGCATGCGCCAGTAGCCCAGCGGATTAGAGCAGCTGACTACGGATCAGCAGGTCGCAGGTTCGAATCCTGTCTGGCGCACGTCAGAGTCCCGGACGCCCCGGCGTCAAGGGATTCTTTCATGAAAAGAGAACGCTATCGTCAGGTAGCATGCGCCAGTAGCCCAGCGGATTAGAGCAGCTGACTACGGATCAGCAGGTCGCAGGTTCGAATCCTGTCTGGCGCACTCAAAGCCCCCGTCAAGCAGCAGCTACGGATGCTTTTCCAATTTTCGGACCGGTCCGCGGGCATCCGATGCGCGGGAGGCCGGATCGTCCGCACGGGGCCGCTACAATCGCACTGTCGCATGACAACGCTGGCAACGGATTTTGAGGTCGAGGACTGAGGACTATGGGGAAACGCCGCACGCGCCTGTGGGACGCGATCAGGCACATCGCGGCATCGGACCGCATCTCGGGGCTCATCATGCTCTCGTTCGCACTGGCCGGTCTGGTGCTGGCGAACCTGCCCGCCACGGCCGACGTCTTCGGACACGTCGCCGAGACGCGCGTGGGCATCCCGTACACCAACATCGACCTGCCGATCGGGCACTGGGCCCAGGACGGCCTGCTCACCGCGTTCTTCCTCGTCGTGGGGCTGGACCTCAAGCAGGAGCTCACCACCGGGTCGCTGTCGAATCCCAGAGCGGCCGCGGTGCCGATGCTGTGCGCCGTGGGAGGCATGCTCGTGCCTCCGGTCCTGTTCCTGGGCGTCACGTGGCTGTACTCCGAATACGCGCCGCCCGGTCCGGGATACCAGACCATCGCCTCCGGGCAGGCGTTCGACTATCCCACCATCGCGCAGGGCTGGGCCGTGCCCACGGCCACGGACATCGCCTTCTCGCTCGCGGTGCTGGCCCTGTTCGCCAAGGCGCTGCCCGGATCGATCCGCGCCTTCCTCATGACGCTGGCCACCGTGGACGACCTGCTCGCCATCGTGCTCATCGCCGTGTTCTTCTCCTCCCTGAGCGCCTGGTACTGGTTCATCGGCATCGCGGCCTGCGCGGCCGTCTGGCACGCGCTGGTGCGCATGCGCCGGGTGCCGTGGGTGCTGGCGGGCGTCGTCGGCATCCTCGCATGGGTGATGATGTTCGAAGCCGGCGTCCATCCCACCCTGGCCGGCGTGCTGGTGGGACTCCTGACCCCGTCCCGGGAGATGTTCGGCGAACGGACGCCGCGCGCCGAACGCTACCACCGCAAGCTCCAGCCGCTTTCCGCGCTCGTGGCGCTGCCGGTCTTCGCGCTGTTCGCCACCGGCGTGCGCTTCAGCGAACTCTCCCCGGCGCTGATGGGCTCGCCCGTGGTGGTGGGCATCACGGTGGCGCTGGTGGTGGGCAAGCCCACCGGCATCATGCTCACCGCCGCCGTGAGCACGCACGTTCTGGGGCTTCGGCTTGCCAGGGGGCTGCGCGTGCGCGACCTGTTCCCCGCATCCTGCGCCTGCGGCATCGGATTCACCGTCTCGTTCCTCATCGCCTCGCTGGCCTATGCGGACACCGAACTGTCGGCCGAAAGCCGCTTCGGCGTGCTCGTGGCCTCGCTCACCGCGGCCGTGGTCTCCGGCATCCTGCTGTCGCGTCAGTCGGCGCGCATCGCCCGCGAGACACGCGGCGCGCACGAGGACGGGAATGCGGCGAAGACGAGGGAAGGCGCGTATAACGGACAGGAGCGGGAGCGACGGCTCGAGGACGGCACGGTGACGATGAGCATGCCGGCGTTCACGCCCGAGTTCGTCGCACGGTTCCGCGCCGCCCATCCGTCGCGCCGCCGCGGCGACGACGGGCGCAGCTGAGCATATTCGACACTGCGTATATCCGACACTGCGCGGACCGGAGACGGGGAACCCGCCGCGATCCCGCCGCAAGGTCCACCACATGGAGGAGGAACCACATGGCCAAGAAGGGCAAGAGCCGGAAGAACGCGTCCAAGGCCGCCGAGAAGGGCGCCGCCGTCCGCGTGGACAACAAGCTGGAGCGAATTGCAGCGCCGCTGCTCGCCGCGGACGGCGACGCGTCCGCGACCGGCGCGGATGCCGATCGTCCGGCCGACGCGCGGCCCGACGCCTCGCCGCTGGGGGACACGTACTTCCGCGGACCGGTGATGCTGCGCGGCCCGATGGTGCCGAAGGACAACACCACCGGCAATCTGCTGGCCGACGAGCAGTCCACCGACTGGCTGCACATGGACCCGTGGCGCGTGCTGCGCATCCAGTCCGAGTTCGTCGACGGCTTCGGGGCGCTGGCCGAGCTGGGGCCCGCGGTGTCCGTGTTCGGCTCGGCGCGCACGCCCCGCACGGATCCGGCCTACAAGGCGGCGCGCCACATGGGCAAGCGCATCGCGAAGGCCGGCGTGGCGGTCATCACCGGCGGCGGCCCGGGCATCATGGAGGCCGCGAACAGGGGCGCGGCGCTCGCCGGCGGCAAGTCCGTCGGGCTCGGCATCGAGCTGCCGCACGAGCAGGGGCTCAACGCCTGGGTGAACCTCGGCATGACGTTCCGCTACTTCTTCGTGCGCAAGACCATGTTCCTCAAGTACTCGTCCGGCGTCATCGTGTGCCCGGGCGGATTCGGCACATTGGACGAGATGTTCGAGGTGCTCACCATGGTGCAGACGCACAAGGTGGCGCACATGCCGGTGGTGCTCTACGACTCCGGATACTGGGAGGGGCTGTTCGCGTGGCTGTCGTCCACGGTGCGCGAGCACGGCATGATCTCGGCGCTCGACCCGCAGCTCGTGGTGATGACCGACGATCCCGACGAGGCGGTGGACGTGGCGCTCGGCGGCATCGACGCCGCCAGGCGCCACTGACGGCGTGCGCCGCGGCGCACGCCGGAGAGGATCAGCGCTTGACGCCGACCAGCAGGCCGGTGCCCACGGGCACGAGCGCGGTGTCGAAGCGCTCGTCGCCGCGCACCTCGTCGATCAGCGCGCGCAGCGTCACGGCCTTGGGACTGCGGTCGGCCGGGTTGAGCAGCCCGCCGCGGGCATCGGGCGCGGCGAACGCCAACGCGTCGGTGAAGATGATCGCGCCGCCGTCGCGCAGCAGGCGCTCGGCCTGCGCGAACGCGGGAGCGTAGTTGGACGCTTCGCCGGAGACGACGATGAGATCGTAGTCCGCCGCGTTCAGACGGGGCAGGAACTGGCCCACCGCCACGTTCACCACGCGCAGCGTGGCGTCGGTGTCGTCGTCCAGCGCGTTGAACATGGCGCGGATCGCGGAGGCGCCGGCGGGGGAGGAGTCCACGGCCGTCAGCAGTCCGGATCCGCCGAGACCGTCGATGAGCTGGTACGTCTGCGCCACGGCGCCGGTGCCGATCGCGATGATCGAACGCGCGCCCGTCATCCGCACCAGCAGCCGCAGGAAATCGTCCTGCGCCGCGGAATCCTGCGCGAACCCCTGCGATTCGGCGCTCGCCCTGAGCGCGGTCAGCGTCCGGGGATCCGTGGCCGCGGCGGCGTCCTCGGCATACTGCCACGCCTTGGCCAGATTCGTGTATGAGGTCTTGTCCATAGCCCCTAGGATAGCGGCAGCGAAGACCGCGGCCGGTCAGCGTTCGCGGACCTTGGCGACGATCTGCCACATCTCCTCGCCCACGTCGATGCCGCGCGGGCACTGACGTCCGCAGGCGCGCACCGACTGGCATGCGGCCACGCCGTCCGCGGTGTCGATGGCGTCCAGACGCTCCATGGTCTTCCCGTCGCGCGAATCGTTGACGAAGCGGGACGCGGCGATGAGCGCGGCGGGGCCGATGAAGGCGTCGCCGCCGGCGAACACCGGGCAGGAGCCCTCGCACACGCCGCACGCGATGCAGTTGGTCAGCTGCTCGTACCGGGCGAGCTCCTCCGGGCTCTGCAGGTATTCGAACGCGTTGACCTTGCCGTCCGCGGTGGTCCTGAGCTCGCCCTTGGCCTCGAGATACGGCCTGAGCCTGCGGATCTGGTCGAGCATCGGGTCGATGTCCGCGATGAGGTCGCGCTGCACGGGGAAGCCGGGAAGCGGCTCCAGCTCGATGACGCCGTGTTCGCCGGGGCCGAGCGCGGGGCGGGCATCCGCATCGGACGCGCCGGTGCTGCGGAATCCTTCGTCGTCCGCGACGGACGGATCGTCGGGCTTCGCCCATTCGGCCACGGTCGCCGTGCAGATCAGCATGGGCGTGCCGTTGACGGCCACGGCGTCGGAGCCGCACATGCCGTGCCCGCACGAGTAGCGGAAGGCGAGCGTGGGGTCGAGCGTGCGCTTGACGCGCAGCAGGCAGTCGAGCACCGTGTCCTCGGGACGGACGGTGAGCGTGTAGTCCTGCGTCCATTGCTTGCCGCGCGGCCGACGGCGCGCGCTGGAGCCGAACGGGGAGCTCTTCCTGGCGAACGGGTTGGCGCCGCGACCGGGACGCTCGCGCTCCGCGCGCGGCGTGAAGCGATGCACGCGCAGGGTCACGGTGACCATGTCGTTCTCAGTGCTCATCACGCCGCTCCTTGCCGTTCGACCGGATTCCATTCGTTTTCTCGGGTACCCAGTGTGCCACGAGCCGCGGTCAGCGTGGGGCGGGCCGCGTCCCGCCGCGCATGCCGGCCGCGGCCCGCGTCGCGGTCAGTATGCCCTCGCCTTGGGCGGGTAGTCGACGATGCGCACCGGCTGCCAGCTGACGTCGTGCCGCGTGCGGGGCTTCGCAGCCTGCGGATCCCGGTCATCGCGCAGCTCGATCATGGAATGCGCGAGGAAACGCTCGTCGTCGCGCCGCGGGAAGTCGAGCCGGCGCAGCGAGCCGCGCGACTCGGCGCGCGACTCGGACGCCCTGAGCATGGCCTCGGCGAGGGCGACGAGATGCCGTGCCTCCCAGATGGCCGTGACCTCCTGGTTGAAGGCGGGCGTCCCGTCGTGCGCGCGCAGCGCGGCGGCACGCGGCACGAGATCGTCGCGCAGCATCGCCAGCGCGGTCTCGATCGTCTCGGCGGTGCAGCGCACGGCCACCGCCCGTTCCATCGCGACGCCCAGATCGGCGAGCAGACGGTACGGGTTGTCGTCGGACGTCGCGTCCGCGCCGCCGTCCGCGTCCGCCGCATCGGCCGCGTCATCGCCCGCGTTTCCGGCGAGCAGGGTCTTCGCCTCGTCCTCGCGCGTCCTGGCGGCCGCGTCCACGAGCGGCGCGTACTCGTCGTCCGCAGGGTCGCCGCCCTCGAGCTCGATCTGCGCCACCGGGGATTCGGCCACGCGCGCGGCGATCGCCTCGCCGGCCCTCGTGCCGAACAGGCAGGCGTCGAGCAGGGAGTTGCCGCCCAGACGGTTGGCGCCGTGCACGCTCACGCACGAGCATTCGCCGGCCGCGTACAGGCCCTCCACCACGTCGCGGCGGGCGTCCGACGTCTCGCCGTCGGATGGAATCCAGCGGTACACCTCGCCGTCGGTGGTGATGGGGATGCCGCCCATCGTGTAGTGGGCAGTCGGCTTGACCGGCACGTACTGCGTCGTGGGGTCGATGTTCGCGTAGTCGCGGATCGTCTCGACCACCTGCGGCAGCACGGCCTCCATGTGGTCCCCGTCGATGCCGGTCATGTCCAGCCACACGCAGTCCTTCGGGCCGTCCGGGTCCTTCGGGTCGGCCACGCCGCGGCCGGCGTCCACCTCGGCCATGATCGAGCGGCTCACCACGTCGCGCGCCGCCAGATCCGCGTGCCCCGGCGCGTAGCGGGCCATGAACGCCTCGCCGTCCGCGTTCCTCAGCACGCCGCCCTCCGCGCGCGCCGCCTCCGAAAGCAGGATGCCGGTGTGCGCCAGTCCCGTGGGATGGAACTGCACGAACTCCACGTCCTCGAGCTGCAGTCCGGCGGCCAGCGCCAGCGCCATGCCGTCGCCGGTGAGGTCCCAGGAATTGGAGGTGGTGCGGAACAGCCGGCCCGCGCCTCCGGTGGCGACGAGCACGTTGCGCGCGTGCACCGCGTGCACGGCGCCGGAATGCGTGTCGTAGGCGACCACGCCGGCCACGTGCGACCTGGACCCGTCGAGCACCAGATCGGTCACGTACCATTCCTCGGCGAATTCGACGCCCTGCGCCACGCACTGCTGCCACAGGCTGTGCAGGATCTGGTGGCCGATGCGGTCCGCGGCGTACGCGGCCCGTCGCACCGGCTCGCCGCCGAATTCCGCCGTGTGTCCGCCGAAGCGGCGCTGCGCGATGTGCCCGTCCCCGGTGCGCGAGAACGCCACGCCGTCGTGCTCGAGGCGGATCACCGTGGCGGGCGCGTCGCGCGCGAGCAGCGCCGCCGCGTCCTGGTCGACCAGCCAGTCGCCGCCCTTGACGGTGTCGTAGTAGTGCCAGTGCCAGTCGTCGCGGTCGATGTTGCCGAGGCTCGCCGCGATGCCGCCCTCGGCCGAACCGGTGTGCGAGCGCAGCGGCTGCAGCTTCGAGATCACGAGGATCCTCGGGTCCAGCCCCTGCTCCTTCAGCTCGCGGATGCGATCGGAGCGCAACAGGCCGAGCGCCGCGGACAGACCGGCCGCGCCGGCGCCCACGATCACGGCGTCGTACATATCTTCCAACTGCTTCGGACTCATACCCCCGATTCTCGCACACGCCCGGACGGGCCTCGTGCGGGGCATAATGGGGGCATGGCAGGTTCCTCCGGTTCGCAGGGCTCGTTCGGCGAGCGCGTCTACGCGGTGGTGCGGCGCATCCCCCGCGGCAAGGTGGCCACGTACGGCCAGGTCGCGGCGCTCGCCGGCGCGCCGCGGTGCGCGCGGTTCGTCGGATATGCGCTGCACGCCAACCCGGAACCGGGCGTCATCCCGTGCCATCGCGTGGTGTTCCGCGACGGGTCGCTCGCCCCGGGGTTCGCCTTCGGCGGGCCGGACAGGCAGCGCGCCCTGCTGGAGGGGGAGGGCGTGCGGTTCGTGGCCGCGTCCGGCGAGGCGGCCGGCGCGGCGGGGCCCCGCGTGGATCTCACGGCGTGCCAGTGGACGGCGTGAAGCCGCCGTTCGGCGCGCGCACGATCGCCCCGGCCAGTTCCAGATCGCCCAGCTGCCGGGTCACCCAGGCGAGGGTGACCGTCCGCTCCGTCTTCTCCGCGTCCCCGTCCTCCGTTCCGTCCTCCGCGCCGCGCGCACGGCTCCTCAGCGTCTCAAGCACCGCATCCTCGTCCGCCGCGCGGCCGCGCCGCCGGCACGCGCGCACGGCGTCCAGAACCCGGAGCTGGTCCGCGTCCGGTTCGGGCGGGCTGCGGCGCGGGCGGGTGTCCGGCGCTTCGCTGGACGGCACCCGTCCGCCGCTGCCCAGCGCGAGTCTGGAGGAGGCCGGTTCGGTCCGTGGCATGGGCGCGGCGAAATCCGCGGCGTCCCCGGGCGGTCTGGGCATGTGGTCGTCGTGGCAGATCTCCGTCACGTCCTCGCTGTCCACGAGGATGATCGCCCGGTTCTCGTGGATGAGCATGTTGCATCCCGTGTTTCCGGGCTGCGTGATGTCGCCCGGCGCCGCGTAGACCTCGCGGTTGAGCTCCGCGGCCCAGTTCGCCGTGTTCAGCGCCCCGGAGCGGCGTCGCGCCTGTGCCACCACCACCGTGCGGGCCAACGCGGCGATGAGCCGGTTGCGCAGCAGGAATCGCCGTGCCTCGGGAACGGTCTGCGGACTCATCTCGCTGATCAGCGCGCCGGAGGATGCCACGATGCGGTCGAACAGATGCCGGTTGCGCTGCGGGCCGATGTGCTCGAGCCCTCCGGCGAACACGGCGACGGTCCTGCCCGCCCGGTCGGGGTAGCGCTCCGCCGCGGCCAGCGCGCCCCAGTGCGCCGCCGCGTCCGCGCCGAACGCGCCTCCCGAGACGATCAGATGCCCGCGCAGCGCCGCGTGCGCGCCCACGTCGTGCGCCACCGCGCACCCGTATTCGGTGGCGCCGCGGGATCCGACCACGGCCACCGGACCCTCGCAGCTCGTCAGCGCCGCCGGGTCGCCCTGTCCCCACAGGCAGAGCGGGGCCGCCCAGTCGGCGCGCTCCGAGAGATCCTCCAGCTGTCCGGGCCAGCAGGGATGGTGCGGCGCGATGATCCACATGGCGCCGTCCGCGCAGAGGAACGACCGCAGGTCGTCCGTCCTGAGCGAGGGCAGGGTGTCCAGCCGTCGCATCCACCCGTCCAGCGCCGCATGGAAGCGTTCCAGCCCCGTCGCGTTCACGCGGCGGCCCCAGCGCGCCGTGCCCGTGAGGAACATCTCGTCGAGCGCCCCTGCGGCGCCGCGTCCGCTCGATGCCCCGGCGCGGGACCCGTGGACGTCCACGATGGCGTCCGCCAGCGTCATCGCGTCGGGCGCGCCCTTGAGCGCCGCGTACATCAGCGCGTCCGGCCCGTCGACGCAGTGGGCGAGCACCGCGCGGGCGAGCGTCTCGTCGTCGACGGCCGCGTACCGCGCGCTCATGACAGCCTCGTCCTGAGGTTGATGCCCCGTGACACGTCCTCCACGGTGGGGCTCGTCGCGCCGCGCAGATCGGCGATGGTCCACGCCAGCCGCAGCGCGCGGTCCGCGCCGCGCAGGCTCAGCGCCTGGCGGTCGAGCGCGTCGTTGACCCTGGCCGTCGCGCCGCGCGACGTGTTGCGCCGCAGCCACTGCCCGCTCGCCTCCGCGTTGGACGACCATCCCTGGGCCTCGTACCGCTCGCGGGCCGCGCCGCGCGCCTCGAGCACCCGGGCGCGCACCGTCGCGCTGGTCTCGCGGCGTTCGGCGTCGTCGGCCGAGAGCAGGGAGACGGGCGGCACGTCGATCTGGATGTCGATGCGGTCGAGGATCGGTCCGGACAGCCGATTGAGGTACCGCAGCCGTTCCCGCTCGGTGCACCGGCAGCGTTCGCCGTTGCCCGTGGAGGCGAATCCGCACGGGCACGGGTTGGCGGCCATGGCCAGCAGGAACCGGGCCGGATAGTAGGCCGTGCCCCTGGTGCGCGCGATCGCGATGTACCCGGTCTCCAGCGGCTCGCGCAACGTCTGCAGGGCTCTCGGCTGGAATTCCGGCGCCTCGTCCATGAACAGCACGCCCCGGTGCGCGCGCGTGATCGCGCCCGGCTGCGCCACCCCGGTGCCGCCTCCCGCCAGCGACGCCGTGGTGGCGGTGTGGTGCGGCGCCTCGAACGGAGGCACGTCCGTGATACCGTACATCGGCAGCGTGCCGCACAGCGAGCGGATGGACGCCACCTCGAGCTGCTCGCCGTCGTCCAGCGGCGGCATGATGCCCGGAAGGCGCATCGCCAGCATCGTCTTGCCCGATCCCGGAGGCCCCGTCATCAGGAGATGATGGCCGCCGGCCGCGGCCACCTCGAGGGCCCACTTCGCCTTGTCCTGGCCCACCACCTGCGCGATGTCCAGGTCGTCCGGCGCCACCGCCGCGTCCGGCCGGATCTGCGGGTCCACGATCGGCTCGCACAGCCGCGTCGTGTCGAGTCGGTATCTGGGTCTGCCGCCCATGCGTTCGATGAGTTCGCCCAGATGCCGCAGCCCCGTCACCTCCACGTCGCCCACCAGCGCCGCCTCCTCGAGGTTGGCGTGCGGGACGAAGGCGCGGGTGACGCCGTGCTCGCGGGCGCTGAGCAGCATCGGCAGGATGCCGTTGACCGGCAGCACGCTGCCGTCGAGGTTGAGTTCGCCGAGCACCAGCGTGTGCTGCAGGCAGTCGGCGGGGATCATCCGTCCCGCGGCGAGCACGCTGGCGGCGATGGCCAGATCGTGCGACGATCCCCGCTTGGGCAGCGACGCGGGGGAGAGGTTCACCGTCACCCGCGTCTCCGGCCACCTGAACCCGCATGCCGAGCACGCGGACTTGACGCGTTCGCGCGCCTCGCTCAGCGAGGCGTCCGGCAGACCGATGATGCTGAAGTACGGCAGTCCGGGGCTGATGTAGGCCTGCATCTGCACGACGAAGGCCTTCAGCCCGATCAGGCCGATCGATATCGCGGTGCCGATGGCCATCAGAACGCCCCCGGGATGTGCGTGACCTGCGGTCCGGACGGCGTCATGAGGATGGCGACCACGTCGAACCGCGTGCCGCGATGGGGCACGTGGTGCTCGTCCGCGAGCAGCCACTCCATGGCGGCCCGCCGCAGGTTCGACTGTTTGCGCCCGTCCACCGCGGCCTGCGGCGATCCCTGGTCCGTGGAGCGGCGGGTCTTGACCTCCACGAAGACGATCTCCCGGTTCGCGTCGAGCGCGACCAGATCGAGTTCGCCGTAGCGGGACCGCCAGTTGCGGTCGATGATCCGCCATCCGCGGCGGATCAGCCATTCGGCGGCGTAGTCCTCGCCGGCGCGGCCGAGCTGCCGGGGAGTCAGTTCGCGCCGGGCCAGCGCGATCGCGGCGAGGTCCAGCGCGGGAGGGGAGACGGGCGTGAATGCTGCTGAGGTGATGGTGTCCATGCCATCCACCTCAGCATGGCGGGACGCGCGGCGGCAAGCCGTGCGCCGCATGTGTACGAATGGGGGCTTCGCGGCGCGGTCTCGCGCGTGTCGCGCACGCGGACGGTGGACAACCGTGTGGACGGAACGGCCCCGCTCAGCGCACCAGTGAGGTCAGCATGCCCAGGCTGAGCTCGAAGCTGACGCCGCGCTGCTCGTGCCCGGGCTGGAACGGCGTATGCTCCATGGCGTCGTGGACGAATTCGCCGGCGAGATGCGCCGCCTCGGCCAGGGGACGCCCGGCCATGACCGCGCCGCACAGGGCCGAGGCGAACGCGTCGCCGGTGCCGTGCGTCATGAACGGCAGCCGCTCGTGCGTCAGCTCGATGCGCGCCCCGACGCCGTACGCGGCGGAAGCGACGTAGTTGCGGATCGCGCCGTCGCCGCGGTCCACGCCCTTGAGCACCACGTTGCGCGCGCCGAGCGAGAGCAGCGCGCCGAGCCAGTCCGCCACCGCGGCGTCGTCCAGATCCCGTCCCGGATAGTCGCGCCCCGTGAGGATCGCCGCCTCGGTCAGGTTGGGCATCAGCACGTCGGCCCCCTTCGCGAGCCGGCCCATCGCCTCGCACATGTCGCGCGTGTAGGTGGGGTAGAGCCGTCCCTCGTCGCCCATCACCGGGTCGACGAACCGCAGCGCGCGCGGATAGTCCCGGTAGAGCCGCTCGATGACGTCCACCTGCGCCGCGCTGCCGAGGAACCCCGAGTAGACGCCGTCCAGGTCCACGCCCTCCCGAAGCCACGCGTCGAGGTATCCGCCGAGCATCGCGGTGGTGTCGTGGAAGGTGTAGACGGGGAACATCGTGTGCGCGCTGAACAGCGCGGTGGGCACGGGGCAGACGTTGCACCCGCAGGAGGAGAGGATCGGGATCGCGCAGGTGAGCGAGCAGGTGCCGTACCCGCACATGTCGTGCACCGCGGCCACGCGCGGAATGTAGCGCGGATCGCGGTCGTACAGCCTCACATCGTGCTCAACATCGCCCATGGCGCACGACTCTAGCGACACGCCGGGCCAAATCTTCACAAACGGGGACGGGAAACGTCGGGCCCCGAGGCGTCCCCGCGCGCGCTTTACGCTTCCGCGCGGAACGCGGCCGTTCGTCGCGGATATCGAAAGCGCTCCGTCGAAGGGCGCTTTCCATATCGACGACGCCCTCCGGCGGCGCTCCGGAAGGCGTCGCCCGCTATCGATTTTTCCTATCGCCGCCGTGCGGCCGAACGCGCGGGAACGATGGTTCCGGCCCGTAGCATATGCACTGACAATCCGACACATGCTTTCGATTCGGAAGGGGCCCACATGGCTGAAAACAGGGCGGAACTCAACAGGAACCTGGCGCAGATGCTCAAGGGCGGCGTCATCATGGACGTCACCACGCCCGAGCAGGCGCGCGTGGCCGAGGACGCCGGCGCGTGCGCGGTGATGGCGCTGGAGCGCATCCCCGCCGACATCCGCGCCGCCGGCGGCGTCTCGCGCATGAGCGACCCCGCGATGATCCGCGGCATCCAGGAGGCCGTGTCCATTCCGGTCATGGCCAAGGTGCGCATCGGCCACATCGCCGAGGCGCGCATCCTGCAGGCCATCGACATCGACTACATCGACGAGTCCGAGGTGCTCTCCCCGGCCGACGACGTCTACCACATCGACAAGAACCAGTTCGACGTGCCGTTCGTGTGCGGCGCCAAGAACCTCGGCGAGGCGCTGCGCCGCATCGCGGAGGGCGCGGCCATGATCCGCACCAAGGGCGAGCCGGGCACCGGCGACGTCATCCAGGCGGTGCGCCACATGCGCACGATGAACAAGCAGATCCGCGAGCTGCAGGGCCTGCGCGACGACGAGGTCTACGAGGCGGCCAAGCAGCTCGCCGTGCCGTACGACCTCGCCAGGTACGTGCACGACAACGGCCGCCTGCCCGTCGTGAACTTCGCCGCCGGCGGCGTGGCCACCCCGGCCGACGCGGCCCTGATGATGGAGCTCGGCGCCGAAGGCGTGTTCGTCGGCTCCGGCATCTTCAAGTCCGGCGACCCGGCCAAGCGTGCCGCCGCCATCGTACAGGCCACCGCCAACTGGCGCGACGCCGACCTGCTCGCCAGGCTGTCCGCCAACCTCGGCGAGGCGATGGTGGGCATCAACGAGGACGAGATCCAGACCATCATGGCTGCGCGCGGGGAGTGACGCATGGTCGTCGCCGTCGAATACATCTCCAAGGAGGAGTCCGAGGACGCCGAGTCCGCGCGCCACGGCGTGACCGGCATCCTCGCCGTGCAGGGCGCCTTCGCCGAACACGCCGCCATGCTCGACCGGCTCGGCGCGCCGTGGAAGCTGCTGCGCCAGGCGTCCGACTTCGACGATTCGATCGACCGGGTGATCCTGCCCGGCGGCGAGTCCACCACGCAGGGCAAGCTGCTGCGCTCCACCGGGCTGTTCGAACCGATCGCCCGGCACATCGCCGCCGGCAAGCCCGTCTTCGGCACGTGCGCCGGCATGATCCTGCTCGCCGCGCGCCTCGACAACGACCCGAACGTCTACTTCGGCGCGCTGGACGCCACCGTGCGGCGCAACGCCTACGGACGCCAGCTCGGCTCGTTCGACGGGACGGGCAGCTTCGGCGACATCGCCGACTTCCCGCTCGTGTTCATCCGCGGGCCGTACGTGGTCTCGGTCGGCCCCAAGGCCACCGTGGAGACCAGCGTGGGCGGGCATCCGGTCGCGCTGCGCCAGGGACGCATCATCGCCACGGCGTTCCACCCGGAGCTGACCGGGGACACGCGCATCCACGAGCTGTTCCTCGGGCTGTAGCCTTCCGTCGGTCCCTTGGCCGACCTACGCCGGCCATCATGATGACGCGATCGCCCCAACCTGCGGGCATGAATCCGCAGGTTGGGGCGATCGCGTCGTTTTCGCGTTGCCGTGGGGCCTGATCCCGGCATGATCGTTCCAACCTGCGCACCGGTCCGTGCGCCGGCCTGCGCGCGCGGCGCGGCCGGGCGAGCCGCGTGTCGCACATGTTCCCGTGGATGTTTTCGCACGGTCGCGACGCCGGCGAGCCCTACTGCCGCAAGGGATTTGAAGGGGCTATAGATAACTCGGATAGCGTTCGGCTTGCATTGCGATCGGCCGTCGCCGTAGGGTCTGAACCATCACCTCGCCAACCGCCTTCACGGCCGGCGGGTGGCGACAACAACGAACCTCGACCCGAAGGAGCCATCATGGCAGACGCCACCAAGAACTACCGCTTCGAAACCCTGCAGCTGCACGTCGGACAGGAGCACGCCGACCCGGCCACCGACTCCCGCGCCGTGCCGATCTACGCCACCACCTCCTACGTCTTCCACGACTTCGACCACGCCGAGGCCCGCTTCGGCCTCGCCGATCCCGGCAACATCTACGGCCGTCTGACCAACTCCACCCAGGGCGTGTTCGAGGACCGCATCGCCGCCCTCGAAGGCGGCACCGCGGGCATCGCGGTCGCCTCGGGCGCCGCGGCCGTCGAGTACGCCGTGCGCAACATCACCCAGTCCGGCGACCACATCGTCTCCTCCAAGAACATCTACGGCGGCACCTTCAACCTGCTCAAGCACACGCTGCCGCGCGACGGCATCACCACCACCTTCGTCGACCCGGAGGTTCCGCAGAACTTCGAGGATGCCATCCAGGAGAACACCAAGCTCGTCTACTTCGAGACCTTCGGCAACCCGAACGCCGACCTGCCGGACTTCGAGGCCATCTCCGCGATCGCCCACAAGCACCATCTGCCGGTCGTCGTGGACAACACCTTCGCCACCCCGTACCTGTTCCGCCCGCTGGAGCACGGCGCCGACGTGGTCGTGGAGTCCGCCACCAAGTTCATCGGCGGCCACGGCACCACGCTGGGCGGCGTCGTCGTGGAGGGCGGCAAGTTCAACTGGGCCGAGGTCCCGGGCAAGTTCCCGACCCTGACGGAGCCGGATCCGTCCTACCACGGCCTCAACTTCTACGAGGCGCTGGGCGGCACCGCCTTCGTGACCCGCATCCGCGCCATCCTGCTGCGCGACACCGGCGCCACCCTGTCCCCGTTCGCCGCCTTCCTGCTGCTGCAGGGCACCGAGACGCTGTCCCTGCGCGTGGAGCGCCACGTGCAGAACGCCCTCAAGGTCGTCGAGTACCTGCAGACCGTGCCCGAGGTCGAGTCCGTCTCCCACCCGAGCATCCCGGGCCGCCGCGACCACGCGCTGTACGAGAAGTACTTCCCGAACGGCGCCGGCTCCATCTTCACCTTCGACATCAAGGGCGGCAAGGACGCGGCGCGCGTGTTCATCAACAACCTGCACCTGTTCAGCCTGCTGGCCAACGTGGCTGACGTGAAGTCCCTCGTCATCCACCCGGCCTCCACCACGCACTCCCAGGAGACCGTGGAGGAGCTGGAGGATCAGGGCATCCACCAGGGCACCATCCGCCTGTCCATCGGCACCGAGAACATCGAGGACATCCTCGACGACCTCAAGGCCGGCTTCGCCGCCGTCCGCGAGTCCGGTCTGGCCAAGTGATCCGGTCCCTCTGACCGGTCGTCGCGAGCCCCGCGTGCGCATCGTGCGCCGCGGGGCTCCGCCATGCGTTCCGTACGGACGTTCACATGTTGAATTTCTGAAGGAGAACACCGTCGTTCGCTTTCAATCTGGGCTATATTGGCGGTTGGAATCATCGATTCTGAAAGAAGAGTCCGAAGGAAGGGAACAATGACTGCCAGAACCCAGAAGGCGCTCACCGCCTCCACCATCCCGCTGATCGCCATCATGACCGCCGTGACCACGGTCGTCACCATGTTCGTGAAGATCCCCACGCCCACGCGAGGATACCTCAACCTGTCCGACACCATGATCTACTTCTGCGCCTACGCGTTCGGACCGTGGGTGGGCGGCCTCGTGGGCGGCCTCGGCCCGGCGCTCGGCGACCTCATCTCCGGATACCCGCAGTGGGCGATCTTCACCTTCGTCATCGACGGCGTGCAGGCGCTGATCGTCGGCGCCGCCGTCAGGAAGCTCAGGGCGCTCGACGTGGTCCTGTGGTCCGTGATCGCGGGCGCATGGAAGGTGTTCGGCTACTTCATCGCGGGCGGCATCCTCTCCGGCTGGGGCCCGGCGCTGGGCGAGACGGTCGGCAACGCCGTGCAGGCGGGCGTCGGACTGGTGCTCGGCTTCGCCCTGTTCGCCGCCGTGCGCAAGGCGTACCCGCCGCTGGTCCGTCTGGGCAACCTCGGCGTGAAGGCCGGCGCGTGACGCCTCGTCCCATGCCGCGCGCGTCGGCGCCCCGCCGGACGGGACGCCGATGAGCGCGCTCATCGAGACGCGCGGCCTCGGCTGGGCATACGCGCCGTTGACCGACGGCGGCAGTCCCGTCGTCGCCCTGAGCGACGTGGACCTCGCCGTCGAACCCGGCCGGTTCGTCGGCGTCGTCGGCCCGACCGGCGCCGGCAAATCCACGCTGTGCATGGCGCTCGCCGGCGTCATCCCGGAACTGGCCGACGGCGACATGGCCGGCGAGGTGCTCGTGGCCGGGCGTTCCACCCACGACGTGTCGGTCGCCGACCTGTCCGCGCACGTCGGCTACGTCCAGCAGGATCCCGAATCGCAGCTGTTCTGCGCCAGCGTGGAGGACGAACTCGCCTTCCCGCTGGAGCAGCGCGGCGTGGATCCCCGGCTCATCGACCGGCGCATCGACGAGACGCTCGCGCTGGTGGGCATGGAGGGCATGCGCTCCCGCGTGCCGACGAGTCTGTCCGGCGGCCAGATGCAGCGCGTCGCCATCGCCGCGGCGCTCGTGGCCGAACCGGACATCCTCGTCCTCGACGAACCCACTGCCGCGCTCGACCCGGACGGCAGGCGCGAGGTGTTCGCCGTGCTCGACCGGCTGCGCGCCGCCCGGCGCCTCACCGTCGTGATGGCCGAGCAGCACACCCGCTATCTGGCCTCGTCCTGCGACCGCATCGTGGTGCTCGACGGGGGACGCGTGCTGCGCGACGCCGATCCCGCGGTGTTCGTGCGCGAGGCGCCGCTGCTCGCGCGGCTGGGCGTCGCCGCACCGGAACCCGATCCCGTGCTGCGCGTCTCCGACACCGCGGACGAGACACCCGCGGACCCCGCCATCCGCATCGAAGGGCTGACCCATCGGTACGCGGGCGCCGCGCCCGGAGAGCCGGCGGCGCTCGACGACGTCAGCCTGACCGTGCCTCGCGGCGCGTTCGTGGGGCTCGTCGGCCGCAACGGCTCCGGCAAGACCACGCTCGCCCGGCATCTCAACGGACTGCTGCGCCCCACCGCCGGCCGCGTCGTGGTGGACGGCATCGACACCGCGGACCGCCCGGTGAACGCGCTCGCCGCGCACGTGGGATACGCGTTCCAGAACCCGGACCATCAGATCTTCTGCGCCTCCACGCGCGACGAGATCGCCTTCGGCGCTCGCTCGCTCGGCAGATCGGAGGCATGGGTCGACGCCACGACGGAGCGTCTCATGGAGACGTTCGGGCTGACGCGCTTCGCCGACGTCTCGCCCGCCACGCTGGGCTACGGCGACCGCCGGCTCGTGGCGCTCGCCTCGGTGCTCGCCATGGACGCCCCGATCCTCGTGCTCGACGAGCCGACCGCCGGCCTGGACCAGCGGCTCGCCGCCCGTCTGCTCGACGCCGTGGACGCCGCCAACGCCGAAGGGACCACGGTCGTCATGATCAGCCACGACATGCACGCCGTGGCCGCGCACTGCACGCATCTGCTGCGGCTCGACGCCGGACGCGTCGCGCAGTGGGGCGAACTGCGGAGCGGATCGCGGGACGCGTCGCCGCGCCCCGCCGACCGGAGGGAGACCCATGGACGCTGACCTCTACGTGCCCGGCGACGGCTGGCTGCACCGCGCCGACCCGCGCGTCAAGTTCCTGCTGACCGCGGTGCTGCTCGTCCTGTGCCTCGTGTGGCGCGATCCGACGGTCATCCTCGCCGCCCTGACGCTCGAGCACGTGATGCTCGCCACCGACCACGTCCCGCCCGAACGGATCCTGTGGGTGTGGAAGGTCCTCGCCGTGATCATCGCGCTCATCGTGGTGCTGTGGCCCGTGTTCGACCCGTCCGGCGAACACGTGCTGTGGTCGTGGGGGTGGCTGCGCCTGACGCGGGAGAACCTTGTCATGGCCGCGGTGATGGGCCTGCGCATCCCCGCGCTCGGCTTCGCCTGCTTCCTCACCCTGTTCACCACCAGCCAGGCCCGGCTCGTCCGCGGGCTGACCGCAGTCGGCGTGCCGTACCGCGCCGGGCTCACGCTGGCGATCGCGCTGCGCTACATCCCCGTGTTCTTCCGCATCGTCCAGTCGGTGTGCGACGCGCAGCGCGCACGCGGGCTCGATCTGGGCGGCGGCTCGCTCATGGCCCGCGGCCGGGCGTACCTGCCGGTGCTGGTGGCCGTGCTCATCCGCGCCTACCGCATGAGCCAGAGCGTGGGCTGGGCCATGGCCTCGCGCGGGCTGGGCATCCGCCTGCCGCACGGGCGCCGGCGCACCTCGCGCGTCACGCTGACCATGCGCCCCGCGGACTGGGCGCTGCTGGCCGCGATCGTCGCCGTCGCCGCCGCGCTCGTCGCGGAGAGGATCGTGCTGGGATGACGGGCGACGGCGTCTCCGCGCAGGACCTGCTCATCGTCTCCGCGCTGCAGCGCGACGGGCGCATGCCGTTCGCCGCGCTCGCCGACCTGCTCGGCATGTCCGTGTACGCGGTCACCGAACGCTACCGCCGGCTCGTCGAGACCGGGCTGATGAGCGTGGTGCCGGTGGTCAACCCGCTGGCGTTCGTCGGATACCGCCAGATCATCGTGGGCCTGCGCGTGAACGGGTGCCGCGACGAGGCGCTCGCCATGCTCAAGTCGATGGACGAGGTCACCTACGTGGTATGCGCGCTGGGCGACGCGGACGTCATCGCCGAGGCGGTGGTGCGTTCGGCGCGGGACATGGACCGGTTCCTCAAGCACGATCTGCGCCTGCTGCCCGGACTCGAGCGCATCCAGGTGTTCTCGTGCGACCGGCTGATCCTGGACGACCACAACGTCAGCGTCGTCAACCGTCTGCTCGCGTCGCGCGGCGAGCGGGGACTCATGACCAAGACCGACGCCAACGTGGGCTGCGGCGTGGACGCGGGCGTGCTCGAACCGCATCTGGCGCAGACGTTCAACGTGCTCGAGGAGGACGGAAGGGCCAGTCTGCGCGACGTGGGGGAGCGGCTCGGGGTGACGCACGCCGCCGTGCGCGGACGCATCCGCAAGCTCGAGGACGCCGGGCTCATGCGCATCATGGCCACCGTCAGCCCCATGCGGCTCGGCGGATTCCGCCAGGCGTTCCTGGGGCTCGCGCTGCGTCCGCCGCAGCTCATGGATCCGCGGGATCTGGCCGGCATCGACGAGGTCACCTACGTGATGAGCGGCGTGGGTCCGGGAGGCGCGGACTATCTCGTCGAGGTGATCGCCGACGACGACGCCTCGCTGTGGCGCGTCATCGACGAGTCGATCCGCACCTTGCCCGGCGTGGAGCAGGTGTGGTGGGCCTCCACGGTCAGCGTCGAGAAGGAGTCGTACCGGCTGTAGCGTCCGTGCCGCCGGTCCTCTCCGCATCATCCTCGGGGATGATCGCCCCGCGCCGGACGCGTCGCCGGCTCACTCCGGCGCACGATGCCGCCGCCGCGTCGCTTTCCGTATCCTCGAGGCAGACGGCGGGGAGATGCCCCGCGCGAACGGAGAGGAACGACGATGAACGCAACGACGGATACGACGAACGGAACGGCGCCGAACGGGACGGCGCAGATCACGGTGGCGGTGCCGCCCGCACCCCCGCACCCCGTGCCCACGGCCATCGAGGCCGTCGACCTCGTCAAGGACTACGGTTCGGGCGACGCCGTCGTGCACGCGCTGCGCGGCGTGAACGTGCGCTTCGAGCAGGGACGCTTCACCGCCATCATGGGCCCGTCCGGCTCCGGCAAGTCCACGCTCATGCACACGCTCGCCGGCCTCGACTCGGCCACCGCCGGGCGCATCCTGTTCGACGGCAAGGACATCACCGCCATGAACGACAACGAGCTGACCCTGCTGCGCCGCAGCCGGATCGGCTTCATCTTCCAGAGCTTCAACCTGCTGCCCATGTTCACCGCCGAGGAGAACATCCTCATGCCCTTGACGCTCGCAGGCGCCAAGCCGGACCGTGCATGGTTCGACCTGCTGGTGACCACGCTGGGACTGAAGGACCGTCTGGGACACCGTCCCAACGAGCTGTCGGGCGGCCAGCAGCAGCGCGTCGCTATCGCCCGCGCGCTTGTCACCAAGCCGGATCTGGTGTTCGCCGACGAGCCGACCGGCAACCTCGACTCCGTCTCCAGCGCCGAAGTGCTGTCGTTCCTGCGCCAGTCGGTGAAGGAGCTCGGCCGCACGATCATCATGGTCACGCACGACGCCGTGGCCGCCTCCTACGCGGACCGCGCGATCGTGTTCGCCGACGGCCGCATCGTGGCCGACGAGCACCATCCTACCGCCGAGCGCATGAACGAGCTGCTCATGGCCGAGCGCGCCCGAGCCGCAAGCGGGGGAGACGCCCGCACGCGCGGCCTGTCCCGTCTCGTCGGACGCCACGCCTGAGAGCGTGCCGGAACCAGTCCCAAGGAGACAACCATCATGTGGCAGATCACCCTCAAGCTCATGCGCAACAGCGTCAGAATGCTCATTCCCGCCGCCATCGCCATCGTCATCGGCACGGCGTTCATCGCCAGCACGTTCCTGTTCGGCAACTCGCTCGACGCCTCGTTCCGGCAGATGGCATCCGCAAGCTTCGGCGGCGCAAACTACGTGGCCGCGTACTCCAGCTCGTCGGATTCCTCGAACGCGGGCGACGACGACCCGGCCGCGCACACCGGTTCCACGCTGGACGGGTTCGGCCTCGACGCCATCCGCGCCGTGGACGGCGTCGCCGGCGTGCGACCGGATCTCAGCGCCTCGGTCAGCCTCGCCAATGGCGAGCGCAAGTCCATCACCGTCGTCACCCCGATGACGCAGCCCGCCAACCTCATGATCCAGCGGCTCACCGAAGGCGCATGGCCCGCCGACGACGGGCAGATCGCGCTGTCCAAGACCATCGCCGACCGGCTCGGCAAGCGCATCGGCGACACCGTCGACGTGACGCCACGCGACGTGAGCCCCGCGCCCGGACGTGACAAGGAAACGCTGCACCTCGTCATCTCCGGCTTCGCCGACGACGACTACAACATGTACTACGGCGGGTCGGGCGTCGTCTCCGAATCCACGTTCGCGAAGCTCATGGTCGGCTACCCGGCGCTCGGCGACGCGAACGTGAACGCCGTCTACCTCGGCATCGCGCCGCCCGCAGGCTCAAGCGAGCAGGCCGTGGCCGACCAGGTCGGCGCCCTGCTGCCCAGGAACTACAAGATCCTGACCAAGACGCAGTATGAGAACGAGGCGCTCGAATCGATGAGCGCCGCCGACGGCACCAGCGCCATCACCCAGTTCCTGCTCACGTTCGGCGTCCTCGCCATGTTCGTGGCCGCGCTCGTCATCGCCAACACGTTCCAGGTCATGGTCGCCCAGCGCCGCCGCACGCTCGCCCTGCTGCGCACGATCGGCGCGAAGAAGAGGCAGCTGTACGCCTCGGTGCTCATCGAAGCCGGCATGCTGGGCCTCGTATCCGCCCTGCTGGGCGTCGCGCTCGCCGTGGGACTCGTCGGCGCGCTCGCCGCCATGCGCGTGGACATGGGCGGCGTGAGGTTCTTCATGATCCCCGCATGGCCGGTGTTCGTCGTGCCCGTCGCGTTCGGCGCGGCCATGACGATCCTCGCGTCGCTGTCGTCGGCGCATGCCGCCACGTCCGTGACCCCGCTGGAGGCGCTGCAGCCGCTGGAGATCAGTCAGGAGAAGCGGTCCGGCCGGGCCCGTCTCGCGATCAGCCTCGCGATGATGATCGCAGGCGTCGCCGCGGCGGCGTTCATCGTCTGGCAGACGTGGCGCTTCCTGCATGGGCAGAGCTCCATGCTTGACAAGCAGTTCAGCACCGTGCTGGTTTCGGCGATCGCGGCCTCGATCCTGTTCTTCATCGGGCTGCTGCTGTCCGCCGTGCGCTGGATGCCCGCCCTGTTGCGCGGCGTGGGCGCGCTGGTCTCGCACTGCGGGCCGTCCGCCACGATCGCATCCGCCAACATCCAGCGCAACCGCCGCCACGTGGCCGCCACCGGCGCCGCGCTGCTCATCGGCGTCTCGCTCGTCAGCTGCCTCGCCACCGGCGCCGCGTGCGCCAAGCTGTCGCTCGCCAAGGCGATCGACATGCGCTACAGCGTGGACATGCAGATCGCATCCGGCTACGGCTCCGACGCCGCGGTCGATCAGGCCATGCTGGATCGGGTCAAGGCCGTGAACGGCATCGAGGACGCGAAGCTCGTCAGGGTGCTGACCGCCGCATACTCGGCCACGGGCGAGCCCAAGGCCGACGGCGACAGGGCCATGAGCCTGTTCGGCATCTCCGCCGCGGACGCGAAGGCCGTCATGAACGCCGACTACGCGGCCGACGCGATCTCCGACGGCACGATCGTGCTGCCGGAGAAGCATCTCAACGCGTCCATGGGCATCGCCGACGGCAAGGGACTGGCCGTGCTGCCGGTCGCCTACGCCAGCGACGGATCCTCCTCCGCCGCCGCTTCCGCCACGACCCTCACGGCAGCGATCAGCGACTTCCGCCGCGTCGGCGCCGACTACCAGCTGTTCGGTCTCGTCTCGCCGGCCACGTTCGACGCGCTCACCGCCACGCTGCCCAGCGGCTCGCAAGCAGGCGCGCGCTACCAGATCTGGGCCAAGGTGAGCCGCGACGCCGTGCCCATGGATCTGCTCAACGCCGTGCAGGACGCGACGGGCGACCCGAACGTCTCGGTGTCCGGCGCCTTCGCCGAACGCGCCACATGGGACCAGAACGTGGACATGGTGCTCATGATCATGGTGGCGCTGCTCGCCGTGGCCGTGGTCATCGCGCTGATCGGCGTGGCCAACACGCTGAGCCTGTCGGTGATCGAGCGGACGCGCGAATCCGCCACGCTGCGCGCCATCGGCATGACGCGCGGGCAGCTCAGGCGCTCGCTGGCGGTGGAGGCACTGCTCATCTCGCTTGTCTCCGGCGTGACGGGCGTGGTGGTGGGCGACCTGATCGCCTGGCTCGGCTCCTACGTGATGTTCAGCCAGTTCGAGCAGGTGCGGCTCACCGTGGACTGGCGCATGACCGGCATCATCCTGGCCGTGGCGGCCGCCTCCGCGCTGCTTGCCAGCGTGTTCCCGGCCCGCCGGGCGGTCAGGACGCCGCCGGTGGAAGCATTGGCCGAGGCATAGCCTCGTCCGGTCGGGTCACAAGATTTTCGGGCCTTCATCTTGTGACCCGTCATGCGAACAAAACCGCACAGAGCGGTCAGCGGTTTTCCGCGGAATTCCGCGGAAAACCGCGTGCATATGAACATAGCGCCGAGGCACAAGATGAGGACCCGGAAATCTTGTGACCCCGGAAAACGAAACATCCCGCATGAACGGGTCCATAAGGACCCGTTCATGCGGGATGCCGGCTATTCAAGCGATGAGATCAGGCGGCGACCTCGTGGTTTTCGGCCACGGCCTTCAACGAGCCCTTCTCGCCGTTGTCGGAGTCGTGCGCGATGGCGTGCTTGTCATCGTGGTTGCGCCACCAGCTGGAGAGCACCGAGCCGGAGATGTTGTGCCACACGGAGAAGAACGTGGACGGCACGGCTGCCAGCGGGGTGGTGGCGAAGGAGGTCAGGGCCAGCGTGGCGCCGAGGGCGGAGTCCTGCATGCCCACCTCGAAGGTGATGGCCTTCTGCTGCGCGTAGCGGAAGCCCTTCGGGTACACCTTGTACATGAGCTTGGAGAAGCCGAAGCCGAGCGCGTAGCCGGACAGGTTGTGCAGCATGACCACCGGGATGGCGAGCAGGGTGGCGGCGGAGAACAGCTTGGGCTGGTTGGCGGCCACGACCACGCCGATGATGAGCAGGATGGCGACCTGGGAGACGATCGGCAGCGCGACCGTGACCTTCTCGATCTTCTTGCCGAAGATCATGTGGCACACCACGCCGAGGGCGATCGGGAAGAGGACCACCTTGAGGGCGTTGATGAACAGGGACTCGGCCGGCACGGACACGTACTGGGAGGCGAGCCACTGCATGAGCAGCGGGATCATGAACGGCGCGCACAGCGTGGAGAGGATGCCGATCGAGACGTCAAGCGCCACGTCGCCGCGCGACAGGTAGCTCATCACGTTGGACGAGGTGCCGGACGGGCAGCAGCCCACGAGGATCACGCCCACGGCCAGCGGACCGTCCAGACGGAAGATCCAGCACAGCAGCACGGCCACGAGCGGCATGATCACGAAATGCGCCACCGTGCCGACGATCACCATGAGCGGCTGCTTGATGATGCGGGCGAAGTCGTCCAGCGACAGCGTCAGGCCCATGCCGAACAGCACAATGCCCAGCAGGTAGCCGGTGTAGCTCTTGGCCCACACGCTGGTGGCGGGCACGAAGTAGTTGAACACGGCCCATGCGACGACGATCGCCGTGAACCACTTGGTCAGCCAGTCGGCGAATTTCTTGACCTTTTCCATGAGAATCGTTACTTCTTTCTCGTTTTGCCCCATACGGCAAAGGGCCCTGCCTTTCCTTGGCAGAGCCCGTCGAGATTGTGTCCGCTGGACCCTGCCCTCGTTGGCGGGGCACAGCTTGAAGCGTGCCGATCAGTCCGCCAACGACGACGGAATAATAATTCGCGCGGACAGCGGCAGAACGACGCAGGCGACGTTGTTTCCGGTCATCGTGACGAACCTCCTTTCGGCGCGGCTTTCCATTCCGTGCGGGCCTTGCGACCCGAACCGCGGTACACCATAGGAAGCGCCGTGGCGGGCGGAGACGGGATGGCCACTATGTGAACGCTCTCAGAGATGTCCGACGTCAGACCAGATGGTTCTCGTAGGCGAACACCACGGCCTGCACGCGGTCGCGGGCGTTGATCTTGGCGAGGATGTGCGCCACGTGCGTCTTCACCGTGGGCAGGGAGACGAACAGACGGTCCGCGATCTCCTGGTTCGACAGCCCGTGCGCGATCTCGACGAGCACCTCGCGCTCGCGGTCGGTGAGCAGCGCGAGCTCCGGGTCGACGTACGGTGCCGGGGTCTGCTGCGCGGGCGCCGGCCCGGGCGCGGCCGCGGCGCCGGGAGCCGCGGCGCTCGCGAATCCGCCTTCCATCATCTTCTTGATGAGTCGCTTCGTGGCGGACGGCGCGATGATCGCGTTGCCGTTGTACACCGTGCGGATGGAGTTGAGCAGCGTCTCCGGCTCGGTGTCCTTGAGCAGGAATCCGGATGCGCCGGCGTTGATCGCGGCCATCACGTATTCGTCCAGATCGAAGGTCGTCAGGATGATCACGCGCGTCGGCCGGGCGTCCGCGTCCCCGCCCCGCGCGTCGTCCGTCTCGGGCGCGGTGATGCGTCCCGTGGCCTCGAGCCCGTCCATGCCGGGCATGCGCACGTCCATGAGCACCACGTCCGGGCGCAGCCGCCGCGCCAGCTCCACGGCCTGCGCGCCGTCACGCGCCTGGCCGACCACCTGCATGTCCGGCTGCGAATCGATGACCATGGCGAAGCCGGCGCGTACCAGCTCCTGATCGTCGGCGATGACCACCCTGATGCTCTGCGTCTCACTCATGCCTTCCACTGTAGCGGCACGCGTCCGCCGCGCGTCATCGCCGGACATGGGAGATCTGGTCGTCGATCGGAGCCGCGGGGGACAGGCGCATGGCGTCGAGGCCGTCGCGGTGCGCCTCGTCGGTCGAACCGGTCTCGCGCAGCACGCCCAGCAGTCGGCGCATGTGCGCCAGCGCCTCGCGGCCCTGCCGTCCGATCGACCCGAACGCGTCCGTGATCGCCTCCGGGGACGGCGTCTCGCCGCGGGCCGCGGCATCGTCCAGCATCGTCAGCCCGGCCGCGGCCTGATCGGCCACGGAGGTCAGCGTGGCCGTCACTTCGCCGCGGATCGACGCGCCGATGCGGTCGCGTTCCGCGTTCGCCGCCATCGTCAGCTGCTTGCCGCGCTCGGCGCGCAGCGCGTCCTCGCGCATCTGCAGCACCAGCGCGTTCGATCCGCGCGAGCGCGTCCAGCGGCCCATCGCGATCGTGCCCGCGCAGAGCACCGCCACCATGATCCCGTAGAATGCGGATCCCGCGAGCACCCCCAGTCCGCTGCGCGCCGAGACCGCGGCCCCGTCGGCCAGGCCGATCAGCGTGTCGTGTCCCGTGAGGGAGGCGAGCAGCTTGGCTCCCGCAAGCAGCGAATCCGCCGCGGCCGCCGCGCCCAGCCACCGCCATGCCGCGTCGCGGCCGTAGGTCACCGCCGAGTACAGCGAGACGAGCGAGAGCGCGTTGACGTACATGATCGGCTGCAGGAACACGAGCTGCAGGGCGGCCAGCAGCGCGCTCGCGGCGGCGCTCGCCTCGGGGAACCTCCTGCGGAACGCGAGCGGCAGCACGGCGTTCATCGTGATCAGCGAGGCGTCGCGCACGGAGAGGGGCGCGTTGCCGGTGACGTCGTACCCCATGAACGACGTGCGCATGAGGAACGCGCACAGCAGCAGCGCGCCCGCGACGTCCATCGCGAGGTAGTGCCGTTCGGCCCAGCGCGACAGGCGTTCGACAGCATTCGACCGTCGGGGGACTGAGGAGCCGTCCGCGCGGGCCGGGGACGACGAGGCGTTCCGGTTCGCGTCCTCGTGCGCGGAGATCGGACGGGACCGCAGGGCGGAGAACGCCTCCTGCATGCGCGTGCCGGCCGTCGGGCTCGTCGCCGCGCCGCCCGTCGCGTCCATGTCCCGACCCGCCGAGGCGCCGGAACCGCGCGCGGCATCCCGCGCGCCCGCCGCATCCGCTGCATTCCGCCGATTCCGGCCGGCTGCAGCGGAGACCCCCGCGGAGGTCTCTGCGGAGTCCTCGGCGCCGCGGGCGAACGGCACCCATGCGCTCACCTCATATCCGCCGCCGATGCGCGGCCCCGCCTCCACCGTGCCGCCGGCGGCCGTGACGCGTTCGCGCATGCCCAGCAGACCGTAGCCGGGCTGATGCCCGTCGAGCGAGGCGGCCGCGCCCCTGCCGTCGTCGCTCACCGTGACGCGCACGCCGTCGTCGTCCCATCGCTCCCGGACCATGACGTGCACATGGGGGCCGGCGTACTTGCGCGCGTTGGTCAGCGCCTCCTGCACCACCCGGTACATGGCCTCGCCGGCCGTCTCGCCCAACAGGTCCGGCCGTGCCGCGCCCTCGACCTGTCTGCACACCGAACCGCCGTCGGCCGCGGAGAGCGCCGCATCCGCGGCCGACGTCAGCGCGTCCATGTCGGCGTACCCCGCGTGCGCCGAACCGCCGAACACGCCGAGCAGACGTCGCATGTCGTGCAGCGCGCGCTCGGACTCGCGCCGGATCGTCTCCATCGTCGAACGCGCCACGGCCGGATCGTGCGCGCCGGCGTAGCGGCCGCCGTCGGACTGCACGACGATGATCGACAGCGTGTGCGCCACCACGTCGTGCATGTCGCGGGCGATGCGCGCCCGCTCGGCCGCCGCGGCGATGCGGCGCTCCTCGGCCTCGCTCGCCTCGATCGCCGCGTTGCGCTCCTGCATGGCGAGCACCGTGGCGCGGCGCGCCCGGTTCCAGAACGCCATGACGGTCACGCTGGCGAGCATGGCCCATATCATCGCGCAGGAGACCGCCGCGTCGTTCGCCACCGAGGTGACGCATCGGCCGGTCGGACCGGTCAGATACAGCGTGGCGCACGCCTCGGAATGCTGCGGCATGCCCGCGCCGGCGCCGTCCAGCAGCGTCGGGACCAGCGAACCGGCATTCGTCGAGAGCGCCGTCACCGCGGCCGCCATCGTGCCCAGCGCGAACGCGATCGCCAGATAGCGTTTCGTGTCCGCGGCGTCCCCGTAGACCAGCGCGGAGTAAAGCATGAGCAGCGAGAACGCGTCGCCGAGCGCCAGCGAGGGCCCCACGACGAGCTGCGCCAGCGCCAGCGCGGCGAAGGCCAATGCGGCCGGGCGGGGAAACGCGCGCCGGAACGCCGCGGGCAGCGCCAATGCCAGCGACCACACGGCGTCCGACATCCAGACGTCGGCGGTGAACAGCACGCCGGGCATGCCCGAGCCGACGCTCGCGCCGGTCGTCGAGAACACCAGCAGCATGAGCGCCGGCGCCAGCGCGTCCACGACCACCGGGTGCGCGGCGAGCCAGGCTCCCACGCGTCCGCGGCCGGAATGCGGGTGCGCGGGAGCGGGCGCAGGCGATGAAGCGCCCGGTCCGTTCTCCGCGGCGCGCGTGTCATGTTCCATCGTCGTCATGGGCATCAAGGCTAGTCGTCGCGGCACACGCGTCTCCATCGTGCACGGGGATGAGATGCGGCGAACCCGCGGAAGCGGGCCGATGCGACGGGGGCAGCGGACCGCATGGGGGAGGAGCCCGTGCGATCCGGAGGACGCGACGGCCGGCGCCGCGGCGGTTTGTCGTGCCGTATGGGTGAGATGGAACCGGATATCGGACGGATCCGCGCGTCGCCCCGCGTTGCGCGACAAAGGAAGGAAGGAACACGCCGATGACGTTGCTGGCGCAGTACTACGTACCCGGCCTCAGGGTGGAGGACCGTGCGATCGACGTACCGCTCGACTGGACGGGAAAGCAGCCGGGGGACGCCTTCGACGGCGAGACCATCCGCCTGTTCTACCGCGTGGTCACCGCGCCGGAGCACGTGAACGACGACCTGCCGCTGCTGGTGTTCCTGCAGGGCGGTCCCGGCGGCTCCGGCCCCCGTCCGCTCGACCCCGCGAGCGACGGCTGGATCGCCGAGGCGATCAAGCACTTCCGCGTCATCCTGCCCGACCAGCGCGGCACCGGACGCTCCAGCCGCGTGGACGGCACCGTGATGCGCCGCATCGGCGACCCCGCCGCGCAGGCCGCGTACCTCAAGCACTTCCTCGCCGACTCGATCGTCAAGGACTTCGAACACCTGCGGCGCACCGTGTTCTGCGGACGCCAGTGGGTCACGCTCGGCCAGAGCTACGGCGGGTTCCTCACGCTCACCTACCTCTCGTTCTTCCCCGAGGGCGTCACCGCCAGCTTCACCTGCGGCGGCATCCCGCACGTTCCCGCCGACGCGACCGAGGTGTACGAGCACACCTTCCCGCGCATGGCCCGCAAGACCGCGCAGTTCTACGAGCGCTACCCGCAGGACGCCGAGCGCGCCGCCGCCGTGGCGGACATCCTCGCGAACGGCGACGTGACGCTGCCCAACGGCGACCCGCTCACCGTGGAGCGCTTCCAGATGCTCGGCTCCGACTTCGGCATGAAGCCCAGCTTCGAGCGCGTGCACTGGATCCTCGACCAGGCGTTCCTCGACGGCGACGGCTCGGCGTCCAAGGACTCCCCGCTGAGCGAGGAATTCCTCGCCTCCGTGATGAACGCCACCGCGTCGCGTCCGCTGTACTGGCCGCTGCAGGAGTTCATCTACGCCGACGGCGAGCTGGAGCGCCCGATCCACTGGGCCGCCCAGCGCGTGCGCGACTCCCGCCCGGAGTTCGCGACCGGCGCGCGCCCGCTGCTGTTCACCGGCGAGGCGATGTTCCCGTGGATGTTCGAGCAGGAGGCCGCGCTGCGTCCGTTCGCCGCCGCCATGGACCTGCTCATGGACGACACCTCGTGGGGCCGCATCTACGACGTCGACCAGCTGGCGCGCAACGAGGTTCCGCTGCAGGCCGCCGTCTACTTCGACGACATGTACGTCGACTCCGGCATGCAGCTCGACACGCTCTCGCGCGTGGGTGCCTCGCACTACTGGACCACCAACGAGTTCGAGCACGACGGCCTGCACGGCTCCGTGGTGTTCGGACGCCTCTATGACGAGGCGCTTAACAGGGGCGATCTAGAATCCCTGTTCTGATCCCCGTTTCCCGGCCACCGGTCCACGGTCCGGCGGGACGTTCCACGAAAGGGCGGCACATGACTGATCTCGGCAATCTCACCATCGGCTTCATCGGCTACGGCAACATGGCACAGGCCATCGCGCGCGGACTGGTCGACGCGGGCGTGGTCGCGGGCGGGCGCATCGTCGCCTGCGCCGCGCACTTCGACAAGCTGGAGCGCACCACGGCGCAGGTGGGTGCGCGTCCGCTGCGCAGCGCCCGGGAGGTGGCCGCCGCCGCGGACGTGGTGATCGTGGCCATCAAGCCCTACCAGATCGAGGCGGTCCTTCCGGCGCTCGCCGACGAACTCGCCAGGCCCGGCAGGATCGTGGTGTCGATCGCCGCCGGCTGGGATCTGGAACGCTACCGCACGCTGTTCGGCGACGCCTTCGACGCCATGCACGTGCAGTGCACGATCCCCAACACGCCGATGGCCGTGGGCAAGGGAGTGCTCGTCACCGAGGCCGTCAGCACGCTCACCGAGGAGCAGAACGCCGTGTTCGAGGCGCTGTTCGGACCGATCTCGCTCATCGAGCGCGTCGACACCGCGCACATGACCATCGCGATGACGGTGGCCGGCTGCGCCCCGGCGTTCACCGACATGTACATCGAGGCGCTGGCCGACGCGGGCGTCAAGTACGGATTGCAGCGCGCGACCGCCTACCGTCTGGCCGCCAAGATGGTCGAGGGCGTGGGCGCGTTGTACATGGCCACGGAGACGCATCCGGGCGCCATGAAGGACGCGGTGTGCTCGCCCGGCGGCACCACGATCCGTGGCGTCGCCCAGCTGGAGAAGGACGGGTTCCGCGGCGCGGTGATCGACGCCGTGGACGCGATCGCCGGCTGATCGGGCGTTCCGACGCCGAGGTCCGGTCCACAGGCCTCGGCGTCGCGCCGGAGTGCGAGGCGCAAAGTGCAGCCGTCGCGCTAGTCTGGCAGTCATGTCTCTTACTATCGGAATCGTCGGACTGCCCAACGTGGGCAAGTCCACCATGTTCAACGCACTGACCCGCAACAACGTGCTGGCGGAGAACTACCCGTTCGCCACCATCGAGCCGAACACCGGCATCGTGCCGCTGCCCGACAAGCGTCTGCCCGTGCTCGCCGACCTCGTGCACACCGAGAAGGTCGTGCCCGCCACCGTGACGTTCGTCGACATCGCCGGCATCGTCAAGGGCGCGTCCGAAGGCGAAGGCCTGGGCAACAAGTTCCTCGCCAACATCCGCGAGGCCGACGCGATCTGCGAGGTCGTGCGCGCGTTCGAGGACGACGACATCGTGCACGTCAACGGCAAGGTCGATCCGGCCGACGACATCGACACCATCAACACCGAGCTCATCCTCGCCGATCTGCAGACCATCGAGAACGCGCTGCCCAAGCTGGAGAAGGATCTCAGGGGCAAGAAGATCGAGCCGGCGTATCTGGACGCCGTCAAGGAGGCGCAGAAGATTCTCGAAGGCGGCGAGACGCTCGACAAGGCCGCGCGCGAAGGCCGCTTCGACAAGGACTCCGTGTACGACCTGCATCTCATGACCGCCAAGCCGTTCATCTACGTGTTCAACGTGGACGACGACGAGCTGCAGAACAAGGACCTGCAGTCCAGGCTCGCCGCATCCGTGGCGCCCGCTCCCGCCGTGTTCCTCAACGCGCAGTTCGAGGCGGACCTCACCGAGCTCGACGAGGCGGATGCCCGCGAGATGCTCGCCGACGCCGGCCTTGAGGAGTCCGGCCTCGACCAGCTCGCGCGCGTCGGCTTCGACATCTTGGGCCTGCAGACGTTCCTCACCGCGGGCGTCAAGGAAGTGCGCGCCTGGCAGATCCACAAGGGCTGGACCGCCCCGCAGGCCGCCGGCGTCATCCACACCGACTTCGAGAAGGGCTTCATCAAGGCCGACATCGTCTCCTACGACGACTTCGTGGCCGCCGAAGGCTCCATGGCGAAGATCAAGGAGGAAGGCAAGCTGCGTCAGGAAGGCCGCGACTACGTGATGCAGGACGGCGACATCGTCGAGTTCAAGTTCAACGTGTCCAAGTGATCGCCGCATAAACCGAGTGCCTTGGAATCCCAGCGATTCCAAGGCCCTTGTTGTTTCATCGCACATTACCTCGCCCCGTCTCAGCCCAATGGTGCGGGATGTGAATGCTGACATGCATTAGTCACGATATCTCTCCCACGTGGGAGTAGGGAATGTGATCCGATTGCCGGCGACGGCGCTCCTGCTGCGGGATATACTCAAGACAGAGATTTATCTCATATGAGGTATCGGAGGGGAGGCGCGGCATGCCGGAGCTGAGCCGGTTCTTCGGAATCATCGTTCGCATGATGTATCAGGACGAGAGCGAGCACCACAAGCCGCACGTCCATGTGTACTACGGCGATTTCAAGGCATCCATCGGCATCGACGGCGAGCTGTTGGCCGGCTCACTTCCAGCCAAGCAGTACAAGCTGGTGGCCGCATGGTTGGTGCTGCATGAGGATGAGCTGTACAAGGCGTGGAACGAGGCCGTGTCCGGACGTCCGTTCGACCGTATCAAGCCGCTTTCGTGAGGAAAGGAACCCGTCATGTTTGAGATAAACGGCATCCTGTATGCGGATGAACCCGCCCGGGAGCTGGAGGTCCGTTCAGCCCGCGTCACGGATGACCATGTCATGCTGGTGACGTTCTCCACCGGTGAAACACGGCTGTGCGATTTCACCGAAATGTACGACGATGTCCCCGCCTTCGCCCCGCTGCGTGATGAGAAGACGTTCGAGAACTTTCGCATCGATCACGGCATCCTGACTTGGTGCGACGGTGACATCGACATCTCTCCCACATATCTGTACGAGCACTCATACGAATACGCCGCTCATGGCGAACTGGTTTCGGCGTGATGTCGTATAGCGACATGGCTTGAGTTCAAGTTCAACGTGTCTAAGTGATTGCCGCATAGCGCCGATGGTCTTGGAATTCCAGTGATTCCAAGGCCCTTGTCTATACTGTAGACAGTTTTTGTCATACGGGATTGCGCCGCAATGGGCTCGGTGCGTATTTGATTGGAGGGAGCGGATATGACCGGTTATGTGTTGCGTCTGTATGATGTTCCGCTGCTCCGGTTCGATGCCGCATACGGCGAGGGCTTGTTGGCCGGCAAGGTCGAGGCCCGCATCCGCTGGTTCGACGAGTCGAAGCGGACGCTGCTGCCGTTCCCGCTGGCCCCTGCACCGGATGATGCGAAGCTCGCCGCTTGGCTGGAGCGGCGGACCATCCCGAAGAACCGTGAGTTCGCGGCCCAGATCCTCGCTCAGGCCGGACTGAATATCGCGGATACGCTCGGCATCATCGACCTGTGCAAAGGACTGTCGGTCAACGACTCGTTCTGGGTCGAACGGGACGATGAGAATCTCAGGTTCGCGGACATCAATCTGTACGACAATCCGTTGGACGAGACGCTCGCCATCGTGGCGTACACGGGGTACACATCGAGTGAGAAGCATGCGATCGGCCTGTCGAGCGAATGGACGACGGACGGGCAGTTCCCGAAGGCATGGCGGCATACGGACAACGGTCTGGAACTGTGGAAGTCCGGTTCCGAAGGCTATGCGAACGCGGGCTTGGAACCGTATTCCGAGTACCTCGCCTCGCAGCTGGCGCACAAAATCGGCGTGAACGCGGTCGAATACCGGATGGCCCGCTGGAAGGGCAAGCTGGCGTCGGTGTGCCCGTCGATGAACTCGAAGGATGTGTCGTTCGTACCGTTCTACGCGGCCACGCAACTCGCCTCGTTCCCGGAGATCCTCGCCACCGCCCGTGCGGTGTCGGAGGATTCGTTCGAGGCGATGCGCACGATGCTCGTGTTCGACGCGCTCATCGTCAATCAGGACCGTCATGCCAACAACCACGGGTTTCTGCGCGACAATCACACCGGTCGCATCCTTGGCCCGGCGCCTTTGTTCGACCACAACATGGCGCTGTTCAAGAACGACATGCAGTCCGACTGGGAGCGTGGCGCGTGGACGCCGAAGGTGCTGGGGGAGCGCCAACCGTCGAACTCGCGCATGACGTTCCGCGACCAGTGTGCAGCCATCATGGGGGTCGCGCAGCACGAGATGCTGCGCAGGGCGTTGGACGTCACCTTGGAGAACGATCCGACGTACCCGCTTGAGGACGGCCGCATCGAGGCGCTGAACAGCTACTTGCACGCCGCGGCCCGCACGCTGCTCGACATCCCCGTGGCGGACGAGGCGAAGCTCGCCGACCAGCTTGACGCGTTGCGGTCCTCTATCGAGAACGCACCCGTGATCCGCAACGAGAGTCTACGGTTTTGGTAAGAACAAGGATTTCGCATTCACATCCAATGGATACCACTTTGGATTCCGTGTTCATTTTTGAATGAAATGCTTGGATATATATGTATCGTTTGATGAATGCGAAGCGCTGCTGTATAATCTACGTAGATCCGAAGATGGCGTCTGAAATGATTATAAGGAAGTGGTCTAATGTCTAAGACAATACAACGCACTGTCGCGTTCTATTGGCTTCGTCTCAGGTCTCGTGAGACCATATCGTATAAGTCGGTCAGAGACGTGAATTGGGTGGAAGCTCTCACTGGCTTCAGGTCCTTGAAATGGGGGGAGAAAGCTATTGGGGGCATCAGGTATGATGCGATTCTAGGCAGGGACTACCCAGTTTTGAGTGTTTCTGAACAGTTCGACCCTACCTTCATGCAATACATAGATCGGGAAAACGAGCGTGTTACGGATTATATGGACAATTACCTTGCGGGAGGTGGAGGAGACTTAGCTAAATCATCGGCATTTGCATTCTTTCCTGAATATGCTCTTGTAGGGCGGATCAGTGGAACCGCTAGTAAAAGTGTCGAGCCATTGAAGAAGGCGCTTGACCACTTTTGGCCGCAAGGAAAAGAATATGAATGGGATGTACAACCTGTAATAACAATTGATAGTATCGAACGTTTTAAGAAGGAACTCAAAGAATTACACTCGTTTAACGCAAAGTTTACCACTAGACGTACTTTGGACTCGGTGTCGTTCGAAGGTGGTACAACTGGTGAGTTTTATGGGGAAATATCTGATGCGATTGGTGCTGACTTAGACGTAGAAATAAAGGTATCCATTCCGAGTGATGCTCTCCTTGCTGCTCCCGCACGTAAGTTTAAGGAGATGATGGGTGATTTTGTCAGCTTTGCGGCGAAGCAGAATAGGCAGATGCAAGTCAACGGGATAGACCTCGCTGGTAAGCTGCTCGAACTTAAGCTTGTAGAGCATCCGGTCGTGGAACAGGAAGACATCATAATTGGCGAAAATGAGCCGAAACAATTCACTAGTCTCGTTGAACATCTAATAAAAGTTTGTGCTGAAAAGCAGACCGATCTATACCAGATATCAGGAGGAGAAGAGTATGAGTAGAATGTCAAAATTCGGAGCTGCGCTCGTGGCGCACCCGGGTTTTGACATGCTCGCTCCTGTGATTGTGGTCGGCGGTTGGTTGTTCCTCTTGCATGCTCCTACGCCTGACGACAACGTTTCTCAGAATGTTTTCGTAGCGATCTCTACCCTCTCTGGTCTTGTCATGGCTGCTGCAACATTCATTTGTACTATGACATATCAGTCGGTATCACGATATATGCAGGTAACCCACAAAAGGTACCATGATGAATTATCTAGAAACTGGCTTAGTGTTATCGCATGGACCGCAGCTTCTGCTGTCGCTCCAATCGTATCTCTTTGCCTTTGGAAAACGTGTGAGAGAACTGCTACTGCAATTTCGCTTTGGGCTCTTATCTTGATGGGTGTGAAACTCATCAGAAGTATTCATTGGCTAAAGTATACCCTTTTCATGGAAAAAGCGTCGATGATGATACAAGAACCATTATCAAATGAAGACATGAAACATGCTTTTCAGAGACGTAAATCTGGTAACTTATAAGTGCTTTTTGAGATTCGCGAATGTTTGATCAGAACTATTGGACTCTGGTTTTCAAGGATGATTTATGCCCAGTACTGCAGCGGATGATGTATGCCCTCGTTGTAGCGATGGTGCGCGGAGAGGAAGCCGATGATCTTGCTGGAGTACGAATCGTCGTGGTTGATTTCATCCACAAGATAGAGCAATGCGATCAGCGCCTGAGCGACCGATCGCTGCTCGTACTCGAAGTCCGGGTAACGTCGGCGCATGTCTCGGGTGACCTGCGGCACGATGACCATCTCGCGATGCCGCAGTCTGCTGTGATGCGAGCAGAGGTTGCGCAGATGCACTATCGCGTGGATGATCTCGGATGCGGCGCGCAGCTTGGTACGCACGCCAAGCGACCGGTACAGCTCCTTGAATACGGCAGTGTCGTTATACAGGCTGAGCATTTGAGACACGGCACCGAACGGCAGTGCCTCCACGGCTGCCCATATCGGCGTCGGCGCGTCGGTTTTATGGTAGTGGCGGATGGTCGTCTTGTTTGACGTTTCTATCCATTTGCGGATGCTGGGGACCAGCGCAGTGCGAAGCTCGATGCCTGCGGGATCGGTGATCGGCTCGTATGAGTCGATGCATGCATACGAGTATGCGCCGCCATGCTGAGCGACGAGATAGGCGAAGCGGGACTTCGTCACCTGTTCGATGAGCTCTGTGCCGCGCAGGATCATGGAACGCAGCTCGCCGTCCAGCCGATACGGTTCAAGGATGTCCGAGATGTCGACGTTTGGTTTGAATGGTCCTCCGCTCGTCGGATCGTTCTGGAACGCACGGAAGTAGTTCGATAGCCGGTAGTAGCTGACGTCAAACAGGATCCGCCGCATGGCATCGCGATCCGGCATGGTCAGTCCCCGTGACTCCAGGAGCGTGATCGTCTCATCCAGGCTCTTCGCGGGTTCCACCGACGCCTCCAGAAACGAAAAGAGCCCTCCGGGTTGCGCACTGCGAGGAGGCGTGGAAGGCTGCTGTTGCCGCTGAGCCTATCATCCGGCCCCAACCGACGGCGATGGTTCGGGCGGCATCGTCCACGGTGCAGACAGCAAGCGGGTATTTCGGGGACGCTGCAATCATCGAGACGTCATGGCCGCATGCCCGTCCATTCCGGCTTCGAGGATTCCCCTCAGCGAGTCCGATGCCCGTATTGTCAGGGGGCGTTTCCCGGATCGGACGACGAGGCCTGCGTCCAGAAGCTCTTCTACGTACTTTCGTGCGCTTTGCTTGGATAGCTTGATATGGTATGCGGCGTCGTCCAGCGTCATGGACTTGGACGAGTCGAACAGCTCCTCCTGAATTACGCCGTACAGTATCGAGGCTGCTTTTGCGGACAGTCCGCGCTCCTGCTCAAGCTGGTCGCAGACCGCCAGACCCTTGGCGAGCTGGTCGACCCTGACCTCGAGTTCGTCGATCAGCTCGCCTTGGGCCTTGCTGATGAACTCGAGGATGGTGTTTACGAAGAATGTGAGCTCTCCGCAGTTCAGTTTGTCCTCGGCTTCCATGAACGCCTTATAGTAGGCGTTTTTGTTCTCTGCGATGATGCGGGACAGGGACAGCACGGTGGGCATGGTCAGGTCGTGGTTCAGGTAGAGGGCCAGAAGGTACCTGCCGGTCCTGCCGTTGCCGTCGTAGAACGGGTGGACATATTCGAACAGGAAGTGCGCCATGATGGCCGATTGCAGTCGGGGAATCTCGTCGGAGGTCGCCAGATGGATCATGTCGGTGAGGAGCGCGCTGATGTTGCCTTCGCCTGTGACGCCGTTGTGAATCGCGAGGCCGTGCGGGCCTTGTATCTCCACGTCGCCTTTCCGGAACAGCTCGCCGTCTGGTCTGTCGCTTTCGCTGATTTCATCGAGCACGACCTTGTCGTAGATGTTGCGTATGTCCGCGATTCCCGACGGCAGCGCGGAGCTCTTGTCGGTGAGACTCAGGTACAGCTTGGCGAATTCGCTGAACCGGGCCTTGGATTCGTCGCCGTTTGTTCTGGCCTTGTCGGCAGCATCCACGGCGTCACGGGTTTCCTTGCGGGTGCTGCGCACGCCCTCCATCTCGTTGGTGGCGAACAGTTCCTCGCTGATGGCGTGCCGTATGTAGTCCCACCGCATGACGCCGGGGAACTGGTTCCATAGCCGGGACACGCGGCGCTCTGCGAGAAGGATTTTCTCGGTGAGCATGGATGTTTCGCGCGGCGTGGCTGCGAACAGTTCGCCCAATGGCGTGATGACTCCGGTCCTGAATGTGGAGTCCGCTTCAAGCCGCTGCCGGACGAGCATCGCATGGTTGCCGAAGGCGTCGTTCGTTCTGTCAGCGTGGAATACTCGCGCCAAACTTCTATATTTCATGTTCATTGCTGCAATTTGCTTTCCTGATTGCGCCTGTAATTATAGAAACTATAAGATTAAATCGAGTCACAATCAACCAGCTGCAGGGCTTGCGCCGCTCCAGTCGGGTTCCTGCGTGCCCGCTGCCACCGCAGCGTGCTAGCGTCATATACCTGATCCGAACCGAGGGGAGATGCGATGAGCGTGACGATCGAGACCGAACGGCTGCTGCTGCGCCCGTGGAAGACCGGCGACATGGCCGAGGCGGAATCGCTGTTCCGCTGCGCTTCCGATCCCGAGATCGGCCCGCTGTGCGGATGGCCGCCGCACGAAACCCCCGAGGAGAGCATGGCCGTCATCCGCGACGTGTTCGCGTCGAGCGCCAACTGGGCCATCGCCGTCCGGGGAGGCGCGGCGGCAGCGACGGGGGAGACCGGCGGTGACGCGCCGGTCGGATGCATCGATCTCAAGCCGCTGCGGCACATCGACGGCGATCTCGCGTCGGATGCCGCGTTCGGGGAACGCTACGGCCGCTACCTCGGCGGCAATGCGCTGGAGGTCGGCTACTGGATCGGCCGCCCGTTCTGGGGACGCGGCTATGCGACCGAAGCGCTGCGCGCCGTGCTCGCCTACGCGTTCGAGACGCTGCGCGTGGACGCGGTGTGGGGCGCCCACTACACGGAGAACGCGCGGTCCGGGCATGTGATGGACAGGTGCGGCATGACGGCGGCGGGCGAGTCGCACCACAACTACTTCAGTCTCATCGACGAATACCACGATGAGACGCTGCACGTCGTCACCGCCGACGAATGGTGGCGAGAGCGCGGGGCGGCTTCAGGCGTCGGCAGCGTCATCCCTCGATGAGGAGATCGTCACCGGGCGCGAACTGGAACAGGGTCTGCGTGCCTTGGGGACGCAGCGCGTCGGCGGTCGCGTTGCCCGGAATGACCCGCATGCCTGCGATCGTCAGACGGTTCCCATAGGCCTGAAGATCGACCCAGACCATGAAGCGACGCAGCGGATCGGCGGCGACGCCCGGCATTCCCGGCCCGGCAAGCCGCTCCCAGACCTCCTGCGGTACGTAGGCGGGGATGCTGCAGCGCCGGCATCCATGCATGCCGTCCCACAGGATGCGCGACACGGTGCGGCTCACGAGCACGCCGTCCGAATCGATGTAGTCGGGGCGGGCGGCCATGCGCAGCGTCGGCGGCAGGGCACTCGCCTCGACGCCGATCACGGCAGGATCGCGCGCCACGGATCGTATGTGCATGCGTTCCTCGCGGTATTGCGCCCTGAGTCGGATCAGCATGGCCAGGGCGATGGCGGAGCACAGCAGGCAGAGCAGGCCTTGCCAGTTGCGCCATCGCGTCGGACTCGGAGCGAAGATCAGGCTCATGATCCCGGCGAAGAGGAACATGGCGAACACGAATGCCGCTACCATGACGGCGATCCGTTCCGCGCGGTCGGCGGTGCGCCGCGATCGCGCCATGCTCTCCGTCGCGGCGCGCGATCCGACCGCCGTCCATCCGAGCCATGCCCCGGAACGCTCGGTCGTCATGTCGGCGAAGTCGTCCGCCACATATCGCCGGATTCCCATGGGATCCTCCCTCCATCGCCGTCGAAGGAGGCGGCGCAGCCTGACTCCACGATAAGGCGGAACGACCGCGTCGGACGGAGGCGTCTCACGCCGATGTCGCCCGTTCGGGGCAAGGTTGGGGAACCCGAAACGTACAAGGAGAGCGCACGCATGGACCAGCTGAGCCAGCTCAAGGAGCAACTGTCGGGCTTCGACCAGATCGCGCTGTGGTACGGCGCGCTGCCGGGCGCCGCGAAGACCGCGATCACGCTCGTGGTGGGCGTCGCGCTCGCCGTCGTGGCGTTCAAGGTCGTCATCCGCATCGTCCGGACCGTGCTGCATGCGGTGATCGCCGCGGTGCTCGCGTTCCTCATCGGCACCGTGCCCGGCAACCTGATCCTCAATCAGGCGTACGGCCAGCTTCAGGAGCGGTTCGGCACGTCGATCAGTCAGATCGTGCAGAACGCGAACCACTGAATCCCATGGACCGCGCATCCCACGCATCGATGACGGACGTCCGGGTCGGCGAGCCGCTCGAGATCCGCGCGTACGACCATGCGACGGACGAGGCACGGAGGATCCGCCTCGCCGCGTTCACGGAGCTCGCCCACGCCCGTCCCGAATTCGACGACCGGGACGAATCCGGCTCCGGGACCGTGCATCTGCTCGGGTTCCTCGACGGCGCGGCGGTCGCGACCTGCCGGTACTACGCCGACCCGGACCATCCCGACCAGCCGGGACGGTACGTGATCGCCCGGCTTGCGGTCGTTCCCGGACTGCAGGGTCGCGGACTCGGCACACGGATGCTCGCCGAGGCGGAATCCCGCATCCGCGCGCTCGGCGGACGGATCGCGGCCGTGCATGCGGCGCGCAAACGGTTCGGATACTACGAGCGGCTCGGCTACGAACCCACCGCGGACATGTACGACGGCGGGCATCACGGCTGGCTCGTCAGGAATCTCGCCAGGGACCTCACCCAGGCTCCCGGAAAGGACACCCCATGCAGCGACCGGTCATGACCTCTCCCGCGTTCCTGCGCATCCCGTCCGCGCCCGCCACGGCGGACGATCTCGGCGTCGCCGCGGATCTGGACGACACGCTCGCCGCGCATGCCGACGCCTGCGTCGGCATGGCCGCCAACATGATCGGCGTGTCCAGGCGCATCATCGTGTTCGCCGATCAGGAGACCAGGCGTCGGATGACGATGCTCAACCCCAGGATCGTCGCGAAGTCGGGCCCGTACCGCACCGAGGAGGGGTGCCTGTCGCTGGACGGCATGCGCGCCGCCGAACGCTACGAGCGCATCACCGTCACGTATCAGGACCGCCGGCTGCGCGAGCGCACCGCGCGCTTCGAGGGCTTCACCGCGCAGATCATCCAGCACGAGATCGACCACTGCGACGGCGTGCTCATCTGATCCGCGGACGCGCGCTCACAGATAGGTGCTCCAGCCGAGCTTGACGGCCAGGATCACGCCGGCGATCACCGCGGCGGCGCGCATCACCTTCGCGGGGATGCGGCGCGTGACCGGCGGGGCGATGTAGCTGCCGATGAAGCAGCCGGCGCACAGGGCGACGGCGAACGGCCAGTTCACCGAGCCGCGCACGATGAACATGACCGATGCGGTGACGTTCGCGCCGAACCCCACCACGGTCTTGAGCGCGTTGATCTCATGGAACGGGCCGATCCGGCCCACATCGAGCATGGCCAGCGCCAGCGTGCCGGCACCGGCGCCGAAATACCCGCTGTAGATGCCCACGAAGCTGATGCCCAGCCACATCCACCACGGATCGCGGCGCACGTCGTCCTTCGGATGCGCGGCGGCGTTGACCGCGGCCTCGCGCGCCTGCGCCGACGTGGGGCCGAGCGCCGAGCCCACCGCGTCCCGGGCGTGCGCGCGCTCGCGCGGATTGAGGGCGATGATGAGCGCGCTGAACAGGATGAGCGGCGGCACCAGATACTCGAACACCTCCGGCGGCAGCTCGAGCAGCAGCAGGCCGCCGATCACGCCGCCCAGCACGCCGATGACGGCGTAGATGACCACGCGCGTGCGATGCCCGGACAGTTCCCTGCGCGCCGAAAGACATCCGCCGAACCCGGTGCCCACCACGCCCACCGTGTTGGTGGTGTTCGACAGCACCGGCGGGATGCCCAGCGCCAGCAGGGCGGGGTAGGAGACGAGCGACGACGCGCCCACCGCGTAGCCCACGAATCCGGCGCCGACGCCGGCCAGCAGCACCAGCAGCAGGGTGATCACGGATGTTCCGGCGATGGTCATGGGACGCCTCGATCGTTTCGCTCGTGCGGCGCGGATGACGGCATGACCGGAACCGCCGCGGACCCCGGAAGCCGCAAGCGAGCATACCGGTTCCGCGGGGATGCGGAGGAAGACGTTCCGAACGGTGGTCGGCGGTGCCGCGTCGCCTCGCCGGCTCCGCATTCGCCCACGGCGATGATGCGGCACGTCGCGTTGTCCGGCGTCGTCCGGGTCGCTATGATGGCCTACTCTGCAAGGAGATCGAGGACATGAGGGAATGGAGTTCGATGGGTGAGGACCGCTGGAGCGTCGACGAGGCATGGACGCTGCTGAAGGAGTGCCGCTCCACGCTGGCGGTGGTCCTCGCCGTGCTGCTCACCGCCGTCACGACGCTGTCGTTCACCGTGCGCGCCGCGGAGGGGGTGGCCGCCGAGACCGCGGCGATCGGCGAGCTGGGCGGCGAGCTGGAACGTGCCGCCGTGCCGGCCGTGGACGCGGGGATGGTCGAACGTCAGGCGCGTCGGGCTCTGGTGCAGCGGGTGAGGGCGAACTGGCGCGAGCCCACCGGCGTGCAGCCGAACCTGGCCGACTATCCGGACATCACCGTGGACGTGAGTCTCGCGGACCAGATGGTGTACGTGCGCTCGGCGGGCACGGAAATCTACCGCATGGTGGCGAGCACCGGCATCGACGACTCCACGCCGCACGGCACGTTCGTCACCAACGGCGACCGCGACGACCACTTCTACACCGCCCGCGACCACATGGGCGGCGACTACTGGACGCGCATCACCGGAGTGTACCTCTTCCATTCTGTCCCCACGCGCGAGGACGCGGGCGACTACATCGAGGACCAGGCCGTCCTGCTGGGCGAGCCGGCGTCGCACGGCTGCGTGCGCCTCACCGTGGCGGACGCGAAGTGGGTGTACGAGCAGCTGCCGAAGGGCACCCGTGTCACCATCTCCTGACCCTGCGCCCGGGCGGTCTGCCGCCTCCTCTGCCGGCACGGGCACCGGACGCGTGTCCCGCCACTCGGTGGTGGACGATCCCACGCTGCGCTATCTGGAGTTCATCCAGCGCGAGGACCGCGTCCGGCACCACACGTACGTGCAGGAGATGCGCCAGTACGACCTGATGAAGGCCGGGGATCCGGAAGCGATCCGCGAGAGCGTACGCATGTGGGAGTCGGGCCTGTACGGGCACGTGTCCGACGACCCGGTGCGCAACGCGAAGTACCTGTTCGTCACGTCGATCACGCTGGTCACCCGGTTCGCCATCGAGGGCGGCATGGACGAGGAGGACGCCTACAACGCGTCCGACCTCTACATCCAGGACATGGACCGCTGCACGAGCGTGGCCGAGGTGCGGCGCCTGCACACCGACATGATGACGTTCTTCACGTGGGCGATGGCCGATCTGGTCAAGCAGGGCGTGCAGTCGCGCCCCATCGTGGAGTGCCTGGACTACATCCACTACCACCTGCACGAGAAGATCACCGTGGCCATGCTCGCCGAGCACGTGCAGCTCAACCCCACCTACTTGTCCGAGCTGTTCTCGCGCGAGGTGGGTACGCCGATCTCGCAGTACGTGACCGACCGGCGCATGGAGGCGGCGCGCAACATGCTCATCTATTCGCGCTATTCGATCGCCGAGATCGCGCAGATCCTCGCCTACCGTTCGCAGAGCCACTTCACGAAGGTGTTCCACGCGGCCACCGGCATGACGCCCAAGACGTACCGCGACCGGTACGCGCGCAGCGGCATCTGGCCGGAATGACGGACGGGCGTCGCGCGGGCGGAGGCGCATGCGTGTCCGGTCGCTGTACGCCGGGTGAATTCTTCCGCGATCCGCAGCCGTGGAGCGCGTCAGTGACGCCGCCGCGCCCGGCGATGCGCTACCGTGGTGGCTACCGCGCCGCCGGCGGGACCGGCGGCATGCGACATCGACGATGAACGAGGCAAAGGAAGCAACGAACCATGGGAATGCCGCTTGACTTCTATGTGATCAGGCACGGCGAATCGGAGGCGAACGTCATCGTGGAGGCGGGCGAGCAGGGCGACAACTCCCTGTACACGCAGGACAACGTGACCGTCCCCGACCGCTCCTGGAGGCTCACCGCCACCGGGCGCAAGCAGGCCGACTGCATCGGACGCTGGCTCGTCTCGCAGCAGCAGCTGTTCGACCGCTATCTCGTGTCGCCCTACGTGCGCACGCGCGAGACCGCGGCCACGATGGCGCTGCCCAAGGCGCGCTGGGAGGAGACGCGCGCGCTGCGCGAACGCTCGTGGGGCGAGATCAACACGATCACCAAGGACGAGTTCAAGACGAACTACGAGCGCAACTGGATGTTCAAGGCCACGGACCCGCTGTACTGGCGTCCGCCGGCGGGCGAATCCATCGCCGACGTCTCGGAGAACCGCGTCCACAACCTGCTCACGTCGCTCAACCGCAAGTCGGACGCGGAGTCCGTGGTGGCCGTGACGCACGGCGACTTCATGCTCGCGCTGATGCTCACGCTGGAGGACCTCTCGGACGAGGAGTTCCTGCACCGCGCGGATTCCGACGAATGGCGCATCACCAACTGCACGTGCCTGCACTATTCGCGCCGCGACCCCAACACGGGCCGCACCACCAAGCGCGTGCGCTGGGAGCAGACCGCGCGGCCGGTGTACGTGGAGGAGACCGGCCGCTGGGAGGTGAAGGTGGAGCCGTGGCGCGAATTCCAGCGTCCCATCATGTCCAACGGCGATCTGGTGGACGTGGTGCACGCGGTGGACCCGCATCTGCTGGAGTACTCGCGCTGACGGTCGTGCCGATGCGCTGACGGCTGCGCCGCCGGCCCGCCGTGCCGCGCGGAAACGTCCCGCGCGCATCCGTGGACTAGAATGTCCTCGAATGCGCGGAAGGCAGAGCGTACGCGGATCCGCGCGAACGAGAAGCGAGGAGACGCAGTTGTCCGATCTGTTTTCATGGGGACTGCACGGCGACGGCAAGACGCTGGCGCCGGGCGAGGTGGTGGAACCCGACGAGCGCCTGACGTGGGGGCGCACGGCCGGCATCGGCGCGCAGCATGTGATCGCCATGTTCGGCGCCACGTTCCTGGTGCCGATCCTGACCCACTTCGACCCGTCCACCACGCTGTTCTTCACGGCGCTGTCCACAGCCCTGTTCCTGCTCATCAACGGGAACAAGCTGCCCAGCTACCTGGGTTCGTCGTTCGGCTTCATCGCGCCGATCGCCGCGGTGGCGTCCGCGGGCAAGAGCATCGCGGTGGCCAGCTTCGGCATCATGGTCACCGGCCTGCTGCTCGCCCTCGTGGGCGTCGCCGTGCACTATGCGGGCGCGAAGTGGATCGACGTCATCATGCCGCCGGTCATCAACGGCGCGATCGTGGCGATCATCGGCTTCAATCTGGCGCCCAGCGTGTGGAGCAACTTCCAGCAGGCGCCGGACACCGCGCTGGTCACGCTCGTGGCGGTGCTGCTCATCGCCGTGCTGTTCAGGGGGTTGGTCGGCCGGCTCAACATCCTGCTGGGCGTGCTCGTGGGCTACGCGTACGCCTGCGCGCGCGGGCAGGTGGACTTCTCCGCGATCGGCGAGGCGGCGTGGATCGGCTTCCCGAGGTTCCACACGCCGCAGGTCGACTTCTCCATCCTGCCGATGTTCGTCCCCGTGGTGCTGGTGCTCGTGGCGGAGAACGTGGGCCACGTCAAGTCGGTGGCGCAGATGACCGGCCGTGACTACGACGGCCGGATGGGCACCGCGCTGCTGGCGGACGGCCTCGGCACCGCGATCGCCGGCTTCGACGGCGGCTCCGGCACCACCACGTACGGCGAGAACATCGGCGTGATGGCCGCCACCAAGGTCTACTCCACCGCGGCCTACTGGTGCGCCGCGGGCTTCGCGCTGCTGCTGAGCCTGTGCCCGAAGTTCGGCGCCGTGATCAACACCATCCCCTCCGGCGTGCTCGGCGGCGTGACCACGCTGCTCTACGGCATGATCGGCATGATCGGCGTGCGCATCTGGGTGGAGAACAAGGTGAACTTCGACAAGCCGCTCAACATCATGGTCGCGGCCATCGTGATGATCATCGGCATCGCCGACTTCACGTTCGCCGTGCAGGGCGTGCAGTTCAACGGCATCGCCATCGGCACGGTCGTGGTGCTCGTCGCCTACCACGGTCTCAAGGCGATCGGCAGGGCCACCGGCACCATCGACAAGGACGATCCGGACATCCTGTAGGGTTCCGTGTCGCCGTGCCGTGTCGTCGTGTCGTGTCGTGTCACCGCGCCGTCGGAACGCCGTCCGCGGCACGGTACGGAGACGGGCATCAGCGCCGTTCGCGGAACTCGCGCGGCGTGACGCCCACGTGCCGGCGGAACACGCTGGCGAAGTAGCTGGGGGAGGAGAATCCGCAGTCGGCGGCGATCTCCGCGATGGCACGCGCGGTACCGCCGAGCTGGCGCTTGGCCTCTTCCAGACGGCGTTCGGTCAGGTATTCGACCGGCGTGCGGCCTACGTAGCGCCGGAACAGCAGACAGCATTGCGTGCGGCTCACGTGCGCGGACGCGGCGATGCCGGCAAGCGTCAGCGGCTCGCGGAACCGCTGCTGGATCATGCCGGTCATGAGCAGCACGTCCATGCGGTCGCGCTGCTCCGTGCTGGCTTGGGCACTAGCGTCAGCGCCGGCATCGGCTGCGGCACCGGCGTCCAAGCCGGCAGCCGCGTCGCGTGCGTCCGCGTTGCATGCATCCGCGCGCGCTCCTTCGCTGAGCAGCCGCCCGATCGCCATGTCGCACACGTCGATCGCCGCGGCCAGCGTCGGCAGCGGATTGCCCTGCGGATCGTCCGGCATGAGCCTGACCACCCGGTCCACGGCGTCCAGCATGTCGCGCTGCCAGTCCACATGCGGGCTGAGCGTCAGCAGATCGGGCATGTCCTGAGCGAACGCCTGCGCGCAGCGTGCCGCGACGGACGGCGTCGCCGATTCGAACAGCGCGGGGCTGATCACCGCGCACGAGAACCACGCCTCGCGCCGCTCCGGCGAGAACCCGTAATGCAGCCGGCTTGAATTGACCAGGATGCCCTCGCCGGCCTCCATCACGGTCACCGTGCCGTTGACGAAGTAGTGCATGCGTCCGCTGACCACGTGCACGAACTCCAGATCGCGGTGCCAGTGGCATGGGCATCGGTACCCGGCGAAGCCGGACAGCGGCTCGTGGTACGCGTATATCGGCAGCGAGGGCAGGTTGTAGTGGATGCGCTCCGAGAGATCGGAGAACACGGTCGTCTCCAGTCGGGGCTCGCTGCTGCTGCGGAACGCCGGTCTGACCATGGTCGTCTCCTTCGCGGTGCGGTGCTGCCCGATGCTGCGTTGCACTGGCCGACATTGCATCGGCCCGCATGGGCGTCTGTACGATAATGATAGTACGACGATCGGAATCGCAAATCCCAGACGTGTGCCAAACCCTTGCAAACCTTACGATTGCAGTGTCATCGCACGAAGACCGCAGTAAGGAGCTGATCATCATGATGGCACGAATCTTTGATTACATGAACGCCCGTCTTGCCGACTACTACGCCCTGTGCCAGCAGTGGATGCACGAGCGCGCGCAGACCGTCTCCGACGCCGGCGCCGGCGACGTCGACTGGTTCGCCCGCTGGTACGCCGCGCGGGTCTGACCGGTTCGATAGGCTGAACGCCATCCATCAATCGACGCACATGCAGGGAGGCAACGATGGCGCAGCGGGAAGGCGGAAGAAGGATCGCGATCGTCACGGGAAGCGCGCTGGGACTCGGCTACGAGCTGACGAGGCAGCTCATCGAGGCCGGCTGGTTCGTCGCCGGCATCGACTTCAACGAGGAACGCCAGCTTGAGCTCGCCAAGGAGTTCCCGGCCGACGCCTACCGTGCGTTCATCGGCGACGTGTCCGATGAGATCTTCGTCAAGCGGTCCGTGGGCGAGATCGCGCGGATCGGCCATGTGGACCTGCTCATCAACAACGCCGGGCAGCCTTCGTTCAAGACGCCCACCGCCTACGAGGCCGCCGACGTCGACAAGTGCCTCAAGGGACTCAAGGGCATGATCCTGTGGAGCGTCGAGACCCTCAGGGCCTGCGAGGAGCGCGACCTCAAGATCGCCAACGTCATGAGCACCGCCGCCACGCGCGGCAACGCCAACGAATCCGTGTACTGCGCCACCAAGTGGGGCGAGAAGGGCTATACGCAGTCCCTCAAAGCCGCCTACAAGGGCACCAGCGTGAAGATCGTGGGCGTCTACCCGGGCGGCATCGACACCGACTTCTACCGCGAGAGCCACGACTACGTGTCGATCGATAAGCAGCACACGTTCATGCGTCCCGACGAGCTGGCCCTCGTGATCCTCTTCAACCTCGTCAACGACGCGAACCTCACCGTCTCCGACATCCTCATCGAACGCAACTACGTGTGAGCAACTGCGGGGCTCCCCTCAGTCGGCTTGCGCCGACAGCTCCCCTCAAGGAGAGTAGCCGAAAAAGCCTTCCCTCTCTGAGGGACAGTCGAGCCTTTAGAACCTTGGCTCCCCTCTGTGAGGGGAGCTGTCCGCGAATGCGGACTGAGGGGAGTCGTGTGGTGCTGCTGGCTGGTTTGCTCCCCTCAGTCGGCTTGCGCCGCCAGCTCCCCTCGGGGAGGGGAGCCTGAGTCGTCTGAGCGGGGCATGGAAGCGCTGGTAGGCACCTTCGGCTAGAGTGGCACGGTTTGCGCACCGCGCGCAACCCATGACATGAAAGGCCGCTGTGCCCAAGCAATTCCATCACGGCTCGCATTCCGCGGGCCACGCATCCGATCGTTCCAATCGTTCCGACCATTCCGACCGCTCCGCGCGCGGCGAGCGCCGCAGCCGCGTCGCGCGCGCCGGCAGCCGCCCGCATGGTTCCCGCGACCGCCGCGACGACCGCGCGCGCCGCCAGCAGTCGCGCGACTTCGCGTCGATGCCGGCGCCGCTGACCGCCGACGCGCCGGAAGCGGCCGCCGCCGTTCTCGAAAGCTGTCCCGTTCCCTTCGCCGAGCTGGGCGTGCCCGAGCCGCTGGTGCGCGTGCTCGCCGCCGACGGCAAGACCGAGGCGTTCCCCATCCAGGCCGACACCCTGCCCGATTCGCTTGCGGGGCGCGACATCCTGGGCCGCGGCCGCACCGGCTCCGGCAAGACGCTCGCGTTCTGCCTGCCGCTCGCCGCGCGCCTGTGCGAAGCGCCGTTCGAGCCGGGCATGACCATGGCCGACTACCGTCGCGGACTGCGCCGCATGCGCGACCGCCGTCTTGAGGAGCGCGTGGACGCCAAGGCGTGGACGCCCAGCCCCCGCGGTCTCGTGCTGGCGCCTACGCGCGAGCTTGCCAACCAGATCAACGACGTGCTCACCCCGTTCGCCGGCATGTGCGGCATGACCACGTCCGTCATCTACGGCGGCGTCAAGCAGAGCCGTCAGGTGCGCGAGCTCAGGGCCGGCGCCGACATCGTCGTCGCCTGCCCGGGCCGTCTTGAGGATCTGCTGCGTCAGGGGCTGCTGACGCTGAGCGCGGTCGAGATCGTGGTGATCGACGAGGCCGACGAAATGGCCGACATGGGCTTCCTGCCGCCGGTGCGCCGTCTGCTCGCGCAGATCCGCCCCGACGCGCAGCACATGTTGTTCTCTGCCACGCTCGACCACGGCATCGACGATTTGGTGCGCGAGTTCCTGCGCAATCCCAAGACGCACAGCGTGCCCGACGCCGCCATGGCAGCCGATGCGATGACCCAGCATGTCTTCCTGATCGACAAGGCGAACAAGCTTGACGTGGTGCGCGCGCTCGCCGGCGGCGCCGAGAAGCGCATGCTGTTCACGCGCACCAAGTATCAGGCGAAGAATCTGGCCAGGAAGCTCACGCAGCAGGGCATCCCCGCCGCCGAGCTGCACGGCAACCTGTCGCAGAACCAGCGCGACCGCAATCTCGCCGCGTTCGAATCCGGCGACGTGAACGTCATGGTCGCCACCGACGTGGCGGCGCGCGGCATCGACGTGAGCGGCGTCCGGCTCGTCGTTCAGGTCGATCCGCCCGAGGATCCCAAGTCGTTCGTGCATCGTTCCGGCCGCACGGCACGCGCCGGACACACCGGCGACGTCGTCACGCTCGTCCTGCCCGACCAGCGGCGCGAGGCCAGACGCATGCTCAGGGCCGCCGGCATCGATGCGACGCCGATCGCCGTGCGCGACGACTCTCCCGAAGTGCTCGACCTCGTGGGGGAGCGCGCCGAGCGCGTGGACGGATGGACGCTCGACGCATCGCAGCCTGCTGGCGGCAACAGCGGCAAAGGCGGCAGGAAGACGAAGCCCGGCAAGAAGACGAAGGACGATAGGAAGGCGCAGCCCGACAAGCCGCGCCGGAAGCGCGGGGCCGAGCATGCGGACGAACGTGCGGACGAGCGTACGCATGAGCACTCGGAGGAGCGTATGGACGACCGTACGCACGAGCACGTCGCCCGTCGTTCGCCGATGCATGCGGCGCTGGACGCCTACGCCGCTGACCGGACCGCGAACCATGCGGATCGCAGGGGCGCATCCGACGACGCCGCGTCGCGCAAGGCGCTGCGGCATCTGCCGGTCCTCCGCGAAGACCGCTCCGACAGGCAGAACGACCGCCGTGCGGACGGCAAGCGCCGCCATGCGGATGCCGTGACGCACGGCAAGCGCATCCATCGCAGCAAGGAGAACCGCATCGTGCGCGACGAGCGATCCGAGGACGCCAAGCGCCACGAGCGCCGCATGATCGCCAAGTACGGCAGCGCGGACGGTCCACGCCGCCGCCATTCGAAGCGCCGCGGCACGCCGTTCCGCTGACGGGCCGACATGCGCCGGGCCGTCGGCAAGGCTCGCGTTGTCCGGGTCTGGCGTCTGGCCCTATCGTCTGGCGTCGATGCCTATCGGCGGGTGCCGCGAGCCGTGCTGCCGGCCCGCTTCGGGTCGCCGCCGTTCATGAACGCCGCCACATGTCGCGTGAGCGCGCGCGGCAGCAGATGCTCCGCGGCGACGCCGAGCTTCGCCGTCGCGCCGTGACAGGCGAGCGTGCGCCCGCGCATCATGCGGGCGTAGGCGAATCGCGCCACGTTCGCCGCCGTCGCCGGTCGCGTCATCGTGAAGAAGTTGAGGCCGTGCATCCGCGCCGCCTGCTCGAAGCCGGTCGTGGTGGGGCCCGGGCATATCGTCGTCACCGTGACGCCCGTGCCGCGCAGCTCCACGGCCAGCGCCTCGCCCAGCGAGCGCACGAACGCCTTGGACGCGAAGTACATTGCCATGTACGGTCCGCCCATCGTCGCCGCCACCGAGGCGATGTTGAGCATGCGCCCGTGGCCGCGCATGCGCATGAGCCGGCCGAACCGGTACGACAGTTCGGCCAGCGAGACCATGTTCACGCGCATCATCGCGCGCTGGCGCTCCCAGTCGCCGTCGAGGAACCCTGTCCAGTCGCCGAATCCGGCGTTGTTGACGAGCACGTCCACGTCCAGCCCCAGCTCCTGCACGCGGTCGAACAGCGTGCGCGCCCCGTCCTCGGCGCTCAGATCCGCCGCGATGGCGACCGCATGCACGCCGTACCGCGCTTCGCTCCGCGCGCACAGCGTCCCGAGACGTCCGGCGTCCCGTGCCGTGAGTACCAGATCGTGCCCGTCCCGCGCCAGCAGCTGCGCCAGTTCCCGTCCGATGCCTCCGGTCGCCCCGGTCACCAGTGCGTACGCCATCATGCCTCCTCGCTCGTCGTCACGGCCCGCTCGTCGTCGCGCCTTCGTCACACCCAGTGTACGGGCCGCGCCGCGCCCGGATGGACGCCGCGGGCGGACGCTATAATGGGCGGCCGTCGCCATGCAGGGAAACGCGAAGGAGTGTCGAAGATGACTGTGGTCAACGAGGCCGGGACCGCGCGCCGCGCCACCCTCGAACGGTCGCCGCGCGACATCCTCGTCGGCTCCGTCCTCACGTTGCTCGGCGGCGCGCTGTGGGGCGTCAACGGCACCGTGTCGAAGATCCTCATGGAGTCCTATCAGGCCAGCCCCGAATGGATCGCCTGCGTGCGCCAGCTCGCGGCCGGCGTGCTCTTCCTCGTCTGCGCGGCCGTCGCCACGCCCCGCCAGCTCGCCGGTGCCGTGCGCGACCGCCCCTCGTGGCCGTCGTTCGTCGGCAACGCCGTGGTGTGCGTGCTGTTCGTGCAGGTCGCCTACCTCAACTCCATCGACGCCACCAATTCCGGCACCGCCACGGTGCTGCAGGCGCTCAACCTGCTGTTCGTGCTGGCCTACACCTGCATCCACGCGCGCAGGGGACCGGTCATGCGCGAAGGCGTGGGCGTGGCGCTCGCCTTCGTCGGCGTGGCGCTCATCGCCACCGGCGGGGACCCGCGCTCCCTGAGCCTGCCGGCGGCGGGACTCATGTGGGGCATGCTCAACGCCGCGTCCACCGCCGCGTTGGCCGTCACGCCGCTGCGGCTCATCGACCGGTGGGGCAGCTTCGCGACCAACGGCATCATGTTCGTGCTGTCCGGACTGGCGATGACGCCGTTCGTGCGCCCGTGGAACGAGGTGCCGCCGCTGGATGCCGCGGGATGGGGACTGATGGCGTTCACGGTGCTCGGCGGCACGTTCGGCGCGTTCTGGCTGTTCCTCGTCGGCTCGCTCAAGGCCGGACCGATGCGCGCCACGATGCTCGGCACCATCGAACCGGTGATGGCCACCGTTTCGGCGGTCCTGTTCACCGGCACCGTGTTCACGCCGGTGGACCTGACCGGCTTCGCGCTGATCATCGCCATGGTGTTCCTGGTCCGCTGACCCGGCGCATGGCCTACAATCGTGAGCCATGGACGATGCGCTGTATGACTTCTACGTGGCCGGGCCGTTCTTCGACCGCGACGAGACCGCGAGCATGGAACGGCTCGAGGCGGTGCTCGACGCGCACGGGCTGACGACGTTCAAGCCGCGGTTCGCCAGCGAGATCGAGGAGGTGGGGCCGAAGGGCTGCTTCGACGACGACGTCGCCGCCATCCGCCGATCGAAGGCCGTCATCGCCAATCTCATGGACGACGATCCCGGCACGATGTTCGAGATCGGCTTCGCCCATGCGCTGGGTCTGCCCGTGTACGCGTACCGGGAGGGGCTCGCCCCCACCGACCGCGTCAACCTGATGATCGGGCAGGCGGTGCGCGCCGTGTTCGCCGGCCCCGACGATCTGGCACGTTGGCTCGAGACCGGCGAACATCGGGACGTGGACTACATCCAGTTCTGACGCTCAGTTCGCCCGCGCGGCGTCGTCGAGCAGGATCCTCGCCACCGCCTCGGCGTAGCGCGCGTGGCTTGCCGCCTCCATGTGCAGCTTGTCGACGTCGGACGCCTCGGCCACCTCGGAGGCGTCGAAGAACAGGTATCCGTTGCGCTCGGCCACCTCGCGGTAGTAGCGCGCCAGTTCGCGCGAGCGCGGCGCGGCGTCCGCGGCGAATCCGACGTACGGGCTGTTCTCGATGCCGGGCTTGATGTGGATGGGGGAGACGAGCAGGATCTTCGGCGCCGGCCCGCAGCCGCCGTACGGGTAGCGTTCGATGGTCTGGCAGACGAATTCGGCGGCCGCTGCGACGGTGCGCGGCGACGCGTTGAAGATCTCCTTGAGGTCGTTGGTGCCGAGCGCCACGATCGCATAGTCGATGGGGCGCGCGGACTGCAGCACCACGGTCAGGGCGCCGATGCCGTCGCGCTGCGGTTCGAGCGGGTTGTCGAACACGGTGGTGCGTCCGCCCATGCCCTCCTCGATGACGCGCCAGTCCGGGCCGAGCAGGCCGGCGAGCCTGCCGGTCCAGCGCACGTCGAACGGGTGGCGGGTGCCGATGCGGTTGGGGTTGGTGCCGAAGGTGTTCGAATCGCCGAAGCACAGCACGTTCTTCATATGGATCTTCCTTGAAGCCGACGAATGGATACATCGGTTACTATAACCGCGCCGCGCCGCGTTCGGCCGCTGCTGCACGCTGTTGCCCCGGCCCGGAAGCGGCCGGGCGCGGCCGGTCAGCCGAAGTGGTACAGCGTGCGTCCCGCGGCGTCCTCGATGCGCACGGTCGGCGCGGGGTCGAGCGCAAGCTCCACGATGATCGTCTCTCCGGTTTCCGATCCGAACGCGCGGTATCGGTATCGGCGGTTTTCGAGCAGCAGCCGCTCGGTGCGCGCCTCCACCAGCCACGGGTGCTGGCGGCGCAGCGCGACGAGCGCCTGATGCGCCCGGTACATCCATGCGCCCAGATGCGAGAGCTCGGCGGGGGAGCGCGGGAACTTCGGGCGCACGTCGTCGTCCCCGCCGAGGCGCGCCTCCTTGACGCCCACGTACGCCTGCTCGTCGCCGTAGTACACGCTCGGCACGCCGCCCACCGTCATGAGCACGGCCAGCGCCAGCACGGCGCGCTCCGGGCCGATCGCCGAGGCGAGGCGGGTCATGTCGTGGTTGCCGACGAACGTCTGCGGCACGAACGCGTCGAGGAACGCGTTGTGGCGGGTCAGGTTCCAGTCCAGCTCGAAGAAGTTCTCCGACGCGATGGCGTGACGGATCGACTGGCACAGCTCGTACTGGGTGAGCGAATCCATGCCCGAGGCGGCGACGATCGCCGGATAGTCGCCGTGGATCACCTCGCCGAACACCCAGACGCCGGGGTGGGATTCGCGTACCCGCGGCAGCACGCGCGTCCAGAACGCGGGATCGACGGCGTACGCCGCGTCGAGCCGCCATCCCGAGGCGCCGCGGTCGAGCCAGTGGTTCATGACGCGCGCCACGTAGTCCGCGGTGCGCGGATCGCGGTGGTCGAGCTCCACCAGATCGCCATGCCCCTCGAACACGTCGAGATCCGGTCGCCCGTCGGGGCCCGGACGCGTGGCGACCATGCCGGCCCACGGACCGTCCGTCCTTCCGGCGAGCGCGTCCCGCACCGCCGGATGCTGCCGGCCCACGTGGTTGAAGACGCCGTCGAGCACCAGATGCATGCCGTGGTCGCGGCACGCCTCGGCGAGCCGGTCGAAGGCCGCGTCTCCGCCGAGCCGCACGTCCACGTGCATGTGGTCGAGCGTGTCGTAGCCGTGGGAGGAGGACTCGAAGATCGGTCCGAGCAGCAGTCCGGAGACGCCGAGGTCGCGCGCGTAGCCGAGCCAGCCGGCGATGGAGTCTAGTCCCCGGCCCGTGAACGTGCGCGGTCCGCTCGGACGGATGTCCGCGCCGACGAATCCCAGCGGGTAGACGTGCCACCAGATGCCGTGGCGCACCCAGTCGGGCATCGGATGCGTCGCGTGGGTGCATGACTGAGCGGTCATGATGGCGTCTCCTTTCGCCGTGTCGATGCCCGTCGCGCTTCCGGATCCGGATTCCGTCCCGGCGCGGTTGCCGCGGGCAAGGCCATTGTCCCAGACGGCGTCTCCCGTCCGCACCCGACACCACGCGGGGCGGCTGTCCGTTCGTCGGCGCGATCGGACGCGGAGTGAACACGATGTGAACATCAACGTTCGACACGCGTTCATATCGTGATATGCGTCACACCGCGGCAATCGTTCGACCATACAGTGGAGATCACTGCCAAAAGCATGTCATCGTGGACGTCGCCCCTCCACGCGCAGCGGCGCGAAGGAGGCGAGAGAAGAGATAGAGAGAACAGCAGAATCATGTCGAACGTCGCATCGGCGTCCGCGAAGCCGGGCGTGCCGGCTCCCGGAACGCTGGAATTCAACAACGACTACACGCCGGCCGAGGCCGAGCGCGTCATCCGCAACGCGAAGGGCCTGCCCGTCGGCGTCAGGCCGAAGCTGGTATGGACCCCCGCCAGGATCGCCCTGTGGGCCGTCATCGCCGTGGTGTGCGCCATCGCGTGGAGCGTGCTGGCCGTGTCCCGCGGCGAGCAGATCTCCGCGATCTGGTTCATCGTCGTGGCGCTGAGCTCCTACGCCATCGCCTACCGCTTCTACGCGTACTACATCCAGATCAGGATCATGCGCACCGACGACGCGAACGCCACGCCCGCCGAACGCGTGCACGATGGCGCCAACTTCGAACGCACCGACCGCCGCGTGCTCTTCGGCCAGCACTTCGCCGGCATCTCCGGCGCCGGCCCGCTCGTCGGCCCGATCCTCGCCGCCCAGATGGGCTACCTGCCCTCCACGCTGTGGATCATCCTCGGCGTGATCTTCGCCGGCGCCGTGCAGGACATGCTCATGCTGTGGATCTCCGCGCGCCGCCGCGGCCGCTCCTTCGGCCAGATGGCCGCGGACGAGATGGGCAAGTTCGGCGGCATGATCCTCTCGGTCTTCCTCGTGGTGATGACCGCCATCGCCATGGCGTTCCTCGCGCTCGTGGCCATCAACGCGATGGCGTCCTCGCCGTGGGCCGTGTTCTCCATCGCCATGACCATCCCGATCGCCATCCTCATGGGCCTCTACGAGCGCTTCCTGCGCCCGGGCCGCGTGATCGAGACCACGATCCTCGGCTTCGTGCTGCTCGTGCTCGACATCGTCGCCGGCGGCTGGATCGCCGAATCCGCGTTCGCCTCGGTGTTCACGCTCTCCAAGCCCGCGCTGGTCATCGCCCTGGTGATCTACTCATTCGCCGCGGCCGCGCTGCCGCACTGGCTGCTCGTCACCCCGCGCGACTACCTGTCCACGCTCATGAAGATCGGCACGCTTGCGCTGCTCGTCATCGGCATCGTCATCGCCAACCCGTCCGTGAAGTTCCCGGCGATCTCCGAGCTCGCGGGCGTGTCCAACGGACCGACGTTCTCCGGCAGCCTCTTCCCGTTCCTGTTCATCACCATCGCCTGCGGCGCGCTGTCCGGCTTCCACGGCGCCGTCGCCTCCGGCCTCACCCCGAAGGCCGTGGAGAAGGAGAACCAGATCCGCATGATCGGCTACGGCTCCATGCTCGTGGAATCGTTCACCGCCATCATCGCGCTCATCGCCGCCGTCACGCTCAGCCAGGGCGTGTACTTCTCCACCAACATGTCCGCCGCACAGATCCAGTCCGCCGCCGGACAGTCCTACTCCGCGTCCGCCACGGCCGAAGCGAACGCCGTCGCCGCCGTGGACAGCCTCAAGGTATCCGACATCGAAGGCAACCATCTGACGACCACGTGGGACTCCGTCGACGAATCAGGCAACGCCAAGACCTACGAGGGCGAGGAGGCGCTCACCAAGGCGGCATCCGACCTGGGCGAGAAGACCATCGTCTCGCGCACCGGCGGCGCCACCACGTTCGCCATGGGCATGGCCGACTTCCTCAAGTCCTACCTTGGCGGACAGAACGCCATGGCGTTCTGGTACCACTTCGCCATCATGTTCGAAGCATTGTTCATCCTCACCACCGTCGACAACGGCACCCGCGTGGCCCGCTACCAGATCGGCGAAATGCTCGGCAACGTGCGCAAGCTCAGGAAGTTCGCCGACCCCACGTGGAAGCCCGGCAACGTCATCACCACGCTCATCGCCACCGCGCTGTGGGGCGGTCTGCTGTGGATGGGCGTCGCCGACGCCAACGGCGGCATCAACGCCATGGTGCCGATCTTCGGCATCTCGAACCAGCTGCTTGCCGCCGCCTGCTTCGTGCTCGTGACCGTGTGCATCGTCAAGATGGGCTACGTCAAGTACGCGTGGGTGACCATCGTGCCGCTCGTGTGGGACGTGGCCGTGACGTTCACCGCCGACCTGCAGAAGATCTTCGGACCGCTCAGCTACTTCGCCGTCGCACAGAAGTACCAGACGCAGATCGCATCCGGCACGCTCGAGGGCAAGGCGCTCGCCAACGCGCAGGCCGGTCTGAGCAACGCGTATCTCGACGGCGTGCTGTCGGTGTTCTTCCTCGTGATGATGGCCACGTTCGTGGTGGTCGGCATCGTCGTGGTGGCCCGCACGCTCGCGGCCGGACGCTTCGGCGCCGCGACCACGTCCGAGGAGCCGTTCGCCGAATCCCAGTGGTTCGCGCCGTCCGGACTTGTGGCCACCGCGCTGGAGAAGAAGGTCCAGCGCGAATACAGCGCCAAGCTTCACGAGCTCAAGGCGGAGCAGCAGGCCACGGCCTGACCCGTTCCGCATGATCGGCAGGTGTCCCGTTCCGGCGACTTCGCGCGTCGAGACGGGACACCTTCGCATAGGGGTCCGCAGCGCGGATCCGTGAGAGACAAGAGAGGGGGAACGCCGTGTTCGCCGCGATATCGTCCAAGCTGCTCGCCGCATGGCGGGGCGTCGTCTGGTACGCCCGGGAGATCAGCGGGGAGGCACGCTACGACCACTATCTGGAGCATTTCGCCGAGGAGCATCCCGGCGAGACGCCGCTCACGGAGGTGCAGTACCTGCGCAGGCGCGAGGAATACGACCGTACGCACCCCAACACCAGCTGCTGTTGCTGAGACGGTGCGCCGGTTTTCCGTCATTCTGAGCGTGCGCATTCCTTTTCGGTTGTCCGGGGTGCGCATTCCTTTTCCGTCATCCTGAGCGAGCGAAGCGAGTCGAAGGATCCTTCGACTCCGGACTGCGTCCTCCGCTCAGGATGACGGGGAAAGAGAGACCGTTGCGCCCGCCTGGGACGACAGGGGGACCGTTGCGCCCGCCTGAGACGACAGGGGGACCGTTGCGCCCGCCTGAGACGACAGAGGGACCGTTGCGCCCGCTTGGGGACGACAGAGGAACCGTCGCGCCCGCTCAGGGTGACGGGGAGAAGGGGAGATCGTCGCGCCTGATAGGGACGACGGAAGACGGAACTCAGTTGCCGAAGTCGATGTCGCCGAGCTTGTCGATGAGCTTCATGTTCTCGCGGTAGTCGACCGGGCAGGCGATGATGTCGACGCCCGAACCGGATCGCAGCGCCGAACGCAGCGTGGGGTAGAGCTCATCGGCCGACGTGATCTCATGGCCCTTGGCGCCGAAGCTGGAGGCGAGCTCCACCACATCCGGGTTGCCGAAGTCCACGTATTCGTGGCTGCCGTCGTGGATGTCCATCTTCCACTTGATCAGGCCGTACGCCTCGTCCACCCACACGAGCACCACCATGCGCGCACCTACGCGCACCGCCGTCTCCAGCTCCTGCACGTTCATCATGAAGCTGCCGTCGCCCATCACGGCCAGCACCGGGCGCCCGGGGTGCGCGAGCGAGGCGGCGACTGCGCCGGGCAGCGTCCACGCCATGGTGGACAGCGAGTTGTCGATCACGCAGGTGTTCGAATAGTACGTGGGGTAGAGGCGTGCCATCCACATCTTGAGCGCGCCGGTGTCGACGAGCGTGATGTCGGTGTCGGTCTCCATGGCGCGGCGCGTGTCGTATACGACGCGCTGCGGCTTCATCGGGAAGCCGTCGTCGTCGGCGTGCGACGTGTATTCGTCGGTGAGCAGCTCGTGGATCTTCGGATGCGATTCGTCGAAGCGGATGCCGTGCGCCTTGAGCCCCGCGATGAGCTTGGCGAGCGTGGCGTCGATGTCGCCCATGATGTTCAGCGCCGTGGAGTAATGCGCGTCCGTGTCCTCGGCGAACGTGTTGATGTGGATGATCGTCTTGTCGTCGTTCGGGTTGATCTTCTTCGGATCGAACTGCTGGATCGAGAAGCCGACGGACACGATGAGATCGGCTTCGTCGAACGCGAAGTTCTCGTAGTCGTGGCGCATGAAGCCCACCACGCCCAGCGCGTTGGGGATGCGGTCGGAGATGACGCCCTTGCCTTCGAATGTGGTGGCGACGGGCACGTCGAGCTGTTCGGCGAGGGCGAGCAGACGGTTCTCCGCGTGACCGCGGGCGACGCCGTTGCCGGCGAGGATGATCGGATGCTTGGCGCGGGCGATCAGGTCCACGGCCTGTTCGATTGTCTCGTCCGTGGGCACGATCTGCACCGGCTTGGGCAGCGGTAGCGGGTGCGCGCCTTCGGGGGCGGGCATTTCGGCCACGTCCTCGGGCAGGATCAGGCAGGTGGCGCCCGGACGCTTGCGCGTGGCGATGGAGAACGCCTTGCGGATCATCTCGGGCACGGCCTCCGGGGTCATCACCATGCTCGTCCACTGCGTGAGCGGGCGGAACACCGACTCCAGGTCGATGATCTGATGCGATTCCTTGTACAGACGGCCCACGTTGCCCTGCGCGCAGATCGCGACCAGCGGCGTGGTGCTCGCGTTGGCCTGCGCCACCGGCAGCGTGAGGTTCAGCGCGCCCGGTCCGAGCGTGGCCAGGCACACGCCGGGCTCGCCGGTCAAATGTCCGTGCGTGGCGGCCATGAATCCGGCGCCCTGCTCGTGGCGGGTCAGGACGAACCGGATGCGTCCGTCGCGCTCGATGGCCTCCATGAGCGGGATGTTCTCCTCGCCGGGGATGCCGAACATGACCTTCACGCCCTCGTTAACGAGGCATTCGACGAACAGGTCGGCGGTGGTCCTCACGTGCGCGGGCTTGGTGCTGGTGGTTGCAGTCGTCTCATTCACGGGGCCACAGCATGGCACCCTCGTGTGACGCCGGTGTTTCCGCCGGATGCCGAGGCGCGGAGGCAGTTTCCCTTCCATTCATCGCGGATGCATGCCGTGTTCATGCGGCGCTGCCACACTGGGGGCATGAGGCGTGAAGATGAGGATGTCGTAGGCCCGCACGTATGGGTCACCGGGGACCCGGAGCTGGCGCGGTACGAGTGGAAGGGGTCGCCGCTGTGGGCGGGGTTCCTGTTCACGTTCGCGCTTGGGGCGGCCATACTGTTCGTCATAGTCCAGATTGGCTTTGCAGCGGAGATCGACCGCATTGCCGCTTCGGCGGGATTGCCCATGGGCATCGAGGGGAGGGTAGTCCTGATCGTCGTTGGCGCGCTCGCGCTGGCCGCGTGGATGACCTACCATTCGTGGCAGAGCGGGCGCCACATGCCGCCCGATCTGGTGGGCGTGAGGCCGTGGCGCTTCGGCATCGATCTGCGTTACGGTCCCGACCACAAGGACAGCGAAGGCGACACGATCAAGTGCACCGTGGGCGCGATCCTCTTCACTCCGGGCGTGGACCGCAGGATCACGCTGCCCCGATACGACGGCGACCGCATCGTGCGCGCACGGTTCAGCATCTCGCAGGGGCAGATCCGCTACGAGGGCGACGAGCCGGCGGAATCGCGTGGGAACGACTACCAATTGGACGACGGTGTCACGGTGGTCAAGAGCAGCGACATCCTCGTGTCCTGAACCGTTGCGTCCTGAAGCGTAACGCCGACGAACATGCGTCCGCCGCGTCAGCACTCCACGACGTTGACGGCGAGTCCGCCCTGCGACGTCTCCTTGTACTTGCTCATCATGTCGGCGCCGGTCTGCTTCATCGTGCGGATCGCCTGATCGAGCGACACGACGTGCGACCCGTCGCCCAGCATCGCCATGCGCGCCGCGTTGATCGCCGTATTCGCCGCCATCGCGTTGCGTTCGATGCACGGAATCTGCACCAGACCGCCGATCGGATCGCAGGTGAGACCCAGATTGTGCTCGATGCCGATCTCCGCCGCGTTCTCGATCTGCGCGGGCGTGCCGCCGAGCACCGCGCACAGTCCCGCCGCCGCCATCGAACAGGCCGAGCCGACCTCGCCCTGGCAGCCCACCTCGGCGCCGGAGATCGACGCGTTGCGCTTGAACAGCATGCCCACGGCGCCCGCCGCCAGCAGGAACGTGATCACGCCGTCCTCGCCCGGTTCGTCGGTGAACAGCCAGTAGTAGTGCAGCACCGCGGGGATGATGCCCGCAGAGCCGTTCGTGGGCGCCGTGACGATGCGCCCGCCGCCCGCGTTCTCCTCGCTCACCGCCAGCGCGAACAGGTCCACCCATTCCACCGCGGACGCGCGGCCGGAGAGGGTGTGCCCGGCGCCGGCGGGATTGCGCGGATCCAGCGGGTCCGCGGTGAACCGCGCATACAGCTTCGGCGCGCGGCGCGGCACGTCGAGCCCGCCCGGCAGCGTGGCCTCGCGGCTCGTGCATCCGTTGTGCACGCATTCGCGCATCACCTGCCACACGCGCAGCAGATCCGCGCGCAGCCCTTCCGCGGCGCGACGGGCCTCGGGGGAGTCGGGATCGCATGCGCCGCCGGTGCGCATGGCGATCTCGTTGCGCCACACCAGCTCGGCGACGGACATCCCCTCGCGCGCGCAGATCGCCAGCATCTCCTCGGCCGAATCGAACGGGAACGGCACGGCGTCGCGCCCCTCGTCGGCTTCGGCACCGGACGGATCGCCCTCGCCGGACGGGTCGGACGGATCGGCCGGCTCAAGATCGGACGGCACGCCCTGCTGGATGAACCCGCCGCCAATCGAGAACCACACGTCGTCGGCCAGCGGACGCCCATCGGCGGCGCTCGCCTCGAAGCGCATGCCATTGGGATGCCGGCGCGGCGTGATCCACCGCTCGAAGACGATGTCGCGGTCGTAGTCGAACGGCACGTCGTGGCTGCCCGCCAGATGCAGCACGCCCTCGCGCTCGGCGCGCTCGCGGATGTGCAGCAGATCGTGCGTGTCCGCCGTGTCTGGCTCGGCGCCTTCGAGCCCCGCCATGGCGGCGCGGTCGGTGCCGTGGCCCAGACCGGTGGAAGCGAGCGAGCCGTACAGCGTCACCCGGACGCGCGCCGTCGCATCCAGCAGTCCCGCGCCGCGCAGCGACGAGGCGAACGCCGCCGCGGCGCGCATCGGCCCCACGGTATGCGACGACGACGGGCCGACGCCGATCGAAAACATGTCCAGCACGCTCAGCATGCGCTCTCCCTCTACGCGAATTCCCTCGTCAGTGCCATCCATTGTGGCGCATGCGCATGCCGCGCGCGCCTTTGGCATGTCGGCAGCCACGCCATGTCCGGCAACATCTGGCATGTCGTTCGCACGGCGTGGTACGCCATGATTGACTGAAGGCACGGCGCGCGAGGCGCGGCGCAGGGCAACGGCGACAAGGACGGCAAGGAGCACCATGCTGGTATTCGACGAGACAATCAGCGGCATCGACGACACTGAGGCGCGATTCCGCGGCTACGTGATCGAGAACTACGCGGACATGGACGCCGAGCGGACCCGTCCGGCCGTGCTCATCCTGCCCGGCGGGGGATACCGCCGGACGTCCGCGCGCGAGGCCGAGCCGATCGCGCGCAGGATGCTCGGCTACGGCTATCAGGCGTTCATCCTCGACTACTCGTGCGCGCCGTCCACGTATCCGGTGGCGCTGCTGGAGACCGCCGAGGCGATGCGCCGCATTCGCGAGCACGCCGCCGAATGGCACATCGACCCGAATGCGATCGTGGTGTGCGGCTTCTCTGCGGGCGGGCATGCGGCGGCATTGTTTGCCGAGCGCTGGAACGGCGAGGAGACCCGCGCGCACGGCTACGATCCCGAGTCGATCCGACCGAACGGCCTGCTGCTTGGCTACCCGGTCATCACGTCCGGCCCGTACGCGCACCGTGGTTCGGTGGAGCATCTGCTGGGGCCGCGCGGCAAGGACGACCCCGCCCTGCTCGACCTGTTCTCGTTGGAGAAGCACGTGACGCGCGACGTGCCGCCCACATTCGTATGGACCACCGTGACCGACGAGACGGTGCCGGTGCAGAACACACTGCTGTTCGTCAACGCGCTGGTCGCCGCCGGCGTGAACGTGGAGGTGCACGTCTTCCCCGAGGGGCGCCACGGCTCCGCGCTCGGCACCAACGAGACCGACAACGCCGACCGCTGGATCGGCGACCTCACGTGCGTGCAGCCGTGGCCGGACCTCGCGGACGCGTGGATTCGCGGCCGCTTCCCCGCCGCCACCGCGTGGAAGTGAGCGGGGAGCCGAGGACGCCGGACCGGCCGCGTGACCCGCCGCGGGGCGCCGATTACGCCCTGCGCATGAGCGTTTCCATCGGTTTTCCCAATGGTTCGCTAGGCTGGGACCATGTCTTTCTTCGATGTGTTCGGCGGCATCTTCGACCCCGATTTCGACCCGCGCAATCCCCGTGACCCCCGCAGGCCCCGCAACGGACACGCCTCGGGACGATCCGACGACGATCCGATCATCCTCGACGTCGAGACCGACGGCGACGAGTCGCACGGCACGGGAGACCGGCCCGACTCCGCCGCGGGCGCGCCGCCGCGACGCCCCTCGGCGCCGCGTCTCACGCGCGACGCCGGACGTCCCCGCTCCTCGCGCGGCGTCCGCCTGCTGTGGGCCGTCGTCATCGTGCTCGTCGTGGCGGCCGGCCTGTTCTTCGGCCTGTCGCACTTCATCACCGACCTCATGTGGTACGGCCAGCTCGGCTTCGTCTCGGTGGTCTGGACGCAGCTCGGCGTCAAGGTGGGTCTGTGGATCGCCTACGCGCTGCTCATGGCGCTGGTGACGTTCGTCTCCGCGTGGCTCGCCATCCGCGCGCGCCCCGATTCGGCGGACGGCTCCACGATCCGCGTCAACGGCGACGTGATCGAGGTGGGCAAGGGCGTGAGCTCGAAGCGCGCCCTGCGCATCGCCGTCGTGGTGTCCCTGGTCGTGGGCGCGGCGTTCGGTTCGCAGTTCAACGCCAACTGGTCCGAGATCCTGCTCATGTTCCACAACCAGTCGTTCGGCGTGACGGACCCGCAGTTCGGCATCGACAACGGCTTCTACGTGTTCGTGCTGCCCGGCCTGCAGCTCGTGGCCGGCGCCGCGCAGCTGCTGCTGGTGGTGGGCGCCGTGTTCTCGCTCGTCACGCACTTCCTCATGGGCGGCATCCGTCTGCGGATGCCCGTGCACGGCAGGTCCATCCTCAGCGTCACCACGCGCGCCCGCCGTCAGCTCGGCATCTGGCTCATCGTCAACGCGCTGCTCGCCGCCGCGCGCATGGTCCTCGGCATGTTCGACCAGCTCACCGCGGCAGGCGACCGCGTCACCGGCGCCACCTACGTGTCCGTGCACGCCACCATCCCCATGACCGTCGTCACCGCAGTGCTGGTCGCGCTGCTCGGCGTGGTGCTCGGCGTGTGGATCATGAACGCGAAGGCGCTCGGGGGAGGGACCCCGGCCGCGTCGCCGATGGCCGCGCTGCGCCTGTGGCGCACGCCGGTGGTGTCCGTGGCGATCGTCATGGTGGCCGCGCTGGTGCTCAACGTGGTCTGGCCGGTGCTGCTGCAGCGCTTCAAGGTCAACCCGAACGCGCAGGAGCTCGAATCCACGTACATCCAGCGCAACATCGACGCCACCGTCGCCGCCTACGGTCTGGGCGACATCCAGACCGAGGAGTACGACGCCTCCACGCAGGGTAAGAGCGGGGCGCTCTCGCAGAACGCCGAGACCACCGCGCAGATCCGTCTGCTGGACCCGCAGGTCGTCTCCGCCACGTTCAAGCAGCTCCAGCAGTCCAAGCAGTACTACACCTTCGCGGACACGCTCGCCGTGGACAAGTACGACGTGAACGGCGAAAGCCAAGACACGGTGATCGCCGCGCGCGAGATCAACCTCGACGGCAACGACAACCGCAACTGGGTCAACGACCACACCGTGTACACGCACGGCTACGGCGTGGTGGCGGCCTATGGCAACAAGGTGACCGCCGACGGCCAGCCCGAGTTCTTCGAGAAGGACATCCCCACCTCCGGCGCCCTGACCGACTCGCAGAAGTACGAGCCGCGCATCTACTTCTCGCCCAACGCGCCCGAGTACTCGATCGTGGGCGCGCCGGCCGGCACCGCGTCGTGGGAGTTCGATTACCCGACCGGCTCCCAGGGCGCCACCACCACGTTCGAGGGCGACGGCGGCCCCTCGGTGGGCAACATCTTCTCCCGTCTGCTCTATGCGGTGCGCTTCGGCTCCGACCAGATCCTGTTCTCTGACCGCGTCACCTCCGAATCGCAGATCCTGTACGACCGCAGCCCGCGCGAGCGCGTCGCCAAGGTGGCTCCGTACCTCACGCTCGACGGACGCGTCTACCCGGCCGTGGTGGACGGACGCGTCAAGTGGATCGTGGACGGCTACACCACGTCCGCGAACTACCCGTACTCGCAGACCGTGGACCTGGGCGAGGCCACCGAGGACTCCACCACGGAGACGTCGTCCACCATCAAGGGGCTGAACTCGCAGAAGGCCAACTACATCCGCAACTCCGTCAAGGCCACCGTTGACGCCTACGACGGCTCGGTGGACCTGTACGTGTGGGACGAGAACGACCCCGTCATCCGGGCATGGCAGCAGATCTTCCCCGGCCAGTACCACTCCGTCTCCGAGATCTCCGGCGACCTCATGAGCCACATGCGCTACCCGGAGAGCCTGTTCAAGGTGCAGCGCGAGCTGCTCGCCAAGTACCACGTGCGCTCCGCCAGCCAGTTCTTCTCCGGCGAGGACTTCTGGCAGACGCCCACCGACCCCACCGAGTCCGACGCGCAGCGTTCGCAGGGCATCAAGCAGCCGCCCTACTACCTTACCCTGCAGACCGGCGGCAGCAACGAGCCGATCTTCTCGCTCACCTCCACGTACATCCCCGCGGGCACCGCCACGCGCGAGATCCTCACCGGATTCCTGTCCGTGGACTCCGACGCGGGCGGCACGGCGGGCGTGATCGGCGCGAACTACGGCACGCTCAGGCTCATGGAGCTGCCCAAGAACACCAACGTGCCCGGCCCCGGGCAGGCGCAGAACAACTTCAACGCCAACGCGGACGTGTCCAAGGAGCTGAACCTCCTGCAGTCCGGCTCCACGAACGTGGTGCGAGGCAACCTGCTCACGCTGCCCATCGGCGGCGGACTGGTGTACGTGCAACCCGTATACGTGCAGTCCAGCGGCACCACGAGCTTCCCGCTCATGAAGAAGGTGCTCGTGGCGTTCGGCGATCAGGTGGGCTTCGCGGACACGCTCGACGAGGCGCTCGACCAGGTGTTCGGCGGCGATTCCGGAGCCTCCGCCGGTGACGCGGCCAACTCCGACGGCAAGGAGACCACCAGGCCGCAGATCGGTGACGCGTCCGGCGGCGCATCGGGCGGCACGAACGCGAACGGCGGCGCGTCGTCCGGTTCCACCGCCACGCCGTCGCCCTCGCCGTCCCCGTCGGGTTCCGCGTCGCCCGGCACGGCGTCCGGTTCCGCGGACCTGAAGCAGGCCCTGCAGGACGCCTCGCAGGCCATGAAGGACTCCGACGCCGCCATGAAGAACGGCGACTGGACCGCCTACGGCGAGGCGCAGAAGAAGCTGCAGGACGCGCTGAACAAGGCGCTCGCCGCGCAGCAGTAGCCCTCGGAGTCAGCTCCGTTCCCGTCATCCTCAACGGAGCCGCTCCGTCCCCGTTCATCATGAACAGGGCCGCCCCGCTCCCCGTCATCCTGAGCGGGCCGCTCCGTTCCCCGTCATCCTGAGCGGAGGCGGAACGCCGGAGTCGAAGGATCCCTGACCACCTCGGCCAAGGATCCTTCGACTTGTTCATCCCCACGAGTCCCATATCCCCAACGGCAATCGAGTTTCCATGACGTCTTCCTCTCCCTACCGCATCCGCATCGTCTCCGCCGCCGACGAGTCCGCCGTGCAGGCCATCGCGGACATCTACAACGCCGCCGTCGTCGCCGGAGGCTCCACCGCGGATCTGGAACCGCAGATGCTCGACCAGCGCCGCGCATGGGTGGCCTCGCACCACGATCCGTACGTGGTCGCCGTGATCGAGGACGGCGAATCCGGACGCATCGTCGGCTTCGGCGCGCTGTCCGTGTACTACGACCGTCCCGGCTACGACGGCGTGACCGACCTCGCCTACTACATCGCTCCCGAGGCGCAGGGCAGGGGAGCGGGCACCGCGATGCTCGAGTGGCTGCTCGCCGAGGCGCGTCGCCGCGGCATGCGCAAGGCCATCGGCGTCATCTTCGCGGACAATGCCGGCTCCGTCGCGCTCATGCACCGCTTCGGCTTCGCCCGGTTCGGTCTGTTGCCGTCCGCCGCCACCGACGCGACCGGCATGATGCACGATATGTCGTACTGGTATCTCGATCTGTGATGATTTCGGTCCTGTGATGCCTGTGGTCCTGCGACGTCGTCCGTCCAATGACGTCACCGTATCGGCAACGTAGATCGCGCCGTGACATCGTTGTTTCCGCGTGCGGGCGCGGTCCGAAGCGAACGCGCGTACCGTGGGCCGCATGAAGGACGACACGAGACATGACGTCATCGACCCCTTCGCCGCCGAGACGCGGCCGAACGGCGTGGTGAGCGCCCGCGACCGCGCCGCGCTGCGGCGCATCCGCATCAAGGCGATCGCGTGGACGCTGCTGTTCGCGGCGCTGGCGGCCGGCGCCGTGGCCGCATACCGCACCGCCGCGTATCCGTGGTTCGGCTGGAGCGCATTGGCGGCGCTCGTCGTGGCCGGCACCTATCTGGTCGGCTGGTCGCGCGGAGCCCGGCAGCTCGCCGCGGCGGACGACGGCGACGAGATCGCCTGCCGGTACACGCTTGAGGGGCCGGTGTTCGGCTCGGTCGAATGGTGGTGGAGCGCCTCGCCGGTGATCAGGCGCCACGACCGCGGCAGGCTTGCCATCATGGGCGTGCTCATGGCGTTCGTCGCGGCAGCGTTCGCCGCGCTTGCCGTGGTCACGTGGCTCGTTCTGCATATGGAGCCGTTGTTCGCTGTTGCGTCCGCGCTGCTTGTCGTGCCGCCGCTGGCGCTGTGCGTGGTCTGCTTCGCGTTCCTGGCGCACCCGTCGGCCCGAGCCGTGCAATGGTTCGTTCGGGCGCGGTGGGGATGCTGGGGCTATCTGGTCGTCGCTGCGGGTGTGCTGCTGTTCCTCGGCCGCGACGAGCGGAACGTGGCGCAGATCATCGCCGTGTTCGCCGTCATGGGCACGCTCGTCTCGTCCGGCGCCATCGGACTGCGGTCCGTCGCCGCCGCGTCGCTCGAACGTCAGGGAGCCTTCACGCCGCAGCGCGCTCGCATCGACGCCGACCTGCGGCGCATGGCCGCCGAGGATCCGCAGAGCGCTCTGGACGATGCGGCGATGTCGCGCGTGAACCGCCGCCGCGAGCGCCGCAACCTTGTGCGTGCGGCGCTGGGCGTCGCCGCGTTCCTGCTCATCGTCGCCGCAGAGTCGCTCGCACGGTACCGCTTCCACGTCTAGCGGGCGTCACTGGCAGGGCAGCGTTTGGCCGCGCTGCCGCAGACAGGGGAAGATCAGGCCGTCCGGGTAGAATCTCCTCGGTTTGACGCCCCGATCGACGAGGGCACGGATGAGGGAGAGGACGCACATGGCATCGGATTTCTGGCTGATCGTGGGACTGGGCAACCCGGGCGCGAAGTATGAGAACACGCGCCACAACATGGGATTCATGACGGCGGACGTGCTTGCGGAGCGCTGGTCCGTCGCCTTCGCCGACCACAAGGGTCTCGCCAAGCTCGGCAAGGGCGTCATGAACCTGCAGGGCCGCAACGTGAAGTTCTTCCTCGCCAAGCCGCTCACCTACATGAACGACTCCGGCAACGCCGTCGCCTCCATCAGCGCGTACTACCAGATCCAGCCGGACCACATCGTGGTGATCCACGACGACATGGACCTCGACTTCGGCCGCATCAAGGTCAAGGCGGGCGGCTCCGCAGGCGGCCACAACGGCATCAAGTCCATCGACCGTTCGCTCGGCACGCCCAAGTACGCCCGCGTGCGCATGGGCGTCGGCCACGCGGCCCGCGGCCCGCACGCGCACGACAACACCGTCAACTGGGTGCTCGGCGGCTTCGGCCCCGACCAGCGCAGGCAGCTGCCGGACTTCCTGATGGACGGCGCCGACGCGGCCGAGATGATCATCTTCGACGGCCTCGCCAAGACGCAGGAGCACTTCAATGGCCGCTGACGCGACGATCGCATCCCACGGCTCGCTCGTCGGCGTGCTCGACGCGCTCAGACGCGACGCGAACTTCGAGGCGCTCGCCAAAGGCCGCATCGACGTGCCCGAATCCGACGTGGACCCCACGCTGACCATCGGCATTCCCGACGGCCTGCGTCCGGCGCTCGCCGCCGCCACGGCCAGACGTGCGCCCGTGGTGCTCGTGGTCGCATCCGGCCGCGAAGCCGAGGAGACCGTGGACGCGCTGCGCTCCTGGTACGACGGCGCTCCGAACGACATCGCCCAGCTGGAGGCGTGGGAAACGCTGCCGCACGAGCGTCTGAGCCCCCGGTCCGACACGGTCGCCAGCCGCATGGCCGTATTCCGCCGCCTGAAGCACCCGGATGCCGGCAACCCGATGTTCGGGCCGATCCGCGTGCTCGTCATGCCGATCCGCTCGCTCATCCAGCCGGTCGTCGAAGGCCTCGGCGACGTCGATCCGCTCGTGTTCACCGTGGGGGAGGAGCTGCCGCTCGACGAAGCGGGCCGGCGTCTCGTGGAGAACGCGTACACGCGCGCCGACCTCGTCATGGACCGCGGCGAGTTCGCCGTGCGCGGCGGCATCCTCGACGTGTTCCCGCCCACTGCGCCGCACCCGGTGCGCATCGAGTTCTTCGGCGACGAGATCGACTCCATCCGCGAGTTCCACGCCTCCGACCAGCGCACGTACGGCGAGGGACTCAAGACCATCTGGGCCACGCCCTGCCGCGAGCTGCAGCTCACCGAGGCGATCCGCAATCGCGCCAAGGCGCTCATCGGATCCATCCCCAACGCCGAGGACATGCTCGAATCCATCGCCAACGCGATCCCCGTGGAAGGCATGGAGTCGCTGCTGCCCGCGCTCGTGGACCATCTGGAGCCGGTCGCGTCCATGCTGCCGAAGCATGCCGTGGTGATGCTGTCCGACCCGGAGAAGCTGCGCCGGTCCGCCGAGGATCTGGCCAAGACCGCCAACGAGTTCCTCGCCGCCAGCTGGCACGTGGCCGCATCCGGGCATGGCGCCGGCGCGCCGATCAGCTTCGACGAGGCCAGCTTCCTCGACTACGGCGAGACCATGTCGTCGCTCGCGTTCAGCGAGCATGACGTGTGGAAGCTCACCAGCTTCGGCGTCGACGAGTCGCGCGAAGGGCACGTGCAGGTCGCCGCCACGGCACCTGAATCGTTCCGCGGCAGCGAGGACAAGGCCCACGCCGGCATCGAAGGGCTTATCGACCAGGGCTACGAGGTGGCCGTCACCGCCGCCGCGCAGGGCACGCTGACCAGGCTCGTGCGCGCCATCCACGAGACCGGCATCGCCTCGGTCGAGCCGATCCGCTCGCGCGCGATCGACGGCTTCGTCGACAGCGCCGCGAAGGTGGCCCTGCTCACCGAACGCGACCTGACGGGCCGCACGTCCGCCGCGGGCGTGGCCAAGACGCCCAAGCGCCGCCGCAAGGCCATCGACCTCATGGAGCTCAAGCCCGGCGACTTCGTCGTGCACGAGCAGCACGGCATCGGCCGCTTCGTCGGCATGCGCCAGCGCACCATCGGCACCGGCGCCAACCAGACCACGCGCGAGTACCTCATCATCGAATACGCGCCCAGCAAGCGCGGCGCCCCCGCCGACAAGCTGTTCATCCCCACCGACCAGCTCGACCAGGTGAGCAAGTACATCGGCGCCGAAGTGCCCAAGCTCAACAAGCTGGGCGGCTCCGACTGGGCGGCCACCAAGGCCAAGGCGCGCAAGCACGTGCACGAGATCGCCGAGGATCTGGTCAGGCTGTACTCGGCGCGCCAGCGCACCGCCGGCTTCGCGTTCAGCCCCGACACCCCGTGGCAGAAGGAATTGGAGGACGCGTTCCCGTATCAGGAGACCGCCGACCAGCTCACCACCATCGACGAGGTCAAGGCCGACATGGAGAAGCCGGTGCCCATGGACCGCCTGATCTGCGGCGACGTGGGCTTCGGCAAGACCGAGATCGCCGTGCGCGCCGCGTTCAAGGCCGTGCAGGACGGCAAGCAGGTGGCCGTGCTCGTGCCCACCACGCTGCTCGTGCAGCAGCACTACGAGACGTTCACCGAACGCTACGAGGGCTTCCCCGTCAACGTGGCCGCCATGAGCCGCTTTCAGACCGCCAAGGAGATCAACGAGACGATCGAGGGGCTCGAGGCCGGCACCGTGGACGTGGTCATCGGCACGCACAAGCTGCTCAACCCGAAGATCAAGTTCAAGGACCTCGGCCTCGTCATCATCGACGAGGAGCAGCGCTTCGGCGTCGAGCACAAGGAGACGCTCAAGGCCCTGAGGACCAACGTGGACGTGCTGAGCCTGTCCGCCACGCCCATCCCGCGCACGCTGGAGATGGCCGTCACCGGCATCCGCGAGATGTCCACGCTCGCCACGCCGCCCGAGGACCGCCTGCCCGTGCTCACCTACGTGGGCGCCTACGAGGATGCGCAGGTCACGGCGGCCGTGCGGCGCGAGCTGCTGCGCGGCGGGCAGGTGTTCTACGTGCACAACCGCGTGCAGGACATTGCGCGCATCGCCGCGAAGATCCACGAGCTCGTGCCCGAAGCGAAGGTCGGCATCGCGCACGGCAAGATGGGCGAGAAGCAGCTTGACCAGATCATCCGCGACTTCTGGCATCGCGACATCGACGTGCTCGTGTGCACGACGATCATCGAAACGGGACTGGATATCTCGAACGCGAACACGCTGATCGTGGACCACGCGGACCGGTTCGGCCTCTCGCAGCTGCACCAGCTGCGCGGACGCGTGGGCCGCGGCCGCGAGCGCGCGTACGCGTACTTCCTGTACGATCCGAGCAAGCCGATGACCCAGCAGTCGCATGACCGTCTGGCGACGATCGCGCAGAACACGGCGCTCGGCTCCGGCTTCGACGTGGCCATGAAGGACCTGGAGCTGCGCGGCACCGGCAACCTGCTGGGCGACGAGCAGTCCGGGCACATCGAGGGCGTGGGCTTCGACCTGTACATCCGCATGGTGTCCGAGGCCGTGGAGCAGTACAAGGAGCCGGAGCGCACCGAGCCGGTGGCCGTGAGCATCGACCTGCCCGTCGAGGCGTCGATTCCCGTGGACTACATCGACTCCGACAAGCTGCGTCTGGAGGCGTACCGCAAGCTCGCCGCCGCGCGTACTGAGGACGATCTCAGGGATCTTGCCGAGGAGCTCACGGACCGCTACGGCAAGCTGCCCGAGGAGTTCGAGACGCTGTTCGGCGTGGCGCGGCTGCGCGCCAAGGCGCGTGCGCTCGGCATCAGCGAGATCATCGCGCAGGGCAGGAACGTGCGCATTGCGAAGATCGATCCGCCCGAATCCATGCAGATGCGCATCAACCGCATCTACAAGGGCGCGCAGTACCGTCCCGTCACGCACACGTATCTCATTCCCACGCCGTTCGCCGGCTCGCTCGGCTCCGGTCCGATGAGCGGCGAACAGGTGATGGACTGGACCAGCGATCTGCTCAACGACCTCGCGTGGAAACCGCAGACGCACAGGTAGGGGAACCCGCATGTCGTCCCGGCGCATGCTTTCCTCTCCGCGGTCTGGGTGTCCTGAGACGGGCCGTTCCCCGGCTGTCCTGAGCGCGTCGGCTTTCCTCCGGTCATCCTGAGTGTTCCGGTTTCCTCCGGTCATCCTGAGCGAGCTGGTTTTCCTCCGGTCATCCTGAGCGAGCGAAGCGAGTCGAAGGATCCTTGGACCAGTTCGTCGGTCAGTGGCGGAGATCCTTCGACTCCGCCCTTCGGGCTTCGCTCAGGATGACGGGGAGGTGTCCGTCGCTTCGCTCAGGATGACGAGGAACAGGGTTTTTGAGCTGCGCTTGACGGGCTGACTGGGCATGCCCGTTCCACTCGGTCATCCTGAGCGAGCGAAGCGAGTCGAAGGATCCTTGTGCAAGCGACGAAAAGTCCGCCGTGGCTTCTAGAGATTACGTCGAACGCGTGGCCGGCATCCGGTGACCGCCGGACCACGCCCCGGAAAGGAAGGAACGCATGGGACAGTTCGGCATCGTGGTGGGCCAGCTCGTCGGATTCCTCATCATGCTCATGGTCGGCTACGGCTGCGTGCGCCTCAAGCTGTACGGCACCGTGGCGCTCAACGGCATGTGCGCGCTGCTGCTCAACGTGCTCATCCCCGTGCTGGTCTTCGCCAACGCCATGGACGGCGCCACGCGTGCCGACCTCGCCGCCAACTGGGGCGTGATGCTGCTGACCGCGCTCATGTACGCGCTGCTTGCGCTCGTGTTCTTCGCGCTGGCGTGGGCGCTGCGGCTGAAGGGGGAGCGCGGGCGCATCTTCCAGGCGGCGTTGATCTTCGGCAACGCCGGGTTCCTCGGCATTCCGCTCATCATGGCGCTGTTCCCCGGCCATGGCGCGATCTACGTGGCGCTCATGTCGATCGTCGACCAGTCGATCCTGTGGACGTACGGCGTGTACCTGTGCGAGCCGATCCGCGGCGCAGCCGCATCGTCCGTCCGCCCGTCGGTCGGCATGCGCGCCGCCGGACTGCTGCGCCGGTTCGTCAACCCCGCGTTCATCGGCATCATGCTCGCGCTGGCGCTGATCCTCATGGGCGTGCGCGTCCCGGAGCTCGTGCTGTCGCCGCTGCACACGATCGGCGCGATGGCCACGCCGATGTCGCTCATCTACCTGGGCGGCCTGTTCGCCACCACGCGCTGGTGGAGCGTTCTGAGGCGCTACGAGCTCTACGTGGGGCTGACGGCCAAGATGATCCTGTTCCCGATCGGCCTGTACGCGCTGCTGACCATGACGCCGCTGGCGGGCGTGCTGCCCGTCACGCACGACATGACGGTCATGATCGCGATGATCGCGGGACTGCCCACGATGACCACGATCGCGATGTTCTGCGGCCGGCGCGGCAACATGCCCGAATACGCCACCGGCTTCGTGCTGGTGAGCACGCTGTTCTCGCTCGTCTCGCTGGCCGTGGTGTCGTCCGTGATCATGTGAGCCGACGACCGCCGCGCGGCGCCTACACTTGTGGTCCATGACACAAGACACGACGCCCGCCATGCACATCCGCCGCGCCGAGGGGCGCGACATCCCCGAACTGCACCGCCTGCTGCGGCAGGTGGCCGACGTGCACCACGCCGGTCGTCCCGACCTGTTCCGGGCGAACGCCGTGAAGTACACGGACGCTGAGCTCGCCTCCATCGTCGCCGACGACGAGACTCCGGTGTTCGGCGCCTTCGCCGAGGACGACGCCACGCTCTACGGCTACGCGTTCTGCGTGTTCCAGCGCCACGCGGACAGCCACGTGCTCACCGACGTCGTCACGCTGTACGTCGACGACATCTGCGTGGACGAGGCGGCGCGCGGGCTCGGCGTCGGTTCCGCCGTGTACCGCCACGTGCTCGGTTTCGCCCGCGGAACCGGGTGCCACAACGTGACGCTCAACGTGTGGTCGTGCAATCCGGGCGCGCAGGCGTTCTACGAGGCGATGGGGCTGAAGCCCTACCGCATCGGCATGGAGCAGGTGCTCTGAGGGCCGGAAGGACGTCCGGAGCGTCCACGAGGTGAACGCTCACGGTCGAAACGTCAGGAAACCCCCTTCCCTCGTCCAACAAACGCATTATCCTAGGTTCCGTTAGCACAACATACAGTTTGTAAGGAGCAGTTGTGGCAGCTATTGAAAGCGTGTACGCGCGTCAGATTCTCGATTCCCGCGGCAACCCGACCGTTGAGGTCTACCTCGAGACCGAAGACGGCGCTCAGGGCAAGGGCCTGGTCCCGTCCGGCGCCTCCACCGGCGAAGCCGAGGCCTGGGAGCGTCGTGACGGCGACAAGTCCGTCTACGGCGGCAAGGGCGTGCTGAACGCCGTCAAGGCCGTGAACGAGGTCATCGCTCCGAAGATCATCGGCATGGACGCCGCCGACCAGCGCGCCCTCGACGACCTGATGATCGAGCTCGACGGCACCCCGAACAAGGGCAAGCTGGGCGCCAACGCCATCCTCGGCGTCTCCCTCGCCGCCCTGTACGCCTCCGCCGAGTCCGCCGGCCTGCCGCTGTACCGCTACATCGGCGGCACCAACGGCCACATCCTGCCGGTCCCGAACATGAACATCATGAACGGCGGCGCCCACGCCGACTTCGCCACCGACATCCAGGAGTACATGATCTCCCCGTACGGCTTCGACACCTACTCCGAGGCCCTGCGCGCCGGCGTCGAGGTCTACCACACCCTGAAGAACGTCCTCAAGAAGGAAGGCCTGAACACCGGCCTCGGCGACGAGGGCGGCTTCGCTCCGAAGATGAAGTCCAACGAGGACTCCCTGAAGTACATCATGGACGCCATCTCCGCCGCCGGCTACGAGCCCGGCAAGCAGATCGGCATCTGCCTCGACGTCGCCTCCTCCGAGTTCTACAACAAGGAGACCGGCAAGTACCGCTTCGACGGCGAGGAGCGCGACTCCGCCTACATGCTCGACTACTACGAGAACCTCATCAACGAGTACCCGATCGTCTCCATCGAGGACCCGTTCAACGAGGAAGGCTGGGAGGACTGGGCCGCCATCACCGCCCGCCTCGGCGATCGTCTGCAGTTCGTCGGCGACGATCTGCTGGTCACCAACCCGGCCCGTCTGCAGAAGGCCATCGATCTGGGCGCCGCCAACTCCCTGCTGGTCAAGCTGAACCAGATCGGTTCCGTCACCGAGACCCTCGACGCCATCGAGCTGGCCACCTCCGCCGGCTACACCTCCATGGTCTCCCACCGCTCCGGCGAGACCCCGGACACCACCATCTCCGATCTGGCCGTCGCCAAGAACACCCGTCAGATCAAGACCGGTGCCCCGGCCCGTGGCGAGCGCGTCGCCAAGTACAACCGCCTGCTGGAGATCGAGGAGGAGCTCGGCTCCACCGCTCAGTACGCCGGCTACAGCGCCTTCAAGGCCTGCAAGAAGTACCTGGCCAAGTGAGCCCGCATAGCGTCAGACCGTGACCGGTCCGGCGCATAGCGCATACCCGCCGCATCGCCTTCGTCGCATGCGGCGGGTATTTTCATGACCATGGCAACTTCCCGGAAATCGCTTCCCTCGCGCATCCCTTCGGGACCGATCGCGTTCTTCGTCTCGATCATCCTCGTGGTCGTCGGCACGATCCAACTGGTGTCGACCTTCCACACCTACGCGGTGAATCTGGCCGAACTCAACTCGCTGCGCAAGACCGAGGCATCCCTGAAGGAGAAGAACCAGGACCTGCAGAACGACATCGCCCGATGGTCCGACAACGAGTACGTGGCCGCGCAGGCGCGCGAACGCCTCGGATTCGTCTTCCCCGGCGAGCAGGCCATCCGCGTGCTGCACCCCGAGGCCGTGACCGGGCAGAGCGACGACTCCGCGCAGACCACCGAGACCACGCACGGCAGCGACCCGCTGCCGTGGTACAAGGAGCTCGCCTACGCCTTCGAACAGGCGGACCAGCAGGACGACCCGGCGCAGCTGCCCGACCAGAGCGCCTCGGCCGAGGCGTCCCCGAGCGACGCGGCATCGCCGGAACAGACCACACAGCCCACCGAATCATCCAAGGACAACCAGCAATGACACCTACCGACACCGCGTTCGTCACCGATCTGGCCGCAAGGCTCATCGCCGAGGGCGCCGACGACGGCGACATCGCCACCGTCCAGTCGCAGCTCGGACGCTACCCGCGCGGCATGGTGGCCGTGGGCGCGCGCTGCGTATGCGGCAACCCGCTCGCGGTGGTCACCCGCCCGATGCTGCCCGGCGGCATCCCGTTCCCCACGTCCTGCTACCTGACCGGTCCCGAGGTGGTCAAGGCCGTCTCCCACGTTGAGGCGGAGGGACACATGCCCGAATACACCGATCTCGTGGAGCATGACGCCGACGCGAAGGCCGCCTACGAGCGGGCCCACGAGATGTATCTGGGCTTCCGCCATGCGCTCGCCACGGCGCTCGGCGACGATGAGAGCCACATCGAGGGCATCAGTGCGGGCGGCATGCCGGTGCGCGTCAAGTGCCTGCACGCCCTGGTGGCGCAGTCCCTGGTGATGGGGCCCGGCGTCAATCTGGTGGGCGACATGGTGCTCGAGCGCATCCGCCACGAGTTCGACCCCGCGGTGTGCCGCTGCGGGCGCACGGCGGACGACGGCGCGGCGACCGACGAGAACAGGGAAGGGAAGACGCGATGAGCGGATCCGTGACCGTCGCGGGCATCGACTGCGGCACCAACTCCATTCGACTGAAGATCTCCCGCGTGGACGAGCGCGGCTACGTGGACGTGCTGCCGCGCGTGCTGCGCGTCATCCGCCTCGGACAGGACGTGGACAAGACCCATCGCTTCGCCAACGAGGCGCTGGAACGCGCCTACGCCGCCGCGCGCGAATTCGCCGCGCTGCTGGAGGAGCACCACGTGGACGGGCTGCGCTTCGTGGCCACGTCCGCCACGCGCGACGCCGCCAACCGCGAGGAGTTCGAGGACGGCATCGAGCGCATCCTCGGCGTGCGCCCCGAGGTCATTCCCGGCACCGAGGAGGCACGTCTGAGCTTCCTGGGCGCCACCAGCGTGCTCGGTCCCGAACAGGACGGCGTCATGCCGGCTCCGCCGTATCTGGTGGTCGATCTGGGCGGCGGCTCCACCGAGCTCGTGCTGGGCGGCGACGGCGTGGAGACGCCCGCCGACGAGGTGACCCACGCGTTCTCCATGAACATCGGCTCCGTGCGCATGACCGAACGCCATCTGCCGGACGATCCGCCCACCGAGGAGCAGATCGCCGAGGCGGTCGCGGACATCGACGAGCACATCGACGAGGCGTTCCGCACCGTCCCCGCCGAGCGCACCGGCACGATCATCGGCGTCTCCGGCACCGTCACCACCATGACGGCCCTGCTCATGGGGCTGCCGGAGTACGACCACACGGCCGTGGACGGCCGCCGCGTGTCCATCGAGGAGATCACGCGCGTCGACGACCGCTTCACCCGCATGACGCGCGAGGAGCGCCGCACCTACCGGACCATCCACCCCGGCCGCATCGACGTGGTCGGCGGCGGCGCGCTGGTCTGGAACCGCGTGCTCGCCAGGGTGGCCGACGCCGCCAACCGCGCGCAGGGCCGTACGGTCATCGACTCGTACGTGGCCAGCGAGCATGGGCTGCTCGACGGCATCGTGCTCGACTACGGCCGTCGGCTGCTCGCCTCGCAGGCGTAGCCGCGCGCGGTTCCGCCGCGTTCGTGGCATACTTGCCAAGTGCATGATGCGCGTCCCCGCGGTTCCGCGGAATCCGCCGGGAACGCGCCTCAGGCCCCCGTGGCGGAATGGTAGACGCAGTGGACTTAAAATCCATCGCTTCGGCATGCGGGTTCGAGTCCCGCCGGGGGCACCGTTCCACATCGGACGTCGAACGCCGGACTTCGACGTCTGTGGTTTACACGGCGTTTCTATACTGGGCGGCTAGCGCGGGGCGCAGGGTCCGGCGATTGCGAGGCAAGGAGAGGCAGGCATGTCCGCCAGAACATCCGCAAACAGCGAACAAGACCGGCGTGCAGGCGGCGTGACGGACGACGAGATCCCGGGCGGTCTGCCCAGTCTGCTGGTGCAGGGCGTGACGGCCGCCGCCGTCGCCTGCGTGGGCGAGTTCGTCTGCGCGCCCGTGTACGCGTCGATGGCGCATCTGGCGGTGGTGCCGTGGGCGATGGTCGCCTGTCTGCTGGCCGTGGCGTACACGTACGTCGTGGGGTTCGCGCTGCTGTGGGCCGCGCAGTCGCTGTCGCACGGGGTGCGCGACGCCAGGGCGCTGCCGTTCGTGTACGGGGGAGTGGGACTGTTCGGATTCGGCGCGTGGGGCGTGTTCGTGCTGCCCGCGATGGTCGACTCCTTCGCGCAGCCGCAGGGACTCGCCGCGATGACGACGGCGCAGACGGTGGCCGCGGGCTTCAACTGCGCGGTCATCGGATTCGTGGCGTTCTTCCTGGCGAAGCTCGCGCATCCGAGGCTCGCCCGCCGGCGCGGCGCGGTGTTCGCGATCGGCGCGCTGACCCTCGCGGCCGCGGCGTTGGGCGTCTTCTATCTGACGCGCATGTACGGCGTGCTGTACTGATTCGGCGCGGCGGGACATCGCTTGAAGAAATCGCCGTCGGCGGCTAGGCTGGGGCGATACTGACATCAGCAAGGAGACATCAATGGCTGAAACGAACATGCCTCAGGTGAACGCCGAGTTCGGCGCCACCCCCGTCATCGAATTCCCGTCCGACGCCGCTCCGGCCGGTCTCAAGGCCGTCGAGCTGGTGGAGGGCGACGGCCCCATGGTCCGCCGCGGCGACACCGTGACCGTGAACTACCACGGCGTGGTGTGGGGCGGCGACAAGCCGTTCGATTCGAGCTTCGAGCGCCATCAGCCGGCCAGCTTCGGCATCGGCGTGGGCCAGGTCATCAGGGGCTGGGACCAGACGGTGCCCGGCCACAACGTCGGCTCGCGTCTGGTGGTGTCCATTCCGCCGGAGTACGGCTACGGCTCGCGCGGCGTGCCGCAGGCCGGCATCGGCGGCGACGACACGCTGGTCTTCGTGATCGACATCATCTCCACCCGCTGAGACCCATCACGTCGTCAGGCGCCGGAACGTACGCGTCCGGCGCCTTTTGCGATGGCGCGGGGCGTCGCGCCGTCGCGTCATCCGGCATCCGCGTACATCCGTGCATCATCCGTACATCGAAGGGAACGCATATGGCAGAGGAAAAGATCGTCCTGCTCACGCAGGAAGCCTACGACAAGCTCAAGCAGGAGCTCGCATGGCGCGAGGGCGAGTACCGCGACGAGATCACCGAGCGCATCGCGGCGGCGCGCGCCGAGGGCGACTTGTCCGAGAACGGCGGCTATCAGGCCGCGCGTGAGGCACAGAGCAAGAACGAGGGCCGCATCAACGAGCTGACCGTCAAGCTGCGCAACGCCAAGATCATGCAGGCCCCCAAGGCCGGCACCGTGGGCAACGGCTCCGTGGTCACCATCGTGCTCGCCGGACGCGAGAAGACCTACGTGCTCGGCTCGCGCGACATCGCCGTGGCCACCGAACATGAGGTCATCAGCCCGGAGTCGCCGATCGGCGCCGCCATCACCGGCGCGCACGCGGGCGACGAGGTGTCCTACAAGGCGCCCAACGGCCGTGAGATCACCGTGACGATCAAGGAGGCCAAGCCGCTGGAGGCCTGAGCGCCGCAGCGGCCGTGACGGCCCCGTACGTATGCGAATGGCGGACGACCCCGTTTCGGAGTCGTCCGCCATTCGCATACGCACGGGGGCATCCGGGGCCGTGCCGCCGTGCGTCCACGGCCCCGCGTCACCACAGGTGCACGATCACCATGTAGATCGCCACCATGTGGCACGCGTACCCGGCCACGGTGCCCACATGGAAGATCTCGTGGAACCCGAAGACGCGCGGCCACGGGTCCGGCCTGCGCAGTGCGTAGACGATCGCGCCGGCGATGTAGCAGGCGCCTCCGGACGCCAGCAGGATCACCACGGCGGGCCCCGCCGCGGGGGAGACCCAGAACAGGCTCATGAAGGCCACGCCGGAGACGCCGAACACGACGTACGTGAGGGTGTACAGCCAGCGCGGCGCGTTGATCCAGATGACGTGGATGACGAGCGCCACGGCGGTGCACGCCCACATGCCCCCGACGATGAGGTTGCGCCAGAACGGCTGCAGCGCGAACGAGACCGGCGTGTACGTGCCCGCGATGAGCAGGAAGATGTTCATGTGGTCGATGCGGCGCAGCACGTCCGTGACGCGGGGGCTCCAGTCGCCCAGATGATAGGCGGCTGAGTTGCCGAACAGCACCAGCGAGCAGGTCATGAACACCGCGCACGCCCACTTGAGCGAGGCGAAGGGCGCGAGGCAGATGAGCACGATGCCCGCGGCGAGGGACAGCGGCGCGGCGACGGCGTGGATCCATCCGCGCAGCAGCGGCTTGGGGCGTCCGTGCACGTCGAGACGCACCTTGCGCTCCACTTCGGCCGGGGCGATGCCCTCGATGCGCGCCGCGCGCGCCTCCGCCTTGGCGATGACCCTGCTGGCCTTCTCCTCGGCCCTGAGCCGGATCGATTCGGCCTTCGCCTGCGCGCCCACGCGCACCGCGTCCGCCTTGGCCTGCAGATGCTCCTCGCGGGCCCTGATGACGGCCTGCCGTTTCGCTTCGATCTCGGCCGTGCTGCGTGTCGCCATGCCGCTCCCATCACTCAAACCTACGCCTGCGTAACCTACGATAGCGTAACTTCGCGCCGCAGTGAAGCGGAGACCCGCCGGAATCCGCGGCGTCGCCGCCGATACGGGCCGTCACCTACACTATGGACCATGGCTGATTTCACGCACATCCTTGCGACACGACCCGATCTGACCGACGACGACCGCGAATGGCTGCACCATCTCGTGGGGGACTGGCAGGTGATCGCGGACCTGAGCTTCGCCGACCTCATGCTGCTGCTGCAGGACGGAGACGGCAACTACGTGGTGGCCGAGCAGTGCCGCCCCTCCACCGTGATGTCGCTGCGCTTCGACGACGTGGTGGGACGCGGCGCGCCGGACGAATCGGTCCCCGAGCTCGACCAGGCCATGCGCTCGGAGGGCGTGTTCCGCTCCACCCGCCTGCGCACCCAGGGCCGCAACACCATCTGCGACGTGTACGCCCCCGTGCGCCACAACGGCAAGACGCTGGGACTGGTGGTGCGCGAGACCAACATGGCGACGCGCGAATCCAACGGGCGCTACGAGTCCGAGAGCATCAAGGCAGGCAAGCAGCTGTTCGAGATGATCCCCCGCGGCCAGTTCCCCTACAAGGACTCGGTGCTCAACCAGCGCCACAACGCGCGCGTGGCGGATGGCTTCATCATCCTCAACGCCGACGGCATCGTGCGCTACGCGTCGCCGAACGCCATCAGCTGCTTCCGCCGCCTCGGCTCGGTCCAGGTGATGCAGGGACAGTACCTGTCCGAGATCGGCACGGCGCTGCTGCACCAGAACGATCCGGTGCCCGAGACGCTGCCGCTCGTGCTCACCGCCAAGGCGCCGGTCGACTCCGAGCTCAACGCCAACCGCTCCGCCGTGTCGCTGCGCTCGCTGCCGCTGTACGACGCGAAGGGACGCGTGGGCGGCATCGTGCTGTGCCGCGATGTCACCGAGCTGCGTCGCCGCGAGAAGGAGCTGCAGACCAAGGATGCCACGATCTCCGAGATCCACCATCGCGTGAAGAACAACCTGCAGGCCGTTTCGGCGCTGCTTCGCCTGCAGGCGCGCCGCACCAAGAACGAGGAGGTCAAGAAGGAGCTGGGGGAGGCCCAGCGTCGCGTCCAGACTATCGCCGTGCTGCACGAGGGTCTGAGCCAGAGCGCCGATGAGGTCGTCGACTTCGACAAGGTCATCGCGAACCTGCTGCGTCTGAGCGTCGACCTTGCCGTGGCCAAGGACCAGCACATCGACATCAACTTCATGGGCAAGTTCGGCATGATGCCGGCGCAGGACGCCACGCCGCTGAGCCTCGTGCTCACCGAGCTGGTGACCAACTCCATCGAGCATGGCTTCGAGGGCCGCAAGGAGGGCCATGTGACCATTTCGGTGGGCCGTGGCGGCAATACGCTCAATGTGGTGGTCGAGGACGACGGCAACGGCCTCAACGCCGAATCGCACGAGGGCATGGCTCGCTCGTCCGGCTCCGGTCTGGGCACGCAGATCATCAACACGTTCGTGACCAACGACTTCGGCGGTACCGTGCGCTGGGAGCCGCGGCGCGAAGGCGGCACGCGCGTCATCCTCGACATGAAGCTTCGCGCGGCGCAGGAGCAGTAGGGCTCTCCGCGGAGGCCCGATACGGAGGAAGGCTCCGGGGGCATTGTCCCCGGAGCCTTCCTCCGTATGTCCTGACGATGTCGGGCATCACCGGCACCGTCCGATCGTCCGTCTCAGCCCTGCATCTGCATGGCCTGCGAACGGCGGGCACGCATGGCGCGGCGCTTGAGCGCGCGGCGCTCGTCCTCGCTCAGACCGCCCCAGACGCCGTAGTCCTGATTGGTGTCGAGCGCGCACTTCAGGCACGCGTCGATGACCTTGCACGTGCGGCACACGGCCTTGGCCTCCTCGATCTGCTGATAGGCAGCGCCGGTATTGCCGACCGGGAAGAACAGCTCGGGATCCTTGTCGCGGCAAGCCGCCTTTGCTCGCCAGTCAAAAGCACTACTCATCTGTCGCCTTCCTTACAACGTTCAACGCCCGGCCCTCGCTCCGGGCTCTTACGATAGCAAAGCACGAATGGCCCGACTTTTCAAGGCCCTCATGCCCAGGGCCCAACGGTCCGTCCGCCGTCGCGGTCTCACCCGTGGCACAGCTGCACGACGCGGGCCGACCCCCGATCGAGCAGCACCGCCCGTCCCGCGATCCGGTGACCGTCGTCGCCCAGCTGCGCCAGCGCGGCCGCCGGTATGCCCGCCATGAGGTCCGTGGCGCGGTCGCCGGTCGGCATGACGATGCGCACGGGGAACCGGTCCTCGTCCGGCAGCCTCCTGCAGGAGGACACCGCGGCGACGACGGTGACCGACCGCGACGTCAGCATCGCGGCGAGCCTCGCGGCCCGTGGATCCGAGCCGTAGGGGTCCAGCAGCTCGTCGGCGTCGTCGAGCACCAGCACGCGTCGGCCGGCGGACTCGGCGCCGGCCGACGCCGGCACGTCGTCGAGGGATTCGGCGTAGGGGATCCCCAGACGGTCGAGCTCATGGGAAAGACGGGCCAGCGCGGTGCTCTTGCCCCGTGAGCGTCCCGCCGCGACGATGATCGAGACGCCCTCCCTCCACGGCAGGTCGCACGGCCGGATCATCACGCCGTCGTCCCACATCCCGATGCGCATGGCCATGCCCTCCGGCTCGAGTCCGGCCGGAGGCGGCGGCAGCGTGCGAGGCAGCGGGGCGCTGAACAGCCGCCGCACGGGCTCCGGCTCGCACGTCGCGGCCGCGGCGACGATCCCGTCCACCACGGCCGCGACGTCGGTGCCGCCCACGCAGCGGAACGGCACGGCCTCGCCGCCGTCGCAGCCGAAGCCGTAGCCGGGCATGGACGGGGGAATGGACGCCGCCGCGCCGGTGCCGAGCATCTCCGAGGACTGGAGGGCGTCGCGCACGCGCAGACACACGTTCAGCGCGATGTTGGCCTTCATCGCGGCGTTCACCTGTCCCATGGGATGCTGCGTGCAGGCGATGAGGTTCATGCCCAGCGACCGGCCGAGCGACGCCAGCCGGGTGAGCCTGCCCACGGCGTCGGGCAGACGTTCGCGCAGCGCGTTGAACTCGTCCACGACCACGAGCAGACGCGCCGGCGGATCCGGCATGTCGTCCATCTGGCCCACGCCCGCCTCGGCCACCAGACGCTCCCTGCGCTCGAGCTCGCGTTCGATGGCGTTCAGCGCGCGTACGGCGTGGTCGAGATCAAGGTCGGAGACGCATCCGACGGCGTGCGGCAGTCGTTCGAGCTCCCGGAACGTGGCGCCGCCCTTGAAGTCGAGGAACACCATGACCAACCGGGACGGGGGATGCGCGACCGCGAGCGAGAGACACCACTGGATCAGCAGCGCCGACTTGCCGGACCCGGTGGTGCCCGCCACCAGCGCGTGCGGGCCGTGCGCGGCAAGGTCGAAGCGCACCACGGGCGCGGAGGCCCCGCCCGCGTCCATGCCGTCCGCATCCGCATCCGCGTCGCCGATGCCGATGCCGATGGCGGCGGGCTGCGAGACCGGACCCGGCACGGCGGCGCGCTCACGTTCGCTCAGCCAGCGGGAGACGGTCCGCCTCCACGTCGAGAGCGCGTCGTCGCCGAATCCCATGACGTCGGTCCAGGAGGGGGACCGCATCGGCGTCACGGCGCGGCCAGCGGCGTCGTCGCCCGTCACGGACGTCGTTCGCGGCTCGTCCGTCCGCACCCTGCGCGCCCGCATGAGCATGAACGAGGCGATGCATCCGATCAGTCCGGGCAGCATCATCACGGCGAACGTCCAGCGCCCCTCGGCCGCCATGGCCACCGCCATCGCGAGCTGGGCGCAGGCGGGTGCCGCCATGCTCATCAGCATCCAGAACATGACGGAGCGGTCGGGGTCATGGCGGCGTTCGCGCCTGGTCCGGGAATTCATGGGGCGGGCTTTCATGGGACGAGTCTGCGTCGCATGCGCCCGCGGGTCAAAACCGCGAAGGGCCGTGGTCGAATGAGGCGGGACGGTGGTCGAACGTGGACGCGGGGCGCGCCTCCGCGCGGATCACATGCCGCCGACGGTTCCCGGGGCGTGCGTGCCGTTCGCCAACTGCGTAAAGAGCTCGGTGTTGCGCGTCGAATCGAGCAGCACCGAGGACCCGACGCCGCTGACGCGGTAGTCGGCGTTCGTCCAGTACACCGAGCCGTTCACGCCGTCGGATCCGGAGGCGTCGCGGAAGGCGAGGGCCATCTGGACGAGCGACCACGTGCCGGCGTTCTCGTCCAGCGTCAGCGCGCCCAGACCGGTCTCCACCAGCGAACGGACCTTCGCGAGGTCGGTGAGCGTCTGCGCGCTCGCCGCCTTCTTCGTGATGGCGCCGATGACCTGGCGCTGGCGTTCGGCGCGGCCGAAGTCGCCCTTCGGGTCGGAGTAGCGCATGCGGGAGAAGGCGAGCGCCGTGGCGCCGTCCGCCGTGTGGCATCCCGCCTGCCAGTTGAGGCCGGACTTCTCGTCGTTCACCGTGCGGTCGTAGCACAGGTCCACGCCGCCGAGGGCGTCCACCACCTTCTGCAGCCCTCCGAAGTGGATCAGCGCCACGTGGTCCACGTTCATGCCGGTGATCGATTCCACGGTCCCCACGAGCGCGGGGTATCCTCCGGCCTGCGCGGCCGCGTTGATCTTCATGTCCTTGCCGTTGACCTTGACGAGGGAGTCCCTGGGGATCGAGATCAGCGAGGCGTGGCCGGACTTCGGCCGGGTGAGCACGAGGATGGTGTCGGTGCGGAACCCGGTGGTGGTGGGATCCACGATGCCGGTGCCGTCGTTGGCGTCGCGCTCGTCCGACCCGAGGATGAGCCACGTCTGGGCCGGCGTGTTGGCCTTGCCGGTGAGCATGTCTTGGCGGTTGAGCTGGCCGTCCACCCAGCGCCATGCGGAGAGGACGGACAGTCCCAGCGCGAGCGCCAGGACGAGCAGTACGGCCAGCGCGATGCGCAGCGGACGGCGGCGGCGCGGGCCGCCGCGACGGGACGGGGAAGCGACAGCGGCGCCCGCCGCGGGCTGCCGGGACATGGACGCGGACGGTCCGACGGAGACGGCGTGCGCGGTGCCCTCCGACGGCAGGGCGTGCGCGGGGACCCTGCCGGTCGAGCCGCCCACGCGGCGCTCCTGACGGACGGCGCGCGGCGCCGGGGATGCGGCGGGAGCGGGGGAGAAGCTCGGCGGGACGCTGGCGCGTGCCGGCTGGGGGCGTGCGGCGGACTGGCGGCGCGGCGCTCCCGAGGGGACGAAACTCGGCGGATTGCCCTGCTGATCGCCCGGCTGCGATGGTTGCGTCATGTTCCCTCCTGCGATTGCGTTCTGCATGTGTTGATAACACAGCGTGACGCGCGCGTATGAAGGGGGCGGGGAATCCTGCGCAGTAACGGCACAACCGGGTGTCCGGGGCGTTCGCGCCGCGTAGCACATCGGGACGCGGAACCGCGGTATTGACGTGGTCCGAAATTTGACAAAACCCAAGTCACACGTGTGTAATCTAACCGGCGATCGACCGGCGATGGGAGGGCGGCATGTGGAATGTGTTCGATGACGCCTCCGACGACGCCGCCGATATCGCCTCCGACGATGCGCTGGCTCGGCTATGGGGGCTGTTCGGGGACGACGGCGATCTCTCGTGGCAGCACAGGGCGCTGTGCGCCCAGACCGACCCCGAGGCGTTCTTCCCCGAGAAGGGCGGCTCCACCCGTGACGCCAAGCGCGTGTGCGAGCGGTGCGAGGTCCGGGAGCAGTGCCTGCAGTGGGCCATCGAGCACGACGAGCGCTTCGGCATCTGGGGCGGCATGAGCGAGCGCGAACGTCGCCGGTACAAGAAGGAACGCCTCAAGGGCCGCGCCGCATAGGCGCGCAAGATGGCCGCCGCGACGTACGCGGGGCTGTGCTTAGACTGGAGCCATGACTTTGGAGACCATAGCGGACACGGATGTGCGGCGGGAGCTGACGGCGGTGCTGTCCGGCGGGCTGGGGCGCCGGGGACAGGACGTGGATGCGTCGGTCGTCGCCGTCGTCACCGTGGAGGAGGACCTGCGGTTCTTCGGCGAGACCATGGCCGCAGTGTTCCGCCAGCGCGTGCTGCCGGGAACGGTCGTGGTGGCGGACTGCACCGGGGGGACGGAACGCCCGCTGCGCTCGTTCGTCGAGGCGGAGGGGATCCGTCGGTCCCGTTCCGGCGACGCGGCGTCGCGGGTGCAGGTGCAGATCGTGCCGGTGAAGGGCGCGGCGTCCTTCGGCGACGCGGTGTCCAGAGCGATCGCGCAGAGCGCTCTGCCCGAGGCCGCGGAAAGCCTGTGGCTTCTGCACGACGACTCCCGCCCCGCTTCGGACGGGTGTCTGGAGACGCTGGTCGAGGCGCACCGCAACGTGCCGACGGCCTCCGTCATCGGCGTCAAGCAGCTGGACTGGGACGGTTCCGTCCTGCACGACGTGGGCGGGTACGCGGCATCCGGCCACCGGGTGGTCTCGCTCGTGGTGGACGGCGAGCCCGATCAGGAGCAGTACGACGGCCGTCAGGACGTCTTCTGCGTGTCCCTGGCGGGGGCGCTCGTGCCGTTGGAGGTGTGGCGCACGATGGGCGGCACCACGCCGTGGATGACCACTTTCGGGGAGTCCCGCGACTTCTGCCGCCGCGCATGCCTGGGCGGCGGCCGCGTGCTGGTGGTGCCCCGCGCCGCGGTGGCCCACCGCAGGGCACGGCTCGAGGGACTGAGGACGCGCGCCGGCGCCCCCGTGCAGGAGGATGCCGCCGGCAATGCGTATCTCGCCCGCATCACCGCCGCGTGGCGCTACCGCATCACCGACACGGCGTTCGCCGCATGGCCGGCGCAATGGCTGGCGCTGCTCGTGCACGGACTCGTCATGTTCTTCGTCCTGCTGTTCAGGAAGCGTCCGTACGAGGGAGCCTGCGAGCTGGCCATGCCGTGGCGTGCGCTCGTCAACCTGCCCCGCGCCGCGAAGGCGAGGATCCGCGTGGGGCGGCAGAGCAGCACGACGCTCGGCCGGCTGGGCGCGCTCACGGCGAACCATACCCAGATCGCACGGTGGAAGGAACGTCGCCGCGCCTTCGCCTCGCAGCGTTCCGTCGTGCTGCTCAGCCCGCTCGCCAAGGCGCATCTGCGCACCCGGCGCCGCATCAGGTTCGCCTGGGCGGCGGCTATGGCCGTGGTCATGACCGCGTGCGCGTGGACGTCGATGGGAGGGACGCTGCCCGCGCTGCTCTCCGGCGCACAGCTCGCCTCCGGACGTCTCGTGCCCACCGGCGCCTCCCTCGGCCAGCTGTGGCACGCGGCGACCACGTCGTACGGATACGGAGCGGGACTGGGCGCGGCGGCTCCTCCCTCGCCGTTCCTCCTCGTGCTGGGCGTGGCCTCCGTGGTCACCCTCGGCCACGTGCAGGCCGCGGTAACGATGATCTATCTGGCCGCCGCTCCCGCCGCCGCGCTCTCGTTCTGGGCGCTGGCGGGCATCTTCACCCGCTCCAACCCGGTCCGCGTGGCCGGCGGACTGATGTGGGGCACGCTCGCCATGGCCGTGGGCCTGTACCGCTCCGCGGACGTTCCCATGCTCGTCGTGATGGTCTTCCTGCCGGCGGCCTTCGCGTTCACCCACCGCGCGGTGGCCATGTACCTCACCGAGGATCCCGTCCGACCGGTGCCGTCCGTGCAGTCGGCGGCGCTCGCCGCGCTGTGCTTCATCCCCGTCGTGGACGCCGAGCCCCAGCTGATCCTGCCGCTCGCGGTCACGTTCCTCGCGTTCTTCGTCATGGTGCGCAGGCACCGTCTCATGCTCCTGCTCATCCCGCTGCCCGCGGCCTTCACGCTGGCCCCCACGCTGTCCGCAGCGGTCCGGCGCTTCGGCTCCGGCTCGTGGCGCCAGCTGTTCGCCGACGCCCTGGTCCCGTCCTCGGCGGCGACCGGATCCCCGCGCGCCATGAGCCTGACGGACGTCGTGCTCGCGGCGTTCGGCCGGGACGCCGGCGCCGGCGGACTGTCCGGACTGCTGCACGTCGAGGCGGTCTCGGCGCTGGCCATGGCGGTGTGCGTCGGACTGGTCGTGGCGGTGGCGGTCGTGGCGCTGCTCATGCCGATGACGCTGCGCGTCTCCAGGATGATGTGGACGGCCGGCGCATGCGGGTTCCTGCTCGCCGTGCTCTCGCCGCGCGTGGCCGTGGGCGTGGACGTGGACGGCCGCGTGGCCGGATCGGTGCTGCCCGGCTTCGCGCTGGCCATGATGGCGATGCTGGCCTGCGTCTGCATGGTCGGCGGCGCCGCCGTGCGCAGGTTCCGTCCCCTCGCCGGCCCGGGCGCGGCAACGGCCTCCGCGGGCCGCTGGGCCAGCATGGGCCGTTCGGTGCTGACCGTCGCCATGGCGGTGTGCGCCGTGGCGTGGGGCTGCTTCGGTCTGCTGCGCATGGCCGACGCCTCCTCCTCCGACGTGCGCACGACGCGCGCCGGCCTGCCCATGGTCGCCGTGGACTACCTCGACCAGGATCCCTCGCACCGCGTCGTCGCGGTCAGCGCCCGGTCGTCGGCCGTGGTCGAGTTCACCGTCATGCGCACCGCCCGAGGCGAGCTCGTCGACGTCTCCCCGGCGTCCGGCGTCGTCGCCGCGTCCGGGACGCAGGACGAGGAGACCGAGCGCATCGGGGCCGCGTTGGGGCGGCTGCTGTCCAACGGCGATTCCTCGGCCATCCAGGATCTGAGCGATCTGGGGCTGGGCGGCATCTACGTCGTCGCCGACGGCGAGGCGATGCAGGCCGATTCCCCGTACGACGCGATCGTGGCCAACATCACCGCCAGCGAGGGCACGCAGAGCGTGGTCAGCGCACGCACCGGAACGTACTTCCGCATCACGCTGCGCGACGTCGCGTCCCAGGGCATCGACATGACGGGCGAGCGCTCCGCGTCGGCGAGCACGTGGCGCGGAACGTGGATATGGAGTCTTGGAGTGGTGGTCGGCCTGTACTGCCTGGTGGCGGTGCCCGGCACCCGCGGAAGGGAGCGCGCATGACATCGAGGCACGGAGACGGATCGAACCGGTCCGGATGGACGCCCGGCAAGGTCGTCACGGCCGCCGTCTCGGCGGTGGCGCTCGCGTCGCTCGTCGCGGCCATGGCCGTGGCGCGTCCGGCCCCGTCCGCGGTGGACGCCGACGGACGCGCCTCGTCCGTCATGGAGCAGACCGTCAGCCAGAAGCTCGTGGAATCCTACTGTCCGGCGCGCATGACGCTCGCCGACGCGTCCCAGTACGGCGACAGCGCGTTCCGGGCCAGCGAGGGCGACATCGCCTCGTCGTCCCGCTACGCCGCCTTCGGCGCGGTGTACGCCTCGTCACTCTCCACGCTCTCCGGCGACGACCGCGGCGAGCTTGCGGACGCCGATCCCACGGACGCCTCCGCGGTGCGCGTCCTGTCCGGCGACGCGAACGACGGCTCGCTGCTGCAGACCACGCAGCTGCTGGCGTCCGAGGACGGCAACGGTGTGGCCTCCTCCACCGTCTCGTGGGCCTCGCAGGGCGATCTGCGCGGTCTGGCCGCCGTGGGATGCGTCAGCCCGGCGTTCTCGCACTCCTTCCTGCTGCCCGCCACGCAGACCGGTTGGGCGCAGCAGCTCGTGGTGGCCAACCCCTCGTCCAAGGCCACGTCCGTGACCGTGCAGGCATGGGGCACCTCGTCCCAGGGGCGGATCCGCCTCGCCGTCAGCGGCACCGTCGCGGTCGCCTCGCGCGGCGAGTCGACGGTCGATCTGGCCGCCGCCGCGGCGGGGCAGGATGCGCTGTACGTGACCGTGTCCAGCAACGAGACGCCGGTCGATGCGCTGGTGCGGGTGACGGCGATGAACGGGCTGACGCCGCAGGGCAACGACTACGTGACCGCCGCCGCGGCGGCGTCCCGCACGCTGGCGATCCCCGGCGTCGCCGGCTCGATCGGCGCCAGGGTCCTGATGTACGCCGAGCAGGGGGGACATGCGTCCGTCTCATGGATCGGCGCGGACGGCGCCACGAACGCCACGGCGATCGACTTCGAGGGGCAGCGGGTGACCGTCGTGGATCTCGGGACGCCGCCCGCCGGCGCGACCGGCGTGCGGATCGACGCGGACGCGGACGTGCAGGCGGCCGTCGTGGCGTCGGCCGGCGGAGGACAGGGCGGGCAGTCCGACTTCGCCGTGATCGGCGCCGGTGCCGCCGCGACCGTCTCCGCGGTCGCCGTGCCGGACCAGACCGACGGCACGCTGTACGCGGTCAACGCGACCGGCGACCAGACCGTCGTCACCGTCGACGCGTTCGACGCCTCCGGCAGGTCCATCGGGTCCAGGGAGCTGACGGTGGCGGGCGGCGCCGGCGTCGCCGTGGCGCTGTCCGACCTCGGCGCGCAGACGGCCGCGGTGCGTCTGACCGACGCCTCGTCGGCGGTGGTCTGGAACGTGTCCGCGCACCGTTCGCAGCTCGACGCCGCGCAGGTGGCCGCCGTCGCGTCCCTCGCGCCGTCCGCGCTCACGCCGCGGAGTTCGCTCGTGCGCGCCGTCGCCCGACCCGGGGTGGTCGGATAGCGATCATCCCGTCCGACTAGGGTGGTCGCCATGAGACAGTCGTTCACACCGCCCTGGATGGGCAAGGTCTACCGCAACACCCACGGACGCGGCACGCGCCGCCCGATGTTCGGCACGAGGCTGCCGCGCTACCGCACCCGATCGGGCATGTTCGACGACATGGTGGCGGCGCAGCTCAAGCGTCTGGGACAGGCGTGGCCCGAGCTCGTGCAGCCCATCCAGTTCGCCGTGGAGGACGTCCCCGCATCGGATCCCTCGCCGTGGGAGGACGAGCCGAACATGCTGTCGCGCGCGTTTCCCGCCAGCCACGGCATCCCCGCGCGCATCGTGCTCTACCGTCTGCCGATCCAGATGGAGACGCGCGACCGCACCGAGCTGCAGTTCATCATCCGCGACGAGCTCGTGGCCCGCATCGCCGAGCAGTACGGGCGCAGGCCGGAGGAGATCGACCCGGATTGGGGCCTGTGATCCCGCCGCTCGCGCATGCCGTCCCGGCACGTCGGCCGGCACGGCATGCGGAGGGCTGATGCTAGGATGTGCACACAGTCCTGACGTACGCGACGCACGGGAGGTGCCATGTCCTTCGTCATTGCCGATTCGTGGACGGATCTCGATCTCGACGCCATGGGCGCGAAGGCGCGTGCCGTGTGCTTCGACCTCGACAACACGCTGGCGCGTTCCAAGATGCCCATGCGCGACGACATGGCCGACGCATTCTGCGCCCTGACGCACGTGACCCAGGTCGCGGTGATCTCCGGCGGCCGCTACGAGCTGTTCGTCAGCCAGATCCTCGACGTCATCGGAGACCGCGCCGATCGCGGCAGCCTGCATCTCATGCCGACGTCCGGCACACGCTACTACCGCTTCGAATCCGGCGGATGGACATGCCTGTACCGCCACGACCTGCCCGAGGAGCTGCGGCGCGCGGCCATCGCGTCGCTGGAGACGCACGCGCGCGAGCTGGGCCTGTGGGAGGAGCACGTCTGGGGCGAACGCATCGAGGACCGCGGCAGCCAGATCACCTTCTCCGCGCTGGGACAGCACGCCCCCGTCGACGCCAAGGAGGCGTGGGACCCGGACAACGCCAAGAAGAACGCGCTGCGCGCCGCGGTGGCCGCCGACCTGCCCGATCTGCTGGTCCGTTCCGGCGGCTCCACCAGCGTCGACGTGTCCGGGCGCGGCGTGGACAAGGGGTCCGCGGTGCGCGGGCTCGCGGCGACGCTCGGCATCGAGGTGGGCGAGATCATCTTCATCGGCGACCGCATGGATCCCGCGGGCAACGACTATCCGGCCGCGCAGGCCGGCACCATGCCGGTGCGGGTCCGCGGCCCGGAGGACACGATCGCGGTGGTGCGCCGCCTGCTCGCGGTCATGTCCGGCTCCGGACGCTGAGCGAGGAGCCGGACATGGGCGGGCTGATCGCGGCGGCGGGCGCGTGGCTGGCGGAATGCCGCGACCTGCTGCTGCCGCGCGGCTGCGCCGGATGCGATCGTCCGGACGAGACGCTGTGCCCCGCCTGCCGCGCGACGTTCGCGGAGCGCCGGTCATGGCGCGTGCCCGGCACGGCGTTCCCGTGCCATGCGTGCGCCGAATACCGAGGCGCGGCGCGGCAGGCGATACTGGCATGGAAGGACCACGACGACGTGGAGCTGGACCGTGTCTTCGCGCAGGCCATGGAACGCTGCGTCGCGGACGCCTGCGGCGCGGGACTTCCGCCTTGGACGGCGCGGGTCGATCGGATGTCATCGGGGGATCTGGGACGTCATGCGGTGCTGGTGGTCCCGGTTCCCTCGTCGCCGCGGTCCGTGCGCCGGCGCGGCCGCGTGCACGTGCGTCCGCTCGCCGAGGCGGTGCGGGCGGCCATCGTGAGGGGCGGCGGGGAAGCGGTCGTCAGCGAGGCGCTCGCGGTGCGCGGCGTGAACGCGAAATCCGTGGAGGCGTCGGACGTCAGGTCCAGGCGTCGGCGTCTGGACGGCGGCATCGCGCAGCGGCCGGGGCGTGCGCTGCGCGGGCGGTCCGTGGTGCTGGTGGACGACATCGTCACCACCGGCGCGACCGTCGTGCAGTGCGCGCGTGCGGTGGAGCGCGCCGGCGGGCGCGTGGTCGCGGCGTTCGCGCTGGCGCATACGCCGCGACCCGGGGCCGTGTCGGTCACGCGGTGTGGTATTTCGGCAGGATGACCTCGAAGTCCGCGCCGCGCTCGTCGTCCACCACGTCGACGGTGCCTCCGTGCAGCTGCGCCGCCCAGCGCGAGATGGACAGGCCGAGTCCCGTGCCTCCGGATTCGGTGCCCGGACCGGTCTTGCCCTTGACGAAGCGCCGGAAGATGTCGGAGCGGGCCGCCGGATCGATCTGCGAGCCGTAGTTCACCACGTTCGTCACGATGGTGCCGTGCTGCTCGTCCTCGCGTGCCTCGATGAGCACCGCGGAGCCGTCGGGGGAGTGCTTGAGCGCGTTGCCGATGATGTTCGTGAACAGCTGGCGCAGGCGGTCCTGGTCGCCCTCCATGATCAGACCCGCCGGCACGTCGAGGCGGATGTCGTGCGCGTGCCCGCCGTCCGCGATCTCCAGCGGCTCGACGGTCTCGTCCAGGAAGTCGGCGAAGTCGAAGCGCTCGACGTTCAGGCTGGCGGCGCCCGCCTCCATGCGGCTCAGGTCGAGCAGGAACGCGATGAGGTCGCTCAGCCGGTGCGTCTGGTTGAGGATGCCCTCCAGATTGGCGGGCGTGGGGTCGGTCACGCCGTCCGCCATGTTCTCCACCATGGCCTGCAGCGCGGATACCGGCGTGCGCAGCTCGTGGCTCACGTTGGCCACCATGTCGCGGCGCATCTGGTCGGCGTGCTGCAGCTCTCCCGCCATCTCGTTGAACGACCGGGCGAGCTGCCCGATCTCGTCGTTGCGCCGGGTGGCGTCCTCGTCCACGCGCACCGTGTAGTCGCCGGCGGCCATGGCCTCGGCCGCGTCGCGGATCTGACGCAGCGGGGCGGTCATGCCGCGCGAGAACGCGTAGGTGATGCCCAGCGCCACGGCGAGGGTGAGCGGCATGGCGAGCCAGCCGCTCCATCCGACCTTGAGCAGGAACCACGCCATGACGAACGCGATGGCCGTGGCGATGACGATGAGGGTCCCCAGCTCGATCTTCAGCGACGAGAACCGGCCGATGGGGCGGTCGCTTTCGCGTCGGTCGCCCCCGTTGCCGTGCGTCATGCCTGCTTCCCCTGCGCGGCCGGCGGCTCGAAGGCGTAGCCCACGCCGTGCACGGTGCGGATGAGCTGGGAGCCGAGCTTGTGGCGGAGCGCCTTGACGTGGCTGTCCACGGTGCGCGTGCCGGAGGCGTCCACCCAGTCCCAGACCTCCTCGAGCAGCTTCTCGCGGGTCAGCACCGACTTCGGCTTGCGCGCGAGCGTGGCCAGCAGGTCGAACTCGGTGGGGGTCAGATGCACTTCCGACCCGTCGAGCGTCACCACGCGCTGTGCGGGGTCGATCACCAGGGAGCCGAAGTCGAGCAGCTTCTCGTTCTCGGCGTTCTTGGCGATCACCTTGGCGCGCTCCACGCGGCGCAGCAGCGCCTTGCATCGGGCGATGAGCTCGCGCATGGAGAACGGCTTGGTCATGTAGTCGTCGGCGCCGGCCCCCAGGCCGATGACCTTGTCGGCCTCGTCGTCGCGCGCGGTGAGGATGAGCACCGGCACGGGGCGCTCGGCCACGATGCGCTTGGTGGCCTCGAGCCCGTCCATGACCGGCAGCATGATGTCCATGATCACCAGATCCGGCCGGAGCTGGGAGGCCGCCTGCACGGCGCTGGCGCCGTCCGACGCCACGCGCGCTGTCCAGCCCTCGGAGGTCAGTCGCTGGGCGATCGCGGTGGCCAGCGTGGGCTCGTCCTCCACCACGAGCACGACATGGGACTCACGCTGGCTGTTTGCGGTTCTGATCATCGTTGTTGGATGCCTTACTGTCTCGGGAGGCGTCCCGCCGGAGCGGGACGCCCGTCACTCACTGTTCCGGCTTCAAGAATAGTGCCCCGAGTGCGGGAACGGTGAGTTTCGTGGACCAGCCGCGCGAATGGAACTCGCCCTTCTCCGCCACCACGTCGTCGTTGCTGATGCCGGATCCGCCGTATTCCTTGGCGTCGGTGTTGAAGACCTCCACCCATTTGCCGCCGTGCGGCAGCGGGACCCGGTAGTCCTGCCACGCGCTGCCGGAGAAGTTGACGACCACCACGAGCTCCTCGCCGCCCTTGCCCACGCGCATGAAGCTCAGCGTGTCGTGCTGGGCGTCGTCGGAGGTGAGCCACTGGAAGCCCGCCGGGTCGAAGTCCTGGCTCCACAGCGCCGGCGTGGCGCGGTAGAACGCGTTGAGATCGGCCACGAGCTTCTGCACGCCGCGGTGGTCCGGCCATTCGAGGGCGTCCCAGTCCACCGAGCTCTCGTAGTCCCACTCGCCCCACTGGGCCACCTCGTTGCCCATGAAGGTGAGGTTCTTGCCCGGGTGGGCCCACTGGTAGGCGAACAGCGCGCGCACGCCGGCGTACTTCTGCCAGTCGTCTCCCGGCATCTTGCCGTACAGCGATCCCTTGCCGTACACCACCTCGTCATGGCTGATCGGCAGCACGTAGTGCTCCGAGTACGCGTACACCATGGAGAACGTGATCTCGTTGTGGTGGTACTGGCGGTTGATCGGCGTCTCGTGCAGGTAGGCGAGCGTGTCGTGCATCCAGCCCATGTTCCACTTGAGCCCGAAGCCCAGGCCGCCGGCGTCCGTGGGCGCGGTGACGCCCGGCCAGGCGGTGGACTCCTCCGCGATCATCATGATGCCGGGGTTGTTCTTGTACGCGGTGGCGGTGGCCTCCTTGAGGAAGTCGATGGCCTCCAGGTTCTCGCGGCCGCCGTAGATGTTCGGCCTCCACTGCCCGGCCTCGCGGCTGTAGTCGAGGTAGAGCATCGAGCTGACGGCGTCCACGCGCAGGGCGTCCATGTGGTACTCGTCGAGCCAGAAGCTGGCGTTGGCCACCAGGAAGTTGCGCACCTCGTTGCGTCCGAAGTTGAACACGTAGGTGCCCCAGTCGGGGTGCTCGCCGCGCAGCGGATCGGGGTCCTCGTACAGCGGCGTGCCGTCGAAGCGGCCGAGCGCGAAGTCGTCCTTGGGGAAGTGCGCCGGCACCCAGTCCATGATCACGCCGATGCCCGCGCGGTGGAAGGCGTCCACCAGCGCCTTGAAGTCGTCCGGATCGCCGAAGCGGGAGTCCACGCCGTAGTAGCCGGTGACCTGGTATCCCCACGACCCGGTAAACGGATGCTCCTCGAGCGGCAGGAACTCCACGTGGGTGAAGCCCATCTTCTTCACGTAGGGGACCAGCTCGTCGATCATGTCGCGGTAGCTCAGTCCCTGCTTCCAGCTGCCGGCGTGCACCTCGTAGATGGAGACGGGGCCCGCATGCGGATCGGTCTGGGCGCGGCGGGCCATCCAGGCGTCGTCGCCCCATTCGTGCGTCGAGTCGACGACGATGGACGCCGTGGCCGGCGGGATCTCGTGCGAGCGCTCCAGCGGATCGGCCTTCTGCTTCCATTCGTTGTTGGCGTTGAGGATCTCGTACTTGTAGCGGGCGCCCGCGGCCACGCCGGGGACGAACAGCTCCCACACGCCGGAGGACCCGAGCTCGCGCATGCCGTGGCGGATGCCGTTCCAGCCGTTGAAGTCGCCCACCACGCGCACGGCCTTCGCGTTGGGGGCCCACACGGCGAACGCCGTGCCGGTCACCGGCCTGCCGGGCTCGCCGGACTCGCTGCCCATCGGGTCGTCGTAGCGCAGCACGTGCGCGCCGAGCATCTCCCACAGGCGCTCGTGGCGTCCCTCGCCGTACAGGTACATGTCCATGTCGCCCACGGTGGGCATGTAGCGGTACGGATCGTCCTCGACGACGGGTCCCTCGCCGTAGTCGGTCCTGACGCGGTAGTCGGGGACCGCCCAGCCGTATTCGTTGCGCACGGCCGGCACCACGGTGGTGAAGATGCCGTTGAACTCGTGGTAGGTCGCGTACTCGCCGTCGAGCGTGACGATGGTGACCGACTTGGCCAGGGGGCGCAGCACGCGGACGGTCACCTGGCCGGCGTCGTTGCCGTCCATGAGATGGCCTCCCAGCACGCTGTGCGGGTTGAAGTGCTTCGCGTTGCTCACCTTGTCGAGGACGGCGTAGTCCACGGGGAGCGGATGCATGTTTGCTGGATGAATTGCAGTGCTCATAATGTGAGTCTACAACGTCCGAGGCAAGAGACGGCAAACCGACGGCAAGCCGTGTCCCCGATCGCCGCGGAACGTCCCAAGTCCACCCCCGCTGGCATAATCATTCCAGTTTTTTGTGTAAATTTTGCTTCGGCGGAGGGCTCATGGATTACAAAGTCGGCGATATGGTTGTCTATCCTCGGCACGGTGCGGCGAAGGTGGAGGCCATCACCGAGCGGACCGTCAAGGGCGTGACCAGGGAATACCTGCAGCTGTCCGTGCTCTCGTCCGACGGACTGGTCATCAACGTCCCCGTGGAGAACGCCAAGAAGGTCGGCGTGCGCGACATCGTCGACGCCAACGAGGTGGCCAAGGTGTTCGAGATCCTGCGCACCCCCATCGTCGAGAAGGAGATGAACTGGTCGCGCCGCTACAAGCTCAACGTGGAGAAGATCGCGACCGGAGACGTCAACAAGATCGCCGAGGTGGTGCGCGACCTCGCCCAGCGCGACGTGGACGAGCACGGACTGTCCGCCGGCGAGAAGCGCATGCTCACCAAGGCGCGTTCCATCCTGACGAGCGAGATCGCCCTGTCCGAAAAGCTCGACGAGCCTACCGCGCAGCGTCTGCTCGACGTCAACCTCGGCTACGAGGCCCCGCAGCCCGGCGACGACAAGCATCACACGCTCGCGCCCGAGGAGCCGGCCTCCGAGACGCTGGCGCGCCTCGAGAGCTCCAAGAAGAAGCGCTGAGCGGGCGTCTCATGGGCGGCGGCACGTCCATCGGCCAGGGCTTCGACGCGCACCGCTTCGCGCCGGACGGCGCCGGGCGGGAGCTGTGGATGGCCGGCCTGCGCTGGGACGGTCAGGGCGAGGGCGTGGAAGGCGACTCCGACGGCGACGTCGCGGTGCACGCGCTGATCGACGCCCTGCTGTCCGCCGCGGGACTCGGCGACATCGGCACGCTGTTCGGCGTGGGGGAGGACTCCCTCGGCGCCGGCATGCACGGGCTGCCGATGCTCGAGCGCACCGCGGACCATCTGCGCGCCCACGGATTCGTTCCCGCGTCGGCATCGGTCTGCGTCATCGGCAACAGGCCGCGCATCGGCGCGCGGCGCCGGCAGGCCGAGGAGGCGCTGTCCGCGGCGGCGGGATGCCGAGTGTCGCTCACCGCCACCACCACGGACCGCATGGGGTTCACCGGCCGCGGCGAGGGCGTCGCCGCCATCGCCAGCGCGCTTGTGGGGAATCCCTCCGGGATTCCCGGGGCGGCGCTCTGACCGCAGGCTCCGGTCGTTCAGCGGCGCAGTGCCTCGATCGCCTTGGCGACCGCCCAGAACAGCGTGGAGATCGTCACGATCACGAAGCTCGGCGGCACCGGGAACATGGCCGCCAGTACCAGTCCGCCCCAGATCGACGCCAGACAGATCAGCGTGGCCGTGGCCATGGCGGCGAAGGGTGAGGCCGTGACGATGTTCGCGGTGGCCGCGGGGGTGATCACCAGCGCGAAGATGAGCAGCGTGCCCACCGCCGGCACCGCGATCGTGATCACGCCGGCCATCATCGCCATGAACACCAGGTTCATGGCGCCCACCGGCACGCCCTTGGCGCGTGCCACCTGCTCGTCGAGCGAACTGAACAGCAGCGGGCGGTAGACGACCGCCAGTACGGCGAGCAGCACCGCGTCGAAGACCATGAAGCCCCTGATCTGGCCGTCCGTGATCGTGATGATCGAGCCGAAGAGGATGGACTGCATCTGCGCCGACGCCTGCGAGGACAGCCGTGCGAAGAACAGGCCCATGCCGGTGGCGAACGCGAGCACGGTGCCGGTGGCGATCTCGCGCTGCGAGGCGCGCTTGCCCAGCGCGCCGATCACCAGCGCGCCCCCGAGCGCGAACGCGCCGAGCCCCGCGGAGACCGGCAGTCCCAGCAGCACCGCGCCGGTCGCGCCGGGCAGTCCGATGTGGGCGAGGGCGTGCGCCGCGAACGTGGAGTGCCGGGCGATGGTGAAGTAGCCCATCACGCCCGCGGCGAGCGCGATGCACACGCCGGCCGCGAAGGCGTTGACCATGAACGGGGCGGAGATCGTCTCCGTCCATGCGGGATCGAAGGCGAAGCGGATCATGCGACCTCCTTGGGATCGGTGTGCTGGCGTCCGTGGTGGTCGTGGTCGTGGAACTCGGCCACCTCCTCCACGTCATGGGTGTCCGGGACCGCGCCGTCGCGCTCGTCGAGGGCGTTCGGCGTGACGAACATGTCGCCCTGCGGCGTGGTGACGACCTGCACCCTGGTGCCGTACAGGTGCGTGAGCAGCGTCGAGTCGAGCACGTCGTCCATGGCGGCGTAGTGGGGGTGTCCGTCGAGCAGGTAGACGGCGCCGGTGAGGATGGGCAGCAGCATGTTGAGGTCGTGCGCCACCACCTGGATGGTCGTGCCGAGCTCGCGGTTGAGCCGTGCGAGCACGTGCACCACCGAGCGCTGGCTCGCCAGGTCGAGGTTCGCCAGAGGCTCGTCGAGCATGAGCAGCTGCGGGTCGCACACCAGCGCCTGCGCGATGGCCACGCGCTGGCGCAGACCTCCGGAGAGCTGGGAGAGCCGCATCCTCGCCTTGTCCTCCACGCCCACGAAGCGCATCGCCTCGCGCGCCTTGGCGCGCTGCGCGCGGGTGACCGGATGGATGCCGAACCTGGTGCCGGTCAGTCCGAGCAGGACCGACTGTTCGGCGGTGAGCGAGGAGTCGATGTCGTCGGTGTAGCTCTGCGGCACGTAGCCGATGCGGTCGTTGGCCCTGCCCGCGGGTTCCCCGAGCACGGTGACGCGGCCGGCGGCGAGGGGGATCAGCCCGAGCTCGACCTGCATCATCGTGGTCTTGCCGGTGCCGTTCGTGCCGACGATCGCGGTGACGCTCCCGGTCTCGATCGAGAAGGTGCCGTGCTGCCAGATCCGCGTGCCTCCCCGCGCCACCGCGGCGTCGTCAAAGACGATGCAGTCGTCCATCCGCGTCCTCCCTTCGGGTCGTGTTCGCTCATGCGTGGGTACCGGCACGGATTATGGCAGAAGCTTATGACAATCGTTCTCATTTACGAGCGGGGTCCCCGACCTGTCGGCCGGGAACCCCGCTCGTTCGCCGTTCGCGCGCCCTACTTGCCCGGGTCGGGCGGCGTGTCCGTGGGCGACGCCGTCGCCGATCCCGACCGCGCCGCGTCGGCGGACGCGGATGCCGAGGCCTCGGCGGCCCCGGCGAGCGTCTCGTCGAAGGTCTTCACCAGCGCCGTGATCCAGTCGGTCAGGGAGCTCTGGCCGTCCGGCATCTGCTCGGTCACGTCCACCACCGGCACGTCGCTCTTGTGCGCCACGCCCGTGACCATGTTCGTGGCGTCGGAGGTCTCCTGCGGGTTGTTGATCACCATGTCGGCCTGACGCGCCTCGATGAGCGTGGTCATCTCGCTCAGATCCGCCGGGGCGGGCTCGGACTCGTTGGCGGCGGCCTGCGCGTATCCCTTCGGGGTCACGTCCTTGAGGCCCAGATCGGCGAGCAGGTACTTGGCCACCGATTCCGTGGCCGCGTACGTGGCGCCCTTGTGCGTGCCGGAGAACTCGGACATCGTCTGCTCGAGCTTCTGCTCCTCCGACTGCCAGTCCTTCAGACGCTCCTGGAAGTAGTCGCGGTTCTCGGGCTGGATCTTGGCGTAGGTGTCGGCCAGCTCCTGGGCCATGGCGTTGCGCGCGTCCTTGGAGAACCACAGGTGCGGGTCGTCGCCGTCGGACGCGCCCACGTTCTCCGCGGCCGTGACCAGCGCGATGTCCTTCGTGACGGCCTTCGTGGCCCACGCGTCGTATCCCGCGCCGTTGGCGACCACGACCTTCGCCTTGGAGATCCTGGCGACGTCGGAGGTCTGCGGCTCGAAGTCGTGCGCCTCGACGTTGCTGGAGGCGAGGATGGAGGTGACGCTCACGCGGTCGCCGCCGATCTGCTCGGCGAGCGACCCCCATTGGTTGATCGAGGCGACCACCTCGATCGGCTCCGACTGCGCCGACGACGAGGCGTCGGTGGTCGTGGGGGAGGTCTGCGCGGAGGACGGCGCGCCGCAGGCGGACGTGCAGACCAGGGCCACGATGCCGGCCGCCGCCGCGACGGCTCGCGCGATTCGACGAGATACTGATTTCATGGGGTTTCCTTCCGCACGGTATGACTTGTCCGGCTCTCCTCATTGACTGGTATTCACGATATTGACTGGTATTCACGATAGCCTACAACGTGCGGCAAAGCGAACAGGAGAAACTTGGCATGTCACTCAGACTCGACGGGAAGCTGACCGCGGCGCGGATCAAGGAGGACCTGTCGCGACGGGTCGCGCGCCTGAAGGATCAGGGGGTCGTCCCGGGGCTGGGGACGCTGCTGGTGGGCTCCGACCCCGGCTCGCTCAAGTACGTGGCCGGCAAGCACGCCGACTGCGCGGAGGTGGGCATCGCCTCCATCCGCCGCGAGCTGCCCGCCGACGCGAGCTTCGCCGACGTCGCCGCCGCCGTGCGCGAACTCAACGAGGACCCCGCCTGCACCGGGTACATCGTGCAGCTGCCGCTGCCCGAAGGCATCGACGGGAACGCGATCATCGACCTCATCGACCCGCGCAAGGACGCCGACGGCATGCATCCGTACAACCTCGGCGAGCTGGTGCTGCACCCCAGCGGCGAGATCACGACGCCCCTGCCGTGCACGCCCAGCGGCGTCCTCGCGCTGCTGGACGCCTACGGCATCGACCTGAAGGGCAAGGAGGTCTGCGTGCTGGGCCGCGGCATCACGGTCGGCCGCACGATCGGCCTGCTGCTGTCGCGCCGCGAGGTCAACGCCACGGTCACGCTGTGCCACACGCGGACCGTGGACGTGGAGGATCACATGCGCCGGGCTGACGTGATCGTCGCGGCGATGGGATCCGCGGGGTTCGTGAAGCCCGAATGCGTCAAGCCCGGCGCGGTGCTGGTGGACGTCGGCGTGAGCCGCGTGTGGGACGAGCAGGCCGGCCGCTACCGCATCAGGGGCGACGTGGACAGGGCCTGCTACGAGGTCGCGTCCGCCTATACGCCCAACCCCGGTGGCGTGGGGCCGATGACCCGCGCGATGCTGCTGTCGAACCTCGTGGGCATCGCCGAGCGCTCCCTGGTCTCGCCGCGCGCGTAATCCGGGCGTGTCGCGGACGGCCTCCGGCTGGATTTTGGCCACGCCTGCCGGTATCCTTGGATTTCGCGTGTGCTGCGGCATGCGCGCCCATAACTGAAGATCGAGTAATATCCACCCATCTATTGAGAAACCATATATCTACATGGCAGAAAACAACACTGAAGTCACCAAGGTCGCCATCAACGACATCGGCACCGAAGAGGACTTCATCAAGGCAGTCGATTCCACCATCAAGAACTTCGACGATGGTGATCTGGTCGAGGGTACCGTCGTCAAGATCGATCACGACGAGGTCCTCCTGGACATCGGCTACAAGACCGAGGGTGTGATCCCCTCCCGCGAGCTTTCCATCAAGAAGGACGTCGATCCCGATGAGGTCGTCGAGGTCGGCGACACCATCGAGGCCCTTGTCGTCACCAAGGAGGACAAGGAAGGCCGTCTGATCCTCTCCAAGAAGCGTGCCCAGTACGAGCGCGCGTGGGGCGACATCGAGAAGATCAAGGAAGCCGATGGCGTTGTCGAAGGCACTGTCATCGAAGCTGTCAAGGGTGGCCTCATCGTCGACATCGGTCTGCGCGGCTTCCTGCCGGCCTCCCTCGTCGAGATGCGTCGCGTGCGCGACCTCTCCCCGTACATCGGCCAGAAGATCAAGGCCAAGATCCTCGAGCTCGACAAGAACCGCAACAACGTGGTTCTGTCCCGCCGCCAGTACCTCGAGGAGACCCAGTCCGAGGTGCGCGAGACCTTCCTCTCGCAGCTCAAGAAGGGCCAGATCCGCGAGGGCGTGGTGTCCTCCATCGTCAACTTCGGCGCGTTCGTCGATCTTGGCGGCGTGGACGGCCTGATCCACGTCTCCGAGCTGTCCTGGAAGCACATCGATCACCCGTCCGAGGTCGTCAAGGTCGGCGACAAGGTCACCGTCGAGGTGCTGGACGTCGATCTGGACCGCGAGCGCATCTCCCTGTCGCTCAAGGCCACCCAGGAGGATCCGTGGCAGCGCTTCGCCCGCACCCACGTCCCCGGCCAGATCGTCAAGGGCAAGGTCACCAAGATCGTGCAGTTCGGCGTGTTCATCTCCGTCGAGGACGGCATCGAGGGCCTGGTGCACATCTCCGAGCTTGCCAACCGTCACGTCGAGAACCCGGAGACCGTGGTCAAGCCGGGCGAAGAGGTGTTCGTCAAGGTGATCGACGTCGATCTCGATCGTCGCCGCATCTCTCTGTCCCTCAAGCAGGCCAACGACTCCGTCGACCCGGCCTCCGAGGACTTCGATCCGGCGCTGTACGGCATGCCGGCCGAGTACGACGAGCAGGGCAACTACAAGTACCCCGAAGGCTTCGATCCGCAGACCAACGAGTGGATCCCCGGCTTCGAGAAGCAGCGCGAGGAGTGGGAGTCCCAGTACGCGGCCGCCCACGATCTGTGGGAGCAGCACAAGGCGTTCGTGGCCAAGGAGCGCGAGAACGCCGCCGCCTCCGCCGCCGAGGACGGCCAGGCCCCGAAGGAAGAGAAGGTCGAAGAGGTGTCCAACTACTCCTCCGAGAGCACTTCCACCGGCACCCTCGCCGACTCCGACCAGCTCGCCGCCCTGCGCGACCAGCTGCTCGGCCAGGGCAAGTGAGCCCGACCGGCGACTCGTTTCGCTGATGGCATGATTCGCCAGCGAATCGGCTGACTCAAGGACCCGCTCCGCATGGTTTTCCGTGCGGGCGGGTCCTTTTGCGTTGTCCGCGTCTGCCGCCCGCATGGCAGTTCGCCTACATGCTCGCAGTTCGCCGTCTGCCGTTGATGTGTCACGCGCGCAGGCATCTCCGTGGCCTGCATCCTCCGATCCCCGTGACGAATGGTCTGGGAATGGCTATGCTGGAGGCCTGTTTTCGGCATGATCGTCCCAAGCTGCGCTGCGGGCCACGCAGGTTGGAACGATCGTGTTCGGGGCAGTCGGCAATGACCGGCGGCAGTCGGCACGCTGCCGGATCGCGTGGCACAATGGGCGTCATGATGATTCGAGTGGGACTGACCGGCGGCATCGCAGCCGGCAAGAGCACGGTGGCGGCGCGGCTGCGGGAGCTGGGCGCGGCGCACATCGACTACGATGCGATCGCGCACGAGATCACCGCGCCCGGGGGAGCGGCGCTGCCGCGGATCGCGGAGGCGTTCGGCCCGGATGCGCTCGGCGAGGACGGCTCGCTCGACCGCGCATGGATGGCCGAGCACGTCTTCGGCGCGGACGCCGCGCCGGACGCGCGCGAACGGCTGGATGCGATCGAGCATCCGCTCATCTACGACGAGGCGCGCTGGCGCGAGGCGAACGCCGTCATGGCTGCGGGGGACCGGCCGATCGTCGTGGTGCATGACGTGCCGCTGCTGGCCGAAGTGCTCGATGCCATGCCGTTCGAGTTCGACAGCATCGTCACGGTGGAAGCCCCGGAAGACGTGCGTGTGGTGCGCATGGAGACGTCGCGCGGCATGACGCGGCAGCAGGCCGAGGATCGCATCAGGCATCAGTCCACGCGCGAGGAGCGCGAGGAGATCGCGAACGTCGTCGTCGATTCTACGCAGCCTCTAGAACAAATGTTCGCACAGGTTGATAGGCTGTATGCCGATTGGATCGCCGGATGCGGCGCCGAGCAGGATGGGAACAGCGCGGCATAGCGCGGAGCAGGAGATGCGATGGGCTTCAACATCGAGCGCACGAACAAGCCGTTCGTCGTCAAGTCGCCGTACAAGCCGTCCGGCGACCAGCCGCAGGCCATCGAGGAGCTGGCGACGCGCATCGAGAACGGCGAGAACGACGTCGTGCTCATGGGCGCCACCGGCACCGGCAAGACCGCGACGACCGCATGGCTCATCGAGCGGCTGCAGCGCCCCACGCTCATCATCGAGCCCAACAAGACGCTGGCGGCGCAGCTGTGCGCCGAGTTCCGCGAGCTCATGCCCGACAACGCCGTCAGCTACTTCGTGAGCTACTACGACTACTACCAGCCGGAAGCCTACATCCCGCAGACCGACACGTACATCGAGAAGGACTCGAACATCAACGACGACGTGGAGCGTCTGCGCCACGCGGCCACGGCGAACCTGCTGACGCGCCGCGACTGCGTGGTCGTGGCGACCGTCTCGTGCATCTACGGCCTCGGCACGCCCGAGGAGTACGCCGGGCGCATGCTGCTGCTGCGCGAAGGCCAGCAGATCGACCGCGACCAGCTGCTGCGCAAGTTCGTCGACATGCAGTACAAGCGCAACGACATCGCCTTCACGCGCGGCACGTTCCGCGTGCGCGGCGACACGGTGGAGATCATTCCCGTGTACGAGGAGCTCGCCGTGCGCATCGAGTTCTTCGGCGACGAGATCGACCGCATCTCCACGCTGCATCCGCTCACCGGCGACGAGATCGCGCACGAAAGCCAAGTCCACATCTTCCCGGCATCCCACTACGTCGCCGGACCGGAGCGCATGGAGCGCGCGCTCAGGTCCATCAAGGAGGAGCTCGACCAGCGCGTCGCCGAGCTCAAGAAGCAGGGCAAGGAGCTGGAGGCGCAGCGTCTGACCATGCGCACCACCTACGATCTGGAGATGCTCACGCAGGTGGGCGTCTGCTCCGGCGTGGAGAACTATTCGCGGCATTTCGACGGCCGTGCGCCGGGCACGCCGCCGCACACGCTGCTGGACTTCTTCCCCGACGACTTCCTGCTGGTCATCGACGAGTCGCACGTCACCGTCCCGCAGATCGGCGCCATGTACGAAGGCGACGCGTCGCGCAAGCGCACGCTCGTCGAGCATGGATTCCGTCTGCCGTCCGCGATGGACAACCGCCCGCTCAAGTGGCCGGAGTTCCTGGATCGCGTGGGACAGACCGTCTACCTGTCCGCCACGCCCGGCGACTACGAGCTGGGGCTCTCGGACGGCGTGGTCGAGCAGATCATCCGTCCGACGGGCCTGCTCGATCCGAAGGTCGAGGTGCGCCCGGTCGAGGGGCAGATCGACGACCTGCTCGCCGAGATCAAGGACCGCGTGGCCAGGAACGAGCGCACGCTGGTGACGACGCTCACCAAGAAGATGGCGGAGGATCTGACCGCCTATCTGCTCGAACGCGGCATCAAGGTGGAATACCTGCATTCCGACGTCGACACGCTGCGGCGCGTGGAGCTGCTGCGCGAGCTCAGGGAAGGCAAGATCGACGTGCTCGTGGGCATCAACCTGCTGCGCGAGGGCCTCGATCTGCCCGAAGTGTCGCTCGTCGCCATCCTCGACGCCGACAAGGAAGGATTCCTGCGCTCGTACCGCTCGCTCATCCAGACCATCGGCCGCGTGGCGCGCAACGTGTCCGGCACGGTCATCATGTACGCCGACGAGGTCACCGACGCCATGCACAAGGCGATCGACGAGACCGAACGCCGCCGCGCCAGGCAGATCGCCTACAACAAGGAGCACGGCATCGACCCGAAGCCGCTCATCAAGAAGATCAGCGACGTCAACGACATGCTCGCCAAGGAGGACGTGGATACCCAGACCCTGCTCGCCGGCGGCTACCGCAACGCGGGCAAGGCCGGCAACACGCACCTCGGGGTGCCCATGGCCGACGCCGCCGAGGCGGAGAAGCGCCACGAGGAGATCCTCAGGGCCGGGCTTCCGGCGCAGGACCTCGCCGACCTGATCCGCCAGCTCAGCGAGCAGATGCACACGGCCGCCGAGCAGCTGCAGTTCGAGCTCGCCGCGCGTCTGCGCGACGAGGTGCGCGACCTGAAGAAGGAGCTGCGCCAGATGACGGAGGCGAAGCGGTAGCCCACGGTCAGCGCCCTTTCCTATGCTGGGGCACATGGCTGAAACCCCCGTTGCATTTATGATCGGCACGTTCGTCGTGCTCGGCGTGTTCTTCGTGGTCGACCTGCTCGTCATCGGCAGACGCCCGCACATCCCCTCCACCAAGGAATGCGTGCAGCACATCGCGTTCTTCGTGGTGATGGCCCTGATCTTCGGAGGCTGCATCTGGGCCTTCGCCGGGGCCGCGCCGGCGATCGAGTTCTATTCCGGATGGCTCACCGAATACTCGCTGAGCATCGACAACCTCTTCGTGTTCGTCATCATCATGTCGAACTTCGCTGTGCCCAAGGTCTACCAGAAGTACGTGCTGTCGGTGGGCATCACCGTGGCGCTGGTGCTGCGCGGCTGCTTCATCCTCGTGGGCGCCGCGATCATCGAGCGCTTCACGTGGGTGTTCTTCCTCTTCGGCGCCTTCCTCATCTACACTGCGATCGGCCTGGTCAAGGGCGACGACGAGGACGAGGAGTACAAGGAGAACGCGGTGATCCGCACGATGCGCAAGTTCGTGAAGATCTCCGACGAGTACGACGGCGAGAAGCTGCGCACCACGAGGAACGGCGTGCGCTACTGGACGCCGATGCTCATCGTGTTCCTCGCCATCGGCACCACGGACGTGATGTTCGCCTTCGATTCGATCCCGGCGATCTTCGGTCTGACCAAGGATCCGTTCATCGTGTTCACCTCCAACGTGTTCGCTCTGCTCGGCCTGCAGCAGCTCTACTTCCTGCTCGGCGCCCTGCTCGACAAGCTCGTCTACCTGCCGCTGGGCCTGGCGGTGGTGCTCGGCTTCATCGGCGTCAAACTCGTCATGGAGGCGCTGCACGGCAACACGCTGCCGTTCATCAACGGCGGCCAGCCGGTGCACTGGGTGCCCGAGATCCCCACGTGGCTCTCGCTCGCGGTGATCGTGGTGTCCATCGGTACCGCGGCCGCGGCCAGCGTCGCGAAGATGAAGTCGATGGAATCCGCGGCGGACAAGTCCGCGGTGGAGGCCAAGTGATCGAGTGAGCGCGACCATGCGCATGGCCGCATGGCCACGGTTCGCCCCGCGCCGTCCCCGCGACGACGCGGGGCGAACCGCGTTCCGGGGCGCCCGCGTAGGGACGGGATCTGGCTGTGAGCGCTCACAACACGCGAGGGACCTCAATCTTCACCACGTCGCCAAGAACTAGTAGACTGTCCCTTGGCAATTGAGCGGGTTTGCGAAAACCCCGATACCGACAAGAAGAAATAGGCAGGCATTCATGCGCAAAGCCAAGATCGTAGATACCATCGGTCCCGCCACCGAATCGCTCGAGAACATCACCAAGCTCGTCGAGGCGGGCATGGACGTGGCTCGTCTGAACCGTTCCCACGGCACGCCGGAGGATCACCTCAGGGTCTACAACAACGTTCGTGAGGCCGGCAAGAAGACCGGCCGCAACGTCGCCGTGCTCGTGGACCTGCAGGGTCCGAAGATCCGCTGCGGCTGGTTCAAGAAGAACGCCGAGGGCGAGGACAAGGTCCAGCTGCAGCTGGACCAGGAGTTCGTCATCACCACCGACGACATCGAGGGCGACGAGCACATCACCTCCACCACGTTCAAGGGCCTGCCCGGCGATTGCCACCCCGGCGACCCGATCCTCATCGACGACGGCAAGGTCCGTCTCGAGGTCACCAAGGTCGAGGGCAACAACGTGCACACCAAGGTCGTCGTGGCCGGCCCCGTCTCCTCCCACAAGGGCATCAACCTGCCCGGCGTGGCCGTGAGCCTGCCCGCCCTGACGGAGAAGGACGAGGAGGACCTGCGCTGGGCCATCCGCACCGGCGCCGACATCATCGCCATGTCCTTCGTGCGCTTCGCCACCGACATCGACCGTGCCCACGAGATCATGGACGAGGAGGGCCGCCGCATCCCGATCGTCGCCAAGATCGAGAAGCCGCAGGCGCTGGAGAACCTCGAGGACATCGTCAAGACGTTCGACGGCATCATGGCCGCCCGCGGCGACATGGCCGTCGAGTGCCCGCTCGAGGAGGTCCCGCTGGCCACCAAGCGCATCATCGAGCTGTCCCGCCAGTACGCCAAGCCCGTGATCGTGGCCACCGAGGTACTCGGCTCCATGGTCCACTCCCCGGTGCCCACCCGTGCCGAGGCCTCCGACTGCGCCAACGCCGTGCTCGACGGCGCCGACGCCACCATGACCTCCAACGAGACCGCCGTCGGCGAGTACCCGGACGTCACCGTCGCCACCATGTCCCGCATCTCCGGCTTCGCCACGGACCACGGCTTCGACCGCATCCCGGAGCTGAAGAACCTCGACATGTCCTCCACCGGCGCCGTCTCCTCCGCTGCCGTCGACCTGTCCGAGAAGCTCAACGCCAAGGCCATCGTCGCCTACACGCAGACCGGCTCCACCGTGCACCGCGTGTCCCGCGAGCGTCCGGCCGCCCCGATCTACGCCCTGACCACCAACGAGCACACCTACCACTGGCTGGCTCTGAGCTGGGGCACCGAGGCCTTCCTGCTGGACAAGGACTACCACGACCTGTCCCGCAAGGACCTCATGGCCTTCACCGACGCGACCCTCAAGGCCGCGGGCAAGGTCGAGGACGGCGACAAGATCGTGATCCTGAGCTCCGCTCAGGGCGACCACGAGCCCGGCCGCACCGACTCCATCTACGTGCACACCGTCGGCTCCGCCGAGTGAACCCGTACCGTCGCGCGCACGGCATGACGCCGTAGCGCACGGCGGAACATGACGAATGCCCCCGTTCGAGGATCTCCCGAACGGGGGCATTGCCGTAGGCGCGCGGCGCGGAACGGATCCCGCGCCGCGGAGCGTCAGTCGCCGAGCGTGCGCAGACCCATGTGCGCGCGCAGGATGGCGATCATCGACTTGGCGTCGAGGATCGTGCCGTTGAGCACCATCTGGTAGGCGTCCTCGAGCGGGTACATGCGCACGTTCGAGCGCGGGCTCTCCGGGCCGATGTCCTCGCGGGCCACCGGGGTCAGGCCGGACGCGTAGAACAGGCAGGTGTGCTGCGTGGAGTATCCGGGGGTGTTGAGGAAGCGGGAGAACTGCGCGTAGTGCTTGGCCTCGAAGCCGGCCTCCTCGCGCAGCTTGCGGATGGCCACGTCGAGCGGACGCTCGCTGGGGGAGTTGGCGTGGCCCGCCGGCAGCTCCAGCGTCCAGCGGTGGTTCGCGATGCGGTACTGCTCCACCAGCGGGATCCTGCCGTCGTCCGTCACGGCCAGCACGGCCACCGTCTCGCCGTTGTTCTCGTGGATGAAGTACCGTTCGAAGGGTCCCACCTGCGAGGATTCGAAGGCCACGTGGTCCACGTTGAAGTAGTGGGTCTCGACGATCTGGTTGCGGGAGATCTCCTTGACCGGCGAGGGACGCCACGGATCGAAGGGACGGAAGGTTTTGTCAGCCATGAGGACTCCTTTGGTTGTCTGGCGGATACATCGCTTACCTCATTGTAGGCGTGCGCTGCCGTGTCGTGTGGCGACGGTCTGATCGTTATGGTACATTCTCATGGAGCGCCATGGGCCCCCGTATCCCAATTGGTAGAGGAAGCAGCCTCAAAATCTGCGCAGTGTGGGTTCGAGTCCCACCGGGGGCACAGGAGTATTCACGGGCCGGCATCGATCGCCGGTACCGGACATACCGGGAAGGAAAGGTGTCGGCATGGTTGAGATTTACGAGGACGACTCCGCACGCCGCAAGGTCGTGGTGGCCGAGGACGAGGCCCTGATTCGCATGGACATCGTGGAGGCGCTCACCGACGCCGGCTACGACGTCGTCGGCCAGGCCGCCAACGGCGACGAGGCGGTGGACCTCGCCCGCGAATACAAGCCCGACGTCGTCGTGATGGACGTCAAGATGCCCGGCAAGGACGGCATCACCGCAGCCACCGAGATCGCCCAGGAGAACATCGCGCCCGTGGTGATGCTCACCGCGTTCTCCCAGCAGAGCCTGGTGGAGAAGGCCGCGGACGCCGGCGCCATGGCCTACGTGGTCAAGCCGTTCGTCCCCGAGAAGCTGCTGCCCGCGCTCGAGGTGGCCATCTCCCGCTTCGACCAGATCAACGCCCTGAAGGACGAGGTCACGGACATGAAGGCGCGCTTCGAGGCGCGCAAGCGCGTGGACCGCGCCAAGGGCCTGCTCATGGAGAACATGGGGCTCACGGAGTCCGAGGCCTTCCGCTGGATCCAGAAGACCTCCATGGACCGCCGCCTGACCATGCAGGAGGTCGCCGACGCCGTCATCGCGCAGGTCGAGGGCGACCGCTGATTCATGGTTTCCGTCGATTCCGAACGCGGAACGCTGCTGGTCGTTGACGGCCATTCGCTGGCGTTCCGCGCTTTTTTTGCCCTCCCGGTGGAGAGCTTCTCCACGTCCTCCGGCCAGGCCACCAACGCGGTCTGGGGATTCGCCACGATGCTCATGCAGGTCATCGCCGCCGAACATCCCACGCATTTGGCCGTCGCCTTCGACGTCAAGGGCGGCACGTTCCGCAACCAGCTGCTGCCGCAGTACAAGGGCACGCGCGACGCCGCCCCCGAGGACCTGCTCACCCAGCTGCCGCTGATCCAGCGCATGCTCACGGCCCTGGGCGTCACCTACATCGAGAAGCCCGGATACGAGGGCGACGACGTGATCGGCACGCTGGCCACGATGGGGGAGGACGCCGGGTTCCGCACGCTCGTGCTGTCCGGCGACCGTGACGCGTTCCAGCTCGTCGACGACGCGATCACCGTGCTGTACCCCGGACACCACTTCAAGGACCTCAAGCACATGACGCCCGAGGCGGTGGTGGAGAAGTACAAGGTCACGCCGCGGCAGTACCCGGATCTTGCCGCGCTGCGCGGCGAGACGGCCGACAACATCCCCGGCGTGCCCGGCGTGGGCGACGGGTTCGCGGCGAAGTGGATCAACCAGTACGGCTCGCTCGACGGCATCATCGAGCACGCCGACGAGATCAAGGGCAAGAAGGGCGAGGCGCTGCGGGAGAACCTCGATCAGGTCCGCCTCAACCGCAGGGTCAACGCGCTCGTGCGCGACCTCGACCTCGGCGTGGACGTGGACGACCTGACCTTCGGCAGCCCGGACGTCAAGGCCGTGGAGGACCTGTTCGCCGAGCTCGAGTTCGGCGCGCGCACCCGCAACCGGGTGCTCAGCGCGTTCAACGGGGGCAAGGAGCCCTCCGCGCGGCAGGAGGAGCGGGAGCGTCCCGCGCTCGCCGACCCCGAACGCGACGTCGTAGTCGACGACGCGGCGATGAGGGACTGGCTGGGCGCCCACATGCCGCGGTCCGCCGCCGGGATCGCCGCTTCCGCTCGCGCGGACGCCGAGTCCGCGGACGCGAAGGCCGGCGGCGACGGAACCTTCGCGATCCCCCATGGCGTGAGATGCGCCGATGCGGTCGCCGCGGCGTGGACGCTGCACGTCGTCGGCACGCCCAAGCCCGGCGACGCGGAATCCCGGACCGTGTCCGTGATGGCCCCGGACGGCCATGCCGTCGCATTCCCGGCCGACGCGGTGCCGCCCGCGCTGACCGACTTCATCGCACGCGGGATGCCGGACGCGGTGGTCTATGGCTACAAGGAGCTGCGCCACCTGCTGGCGGCTCTCGGCGTCGACCCGGCCGCGCGGCCGCTGTTCGACGTCAAGCTCGCCGGATACCTGACGCATCCCGACTTCCACGCGGAGACGCTCGACCAGGCCGCCGCGCATTTCCTCGACGTCCACGTCGAGGAGAAGGACGGCGAGACCGGTCCCGCGCAGGGCGCGTTCGACCTCGGCGACGAACCGGACGACGTGGACGGCGAGGCCGCGGCGGAACGCGGCGAGGAGGACGCGCGGCGCGCGATCGGGGAGCTCGCCGTCATCCGCGGACTCGCCCTGCATCTGGCGCCCACCATCGACGAACGGGACCAGTACGGCCTGCTCGCCGGCATCGAGACGCCCGTGTCGGACGTGCTCTACGGCATGGAGTCGCGCGGCGCCGCGGTGGACCTGCAGCGGCTCACCGACATGCGCGACACCTTCGCCGCGGACGCCCGCCAGGCGCAGGAGATCGCATGGGACGCGGCCGGCACCCGCGTCAACCTGCAGAGCCCCAAGCAGCTGCAGCAGGTCCTGTTCGAGGACATGGGCCTCAGGCCCTCGCGCCGCACCAAGTCCGGGTCGTACACCACCAACGCGGCCGCGCTGCAGACCCTGTACCTGCGTTCCGCGGACAACGAGCGCGCCAACGCGTTCCTCGGCGCCCTGTTGCGCCACCGCGAGACCAACAAGCTCAAGCAGATCGTCTCCTCGCTCATCGACGCGGTCAACCCGCGCGACGGGCGCATCCACACCACGTTCGAGCAGACCGTCGCCGCCACGGGACGTCTGAGCTCGGCGGACCCGAACCTGCAGAACATCCCCAACCGCAACGCCGCCGGACGCGAGATCCGCTCGGCGTTCGTGCCCGGAGACGGATTCGAGTCGCTGCTCAGCTGCGACTACTCGCAGGTGGAGCTGCGCATCATGGCGCACCTGTCCGGCGACGAGGCGCTCATCGAGGCGTTCCGCTCCGGCATGGACTTCCACCGGTACGTGGCGAGCCTCGTCTACCAGCTGCCGATCGACGAGATCAGCACGGACCAGCGCAGCCACGTCAAGGCGATGAGCTACGGCCTCGCCTACGGTCTGAGCACCTACGGGCTCGCGCAGCAGCTCAAGATCAGTCCCGCCGCCGCGGACGTGCTCAAGGAGAAGTACTTCGCCACGTTCGGCAAGGTGCACGACTATCTGGAGTCCCTGGTGGCCGACGCCAGAGCCAGGGGATACACGGAGACGATGTTCGGCCGCCGCCGCTACTTCCCTGGTCTCAGATCCACCAGCCGCACCGTGCGCGACGCCGCCGAGCGCGGCGCCCTCAACGCGCCGATCCAGGGCTCCGCCGCGGACATCATGAAGATCGCGATGATCCGCGCCCACGAGGCGCTCGAAGACGCCGGCGTGAGGAGCCGCATCATCCTGCAGATCCACGACGAACTCGTCGTGCAGGTGGCGCACGGCGAGGAGGAGCGTGTCACCGCGCTCGTGCGCGACGCCATGGAGCACGCCGTGGAGCTCGCCGTGCCACTCGACGTGTCCACGGGAATCGGCGCGGACTGGCAGCTGGCCGCACACTGAGTGCGGCATCGGATGTCTCGGCTCCGCGGCAGCCTCGCGGCGGAACGCGGAAGACGCAACAGGAAGGAATCGGCCATGCCCAATCTCAAACAGGTCGTCGACGTGCTGGAGGCGCTGTACCCGCTGCGGTACGCCGAGCAGTGGGACGAGCCGGGACTCATCGTGGGCGATCTCGCCGCGCCGGTGCGCCGCATCCGCTTCGCCGCGGACCCCACCTACGCGGTGGTGGAGGAGGCCATCGCGGACCATGCGGACCTGCTGGTGACGCATCATCCGCTGTTCTTCCGCGCCGTGCACGAGGTGTCCGGCCTCGGCTTCCGAGGCGACATCGTGCGCCGCCTCAACGAGGCGCACTGCGCGCTGTGGGTGGGACACACCAACGCCGACGCCTCATGGCACGGCGTGGCATGGGCCGCGGCCGAGCTGTTCGGACTGACCGACCACCATCCGCTGACGCCCGTCGCGGACCCCGGCGCCGCGCACGAGGCGGGACTGGGACGCGTGGGTACGCTGCCGGAGCCGATGACGCTGCGCGACTTCGCGCGGCGCGTGGCGCGCACGCTGCCGCACACCGAACTCGGCGTGCAGGTGTGCGGCGACCTCGACGCCCCGGTGCGCCGAGTGGCGCTGCTGCCCGGATCCGGCGACTCGATGTTCGACGAGGTGCGTGCGGCCGGCGCCGACGTGTATGTGACCAGCGACCTGCGCCACCATCCCGTGACCGACGCGATCGAACAGGCGCGCTACGAGGCCCGCATGCGGGGACGGGGACTGGCCCTCGGCCACGGAGACGCGCACGTGCGCCCGGCGTTCGTCAACACGCCGCACTCCGCCATCGAATCCCTGTGGTTCCGCTACGCCGTGGAGGACGTGCCCGCCGCGGTGCTGGCGGCGACCGGCGACGAGGTGACCGCGGAGCGCACGACGCTCGTCACCGACCCCTGGACGGCGAGCATCCATGACTGACGGAACCGACATGACGACCCGCCCCGCGCCCGACGACGCCGTGGAGACGACGCTCGACCGCAGCTCCGACGGCATCGACATGACGCGTCCCGCCACCGTCGTCAGCCACGACGTCGTCTGGCGCGGCGTGGTCTACGACGTGGACGACATGGCGATCGACCTGCACCGCACCGACGGCGGGACCACGCGCATCAGACGGCAGATCACCCGGCACCGGCCGTGCGTGGTGCTGCTCGTGCACGACGAGCCGCGCGACCTGTACCTCATGGAACGCGAGTACCGCGCCGGCTCCGACCGCTACGCCTACGGTCTGCCCGCGGGCCTCATCGACGCGGGGGAGGACGTGGAGACGGCGGCGCTGCGCGAACTGCGCGAGGAGACCGGCGTGGCTCCGGACGGTCCGGAGGATCTGCGCATCGACCGCGTGGGCGCGTTCTACTCGTCCGAGGGCATGAGCGACGAGCTGGCCAACATCATGGTCCTGCACCTCGGATCATGGCACGCCGAGCCGCGTCACTTCGACCCGGACGAGCACGTCGAATCCGCATGGGTGACGTTCGACACGCTGCGCGGGATCGGCGTGACCTCCTCGAACTCGCAGATCGCCCTGCTGCACGAGGCGCTCCGGCGCGCCACGACGGGCAGGTGAGCACGCGTCCTTCGCACCGTGTTAACCATGCGCGGCGGCAGCGGACTCGGGGACGTGGGATACTGAAGATATGCAGATCAGACCAGGATCGATGTACCCGCTCGGTGCCAGCTACGACGGCGCGGGCGTGAACTTCGCGCTGTTCTCCCAGGTCGCGGAAAAGGTGGAGCTCTGCCTGTTCGACGACGAAGGCAACGAGAAGCGCATCCAGATGACGGAGCAGAACTCCTACGTATGGCACAACTACGTGCCGGGCCTCAAGCCGGGCCAGCTGTACGGCTACCGCGTCTACGGGCCGTACGACCCCGACCGCGGACTCAGGTGCAACCCGAACAAGCTGCTGCTCGACCCGTACGCCAAGGCCATCTCCGGCATGGCGGACGGCGACGAGAGCCTGTTCTCCTACTGGTTCAGAAGCCCGGACGACACGCATGCGATGAACGACCTCGACTCCGCTCCGCACACCATGAAGTCCGTCGTCGTCAACCCCTACTTCGACTGGGGCAACGACCAGCATCCGCACATCCCGTACCACGATTCCGTGATCTACGAGGCGCACGTGCGCGGCATGACCAACCTCAACGACCGCGTTCCCCCGGAGATCCGCGGCACCTACGCCGGACTCGCGTACCCCACGGTCATCGACTACCTCAAGAAGCTCGGCGTCACCGCCATCGAGCTCATGCCCATCCACCAGTTCGTCAACGACTCCTTCCTGCAGGAGAAGGGCCTGAGCAACTACTGGGGCTACAACACCATCGGCTTCTTCGCCCCGCACAACGGCTACTCCAGCTCCGGCGAGCACGGCGAGCAGGTCAACGAGTTCAAGTCCATGGTCAAGGCGTACCACAACGCCGGCATGGAGGTCATCCTCGACGTGGTGTACAACCACACCGCCGAAGGCAACCACCGCGGACCCACGCTCAGCTTCAAGGGCATCGACAACCAGCAGTACTACCGTCTGGTGGACAACAGCCCCCGCCACTACTTCGACACCACCGGCACCGGCAACTCGCTGCTCATGCGCTCGCCGCACGCGCTGCAGCTCATCACCGACTCGCTGCGCTACTGGGCCGCGGAGATGCACGTGGACGGCTTCCGCTTCGATCTGGCCGCCACGCTCGCCCGCCAGTTCCAGGAGGTGGACAAGCTCTCCGCGTTCTTCGACATCGTGGAGCAGGACCCGGTCATCAGCCGCGTCAAGCTCATCGCCGAACCGTGGGACCTCGGCTCCGGCGGCTACCAGGTGGGCGGCTTCCCGTCCAGCTGGTCCGAATGGAACGGCCGCTACCGCGACTGCGTGCGCGACTTCTGGCGCTCGCAGCCGTCCACGCTGCCGGAGTTCGCCAGCCGTCTGCTCGGCAGCTCCGACCTGTACCAGGTCAACGGACGCCGCCCGGTCGCCTCGGTGAACTTCATCACCGCGCACGACGGCTTCACGCTCAACGATCTGGTGAGCTACAACGACAAGCACAACGAGGCCAACGGCGAGGGCAACCGCGACGGCGAGAGCCACAACCGCTCGTGGAACTGCGGCGTGGAGGGCCCCACCACCATCCCGGACGTCAACCAGCTGCGTTCGCGTCAGTGCCGCAACTTCATGGCCACGCTGCTGCTCAGCCAGGGCATCCCGATGATCTGCGCCGGCGACGAGATCCGACGCACCCAGCAGGGCAACAACAACGCCTACTGCCAGGACAACGAGATCTCGTGGATGAACTGGGACATGGGGCCCGAACAGTCGGAGATGTGGCAATTTACGCGCAAGCTCATCCACCTGCGCCTCAACCACCCGGTGCTGCACCGCCGCCGCTTCTTCACGGGGCGCGAGGCCGGCGACACGTCCGACATGATCCCGCAGGTGGAGTGGTTCGACCACACCGGTTCGATCATGGACCGCACCGACTGGGCCAACACGCACGCCTTCACGGTGATGGTCTACCTCAACGGCAAGGACATCCCGGAAAAGGACTGGTTCGGCACGTCGATGGTGGACAACGACTTCATCCTCATCTTCAACGCCTACTACGAGCCGATCGTGTTCACCCTGCCGGACGAGCGCTACGGCAAGAAGTGGCAGCTGGTGGTGGACACGTACAACCCGCACGGCCCCGAACTGCGCTACGAGGCCGGGTTCGCCATCACGGCGCAGCCGCGCAGCCTGCTGCTGCTCATGAGCGCGGCCAAGCCCGAGCGCCCCACCGACTTCTGACGACCGGCGGCCGGGACGCGCCGGTCGCTTCGGCGCCGAACGAACGATGCCGGATGGTCCCGCGAAGGAGTCATCCGGCATCGTCGCATGTCCGCATCGGCGGATGCGAGGCGGGTATCAGGCCAGCGCCTTCTTGATCGCATCCACGAAGTAGTCGAGATCGTCGGGCTTGCGGGACGTGATGAGCGTCCAGCCGTTCGCGTCGTCCACCGTGAGCGGGCTGTCGACGTACGTGCCGCCCGCGTTCTCGATGTCCGCGGCGATGTAGCGGCACGGCGAGGCGGTCTTGCCGGCGATCAGGCCGGCGTTGACCAGCAGCCACGCGCCGTGGCAGATCGCGGCGATCGGCTTGCCAGCCTTCGCGAACGCCTGCGCCAGAGCGATCGCATCCTCGTTCACGCGGATGCGGTCCACGTTGCAGGTGCCGCCGGGCACCACGAGCAGGTCGTAGTCGGCCGCGTCCACGTCCCTGAGTAGCGCGTCCGGCGTGAGCGTCTCGCCCTCGTAGCGGTCGTGCCGCACGGTCTCGCACGGGTCGAGCGTGGTGGCGGCGAGCGTCACCTGCGCGCCCGCGGCCTTGAGATCGCGCAGCGGACGCGTCAGCTCCGTCTCCTCGATGCCCCAGTTGTTCACGATGATCAGCACCCTGGCGTTCTCGACGGCCATGGTTCCTCCTCCTTGGATCGGCGAATCGACGAATCGGCGGTCGGCGGCGTTCCTCCCGCGCGCCGACCGTCTCCATTATGCGCGGGCCCGCGTATGAGCGGCGTCCGGCGCACGGCGCATGGATGACGCGATCCGCGTCTCCGCAACGACGGGCTGGCGGCCACGCCGGACGTTCCGCCGTATCGTCGATCGGCCTGATTGCCGCCGACCGGGGCATGACTCGGAGCGGAGACGGGATCGCGGCCGCTCCTGCCGTCGTTCCAATTCTATGACCTCAGGTGACCTCAGACGACGAGACGCAGATAGGTGCGGTCGTCGAACGAGTCCAGTCCGGGTTCGAAGCCCTTGGTGGTCCGGTACTCGTCGATCAGCATCGGATCCTCGCGCCTGAGGCGCTCCAGCTCGCGCTCCGATTCGGCGAGCGTGGGACGCAGCAGGGGATAGCCGTCCGAGGCGAGCACCACCTCGTCGCCGGGGGAGACCGGCACCGTGCGGATCGGATACGTGGGATCGGTGAACCCGTCGAACACGAAGTAGCCGTACTCGCCGCGGCGGTTGGCGAACCGCGACTGCAGGCGCAGGAACGGCATGATCATCTCGCGTGCGGCGTCCTCCCGCACAGCGTTCCCGTCGCACTGCAGCATCAGCGCATGCGCCGCGAACGACCGCAGCCGTCCCAGCAGCTCGTCCACGCGCTTCTCCGTGGGCGTCCGCACGCCGTTCACCATGATCTGGCAGTCGCCGAACAGCCACGCCTCGCGATGCGCGGCGCTGAGCACCACGGCGTTGACCTGGAGCCGCTCCACCGGTTCGCGCGCGAAGAAGTCGGCGCCGAGCGCATGGGCCTCGTATTCGGCGCGGAACCGTGCGTCCACCGCACGCTGCACATCGCGCATGGTCGAGTCCGGCGGCAGTCGCTCGATGGTGCTCAGCAGCAGGTCCTTCGCCACCACGCCGCCGGACGGTCTCCACGGTCGGCGTTCGCTCTTGCTCGTCACGCCGTCCGCCACCACGGCGAACCCGTCCGTGACGAGCAGTCCGTCCTCGTTGAGCGACCGATCCGCGCGCTTGCCCCGGCAACGCCGCTCGATGATCCGCATGATCCCGCCTCCCCGGTTCGCCTGATTCGTCCTGCCCCGACTGGCTGATGCCATGCTATCCGTGTCCCCGCGATATTCCGGCATTCTCCTTCGGATTGCCGTACAGTGGCGGCATGCGATTCCTCATCCGCAAGTACCGTTCCGACGACGCGGCGGCGACGCTCGCCGCGTTCCGCCGGTCGGTCGTCGGCCTGGCCTCGCACGACTACGATCCGGAGCAGATCCGCACATGGGCCGGACAGGCGGGCGACCTGCGGCAATGGGACGAGAGACGGTCCTCCGCGGACACATGGGTGGCCGTTCCAGAGGGGAATGCGAACGCGCTCGCGGGCTTCATCGACGTTGACGGCAACGGATACATCGACATGCTGTTCGTCGACCCCGACTATGCGCGGTGCGGCGCGGCGTCGGCACTGCTGGCCCGGGTCGCCCGTCGCGCGGCCGAACAGGGCGCAGGGGAGCTGAGCGTGCATACGAGCATCACCGCGCGGCCATTCTTCGAGCGCCGGGGCTTCCGTGTCGTGCAGGTCCGGCATCCCATGATCGAAGGCATGTCGTTCGTCAACTATCTGATGATCAGACCGTGACCGCCGGCTGCGGCGTCACAGTCGTTCCGTGACCGCGAAGCGCTCCAACACTACGAGGGTGTCGTCGTCGAGCGGAAAATGCGGATCGCTGAACTCGGCGCGGTAGTCGGGGGAGTCCCAGAACGCCTCATGCGTGCGACGCCATTGCGCCGCGGTCGTGTCGCCTTCGCCCTCGTCGATCGCGTGTTGGTCGGTGACGTCGGCCAGCCGTACGACGGTCACGTCGGTGGTGGTCAGCACCGCGACGCCATGGTCGTCGGAATCCACCAGCACGGACCGGTCCCCGACCTGAGGCAGCGGCTCGCCGCAGTCCTCGTAGTCAAGCAGCATCGCCGCGGTGGCGGTCTTCGTGCCATTGAGGATCAGCCCGACCAGCCGATCGCGCTCCGGCCCCGGCATCATGAACTCGGCCTTCGGCAGGTCCTCAAGGCTTTCACGATCGGTGCGGCCGCATGGATCTGCGGACGTGAATTGCATGTCATCGCTCATGGGACATCATGCTAGCGAGCGCAGCGCCCGGCGTGGCGAACGTCCCCAATGCCGCTTGTGCGAGACGCCATGAGACACCGCGGGATTCGTCTGAAGGCCGGTCTCGACTGTGGGACAATGAGATATTGACCATATTCGCTGCTGCCGGGAGGTGCCATGGGGCTGAAGACGCCGAAGCAGAAAGCCCGCGTATTTCAGATGCGCCAGCAGCAGTGGAAGCGTGATCGCCAGCAGACGACGAGATCGTGCGGCAAGATCCGATACGGCACCGAGCTGGACGCCAAAATCGCGCTGGCATCAACACGCCGTGGCGCCGTGGCGCTGCCGCTGCCAAGGAGGAACGTCGCTATTACCTGTGTCCTCAATGCCATGGATACCATCTGACGTCACAAAGTCGTTTCAGCGGTCGGAAGATCCAAGCGCGACAGCATGCGACGGCATCTGCGTCCAAACCAGCCGAGCCCGCCGAGCGCAAAGAACTCAAGGGAGTCACTGCATTCATCGAGAACATCCGTGGTGAATGGGCGTATACGATTCCCGAAATGGACGTCCGCGGCACATCGCAATCGCAAGAGGAAGCGAAGGAAACCGTGCGCGCGATCGTGAGGATCGTGTTCCCGGATGTCAGGATATCCTTCAAATACAGCTCGGATGAGCAGGATCTGGGCATGCTCTATGCGTTACAGGTCGCCGGCTCCCAGAATGAGACAACGGCTGAGAAATCCTCATATATGGAGCCGTTGCTGTCCCAGCTGAGATCGCGCCTGTTCCGCGATGGGTTTCGATTCCGCAAGTACGATGGCCGCTATCCAGGACCGCCGGACATTGTGCTGCCGAAATACCGGCTCATGGTATTCGTGGACCCGTGCCTGTGGCACGATCGGTCAGAGTGCAAGAGGAAGGCGCTTCCTCCTGAGACGCTGCGCGTATGGCGGGACGAGCATGCCGCTCAGTGGGAGGAGACGCTGCGGAAGCGCCAAGAGCTTGCAGATGAAGGATAGACCGTGTTGTCGTACTGGGAATGTCGGTTCTGTGACAACCGCAAACGGGAGAAGCGACTGAGATCGTTCCTCTCGGATGTGCGGCGCATGGCCCAGCTGCCTCGACGATGACGCGCGTGGCCGTTTGAGACAGCAAGGCAATTGCTGTTTGCTCATGCCGGCCAGTTTCGGATCTCGTCGTTTTGCCGTGCCGTCACCGGGTGATCTTCAGACATTGAGCTCCCTCTCGGCGCGGCCAGCTCGTCCGCGGCCGACTTGTTCGCCTCGGCCTTGCCGCGCCACGACTTCGACCGTTCGATCTCCGCCTCGTAGCGTGCCTTCCAGTCGATGCTCTCCGGCGGCGAGCCCGACTGCTCGTCTTCGGCGTTCGGTGCGCTGCTGTCTTCGGCTATGCGGCCTCCTTCCGCCCGAATCCGGGCATAAGAAAAGCCACCACGGAACATCCGTGATGGCTATGTATTGAAGATGAATGAAGGATCTAAAGGAATCTACATATCGGTTTCAGCAGGAGGTCAAGGATCCTATGCGTGATTCCCACCCTTGTCCAGAAGATCTTCCTGCGGATCCGGTAGAAGCGCGAGGGTTCGTAGTCCCAAAGAGTCTTCACATGATAGATGCACCAGATCAGGCATTTTCTCAGTTCCCTGTCGGTGAGATCGGGATTCCCGCCCTCGATATTGAACACACCTCTCCTCAGAGTGTCAGCATAAAGATCCATCAAGTCTCTTAATCTCTTCTTCGAGAGGATGCCACGGAACACGCGGAAACCTTCTTCGGAGCCGCCCTCGTCGCGGACGGATATCATGGAGGAAAGGAAATGACTGTCCAATCCGACCAGTTCCGGCGCATCGGAGGAAAAGTAATAGACCTTCGCTTCCTTGCCATCAACGTAATAGTCACGAAGGCTGCTTGGCCGGTTCGTCGATGTGCATGTGGCTATGAAGCCGTCGGCACCTGCCAGACCGGTTTCCGCTATATCCGATAAAGGCACATTGATGAACCACGATGTCAATAGCCGCGCGGTATGAAAATCAATCACTCGAATAGCCTCATTCATCATCGCTGACACTCTTCATATCGCGATAGTACATGCTGCCGGGTCCGGCGGGTGCGAACGGTGCGCTGAAGAGGCGTTCGGCCTTGCCTGTCTTCTTGTTCACGAACCATGCACAATCGTCGTACTGAACGAAACCAGAGGCCATGGGAACGGCATAGTATTCGTCATCCTCGCCGCCTTCGGGACTGGTGGGCATGCCGTGTTCGAGTTTTTCGACGATGAGACGCGCCTGATGGTAGCTGGCGACTTTATCAGCCATGTTTGTCCTCCTTGACTCGGTGGCGTGGATTCGGCCCAGTTGTCGTACGCGCTGGAGTGCTGCCGCCATGCGGTGCCGTCGCAGTGGGTCCGTTGGAGTTTCCACTCGCTCCAGCTTCGCACGGTGCCGGGATCGGCGATCCACGGCTTCGCGTAGGCGGGCGCGTCTTTGAAGCTCGGCCGACCGCCTTCGAGTAGCGAGTCGGTGGGCTGCATATCGTCCATGCGCAGGAGCATGGGTTCTCCGCCCTTTGGCATCGGAGAAAAAGAAGAACTCTATCTCCCAAGTGGGAGTAGGGCTCTTGCGGTCGGGCCAGCGGGATTCGAACCCGCGACATCCTGTTAGGATTCGAGGGTTCTTGGCTCGGGGCAGCCGTCTTGGTTGACCTCAGAAACCTTGGAATTAAGCCATTTTTGAGTTTCGAGTTTCTTTGTTCAGGCCGCTGCGATTGGCAAATCGTGACGGTCATTGTTAGCAAAATGTTAGCGTCTTGGAGCTTGGAAATGGCGGAATCATGCGGCGTGTCGCGAATGCCGTTCTGAAGCTGTGTTAGCACTCTTGCGGTCTGCTTTCGCTTGCTTCGCTGGTTGCGATGTCGAAGAGAGCGACATGTACTCCCTATTCATCTGATGACGAATGAGCAACCCCTTGTTATTTTGAAGGGTTGATTCGCTGGTTTTCGAGGACTTCATTAGGTGCGTTTTCGTTGCAATGACGCCGTTTGGACGACTTTCGTGAGATTTCGCTGATCGCTGCTGATTTCGTTGTTTTCCGCGGTCGCTGTGTCCCGGTTGTGTCTGCATCGGTTCCAGTGCTCCCCAGTCGAATGCGACATAATGACTGAGGAGCACTGGAGCCGGCGACGAGGCGTTCATTCGGACCGCTCATGCGAAACGCAGCCGGTGCGAGGCTCTCCATCGCTGCCCGGTTCGCCCTACGTGTAGCGGGACGCCGAACATCGATTCGAGACGTTCGTCGGTAAGTCCTTCGTCAAGTGGTCCGGTGAATGTGATGGTTCCCGGTGTCGTGTTGCCGTCAAGTGTGGCGTAGATGCGCGGATGCGTGTCGAGGTATGTCATGCACTCGTGTTCCATCATTCGGCCCATCATCGCGATATGGTCGAATCCGGCGGGGATGTCCTCCACCTGATGCGTGACGAGCAGCATCGTGCGCTCGTCCCCTCGCGAGGCCAGCGCCGACAGTTCTCGCAACACCGTTTCACGGCCACCCAGATCAAGGCCGGTGGTCGGTTCATCGAAGATCAGGAGATCCGCCGGCGAGACGAGCGCGCGTGAGATCATCACCCTCGTGCGTTCGCCTTCGGACAGGTTGCGCCACTGTTTGCTGGCCAGATATGCGATGCCGAGCCGGCGCATCATCGCGTACACCTTCTCGTATGCCTCGTCGGCCGAATCCTTCGTTCCTCGTGGAATCCCCGAGACGACGACCGTGAGCGGGTTCATTCCCGACCCGATGTTGTGCCCGAACGCCGCCGAGACGATGGCCACGCGGGTGCGACGACGCTCTGGGTCCGAGCCCGCGACTGTTCGGTCCCCGAAGACGCGCAGTTCGCCGACGTTGGGGTAGGTGCGCATCGCGATCATTTCCAGCAGTGTGGATTTTCCCACTCCGTTCGGTCCGAGCAGCACCCATCGTCCGCCGGTGGCAATGGTGAGGTTCACGTCGGCAAGGATCGGCCGCCGATTGCGATAGTAGCCCACCGACCGGGCTAGTACCATTGCGTCGTGGGTTGTTTCGCCGAGCATGGTCATCGCCCCGCTTCCGTATTCCGTCCGATGATGATGCCGATGGCGGTCTGTGCGACGGCCAGTACGGCCAGCATGATGAGCACCGTCCGCCATCCCGAGGTGATGTCGTAGATCGTTCCGGCCAACGTGGGACCGACCGCGGCGAGCAGGTATCCGACGCATTGAGCCATGTCCGACAGTTGCGTCGTCTCCTCGGTGGTCGAGGTCTTCAATCCGATCAATGAGAGCGCCACGACCAGAGAGCATTCCGAGCCGATGCTGGCGACGATGATCCACAGCAGATCGAGCCGCGGCGCGAATGCCAGTCCGAGCGCACCGATGGCCAATGGCACGCTGGCGACGACAACGGCGGCGACCTGGCTCGCCCTTCAGCAGCACGGGGATGAGCAGTCCCATGACGATGCCGACGAGCTGGAAGACCGCCAGATGCCAGCCGGTCCGGTCGGCGGGCACGCCGAAGGAGACCTCGATGGTGGGCAGCCAGGTGACGCACACGTAATAGTTCACGGATTGCAGCCCCATGAACAGGGTGACGGCCCATGCCTCCGGCCTTTTCCACATGGAGACGCGGAGCCGGGTCTCCGATGCCGTACTCCGTCGGCTGCGGGGCTGCGCATCGGTGGTGGTCTTCGCAGCCGGGGTCGTCCTTCGCGCATTCGCCCGTGAACGCCACAGCCACAGCAGCGTGACGATTCCGGCGGGAATGGCTCAGATGCCGAGCGTGCCCCGCCACCCGATTGCATCGGACAGGGGCAATGTCACGGCCGAGGCGAACGCGGCCATGCCGGTCATGCATGCGGAGTACATGCCGGTGGCAAGTGATGTGTGACCGGGGTAATCGCGTTTGACTATGGCCGGCACCAGAACGTTGCCCACCGCGATCGAGCAACCGATGACGAACGTGCCGGCCCACAGTCCGATGGTGCCGCATGCCGAACGGATCACAATGCCGAGCGTCAGGAACACCATCGCGGCCAGCACGGTGCGTTCGATGCCGACGAGGGGATGGGATGACGTTCTGTTATCTGTTCCATGATGATCGACTAGATGATTAAAGAGTATCCGTGTGATGATGCCGTTGATTCGTATAGGGGGTGTTCGTTATCGTCCGTCGGGGATCCGAGCGGCGATGGCGTTGAGGTTTTCGGCGACCGCCGCGATGATCTCGTCGTCGCTTTGTCCGCCCTCCAGCTTGAGCAGTCCGAGCGAGTGGAGCGTCCCGGCGATGGAGAAGACGGCGGCGATGCGCTCGTGCTCGTTCGCCGCATGGGCGGAATACCGTTCGACGAGCATCGACTCGATCTTGCGGAACATGACTTCGGGGCGGTCGCCGAACAGGATGCGCAAATCGTCGATCTGGCTGTCGACGGCCGGTCTCCAGCCGTTGAGGAACGCGAGCGGATCGGACAGGATCTTGTCCTTGGCGGGGTAATGCTCCAGCATCGCGTCGATGGTTTCGTCCTCGAGTTTGTCGTTCAGGTCGTAGACGTCGAGGTAATGCTTGTAGAACGTGCTCGGGTTGACAAGCGCAAGGTCGCAGATGTCCTTGACCTTGACCTTCGATACCGGAACTCCCGATGCCCGTAGGCGCAGGAACGCCTCGCGGATCGCCTTGCGGGTCTTGACGATGCGTAGATCGGTCATCATGCCCCTTTCGTCTGTTCATTTGCCGGTGGCGTCATTCCCTCGCCGACCATAAGCCGAGTGTTATGCGACGATTCGGGCAAATCGTCGCATAAGCGAGGAATGTCGCATATCGGTGGTTGCCGTCCGTTGCGTTTCGATGATAATTGATGCTCGTTGAATAATCAACAACTATTGTTTATCGGAGTGTTATTGTGAAACTTGGCATCAACAGGAAACAATGGATCATGGTCATCGTGCTGCTCATGGGCACGTTGCTGGCCGTGCTCAACATGTCGGTGGTCACGCCGGCGTTGCCGTCCATCATGAAGGACCTCGGGGTGGACTCCACCACCGTGCAGTGGCTGTCCAGTGGCTATTCGCTGGTCGAGGCGATGGTCATCCCGCTCGCCGCGTTCCTCATGGGACGCTTCTCCACCCGCAGGCTGTTCATCGGCTGCATCTCATTGTTCGCGGCCGGCAGTCTCGTCGCCGCGTTCGCACCGACCTTCCCCCTGCTCATGGTCGGCCGTGTGTTGCAGGCCCTGTGCACCGGCGCCATCATGCCGATGGTCACCGCGGTGATCCTGCTCGTGTTCCCCAAGGAAAGCCGAGGAACGGCGATGGGCATCACCGGACTGGTCGTCGGCTTCGCCCCGGCGCTCGGCCCGTCCATCTCCGGCGTGATCATCGACTCGTTCGGCTGGCGCACGCTGTTCGTCATCATGGCGGCAGTCTCGCTGATCGTCATCGCATTGGCCGCCGTCTACCTGCGCAACTTCGACGGATTCCAGCCGGGCGCGTTCGACCCCGTCTCCGTGCTGCTCTCCTCGGTCGGCCTGGCATGCCTGCTGTACGGACTGTCCACGTTCACGTCCACCGGCAACATGATGCTCACCGTCTCGCTGATCGTCGTCGGCGTGTTGCTCGTCGCCGTGTTCGTACGCCGACAGCTCAAGGCGAAGGAACCGATGCTGCGCGTCGGCATCCTCGACAACCGCACCTACGCGCATTCGGTGATCATCGTGGCATGCATGCAGGCGGCCCTCATGGGATGCAACGTCATGGTGCCGATGTTCATCCAGACCGTGCTCGGCGCATCCGCCACCGCCAGCGGGCTCGCCATGCTTCCCGGCGCCCTCATCGGCGCATGCTGCGGCATCGTCTCGGGCCGCATGTTCGACAAATACGGCATCCGCAAGGTCGCCCTGCCCGGTCTGACGGTCATGACCATCGGCGGCGTGCTCATGGCTCTGCTCGGCGCGGACGCCTCGGTCATCCTCACGGCATGCGCCTACACCGTGCTCTACACGGGACTCATGTTCGCCATGACCCCGGTGAACACCTGGGGCATCAACGCGCTCGACAACGAAAACATCGGACACGCGCAAAGCGTGACCAACACCGTCGGACAGATCGCCTCCTCGATGGGCACAGCCCTCATCGTATCCATCTCCGCGCTGTCCACCACCCTCGCGCCCACCGCCACCGGACACGCGCAATCCATACTCGGCTCGACGCTGGCATTCGCCGCCATCGCGGTCATCCTCGCGGCCGCCCTCATCACGGCACTTCTGGCGACTCGAACGCACCGAGGCACGACGAAACGGACTCTCGTCGGACAGTGACCGAAACGACAACGCATCAACAGACAACACGGAACCAAAACGAAACGAGACATGATGAACACCACGAACAACTCGCTGACCCACAACATCCGCACCTTCCACCACGGCACCGAACCGCTGGTGGATCCCATCCAAGACACATTCATACGCACCGACAAAGCCGGCAACTCATGGTTCTGGGTCGGTCATTTCGAGACGGGCGGCCACACCCTTGACTTCATGTACCACGTCAGCGTCCTGCAGCTCTCCAAATACCTGCCGGTGCGCATGATCAACAGCGTACTGTCCATCACCGATGAGACCGGACGCATCTACCGTCACGAAGACCGCTTTTACAAGGTCAGACGAGGACAGGTCGCAGGCCAGGGACTGCACATCCACACCGACAAGGACGTCATCGAAGGCGACCTCGACAACATGCGCATCGCATCGGCCATGCCGGACGGATCCATCTACCTCGACCTGCACGGCACCGGATACCCACTCTACAGTCTCGGTACCGGCTACTTCCAGATCGCCGGAGTGGCCAACTACCAATACTCGTTCCCGCACATGGCCGCCAAAGGCGTCATCACTCTCGACGGCCAGCGCCACGAGGTGGAGGGAATGGTATGGATGGACCGTCAGTTCGCCGGCATGCCCAAAGGCAGAAGCCTCAAGGACGGCTACAACTGCAAATGGCTGTGGATGAACCTCTGCTTCGACAACGATCCCGACGTGATCAGCCTATGGGGTGTAACCGAACTGGCCACCGGCAGCGAACATTGCTGGGCCAGCGTCCTGCACGAGGACGGCACCCAATCTTCCGCCGGCGTGGATCCGATGGTCGACGACTCCTTCAATGTGTGGGAAAGTCCTGTGACCGGCATGAAATACCCGACCGGATGGACCATCTCCATCCCCGAATGGGAAGCGAAACTCACCGTCACATCCATCATGGACGAACAGGAAATCGCTTCGCCGAACCCCTCAGGGCGCAAATACGAAGGCGCAAGCCAAGTGGTCGGCACCTACCGAGGACACTCGGTGACGGGCCACTGCTGTCTCGAACTCGTCGGAGGATGGAACTGACAACACCGGCCCATCCTCCGAAATCACCGGCGTCGGGCCGATTCCGCCAACCCGCCGAAGAAAGCCACAGCCCAACGGGCCGGTGAACAAGGGATTCGGAATGGGCACGGAATAGCCTTTCGGGGGCTCTCGCACAAGTTAAGCCCGTCTCGCGCACAACACGAGACGGGCTTGACTCCTTGTTTTTATTTAGTTTCACTGTCTTTGCTGAGCTTGCCGCCGAACGCCTGGTTTACCAAGGTGTAGACGGCTTGTGCGACGCCGATGACGCCGGTGAGGACGATGCCCCATCCGTAGCCGTGGAAGCCGTTGGTTGCGGCGATGGCGATGACGTCGAGCAGGATGCTCACGCCGAGACTGGTCAGGCCCACGTAGTCGGCGGGGATGTACTTCTTGAACGCCTGCACAAGCGCGGGCGCGACAAGGGCGACGATGCCGGCGGCGAGGGTGGTCGCTGCGGGGAATATCCAAATGCTAGGGGATTCGGCCATCCCAGTAACACTGGAGTTTTGTTACTGGAGCCGCAACCGAAAAAGATGAAGCTTGCATCCCAGTCAGAGCAGGGATTTCGGGTCGGGCCAGCGGGATTCGAACCCGCGACATCCTGCTCCCAAAGCAGGCGCGCTACCAAGCTGCGCTATGGCCCGTGCGCCTCGTGCTGCGCAATCGCGTGTCGGAGGCACAATCAGCCAGTATAACGCATGACCGGCTCGGACGAGGCAGAACGGACAGGTTGGCTCATGGTTCAGATCAGTGCAGACGCAAACAGAGCCAACAGCGTCAGTGCGGGGAAGACGAACTGCTTGGCGGCGGCGGTGCGCTTGTCGGGACTGCCGGCGAACAGCACCAGGGCGGCGGCGGTCATCGAACCGGTGCCGGCCGTCATTAGCGTCACGCCGACGACCGTATGCCCAAGCGGAGCCAGCACGGCACCCGTTAGAGCCATGAGACCGAGGAACAGGTTGTAGAACCCCTGGTTGTAGGCCATTTCCTTGGTCGCCTCGGCTTCCTGCGCGGACGGGATGGAGAAGATGTGCATCGTCTTGGGGTCCGTCCAACGGAACGATTCGAGCACGAAGATCAGCACGTGCAGCAGGCCGGCGAGGATGGCGAACGTGCAGGCGGCAATGAGCATGGGGATTTCCTTTCCTGTTCGAGGCCATGGGCACGGACTCCGTGCCCGGCACGCTCACGATAGGGCATGGATGATCGGAACACGACGCATGTCCGCCGAAGGCACAACGGACGGCATCTATACTGGGTGCCATGACAATGCCGAAGATTTCCACCATGGCCATGATCACGGCGGCAATTAACGCGATCAATGCCGCCGTCAATGTCGCACAGCGCAAGAACAAGGTCGTCGTGCTTTCGAGCGTGCTGACGGCCGCCAGCTGGGCCGTCGTCGCGGCCATCTACCTGCATTGGGAGCGGGAGGACGCCGAGGAGGGCGAGGATGAGCTTGAGGTCGGTCCCGAGGAAGGGGCCGAAGAAGGAATCGAAACCGACTGACCGGTCGGTATTGTCGATTCGTGTGGTGGTCAGACGGCGACCAGCCTGATAGCAGCCTTGCAATACGGCCGGAATGACGCCAGTGCTATCGCGGCAGGATGCCTGAAACCACCACACGAATCGACAATATCCGCGCGGCGGTCGCCGGTTCCGGCGTGACCTGCCGTCTGCCGCCGAAATTCGCCGCCCTAGGCTGGCTCAGGAGCCGAACGAGACGTGAAAGGCCCTGCACCGATCGTCGATCCGATCCGCACAGGGCCTTCGTGGTGTCCGGGATGAGACTTGAACTCACACGCCTGTATAAAATAGGCACTAGCACCTCAAGCTAGCGCGTCTACCATTCCGCCACCCGGACAGGTGCCGTTGCTGGGCAACGGGTAGGTACTTTATCGATCATGCGCAGGCCCGTCAAATCGCGACACTCCGTGGCGCTCCGAAGCGGTCCGCGACGCGGTTTGAGGATGGTCCGACGATGCTGTTCCCATGTGTCGCTCCGTGCTACCCTGATGGCAGAGCCACGTCGTCGGCTCCCGGACGATGGACAAGTACCCGGCTCGACAAGACTTGCCGTACAACGAGGAGCAGCGGGTCATGGCATGGTTCGTTCTGATTGTTTCCGGCATTTGCGAGTCCGTCTGGGCCATTGCGCTCGACCGTTCGGCAGGGTTCTCCCGTCTTGTGCCCACGGTGGTGTTCGTTCTTGGACTGGTGGCCAGCATGGGCGGGCTCGGCTATGCGATGCGGCATCTCCCCGTCGGCACGTCCTATGCGGTCTGGGTGGGCATCGGTGCGGCCATCACCGCGGCATACGGCATGGCGAGCGGCGAGGAGCCCATCTCATGCGCGCGCGTGCTGCTCGTTGCGGGATTGGTGGCCTGTGTCATCGGTCTCAGGTTTGTCCGCTGAATCCTTGCGCCTCATCGATTCGGTTCGGACTATTCCGGGAGTGACGGGGGAAACGCGTGTATGGTGTGCGGCGGAGTCGCGCACGCGGGACGCGCGTCGCGCAGCGGAGTGGAGGGAAGGAACGCCATGGTCACTTCGAACAGGAGTCGCGTGGTCGTCGTCGGCACGGGCAGCGTGGGGGCTGCGGTCGCCGATGCGATCGTGCTGCAGGGGCTGTGCGACGAGCTGGTGCTCATCAACCATCATCCCGACAAGGCGACCGGCCTTGCGATGGATCTCATGGACGGCACCGAGTTCATCGGCCGCTTCGTCTCCGTTCGCCGCGGCGACTGGTCCGACTGTCGCGACGCGGACGTGGTCATCGTCACCGCCGGGCCCAAGCCCAAGCCCGGCGAGACGCGGTTCCAGGAGCTCGGCGCCGCCATCGACATCGTCGATCCGATCCTCGCCGAGATCAGGGATTCCGGGTTCGATGGCATCCTCATCATGGTGTCCAATCCTGTCGATGTGCTCAGCTGGTTCGCGTGGAAGCGCACCGGCCTGCCGCGCGCTCAGGTGATCGGCTCCGGCGCGGCGCTCGACACGGCCCGGCTGAAGGCGATCATCGGCGAGATCACGCGGCTCGACCCGCGCATGGTGTCCGGCTACGTGATCGGCGAGCACGGCGAGTCGCAGTTCGTGCCGTGGTCCACGGTCTCGTTCATCGGCAAGAGCTTCACGCAGTACCTTGAGGACAACCGCGACCGCTACGAGGGCGTCACGCTGGAAGGCATCGAGGAGCGCACGCGGGAGCGCGGCATGACGATCAAGCGGCTGCGCGGCGGCACCAGCCAGGGCATCGCCGCCACCGTGGCGGGGATCACGCGCACGATCCTGTGGAACGAGCGCCGCGTACTGCCGGTCTCCACGCTCATCGACGGCGAATACGAGTACGACGAGCATGACGTGTTTCTCAGCCTGCCCGTCGCGCTGGATGCGAGCGGCGTGGGCGACTTCGTGGACCTGCATCTGACGGACGAGGAGCTTGCCCGGTTCCATGCGTCGGCGCGCGTGGTGCGCGAGCACTGCGCGATGATCGCGGACCGTCTGTAGGGACGGATCCGGCCCCGGTGACGGGAAGCGGGGAGGAGTTCAGGGTCGGGGATATAGAATCGGGGTGCGAACCGGTTCGACATGCGTCGCATGCGGCGGACCGGCGTCCGGACGGCGAGGAAGGGAAGGCATCATGGGACGGCATCAACGGGCGGAGACCTCCGGTCTCATCTCCTTCCTGATCTGCTCGGTGGTGTGCGCCATCGCGATGAAGCTGTACGTGGAGTACGCACCCGCGATCTGGCAGGTGTCCCGGCGACTGTTCACCGTGTCCGCCGGCATGGTCACGGCGTGCGGCGTGGTGTCGTTCGCCATCGGCTACGCGAGGCATTCGCGTTCGTGGAATTTGGACCACGGCTGGCTGGTGCCGGTGCGGCGCGCGATCGAGATCCTCGCGCTGTCCGTGGTGTACGCGTCGACGATCTTCCTGTGCGACTTCGCGATCATGGGCGTCATCAGCTCCATGATGGGATCGTTCATCTTCTATCTGCCGTGGATCACCGCGGGATTCGCCGGCGTGGTGGGCTATTTCACGTTCGTTCAGGCCGATCTCATGAACGCCAAGACCATCGCGTCGCTGCTGCCGTTCTTCGTGCTCTCCGGCGTCACCACCGCGGGTCTCACCACCGACGACCCGTACTGGTACAACAACAACTTCTCCCAGCTGGGCGACCGCACCACGTTCGCCGCCCGCATGTTCAACTCGACGCTGATCCTCGCCGGCGTCTGCGTCATCATCGTGAGCTACTTCGCCGTGTCCGAGCTCATCACCACGCAGCGGCTGCGCGTGCGTTGGCAGCGCGAGCACGTGGACGCGGCGGAGCTCGGCGACGCCGGGGAAGACGGCGTCTCGGCAACGGGGCGGGGAACGAAGCGGGGGAGCGCCGTCGCGGATGCGCCCGCCGCCGGGCGACTTTCGAGAAGCGACCGGGCGACGGGGGAGCTGAGTCACTTCGCCCTGCGCACGGGTGTGCTCATGGGGCTGCTCACGCTCGCGGGCGTGTTCTTCATCGGCATCGGCTCGTTCCGCTACACGCCGCATCCGCAGCTGCACGACTTCTTCGCGCGCGGACTGCCGGTCATCATGACGGTGCTGCTCGCCATCCTGCCGTGGCTGGCGCCGCAGCTGAGCAGGGCCACTTTCCTGATTGGCGATCTGGGGGTGGCGCTGTGCTCCGTGGCCAGCCTGGTCTGGATGCGGGGCGGCAGCACGCTCACCAACGTCGAGGCGCTGTCCGGGCTGATATTCCTCGGCTGGTTCATCGTGTTCGCACGGCAGATCGCCGCCATCGAGGCGGACCGAGTCGCCGCGCAGCTCGTCTACGCGCAGCTGCACGCCGGATCCGTGCGCGAGGCCGCGACGGCGGGCAAGGTCACGTCCCTGGAGTCCCGTCTCGCGTCCGACCGGTAGCCGTCGTGGCCATTGTCGTCGTCGCAGGCGCGGGCGTCCGCGGCCACGACGTGGACGATCAGGCGATCACTCCCGCCAGCTCCAGTCCCGTACGCACGAACAGCATCGCCAGCACGCCCACGATCACCGGTCGCACGATCCTCGTGCCGTCCCGGATCACCATGCCCGCGCCGATGTAGTGCCCCACCATGCCGAACGCGCCGGCGACCGCGCCGACGAGCCACCACATCTGCCCGTGCAGCGCGAACGTGACGACCGAGGCGACGTTGGCGCTCAGGTTCCAGATCTTCATGTCGCCCGACGCGTCGCCCAGCGCCATGCCCGCCACGGCGGTGAACGCCAGCAGCGTGAATGTGCCTGAGCCGGGACCGTAGAAGCCGTTGTACAGGCCGCACGCCAGCGAGCACGCGGCCACGAGCGCCCACCGGCGTCCCCTGGGCATTGGGCGCTCCTTCGCGGCGAGCGACTTGCGGCGCAGCACCACCGCGGCGACGATCGGCAGCAGCACGATCAGCACGTCGCGGAAGATCGCGTCCGGCACCAGCAGCGCGATGCGCGCACCGCCCACGCTCCCCAGGAAGCCGAACAGCGCGGCGGGCACGGCCAGCCTCGCGTTCGCGAACCCGTTGCGCCACAGCCTCACCGTGGAGGCGGTGGATCCGATCGCCGCGGACAGCTGGTTGGTGGCGATCGCCAGATGCGCGGGCACCCCCGCGATCAGATACGAAGGCAGCGTGATCAGTCCGCCGCCTCCCGCCACGGCATCCACCATGCCGCCGACCAACACGAGCGGACAGACGACGGCCAGCGTCGACCACAGCGAGGGAAGTGTGCTCCAATCCATGCCGAACCAGGGTACGGCCGGCATGTTACGCGTCCGGCATGGAGAACGCCGCGCCGCCCGGACACGGCGCGACGCTACGATGCAGGTATGACCATTACGAGCAACGCCACCGCCGAGGACCTGTGGGACGCCCCGCTCGCCGGCGGTCCACTGAACGCCACGGTGACCATTCCCGGCAGCAAGTCCCTGTCGAACCGCTATCTGCTGCTTGCCGCGCTCGGCAAGACCCCCGTCACGCTGGTGGGTCTGCTGCGCTCGCGCGACACCGACCTCATGATGGGCGCGCTTGCCGCGCTCGGCGTGCGGTGCGACGCCGACCCGGACACGCCCACCACGGTGACGGTGACGCCTCCGGCCTCCGGACGCTTCCGCGGCGACGTGGACGTCTACTGCGGCCTGGCCGGAACGGTGATGCGGTTCGTGCCGGGCCTCGCGCTGTTCGCGGACGGTCCCGTGCGCTTCAACGGCGACGAGCAGGCCTACGCCCGTCCGATGAAGCCGGTGCTCGACGGTCTCGAGCAGCTCGGCGCCCGCGTGGAGTACCACGGGCAGGAGGGTCACCTGCCGTTCACGATCACGCCGCCCGAGGACCTCGAAGCCGCGGGACCTCAGGTGTCCATCGACTCCTCCGCGTCCTCGCAGTTCATCTCCGGGCTGCTGTTGGCGGGTGCGCGTCTGCCGCACGGCCTCGACCTGCGCCATACGGGGGAGAAGACCCCGAGTCTGCCGCACATCCGCATGACCGTGGCCGATCTCGTCGCGTCCGGCGTGCACGCCGAGGCCGACGAGGCCGCGCGCCGCTGGCACGTGCCGCACGGCGACGTGCAGCTGCCGTCGCGCGTGGTGGTGGAGCCCGACCTGTCGAACGCGGCGCCGTTCCTGGGCGCGGCGCTGATCGCCGGGGGCACGGTGCGCGTGCCGCATTGGCCGGTGGAGACCACGCAGCCCGGCGGACTGCTGCCCGGATACCTCGAGCGCATGGGGGCGACGGTGACGTTCGACGAGGAGGACGGCGTGCGCTACTGCACGGTGACGTCCGACGGTTCCGTGCGCGGGCTGGGAGACTTCGATCTGACCGCGGCCGGCGAGATCGCCCCGTCCCTGGCCGCGGTGCTGGTGTTCGCCGACGCGCCGACCTCCATGACCGGCATCGGGCATCTGCGCGGACACGAGACCGACCGTCTGCGGGCACTCGTCACCGAGATCCGCCGCGTGGGCGGCGTGGCCGACGAACTGCCGGACGGTCTGCGCATCGAACCGGTGCCCGCGGAACGTCTGCACGGCGCCGACATGGAGACCTACGCCGATCACCGCATGGCCACGTTCGCCGCCATGCTGGGTCTGCGCATCTCCGGCGTACGCGTGCGGAACGTCGCCACCACGCGCAAGACGCTGCCCGATTTCACCGGCATGTGGTCGACGCTGCTGGCTCGCTGAACGCCGGTCACGCCGCGAACCCACGTCGCAGGACGGGCGAAAGCCAATCGAACGCGCCATCGGGCGCCACATCACACACAACATCGGAAGAAGGATCTGCCATGAGCGCACACACCCTGTACGAGACCCGCTCCTATGCGCAGGAGCTGGCCGGAAACCCCCATCTGGACGACCTGCTGCTGACGCTGCGGCTCGCCGACGCGGCCGACGCCGTCACCACCGCCCGATTCGGCGCGCTGGACCTGCACGTCGAAACCAAGCCGGACAACACGCCGGTGAGCGACGCCGATCGCGCCACCGAACGCGCCATCCGCGACATCCTCGCCGAGGAGCGCCCGGACGACGCGATCTACGGCGAGGAGCTGGGCCGCGCCGAATCCACCGGCCGCCGCTGGATCATCGACCCGATCGACGGCACCAAGAACTACGTGCGCGGCGTGCCGGTGTGGGCCACGCTGATCGGTCTGCAGGAGGGCGACGATCTGGTGGTGGGCGTGGTGTCCGCGCCGTGGCTGCACACGCGCTGGTTCGCACTGAAGGACGGCGGCGCCTACATGGGCCGCGGTCCCGAGGAGGCGACGCGCATCCACGTCTCGCACGTCGCCAAGGTGGAGGACGCCTCGATGAGCATGTCGTCGCTCACCGGATGGCGAGACCGCGGCGACCGCGACGAGCTGATCGCGCTGACGGACTCCATGTGGCGTCTGCGCGGGTTCGGCGACTTCTGGAGCTACATGCTGGTGGCGCAGGGAGCCGTCGACGCGGCGGCCGAGCCGGAGCTCGATCTGTACGACATGGCGGCGCTGGTGCCGATCGTCACCGAGGCGGGCGGCCGCTTCACCGATCTGGACGGCAACCCCGGTCCGTGGGGCGGCTGCGCGCTGGCCAGCAACGGCCTGCTGCACGAGGCGATCCTCAAGGCGCTGTAGAGCCGCACGGCACTGCACGATACTGCACCGCCGCACGATGCGAAAATCCCCGGTCCGCGATGAACGAACCGGGGATTTCGCTATCCGTTACGGGCTATCCGCGTGCGGTATGCGCGGGGATCAGGCCTCGTCGACGGGCTCGACCACGTTGCCGTAGGAGTCCTTGCCGGCCACGGCGATGGCGGCGGACTTGCGGGCGATGGCCAGCTCCTCGTTGGTCGGGTAGATCGCGATGATCACGGAGGAATCCGGGGTGGAGATGATGCGCGGCTCCTTGGAGCGGGTGGCATTCTTCTCCTCGTCGATCTTGACGCCGAACGGGGCGAGCTTGTCGCACACCATCTTGCGCACGATGTCGTCGTTCTCGCCGACGCCGGCGGTGAACGTGATCACGTCCACGCCGCCCATCTGGGCGGTGTAGTTGCCGATGTAGCCGACGATGCGGTGGACGTACACCTGCAGAGCCAGCTTGGCGTCCTCGTTGCCCTCGGCCACCAGACGGTGGACCTCGCGCATGTCGCCGTAGCCGGTCATGCCGGCGAGGCCGGACTTCTTGTTGAACAGGGTGTCCAGCTCGTCCACGTTCATGTGGGCGTTGCGGATCAGGTGGAACACGACGGCCGGGTCGATGTCGCCGGTGCGGCCGCCCATGACCAGACCCTCGAGCGGGGTGAGGCCCATGGAAGTGTCGACGGGCTTGCCGGAGATCTGGGCGGAGGCGGAGGCGCCGTTGCCGATGTGCAGGACGATCTGCTTGAGGCCCTCGGCCGGCTTGCCGATGAGCTCCGGGACGACGGAGCCGACGAACTCGTGGGAGGTGCCGTGGGCGCCGTAGCGGCGGATGTGGTACTGGTCGGCGATCTGCTTGTTCAGCGCGTAGGTGCTGGCCTCCTTCGGCAGCTGGAAGAAGAAGGAGGAGTCGAAGACGAAGATCTGCGGCACGTCGGGCAGCAGGGCGGTCATGACCTCGGCGCCCTTGGCCTCCGGACCGTTGTGCAGCGGGGCGAGCACGGCGAGGTCCTTGACCTGGCCGATGGTCTTGGCGTTGACCAGCGCCGGCTGCGGGAAGATGGAGCCGCCCTGCACCACGCGGTGGCCGACGGCCACGATGCCGGCCTCGTCCAGGTTCGGGCCGAACTCCTTGAAGAAGCCGAGGACGCGCTTGAGGCCCTGCTCGTGGTCGTGGATCGGCTCGGTCAGCTCGTGCTTCTCGCCGTTGTACTCGTGCTTGTAGTGACCGTCGATCGGCTCGCCGATCTTCTCGACGAGGCCGGAGGCCAGGCCTTCGCCGGACTCGAGGTCCACCAGCTGGTACTTGATCGAGCTGGAGCCGGAATTGATGACAAGGACGGTTTTCGCCATTTGGGCTTCCTCCATGTGTTGTGTGGCGCCGCGTGACACGGCATCATGTCAATCTCTAACGTACTCTTGCGCTTTGATATTTTGCGCTCAGGAGTCCACCGCCGCGCTGACTGTCCGCGGACGGGCGCGACGGTTCGCGATTTCTCGCTGTCAAGGAGCGATGGGAGGACGGACGCTGCGCCAGACCGTAGGCTTGGCCGAGCGGCCTTGAGCGTGTCTGGCGCAGCGTCCGTCCTCCCATCGCGGAAGGTGGTTATCGGAGCCGAATCACTGGGCTTCGATGGCGGTCAGCGCGACGGTGTTGATGATGTCCTGGACGAGGGCGCCGCGGGACAGATCGTTCACCGGCTTGTTGAGGCCCTGGAGCACCGGGCCCACGGCCACGGCGCCGGAGGAGCGCTGCACGGCCTTGTAGCCGATGTTGCCGGCGCACAGGTCCGGGAACACGAACACGTTGACGTGGCCGGCCACGTCGTTGCCCTTGGCCTTGGTGGCGGCGACGGTGGGGGACCAGGCGGCGTCGAACTGGATGGAGCCGACGACGGCCAGCTCGGGGTCCTTCTCCTTGACGATGGAGGTGGCCTCCTCGACCAGATCCACATCCGGGCCCTTGCCGGAGCCGAGGGTGGAGTAGGAGAGCATGCCGACCTTCGGGTCGATGCCGAAGGCCTTGGCGGTCTCGGCGGACTGGATGGCGATCTCGGCGAGCTGCTCGGCGTTCGGGTTGAGGTTGATGGCGCAGTCGGCGAACACGGCCACGTGGTCCTTGAAGCACATCAGGAACGCGCCGGACACGAGCTTCTGGCCGGGCTTGGTCTTGATGACCTGCAGGGCCGGGCGCACGGTGTTGGCGGTGGAGTTGATGGAGCCGGAGACCAGACCGTCGGCCTTGCCGAGCACCACGAGCATGGTGCCGAAGTAGGAGGAGTCGGTCAGCTGCTTGCGGGCCTGCTCCTCGGTCATGCCCTTCTTGGCGCGCAGCTCGCACAGCTTGGCGACCATCGGGGCGAGGACCTCCTCGTCGTCCTTGGCCTGGAAGGTGGCCTTGTCGAGGTTCTCGAGACCGAGCTCCTTGCCGCGGGCCAGGATCTCGTCCTTCTTGCCGACGATGATCAGGTTCACGATGTCGCGGGCCAGCAGGTAGTCGGCCGCCTTGATGATGCGGTCCTCCTCGCCTTCGGGCAGGACGATGGTCTTCTTGTCGGCCTTGGCCTTGCCCAGCAGGCTGTACTGGAACGCGTAGGGGGTGACGGGGGCGACGAAGTCGGCGTCGAGGGCGTTGAGCACCTCCTCGGCCGGCACGTTCTCCACGAATGCCTCGGCGGCGGCCTCGGCACCGCCCTCGGCGGTCACGTCGACCTTCGGCAGCACCCACACCGGGACGCCGGCCTCGGACAGGGCCTCCTTGTCGGGGGCGACCTGCTCGTCCTCGGCGCCGGTCACGAACACGCCGAGGACCTTGGTGCCGGCGGCCTCCACGGAGGCGGTGGCGGCCTTGACGGTGGCGGCCAGCTGCTCGGGGGTGCGGTCGATGGTGCACACGGCCAGGAACACGGGGGAGGCCAGATCGGCGGCCACGTCGGCGTTGAAGGCGAAGGCGGCCGGGTCGTTCACGGCGGACTTGTCGGTGCCGACGATGACCATGGCCTCGGCGCCGGAGGCGGCGACGGCCTCGTGGTAGGCGGCGACGATGTCGGCGCGGGCGCCGGCCTTGTCCTCACGGGCGCGCTTGGGACACACGCCCACGGACTGCTCACGGGTCAGACCGGCGTTGGCCGCATCCACGAGCACGTCGGTGAAGGTGTCCTTCTTGCACACGGCCGGACGGAACACGCCGGTCTTCTTCGCGGTGGCGAGCGCGTTGACGACGCCAAGGGCGACGACGTTGCGGCCGTTGGCGGCTTCGGGGCTGATGATGGTGACACTGGTAAGACTCACGGGTCTCTCCTGTTCCTATCTGTTCAATGACGTGACTGCCTTGTTCACATCTATTGCACATTGTAACGATGGAATGCGGGGGAGCGTCCGGTTTTGCAATATGTTGCCGCAACCGTAACTGTGATGTAGCGCACAGTTCGCCGCGGGGCCCGAGGGGGGGCCGCCCGGAAACGCGACGGAGATACGACGAGGCCCCGGACGGATCCGGGGCCTCGTGTCGATCGGTCAGACGATCAGGCGATCAGCGAGCTCACTCGTTGTCGCCGCCGGTGGCGGCGGTGGCGTCGATGGCGACGTCCTCGCCCTTGACCTCCGGCCACACCCAGTCGGTGTAGTCCGGGTGATCGTAGCCGTTGTCGACCGCGAACTGGAAGGCTTCCAGACGGAAGTCGTTCAGCTTCTTGATCTCGTCGGCGTACTTGGCGGCGTCGATGATCTCAAGCGCGGAGGCGGTCAGGCAGTAGCGATCCATGTCGTTGACGCGGACCATGTCGAACGGCGTGGTCGTGGAGCCCTGCTCCTTGTAGCCGTGGACGCGGAAGTTGTCGTGGTTCGGACGGCCGTGGATCAGGCGGTAGATGGAGCCCGGGTACGCGTGGAAGGCGAACAGGACCGGCTTGTCGGCGGAGAAGAGCTCGGTGAACTCCTCGTCGGACAGGGCCTGGTCGTTCTCCTCGGCGTCCTGGATCTTCAGCAGGTCAACGACGTTGACGAACTGGACCTTGAGGCCCATCTTCTGCAGCTTGTCGTTGGCGGCCAGAGCCTCCATGGTCGGAACGTCACCGCAGGAGGCGATGACGATGTCGGCGTCCTCGGCGTTCTTCGCGTTGGAGGCCCAATCCCAGCGGGCGGCGCCCTTCTCGAGCTCGGCGGCGGCCTCGTCCAGGGTCTGGTACGTGGCGGCCGGCTGCTTGCCGGAGAAGATGGCGTTGATGCAGTTCTTGGACTTGTAGCAACGCTCGGCGACGGTCAGCAGGGAGTTGGCGTCGGCCGGGAAGTAGATGTTCACGACGTGGTCGTTGTTGAAGTTCTTGTTGAGCAGGATGTCAACGAAGCCCGGGTCCTGGTGCGAGAAGCCGTTGTGGTCCTGGCGCCACACGTGGGAGGAGATCAGGACGTTCAGGCCGGCGATCGGCTTGCGCCACGGGATCTCGCGGACGGTGGCCTCGAGCCACTTGGCGTGCTGGTTGATCATGGAGTCGATCACGTGGGCGAAGGACTCGTAGGTGCTCCAGATGCCGTGGCGGCCGGTGAGCAGGTAGCCCTCGAGGAAGCCTTCCATCTGGTGCTCGGAAAGCTGCTCGACGACCTGGCCGGTGACGGCCATGTGCTCATCGGTGAGCTCGGACAGGTAGCCGGCGTCCCACTGCTTGTTGGTCACCTCGTAGGCGGCGGCAAGACGGTTGGAAGCGGTCTCGTCCGGTCCGAAGATGCGGAAGTCGGTCGGGTTCTTGCGGATGATGTCACGGGTGTAGTAACCGAGCACGCGGGTGGCCTCGGTGGCGCCCCAGCCGTGGCCGTGGCCCTTGATGTCCACCTCGTAGTCGCGGATGTCCGGGAGGTCGAGCTCCTTGAGCAGGCGACCGCCGTTGGCGTTCGGGTTCTCGCCGATGCGCAGCTCGCCCTTCGGCATGAAGGCGGTGACTTCCGGCTTCACGGCGCCGTTCTCGTCGAACAGCTCCTCCGGCTTGTAGGACTCCAGCCAGCCCTTGAGGACCTCGAAGTGGGCCTCGGTGTCGCGGGCGGAGGCCAGCGGCACCTGGTGGGAACGCCAGGAGCCCTCGGTCTTCTTGCCGTCGATGTACTTCGGGCAGGTCCAGCCCTTCGGGGTGCGGAAGATGATCATCGGGTAGAACGGACGGTGCACGTCGTCGGTCTGCGCGGTGGCCTTGATGTCGCAGATCTCGTCGAAGACGGTCTCGAACAGGTCGGCGAAGCGACGGTGGATGGACATGTGGTCCTCATCGTCGAAGCCGGCGACGAACTCGTACGGCTCGTAGCCCATGCCGTGGAAGAACTCGTGGAGCTCCTCGTCGGAGATGCGGGACAGGATGGTCGGGTTGGCGATCTTGTAGCCGTTGAGGTGCAGGATCGGCAGCACGATGCCGTCGGTGCGCGGGTTCACGAGCTTGTTGGACTGCCAGCCGGTGGCCAGCGGGCCGGTCTCGGCCTCGCCGTCGCCGACGATGCAGGGCACGAACAGGCTCGGGTTGTTCATCACGGCGCCGTAGGCGTGGGACAGGGCGTAGCCCAGCTCGCCGCCCTCGTGGATGGAGCCCGGGGTCTCCGGGGCGTAGTGGGACGGGATGCCGCCCGGGTAGGAGAACTGGCGGAAGAACTTCTGCAGGCCAGCCTCGTCCTTGGTGATGTTCGGGAAGTACTCGGTGTAGGTGCCGTCCAGGTAGGACTGGGAGGTGCCGGCGGGGCCGCCGTGGCCCGGGCCCATGATGAACACGGTGTTCTGGCCGTGGTCGGCGATGAGACGGTTGATGTGGCCGATGAGGAAGTTCAGGCCCGGGGTGGTGCCCCAGTGACCGACGAGACGGTGCTTGACGTCCTCACGGGTGAAGGGCTCCTTCATCAGCGGGTTGCTGCGGAGGTAGATCTGGCCGATCGACAGGTAGTTCGCGGCGCGCCAGTACTTGTCGACGCCTTCGAGAGCTTCCTCGGAAACCGGAGCGTTCAGCTTCTTCCAAGGGGTGCCAATAACAGGATTCGTCATGTGTACTCCTGTACTCCTGCACGTTACGTGCGATTGATTATTTCCATGTGGCCATGGAAGCGCCGCAGGCTCTGTTGAATCCGCGGTCTTCCCACGTCCAGTCAGGATTCATGGTAGGGGAAACGCGCGACTTGTTGGCCGGTATTGTTGCAGGATGTTACGTTTTGTTCGTTTTCATCGGAGGTAAAGTTTGCCACCGTTTGCCTTGCATTTACCTTCTCCGAGTGGTAGGGGAACTTGAAAACGTTGGAAAATGGCCGGTTTTGGACTGTTAGCGCTCCCAGCTACGTTGTCGAAACGGTTCGATGGTGAAACATCTGATCTTCGGCGTGTTGTGCGTTTTCACGCGGGACGCCGGCACTTGTCTGATTGCACGGTCATAATCGACCTATTCGGGCGGACGGATCGGCCCGCCCGCCGCCAGCCAAAGCAACGTAAGGGAGATCATGGCAACAGGACCCGTTCTCGTCGTCGATTTCGGTGCGCAGTACGCGCAGCTCATCGCCCGCAGGGTGCGCGAGGCCCACGTCTATTCCGAACTCGTGCCGCACTCCATGCCGGTCGACCAGATCCTCGCCAAGGACCCCAAGGCGATCATCCTCTCCGGCGGCCCCGCCTCCGTCTTCGAACCCGGCGCCCCGCGCGTCGACCCCAGGCTCTTCGAAGCCGGCGTCCCCGTGCTCGGCATCTGCTACGGCTTCCAGGCCATGGCCTACGCCCTCGGCGCCGACGTCGACAAGGCCGCCCTCGGCGAATACGGCAAGACCGAGACCGCCATCGACCACGCCGAAGGCATCCTCGAAGGCTCTCCGGCCGAACAGAACACGTGGATGAGCCACGGCGTCGCCGTCAAGACCGCCCCCGCCGGCTTCGAGATCCTCGCCCACACCGAAGGCGCCCCCGTCGCCGCCATGCAGGACGAATCGCGCAAGCTGTACGGCGTCCAGTGGCACCCCGAGGTCAAGCACACCCCGCTCGGCCAGAACCTCATCGAGAACTTCCTCCACCAGTGCGCAGGCCTGCCCAACGACTGGGACTCCGCGGGCATCATCGAGGACCAGGTCGCCAAGATCCGCGAACAGGTCGGCGACGCCGAGGTCATCTGCGGCCTGTCCGGCGGCGTCGACTCCGCCGTCGCGGCCGCCCTCGTCCACAAGGCCATCGGCGACCAGCTCACCTGCGTCTTCGTCGACCACGGTCTCCTCAGGAAGGGCGAGGTCGAGCAGGTCAAGCACGACTTCGTTCAGGCCACCGGCATCCGCCTCATCACCGTCGACGCCGCCGACGACTTCCTCGACGCCCTCAAGGGCGTCTCCGAGCCCGAACGCAAGCGCAAGATCATCGGCGAGAAGTTCATCCGCACCTTCGAAAAGGCCCAGCGTCAGGTTCTCGAGGAGGCCGGCGCCCGCGGCAAGGAAGTCAAGTTCCTCGTGCAGGGCACCCTCTACCCGGACGTCGTCGAATCCGGCGGCGGCGACGGCGCGGCCAACATCAAGAGCCACCACAACGTCGGCGGCCTGCCCAAGGACATCAAGTTCCAGCTCATCGAGCCCCTGCGCACCCTCTTCAAGGACGAGGTCCGCGCCATCGGCATCGAGCTCGGCCTTCCCGACGAGATCGTCTGGCGCCAGCCGTTCCCCGGCCCCGGCCTCGGCATCCGCATCGTCGGCGAGATCACCAAGGAACGCCTCGACGTCCTCCGCGAAGCCGACGCCATCGCCCGCGAAGAACTCACCAAGGCCGGCCTCGACCGCGACATCTGGCAGTGCCCCGTCGTGCTCCTCGCCGACGTCCACTCCGTCGGCGTCCAGGGCGACGAGCGCACCTACGGCTCGCCCATCGTTCTGCGCCCCGTCTCCTCCGAAGACGCCATGACCGCCGACTGGTCCCGCGTCCCCTACGACGTTCTCGCCGCCATCTCCACCCGCATCACCAACGAATGCCGCCAGATCAACCGCGTGGTGCTGGACTGCACTTCCAAGCCTCCGGCAACCATCGAATGGGAGTGAAATCCGCCGATGGAGCGCCTTCTGCGCTGAGCCGTGAAGCGGGGAGCCCGGTGGGCTCCCCGTAGGCGAGGTGAGCGGCCGCCAAGGCCGCGAAGGCTGCACGGAGTGCAGCTCCTCAGTCGCGGTACCCTCGTACCGCTTCCTTTGGTGCGCCTTGAAGTCGCACGCATCGGCGAATTTCACTCCGTGATCGAATAACGGAGTGTCCTCTCCTCGGTCGACGTACCTTTGTACGTCTTCCCTCGGTGCGCCTTGAGGACACACACGTTATTCGATCCCTCCGCGGGAAGTGTTGATGGAATGTCCTCTGCATTATGCGAGACGTGACGTCGTTGACTTACGGCAGTGGGTAACGGGCCCGGAACCGCGTGGTTCCGGGCCCATTCGCGTATAATCGTGTCGTTTTACGACGCCGTGCCAGAGTAAGGAGACGCCGCAATGCGACAGGGATTCGACAACGAGAAGTACATCGAGCTGCAGGCCGCCAGGATCCGCGAGCGCATCGCGCAGTTCGGCGGCAAGCTGTATTTGGAGTTCGGCGGCAAGCTGTTCGACGACCACCACGCCTCGCGCGTGCTGCCCGGATTCGAGCCGGACGCCAAGTTCCGCATGCTCAGCAGCCTCGCCGACGACGTGGAGATCGTCATCGCCGTCAACGCCAACCACATCGAGCAGGCCAAGGTGCGCGGCGACCTCGGCATCACGTACGACGAGGACGTGCTGCGCCTCATCGACGTGTTCCGCTCCCACGGGTTCCTCGTCGGCGCGGTCGTGCTCACCCAGTACGCCGGCCAGCCCGCCGCCGACGCGTACCGCCGGCGTCTCGCGCAGCTCGGCGTGACCTGCCGCCTGCACTATCCGATCCCCGGATACCCGCACGACATCGCGCGCATCGTCTCCGACGACGGCTACGGGCGCAACGAATACGTCGAAACCACGCGTCCGCTCGTGGTGGTCACCGCGCCCGGCCCCGGCTCCGGCAAGCTCGCCACCTGCCTGTCGCAGCTCTACCACGAGCACCAGCGCGGCGTGAAGGCCGGGTACGCCAAGTACGAGACGTTCCCCGTGTGGAACCTGCCGCTCAACCATCCGGTCAACATCGCCTACGAGGCCGCCACCGCGGACCTCGACGACGCGAACATCATCGACCCGTTCCATCTGGAGGCGCACGGCGAAACCACCGTCAACTACAACCGCGACGTGGAGGCGTTCCCCGTGCTCAGGGCCATGATGGAGCGGATCATGGGGGAGAGCCCCTACGCCAGCCCCACCGACATGGGCGTGAACATGGCGGGCTACGCGATCACGGACGACGAGGCGTGCCGCGAGGCCGCGCGCATGGAGATCGTGCGCCGCTACTTCACCGCGGCCGTGGCGTTCAGGCGCACCGGCGCCGGGCTCGACCAGCTCGACCGACTGCGTTCGATCATGCAGAAGGCCGGCGTGGACGAGAACCTCTCGCCGGCGCGCAAGGCCACGCTCGACAAGGAACAGGCCACGGGAGCGCCGGCCGGCGCGATGGTGCTCGCCGACGGGCGCGTCGTCACCGGCAAGACCGGCGACCTGCTCGGAGCGGCCAGCGCGCTGCTCATGAACGCGCTCAAGGCCGTCGCCGGCGTGGACGATGCGCTCACGGTCATCCACGACGACGCGATCGAGCCGATCTGCCGGCTCAAGACCGAGCATCTGAAGAGCGCCAACCCGCGTCTGCACTCCGACGAGACGCTCATCGCCCTGTCCATCACCAGCGCCGTCGACCCCGTCGCACGCCGGGTGATCGACGGGCTCGACGCGCTCAAGGGCTGCGACGCGTTCTTCTCGGTCATCATCTCCGCCGCCGACGAGGCCCTCTACCGCAGGCTCGGCATCAACGTGTGCTGCGAGCCGAAGTACGAGCGCGCATCGCTGTACCACCGGTAGCCGGAGCGAATCTCCGTGTCCTCCTCGCCCGTGCCACGTACCACGAACGGGCGGAGCGGCCTCGTCCTCGGCTCCCGGGCCTTCCGATCGCTGCGCCGCGGCACTACAATCGGGGCTACGGGGCGCGCTGGTGACGGCGCCCGGGAACCACGGCAGCGAGGTCGGGTGATCGGCGATGATCGTCTCCAACGGCACACGGGCATCCTCGTACTCCATGGACGAGGTCAGCGTCATGACGACCGGTCAGGTCTACGAGGCGCTGCAGACCACCGAGGGCGGACTGTCCGCGACCGAGGCACGCATACGGCTCGGCGCATACGGACGCAACGTCATCGAAGAGCGGCGCCGCACGCCCGCGGCGCTCCTCCTGCTCAAGGGATTCACGCATCTCATGGCGCTGCTCCTGTGGGCCGCCGGAGCCGTCGCGTTCGTGGCCGGACTCACCGAACTGGGCGTCGCCGTCTGGCTCGTCAACGTCATCAACGGCGTGTTCAGCTTCTGGCAGGAATACCGCGCCGGCAAGGCTGCGGAGGCGCTCAAGGACATGCTGCCGCAGCACGTGAACGTGATGCGCGACGGCGAACGCGTCAGAATCCTCGCGCAGGACGTGGTTCCCGGCGACGTGCTCATCCTGGAGGAGGGCGACAGCATCTGCGCCGACGCCAGGCTCGTCGCCGCCAGCGATCTGCAGGTCAACCAGTCCACGCTCAACGGCGAATCCACGCCCGCGCGCAAGCGCGCCGACGCCGTGGACGTCGGCGGGCTCACCGCGGCGGAGATCCCCGACCTCGTCTACGCCGGAACGTCGGTGGCGCAGGGCCACGGTCGCGCCGTGGCGGTATGCACCGGCATGACCACCAGGTTCGGCCGGATCGCCCGGCTCACCCAGAGCGTGGAGGACAAGCCCAGTCCGCTGCAGGTCGAGCTCAACCATCTCACCCGGCAGATCACCGTCTTCGCGGCGTGCATCGGCACCGCGTTCCTCCTGCTCGACATCCTCTTCGTGCACAATCCGCTCGCCCAGGCGTTCCTGTTCGCGCTCGGCATGATGGTCGCGTTCATCCCCGAGGGCCTGCTGCCCACGGTCACGCTGTCCCTGGCCATGGCCGTGCAGCGCATGGCGAAGCGCAACGCGCTGGTCAAGCGGCTGTCCAGCGTCGAGTCGCTCGGCTGCACGTCCGTGATCTGCACCGACAAGACCGGCACGCTCACCCGCAACGAGATGACCGTCGAAGCACTGTGGACGGCGCGGCGCGAATACCGCGTCACCGGGCTCGGCTACGCGCCGCGGGGAGCCGTGGAGGCCGAGGGACGAGTCTGGACGGCACGGGACGACGCCGTGCTGCGCGATCTCGTGGGCGCGGCGGCGCTGTGCACGAACGCGCACCTGCATGCCCCGTCCGGCGAGGAGCGGGACGGATCCGCGGCCGTGCGCGAACACCACGACGCCTCCGCCGACGGCCGCTGGCAGGTGTACGGCGATCCCACCGAGGCATGTCTGCTCGTGGCATGCGGCAAGGCCGGTCTCGACCCGGATGCGCTCGCCGACGTCATGCCCCGCATGTTCGAGCTACCGTTCGATTCGCGGCGCAAGCGCATGAGCGTCGTCAACGCCATGCCCGACGGCACGCTGCGCCTCAACGTCAAGGGCGCGCCCAACGAGGTCGTCGCGCTTGCCACGCACGTGGCCACCGATGCCGGGGACGTGCCCATGACCGCGGCGCTTCGGGAACGGATCATGGCCGCCAACGACGCGTACGCCGATCGGGGGCTGCGCGTGCTGGCCGTCGCGCGGCGCACGCTGGACGCCGACGAGGCCCGTGCCGTGAGCTCCGGCGTCCCGGACGCGGGGGACGCGTCCGCGCCGCTCTCCGCCGAACGGATGGAGCGCGGTCTCACGCTGCTGGGGCTGGAGGCGATGGTGGATCCGCCCCGGCCCGAAGTGGCCCGTGCCGTGGAGCAGTGCCATACGGCGGGCATCCGCATCATCATGATCACCGGCGACTACGGCCGCACCGCCGTGGCGATCGCGCGGCGCATCGGCATCGTGGGCGCGGGCGACGTGCGCGTCGTCTCCGGTCCGGAGCTGTCGACGATGGGTGACGCCGAGCTGACCGAGGCGCTGCGCGGAGACGTGGTCTTCGCGCGCATGGCGCCCGAGCAGAAGCTGCGCGTCGTGACCTGTCTGCAGCGCATGGGGCAGATCGTCGCTACCACCGGCGACGGGGTCAACGACGCGCCCGCGCTCAAGAAGGCCGACGTGGGCGTGGCCATGGGCATGGCGGGCACCGACGTGGCCAAGGAGGCCGCGGACATCATCCTCGCCGACGACAACTTCGCGTCCATCGTCGCCGCCATCGAGGAGGGACGCGCCGTCTACGCCAACATCCGCCGGTTCCTGCTGTACATCCTCAACTCGAACGTGCCGGAGGCCGTGCCCAGCGCCGTCTATCTGTTTTCCGGCGGCATGGTGCCGCTGCCGCTGACCACCATGCAGATCCTGACGATCGATCTGGGCACCGACATGCTGCCCGCGCTGGGACTCGGCACCGAGCCGCCGGAGGACGGCGTGATGGACCAGCCGCCGCGCGATCCGCGCGAACGCCTGCTCGACCGTCCCACGCTCGTCAAGGCGTTCCTGTGGTACGGTCTGCTCGGCACCGTCGCCTCGCTCGCCGGATACTTCCTGGTGAACGTGCTGCACGGCTGGCCGCACGTCCCGCTGGCGGGAATGACGGACGACGCCGACCCGGTGTACGTGGCCGCCACCACCATGACGCTGGCGTCCATCGTGTTCGCGCAGATCGGCGCGGTGTGGAACTGCCGCACGTCCCGCTCGTCCGCGCTCCGCGCGGGACTGTTCTCCAACCGGACCATCACCGTCGGCATCGTCGCCGAGATCGCGCTGCTCGTGCTCATCACCGAGGTGCCGGCGCTGCAGGGCGTGTTCCACACGGCGCCGCTCGAATTCGCCGACTACTGCTATCTGGCGTGCATTCCGTTCGCGGTGCTCGGCATCGAGGAGCTGCGCAAGCTCGTCTGCCGCGTTCATGCCCGCCGCGCGGCGCGATGACGCTGCCGCCGCCGGTCATGGAAAGGCCCCGAATCCGATCTCGAACGGATTCGGGGCCTTCGCGCATCGGCCGCGCGGCGACGAGTCGCAAAGCGTCTGATGCTACTTCGCCGGCGCGTCGTCCTTCGTGCCGTCGCCGGGAGCGGCGGCAAGGAAGTGCTCTTCGCCCGGCAGCACGGCGTTGAGGATCACGGCCACCACGAACGCCACGGCGATGCAGTTGGATGCGAAGATCGACTGGAACAGGGCGGGGAAGTTCGCGAAGATCGTGCCCACCTCGGTGAAGCCGATGCCGATCGTCAGGCTTAGCGCGGCGATCGTGATGTTGCGCTGCGTGTAGCCGGCCTCGGAGATCATCTGGAAGCCGGAGAGGATGATGTTGCCGAACATCATGATCGTGCAGCCGCCCAGCACCGCCTGCGGCAGCGAGTTGAACACCTCGGCCACGGCCGGCACGAAGCTCGCCAGCACGAGGATCAGGCCGCCGGAGAGGATGACCTTGCGGTTGACGACCTTCGTCATGGCCACGAGTCCGATGTTCTGGGCGAAGCTGGTCAGCGGCAGGCAGCCGAACAGGCCGGACACCGACGAGATCAGGCCGTCGCCGGCGATGGCGCCCGCGGTCTCCCTCTCGGTGGGCTGGCGGTTGAGGCCCACCTTGGTCAGCGCGGCCGTGTCGCCGAGCACCTCGACCGAGGAGACCACGTACAGCAGCGCGAACGAGATGATCGCGCCCCAGTCGAACACGGGCCTGAACGGCATGACGTGCGGCAGGGAGACGATCTGCAGGTCCTGGAAGCCGGAGAAGTCGACCTTGCCCATGCAGATCGCCACGACGTAGCCGACCACGAGGCCGAACAGCACCGACAGCTGCTTGGCGGTGCCCTTCATGAGCAGCTGGAACGCGAGGCACGCCACCAGCGAGATCAGGCCGAGCGTGAGGTTCTGCCAGCTGCCGAAGTCCGCGGCTCCCTGGCCGCCGCCGAAGCTGTTCGCGCCCACGCTCAGCAGCGAGAATCCGATGGACGTGACGACGATCGCCGAGACGATCGGCGGCACGAAGCGACGCCACCACTGCGCCGTCAGGCCCAGCGCCACCTCCAGCAGGCCGCCCACGAGCACCGCGCCCACCACGGCGCCGTAGCCCTTGTCGGATACGATGGCGATCGCTGCCGCCACGTAGGTGAACGAGATGCCCGTCACCATGGGCAGGCGCGAGCCGATGCGCCAGATGCCGTACAGCTGCAGGCAGGTGCCCAGGCCCGCCACCAGCAGACCGGACTGGATGATGGTGGCGGACTCCGCCGGGCTCATGTTCGCCGCGGCCGCCACCAGAAAGATCGGCGCCAGATTGGCGACGAACATGGCCATGACGTGCTGCAGGCCGAACGGGATGCCGCGCCAGAACGAGACCGGCGCGTCGAGGCTGCTCAGCGCCTTGAACGACACGGCGTCGCCCGTCTTCGGTTTCTTCTTCTCTTCAGCGCTCATGCGGGTGCTCCTTGGTGTCTCTTCTCTCTTGTCTCTCTTTGCGGTACGCCACGTCAGTGACGGAAGTCGATCTCGCCGGTCTCGGGGTCCATGGCGTCCACGATCGCCAGCGAATCCACGTCGTAGCCCTGCTCGCGCAGCAGACGGCCGCCGTCCTGGAATCCCTTCTCCACGGCGATGCCGATGCCCTCGATCACCGCGCCGGCCTTGCGGCACAGTTCGATGAGGCCCTGCATGGCCTTGCCGTTGGCCAGGAAGTCGTCGATGAGCAGCACGTGGTCGCCGGCGTTGAGGTACTTCCTGGACACGATCACCGGGAACTCCTTCTGCTTGGTGAAGGAGTACACGGTGGTGGAGTACTGGTCGCCGTCCAGATTGATGGACTGCGCCTTCTTGGCGAACACCACCGGCACGTCGCCGAAGTGGCGGGCCGCCATGCACGCGATGCCGATGCCCGAGGCCTCGATGGTGAGGATCTTGTCGATCGGCTTGCCGGCGAAGTGCTCGGCCCACGCGGCGCCCATGTGGTCGAACAGCGCCACGTCGCACTGGTGGTTGAGGAAGGCGTCCACCTTGAGGACGTTGCCGGGCTTGACCGTGCCATCCTTGGCGATGCGGTCTTCCAGTTCCTGCATGATGCTCCCTTGGTCGGTCGGATACGGAATGCAGCGAGGATACCACCGGGCTGATACCGCCGGGCCGGTGCAGGGCGCCCGCGCAAAGGCAGGCCTTGCGCTACGCTGTAAGGCGCTCTGCATCCGAATCCCACCATCAGAAAGGCGGCACCATGCGCCGAGGCCTGAGAATCACATCCGTCGTCATGATCGCGGCGGCCGTCGCCTACGCCGTCGCGGCGGGCCTGCTGTTCGCCCGCTCCTCGGTGTTCGACGTCGACAAACTGATGTTCAACACCCCGAACGCCCTGATCACCGGCGAGGACGCGATCGTGCCGTTCGGCGCCGCGTTCGTGGCCGCTGCGCTCATCCTCGCGGTCTCCGGCGTGCTCGGCCTGCTCGCCTCCACGGGCGAGAACAAGGTGCTGCTCACCGTGTTCCAGGCGATCACGTGGGTGACGATGGTCCTCGTGCTGCTGGTGGTGCTGTTCAACGTGCTGGCGGTGCGCACCGACAACCTGCTGCTGCTCATCGCCACCGCGGCGCTGTTCGGTGTGGGCGCCGACCTGGCGCAGCGCGTCAAGCGCGAGATCCGCATCGCCGAGGGCAAGCGCTACAAGGGCCACCAGCCGAACGGCGGCCGGAACGGCCGTCAGGGGAGGTCCAAGTGAGCGGATACGACGCGCAGCCCGAAGTCACCATGCGCGGCGCCGACGAGCTGATCGGCGACCTCAACCCCCAGCAGGCCGAGGCCGTGCGCTACCAGGGCCCCGCGCTGCTCATCGGCGCCGGCGCCGGCTCCGGCAAGACGCGCGTGCTCACCCGCCGCATCGCGTGGATCCTCAGCCAGTTCGGCGCATGGCCCAGCCAGATCATCGCCATCACGTTCACCAACAAGGCCGCCGCCGAGATGCGCGAACGCCTCGCCACGCTCATCGGCCCCGTGGCCGAACGCATGTGGGTCTCCACGTTCCACTCGGCGTGCGTGCGCATCCTCAGACGCGACGGCAAGGCCATCGGACTGAAGTCCGGGTTCTCCATCTACGACACCGCCGACTGCGAGCGCCTGATCAAGCTCATCGGCGCCGACCTCAACGTGGACCTCAAGCGCTACACGCCGCGCGTCATCCTGGGGCGCATCTCCGACTTCAAGAACAACCTCACTGACTGGCGCACCCAGCTCGCCGCCTACGCGCCCGACTACCGTCCCGGCCAGCGTGGCTACCAGATGGGCCGCGTCGGCAACGTGGAGGAGCTGTACGCCGTGATGTACGCGGAATACCAGCACCGCCTCGCGCTCGCCAACGCCGTGGACTTCGACGACCTGATCATGCGCACCGTGGAGCTGCTGCGCACCCAGCCGGCCGTGGCCGACTACTACCGGCACAAGTTCCACTACATCCTCGTGGACGAGTACCAGGACACCAACCACGCGCAGTACGTGCTCGTGCGCGAGCTCGCCGGAGTGGACGCGGTGGAGCGCCCCGCATGGGTGACCGTGGTGGGCGACTCCGACCAGTCCATCTACGCGTTCCGCGGCGCGGACATCCGCAACATCCAGGACTTCGAGAAGGACTTCCCGCACGCGCGCACGATCATGCTCGAACAGAACTACCGTTCGACGCAGACCATCCTGGACGCCGCCAACGCGGTGATCTCGCGCAACGAGGGGCGCAAGCCCAAGAAGCTGTGGACCGCGCTGGGCAAGGGCGAGCCGATCGTGGGCTACGCGGCGGACAACGCGCAGCAGGAGGCGCAGTGGATCGCCACGGAGATTGCGCGCCTCGCCGCCGAGGAGGGCATCGCCTACTCGGACATGGCCGTGATGTACCGCGCCAACGCGCAGTCGCGCTCGCTGGAGGAGGCGCTCATCAACGCGGGACTGCCGTACCAGCTGGTGGGCGGCACGAAGTTCTACGAGCGCCGCGAGGTCAAGGACGCGATGGCGTACCTGCAGGCGATCGTCAACCCCGTGGACAGCGTGAACGTGAGGCGCATCCTCAACGTGCCCAAGCGCGGCCTGGGCGCGCGCGCCGAGGCGCTCGTCTCCGGATACGCGGACGCCAACGGCGTGAGCTTCTGGGACGGCGTCGCGAACCTGGAGCGCATCGAAGGCATGCCCACGCGCACCGCCAACCAGCTGGGCGCGTTCCGCGAGCTGATGACGTCGCTGTCCGCGTTCGCCGCGGAGCATGCGGGCAAGCCCAGCGAGGTGGTGGCGGAGGTGCTCTCGAAGTCCGGCCTGCTGGAGGAGCTGCAGCGCAGCGAGGACCCGCAGGACGCCTCGCGCGTGGAGAACCTCTCGCAGCTGCAGTCCGTGGCCGCGGAGTTCGAGCAGAACACGCCGGACGCCACGCTGGCCGGGTTCCTGGAGACCACGGCGCTGGTGGCCGACTCCGACCAGCTGCCGGGCGAGGGCGAGGACACCGGCAAGGTGACGCTCATGACGCTGCACACCGCCAAGGGACTGGAGTTCCCGGTGGTGTTCCTCACCGGCATGGAACAGGGCACGTTCCCGCACTCGCGCTCGCTGGAGGACGCCTCCGAGCTGGCGGAGGAGCGGCGCCTCGCCTACGTGGGCATCACGCGCGCCAAGCGCAGGCTGTACGTGACGCGCGCGGCCGTGCGCGCCCAGTGGGGGCAGGCCGCCGAGATGCCGCCCAGCCAGTTCCTCGACGAGATCCCGGACGAACTGATCGACTGGAAGCGCCGCGAGGCATCCGTGGAACGCATGCGCGGCGGCTGGGGGAGCGACGCCGACGATGAGTTCGGCGGGTTCGAGTCCGGGGACGACGACTTCGGAGGGTTCTCGTTCGGAGGATCGCGGTCCTACGGTTCGTCGTCGTACGGCAGTTCGTCGTCGTACGGCGGTTCCTCGTCCCGCGGATCCGGCTCGTCCCGTTCCTCGTACGGTTCGTACGGCTCGCGCTCCGGAGGATCGTCCTCCCGCGGCGGCGCGTACGGACGTACGTACGGATCGTCCGCGTCCCATGGTTCCTCATCGCGTGGCGGCTCCGATGCGTACGGTCGTACGCGCGGCGGCAAGGTGACCACGCGCCACGCCGCGCCCAAGGCGGCGGCCCAGCCGGCGTCCTCGCTCGCCAAGGACAACCAGCTCAACATCGCGGACTTCGCCGTGGGAGACAAGGTGATCCACGACCAGTACGGCCTGGGCACCGTGCAGGACACGCAGGACAAGGGCCGCAACTCCGTCATCACCGTCGACTTCGGCTCCAAGGGCGTCAAGCGCCTCATGCTGCGCGTCGCCCCGATCGAGAAGCTGTAGGAGGCCGCGCGGTCTCCTCGATCGGAGCCGTCCGCGGTCCGGCATGGCGCAGCGCGCATGCGACGGATCGCGGACGGCGCGTCGGTTAGCCGATGAGATGCCGGTAGAGCTCCGGTTCGATCGGCCGGGCCAGTCGCAGCGTGGACAGCGTCACCCTGACCTCGCCGGTACCGTCGGCGTTCGGCTTCGTGGTCAGCTCGGGATGCTCGAAGGCCGTGACGTGACCGACGTAGTAGTACCTGCCGCCCTTGATCTTCCTGCCGTCCGGGGTCTCCGACTCGGCCTTGCGCATGACGAACAGCGGCACGAAGTGCGTCCGTCCCCAGTCCGCTCCGGCGTTTTCGCGCAGCCAGCGGAACTCGGGGGAGTCCGGGGTTCGCCCGTTCTTGCTGAAGTACCGCATCTCCTGCGGGTTCAGGAACTCGTCGGCGTACTGGCTGGTGGCGTATTTGACGAAAATCGGCATCGTGCCGCTCTCCCGGTCCAGATAGTAGCCGCCGACGTTCTGCGGCGTGTTCTCGTTCTTCCACCCGCACAGACGCATCACGTCGTCCAGCGAGTACTTGCGTTCGTACAGGAACGCGCCGTCGAATGGGCGCGGCCCCGCCTTCGCGTCGCGGAACATGTCTCGGCAGTTGGCCAGACCCACCCGCAGCGTATCGGCGAGAAAGACGCGGAACGTCCGGCTCCCGGACAGCATGGAGGCGAACCGGGCGCTCAGCCGGTAGCGGATGTCGTCCTCCGCGTCCGGCTGCTCCGCGGCGATCAGCGGAACGCCTCCGAAGCGAGTCCTGTTGCCCTCCCGGAAGTAGGAGAAGTCCAGCACGCCGATCGCCGAGTCGAACTGGACGTCCGATCGGTCGGCCCGGGGGAACTCCCGCAGAATCGCCGCCTCCAGCGCGGTCCGGCTCATCGGGCCCGGCTCGTTCCAGCCGGCGCGGTCCTCCGCTGCCGATCGCTCGTCGGCGAATCCGCACAGATGCTCGAGGATCACCAGCTCGTGCGGACGCAATCCGGGCAGCAGCAGTTCGGTGGCCATCTTGAGGATCGCGTTCTCGGTATCTCCGACCGGATCCGGCGGCACGATCCCCGTTGTCTCCGAGCCCCTGCCGAGGCTCTGCTCGCGGGAGATCACGAAGTCGAGGTAGTTGCCCCGCTTCGATGCCAGCGTGTACGGCAGCGACGGATCATGGGCGTAGATGTCGGTCAGCATGGGGATGCGTCCCAGCTCGTAGCGCGTCTGCCGATACTGTTCGGTCAGGCGTCTCATGTCCGACCAGTCGGCCGTGTCCAGCGATCTGAGGATGCGTTCCCGGGCGATCGGGTCGAAGCTGATCGACGACAATCCGATGGATTTGCGCTGCAGGTTCCTGCGCGCGCGGTCGCGGTCGCCGGTGTTGCCGTACAGGGCGACCGGGATCAGGTAGTTGTTGGCGTAGTTGCCGATGAAGTCGATGACGACCACGCTGTCCTTGTGCGGGAACTTGCGCAGGCCGCGTCCCAGCTGCTGGGTGAAGACGATGCTCGACTGGGTGCTGCGCAGCATGACGATCTGGTTGACCGCGGGGATGTCGACTCCCTCGTTGAACAGGTCGACGGTGAACAGGTAGTCGAGTTCTCCCTCGGTGAGCCTGCGCACGTACTCGGCGCGCCGCTGCTGCGAAACCTGGCGGTCCTCGCCGTCCTTGCTGGTCACGGCGGCCGTGCGGTAGGGACGCTCCGCCTGCTGGTTCCACTCCTGGTTGAACAGCCGCGACAGCTCGCGTGCCTCCTCCTGCCTGCTGCAGAACACCAGCCCGGTGACGGGGACGTTGAACTGGCCATACTCCCGCAGCTTGCCGATGATGTAGCGCACGCGCTCCCGAGTGGCGAGCTGACCGATCTCGTATCGGAGCTGTCCCGACTCGTCGGCGGTGAGGCCTTCGCCGGTGCCGACGCCGATCCGATGCCGAACGGTGTGCGTGCGCCCCCGATCGTCCTGGTACTCGGCGTCGTGCGTGCCGAGGTATTCGGCGACGCCGTAGTAGTGGAACGGGCAGAGCATGTTCTCGTCCAGCGCCTTCTGCAGCTGGATCTCATAGGCGACGTTGTTGCCGAACAGTTCGAAGATGTTGATGCCGTCGGTGCGTTCCGGAGTGGCGGTCATGCCGAGCATGAAGTCCGCGTCCCCGAAATGGTCGATGACTTTCCGATAGCTTTCGGCGCCGGCGTGGTGAACCTCGTCGATCAGCACGTAGTCGAACTCGTCGGAGGAGAACCGGTCCAGCGTCCTGCTCATCGTCTGCACGGTGGCGAACACGTATCTGCGGTCCGACTGCTTGCTGCCGCCGGAATAGAGTCCCAGATCGGACTCGTCGCAGCCGAGCACCTTCCGGTACGACTGCATCGCCGCCTTGAGGATCATCTGCTGCTGGGCGATGTACAGCATGCGTCCTGGACGGCATGCGCGCACGTCGAACGCGGATAGATAGGTCTTGCCCGTGCCCGTGGCCGACACGATGATCGCGCGGTGCTCGCCCTGTTCCCGGAGTCTTCCGAGATTCGCCAGCGCTTCCTCCTGCATGGCGTTGGGACGGATGTCGCGGCTCTCAAGGGACGCCAGGATGTCCTTGCGCGGCGGCGCGTACCTCCTGAAGTCCTCCTCGTACCGCCTGATCCACTCTTCGGTGAGCGGCACCGAATCAGCCACCTGCGATGCGATCTCCTCGCGCACCTGCCTCACCAGTTCGCCCGTGCCGAGGGAGGAGACCTTCAGATTCCACTCGCGCTGGGTGCTCAGCGCCGCGTCCGTCAGATTCGAGCTGCCGATGAGCAGATCATAGTAGCGGGCGCCGTTGCGCATGCGGCGGGCGAAGACGTAGCCTTTCGGGTGGAACGGTTGTCCCTGTGCCGTGCGCCGGTCGTCTTCCGAGCCCTCCCAGATGCGCACGTCGACGTCGGCGGTGCGCTGCAGGTGCAGCAGCTCCCAGAAGGCACGGGGATCGTTGAAGTGGCCCTTCGTGGAGGTGATCAGACGGCTGACGGCTCTCTCCCGTCCGTCGAACCCTGTGCCAGCGGCCATGGCGTTGGCGTGATGGGCGCGGAAGTCCTCCAACAGGCTTTGGATCGCACCGGCGGAGACGAACGCGACCGAGATGTCGAAGGCGTCGCTGTTCGCGAGCTCGTCGCTGAGCTGATCGTGCATGGTGAGCTCGCCGCGGTTGGAGATCAGCGTCGGCATGTAGGTGTCGGAGGCCTCGATTCGCCGTTCCACGAAGGCGGAGAAGGCTCCGTCGAGCACCGACCGCCGTGCCTCGTCATCGGCCGTCGGCGCGGTCGGGGGAACATGTCGATCGTACCCGGGCTTTGCGGTCGTCATGCCTCATCGTCTCCCGGCCGTGCGGGGACGTTCGCGGCGAACGTGCGGCCGGCGATGATGCCGACCGCCTGACGGTCCACCGGCGCCCAGTCCAATCGCGGCATTTCGGACGGCGACAGCCATCGGATGTCCGCGTGCTCGGTCAGCCGCGGCATGCCCCTGAGCAGATGGCAGACGAACGTGGTCAGCCGCACGGTGCCGAAGTCATAGTCGTACGCGCTCGTGCACACCTCCTCGGCGACGTCGACCTCGCACAGCAGCTCCTCCTCGATCTCGCGGTGCAGCGCCTGCCGCGGCGTCTCGTGCGGTTCGATCTTGCCGCCCGGGAACTCCCAGAATCCTTCCAGCGACTTTCCCGGTCCCCGTCGCGCGCACAGCACCGTCCCGTTGCGGACGATCGCCGCTCCGACCACGTCGATGATCCTGCGTCCGGGATGCGCCCCGGTCTCGTTGCGATCCGTCTCCATCGCCTCCCTCATGATCCGTTCGCACCCGTGATTCCCGTTCACGGTCATGCGACCATGCGACCAGGATACCGTGCCCGGACCGTCCCGGGGAGCGGGGCAGTATACGGTCACCGCCGCGCAAAGTCAAGGGTTGTGTTTGCCTCCGCGCCACGGGATAATGGCGGACGTTTGCTTGCCGGCGGAGCCGGAGAGAAGTCAGGAGAGAATCACATGAAGAACAAGCTGTTCGCCTCGGTCCCGTCCATCGTGTTCGGCGCGCTCATCGCCGTGGGGCCGCAGACCTTCGCGCACGCCTGCCTGAGGCACGACACGCCGGGCGCATGCCACTACTCGGCGCTCGCGGCCACCGGCGTGGGCGTGGTGATCCTCGTGCTCGGCGTCGCGGCGCTGTTCGCGGATGCGAGGGTGCGCATCGGCCTCAACGTCGCGGTCATCGCCGACGCGCTGCTGGTCCTCGCCGTCCCGACCGTGCTCATCGGCGTGTGCAGGGGCGCCATGATGCACTGCCGCATGGTCATGCTGCCCACCCTCGTCGTGCTCTCCGTGCTGACCATCGTCTTCGCGCTCATCGCCATCCGCCTCGACGCGAAGGCCACACAGACCGCCAAGGCCGAATCCGTCTCCGCCGAGACCGGGACCGCTCGCTGACATGGCCGCGCACATCAGTCTGGGCGCGCTGCCGCTGGAGAACCTCAGGCGCAAGCCGTTCCGCACCGCCGCGCTGCTCGTGGTGGTCACCATGCTCACCGTCGCCTTCTACGCCGGGTCGATGCTCTCGCTCAACCTCGACGCCGGCCTGACCAGCATGGAGGAGCGCATGGGCGCCGACCTCATGGTGGTGCCGCAGAACACCGGCGCCAAGGCCGAGGCGCTGCTCACCAACGGCGACTCGAACACGTTCTACTTCACCAACGACATCGAGTCCGCGGTCGCCGGTGCGGACGGCGTGGCGCAGGAGAGCGCGCAGACCTACATCTCGTCGCTCGTGGCCGACTGCTGCGACGAGAAGGTGCAGATCATCGGATTCGACCCGTCCACCGACTTCGTGATCGAGCCGTGGATCACCTCGCAGTACGACGGCACGCTGGCCGACGGACAGGCCGTGGCCGGGGCGAACATCAACGTGTCCGCCGACGGCACGATCAGGCTGTACGGGCACCGGTTCCCGGTCGTCGCCCAGCTGGGCGCCACCGGCACATCGCTCGACAACTCCGTGTTCGTCAACCGGGCCACCGTGCCCCAGGTGGTGCGCTACTCCGCCGAGACGGGACATCCCGCCATCCCCGAAGGCTACGAGGACAAGGTCACCTCCGCGGTGCTCATCAAGGTGGCGCCCGGCTACGAGGCAAGGACCGTCGCCTCGAACATCGCGCGGGCCACCGGCATCGACGATCTGGGCTACGTGTATCCCGGCGGCGTGACCGCCTCCACGAAGAGCAGCCTCGGCGCGGTCATGCGCTACGTGGCCGTGTTCGTGGCGATCTTCTGGGCCATGGGCGTCGTCGTGCTGCTCGCCGTGTTCTCCGCCACCGCCAACGAGCGCAAGCGCGAGTTCGCGAGCCTGCGCATCATGGGCGCCACGCGGGGCCAGCTGGCGCGTCTCGTCGTGGGGGAGTCCACGCTCGTGGGCGTGATCGGCGGCGTGATCGGCGTGGGCCTGTCCTCGCTGGCGATCCTGCCGTTCAGCGCGCTCATCGGACGCGAACTGCAGCTGCCGTACCTGCAGACCGGATTCGGCACCGTCGCGCTCCTCGTCGCCGTCGCGCTCGTTTTCGCCACCGTGACCGGCGCGCTCGCCTCGGTGCTCGCCGCGGTCCGTCTGGCGCGGCCGGAGGCGTATCTGACGCTGAGGGAGGGGGAGTGATGGCGCTGCTGGAGATCCGCGACCTGACGCGCACCTTCGTGCGTCGCGGCCGTCCGTTCGCGGCCGTGGACCACGTCTCGCTGACGATCGACTCGGGCGAGTTCGTCGCCATCGTGGGCCGTTCCGGCAACGGCAAGTCCACGCTGCTCAACCTCGTCACCGGCCTGCTCGCCCCCACGTCCGGCACGGTCACGATCGACGGGACCGACGTGGCCGGGCTCGACGACCGTGGCATCTCCGCGCTGCGCAACCGGACCATCGGCTTCGTCACGCAGTCGCAGACGCTGCTGGGCAACCTCACCGTGCTCGACAACGTCATCCTGCCGGCGACGATGCACGCCGCGAACGAGACCTCCGCAGAGCGGTCCGAAGCGGTGGCGCGGCCCGAGACGGCGCCGCCGCCCGCGGACGCCGGTCTGCCGGACACCATCGCCCCGATCGCCGCGCCGGCCGGCCCCGATGCGCTGGAGACCCGCGCGCTCGGCCTGCTGGGAAGGCTCGGCGTAGCCGATCTGGCCGGATGCCGTCCCCGCGAGCTGTCCGGCGGGGAGATGCGCCGCGTGTCCATCGCCCGAGCGCTCATGAACCGCCCCAGGCTGCTCATCGCCGACGAGCCGACCGGCGATCTGGACGCGCAGAGCACCGAGACGGTCATGAGGCTGCTGCGCGAGGAGGCGGACCACGGCACCGCGGTGCTCATGGTCACGCACGATCCCGACGCGCTTGCCTGGGCGGACGTCGTGTACGCCATGGACCGCGGCGTGCTGAGCGAGCGCGGGCGCGCGCCGGAGAGGACGGCCGACCGCCCGTGAACGCGGCGCGCCCCGGGGATATGCGGCTGGCTCGCGCGTCGGTCCACGGGTTGTGTGTATTATTGACGATTGGTGTCTGCCAACCGGCAGCCCTATCTGGAGTCTTAGCCCATCAACGGGTCGGAGGCCGCGCCCCGCGGGAATCGCCACGGGATACGGCCGCTCGTGCGTGCACGATGAAGCGTTGGAGAGGCCGACTCAGCGTCGGGGATCGCAGGATCCGCGGCGTTCCGTTCAGATAACGACAGAAAAGAAAAGGTTCAAAGAACATGACCAATGTTCAGCGTTCCCGCCGTCAGGTGCGTCTTTCCCGCGCCCTCGGCATCGCTCTGACCCCGAAGGCCCAGCGCATCTTCGAGAAGCGCCCGTACGCCCCCGGCGAGCACGGCCGCGACCGTCGCCGCACCGAGTCCGACTACGCGGTGCGTCTGCGCGAGAAGCAGCGTCTGCGCGCCCAGTACGGCGTCTCCGAGAAGCAGCTCCGCCGCGCCTACGAGCAGGCCACCCGCGAGGCCGGCCAGACCGGCAACGCGATGCTCGTCGATCTCGAGACCCGTCTCGACAACCTGGTGCTGCGCGCCGGCTTCGCCCGCACCACCGCCCAGGCCCGTCAGTTCGTGGTGCACCGTCACATCCTGGTGGACGGCAACATCGTGGATCGTCCGTCCTACCGCGTCAAGCCCGGCCAGACCATCCAGGTGAAGGCCAAGAGCCAGACCATGGTGCCGTTCCAGATCGCCGCCGAAGGCGTCCACCGTGACGTGCTGCCCGCGGTCCCCGGCTACCTTGACGTGAACCTGGCCTCCCTGAAGGCCACCCTCACCCGCAAGCCGGAGGTCGAGCAGATTCCGGTGCAGGTCAACATCCAGTACGTCGTCGAGTTCTACGCTCGCTGATCTGGATCATCATTTAGGACATACCGAAGGAACCCCGCGGTCGCAAGGCCGCGGGGTTCCTTCGTCGTAGACGGGGTGGCGGGGAAAAAGACGATTCACTGGCCGTCAGTCGCTGATGATCGACGAGACGATGCCGGAGACGACCGCCATGATGATCGACCCGAGCACCGACCACCAGAAGCCGTCGATGAACACGCCCACGCCGAACGCGCTCACCGCCAGCCACGAGGCCAGCCGCATGAACAGCCAGTTGAGCACGAGCGCGAACACGCCGAACGTGAGGAAGGTCAGCGGCAGAGACAGCAGCTGCACGGTCGGTTTGATCGACGCGTCCAGCAGTGCCATGAACAGGGCGAACGCGACGACGCCGAGCGCCGCGGGCTTGCCGACCGGACGCATGCCGGGCAGCAGCCACACCATGACGCCGGCAGCCACGGCCAGCGCGATCCAGCGGGAGAGGAAATCCTTCATGCCGCCATTGTCGCACAGGCGGCTTGGGTCGGCCACGGGCAAAACGTGGCACGGGCCCGCGGCGGTGCCATAATCGAGGCATGATCCTTCATCTGCACCTCGTCCGCCACGGACAGACGTACTTCAACCGCTACAACCGCCTGCAGGGCTGGTCCAACTCGCCGCTGACCGAATCCGGCCTCGCCGACGCCGGCAAGGCGGGGGAGAAGCTCAAGGGGCTCCGGTTCGCCGCCGCCTACTGCTCCGACACCACGCGCGCGCAGCAGACCGCCGAACGCATCCTGGACATCAACCAGAACGCCGGACACGAGCGTCCGCGCCTCGTGGCGGACATGCACTTCCGCGAGCAGTGCTACGGCTACTTCGAGGGGCTCGACATGTCGATGGCGTGGTACGCGGCCGGCGCCCCCCACGGCGCGAAGACGTACAACGAGATCGTCGAGAAGTTCGGTCTCGCCGCGTCGCGCGACTTCCTCAAGGAGGCGGATCCGTTCCACGACGCCGAATCCGACGACGAGTACTGGGCCCGCGTCGAAGGAGCGTTCGCGCTGATCGCCGCCAACCCGGACCTGCAGGACGGCGACGACGTGCTGCAGATCTCCCACGGCAACACGCTGCTGAGCCTGGCGCACCGCTTCGGCGGCCCCGATCTGGACCTGAGCGAGCGCCCCGCCAACGGCTCGGTGACGGTGCTCGACTTCGACACGGACAAGCCGTTCGCTCAGGCCGTGTCCATCGTCTCGTACAACTCCTGACGTTCCCGCGTTCCGGCGCCCGTGCCGCGTGCGCGCAAAGTGGCGGGGCGGTGGTAGCCTTGTGCAGTAATTGTGCGACCAGGGAGGAAGAATGGATGTAGGGCAGATCGCCGGCCTCATCGCGGCCATCGCATTCGTCGTGCTGGCGGGGTTCATGATCTACCCGCTGATCCGGCTGGGCAAGCTGTTCGACCAGATCGCCGAGACCGTCAAGCAGACCGGCGACCATGCGCTGCCCGCGCTCGACGAGTCGGTCACCACCGTCCGTCAGGTCAACAAGTCGCTCGACGACGTCAACAAGATTTCGGCGGCGGCCTCGACCACCGCCAACAACGTGGGCGCCCTGACCGACCTGTACGGCTCGTTCCTCGGCAAGCCGGTCATCAAGGCGCAGGCCGCCATCTACGCGGCCAGGACCACGGTGAAGTCGTTCCTCGACGGACGCGCCAAGGCGACGCGCGGCGAGACCGCGGACGCCGGTTCCGACGACGGCGGGGAGGCGTGATGCTCAAGCGACTTTTCTGGCTCGGCGTGGGCATGGCCGCCGGCGTCGTCATCGTGGCCAAGGCGCAGTCCTACGTGAGGGCGCACACCCCCGACGGCGCGCGCCAGTTCGTCCTCGGCGCCGATCAGGACAACGTCACCGTGCGTACGCTCGCGGCGCTGTGGGAGGACTTCAACGACGCCCGCGAACGGCGCGAGCGCGAACTGTCCGAACGCTACGTCACCACGCCGCGCTGAGCCCCGCGCCGCACGGGACAGGGGTCCGCGTGCGCCCCGCGGCAAGCCGTGCACGCAGCAGACTTCAAGTGAAGAAACCAACAACCAATCAAGGAGCCCAACTACCTTGCGTACGTCCGAAATCGCCAGGCGATACCTCGACTACTTCGCGAAGCACGACCATCTCGTCGTGCCCTCCGCGTCGCTGATCTCGCCGAACCCGACCACGCTGTTCACCATCGCCGGCATGGTGCCGTTCATCCCGTACCTCATGGGCGAGCAGACCCCGCCGAAGCACCGCATGGCGTCCAACCAGAAGTGCGTGCGCACCCTGGACATCGACGAGGTGGGCAAGACCACCCGCCACGGCACCTTCTTCCAGATGCTCGGCAACTTCTCCTTCGGCGACTACTTCAAGGAGGAGGCCATCCACTTCGCCTACGAGCTGCTCACCACCCCGCAGGACCAGGGCGGCTACGGCTTCGATCCGGAGAAGCTGTGGATGACCACGTTCACCGACGACGAGGAAGCCCGTTCGATGTGGAAGAACGAGGGCGTCGACCCCGAGCACATCCAGATCATGGGCATGGAGGACAACTTCTGGACCACCGGCGGTCCTGGCCCCGGCGGCCCCTGCTCCGAGATCTACGTGGACCGCGGCCCCGCGTTCGGCCGCGAGGGCGGCCCGATCGCCGACGAGAACCGCTACATCGAGATCTGGGACCTCGTGTTCGAGAACTACGAGGTCGACAACGTCAAGTCCAAGACCGACCTGCACATCGTCGGCGAGCTCGAGCACAAGAACATCGACACCGGCGCCGGCCTGGAGCGCCTCGCCTACCTCATGCAGGGCAAGGGCAACATCTACGAGACCGACGAGGTCTACCCGGTCATCGAGGCCGCCGAGCGCCTGTCCGGCCGCAAGTACGGCGAGGACGAGGCCATGGACGTCAAGTTCCGCGTGGTCGCCGACCACGTGCGCTCCGCCCTGATGATCATGTCCGACGGCGTGCGCCCGTCCAACAACGGCCGCGGCTACGTGCTGCGCCGCCTGCTGCGCCGCACCATCGAGGCCATGCGCGTGCTCGGCGTCGAGGACGCCGTGCTGCCCACCCTCTTCCCGACCTCCAAGGAGGCCATGGTCGCCAGCTACCCGGAGCTCAACGACACGTTCCATGAGGTCTCCGAGTCCGCCTACGGCGAGGAGGACGCGTTCCGCCGCACCCTGAGCGCCGGCATCGACATCCTCGACGTGGCCGTGAGGAAGGCCAAGGAGTCCGGCTCCGACGCGGTCGTCTCCGGCGACGACGCCTTCAAGCTGCACGACACCTACGGCTTCCCGATCGAGCTGACGCTCGAGATGGCCGAGGAGCAGGGCGTCAAGGTGGACGAGGCCAAGTTCCGCGAGCTCATGAACGAGCAGAAGAGCCGCGCCCGTCAGGATGCGCTCAAGAAGCGCCACAACGTGGACCTGTCCGTCTACGACGACTTCAAGAAGACGCTCGCCGCACCGATCGACTTCCTGGGCTACACCGACATGTCCGCCCGCGCCCGCGTGATCGGCATCATGCAGGAGGGCAAGGGCTCCGTCTCCGCCGTGACCGGCCCCGCCAGCATCGAGGTCATCCTCGACCGCACCCCGTTCTACGCCGAGGCCGGCGGCCAGCTCGCCGATCAGGGCGAGATCCTGTCCGACGACGGCGCGGTGCTCGAGGTCGACGACGTGCAGAAGCCCATCAAGGGCCTCATCGTCCACCAGTGCCGTCTGACCGAGGGCACGCTCGTCGTGGGCGCGGAGGTCAACGCCAGCATCGATCTCGCCCGTCGCGGCGCCATCGCCCGGTCGCACACCGCCACGCACATGGTGCACAAGGCGCTGCGCGAGGAGCTGGGCCCGCAGGCCACCCAGCGCGGCTCCGAGGACGCCCCGAATCGTCTGCGCTTCGACTTCCAGTGGTCCAGCGCCCCCAGCCAGGCCGCGATGAACGCCGTCGAGGCGCGCGTCAACGACCGTCTGCGCGACAACCTCGTCGTCACCACCAAGGAGATGAAGTTCGACGACGCCATCGCCCTCGGCGCCATGCACCTGTTCGGCGAGAAGTACGGCGACGTCGTGCGCGTCGTCTCCATCGGCGAGGACGGCTGGAGCCGCGAGCTGTGCGGCGGCACGCACGTCGACCACGTCGGCAAGATCGGCGCGATCAACATCATGTCCGAGGCCTCCATCGGCTCCGGCGTGCGCCGCGTCGACGCCGTGGTGGGCCAGGGCGCCTACGAGTTCAACGCCCGCGAGCACGCGCTCGTCTCGCAGCTGTCCGACATGGTCAACGCCCGCCCCGACGAGCTGGCCGACCGCATCACCACGCTGCTCGCCAAGCTCAAGGAGTCCGACCAGAAGCTCAACGCGCTCTACGCCGGCCAGCTCGCCGCCGTGGTGCCGCAGATCGTGGAGGGCGCCAAGGCCTCCGCCGCGGCCGTCAAGGTGGCCGCGCGCAACGTGGGCAACTTCGGTTCCTTCGACGCGCTCAAGAAGGCCGTGACCGACACGCGCGCCCAGCTCGGCGAGGACGCCCCCGTGGTGGTGGCGCTGGCCGGCGTGACCGAGGAGAACAAGCCGCTCGTCGTGGTGGCCACCAACGAGGCCGCGCGCAAGGCCGGCATCAAGGCCGGCGACCTCGTGCGCGGCGCCTCCAAGATCCTCGGCGGCGGTGGCGGCGGCAAGCCGGACTTCGCCCAGGGCGGCGGCCAGGACGCCTCGAAGATCGACGAGGCGCTGGCGGCCCTCGCCAACGAGGCGCAGAAGGGCTGATCGCCTCGTGGCGGCTGTATGGCTCGGCGTCGATCTCGGTGATGCCAGGGTCGGACTCGCGCTGTCCGACCCCGAGCTCACCTTCGCCCACCCCATCGGCAACGTGCAGGTATACGGCGACTCGTTCCATGCCCTCGACGACGTCATCGACGTCATCGAGGAGGAGCGGGTCGCCCGCGTGTTCGTGGGGCTTCCGCTGCTCATGGACGGGACCGAAGGCAAAAGCGCCAAGAAGGCCCGCCGCTGGGCGGCGAATCTCGTCAAACGTTTGCAATCGGACGACGCAGCGGCTAGATTCGTTGATACGTCGATCCCCGAAGTGTCGTTGATCGACGAACGTCTGACGACGGTCAGCGCGCATCGCCAGTTGTCCGATGCACGCATCTCCAGTCGGGGTCATCGTCCGAAGGTGGACCAGCAGTCCGCCGTCAACATCCTCCAGGCGGCACTGGATCGCCGTGCGGCGGACGCCCGATACGCATCGAACGAAGGAGCAGAGCTTGGCTGACGATCTTCAGGATTTCTTCGCCGAACACTCCCATTGGGAGGGACAGGGCGGGGAAACCCATGCGACCGCCATGCCTCCCGCGCCCCCGAAGTCGCGCAAGGAGATGCGCCGCCGCCGCACGATCGCCCGCCGTCGCGGCCTCGTCAGGCTCGTCGTCGTCCTCGTCGTCCTGGCCATGGCGGCGACGTGCGGATGGTTCGTCTACGACAAGGCGAAGGGACTCTCCGGCCTGTTCGGGCAGAACGGTTCGTCGGTGTCCTCGGACTACGCGGGCCCCGGCGAGGGCAGCGTCACGTTCACCGTCGAGGAGGGGCAGGGCAGCGCCAAGATCGCCCAGGGTCTGGCCGACGCCGGCATCGTCAAGACCGCCGGCGCGTTCACCCAGGCCGTGGCCAACGCCGGCAATCCGGTGCTGTACCCGGGCACCTTCGAGCTGCAGCTCAGGATGAAGGCGTCGGACGTGGTCACCGTGCTCTCGGACCCGTCCAAGGTGGGCGGATACCTCGAGGTGCGGTCCGGCGAACGCGTGTCCGAGGTCATCGCCAGCGCCGTGCAGCTCTCCGGACTCGCGCAGTCCGATTTCGACGCCGTCATCAATTCGGGAGGCGCGGGCATCCTTCCCGACGAGGCCGGCGGCCACTTCGAGGGCTGGTTCGAGCCCGGCCGCTACGCCGTCAGGAACAAGTCCGCGCAGGACATCGTCAAGGCGATGGTCGACAAGCGCATCGCCAAGCTCGACAGCCTCGGCGTGCCAGCCGGAGCCGACCGCCAGCGCACCGTGATCATCGCGTCGATCGCCGAGGCGGAGGTCAACAAGGCCGAGTACTACGGCAAGGTCTCCCGCGTCATCGAGAACCGTCTGGCGCAGAACATGCCGCTCGGCATGGACACCACGGTGGCGTACGGACTGGGCATCAAGGCCGACCAGCTCACCAACGCGCAGCTCTCCGACGCCTCCAACGCCTACAACACGCGCATCAACAGGGGCCTGCCGCCCACGCCCATCAGCAACCCCGGCGACAACGCCATCCAGGCCGCCATGAATCCGGAGGCGGGCGACTGGCTGTTCTTCGTGACCACGAACCTCTCCACCGGCGAGACCAAGTTCACCACGGGAACCCTCGCCGAGCAGACCGCGCAGTTCCAGCAGTACGTGCAGGAATACAAGACGTCGAACCCGTCCGCCAACTGACGGAGGCGGATCCGGCCGCCGTCAGTCGGACCCGCAGGGCCCGCGATCCTCGTGACCGCGGGCCCTGCCATATCCATATTCTCCGTCTGTGTCCTTGGCGTCTGCGGTGTCCGTCCCGGTCGTCCCGGTCGTCCCGGAGCGCGGCTTGTGTCACATCAGCGCGGCCAGCGCCACGCCCAGCACGCCCGCCGCGGTGATCACGGGGGCGAACGGCACGTCGTCGTGCCCCGTCCTTGCGCCGACGCCGATCGCCGCCAGCCCCAGCGCCCCCATCGCCAGCCACCAGTAGAGCACGGCGAACCATCCGGCCGCGCCTACGGCCAGCCCGACCACCAGCGTGATCGTCACGTCGCCGAACCCGAGCGAGCCAGGGCGGATCAGCCCCAGCAGCAGCTGCAGCACCGCGGCGCCCAGCGAGATCACCACGGCGGTCAGCGCCGTGAACAGCTGGTTCGCCGCCACGCACCAGACGAGGAGCGCGACGAGCTGGGCGACGTACCCGGCCGCGACCCATGCGCGCGGCACGCGGCGTTCGCGCACGTCGACGACCGAAACGGCCGCTCCACATAGCAGACCGGGCAGCAGCGCAACGTAGAACATGACGCTAGGATAGACCGAAGTTGTCCAGAAACGATGAGAGGAGTTCGGATGTTGCGCTGGCAGACCGCCGGGGAATCCCACGGAGAAGCGTTGGTGGCCATGATCGAGGGAGTGCCGGCCGGCCTGCACATCACCACGCAGGAGATCGTCGACGCGCTGGCCCGCCGCCGACTCGGATACGGCCGTGGCGCACGCATGAAGTTCGAGCAGGACAAGGTGCGCATGCTCACCGGCGTGCGCCACGGCGTGACGCTCGGCTCGCCGATCGCCATCGAGATCGCCAACACCGAATGGCCCAAGTGGACCGAGGTCATGAGCGCCGATCCGCTCGACCACGAGCTGCCCGCCGAAGGCCGCAACGCGCCGCTGAGCCGTCCGCGCCCGGGCCACGCCGACCTGACCGGCATGCGCAAGTACGGCTTCACCGACGCGCGCCCGATCCTCGAACGTTCGAGCGCGCGAGAGACCGCGTCGCGCGTGGCCCTCGGCGCCGTCGCCAAGAACTTCCTCGAGCAGACGCTCGGCGTGCGCACGGTCGCGCACGTCATCTCCATCGGCGGCGTGGGCGTGGACGAGGACGCGCCGCTGCCCACCCCGGACGATCTGGAGGCGCTGGACGCCTCTCCGGTGCGCACGCTGGACAAGACCGCGGAGGCGCGCATGATGGAGCGCATCGACGAGGCCAAGGCCGCGGGCGACACGCTCGGCGGCGTCATCGAGGTCATCGCATACGGCGTGCCGGCGGGCCTCGGCACCTACGTCGAGTCCGACCGTCGCCTCGACGCGGCGCTGGCCGCGGCGTTCATGAGCATCCAGGCCATCAAGGGCGTGGAGATCGGCGACGGCTTCCTGGAGGCCTCACGTCCCGGCTCCCAGGCCCACGACGAGATCGTGGTCAACGCCGACGGCCGCATCTCGCGCCTGTCGAACCGCGCGGGCGGCCTCGAAGGCTCCATGTCCAACGGCCAGCCGATCCGCGTGCGTGCCGCCATGAAGCCCATCTCCTCGCTGCCGCGCGCCCTGAGGACCGTCGACGTGCTCACCGGCGAGGCCTCCACGGCCATCAACCAGCGCTCCGACGCGACCGCCGTGCCCGCCGCCGCCGTGGTGGGCGAGGCGATGATGCGTCTGACGCTCGCGCAGTTCGCGCTGGAGAAGTTCGGCGGCGACTCCGTGACCGAGACGAAGCGCAACGCCGAGAGCTACGTCGCGTCGTGGCCCGAGCACCTGAGGTGAGCGCGATGGGAGACGTCCGCAACCTCGGCATCCGTCCGGTCGCCGTCATCATCGGCATGCCCGGCGCCGGCAAGACGCGCGTGGGCAAGGAGGCGGCCACGATGCTCGACCTGCCGTTCGCCGATTCCGACATCGAGATCGAGCATCAGGTCGGCATGCGCATCCCGCAGTACTTCGAGCAGCACGGCGAGGCCGCGTTCCGCGACGTCGAGCACCGCGTCATCGACGACCTGCTGGGCGCCTTCACCGGCGTGCTGGCGCTGGGTGGTGGAGCCCCCATGTTCGAGGCCACGCACGCCGCGCTCGAACGCTACATCGAACAGGGCGGCAAGGTCATCTACCTCGAGGCCGACCCGGACGAGGCCATGGAGCGCGCGCGCCGCGCCGGCGGACGTCCGATGCTCGCCGGGGACTCCGACGAGCGCTGGAGGTCCCTGTTCGTCAAGCGCGACCCGGTCTTCGCCGCGCTGGCCACCGACCGCGTCGCCACGCATGGCTTCACTCCTACGGGGGCCGCACGAAAGCTGGTGGATATGATCAACGAACACCGCGTCCACGTGGGCGGCGCCGACCCGTACGACGTCGTCATCGGCGAGGGCGCCATGAACCATCTCGGCGAGGTGCTGGGAAGCAAGCCGGTGCGCGTGGCGCTCATCCACACCACGACGGTGCAGCGCCACTCCGACCGCGCGCGCACGCTGCTGCGCCAGGCCGGGTACGCCGTGTCCGACATCGTCATCCCGGACGCCGAACGCGGCAAGACCATCGAGGTCGCCAACGGGATCTGGCAGCGGCTGGGCGACGAGGGGTTCACGCGCTCCGACGCCGTGGTCGGCCTGGGCGGGGGAGCGGCCACCGATCTCGCGGGATTCGTGGCGGCCACGTGGATGCGCGGCATCCGCTACGTCAACTGCCCCACCTCGCTGCTCGCCATGGTGGACGCCTCCACCGGCGGCAAGACCGGCATCAACACGCCGCAGGGCAAGAACCTCGTTGGTTCGTTCTACACGCCTGCGGGCGTGCTCGCCGACCTCAAGACCCTCGGCACGCTGCCCAACGACATCTTCGTCGAAGGGCTGGGCGAGGTGGCCAAGTCCGGCTTCATCAGGGACCAGGCCATCCTGAGCATCCTCGAGGCGCACGCCGCCGAGCTCAAGTCGTTCGACGGCGACTCCTTCGCCTCCGGGGACGGCGGGGATCTGGAGGACATCGTCGCGCAGCTCATCGAACGCACGGTGAGCGTCAAGGCGTACCACGTGTCCGCCGACCTCAAGGAGTCGGGCCTGCGGGAGTTCCTCAACTACGGACACACGCTCGGCCACGCGATCGAGAAGCTCGAGCACTTCCGCTGGCGGCACGGCAACGCGGTGGCGGTCGGCATGGTGTACGCCGCCGAGCTGGCGCAGCTGACGGGACACATCGACCGGGAACTGGTGGACTACCACCGTTCGCTGCTGTCGTCCCTCGGCCTGCCGATCTCGTGGAACGGCGGTTCGTTCGAGGACGTGCTCGCGCTCATGCACCGCGACAAGAAGGCGCGCGGCAACACGCTGCGCTTCGTCGTGCTCGACGGCATCGGGCACCCCGTCCATCTGGACGACCCGCCGGCGGATGCCGTCGAGGAGGCGTTCCGTCGCATTCAGCGTCCGGACGGCAAGTAGCAAGTAACAGGAGAACAGCCAAGCGCAGGGAGCGCAGGGAGCAAGGAGTTTTCGCATATGACCAAGGTCATCGTGGTCAACGGACCGAACCTGGGACGGCTCGGCGTGCGCCAGCCCGACGTCTACGGGCGTCAGGACCTGGAGACGCTGCGCACGCTGTGCGCCGAATGGGGCGCGGCGCTCGGTCTGGACGTCGAGGTGCGCCAGACCGACGACGAGGCCGAGATGGTGCGCTGGATGCACCGGGCCGCTGACGAGAAGACGCCGGTCGTCATGAACCCCGCCGCGTTCACCCACTATTCGTATGCGCTGGCCGACGCCGCGCACATGGTGGGAGACGCCGGGCTGCCGCTCATCGAGGTGCACATCTCCAATCCGTCCGCGCGCGACGAGTTCCGCAAGCGGTCGGTCATCAGCCCCGTCGCCACCGGTACCATCACGGGCATGGGCTTCTACGGCTACAAGCTCGCGTTGGAGGCCGTGGCGCACATCGTCGCCGAGTAGCCGCGCGGACGGTCAGGCCGCCCCGTCCTCGTACGATCTCACCGGCTTGGGCCTTCCCAGCCGGTGTTTTCGTACGTGCCCATACGGTTTCACCGCCGTGGCGCCGGTTGACCGGTGAAACCGTATGAGTTCATACGGTTTCACCGTCGAGACGTCTCTTGGCCGGTGAAACCGTACGCGCTCATCGGATCCTCGGTACCCCGGCATCCATGAGCTTGCGCACCAGCCTCTCCGGATACAGAATGTCCTCGAATTCCAGACGTACGATGACCGTCACGCCCTGTTCCCGCAGATGGTCCTCCCGACGCCGTTCCGCGAATACGGCGGCGCGTATGTTTCCCCGGGATCTTCCCTGAGGCGTCACGTATTTGTCCATGCCGTCGAATTCGGCCACGGCGATGGTGCCGTCCGTCCTCGTCCAGGCGAAGTCGACGCGATACGGACATTCCGGATTCAGCGGGTTGCCGAACCGGCGCTGCAATTGCGGCGTGACGAAGCCGTTCACGATCATCAGCGCGCGAACCGCCGATTCCCCGCCGTTCTCGGCGAGTCCATCGGCATGTGCGCATAGAGGGGCGACGTTGCCGGTGTCCATGCGCAGCTCCCGACACAACGGCAGTACGTCTCCAACGGGGATGCCGCGTCTCATCGCCGAATCGAACATCGCGAGGACGTCTCCGAACGGGTATGCGTTGGCGCAGTCGACGAGCGTGCGCAGGGGATCGGTGACGCGCACCCCCTCGACCGTCATCGGGGACACGCGCGACATGTAGATGCGCCGCAGACGTGCATGATCGCTCCGTTGGCCGCCGCGGGGACTTGCGATGCAGACGGTCCCGTCGTGCAGACGGAAGGAATGCTCGAAGCCATGAATCGCTGCCGCGGTTATGCCGGCGAACGTCCAATCGGGATGGACCAGGGACAGGGATCTCGCCATGTGCAGCGTTCTGTCGGCCGGCGTGAGCCCGCTCCAGTATTCTCTGCGGGAGTACAGGCCGCGGAACGGACGGATCAGCACATCCTTCGACACGCGCAGCGACAATGCGCTCTGATCCGCCGAAGACCGTGCGAACGCGCAGCGTCGCTCGCGCTGCGCGGCGTCCAGCAGTTCCTCGATGCGTCGATTCCGTCTCATGGCCGCACGATAGCCGTCGCGCCCCGCGAGCCGCCAGTCCGCGGCGGTCATGTGGTCGAATGTGGCCGCATGGAGCGGTCTTCGGGCGAGTCGCGCCGCGGAATGTGAATAACCCCGGCCGTCCCGGACGAACCCATGGCGCCCCCGTCCCCGCCGCGGAGGACGGCGCCCGGCGGAACACGCCACGTCATGCGCGGATGATAGGCTGAAGTTCCATGGCAAGACAACATGGCAATTCGCAAGAGCACGTCACCAAGCACATTTTCGTCACCGGCGGCGTCGTGTCCTCCCTGGGCAAGGGACTGACGGCCTCCTCTCTCGGACGCCTGCTGCGCAGCCGCGGCATCCACGTCCTCCAGCAGAAGCTGGATCCCTACATCAACGTCGACCCGGGCACCATGAACCCGTTCCAGCACGGCGAGGTCTACGTGACCGAGGACGGCGCCGAGACCGATCTGGACATCGGCCACTACGAGCGATTCCTCGACGTCTTCCTGTCCCAGAAGGCGAACGTCACCACCGGCCAGATCTACCAGTCCGTGCTGCGCAAGGAGCGCGCCGGCGAGTACCTCGGCCAGTGCGTGCAGGTCATCCCGCACATCACCAACGAGATCAAGTCCCGCATGCGCGCCCAGGCGTCCGACGACGTGGACGTGATCATCACCGAGATCGGCGGTACGGTGGGCGACATCGAATCCCAGCCGTTCCTGGAGGCCGCGCGCGAGGTGCGCCGCGACCTGGGCAGCGAGAACTGCATGTTCGTGCACGTCTCGCTGGTGCCGTACATCTCCGCCGCGCACGAGCTCAAGACCAAGCCCACCCAGCACTCCGTGATGATGCTGCGCCAGCTGGGCATCACGCCGGACGCGCTGGTGCTGCGCTCCGACCGTCCGCTCAACAAGGCCATCAAGGACAAGATCTCCCTGATGTGCGACGTGGACGAGGAAGGCGTGGTCAACTGCGTGGACGCCCCGAGCATCTACGACGTGCCGAAGATCCTGTTCAACGAGGGTCTCGACGCCTACGTGGTGCGCGAGCTGGGCCTGCCGTTCCACGACGTCGACTGGGACGAGTGGGCGGACCTGCTCGAGCGCGTCCACCACCCCAAGCATGAGGTCAACATCGCCATCGTCGGCAAGTACATCGACCTGCCGGACGCGTACCTGTCCGTCACCGAGGCCATCAAGGCCGGCGGCTTCGCCAACTGGGCGAAGGTCAACGTCAAGTGGGTCGCGGCCGACAAGTGCGAGACCACCGAAGGCGCGGCCGCGGCGCTCGACAACGTCGACGGCATCGTGATCCCCGGCGGCTTCGGCATCCGCGGCATCGACGGCAAGATCGGCGCGCTCAAGTTCGCCCGCGAGAACAAGCTGCCGGCGCTGGGTCTGTGCCTGGGCCTGCAGTCCATGGTCATCGAGTACTCGCGCCACGTGCTGGGCCTCGAGGACGCGAACTCCTCCGAGTTCGAACCGGACTGCGCCAACCCGGTCATCGCCACCATGGAGGAGCAGAAGGACATCGTCGCCGGCAAGGGCGACATGGGCCACACCATGCGCCTCGGCTCCTACCCGGCCGAGCTGGAGGAGGGCTCGCTGGTCGCCGAGCTGTACGGCACCACGCACGTCACCGAGCGCCACCGCCACCGCTACGAGGTCAACGTGGCCTACAAGGACCGTCTGCGCGAGGCCGGACTGCGCATCTCCGGCCAGAGCCCGGACGGCGAGCTCACCGAGTTCGTCGAGCTGCCGCAGGACGTGCACCCGTTCTACGTGGGCACGCAGGCGCACCCGGAGTTCAAGTCCCGCCCGACCAAGCCGCATCCGCTGTTCGCCGGACTGGTCAAGGCCGCGCTGGACCATCAGGCCGCCCGCTGAGGCCGTCCGGTCGGTCGGCAGCGTGAGACCCGCGGCATGACCGCGGTGTGAACGCAGCGTGAACGCAGCGAAGCCCCTTCCGCCGCCCCCACCGGCGCGGAGGGGGCTTTTGTAATCTTTCCCACACCCGGCGCTACGCCCCCGGCGATTCGTGGTATGACGGCTGGAGTCGGGCCGTGGGTTCTGTTAGGTTTGCGTAGGACTTCCCCAAGAGGATTTAGGAGGCAAGCGTAGGTGAGTGACGAAACGAACGCCGTCGCCGCGTCCGACGTGGAGATGAGTCAGTATGTGGCTGACCGTTCCCGCGTCAACGAGGACAAGATCAAGAAGGATGACGAGATCATCCAGCAGTTCGGCGACTACAACTACGGCTGGCATGATTCCGACGCCGCCGGCGAGGCCGCGAAGAAGGGCATCGACGAGAACGTCGTGCGTGCCATCAGCGCCGACAAGGGCGAGCCGCAGTGGATGCTCGACATGCGTCTGCGCGGCTACAGGGCCTTCCTGGACAAGCCGATGCCGGAGTGGGGCGTGGACCTCACCGGATTCAACGCCGACGACTTCAAGTACTACGTCAAGCCGGTGGACAAGCAGGCCAAGAGCTGGGACGAGCTGCCCGACGACATCCGCAAGACGTACGACAAGCTGGGCATCCCCGAAGCGGAGAAGAAGCGCCTCGTCTCCGGCGTCGCCGCGCAGTACGAGTCCGAGGTCATCTACAACTCCATCCAGGAGGACCTCGCCAAGCAGGGCGTGATCTTCGTGGACACCGACACCGCGGTGCGCGAATACCCCGATCTGGTGCGCAAGTACTTCGGCACCGTGGTGAGCCCCGAGGACAACAAGTTCGGCGCGCTCAACACCGCCGCATGGTCCGGCGGCTCGTTCGTCTACGTGCCGAAGGGTGTGCACGTGGACATCCCGCTGCAGGCCTACTTCCGCATCAACACGCCGAACATGGGCCAGTTCGAGCGCACGCTCATCATCGCCGACGAAGGCTCCTACGTGCACTACGTGGAGGGCTGCACCGCCCCGATCTACTCGACCGACTCGCTGCACGCGGCCATCGTCGAGATCATCGTCGAGAAGCACGCCCGCGTGCGCTACACGACCGTGCAGAACTGGTCGAACAACGTGTACAACCTCGTCACCCAGCGCGCCTACGTGCGCGAGGGCGGCACGATGGAATGGGTCGACGGCAACATCGGCTCCAAGGCCACGATGAAGTACCCGGCCTGCATCCTCGCCGAGCCGTACGCGAAGGCCAGCACCATGTCGCTCGGCTTCGCCGGCAAGGGCCAGTACCAGGACACCGGCGCCAAGATGATCCATCTCGCCCCGCACACCAGCTCCACGATCGTCGCCAAGTCGATCTCCCGCGGCGGCGGCCGCTCCGCCTACCGCGGACTGGTCAAGATCGTCAAGGGCGCCTACGGCTCGTCCAACTCCACGGTGTGCGACGCGCTGCTCGTGGACGACTACTCCCGTTCCGACACGTACCCCCATGTGGACGTGCGCGAGGACGACGTCTCGATGGCGCACGAGGCCACGGTGTCGAAGGTGAGCGAGGACCAGCTGTTCTACCTCATGAGCCGAGGGCTGACCGAGGAGGAGGCCATGGGCATGATCGTGCGCGGCTTCGTGGAGCCGATTTCGCGCGAGCTACCGATGGAATACGCGCTCGAGCTGAACCGTTTGGTCGAACTGCAGATGGAAGGATCGGTGGGCTGATTCCCATGGTGCAAGCAGCAGAACTCAACATTCCCGTCGCGGATCCGAACGACCCGTACGCCGTCCCGGCGGCCATGCCGTCGTCGGCCGACCGCGCGCCGCGCTCGTTCGACGTGGACGCGTTCCCGCAGCCGACGCGCCGGCAGGACGACTGGCGCTACACGCCGCTGGAGCGCATCGAGGAATTCCTCGAGCCGTTCGCGCCGAGCGGCGAGACGCAGGTGAGCGTCACCATGATCGACGGCTCCGCGCCCGCGGAAGGCGTCACGGTCAGGCGCGTGCGCAAGGGCGAGGCGCCGTCCGGCACCGTCTCCAAGCCCAGCGACCGCATCTCCGCCGTCGAATGGAACTCCGGCGACGAGGCGACCGTCATCGAACTGGACGGCGAGATCGCCCAGCCGGTGCTCGTCAGGGTGCATGGCAACGGGCTCGACCTCGACTCGCTGCATCTGGTCATCGCCGCCGCCGACAAGACGCACGCCGACGTGGTCGTGGAGCATGACGGCTCCGCGCGCCTCGCCGAAGGCGTCGAGATCACGACCGGCAGGGACGCGCACCTGTCCGCCACGTTCATCCAGGAATGGAACAAGGACGCCAAGCATGTGGGCGGCCAGCGCATCCACGTGGGAGAGGGCGCGTCCCTGCGCCACTCCGTGGTGACGCTCGGCGGCGACGTCGTGCGCCTGCGCATGGATCAGGACTTCGGCGGCGAGCAGGGCGACCTCAACATGCTCGGCATCTACTTCGTCGATCCCGGCGAGCACATCGAGCATCGTACGATGGTGGTGCACAACCACCCCGACTGCAAGTCCCGCGTCGTCTACAAGGGCGCGCTCGACGGCAAGGGCGCGCACTCCACGTGGGTGGGCAACGCGCTCATCGAGCCGACGGCCCCCGGTACCGATTCCTACGAGCTCAACCGCAATCTGGTGCTCACGCCCGGTGCGATCGCCGACTCCGAGCCGAACCTCGAGATCGAGAACGGCAACATCATCGGCGCCGGCCACGCGTCGTCGGTCGGCCGCTTCGACGACGAGGAGCTGTTCTACCTCGAATCGCGCGGCATCCCCGAAACCGAGGCCCGCAAGCTCGTGGTGCGCGGATTCTTCGGCGAGCTCGTCGAGGAGATCGGCATCCCGGCCATCTCGGAGCACCTCATGACCGTCATCGACCGTCGTCTGGCCCGCGGAGAAAGCGACGCCATGGCACAGGTCCTCGAAGACAAGTAAACGGAAAAGCGGTAGGAGCAAACAACAATGGCAACTCTCGAAATCAAGGATCTGCGCGCCCACGTCGAAACGAAGGACGGCATCAAGGAGATCCTCAAGGGCGTGAACCTCACGGTCCACTCCGGCGAAACCCACGCGATCATGGGGCCCAACGGCTCCGGCAAGTCCACGCTGGCCTACACGCTGGCCGGACACCCCAAATACGTGGTCGACGGCGGCGAAGTGCTGCTCGACGGCGTGAACATCCTCAACCAGACGCCCGACGAGCGCGCCAAGGAAGGCCTGTTCCTCGCCATGCAGTACCCGGTGGAAGTGCCCGGCGTGTCCATGACGAACTTCCTCAGGACCGCCAAGACCGAGGTCGACGGCAAGGCGCCGTCCATCCGCACCTGGACCAAGGAGCTCACCGAGGCGATGAAGCGCCTCAAGATGGACCCGAAGTTCGCCACCCGTTCCGTCAACGAAGGCTTCTCCGGCGGCGAGAAGAAGCGCGCCGAAGTGCTCCAGCTGGAGCTGCTCAAGCCCAAGTTCGCGATCCTCGACGAAACCGACTCCGGCCTTGACGTCGACGCGCTGCGCATCGTGTCCGAAGGCGTCAACCGCGCCAAGGAAGCCAACGACTTCGGCATCCTCATGGTCACGCACTACACGCGCATCCTCAAGTACATCAAGCCCGACATCGTGCACGTGTTCGCCGACGGCCACTTCGTCAAGACCGGCGGCCCGGAGCTGGCGGACGAGCTGGAGGAGAACGGGTACGACCAGTACCTGCCGGAAGGGTCCGACTCGGAGTCTGCGCTGGCATGATGTGATTTCCGCCGTGGATCGGCGCATTCGATGCGCGACACGCTCAAGGCCGCTCGGCCAAGCCTACGGTCGCGCATCGAATGCGCCGATCCACGGCTCCATGACATGTCGATGGCGCGCTCCGAGGGTCGGGTGAAGCGCCAAATGGAGGGCCACACTAGGTAAGGGGATAGCAATGGTGGATTTTGATGCGATTCGGGCGCAGTTCCCGATTCTGGACCAGCAGGTGCACGGGCATCCGCTGGTGTACCTCGACTCCGCGGCCACGTCGCAGAAGCCGCAGTGCGTGATCGATGCGGAATCCGAGTACTACCGCACCATCAACGCCGGCGTGCACCGCGGCGCGCACGAGCTCGCCGCGCGCGCCACGGAGGCGTTCGAGCAGGCGCGCGCCAAGGTCGCCAGGCTCGTGGGCGCCGACTGGCAGGAAGGCCAGGAGGAGATTGTCGTCACCGGCGGCGCCACCGCAGGCCTCAACCTCCTCGCCACCGCGTTCGGCAACGCGTCGCTCGGACGCGGGGGAGCGGCGGCGCAGCGCTTCGCGCTCAAGCCGGGCGACGAGATCGTCGTGTCCAAGGCCGAGCACCATTCCGTGCTGCTGCCGTTCCAGGAGCTTGCCGCCCGCACGGGCGCCACGCTCAAGTGGTTCGACCTGACGCCCGACGGCCGCGTGCGCGCCGAGGACGCCGGCGAGGTCATCACCGAGCGCACCAAGGTCGTGGCCGTGTGCCACGTGGCGAACGTCACCGGCGCCATCACCGACATCGCGCCCATCATCCGCCGCACCCACGAGGTCGGCGCCGTGTTCGTGCTCGACGCCTGCCAGTCCGTGCCGCACCTCAAGATCGACTTCCACGCGCTCGACGTGGACTTCGCCGCATGGAGCGCGCACAAGATGTACGGCCCCACCGGCGTGGGCTTCCTGTACGGCAGGCGCGAGCTGCTGGAGGCGCTGCCTCCGGCAAGCTTCGGCGGCTCCATGGTGGAGCTGGCGTGGATGGACCAGCCCGCCCAGTACATGGCTCCGCCCGAGCGCTTCGAAGCGGGCACGCAGCCGGTCGCGCAGGTCGTGGCCGCCGGCGTCGCCGCGGACTGGCTGCGCGGCATCGGCATGGAGAACGTCGAAGCGCATGAGCGCACCATCGCCGCCGAACTGCTCAAGCTCGGCGACATCGACGGATTCCGCATTCTGGGCCCCCGCGAGAACGTGGACCGCATCGGCACCGTCGCGTTCGACGTCGACGGCGTGCACCCGCACGACGTGGGCCAGTACATCGACGCGCAGGGCATCGCCATCCGCGTCGGACACCACTGCGCGCAGCCGGTGCACCGCCACTTCGGCCTGTACGCGTCCAACCGCGCCTCCACCGGCGTGTATAACACCGTCGAGGACGCGCAGGCGCTGCTTGAGGCGGCCAGAGGCGTGCGTCCGTTCTTCGGGCTGTAGACGCTCGGCACACGCAGCACAGCGCATGAATAGCGCGCACATCCGCGCATCGCATCCCCGTGACACGAGGGCGTTCGTCCCCGCGTCACGGGGATGCGGCATGATGGTTGCGCACACGCGCCGGTCTGCACCGGCATTCGCATAGGCGGCATTCGCACAGCATTGAGGAGAACGATGAGCGATTTCGGCATGAGCGGCGACGACCTCGAGCAGATGTACCAGGAGGTCATCCTGGAGGCCGCCCGCGACCCACACGGCAGGGAGCATTTCGCGCCCGACGCCGCCGTGGAGGGATCCGCGGCGGGGGAGACGGCGGTCCGCGCCACGCATGAGTACTGCACTCCCGGCGAATCGCACCAGTTCAACCCCACGTGCGGCGACGAGGCGACCGTGCACGTGGAGGTCTCCGACGACGAGCCGCACGTCATCAGGCGTCTCGTGTGGGACGGCCACGGCTGCTCCATCTCGCAGGCCAGCCTGTCCGTGATGGTGGACCTGGTGGACGGTCGGACCGTGGACGAGGCCATGGAGCTGTTCCGCGACTTCCACGAGCTCATGGAGTCCCGCGGCAACGGACTGGGCGACGAGGCCAAGGAGGAACGTCTCGGCGACGCCGTGGTGTTCCAGGGCGTCTCCAAGTACCCGATGCGCATCAAGTGCGCGCTGCTCGGCTGGGAGGGCATGCGCGACTCCGTGGCCAAGGCGCTGGCCGCCAAGCAGGGAGCGTGACGCCCGCGGCGAAGCACGCGTGGCGAGACGCCCCGCCCGTTGTATCCTCGAACCAAGCGCAATCGCAAGCAAGTGGAGCTGACCATGAATGACAATCTCGTACCAGAGCCGACGCCGTCCGTGTTCGACGCCGTCAACGGCGTACTCAAGGATGAGGAGGCCTCGCGCCGCGTGATGGCCAACCCGGCCCTCGCGGCAGGATTCCCCGGAGGACGTCCCGCCCCCGAGACCGAGCACAAGAACGAATCCGGGCACGGCGCCGACGACTGCGGCTGCGGCGGACACGGGGCCGGCGCCTGCGGCTGCCAGGGCGAGGAATCGGATCCCGACATCCCGCTCAAGGCCGTCGATGACATCGGCCGCGCCACCGCGCAGGACGTCAAGGAGGCGCTGCATCAGGTCATCGACCCGGAGCTCGGCATCGACGTCATCGATCTGGGTCTGGTGTACGGCATCGAGATCGACGATCTGGGCCGCGCCATCATCACGATGACGCTCACCACGCCCGCCTGCCCGCTCACCGACCTCATCGAGGACGAGTGCGCCAGCGTGCTGGCCGGTCTGGTGGAGGAGTTCCGCATCGACTGGACGTGGACGCCGCGCTGGACCATGGCGAAGATCACGCCCGAAGGCCGCGAGCAGCTCGCCGCGCTCGGCTTCAACTTCGACGCGATGCCCTACCAGCAGTGAGCCGACGGGCGAGCTAGTCCGGCGGACGTGTGCCGCCGGCACCCGTCCGGACGGCGCATGATGATGCCGACGATATCCAGGGCATGAAGAAAGCCGCTCCTCCGAATGGGGAGCGGCTTTCTTCATGCCCTCGGACGTCAGTCGTCGACGATCGTGCCCTTCGGCACCACGGTGATGCCGTCAGGCGTGACCGTGAAGCCGCGCTCGATGTCGTGCTCGGTGTCGATGCCGACCGTCGAATTCTCAGTCAGCACGACGTTCTTGTCCAGAATCGCCTTGTAGACGCGGGCGCGACGGTTGATCGTCACGTTATCGAACAGGATCGAGTCGACGATCTGCGACCACGAGTGGATGCGCACGTTCGGGGAGAGCACCGAATGGTGCACCTCGCCGCCGGACACGATGACGCCGGGGGAGACGATCGAATCGGTGGCGTGGCCCAGACGGTCGCGGCCGGCGTGCACGAACTTGGCGGGCGGCAGGTTGCCGGACATCGTGTAGATGGGCCAGTCGGAGTTGTACAGGTTGAACTCGGGCACGTAGGCGATGAGGTCCATGTGCGCGTCGTAGAACTGCTTGATCGTACCGACGTCGCGCCAGTAGGCGTGGTCCTTGTCGGTGGCGCCCGGGATCTCGTTCGTGGTGAAGTCGTAGACGCCGGCGGCGTTGCGGGCCGCGAAGTACGGGGCGATGTCGCCGCCCATGTCGTGCTTCGTGTCCTGCGCCTTCTCGTCCTTGGCGAGCGCGTCGAACAGCGCGTCCGTGTTGGCCACGTAGTTGCCCATCGAGGCGAGGATCGAGTTCGGATCGTCCGGCAGACCGGTGGTGTGCTCGGGCTTCTCGTGGAAGTCCTTGATCATGTTCGGATGCTGCGGATCCACCTCGATCACGCCGAACGACTTGGAGGCGGCGATCGGCTGGCGGATGCCCGCCACGGTGAACTCGGCGCCGGAGTCGATGTGCGCCTGCACCATCTGCTGGAAGTCCATGCGGTAGACGTGGTCGGCGCCGACGATGACCACGATGTCCGGCTGCACGTCCTCGATGATGTTGATGGTCTGGTAGATGGCGTCGGCCGAACCGAGGTACCAGTGCTTGCCCAGACGCTGCTGCGCCGGCACAGGCGACACGTAGTTGCCCAGCAGCGGCGAGAAGCGCCACACCTGCGAGATGTGACGGTCGAGGGAATGGGACTTGTACTGGGTGAGCACGATGATGTGCTGGTACCCGGAGTTCACGAGATTGCTCAGCGGAAAATCGACCAGACGGAACACGCCGCCGAACGGCACCGCCGGCTTGGCGCGGTCGCGCGTCAGCGGCATCAGGCGAGTGCCTTCTCCACCTGCCAGAACGATGGACAGAATTTTCGGATTCTTCGCCATCAGTTACCTTCCTTCACTTCAGTTGTGCATCGCGTGTGCGACGTATGGTCACGATCATCATCTCCGCGCGTCCTTGCACCTCGATGCTGACGGTTCCCATCATTGCATGGATTGCTGACCGAATGAAGCATTGTGTGTCGTACCGGTTCGACGTGTCGCGGCGTCGGCGTGTCGCGATCCCGCGCCCGGGGGAGGGCGTCCCGTCGGCGAACGTCAGGAGACGCGGCGCGTGGCCCAGAAGGCGACCGCGCTGGAGGCGGCGACGTTGAGGCTGTCGACGTCGTGGCTCATGGGGATCTTGACCGTTAGGTCCGCGTCCGCGATGGTCCGTCGCGTCAGGCCGTCGCCCTCGGTGCCGAAGATCAGCGCGAGCCGTTCGATGTGGTCCGGATCCGCCGCGTCCGAACGCAGTCGCCGCGTCAGCTCGTCCATGGAGATCGAGTCGTCGGTGAGCGCCATGGCCACGGTCGTGAAGCCGAGCGACTTCAGTTCGGCCAATCCGCCGGCCGGCCAGTAGTGCGGGTCGTCGCCGCCGATGCGGGTCCACGGCACCTGGAACACCGTTCCCATGGACACGCGCGCCGCGCGGCGGTACAGCGGGTCGCCGCACGAGGGCGTGACCAGCACCGCGTCCACGTCCAGCGCGGCGGCGGAACGCATGAGCGCGCCCACGTTGGTGTGGTCCACGATGTTCTCCATGACGGCCACGCGGCTTGCGCCCCGGCACACCTCCTCCACGCTCGGCAGCGGCCAGCGGCGCATCGCGCTCAGCGCGCCGCGGTGCAGCCGGTAGCCGGTGATCGACCTGAGCAGCTCGGGGCTCGCCACGTACACCGGCACGTCGTGACCCCAGTGCGCGTCGATGAACGCGAACTCGTCGGCCATGCCCTCGATCCACGGCTCCTCCACGAGCAGGGACAGCGGTTCGCGGCCGGCGGCCAGCGCGCGGTCGATGACCTTGGGGGACTCGGCGATGAACAGCCCCTTGCTGGGCTCCAGACGGTTGCGCAGCTGGATCTCGGTGAGGTTGACGTAGGCGCCGACGCGCGGATCGTCGAGGGAATCGATGGTGATGAACTGCATGGCCGGCCTTTCGCAGGGACGTTTCGCCGGCGTGTCGCGGCCGTGCCGCCGCGTGCAGACGAACATACAAAAAGACCCTTGGTTTCCCAAGGGTCTCGCTGTGCCCGAGACGGGACTTGAACCCGTACGGTCGTATAAAATAACCACTAGCACCTCAAGCTAGCGCGTCTACCATTCCGCCACCCGGGCAGGTGTCGTGTGGACAACGAGATGTAACTATAGCAACAAACCACAGGCGTGCAATTTTCGGCGTGTCGCTGGGGAATCCCGCGGAATTCCGCCCTTCCATTAGAGTGTCCGGTATGACTGATGCCCTGTTTCTCTTCGATCCCGAGGCCGACGGCGTGCCGGTGAGCGCTGACGAGCTCAACACCGGCTGGACGCTCACCCTCCCCGCGGCGGTGCGACGCCACGCGCTGCAGTCCATGCGCATCGGCGTGGGGGAGACGCTGCAGCTGTCCGACGGCAGGGGGCTGCGCATCCGCGCCGTGGTGGACGACGCCGACGCCGGCGTGGTGCACGTGCAGGCCGTGGGGCGCGAACCCGAACCCGTGATCCGCCTCGCCCTCGTCCAGGCGCTCGCCAAGCAGGGGCGCGACGAGGAGGCCGTGGACGCGGCCACGCAGATCGGCGTGGACGAGGTGATCCCCTGGCAGGCGGACCGCTCCATCGTCAAATGGAAGGATGGCAAGACCGACCGCAAGTGGGGCGCGGTGCTGGACGCCGCCACCGAGCAGTCCCGGCGCAGCTGGCGGCCCGCGCTGTCGGAGCACGTGTCCAGCAAGGGCGTCGTGGCGATCTGCCGGCGCGCCTGCGTGCACGGAGACATGGTCGTCGTGCTGCATCAGGACGCCAACGACACCTGGGACGGCGTGGAGCGCGCGGTGGCGGAGCTCGCCGACCGGTGCCTGCAGGACGGACGCGCACGCACCATCCACGTGGTCGTCGGCCCCGAGGGCGGCATCGCCGAGAGCGAGGTGCAGGCGTTCAAGGACGCCGGCGCGCACGTGTGCGTGCTGGGACGCAACATCCTGCGCGCGGCCACCGCGGGGCCGGTGGCCCTCACGCTGCTCTCCCGCGCGATCGGACGGTGGTGAGCGCGGCCCCGCACGGAGGAGGGACGGGAGCCCGACACCGGAAATTCGCCTGAACGTAACCCGACGCGGAGCGGACGATGCCGCGCAACCGCGGCGGAACGCAATAGCATAGAGCCATAGCAACTGATGCTTCGGTCTCCCGGCCGGAGCGCAACGGTAAGGAGCGCCATGAGCGAAGCCAACGAAGCCAACGACTGCCTGTTCTGCAAGATCATCGCCGGTGAGATCCCGAGCGCCAAGGTGTACGAGGACGAGACCACCTACGCGTTCAAGGACATCAACCCCAAGGCCAAGGTGCACGTGCTCGTGGTGCCCAAGCGCCACTACGCCAACGTGGCCGAACTCGCCGAGAAGGATCCCGCCGAGCTGGCCCACATCGCCGAGGTGGCCGCGTCCATCGCCCGGGACGCCTACAACGGCTCGTTCCGTCTGGTGTTCAACACCGGGCTCGACGCCGGACAGACGGTCTTCCACGTGCATGCGCACGTGCTGACCGGCGAGACGCTCGACGAGTAGGAGGCGGCTGGACTCCGTGGCCACGACTACACGCACCATCACGCTTCCCCCGGAGCTCGATCCGGTCGCGGTGCTCGGCCCCGTCGACCAGGTCATCCGGGAGGTCGAACGGGCCTTCCCCGAACTGACGATCATCGTGCGCGGCAACCGCGTGGCGATCCTGAGCCGGTCCAGGGCCGCCGAGGCGCAGGCCGCGCAGGCCGAGGACGTGGTGAACACCATCATCCAGGCGGCATACACCGCCCCGATGGACGCCGACACCGTGCGGCGCATGCTCGACCGTCGCGTCCTGCCCAACAGCCAGCACCACGCCGTCCCGCCCACGGCGCCGGCCGAATCCCGCGTCGCCCGCCGCGAGGCGACCGCGGATGCCCGACTGGCGTCGCCCATCGCGCCCGCGATGCGCGACGCGCGGGGCCCCGTCTCCGCCCGCCGCGACAGGCCGCGCGTGCCCGGCGTGATCACATACGCGCTGGGCGTGCCGGTCCGGGCCAAGACGCCCGGCCAGATCGCCTACGTCAACGCGATCGAGACCCACACCATCACCTTCGGCGTGGGCCCCGCGGGCACCGGCAAGACGTATCTGGCGGTGGCCAAGGCCGTGCGCGCGTTCCAGGACCGGAAGATCCGCCGCATCATCCTCACACGTCCCGCGGTGGAGGCTGGGGAGAACCTCGGCTTCCTGCCCGGCAGCCTCACCGAGAAGGTCGACCCGTACCTGCGGCCGCTGTACGACGCGCTGTCGGACATGCTCGGCTCGGACCAGATGCGCCGGTATCTGGACGACGGCACCATCGAGGTGGCTCCGCTCGCCTACATGCGCGGCCGCACGCTCAACGACGCGTACGTGATCCTCGACGAGGCGCAGAACACCACCGAGCAGCAGATGAAGATGTTCCTCACGCGCCTCGGCTTCAACACGACGATGGTCATCACCGGCGACGTCTCGCAGGTGGATCTGACCGTGCCGAGGTCCGGTCTGGCGACGATCGAGGGCATCCTGGGAGGCATCGACGACATCGCGTTCGTGCATCTGGACGCCGGCGACGTGGTGCGCCACCGGCTCGTCGGCCAGATCGTGGAGGCGTACGATAGGCATGCGGCGATCGCCGGCGACCACAGCCGGATGCGCCGCGCCGGCCGCGGTTCGGACGGCCGCGCCGCCGACGGCACCGGCACCGCAGACAGCACAGCGAGCACAGACAAGGATTCGGATGAGCGTTGACGTGACCAATGAGACCTCGTGGCAGATCGATCCCAAGATCTTCTCGGATCTCGGCGTGTGGGTGATGGACCAGATGCGCGTGAGCACCCAGTCCGACCTGACGATCATCTTCTCCGATCCGGAGCCGATCGCCGAGCTGCACATGCGCTGGATGAGCCTCGAAGGCCCCACGGACGTGATGAGCTTCCCGATGGACGAGCTGCGTCCCGGCGACGGCCGCACGACGGTCGAGGGCATGCTGGGCGACATCGTCATCTGCCCCTACGTGGCGGCACAGCAGGCCTCGGCGGCGGGACACTCCACGATGGAGGAGATGCTCCTGCTCACCATCCACGGCATGCTGCACCTGCTGGGATACGACCACGTCACCGCCGACCAGGAGCGCCAGATGTTCGGCCTGCAGCGCCAGCTCCTGCTCACCTTCCTCGCGCTGCGTCCCGGGGCGCTGCCCGCGGCCACGCTGCCGCAGGACGCCCCCGACCTGCTCGCGCAGTACGACGAGGACGCCACGCGCGCCAAATGACGCACCGACCGTAACGAACCACCAGAATCCAAGAAACCGGAGTTGACGAACACTCGATGTTAGACCCTTCCATATTGGCCCTGACCGCATCGCTGATCATCGTCGCCGCACTGCTGGTGTGGCTGTCGCTGTCCATGGCCTCGGCGGAGGGCGCCGTGGCCCGCGTCACGCGCGCCAGCCTCAACAACCTCGCGCTCGAGGTGCAGACCGACGCCGAGCTGTCGCAGTTCCTGCGCATGAAGAAGCTCGACGCCATCCACAAGGTGCAGCGCTACATCGTCGACCGCTCCGCCACCTCCGGCTCGTGCGCGTTCTTCCGCATCGTGTGCAACGTCATGGACGGCGTGCTCGTCGCGGTCATCGCGGCGCTGTTCGACGCGCCGATCTGGGCGGAGGTGCTCGCCGGATTCGTCTTCGCGCTGGTCGTGGGCGTGCTGTCGGTGCTGCTGCGTCCGCGCGTTACCGGATCGTTCAAGCCGCTGGACGCCATGCTGCGCCACCACCGCATCATCGGCATCGCCGTGGCGCTCACGCCGTTCGCGCGCATCGGCACGAACAACGTCAGCCGCCGCATGGCCAAGGAGGCGGAGCTCTCGGACGAGGAGGAGCTGGAGAAGATGCAGCTCGAGCAGGGGCGGGCGATGATCGACCGCCTCGCCGAATCGAGCGACATCGATCCCGAGGTCTCCGAGATGCTGCGCAACGTGCTGTCCCTGTCCGAGACGCTCACGCGCGAGATCATGGTGCCGCGCACCGACATGATCTGCATCGAGCGCGACCAGACGCTGTCCGCCATGCTCAAGCTGTGCTCGCGCTCCGGCTTCTCTCGCGTGCCGGTCATCGGCGACGACGTGGACGACCTCATCGGCATCGCCTATCTCAAGGACGCGGTGCGCGCCACGGCGTTCAACCCGTCCGCGATGAGCCGCACCGTGGACACCATCGCGCGCGACCCCCTGCTCGTGCCCGAGTCGAAGCCCGTGGACGACCTGTTCCACCAGATGCAGAAGCAGCGCCAGCACGTCGCCGTCGTGGTGGACGAGTACGGCGGCATCGCCGGCCTCGTGACCATCGAGGACACGCTCGAGCAGATCGTGGGCGAGCTCGAGGACGAGCACGACCGCACCCAGCACGCCGAACCCGAACAGGTGGGCGAGCGCAAGTGGAAGCTGCCCGCGCGCACGCCCATCGCCGATCTCGAGGAGCTCTTCGAGATCGACATGGACGAGGACGACGTGGACACCGTGTACGGCCTGCTCACCAAGGCGCTCGGCCGCGTGCCGATCGTCGGCGCGTCCGCGGTGACGCGCGGCCTGCGGCTCACCGCCGTGGATTCGGCCGGACGCCGCAAGAAGGTGTCCACGATCCTCGTCGAGCCCGCAGGATTGAATGATGATTCCGAGGATTCCGCCGCACAGAACGGCGACGGCCATGACGACAAGGAGCATGATGAGCGATAGCGCAACCGAGACCGGCACCCAGACCGCGGGCGGGGAGACGCCCTATCGCTCCGGGTTCGTGGCCGTGGTGGGCCGCCCGAACGTAGGCAAGTCCACCCTCATCAACGCGCTCATCGGCTCGCAGATCGCCATCGCCTCGTCCCGCCCGGAGACCACGCGCAAGGCCATCCGAGGCATTCTCACCACCGACCACGCGCAGCTCGTGCTCGTGGACACGCCCGGCATCCACCGCCCGCGCACGCTGCTCGGCCAGCGTCTCAACGACGTCGTGGACGAATCCCTGGCGGACGTGGACGTGGTGGCGTTCCTGCTGCCCGCCGACCAGAAGATCGGCCCCGGCGACAAGCGCATCCTGTCCCGTCTGCGCTCCGACTTCGCCGTCAAGCGCGACGACGGCACATGGCAGTGGAAGGTGCCCGTCGTCGCCATCCTCACCAAGATCGACACCCTCGGCCGCGACGAGCTCGTCGCCAAGCTCATCGAGCTCAACGAATTCGCCGACTTCGCGGACATCGTGCCCGTGAGCGCGCTCGGCGCCGACAACGTCGACGAAGTCAAGAAGGTGCTCGTCGAGCACACGCCCGAAGGCCCGCAGATGTACCCGGACGACCAGATCAGCGAGGAGCGTCCCGAGGACACCATCGCCGAACTCATCCGCGGCGCGTTCCTGGAGCGTCTGGACGACGAGCTGCCGCATTCGCTGGCCGTCGTCGTCGATTCCATCGACTATCCGTCCGACAACGAGACCGGCGAGGCCTACGACGGCAAGGCGCAGGTCAACGTGTCCATCTACGTGGAGCGCGACTCGCAGAAGCCCATCATCATCGGCAGGGGAGCGGAGAACCTCACGTACGTGAAGAAGAAGCTGCGTACGCCCGTCAACCGCATCGTCGGGCGGAAGGCGCGCCTCGACCTGCACGTCAAGGTCGCCAAGGGCTGGCAGTCCGACCCCAAGCAGCTCGAAAGGCTCGGCTTCTAGCTGATTCATGCGGCCTGTCGACGGCTCCTCGGATGGAGTCTTCGGCGCGGTTTTTCTAGGCTCCCCTCAGTCCGCGTTCGCGGACAGCTCCCCTCAAAGAGGGGAGCCATCGATACAATGCATACTTTTCCTGGCTCCCCTCTCCGAGGGGAGCTGTCGGCGAATGCCGACTGAGGGGAGCATCGAGCCAGAACCGCACGCAAGCACCCAAATCACATCCGTGTCATGCCACGCCGCCAAACGCCGTCGCGTGTTCGACGTATAGGCTTGCCGTATGTCACCTGCATACGATCAGCGCAACATCAAGCCCGCCAGACGTCTGCGCGCCAATATGACGCCATGGGAGCGCAAACTGTGGTACGGCCATTTGCGCGGTCGCCCCGAGCATTTTCGACGGCAGAAGCCCATCGGCGGATACATCGTCGATTTCAGCTGCGAACAGGCCAAGCTGGTCATCGAACTCGACGGCGGCGGCCATTATCATGCGGATCAGCATGAGCGGGATGTTGCGCGCGACGCTGATCTTACGGCATTGGGGATGCTGGTGCTGCGGTTTTCCAACCGCGATGTCGATCGCAATTTCGAGGGCGTGTGCGCTGTTATTGATGCCGCAGTGGAGCAGCGGATGCGGCAGTGAGATGGGTGCTCCCCTCAGTCCGCGTTCGCGGACAGCTCCCCTCGGGGAGGGGAGCTGAGAAAAACAACGCGCCGAAGGCTCTGATGGGGAGCTTGGCCTTACTTCTTCTTGGTGTACATGCGGGTGTTGAGCAGCGTGGTGTAGCGCGCGATCACCTTGGGGCGGATCACCTTCATGGAGGCGGTGAGCAGCCCGTTCTCCTGCGTGAACTCCTCGGGCAGGATGATGAACTTGCGCACGGACTCGGCGCGGGAGACGCCCTCGTTCGCCAGATCCACGTATTTCTGCACCTCGGCGCGCACGGCGGCGTTCTCCGCGGCCTGATCGAGCGGCATGTCGCGGTCGAGTCCCTTGGATTCCAGCCACGGGCGCAGCGTCTCCTCGTCGAGCGTGACGAGGGCGGAGATGAACGGGCGCTTGTCGCCGAGCACCAGCGCCTGGGAGACGAACTCGCAGCGCTGGATGACCTCCTCGATGGGGCCGGGCGAGACGTTCTTGCCGCCGGCGGTGATGATGAGGTCCTTCTTGCGTCCGGTGATGTACAGGAAGCCGTCCTCGTCCAGACGTCCCAGATCGCCGGTGGCGTACCAGCCGTCGTGCGTGAACGAGTTCTCGGTGGCCTCCTCGTTCTTGTGGTAGCGCGGGAACACGGCCGCGCCCTTGACCTGGATCTCGCCGTCCTCGGCGATGCGCAGCTTGAAGCCGGGGAACGCGACGCCCACGGAGCCCTGATGGTACGGGACGCCCAGCGGGTTGAACGCGCACGGCGCGGTGGTCTCGGTCAGACCGTATCCCTCGTAGGCGGGCACGTTGGCTCCGCGGAAGAACGCCATGAGCTCCGGATCGAGCGGGGCACCGCCGCACACGATCCACTGCGCGCGTCCGCCCAGCGCCTGACGGATCGACTGGTAGACGATCGGGTCGAACGAGGCGCGCTTGATGGAGGCGAGCACGCCGGCCCTGCCCTTGTCGCTCACCTCGGCCATGTAGTCCTGCGCGGCCACCACGGCGGCGGCGAACGCCATGCCCTTGGCGCCGTGGCCGGCCTTCTGCGACGCGGCGTTGTACACCTTCTCCAGCACGCGGGGCACCACGATCATCACGCTGGGCCGCGCCACCTGCATGTCCGCGATGAGCGTCTTGATGCCGCTGGCGATGTAGATGTGCAGGTCGGAGGCGACCACGATGTAGTTGATGGCGCGGGCGAAGGAGTGCGCCTGCGGCAGGAACAGCAGGATGGAGTTGCTCTTGTCGTGCAGCAGCTGCGGCATGTAGTCCGGCAGGTTGAGCGCCGTCTGGCAGTAGTGCTCGTGCGTCATCTCCACGCCCTTGGGGGCGGCGGTGGAGCCGGAGGTGTAGACGATCGAGCACAGGTCGGTCTTCTTCACCGAGTCGATGCGCGCGTCGAGCTCCTCGTCGCTCACGGAGGTGCCGTACGCCGCCAGCTCGTCCAGACCGCCGGTCTCCAGGCAGATCACATGCTCGAGCGAGACGCACTCGTCCACGGCGCCGTCGGCCTTGTCCCGCATGTCGGTGGTCTGCACGATGAGCAGACGCGCGTCGGAGTTGTTGACGATGTTGCGGATCTGCTCGGCGGAGTCCGTGTCGTAGATCGTGGCGAGCACGCCGCCGCACGCCATCACCGCGGCGTCGGTGACGTCCCACTCGTAGCTGGTGCGGCACATGAACGCCACGCCGTCGCCCTTCCTCAGCCCGTAGTGCAACAGGCCCTTGGCCACGGCGCGCACCTGCGCGAGGAACTCGTTGGCGGTCTTCGTGACCCACTCGTCGCCCACCTTGAAGGTGTACAGCGGGTCGTCGCCCATGCGCGCGGCGCGGTCGGCGTAGATGTCATAGATGGACATGCCCTCGTCCAGCGGGGGGTTGCCCGCCGTCTCGCTGGTGAGCAGGCCCGTCTCCGGATCGATGTACGTGGTGGTGGGGTATCCCGGCCCCCACTCGTCGGTGTGCGGCAGGGCGATGTCCTCCTCGCGGGCGTTCACCTCGTCGTCGGTGACGTAGTCGGGAAGGTCGGAGGAATCGTCGCTGACCGGATGCGCGAAGTCCCCTCCCAGACGCAGGGCCTTCTGCGTCATGCTGGTGACCTGTTCCCTCAGCGAATTCATGAATGCCACGAGGATCTCCTTATATATGTCGAGCCGGTCCTGAACGTCTTCTTCTCGAATGCAGTGTAGCCGTTTCGCGGTCCGGCGTCACCTTACGCGACCGTAGGGAACGCGGTGCGCGGACGGCTCCGCGGGGCGCGTCGCCGGTATGTTCCGTCCGGGGCCGTGGTATAGTGATCGATTGTTGTCTTGGCGAGGGAAGCTTGCTTCCGTAATCGACTCGACGTGAATTCATCGCTCCCTGCGGGGCGTTTCGCGGCGCGTCGGCGCGTCGGGGCAGAGGAAACGCAATACATCCATCGCAAGGAGAACCCATCATGGCTCACACCATCGTGCTCGAGGGCAACGTCCGCAACGAGTTCGGCAAGGGCGCCGCCCGCCGCCTGCGCGTCGCCAACCTGATCCCGGCCACCATCTACGCCGGCGGCGCCGAGCCCGCCTTCATCACCCTCCCGCTCAAGGAGACCACCAACGCGCTGCGCAACCGCAACGCCCTGTTCAACATCAAGTTCGGCGAGGACAGCAAGATGGCCATCGTCAAGGACATCCAGCGCAACCCGGTCAAGCGCATCATCGAGCACGTGGACTTCTACGAGGTCCGCGCCGGCGAGAAGGTCAACGTGACCGTGCCGGTGTTCGTGGAGGGCATGCCCAAGGGCGCCGCCGTCGCGTTCGTCGACATGCAGCACCTCGAGGTCCGCGCCGACGTGGCCAACCTGCCCGAGAAGATCGTCATCGACGTCAACGGCCTGGCCGACGGCGACAAGGTGCTCGCCAAGGACGTCAAGCTGCCCGAGGGCTCCGAGCTCGTCATCGACGATCTCGAGGATTCCGTCGTGTCCGTCGAGGTCCCGGAGGACGCCGCCGAGGCTCCCGCCGCCGCTGCCCCGGCCGCCGCGGACGCCGCCGCTGCCCCGGCCGCCGACGCCGCCAAGGCCTGATCCTTCCTCGCGACGGCGAAGGCGCGACCAGCGCACGCCGCAGCGTCGTTCCCGATGGGGGAGCCGATGTGTCCGAACGCATCGGCTCCCCATCGTCGTCTCCGGCCGTCCGCGCGCTCCTCGGTGCGGCTCCGAGCCGCTTCGTGAGCGCTCTCACCGGAGCGGCGCCGCGGCTTTCAGTATGTGAACTTCGCCACCCCGCACCGATGCGGATGTGCCATAGTGCCACCTAGGCCAAGCGCCACAAGCGCACTGGCGAATCATTCCGAAACCCCGCCGCGGTGGCGTGCGGGGCATGCGTCAAAGAAGTAAATAGTTATGACTGAAGCATCACATCACGACCCGGCGGCGCTCGACAAGCTCACCGAGGCGTTCACCGTTCTGCCCAACGACAACCCGGCCTCCGACGCCAAGCGCCAGGAGCTCATCGACAAGCCGGCGTTCGGTCAGGTCTTCTCCGACAACATGACCCACATGACGTGGACCAAGGGCGAAGGCTGGGGCGACCGTCGCGTCGAGCCGTACGCGCCGCTGAAGATGGATCCGGGCGCATCCGTGCTGCACTACGCGCAGGAGTGCTTCGAGGGCCTCAAGGCCTACCGTCACGCCGACGGCTCCACCTGGCTGTTCCGCCCGGACGCCAACGCCGAGCGCTTCCAGAACTCCGCCAAGCGCCTGTACCTGCCCGAGCTGAGCATCGACGACTTCCTGGGTTCCGTGGCCGCGCTGGTCAAGCGCGACGCGAACTGGGTACCCACCCGTCGCGAGTACACGCTGTACATGCGTCCGTTCATGTTCGCCTCCGAGCCGTTCCTGGGCGTGCGCGCCCCGCAGGAGGTCGACTACTGCGTGATCGCCTCCCCGTCCGGCCCGTACTTCCCGGGCGGCGTCAAGCCCGTGAGCATCTGGGTCGAGGACAAGTGGTTCCGCACCGGCCCCGGCGGCACCGGCTTCGCCAAGTGCGGCGGCAACTACGCCGCCTCCCTGCTGGGCGAGTACACGGGCATCGCCAACGGCTGCGAGCAGGTGTGCTTCGTGGACGCCGCCACCAAGACCTACCTCGAGGAGCTCGGCGGCATGAACATGATGGTCGTGCACAAGGACGGCCACGTGGAGACCCCGTCCCTGACCGGCAACATCCTGCCCGGCGTCACCCGTCGCTCGCTGATCCAGCTCATGCAGGACCGCGGCATCGACGTGGTCGAGACCATGATCCCGCTCGAGCAGCTGCTCGAGGACATCAAGTCCGGCGAGGTCACCGAGGTGTTCGCCTGCGGCACCGCCGCCATCATCACCCCGATCGGCCGCTTCAAGTCCGAGAAGTTCGACGTCACCGTCGCCAACGGCGAGTCCGGCAAGCTGACGCTGGACCTGCGCAACGAGCTGCTCGGCATTCAGCTCGGCGAGGTCGAGGACCCGCACAACTGGATGTGGAAGGTGTGCTGATTCACTGTTCGGCATAGGACTGTAGAACCCCTTGCAATCCCAATGATTGCAAGGGGTTTCTCATATGCTGCGGACCATCTGGAGGAAGGACGCAGATCCCATTCGTCAATAATCGTCAACAAGCTGCATCCGTCAGGTTCTCGTGGGGGATGGGTCGGACTGAGCATGACAACGTGAAATGAGGGATGTCGAAGCGGAACCCGCCAAGACGTATGCCGAACATGGTGCATCCGTAAGCCTGAGAATCAAAGAGTGTTTTATGTCTAAAATAGTCCACAAATGATGTATAATCGAGTTTACTGAACAAGGTGGGGGTGATCTGTATGAGCATCAAGGATTTGCGCAGTCGCCGCGGTTTGACTCAGACCGCGCTTAGCGAACGCGTTGGTCTCAGCCAAACTCGCATTAGCGAGTATGAGCTTGGAAAGCGCGATGTTGGCGATATGCGCGTGAGAACGGCGTTGCGAATGATGGAAGCACTAGGCACTAGCGACATTCGCCAGTTGTTCGACGACGTGCCGAAAGGTAACAACGTCGCTTAGCAGCGTGTGTGAGACCTAACGCCCGGCGTGGGTGTTGTTCGCCGCTGGCCTCATGCGTGTCTTTATGGCGTGTGTGGGGCACGGACGCGCCCGTGTGGCTGCGCCAATGGGCGTGCCGGAAGGGCCCGCAAACGTTGCCGCGCTTTGCGGGCCCAAGGTACGGCGCGAACAAGAGTTCGCGTAACTCCCAACCCAAGGAGTGATACCCATGTTAATTCCGCATGGTTCGGTAAGCAAGCTTGTCCCGCACGCTGGTTGCGGACAGATACGGATAGTTGCGATCGAATGTAGCTGAGAGAAGCCGGCGTGGACGCAACTGTTTCGCGATGGCGCCCAGCGGCAGAGCACGCCGTGCGATGTGCGGTATCATCGCTTCGATTGATGCACAAGGGGGAGAGGAGACGCCGTGGGCGTGGCGCTGGAATCGAACGCGGTGTTCGTGGGGATCGAGTATCTCGCCATCTTCGTGTGGGGTCTGTCCGGGGGCCTCTCCGCCATCCGCAAGGGGTTCGACCTGTTCTCCATCCTCACGTGCGCGTGGGTGACGGCGCTTGGCGGCGGATTGGTGCGCGACGTGCTGCTCGGCGATCTGCCTCCCGTGGGCATCACGGACAAGGGCTACATCCTCACCTGCCTGGTTTCGGGGCTCATCGTGGCGGTGGCGCACCCCGAGATCAGGCGCATGCGCTGGACCATGGATGTCATCGATGCGCTGGGCCTTGGCCTGTTCGCGGTCAACGGCACCGCCAAGGCGCTGGCGTTCGGATCGTCCGGCGTGACCGCCGTGTTCCTCGGCATGTTCACCGCGCTGGCCGGCGGACTGTTCCGCGACGTGATGCTGGGGGAGGTGCCGATGATCATCAGGGACCGGCATCTGTACGCTGTGCCGTCGTTCGTGGGGTGCATCCTCACCGTGCTGGTGGACAAGGGCGTGCATGCCGGCGTGGTGTCGTCCCAAGCCGAGATGGTGCTCGACGTGGCGGTGGTGGCGGTGGTGGTCGCCATGCGCATGCTGTCGGTGGCATGCGATCTGACGTTCCCCGGGGCCGTGCGACGCGACGATTCGGAGGCGCAGCCGTCCGAGATTCAATCGTCCGAGACTCAGCCGTCTGGGACCAAGTCGGACTGACTGTGCGTGGAAAGGGCGATGCCTGACAACCCCCGCACGCCCGCGCGTATGCGCGCAATACGCAACAAGCCCCGCAGGCTGCGAACGCTTGCGGGGCTTGTTGGAGGTCTGCGATCCGTGAAGGATCAGAGCGCGTTGATCGCGACGGCGAGGCCGGACTTGCGGTTGGCGGCCTGGTTCTTGTGGATGACGCCGGCGCTGGCGGCCTTGTCGAGCTTGCGGGCGGCGACCTTGTAGGCGGCCTCGGCGGCAGCCTTGTCACCGGAGGCGATGGCCTCACGGGTGGCGCGGATGGCGGTCTTCACCGCGGACTTGACCTGGACGTTGCGCAGGTGCGACTTCTCGTTGGTCAGCACGCGCTTCTTCTGCGACTTGATGTTTGCCACTGTTTCTCCAAACGACGTGAACGTGTAATTACAAGGACATACAAAACTGTGATGATAGCACGCCTTCCCGGACAACGTGCGCGTGCGACACCGCGTTTCGTGCGCTGGCGGGGGATCCGGCTAGCATGGATGAAGTTTGCCCCAGAAATCGCATCGAGGAGGAACAGTCGGTGGCCGCACAGCACAATCAGCCGGGATACACCGATCAGTCGCTGATCCGCAACTTCTGCATCATCGCGCACATCGACCACGGCAAGTCCACCGTGGCCGACCGCATCCTGCAGCTGAGCGGCATCGTGCCGGAGCGCGAGATGCGCGACCGCTTCCTCGACCGCATGGACATCGAGCAGGAGCGCGGCATCACCATCAAGTCGCAGGCCGTGCGCGTGCCGTGGACGTTCGACGGCACCGAATACACGCTCGGCATGATCGACACCCCCGGCCACGTGGACTTCACGTACGAGGTGTCGCGCGCGCTGGCCGCATGCGAGGGCGCCGTGCTGCTCGTGGACGCCACGCAGGGCATCGAGGCGCAGACGCTGTCGAACCTGTACATGGCCATCGACCATGATCTGGCCATCATCCCCGTGCTCAACAAGATCGATCTGCCGAGCGCCGAGCCGGACAAGCACGCCGAGGAGATCGCCGGCCTGATCGGCTGCGAGCCGAGCAACGTGCTGCGCGTGTCCGGCAAGACCGGCGAAGGCGTGGCCGAGCTGCTCGACCGCATCGTCCTGGAGGTGCCGGAGCCCAAGGGCGATCCCAAGGCGCCGGCGCGCGCCCTGATCTTCGACTCCGTGTACGACTCGTACCGCGGCATCGTCACCTACATCCGCATGGTCGACGGCGAGCTCAAGTCCCGCGAGAAGGTGCACATGATGGGCATCGGCATGACGCACGAGCCCATCGAGATCGGCGTGATCAGCCCCGACATGACGCCCACGAAGGCGCTCGGCGCCGGCGAGGTCGGCTACATCATCACCGGCGCGAAGGACGTGAGCCAGTCCAAGGTCGGCGACACGCTCACCTCCGCCGCGCGCCCCGCCACCGAGGCGCTGCCCGGCTATCGCGATCCCAAGCCGATGGTGTACTCCGGCCTGTTCCCGATCGACAACGCGCAGTTCCCCGAACTGCGCGACGCGCTCGACAAGCTCAAGCTCAACGACGCCGCGCTCGTCTACGAGCCCGAGACGTCGGTGGCGCTGGGCTTCGGCTTCCGCTGCGGCTTCCTGGGCCTGCTGCACATGGAGATCGTCTCCGAGCGCCTGAGCCGCGAATTCAACCTCGACCTCATCTCCACCGCGCCGAACGTCACCTACGACGTGACGAGCGAAGACAACAAGGTGCATCACGTCACCAATCCGAGCGAGTTCCCGGACGGCAAGATCAAGAAGATCGTCGAACCGATGGTCGCGGCCGACATCATCACGCCCAAGGAGTTCATCGGCGCGGTCATGGACCTGTGCCAGGAGCACCGCGGCATCATGGGCACGATGGAGTACATCGGCACCGAGCGCGTGGAGATGCACTACCGCATTCCGCTGGCGGAGATCGTGTTCGACTTCTTCGACCAGCTCAAGTCCCGCACCAAGGGCTACGCGTCGCTCGACTACCACGAGGACGGCGAGCAGTCCGCCGACCTCGTCAAGGTGGACATCCTCATCCAGGGCGAGAAGGTGGACGCGTTCAGCGCGATCGTGCACCGCGACAAGGCGTACAGCTACGGCGTGATGATGACGAAGAAGCTGCGCGAGCTCATTCCCCGCCAGCAGTTCGAGATCCCCATCCAGGCGGCCATCGGCTCGCGCATCATCGCGCGCGAGAACATCCGCGCCCTGCGCAAGGACGTGCTCGCCAAGTGCTACGGCGGCGACATCACGCGAAAGCGCAAGCTGCTCGAAAAGCAGAAGGCCGGCAAGAAGCGCATGAAGATGCTCGGCCGCGTGGAGGTGCCGCAGGAGGCGTTCATCGCCGCGCTGTCGACCGGCGAGGGCGGCAACGACCGCGACACCAAGGACAAGATCCGCGCCGCGCAGAAGACCGAAGGCTGACGATCGGTCCACGTCATCCTGAGCGCAGCCCGTTAGGGCGGAGTCGAAGGATCCTTCGGCTTCTGCGTCTGATGGCTCCCCTCGCTGAGGGGAGCTGTCGGCGCAGCCGACTGAGGGGAGGAAGAACGCCATGCCATACGAGGTCTACGTCCACGTCCCGTTCTGCATGAGGCGCCGAGGCGTGAAGCGGACAGTCCGGTGGACTGTCCGTAGCCGAGGTGAGCGGCCTTGCGGCCGCGAAGGCAGCGCCGGGGAGGCATTCGCATGAAGTCCAGCGATCCGTTCGAGGTCTACGTCCATGTTCCTTTCTGCATGAGGCGCTGCGGCTACTGCGATTTCAACACGTACACGGCCACGGACCTCGGCGGAGGCGCGTCGCGCGGCAACTATGCGGCCATGGTGATCCGCGAGATGCGGCTCGTGCGCGACTGGCAGCTCGCCCACGGCATCGAGGAGCCGCCCGCGTCCACGGTGTTCTTTGGCGGCGGCACGCCGACGATCCTGCCGGCGCGCGACCTCGTCGCCATGCTGCATGCGACCCGCGAGACGTGGGGCATCGCGCCCGGCGCGGAGATCACTACCGAGGCGAATCCGGACACCGTGGACGCCGACTACATCCGCGAGCTTGCGGACGGCGGCTTCACGCGCATCTCCTTCGGCATGCAGTCGGCCGTGCCGCACGTGCTGCGCACGCTCGACCGCACTCACACGCCGGCGAACGTGGAGGCTGGCGTGCGCGCGGCGGACGCCTGTGGGCTGCGGTCCAGCGTGGATCTCATCTACGGAGCGCCGGGGGAGAGCCTCGACGACTGGCGAGCCTCCGTGCGCACGGCCATCGATCTGGGCGTCAGCCATATCTCCGCCTACGCCCTGACCGTCGAACCCACCACCAAGATGGGCAGGCAGATCGCCGCCGGCACGCTGCCCAAGCCGGATGATGACGACGAAGCCGCCAAGTACGAGATCGCCGACGATCTGCTCACGGCAGCGGGCCTCGAATGGTACGAGGTCTCCAACTGGGCGAAGCCGGGCTATGAGAGCCGGCACAACCTCGGCTACTGGCGCAATGCTGACTGGGCGGGACTCGGCCCGGGGGCGCATTCGCATGTCAACGCCGGCCTTGACGCGAGCGGCGCCCCTCGAAAGGCGCTGCGCGCGTGGGACATCGCGCATCCGCGTCTGTGGGGCATGGCGATCGGCGAAGGCCGCGTGCCGTGGGGCGGCAGCGAGGAGATCACGCCGGGGGAGAACCTCGAAGAGCTCATCATGCTGGGTCTGCGGTTGCGGGAAGGCCTTGACCTCGGTCGCATCAACCAGGCCATCGCATCCGCGCGCGAATCGGACGCCTCGCTGCCGCTGCAGCCCATCGACGTCGCGCAATTGCAGCCGATGGTCGATGATGGGCTCATCGCCGTCGAAGCCGATTCCGACAATCGCCGCCGCATCGTCCCCACTCGCAAGGGGCGGCTGCTCAATGACGCCGTCATCGAGCGCTTCTTCGACCTCGCCGGCATCTGACCGCTGCGTTGACGCCGGAGCGCGCAACGGCCGCTTCATTCCGGGCCTTGACTTCGAGCGCTTGAAGTCGGTATATCCGATGATGGCGGGCGGCATTCAGAGCCCGGAGAACATGTTCGCCAAGGAGGCGGCCGGATGATAGTCGATGAGCGCATCGATCATGGCGTTCCCTTTGATTGGGGGCGCATATCAGACGAATATGCGAGGTACCGCGACATCTATCCGGTGCGCTTCTACCGGAGGATCCTTGACCGTGGCCTGTGCTGTGACGGACAGCATGTTCTTGATCTGGGCACCGGTACGGGCGTGATTCCGCGGGCCATGGCACGGTATGGCGCGACATGGGTTGGCGTCGACATTTCCGAACGGCAGATCGCCCAGGCACGTCGGCTTTCCGACGGCATGGGCATCGCATATCAGGCGATGCCGGCGGAACGGATTGACTTCCCCGACGATACGTTTGACGTGATCACGGCATGCCAATGCTTCTGGTATTTCAACCATGAGGCGATCCACGGCACGCTGCATCGCATCCTCAAGCCGAATGGGCGTCTCCTCGTGCTGTACATGGCATGGCTGCCGTTCGAGGACCCGATCGCGGGGACGAGCGAGCGACTGATTCTGCACTACAATCCGAACTGGAGCGGTGCGGGGGAGCGGATGCGTCCGATCGACATTCCCGCCTGCTACGAGGACGGTTTCAAGCTCGTTCATCATGAGGAATACAGACTCGCCGTGTCGTTCACACGCGAAAGTTGGAACGGGCGGGTGAAGGCGTGCCGGGGCGTCGGCGCATCTCTCTCAGCGCATGAGATCGCTGCGTGGGAACGGGAGCATAGGGCGCTGCTCGAACGCATCGCCCCGGAACGGTTCGAGGTGCTGCATTATGCCGCGATGGCCGAGCTGGAACGCATCTGATCATCGACGAACCGGCATATAGAGGAATCGAAATCAGCTACTCCACCCCGCCTAGCAGCGTGTGCGCGTAGGTGTGGAGCTGCTCGCGGGTGAGCGTGTGGCCGCGCAGATACGCCCAGTCGAGCACGAGCATCAGCGTGTTCGCGTACTGGTCGGCGACGAGCTCCGCGGGCAGGTCGCAGCGGTCCTGCTCCACGCAGGTGCGCATCAGCTCGCGCGCCTCGTCCCGGATGACCGTGTGCAGGCTGGAGAACAGCGGCCCTTCGGGCGGATTGTGCTCCAGCATCGCGCGCAGCAGGTCCGTGTGCGCTTCCATTGCGTCGGCCATGGCGTCGAGCGCCGCGTCCACGCGCAGCTTCGACTCGACCGATGCGAGCTCCGCTGCGCTTACCGGGCCCGCCAGAGCGGTCCAGCAGTAGACGACCAGATCGTCGCGGTCCTCGAAGTAGTTGTAGAACGTGGCGCGCGGGTATCCGGCGCGCTCGCACAGCTCGTTGACGCTGATGCCGATGAGCGGCTTTTCGGCGAGCAGCGAGGTCATTGCGCCGAGAAACGCGTCGAGCGTGCGCTGCGTGCCGCGCGTGAGCTTGCCGTTGAGATCCTTCTTCATGCCGTTTCCGTCCGTTTCCGTTCCTCGCTCGTGGCGTTCTTGGTGACGCTGCTGTGCTGTGCGCATGGTTGCCGCGGGCGATCCGTTGGATCCACTGGCTGCGTGCCCGCTGCGATGCGCGACATCGTTCGGCTTCAGCATATCCCAATGTCCAGAATTTTGCAGTTGTCCAAAATCATGCGTATATTAGACAACTGTAAAAATCTGGACGATTGGAAAGTTGGAAACCATGGCACATGAGACGAACGGAACGGCGACGCTGCTCGCCGAACCCCTGCCCCTGCCCTGCGGTGCGACGGTGAAGAACCGGTTCTACAAATCCGCGATGAACGAGGCGCTCGCCGGACGCGACTGCGCGCCCACCGACGCGCACGTGCGCCTCTACCGCACATGGGCGAGGGGAGGGGCGGGCGTGCTCGTCACCGGCAACGTGATGGTCGACCGCACGCAGCTCGGCGAACCCGGCAACGTGGCCGTCGAGGACGAGCGCGACCTCGCCATGCTGCGGCGCTGGGCCGCCGCCGGCACCGAGAACGGCACGCACTGCTGGATGCAGATCAACCATCCCGGCCGGCAGTCGCCCATCACCATCAATCCGCATCCGCTCGCGCCCAGCGCCGGCACGGTTGACGGCGGCTACGGCAGGTTCTTCGCCGAACCGACCGAACTGACGCGCGAGCAGATCCGGGACATCGTGCGCCGATTCGCCACCACGGCGCGCATCGCCAAGAAGGCCGGCTTCACCGGCGTGGAGATCCACGCGGCGCACGGCTACCTCATCAACCAGTTCCTCTCGCCGCTCGACAACCGCCGCACCGACGAATACGGCGGCAGCCTGGAGAACCGCGCCCGATTCCTGTTCGACGTGTTCGACGCGGTGCGCGAGGCGGTCGGCCCCGACTTTCCGGTCGCGGTGAAACTCAACTCGTCCGACGTGCCGATCGCCGTCAAGGTCAACGAGAAGGGCAGTGTGCCCGGCGGGTTCAGCGAGGAGGAATCCATCTGGGTCATGAAGCAGCTGGAGACCCGCGGCGTGGACCTCATCGACATCTCCGGCGGTACCTATGCCAAGCCGGTCATCCAGACCAATGCCGGTGCGGCCGAGGACCGCCGCCGTGGCGTCTACTTCACCGACTTCGCGCGCCGCGTCAAGGGCGAACTGACCGTGCCGGTCGCTTTGACCGGCGGCTTCCGCAACGCCGGGGACATGGAGCGGGCGCTCGGCGAAGGCATCACGCAGATGATCGGCATCGCGCGTCCCCTCGCGCTCGTGCCCGACCTGCCGAACCGCATCATCCGCGACGGCTGGCGGGGCTCCGTCGACCTGCCGCGCGTGACGACCGGCATCACGGCGCTCGACAAGGCGTTCGGCGGCATTCTGGTGATCAGCTGGTTCGAAGTGCAGATGAACCGCATCGGACGCGGCAAGCGCCCCGATCCACGCATCGGCGGCCTTCGCGCGCTCCTGTTCGCCGTCAGACAGCACGGTCCCGCCGCGCTCGCCCCGCGCCGCCGCAGGGGCCGGCAGTGAATCAGCAACCACATCGGAAGCCACACGAATCGAAGGAGCCGTCGAATGAACGGGATTCAAACCAGAACCATCGCCATCGTCACCGGCGCGTCGTCGGGCCTCGGCGCGGCGTTCCTCGAGGCGATCGTCGCGCGTTACCGCAATCTCGATGAGATATGGATCGTCGCCCGGCGCGAGCGGCGGCTGCGTGCGCTCGCCGGGAAGTACGGCAACTCGCATACGCGCATCCGCGCCATTCCGCTGGATCTGACCGGTCCTGACGCATATGGGACGCTGACGGGGCTGCTGGAGGATGAACGGCCGAACGTCCGTGTGCTGATCAACAACGCCGGATACGAGCGCGAGGGTGTGCTGCGCGACATGAGCCCCGCGGACATTCGCGCCATGATCGATCTCAACGTGACGGCCATGACGATGGTCAGTCGCGCCTGCCTGCCGTACATGGGCCGGGGGAGTTTCATAGTGGTCACCGGATCGGTGTCGTCCTTCGCGCCGATCCCGTGGCAGGCCGTGTATGCCGCAAGCAAGGCGTACGTGCGGTTTCTCGCCCGCGCGCTGCACGAGGAGGAGCGCGAGCGGGGCGTGAACGTGCTGCTGTTCAACCCCGGCAACATGGACACCGAGATGAACGTGCGCGGCGCCGTGTCCGGCAAGCTTGCCCGGCTGCCGTATCTCGATCTGAGGAGGGAGACCGTGCGGACGCTGACCCGTGCGGAACGCGGATGCGCCTCGTACACGCCGCTGGCGTTCTACAAGCTGTACCGGGCATTCGCCAAGCTGGCGCCCTCCGCGCTTGCCGTCCGCGTGACCAGTCTGAAGTCGGGCGGAGCCGCGGCTCCGCCTCGGAACGGCGCCGTCACCGCGGCATCCATAGCGCAAGCATGACCACGCCGGCGATGAAGTCCACGACGCTGGCCGCGGCGAACGCGACGAGCACGATCATGCGGCTATGGTCCTTCCGCATGTATGCGTGGGACGGCTCGAACGGATCGTACAGGACGGTCGCCTCGTCACCCACGTGGAATTTGCTCGGGCGCGACCAGATGCCCGACTTCAGCTCGTATTCGCTGCCGCCGACCGTGTAGGAGAACACGGGCGACCACAGCGTGCCGTCGTCGTCGTGGCGTTCGCGCAGTTCGCTCACGGTGCCGGTCGTTTCGGCCGTGCATCGCCGGCGGGAGTCACTCGCCTTGCGCATGAGCCGCAGGCAGACGCCGAGGACGATGAGCGCGACGACGATCATGACGAGCGACGCGATGAGCACCGGCGTCTCGTGCCATGTGCCGGTGGAAGTGCTTTCGGCTGCCTCGATCATGATTCGATTATCCCCGCGCCGTTCGCATGCCGTGCGAGACGATCGTAAACGCGACGTGAATTATCTCGATGCCTCCGCCGTTCCCTCCAGCCAATCCTCCAGTCGGCTGGCGTCGGCACGGCGGATGGCGTGGAAGTCGATGGCGCTGGTGCCGTTGAGCACGAACAGTGGCATGCCGACGCGCTCCACGCCCTGCCGCTCGCGCCAGAGCGCAGTAGTGCGCGTGAGGCTCTGCACGCGCTGCCGGCGGGTGCAGAGCGTGATCAGAGTGAGCTGCTCGGCGCAGGTCACCACGATGCGATGGGGAAGCGCACCGGGGGCTGGCCGGGGGATCGCGAATCCGTCGACGCGCCATTTCAGCGCGCGCGTGGCCAACCACCACAGCATGGCAACCGGCAGCAGGGTGGCCGCGAAGACCAGCGGCAGAGGCGGCATGTGCAGGCCGGGATGAAGCCACGCGTACGCGGCGACCGCCCGCCGACGCGACGAACGCCACGGCCGGCACCGTCAGATAGTAGCGGCCCAGCCCGCGCCCGGTCCTGTGCGTGCGGACCGGAGCCAGTCCCCACTCCGGCAGGATCCGCGCCATGACGTCATACACCTGCGTCGCGCCCACCACCGGCAGCAGCGTCGAAGCGGACTGGTCGTCGTCGCGGTCATCGTCATCCCCGTTCCCGCCGACCATGCCGGATGCGCTCAGCCCCACGCGCACCGAGCACAGGCCCAGCAGCCGTCGCAGCACGTTGCGGCGGATCTCCACGCTCTGGATGCGGCTGACCGGCAGCGTGGTCACCCGACGCGTGACCAGTCCGCGGACGATGACCAGATCGTCGCCGCGACGCCAGATCGCAAAGCCCTGGAAGCGCAGGAACGCGCTCGCGACCGACACCATGAGCAACACGATCACGACGAACAGCACGGCCATCGCGACCGCCATCGCGCCGCGGGTCATGACGCCCATGACGGAATCGGCGGTCGCATGCGCCACGCGTTCGGGCAGCACGTCGCTGATTCTCTGCCAGAAGCCCCACACCACCAGCGCGGAGGCGAGGAGCGTCACGTCGCTCAGCGCATAGAGCAGGATGTCCCGGGCCGTGGCGCGGAAGACCGGCTCGCAGTCCGGCACGGCGCCCGGCTTGGCATTGAGTTTGGCATTGGGCTCGGCATTGGGCTCGGCATTGGGCTCGGAGGATACCTTCGATTCCGGCCGCTCTGTGGGTCGAACGTGTTCGATACCGTCGTCGCGGTCATTGGCAGCACGATTCTCGAACGTGTTCGATGCCGTGCTTGTGCAAACCTCCGTGTCCTTGCGGAACGCCGTCGCCCTGAGTCGCTCCAATTCGAGCTGCACACGCTCGTCCACGGCGTCCAGCGTGATGTCCGCCTCGCCGCCGCCCGCGGACACCGTGACCGTCACCACATGGAACGGCTGCAGGTACCACGGCGACGCGCTGCTGATCGCGTGGATGCGGTCGTAGGCCAACGCGCGGCGTTTGCGGAAGAACAGGCCGCTCGTCCATGCGAGCTCCCGCGCGCCCAGCGCATACCGCGTGGTCATCCACCGCATGACCGGCGGTCCCAGCGCGATCGCGCAGCCGATGCCCACCGCGGCGGCGATCAGGATCGCGGCTCCCTGAAGCATTCCGGCGAACGCGCCGGCACCCGGACCGGGACGTGATGGCCCGCGCGCCGCGATGATCGCGATCGTGACGATCATGCCCGCGCACGCCTTGGCGGACCGCGCCAGCGCGACGATGAGCCCCGCGGGATGCAGCCGGCGCCACTGCAGCTCGTGCCGCAGGTCCTGCTCCGCGCGCCCGTCCGCCATCATCACAGGTCCTCCCTCGAACGCGCCACGCGACGGGTGATGAGGTCCGTCACGCGCTCCGCCTCGGCGGTGTCCAACGCCTCGATCGTGTGCGCGCCCACCGCCGTGTGCACGGTGACGGCCGTCAGCCCGTAATGCCTGAGCACCGGGTTTTGCCTGGCGTCCACGTGCTGGATGCGGTTGAACGGCACGACGGTGGTGGAGCGGAACAGCCATCCTTTGCGGATGCGCAGGTCGCGCTCGCCGATCGAGAACCGGCTGAACGCGTACGCGTAGCGGTTCCGCAGCGGTTGCGCGGCCAATCCCGCCACGCCGTACGCCACCACCAACCCCAATGCGATCGCCGGCCACGGCCACGCGCCCCACCAGTCGTACGCCATGCCGATCGCGGCGACCGCCCCGCACACGGCCCAGACGATCAGGGACTCGATGACGGCGTCGGCCGTCCACACCCGCGTGACCCGGCGCGGCAGCGCATGCCACGCGGCATCCCCGCGTCGTGCGTCGTCGTCACGTTCCGTTGCCGTTCCGCCCGCATCCGCGGCGGACGATCCATATTCGTTGCCCATGCCTCCCACCATATCGGCGGTGTCATGCCCCTCCTCCCATCGGTACACGCCCGTGGACAGGCCGGGCGCGATACTGGACACGGGATGCAAAGCACGGTTGCATGGGGAATCGACGGCAACCCGATCGAAAGCGATCCGCGAAGGAGCGATCATGAACAATATCAACCCCGGCAACAACGTCAGTCATAGTGGCAAACCGAACCCATACACGTCCTATGCGAACTCCAAGCTCGTCAAACCGGATCCCGTTCAAGGCGGCGAACCCGGGCCCGACGAACCGTATTACGGCGTTGGATTCGGCCGGGCGGTCCGGCGCTTCTGGGGCAAGGCGTTCGTTTGGCGCGGCCGGGCGTCGCGCGGCGAGTACTGGTGGGCGGCCCTGTTCTGCTTTCTTGCCCTGTTCGCGTGTGACACGGCGGCTACTGCGGCAGACGTTGCGTTGTTCCACGTGGCCGGCGACGGGGACGGGCCGATTGGTTCGTGGACCGACCTGATCGTCAATCTGACGCTCATCGTACCCCTGCTCGCCGTGTCCGTCCGCAGGCTGCACGACTCGAATCTGAGTGGTTGGTGGGTGCTGCTGCCGGCCGTCTTCCAGATCGGCTACATCGCCGCCATGGCCGTCGCCATGTTCGCCGGCGGTGCGGCCGGCACGGTGATGGGACTGCTCACCACCGCACTGCTGGTCGTGGCGTATCTGCTGAGCGAGGTGGTGCTGTTCATCCTGCCGCCCGATCCGCGTGGGACGCGCTTTGACGGTCCACGCGCGCACAGGTGAGCGTCATGGGCGGAACGGATTCGGAGCGAAGGATGTGTCACGCGGCCGGTGCTGACGGCGCCCGCGGCGTGCATGTCTGGGTCGAACGGTGGCGGTCATGGCGGCGGGAACCGCATTTTCAGGACAGAGCGCGTATGTTCGGCGTGGCCTCGTGGCTGCTCGTGCTGCTCGTTTCGCCGCCCAGGACCCCGATCGGCTGGGCTGTGGCTCTCGCCTTGGTCGTCGTGATCGCGGTCCTTTCCGTCCGGCCGCGTCTGACGGTGCCCGTCGGTCTGACGGTGGCGCTGGCCGCCTGCTTCACACCGGATGGGACGGGCGTGGCCTTCGCGTCCGTCGCCGCGTTCGCGACGTTCCTGACCGCTGGATATGCGCTTGATGGGAGGATCGTCGCCGTGTTCGTGGCGGGCTACGCGCTGTTGGAAACCGCGGCCGCCACGTGGCCGGGAGGGCTGGGAGCGCACAGCGGGGCGATCGAGGTGTTGCGCGCGCTGACGGCGGGTCTGACGGCGGATGGCCGCACGGTCACGCCGGCCGACGTTCCGCCCGCGGCGCTGTGGGCGTTCGGTATGGTCCTGTCCATGATGATCAGCGGCTTCGCGGCGCTGTTCGGCCACTCGTTCCGCCGCAACGCCGCGGCGGGGGAGCGGCTCGCCCGCAGCGAAGCCATGGTCGGCCGGCTCACGCGCGAGCAGCAGCTGGCGCACCTGATCCACGATTCGGTGGCCAACGACATGTCCGTCATCGCCATGCTTGCGTGGAGGGCCAAGGCTGGGCTGCGCGGCGGAGAGGACGCGTTCGCGAGCGATGGAGCCGTTGGCTCGGGTGCGGATTTGGCGGTCGCGCTGGATGCGATCTACGAGCGGTCGCATCACGCTCTCGATCGCGTGCATGAGGTGATCGACGTGCTGGATGGCAAGCGCGCGCTCGCCGATCTGGACGGCTCCGGCGGTTCCGGCACCGGCATGCAAGCCGAAAACGGGTCAACCGGCGTCTCGGGGCCGGCCGGGCTGGCCGGGTTCGTCGCCGAGCTCGAACGGTATCTCGAGGATCAGGATCGCGTCATGGCCATGGTCGGCATGCCCGGCATCTCGCGCGTGACGGTCGGGGGCGACGGCCCCGGCCGTACGGTTCCGTCTCCACAGGTGCGTCAGGCCATCCTCGGATTCGTGGAGGAAGTCTACGCGAACATCGTGCGTCATGCCGCGTGGAGCGAGCTAGGCGACGGAGAAGAGCAGGGCGAGGAGGACGCCTACAGCCTGTTCGTCACCGTGGAACCGCACCGCGTCCGCATCGCCGAGGTCAACGCGATCGGCGACGGTGCATCGGTCGCCATCCGCGGCACCCGGCACGGCAGGGGACTGGCATTGCGGCGCGAAACGATCGAATCGCTCGGCGGCACGCTCAACGCCGCCGCGCAGGACGGCACATGGACCATCGCCGCGGAGATCCCGCTGTCCTCGGCGTCGCCTTGAGCGGTTTCTTTTTTCGTCATTCCGAGCGGTTTCTTCTTTCGTCATCCTGAGCGGAGGGCGTAGCCCGGAGTCGAAGGATCCCCGGTCCGGCCGTGATGGTCAGGGATCCTTCGACTCCGCTGCGCTGCGCTCAGGATGACGAGGGAGGTTATTGCGCTGCACCCCGGGATGACGGGAAGCTCCGATCGGAATGACGAGGAAAGGGCGTCGCTCAGCGGCTCAGGTAGATGGCGATGGCGTGGGCGAGCGACTTGGCGCCGAGCTTGTCCACGGCGCGGTGGGCGTGCGTGCGCACGGTGGCCGGCGCGATGCCCCACTGCGCGGCGATCTGCTCGTAGCTCAATCCCCGCGCAAGCAGCCGCAGCGTTTCGGTCTCCTTGGCCCCCAGCTTTGCCCGGCCGCCGTCTGTCCCGGACGACGATCCCTCGGATTCGTCCTCCAGACGCCGGTGCACCGTCTCGGCGCTTCCGAATGGGGCCTTCACGCCGGCCGGTGCGAACGTTCCGCCCGCCGCCACCGTGCGCAACGCCGCGGCCATCGCCGGCACATCCGCCTTGGAGACGATGCCCTGCGCGCCGGCCTGCGCCGCCCGGTCCGCGTACGTGTCCACCGAGAACGCGGTGACGGCGAGCAGGAGCACCCGGTCCGTGCGGCGGCGGATGCGGCGGCACACGCCCACGCCCGTGCCGTCGTCCAACGACATGTCCACCAGCATCAGGCGCGGGCGCGTGTCCGGGGCAAGGGCCAGGCGTACGGCCTCGCCCGCCTCCGCCACACCCCACAGCCATTGCGCGCCCGGCAGCAGCTGCGGCAGGATCCCGCGCATCGCCATCAGCGCCATCCGGTCGTTGTCCAGCGCGGCCACGGGAATCGGCATGCCGCTGCCGCCCATCGCCTCGCCGCGGACTCCATTTCCAACCATGACGCATCATTCTAGTCTCCCGGCCGCCTCGCATCGCAGGACGGATGTTCGAGGCCGCTCGGATGTGCGGATGCGCGGAGACGGACATCGCGCCCCACGGAGACGGACATCGCGCCCCACGGGAAACACGGGACGGCTACCATCGGCGGACGACGGCCGGCGTCCCCGCACGGCCGCGAAGGAGGTTCGTCCATGCCAGTCGTGTCCCGCCGCGCCCAGGAGGCGCTGTACCCGTCCGTGCGCGAGATGTTCGAACGCGCCGCCCGCGTGCCGGACGCCATCTCCTTCGCGATCGGCGAACCCGGATTCGACACCCCGCGCCCCATGATCGACGCCGCCTACCGCGCCGCGCTCGCCGGCGACACCCACTACACGCCCAACCGCGGGGCCGTCGCGCTGCGCCGCGCATGGTGCGACGCGCGCAACCGCGCCGACGGCACCAGCTATGACCCGGAACGCGAGATCATCGTCACCGCCGGCGGCATGGAGGGCGTGCTGCTCGCCATGATCGCCACGATGGACGCCGGCGACGACATCCTCATCCCGGACCCCGGCTACGCGAACTACTTCGGCCAGGCGCAGATGGCGCAGGTGGGCGTCGCGCCCGTGCCGCTGCACGAGGAGCACGGCTGGCGCATGCGCGCCGAGGACCTGAAGCCCGCGATCACTCCGCGCTCGCGGGCGCTGCTGCTCAACTCGCCGTCGAACCCCACCGGCGCGATCATCGGCTCGGATGAACTGGAGCGCATCGCGCAGGTGGCGCGCGAGCATGACCTGTGGGTGATCAGCGACGAGGTGTACCGCGCGTTCGTGTACGACGACGCCGCGCCGTGCCGCTCCATCGCGCAGGTGCCGGGCACGAAGGAGCGCACGCTCGTGGTGGACAGCTTCTCCAAGACGTACGCGATGACCGGATGGCGCATCGGCTGCGTGTTCGGGCCCGAGGAGGCGGTGGGCCGGATGACCGTGATGCAGGAGAATGTGGTCTCGTGCGTGCCCGGCGCGCTGCAGGCCGGCGCGGTCGCGGCGCTGGAAGGTGCGGCGGACATCCTGTCGACCATGAAGGCCGCGTACCGCGCGAACCGGGACCTTGTGGCGCGCGAGGTGGCGCGCATGCCGCTCGTCAGCTGCAATGTGCCCGACGGCGCGTTCTACGTGCTGGTGAACGTGAAGGCCACGGGGCTCGATGACTGGGAGTTCGCCTACCGGCTGCTCGACGAGGCGCACGTGGTGGTGACGCCCGCCTCGGGCTTCGGCTCGCGCGGCGCCGGCTACGTGCGCCTGAGCTACGTGGGCACGTCCGAGGCCACTGCTGAGGGGCTGCGGCGCATGGGCGCGTGGCTTGAACGTCTGGCATGAGGGCCGCCGTGAGGGGCGCTGTGGGGGATGCCAAGAGGGGTGCCATGAGGGTCGCGGAGGACTGAGGCTGCGGGCGGGAGTCCGAAATCATATGCTCCCGTACGATTTCGGACGCTGAAAGTGGGTGAGCGGCCGTTCTCGTATCGGACCGTACGATTTCGGCCTCTGAGGATCGGCGAGCGTCCGGAATCGTATGTGTGCGCACAGTTTCGGACGCTGATGGCGGGCGGACGGCCGTTGTTGTATCGGTCTGCACGATTTCGGCCTCTGAGGATCGGCAGGCGTCCGGGAATATGCGGATCTGCACGATTTTGGACGCTGATGGCGGATGAGTGGCCGTTGTTGTATCGGACCGTACGATTTCGGCCTCTGAGGATCGGCAGGCGTCCGGAATCGTATGAGTGCGCACGGTTTCGGACGCTGTGCGCCATTGGACGTCCGGAAATATGCGGATCCGCACGATTTTGGACGCTGAAGGCGGGCGAGCGTCCGTTGTTGTACCGGTCTGTACGATTTCGGACGCTGGGAAGCGGCGGGCGATCGTGTCCTGCGGCCTAGATGCGGATGATATCCACCCTCCTTCGACCACAGGCTGCGCGCTTATCAACGGCGTTATCCACAATTCGTCCTGCGACATTCCCGAAATCGCCGTAACGGCGCCACATTCGACCACATCGCCCCGTTCGGCTGGCCCTGGGCGCGCTGGCCGGATACGGTGCGAACCATGCGTAGACATCCAAGAATCGAAGGCCTGCTCGACGAGGCGCAGCGCGATGAACGCTGCGCGACCGGGCGATCCGATGCCGACCGCAAGGCGCTGAACCGTCGTGTGGCTGCGGGCGAGCTGATCAATCCCTACCCCAATCTGTACATGCGCGTCGCATCATGGAACGATCTGACGGTCATGCGACGCGCCATGCATGTGGCCAAGGGGCTGGCCCTGCTGCATCCACGCTGGACGTTCGCGGGGCTCACCGCGGCGACCGTCCATGGATTCGATCATTCCACCTCGCTGCACGACGGCACCGTCGCCATCGCCAGCTCGCGCGCGTCGCGGCCGGGGGATTGCGGCAAGCTGAAGCGCATACGCATGGAGGATGTGCCGTCGGTCGTCGTTGCGGGGCTGTCGGTCACCGATCCCGTGCGCACGCTGCTGGACTGCGGCAGTGCGTTCGCCTTCGAGGAGGCTCTGGCAATATTCGATTCCGCCGTGCGGCAGGGGATTCGTATCGATGACGTGCTGGCTGCGGCCTGCCCTCGCGGCCGTGCGCTGCCGGGCGTGGACGTGGCGCGCATCGCCATGCTGTGCGACCATGCTGACGGACTCAGCGACAACGGCGGTGAGTCCGCGCTTCGTGCGCTGATGATCTCCAATGGGTTTCTCAAGCCCCAATTGCAGCGTCGGTTCGAGAACCCCGACAATCCGCTCGGTCCGTATCGCGCCGATTTCAGCTGGGATCTGCGCTCCGGGATCGTCGTAGGCGAATATGACGGCATGGCGAAGTATGCGATTCCGCAGAACGGGGATCGGTGCGCGATACAGACGGTCGTCCATGCCGAGCGCCGTCGGGAGGACCATCTGCGTGCGCAGGGCGTCGCCGCCATAGTGCGGTTCGAGTTCGAGGACATTCTGCGCCCCGGTCGACTTGTGCGGAAGCTCGTCGATGCCGGAGTCCCCAGATCGGGATGAGGCCGCTTCGTTGTCGGTTCGTTATCTATCGGTACGTCGTCAGCACATGGGCGGAACGTGGGCGGTTGGTGTGTCCTACGCACTCGGCGTCCGAAGGCGTGTTGCTCCGTACGATTTCGGACGCTGAGGATCGGCGAGCGTCCGTTTTTGTATGGTCCGATACGATTTCGGACGCTTGGAAGCGGTAGGCGTCCGGAATCGTATGGGAGCGCATGATTTCGGACGCTGAAGTTGGATGAGCGTCCGTTTTTGTATCAGCCCGTACGATTTTGGACGCTGAGGGGAGGTCAGTGTCCGTTTTTGTACGGGCCGGTACGATTTCGGACGCTGGGAGGTGGTGGGCGTCCGAAATTGTGCGGGGCTGTACGATTTCGGACGCTGAGGATCGGCGAGCGTCCGTTTTTGTATGGGGCGATACGATTTCGGACGGTTCGCCGGAGCCTGAGAACGAATCCCATGAGCGGCGAAGGCGGCGAAGGCAGGCGGCCGCGCGCGGTGCGGAGGGGGCGCCGGGCGGGCGAGCGCGCGCAATGCGTCACGCGCGGATGTCCTCCTTGCCTTCGACGAGCCTGAGGTTCAGGGTCAGGGACTCGATGCCGGCCATCCGCGTGGTGGTGGCCACCATGCTCGCCATGAAGTCCACGGGTTCCCGCCGTCCGCGCTGGAACCACGCCTGCAGCACGTTGACGATGCCTCCGGCCAGATAGGCGAACTGGTAGGTGCGCACGGTCTCGACGGCGCTGCGGTTGTGGGCGGGGGCGGCGCCGAGGCTGCGGTCGTGCTGCTCCGCGGCGGCGATGGGATCGACGAGTCGGACGAGCTGCCGTTCGACCGCGGCGATGAGGTCGGCGTACAGCGCGTCGCCCTGATTGCCGACGAGCAGGGAGAACAGATGCTCGTGCGCGTCGGCGAACTCGAAGATCTCGCGGATGAGCGGCCGGTATTCGGCCTGCGAGATCTCCTCGCCGTGCCGGGCGATGATGTCGCCCAGCGTGTCGATGAGCTCGGCCTTGATCTGCTCGAACATGTCGTAGATGTCCGTGTAGTGCGCGTAGAAGGTGGCGCGGTTCACGTCTGCGAGCTCGGTGAGTTCGGTGACGCTGATCTTGTTGAGCGGCTTGCGTTCCAGCAGCTTGAGCATCGCTTCCTGCAGCATGGCCCGCGTGCGGCGGGCGCGGCGGTCGAGCGGCTTCGACGGCTTGGCTTCCGTAGCGGTTTTGGCGACTATTGCATCGGACATGGTGCGGTATCCCTCACTTTCGGCTCGTTGTGTCGGCTATCCGTCGGAATGCCTGCGGATTGGTCGTTGCGCGACCCCCGATCGTTTGCCATCATGATAGCGCATAAACGACACATGTTGTCAAACGTATATCTGTTGAATAACGATCGGATGTCGGCAATTCATGGCCGGCGGCAGGAAACAGGGAAGGAGCGCGGCATGGCCTACATCGAAATGGCCCACAGCTTCAAGCGCTATCACATGGGAAGCAGCACCATCGTCGCCAACAACGACGTGAGCTTCGGCATCGAGAAGGGCGAGCTCGCCATCATCCTCGGCTCGTCCGGCGCCGGCAAATCCACGGTGCTCAACATCCTGGGCGGCATGGACACCAACTCCGAGGGGCAGGTCATCATCGACGGGAAGGACATCTCCGACTACACGCCCCGCCAGCTCACCGACTACCGCCGCCGCGACATCGGCTTCGTGTTCCAGTTCTACAACCTCGTCGCCAACCTCACCGCCAAGGAGAACGTGGAGCTCGCCTCCGAGATCGTGCCCGACGCGCAGGATCCGGTGCAGGTCCTGACCGACGTGGGGCTCGCCGACCGCATCGACAGCTTCCCGGCGCAGCTGTCCGGCGGCGAGCAGCAGCGCGTCGCCATCGCCCGCGCCGTGGCCAAGAACCCCAAGATCCTCCTGTGCGACGAACCCACCGGCGCGCTCGACTACAACACCGGCAAGCAGGTGCTGCAGATCCTGCAGGACCAGAGCCGCGCCAAGGGCGCCACCGTGGTCATCGTCACGCACAACTCCGCCATCGCGCCCATCGCCGACCGCGTGATCCACATGCACGACGCCCGCGTCAAGGCCATCGAGGTCAACGAGCATCCGATGGACATCAAGGAACTGGAATGGTGAGGCCCATGACAGTGCACAGCCGCCGAACCGATCGTCGAAGCGATCGTCGAACCGACCGCCGTGGACGTACGGACGTACGTACCAGACCATTCGCCATCCGCAAGCGCACGCTGTGGAAGGACATCCGCGTCACCCTCGCCAAATCCAAGGGACGATTCGCCTCCATCGTGAGCCTCATGGCCCTCGGATCGTTCGCCCTCGTCGGCCTGTTCGCCACCGCGCCGGACATGCAGTCCACCGGCCGCGCGTTCTACGCCGAGCACAACCTCGCCGACGTGACCATCGTGAGCGACTACGGGCTCACCGACGACGACGAGACGATCGTGCGCGAAACCCCGGGCGTGAAGGACGCCGAATTCGGCTACTTCAAGGACGTGACGATCGCCAACAGCGACCACAGCCTGCGCATCCACTCGCTGCCCGAAACCGTCTCCACCTACGAAGTCGTCGAAGGCAGGCTGCCCCAGACGGACGGCGAAATCGCCCTCGACTCCGCAGAACGCAGCAAGTACGCCGTCGACAGCACCATCGCCGTGACCGAACTGCCCGACATCGCCGGCGACACCGTGCTCACGCGCGGCACGTTCGCCGTGGTCGGTTTCGTCAACGCGAGCGACGCCGTCTCCAACCTCAACATGGGTCAGTCCACCGCAGGCACCGGAGAGCTCGACGGATACGCGGTCGTGCCCGCCTCCTCCTTCGACTCCGACGTCAGGATGATCGGCCGCGTCACCTTCGACGACACCGCCGGGCTCGACTACTGGGACGCCGCCTACCGCGACCGCGTGCAGGAGCACAAGGAGACGCTCGAACGCCGGCTCGCGAACCAGCCCGAAGCCCGCCGCGCATCCATCCAGACCGACCGGCGCGAGCAGATCGACAAGGCGCGCCAGCAGGTCAACGACGCCAAGCAGCAGCTCGCAGACGCGCAGACCCAGCTCGACCAGGCCAAGGCGCAGATCGAGAACGGCAAGGACCAGATGACCGCCGGCGAACTCGAAGCCGTGGACCAGGCGTCCTCCGCGCTCGCCCAGCTGTCCAGCGGCACCGCGCAGATCGCCGCCGCAGGCACCGCCATCGACGGCGCGCAGACCAAGCTCGCCGCCGGCGCTCAGACCCTCGCGCACGGCCAGAACCAGCTCGCCGAAGCATCCGACCAGCTCAAGGACGCCCGCACGCAGCTCGATCAGGCCCGCGCGGTCCTCACCGCCGTCAAGCCCATCCTCGACCAGACCGGCCGCCTCCTCGACGCATGGAACGCCACCGGACTGACCGGCAGCCTGTACGACACCGTCTCCGGCCGCTACGGCGAAGTGGTCACGGCATACAACGACGCCGTGGCGCAGTACAACCAGAGCCTCGCCGCCTACTACGAGGGGCTGGCACACTACCGCGACGCCGCCGCGCAGCTCGACCAAGGCAGCGAAGAGTACCAGAGGAACGCCGCCGCGCTCGCCGACGCCTCGAACCAGCTCGCCGCCAAGCAGCGGGAGCTCGGGCAGGCCGCATCCAGCGCCGCATCCTCCACAGGATCCGCCGCATCCGGCGCGCGGCAGCTCATCCAAGGCCAGCGCGACCTCGAGAAGGCCGAGGAGGAGTACAACGCCAAGCTCAAGGAATTCAACGACGCCAAGCCCGAGGCGGAGCGGAAGATCGCCGACGCGGAGCATGAGATCGAACTGGCCAGCGAGAAGGTGGACACGCTGGAAGTGCCGGCGTACTCGATCGACGGCCGGCGCGAAGGCCTCACCTCCGTGGGCTACCGCGTCTACGAGATCATCGCGACCATCGTGCAGAAGCTTGCCATGATCTTCCCGATCTTCCTGTACCTCGTGGCCGCGCTCGTCACGTTCACCACCATGGGCCGCATGGTCGACGAGGAGCGCGGCAACTCCGGCACCCTCAAGGCGCTGGGATACGACGACCGCGACATCCTCAAGAAGTTCACGGTCTACGGGTTCGCGGCCTCCACGCTCGGCACCGTGATCGGAGTCGCGGCCGGGCACACGATCCTGCCGCTCATCGTGTACCACGCCTACGACTCCGGATTCACCATGCCGCGCATCGCGCTGGAGTTCCACCCGGCCATTGCCGCCGTCTCGTTCGTGCTGGCATGGCTGAGCGCCGTCGTGCCCGCATGGCTCGTGGCCGCCCGCGAACTCAGGGAGAAGCCCGCCGCGCTGCTGCTGCCCAAGCCGCCCGCCAAGGGCTCCAAGATCCTCCTCGAACGCGTCACACCGCTGTGGAGCCGTCTGAGCTTCACCCGCAAGGTGACGGCCCGCAACCTGTTCCGCTACAAGTCGCGCGGGCTCATGACCATCATTGGCGTGGCCGGCGCGGTGGCGCTGCTCACCGCGGGACTCGGCGTTCAGGCGTCCATCGGGCAGATCCAGGAGCGGCAGTTCGGCGAGGTGATCCACTACGACCTCATCGTGGCGGAGAAATCCGACAACAACGCCGAGCAGCGCGATCAAGTGGCCAAGGCCGTGCGCGCCGCCGACGACACCGCGAACGGCGGCAGCGCTGCGAGCGACGGCGACAACGGCGGCAACGACGCGGTGCGCGCATCCATGCCCATCCGCTACGAGGAGCTCACCAAGACCGCCGGCAAGCAGGGAGACAAGCAGTCCATCACGCTCATCGTCACCGACGACGCGTACAACTTCGGCGACTACATCACCCTGCGCGACCGCGCCACGCACAGGCCGCAGGTGCTCACCGACCGCGGCGCCGTCATCTCGGAGCGCATGGCCGCCATGCTCGGCGCGAAGCCGGGCGACACCATCGCCGTGACCGACCCGGACGGCGTTCAGCGCGAGGTGCGCGTCGACGGCGTGACCGAAATGTACATCGGCCACTTCATGGTCATGACCTCCGGCGGCTACGAGCGCACGTTCGGCAGGGATTACCAGTCCAACGCGTACATGGTCCGCCTCGTCGATCCGTCCGCGAACAACGCCAACCGTCAGGGCGCGGCGCTCATGGCCGTGGACGGGGTGCGCGGCGTGGTGCAGAACACCACCGAGAAGAACCAGGTGGCCACCATCGTCGACTCGCTCGACCAGATCATGGAAGTGCTCATCCTCGTGGCCGTGCTGCTGGCGGTGGTGATCCTCTACAACCTCACCAACCTCAACGTCTCCGAACGCATCAGGGAGCTGTCCACCATCAAGGTGCTCGGCTTCCACTCGAACGAGACCGCCATGTACATCTACCGCGAAACCATCGTGCTCTCCGCGCTGGGCATCCTCGCCGGCTACGGGTTCGGCGCGGGGCTCCACCGCTACATCATCGCCGAGGTGCCGCCCGACGAGGTGATGTTCGACCCGGCGCTGGCATGGCCCTCGTTCGCCCTGCCGCTCGCGGTGGTGGCCGCAGTGCTCGCCGCGCTCGGCTGGGTGGTGTACCGCAGGCTCCGCGACGTGGACATGCTCGCCGCCCTCAAGTCGGTGGAATAGCGGACGCAGCGCGGGGGAGCGGACAAGGCCGCGGGAGAGCGTGCGGGAGAGCGTGCAGCGGAGCGTGAGAAGAGGCGCCGCGAGGAGCGCTGGCACATTCGGCTGCTGCGCGATCTCTTCCCGCGCAGACGCGTCAGCGTGCCGGTGCCCGTTCCGCCGCGCGAGGCCATGCCGAGGATCGCCGCAGCCGCAGCCGAGGCGGCCTCCGTCCGATTCGCACCCGACCCCGGCGACGATCCGACGCTCACCGCCCGCTACGCCGTGCGGATCGACTCGCCGGTCGGCGCGATCGCCGTTCCCGTCATCATCTGCTATGACGATGCGACGCGCGCCACGTTCCACGGCAAGGCCAAGGTGATGGGACGTGTCTCGCGGTTCGACGGCCGCCGCGACGGCGCGCTGCATGCATTCGGCGTTTCGGTGCGACTGCCCTTCGGCGTGCTGGACGTGCGCCTTGAGGCATCGGTCGCCGCGGACGGGAGCGTGACTGGCCATGCCATCGCGCCGAACCGCAGGCCGATGGTCCTGACCGGCCGCCGCACGGATGCCTGCTGAGACGGGGACTCCGGCGACTTGATTTTCCGGGCGTGGCTCGCGCGATGAGGCCCACTGGTGCTGCCCGCGCACTGAATTGACGGGCCGAAATGGACGAAATCCGGAATTCCAAGCGCCAAACGGACGGGAATGCGGGGGTTTGGCGCTTGGAATTCCGGATTTCGTCCATTTGCGCCCGTGATTTCGTGTTCTCGATCGAGGACGCCGTCGGTGGTGCGACGATGCGACGATGCGGCGATTGCGCGTGAGGGAGGCACGGGGAGGCAGGAAACGCCGGGGGAGCGCGATGGCGGCAAGGGTATTGACTTTTCCGTTCAGCCGTTATATGGACGCCGAAACGTGTTTGACATACCCGGGTTGTACGCTGACTAGCGCATTATCCAAAGAACCGCAGATTGTCAAGACCGTTTCTTGACCAATCCGCCAAAACGAGCATTAAGGTGGTTTCGGTGACTTTCCACGCTCCGCTAGATCTCACGATCCATGATTCCCAAGGGTTGTACAGCCCGAACAGCGAGCACGACGCTTGCGGCGTCGGTATGGTCACGACCCTCAACAAGCGACCCGAGCGCAGGATCGTCGACGACGCCATCGAGGTGCTCGTCAACCTCAACCACCGCGGTGCCGTGGGCGCAGAGGAGAACACGGGCGACGGTGCCGGCATTCTCATGAGCATGCCCGACGAGTTCGTGCGCGCCACCGCCGGCGTCGAGCTGCCCGAGCCCGGCCACTATGCCGCCGGCATCGCGTTCCTCGACCGCGACATCGCCACCTCCGGCCAGCAGGAGCAGGCCATCGCCCGCATCGTGCGCGAGGAGGGCCTCGAGGTGCTCGCATGGCGCGTCGTGCCCACCAATCCGGACGGGCTGGGTCTGCAGGCCCTGGCCACCATGCCGAGCTTCAAGACGCTCATCGTGGCCTCTCCGGACGGCGAGCTCGCCGGCATCGACCTGGACCGCAGGACGTTCCGCATCCGCAAGCGCGTCGAGCACGAGGTGGGCGTCTACTTCGCGTCGCTGTCCGCCCGCACCATCACGTACAAGGGCATGCTCACCACCATGCAGCTCACTCCGTTCTTCAAGGACCTGTCGGACGAGCGCATGAAGACCACCATCGCGATCGTCCACTCGCGCTTCTCCACCAACACGTTCCCGAGCTGGCCGCTGGCCCAGCCGTTCCGCCTGCTGGCGCACAACGGCGAGATCAACACGATCCAGGGCAACCGCAACTGGCTGTCCGCCCGCGAGGGCCGCCTGAGCTCCGAGCTGCTCGGCGAGTTCAAGCCGCTGCTGCCCATCACCACGCCTGGCTACTCCGACTCCGGCACGTTCGACGAGTGCCTCGAGCTGCTGCACCTCGCCGGCCGCTCCCTGCCGCACGCCATCAGCATGATGCTGCCGCCCGCATGGGAGAAGAACGATTCGCTCGACCCGGACGTCAAGGCGTTCTACGAGTACAACAACACGCTCATCGAGCCGTGGGACGGCCCGGCCGACATCATCTTCACCGACGGCACCCAGGTGGGCGCGCTGCTCGACCGCAACGGCTTCCGCCCCGGCCGCTGGCAGCTCGACGCCGACGGCTACCTCGTGCTCGCCTCCGAGGCCGGCGTGCTGCCGAACATCCCGCAGGACAAGGTCGTGGCCAAGGGCCGTCTGGAGCCCGGCAAGATGTTCCTCGTGGACACCGCCGAAGGCCGCATGATCCCGGACGAGGAGATCAAGCGCCAGCTCGCCTCACAGCACCCGTACCGCCAGTGGGTGGAGGGTAACTCCATCGAGATGAGCGACCTGCCGCAGCGCGAGCACGTGAGCCATTCCGGCCAATCCGTGCAGCGCCGCCAGCGCGCGTTCGGCTACACCGAGGAGGACCTCAAGCTCCTGCTCGCCCCCATGGCCAACACCGGCAAGGAGCCGCTGGGCTCCATGGGCAACGACAACCCGCTGCCCGTGCTCTCCAAGCGCAGCCGCATGCTGTTCGACTACTTCCACCAGAAGTTCGCGCAGGTCACCAACCCGCCGCTGGACTGGGAGCGCGAGGAGATCGTCACCTCGCTTGAGTCCGCCATCGGCCCGGAGCCGAACCTGCTCGAGGACACCGAGCTGCATGCCAAGAAGATCCTCATCCCGCTGCCCGTCATCAACTCCGACGAGATGGCCCAGCTCAAGCGCCTCGACAGGGCCAAGGTGCTCGGCGGCTACTACAAGCCGTTCGTCGTCAGGGGCCTGTATCAGGTCGCCGGCGGCGGCAAGGCGCTCGAGGAGCGTCTCGAGGAGATCTTCGCCGAGGTCGACGAGGCCATCGAGAACGGCAGCAACTTCATCGTGCTGTCCGACCGCGACTCCAACCACACGTGGGGCCCGATCCCGTCGCTGCTGCTCACCGCGGCCGTGCAGCACCACCTGCTGCGCCGCCACACGCGCACGCAGATCTCCATGGCCGTGGAGGCCGGCGACGTGCGCGAGATCCACCACGTCGCGCTGCTCATCGCCTACGGCGCCGCCTGCGTGAACCCGTACCTCGCGTTCGAGTCCGTCGAGGACCTCTCGCGCACCGGCTACGTGAAGGTCGACGGCCCCACCGCCGTGAGGAATCTCACCAAGGCGCTGTCCACCGGCGTGCTCAAGATCATGTCCAAGATGGGCGTGTCCACCATCATGAGCTACCGCGGCGCGCAGCTGTTCGAGGCCGTGGGCCTGAGCCAACAGGTCGTGGACAAGTACTTCACCGGCACGGTCTCGCAGGTCGGCGGCGTCGGCCTCGACGAGCTCGCCGAGGAGGTGGCCATCCGCCACCGCGTCGCCTACCCGAACCAGTGGACCGCCACCCCGCACATGAACCTGGAGACCGGCGGCGAGTACAAGTGGCGCCGCACCGGCGAGGACCACCTCAACGATCCCGAGGCGATCTTCCTGCTGCAGCAGTCCACGCAGCGCGGCGACTACCAGATGTTCAAGAAGTACTCGCACCACATCAACGACACCTCGAACAGGATCATGACGCTGCGCGGCCTCATGAAGTTCAGGCACGACCGCAAGCCGATCGACATCTCCGAGGTCGAGCCGGCCAGCGAGATCGTCAAGCGCTTCTCCACCGGCGCGATGAGCTACGGCTCCATCTCGCAGGAGGCGCACGAGACGCTCGCCATCGCCATGAACACGCTCGACGCGCGCTCCAACTCCGGCGAGGGCGGCGAGTCCGACGACCGCATCGAGGATCCGCTGCGCTACAGCCGCATCAAGCAGATCGCGTCCGCGCGCTTCGGCGTCACCTCCGACTACCTGGTGCACGCCACCGACCTGCAGATCAAGCTCGCCCAGGGCGCCAAGCCCGGCGAGGGCGGCCACCTGCCCGGCGCGAAGGTGCCGCCGTGGATCGCCAAGGTCCGCCACGCGACGCCCGGCGTGGAGCTCATCTCCCCGCCGCCGCACCACGACATCTACTCCATCGAGGACCTCAAGCAGCTCATCAACGACGCGAAGATGGCGAACCCGAAGGCCCGCATCCACGTCAAGCTCGTCTCCGAGTTCGGCGTCGGCACCATCGCGGCCGGCGTGGCCAAGTGCCATGCCGACGTGGTGCTGATCTCCGGCTACGACGGCGGCACCGGCGCGGCCCCGCTCAACGCGATCCGCCACGCGGGCACCCCGTGGGAGATCGGTCTGGCCGAGACGCAGCAGACGCTGATCCTCAACGGCCTGCGCTCCCGCATCGTCGTGCAGTGCGACGGCGAGCTCAAGACCGGTCGCGACGTGGTCATCGCCGCGCTGCTGGGCGCCGAGGAGTTCGGCTTCGCCACCGCCGCGCTGATCGTCGAAGGCTGCGTCATGATGCGCGCCTGCCAGAAGAACACCTGCCCGCAGGGCATCGCCACGCAGGATCCGGAGCTCCGCGCCCGCTTCCGCGGCAAGCCCGAGCACGTGATCAACTTCTTCATGTACATCGCCGAGGAGGTGCGCGAGATCCTCGCCGAGCTCGGCTTCCGCACGCTCGAGGAGGCCGTGGGCCACGTCGAATGTCTGGACCAGGACGAGGCGATCAGGCGCTGGAAGGCCGACGGCGTCGACCTGAAGAACGTGCTCATGCAGCCCGGCCCGGTCCCCGGCACCATCCTGCACAACACCGAGCCTCAGGACCACGAGCTGGAGAAGGCGCTCGACAACGAGCTCATCAAGATGGCCGAGCCGGCGCTGGAGCGCCGCGAGCCCGTGCGCATCGAGGTGCCGATCCGCAACGTGAACCGCACGCTCGGCACGATGGTCGGCTACGAGATCACCCGCCGCTACGGTGCCGAGGGCCTGCCCGACGACACCATCGACATGACCCTGCACGGCTCCGGCGGCCAGTCCATCGGCGCGTTCATCCCGCGCGGCGAGACCATGCGCGTCTACGGCGAGGTCAACGACTACGCCGGCAAGGGCCTGTCCGGCGGACGCCTCATCGTCCGCGCCGAGGACGGCGTCACGTTCGACCCGCACGAGAACGTCATCGCCGGCAACGTGACCGGCTTCGGCGCCACCTCCGGCGAGCTGTTCGTGGCCGGTCGCGCGGGCGAGCGCTTCGGTGTGCGCAACTCCGGCGCCACGTTCGTCGTCGAAGGCGTGGGCGACCACGGCTGCGAGTACATGACCGGCGGCACCGTGGTGGTGCTCGGACCCACGGGCCGCAATTTCGGCGCCGGCTTCTCTGGCGGCAACGCGTACGTGCTCGACCTCGACATGGCCAAGGTCAACCCCGAGGCCGCGCACAATGGCGCGCTGCTGTTCCAGCCGCTCGAAGGCAAGGAGGAGCTCGTGCACGAGCTCGTCAGGAAGCACGCCGAGGAGACCGGCTCCGAGTTCGCGAAGGGCCTGCTCGACGACTGGACCGCCTCCGCGAAGCGCTTCACGCACGTCGTGCCCGCCCACTACGTGGCCATGCTCGCCGCGCTGGCCGACGCCGAGGCCAACCATCTCGACTTCTCCGCGCCCGGCGTGTGGGAGAAGACCTACGAACACGTCATGGAAGGAGCCCACTGACATGGGAGATCCCAGAGGATTCCTGAAGGTCCGCACCCGTCGCGAGCTGGCCGAGCGTCCGGTCGCCGAGCGCATCAAGGACTGGTTCGACGTGCACGCCGAGTCCGGCCTGCAGCCGTGGACCACCGAGCAGGCGGCCCGCTGCATGGACTGCGGCACCCCGTTCTGCATGTCCGGCTGCCCGCTGGGCAACCTGATCCCCGAGTTCAACGATCTCGTGCGCCAGGAGAAGTGGGAGGACGCCTACAACCGCCTGTCCACCACGAGCAACTTCCCCGAGGTCACGGGTCGCATCTGCCCCGCCCTGTGCGAGCAGGCGTGCGTGCTGGGCATCCACCAGCCGCCCACCATGATCAAGAACGACGAGGTCACCATCATCGACCAGGCGTGGGAGCTCGGCTACGTCAAGCCGCTGCCGCCCCAGCGACTGACCGACCAGACCGTCGCTGTCGTGGGCTCCGGCCCCGCGGGCCTCGCCTGCGCGCAGCAGCTCACCCGCGCCGGCCACACGGTCGTCGTGTACGAGCGCGACGACGCCATCGGCGGCCTCATGCGCTACGGCATCCCGAACTTCAAGCTCGACAAGCATCTCATCGACCGCCGCGTCGAGCAGATGGAGGCCGAGGGCACGCGCTTCCGCACCGGCGTGGAGATCGGCAAGGACATCTCGTGGGACGACCTGCGATCCCGCTACGATGCCGTCGTGGTGGCCATCGGCTCCACCGTGCCGCGCGACATGAAGATCCCCGGCCGCGAGCTCAAGGGCATCCACTTCGCCATGGAGTACCTGCCCGACGCGACCCGCCGCGTGTACGGCGTCAAGCCCGTGCACGACATCGACGCGAAGGACAAGCACGTCATCGTCATCGGCGGCGGTGACACCGGCTCCGACTGCCTCGGCACCGCGATCCGCCAGGGCGCGAAGGACGTCACCGTCCTGCAGATCATGCCGAAGGAGCCGACCTCCCGCCCGGATAACGCCCCGTGGCCCACGTTCGCGCGCCTCTACCAGAAGACCTCCTCGATGGAGGAGGGCGGCACCTACGTGTACAGCACCGATTCGGTCAACTTCATCGGCTCCGAGGAGGAGCAGGCGCGTGTGAGGATCGAGAACTCCACCGCGTCCGAAGGCTTCGTGTCCGACGAGAACGGCCACGTGACCGGCCTGAAGGTCGTGTCCGTCGCCCCCGGCGAGAACGGCCCGTTCACCCGCCAGCCCGGCACCGAGCGCGTGCTGCCCGCCGATCTGGTGCTCATCTCCGTGGGCTTCCTCCACCCGGACACCACCACGCTCGTCGACCAGCTTCCCGTGGAGCTGGACGGCCGCGGCAACGTGGCGCGCAACGACGAGTTCGCCACCTCTCAGGACGGCGTGTTCGCCTGCGGCGACGCCGGACGCGGCCAGAGCCTCGTGGTGTGGGCCATGTCCGAGGGCCGTTCCTGCGCGGCCGCCGTGGACAAGTACCTCACCGGCTCCACCGAGCTGCCGGCGCCGATCGTCGCCTCGCAGCGTCCGATGATGCTGCCGCGCTGAGCCGCCGCGGCGTCCCTTGCCGATCACGCGCCGCACGCCACGGCGCGTGATCGACCCCGAACCGGAATCCTGCGGTACACTTGCCGCAGGATTTCCCGTATGTCGCATCGATGAAGGAGTTACAGTCATGCCGAACCGCGCCGAACGCCGTGCCGCCGCGAAGAGGGAGAAGAGGGGCATCCCGTCCCAGTACGATCAGACCCGCGGCCGCCAGCGCGCCGGCATGATCGACGAGTACGCGCTGCAGGCCAAGTCCGAGCGCCTGCGCGACGGCATCGACGACTCCGGCCCCTGGAAGCCCACCGCCCGCGTGGAGGACGAGGAGACGGAGACCGCGTACAACACCAACCCGGACTACCGCAACCCGTCCAAGGGCCTGTCCGCGCCCTCCGACGTCAAGGGCTGGTTCCGCCTGGTCAGCTGGGTGCTCATCGCGCTGTCCATCATCGGGTTCTTCGTGGTGATGTGGCTGCCCAGCCATCCGCTGTGGCTCATCATCACGGTGTCCGCCGTGTTCGTGGTGGGCGTGCTCAGCCTGTTCTTCACCGCCGGGGACGCGAAGTACAATCCGAACCTCGACGCCAACGGCACCGCGGTCTGACCTCGCCGTCAGACGTGTCCGTGCGTCCGTGCATCCGTATCTAGGAGAGGGGCGGGACCGTGATCCGATGGGATTGCGGTCCCGCCCCTCTCTGCGTTCGCCGTCCATCATTCGTCCGGTCCGGAGGCCGTCATCGTCGGCTCAGCGAAGTGAGGACGTCCGTGCGCGGATAGTAGGTGACGTCGACCTCGTCGCCCACCCGGGGTTCCCATCCGGCGGCGAGCTCCTTGCTCAGATTCCATTCCCTGCTGCCGCCTTCGGGCATGCGCACGGTCAGCTTGTAGTACTCGAAGTCGCCCTCGTCGGACGATTCGAGCTCCAGCGACATGACCGACGCGGTGGCGTCCCGCACGCCGTCCCGCTGATCCAGCGTCCAGTCCATGGCGCCGCGGACGCCGTAGTAGCCGAAGCCGACCGCGGCGAGCAGAAGTACGACCGCGGCGACGACCCGGGATCGGATCGTCATGATCGCGGCGGTGAGCGCCGCCAGCGCCATCATGAGCAGACCGACGTTCTCGGCGAGTACCGCCTGGAACGCGGTCTGCGAGGCGCCCATCGAGAACTTCCACGCGACGACGGCGATGACCAGTCCCGTGGCCCCGAGCGCGATGGGGGCCCCGATCGCATTCGGGGGATCGGCCCGGCCTCGGCCTTGCCGTTGATCGCGTTCCCTATCCCGCGCGTCCTCCCGCGCCGGGCGCGCCGGATCCGTGCGCCGCGGCTCGTCGAACGGCGTCTGCTGCTCGTCCATCCGGTCTCCTTCCCCCGTGGTTCCCTATGGTCGATTCTAGGAACGGGGACGGGCGGACGTCTCCGTGCCGGGGAAGTACGTCGTTCCCGCCCGGACGACGTCGTGGTGCTCGGAGACGCTGGTCGTGCCCCGTACGCGGTCGGACGACGGACGAGGATGGGCGAGTGCGGGGGAGGACCGGGATCAGGCGGCCTGCAGCTGGAGCTTCGCGGCGCGCGCCGTCTGCCGGGCGAGGCGCAGGGTCTCGGCCACGACCTCGTCGAACGTCCAGGAGCGGGCGTGCGCGTAGGGGATGCCGGTCATCTCGCGGATGCCGTCCAGCTCGCCGTCCGGGTTCCGGGAGACGAGGTCCATGACGCTGTCCATGGCGTGCAGCGTGTCGAAGCCGATCCAGCCGTCCTCGTCCGGGCCGTAGGTGACGCCGCCGTGCACGCGGGCCGGGATGTCCCAGCCGTCCGACGCGCGCCACGGATGGCCTTCGGGCAGCCGCACCCTGCCGGTCCAGCAGAAGAACGCGTCGTTCGCGGTGACACGCCACTCGATGCCGTTCTCGATGCCTTCGCAGCTCGTATCCATCAACATAAGTCATACTTCTTTCATTCAGACATTCAATATGGCATACATAATATAGCACATGGGCGTGGCAGGGCGTCGCGGACGCGCCCACTGCAGTCCGGCTTCCGGGAAACGTTCCGCGACACCCTCGGAACCGTTGGAATCCCGTGCGTCGCCCACCCCCGTAGTATCCTCGGAACTGTCAAGGAATCCAATGAAGGAGCACTGATCGGATGCAGGTTGATATCCTCACTCGCGAATACCCGCCCCACGTCTACGGCGGCGCCGGCGTGCACGCCGAGGAGCTGAGCAAGGTTCTGGCGGAGCGCATCGACGTGACCGTGCGCGCGTTCGACGGCCCCCGCACCGCCGCGGACGTGCCGGCCATCCCCAACGCGGCCGAGGCCAAGGGCAGCCTGAAGGTCGTCGGCTACGACACCCCGTCCGAACTGGCCGACGCGAACGCCGCCCTGAAGACCTTCGGCGTGGACCTGCAGATCGCCAACGACGTTGACGCGGACATCATCCACGCGCACACCTGGTACGCCTGCCTCGCCGGCTACCTCGCCAAGATGCTGCACGGCACCCCGCTCGTCATCACCGCGCACAGCCTCGAGCCGTTCCGCCCGTGGAAGCGCGAGCAGCTGGGCGGCGGCTACAACCTGAGCTCCTGGGCCGAGAAGGACGCCTACGAGCATGCCGACCGCGTGATCGCCGTGTCCGGCGGCATGCGCGAGGACATTCTCACCGCCTACCCGAACCTCGACCCGGACAAGGTGGTCGTGGTGCACAACGGCATCACGATGAGCGACTTCGCCACCCCCGCGCCCGACGATCCGGGCTGGGGCGTGTTCGACCGCTACCACATCGACCGCAGCAAGCCGACCCTGCTGTTCGTGGGCCGCATCACCCGCCAGAAGGGCCTGCCGTACCTGCTCAAGGCGCTGCACCTCATCTCCAAGGACATTCAGGTGGTGCTGTGCGCCGGCGCCCCGGACACCCCGGAGATCGCCGAGGAGGTGAAGACCGCGTTCGCCAAGCTCGACGAGGAGCGCGGCAACATCATCTGGATCGAGGAGATGCTGCCCCGCCCGGAGCTCAACGCGCTGGAGCATGGCTGCGACGCGTTCATCTGCCCGTCGATCTACGAGCCGCTGGGCATCGTGAACCTCGAGGCCATGGCGTGCGGCCTGCCCGTCGTCGCCTCCGCGACCGGCGGCATCCCCGAGGTCGTCGTGGACGGCGAGACCGGCTATCTGGTGCCGATCGACCAGCTGCGCGACGGCACCGGCACGCCCACCGACCCGGACAAGTTCGTGCACGACATGGCCGCCGCGATCGACAGGATCATGGCCGACCCGGAGCTTGCGAAGAAGATGGGCCAGGCCGGCTACGAGCGCGCCCGCGACCACTTCAGCTGGGAGTCGATCGCCGATAAGACCGTGGCCGTGTACCAGTCGGTGCTCGACGAGCGCAAGTAGTCCGACGAACAGGCGGCCCATTCGCGTTCGCGATGACGGACGCCTTCCACGACACGGCGGGCTTCCCCCTACAATGAGGGGAAGCCCGCCGTCGCATGCAGCCGCGGCACGCGACGCGTACGCTCAGGCGCTTCCGCGCGCACCCCGAGACCTCCACGGAAAGGAACCACAGTGAACGAAGACGTCGTACTGCAGCTCGAGGACGTGGAGTTCCGCCGCAACCGCCGCGTCATCATCACCGACGTGAACCTGACCGTGCGCGCGGGGGAGCGCTGGGTGCTGTTCGGACCCAACGGCATCGGCAAGTCCACGGCCGTGGGCATGCTCGCCACGCGCACGTTCCCCTCCGAAGGTCGCGTGTTCATCCTGGGCCATCAGCTCGGCAAGTACGACGTGTTCAAGCTGCGCAAGCGCATCGGCCTCGCCTCCGCCGACCTGGCCCGCCAGTTCCCGCCGTTCGAGGATCCGCTGGACGCGGTGGTGACCGGGCTGACCGCGGTCACCGGCCGCTGGCAGGACACGTACACCGACGCCGAGTACGAGCGCGCCCGCACCCTGCTGCGCGACTTCCGCGTCGGCTATCTCGAAGGCAAGCAGATGTGGCGACTGTCCGAAGGCGAGCGCACGCGCGTGCTCATCGCCCGCGCACTCATGGGCGACCCGGAGCTGCTCATCATGGACGAGCCGACCACCGGCCTGGACCTCGGCGGACGCGAACAGGTGATGCGCACGCTGAGCCGCATCGGACGGGAGGATTCGAACCGCGCGGTCGTGCTGGTGACGCACCGGCTCGAGGAGATCCCCGCCGGATTCGACCGCATCGCCATCATGGGCCGCAAGCCGGTGAGCGTGGAGGACGCCACCGCCGCGCCGAACGACGCCGACGGCCGCGGCGACGGCATCGACGCGCACGGCAACCCGTCCGCCGGCACGATCGTGTACTCCGGCTCGCTGGAGGAGGGGCTCACGGACGAGCGCCTCACCGAGCTGTTCGGCATGCCCATCGAGGTGGAACGTTCGCACGGCCGCTGGTCCGCCTACGCGGTGTGACGCAGGGCGCGTCTCCGACGCCTGCGCTCCCCGCGAGTTCGAGCCTCCGCGCGTCCTCGTCGTTGTGCGTCCGTCCGTCTGCGCGGATTGGCGTCCGTTTTCGTACGGATCCATACGTTTTGCGCCGCCTAGGTGATGTGGGCGTCCGTTTGCGTACGGGTCCGTACATTGTGCGCCGCTGAGTCGGTGGCTGCGTCCGATTGTGTACCGGTCTGTACATTTTGTGCCGCTGAAGGTTTCTCTGCGTCCGTTTTCGTGCGGATTCGTACATTGTGCGCCGCTCAGGTGATGCGGGTGTCCGTTTTCGTACGGGGCCATACGTTTTGCGCCGCCCAGATGGCGTGGACGTCCGATTGTGTACCGGTCTGTACATTGTGCGCCGCTCAGGTGATGTGAGCGTCCGTTTGTGTGTCGAATCGTATAGTTTGCGCCGCCTGTCCTGCGAACACGGCCTATATAGTCCGCCTGACCGCGGAATCCCGCCCCGGACACCGCCCGCGTACGTACTCGAGTACGTGCCCGATGCCATGATGAGGCGCATGGGTGTTCTCTTTCTCGCAGCATTCGCCGCGGCGCTCGCGGTCAGCGCCATCGGTTTCAGGAAGTTCGTCTGGTTCATATCGCTCGGCTATGGGTTCTCCGTGGCGGCGATCGGCGTGGCGCTCGCGGCCGTCGGCCTTGCGGGGCTGGCCTCTGACTCGCACGATGCGGCCGCGCTGACGCCGCTGGGCGCCGTGCTGTGCGCGCTGCTCGTCGTCTACGGCGTGCGGCTCGGCGGGTTCCTGCTCGCGCGCGAACGCCGCAGCGCATCCTATCGCGACGCCATGCGCCGCGAGATCAAGGATGGCTCCGGCGTGCCGACGGTCGCGAAGATCGGCACGTGGCTGGCGTGCGCGCTACTGTATGCGTGCGAGACGTCGCCGGTGCTGTTCCGCGTCGGCTCCGGCATGCGCGACGACTGGGCGGGCGTCGCGGGCGCGGCGATCTGCGCGTGCGGTATCGCGCTCGAAGCCGTGGCCGACCATACTAAGAGCACGTTCAAACGGGATCATCCGCGCCGGTTCTGCGACGTGGGCGTGTACCGTCTGGTGCGCTGCCCGAACTATCTGGGCGAGGTGCTCGCGTGGACCGGCGTGTTCGTGTCTGGCTGGAGCGCGGCGCGCGGATTCTGGCAGTGGCTGGCGATGACGGCCGGCTGGCTCGTCATCACGTGGATCATGTTCGGCGGCGCGCGGCGTCTGGAGATCCGCCAGACCCGCAACTACGGCGACGACCCCGACTACCGCGCTTACGCCGCCTCCACGCCGATCCTCATCCCGTTCGTGCCGCTGTATTCGGTGGCGAAGCTCACGTGGCTGGTGGGGTAAGAGCGGCATTGCCGTACTGGCACGGGTGGTGCATCTCCGCTTCCGCTTCCGCGGCCACTTCGATGACGCGGAGATCCGCTCCTCGACGCGCCTGCCCGTTTCGGTCCGGCCGTCTGCTCGCGAATTTCGGTCTTCGCCATGTCGCGTGGCCGGGCGGACACGCCTCAGGCCGGTCCGTCCGGCATCTCCGCGAGGTATCTGCATAGTCAGGGGTACTTTTTGCGTTCTGCGGGAAGGTATCTGCAGAGTGAGGGGCATCGAGGGGCTGCAACAAGCGTATCCGGAATGCGGCGGAACCCGGAGAAACGGCTTGATGCCGCCAAATCCGTGACAAGACTGCCGGACTCGCACGGACGATGCCGATGCGACAGGTACCCTGACTATGCAGATATCTTCGCGCAGACGGCGAAAAGTGCCCCTGACTATGCAGAAACCACGCCGTTCGTCGGCATACCGCTGATTCCCGCTGCTGATTCCCGGTCGCGGAGCCCGGGAGGACTAGACTGAAGTCATGGGCAACGATGGGGTCAGGGTCTTCGACGTCGAACCGACCAAGGTGACGGAATTCAGTCTGCTGTTCGAAGGAGATGTGGATTTCGTCGGAAAGAACCGGTTGCTGCTCGACGGCAACAAGACATATGAGTGCGGCCGGCTGAGGCATGTCACGGAGCATCCGACGGCTCCGATGGCTGGGGCCCATGGCACTCTCGTCGAATCCGACGTGATGGATGAGGCGAACGAGAAGGTCATGGCGCAAACTGGGCGAATTCAGTTCCGTACGGCATGATTTCGGCTTGTACGGAACTGGGGTCGCTCATTCTTCGGTTGCGGAAGAGGAATAATGAAACCGCATATGCGACACGGCACTGCTCGCAGATGAGGAGGGATCATGAACGGCGGCAACGAGGACATCAACGAGATTCCGCGCCTGAACGACCATTACGTCGACCTGTTCGAGCAGCGCATCCTCGATCGCGGCTCAGCGTACTTCGCGGCAGGCAAGGTCCACGCGCCGCGCATGATCGCGCCCGGCCTGTGGCATGCCGCCGTATTCGGCAGCGCAGAGAGCGTATACGAGGTGGACGTGCGTCTGCGGTATGGCACGGTGGTCTCGGCCGCATGCACGTGCCCGTATGCGCAGCGGTCGGCGTTCTGCAAGCACATGGCCGCCGTGCTGCTGGCCATGGACGACATGCGGCGGCGCAGCGACCGCGCTCGCCGGAACGACGACTCGGATTCCATGCCGGTGGATGACGGCTTTCCCTGGGATGCGAGCATGGCTGTGCGCTGGTACGTGCGTGCGCAGTTCCCGCAGGTGCCGAAGCTGACGGATGATGATTGGGAAGCCGTCAAGCGCATCTTCGAAGCGCTGTTCTGCCTGCCGGACCTTGACAAGACGTTCATGAGCGAGGAGATGCGGCTGCTGTACGAACGGACGTTCTTCCGCGGCCAAGACGACGACCAAGCCGGCGGCCAAGCCGATCGCAAGGACCGTTCAGCTCCCGACGATGCGCGCGAACGCCGCCGACTCTACGCGCAGATGCAGAACGACTACGAGCCAAGGCACGAGACGCTGACGCAGCAGCATGAGTCCCGGTACCGAGCAGGCGCGCGGGGCGCGATGGGAAGAACCGGGCATGGCAGCGCATCGCTCGACAACATGCGCCTGCTGGTCCCGTTCGTCACGCCATGCCATCTGGACGAGCTGCCGCACACGTGGATGACGATTCTGGAGGCGGCGTACGAGCATCTGCATGATGCGGTCGGACTGCGGCGGCTGTACGTGTATTACATCGCCATCGCCCAGACCGATCCCGAAGCCGTCTACGTGCAGAAGCTGCGCGACCTGAGCGGGGAGCATTGGCAGGAGGACCGCGATGCGATCGTCGCGTTCATGCAGCGGCATCGCTTCGGCGGCAGAGGCGAGGCGCCGACGAACCCCGCATACGAGCGGCTGCTGCGCGAGGACGGGCTGTCCGACGAGGCATGGGACTACTGCCGCATCAAGTCCAGGGACATCCTGATCAGAATGCTGGACGTAGTGGCATTGAAGGAATCCAATGCCGTCAGAGCGCTGCGCTACGTGGAGAGCGTGCTGGGCGACCCGGATTCGCCGGTGTTCGAGCAGAACACTGAGTCCGGCGCCCAGCGCGTGGCCCGTTGGATACGCAAGGTCGACCTCGTGTATGGGTACGAGCAGGCGAAGACGCTGGCCGAGCAGGCATGCGACATGTTCCCGCGCAGGCAGCTGCTGCGCGAGGCGCTCGCGGACTATCTGGACGCGGAGCAGGCGGACGACGATGCGGATGTCGGTGCGGATGTCGCGGCGGATGCGACGGACGCGGCAGGCGTGACGGACGCAGAGGATGCGACGGATGAAGGCGAGGAAGAAGCGAATGAGCAGGGAATGTGACGGCGGCGATGCGCCGAAGGCTGCCGATACGGGCAAAGCCGTCAGCGCGGTGCGGGCGTATGCTCGGCTCCGGTTCGGCACGCCCGGCGCAGATGCGTCAGGCGACGGCGAATGCGGCTGGCTCAGCGAGCACGAGTGGCGTGCGCTACGTGACGCGCTGCAGCGGCTGACGTGCATGGACGATCTCGAAGCCGCCGTGCAGCGGTTCTGCAGACGGTATGAGGAATCGCTTGACTGGGCGGATGAATGCGAGGAGCTGTATGACGTCGAAGAGACGGCGCCGGGACTGCCGTATGGATGGCTGACGCTGCTGGAGGCCGCGTATGAGCGTCTGGGCGACACGGACGGCCTGCGCACGCTCTACGCGTACTACATCGTCACCGATGCCTCCGATGCCGACGAGGATGACACCGAGGGCGGCACCGTCGCCCGCGGGCTGGGGCATGCGGTCCGCTACATCGGCAGGCTGCGCGACCTGTGCGGCGAGCGCTGGCCGCAGATGCGCGCGAGGATCGTCGACACGTATGAGCGGCATTGCTATGACGAGCCGGTCTCGTATGGCCGCAATACGACGTTCGAGGAGCTGCTGCGGCAGGAAGGTCTGGCGCAGGAGGCGCTGCGCTACTGCAGGCGCATGCGCGACAGCCGTCATGGCGACATCGTGGCTTCGGATCTGCTTGAACTGACGGCGCGCGCCGACATGGACGCTGCGTGCGCCTTGCTGACGGCGCCGCTGCATGACGCGGACTCAAGTCTGATGCGCGACGATTCGGAATCCGGCGTGAAGCGGATCGTCGCACTGCTCAGCCGTCTGCGCGATGTCGCCGGCGCCGAGCGGATGCGCTTGGAGGCGGAGCGGCTCATACGCATGTATCGGCGGCGTCCGGCTTTGCGCGCCGCGCTGCGGCAATTGATCGACGATGCGGATGCGGGCGGGCAGGCCTGTCCGGGCATCGCGTCGGAAGGAAACGATATCGCATCGAAAGGGGGCGAATGATGGATGCGAGCTTCGACTATGCCGCCGAGGACGAGGAGCTTGGCGGTGCGCTTTCGCTGCACGTGGGCACGGTCGCATACGGCGACGCCATGCATGTGCAGGATCCGCAGGAGAAGGACAGGCTGTTTCGCAAGGCCTGCCGATGGTACGAGCGCAGCGCCTCGCTGGGCAATGCGCAGGCGGCCACGAACCTTGGCTACGTGTACCTGTACGGCCGCATCGGCAGCGTGGATGCGGATCGGGCGTTCGCGTGGTTCTCCCGCGGTGCGGAGCTCGGCAATGAGGAGAGCTGCTACAAGCTCGGCGACCTGTACAGGGCGGGCAGGGGCTGTGAGAAGGACATGGACAAGGCCGTCGACCTGTACCATCGCGTGTGCGCGATCGCGCAGCAGACCTGCGATCCGGACGTTCCCGATCAGGCCGCGGTGCTGGCGAGCATCTTCCTGCGGCTCGCGGAGTGGCATGAGCGCTTCAGGCCGTCGGACGAGAGCATGCAGCTGGCCGAGGAGCTGTACGCGCGGTCGGCGAACCTGTTCGAGACTGCGGTGGATGGCGGCCTCGACTGGTATGGCAAGGCGCTGGAGAACGCGCGCCGCGGACGGGAGCGGCTGCGGGCCGGCGATCGTGACGATCCGCGCGCAGAGTGAGCGGATCCAGTCCCGGACGGCGCAGCATGAGCGAATCCAGTTCCGCACGGGCCTAAATCGCGCCCTGCGGGACGGGATCTGCTCATTTCGTGCTCTGTAGGACTGGATTCGCTCATTCCGCGGGTTATGCGGTATGCGTCGCGCGGATTGCGGTCACACAGACTGCGCTGTTACGCGGTTGCGCGACCGGCGCTCAGTAGCCGGCGCTCAGTACACGGAATACCCGCCGTCGACCTGCAGGTTGGTGCCGGTGACGTACGAGGAGGCGTCGCTGGCGAGGAACAGCACGGCCGAGGCGATCTCCTCGTTGGTGCCGAACCGGCGCATCGGCACGGGCGCGGTCATCACGTCGTGCGCTTCGGGCACGATGCGCCCTTCGAAGATGCCGGACCACACGTAGCCGGGGGAGACGGCGTTCGAGCGGATGCCGTACGGGGCGAGCGCGGCCGCGAGGTAGCGCGCGTACTCGTAGATGCCGGCCTTGGACGCGCCGTAGGCAGCGACGGGTGAGGGGCCGCCGGCGATGAAGTTCGCGTTGTGCGCGCTCAGCGACGAGGTGAACACGAGCGAGCCGCCGTGCCCGTGCTCGCGCATGATGTGCTGCGCGATCTGCGCGGTGAGGTACGCGCCGGTGAGGTTGATGTCGATCGTCTTCTGCCACACCTCGTACGGCTCGTCCGCGTCATCGCCGGGCACGTTCACGCCCGCGTTGATGAACGCCGCGTCCACCGTGCCGAGCGATTCGACGAGCGCGTCCTTGAGCGCGGCGACCTGCTCGCGGTCCGACACGTCGCAGTAGAGCGGCACCACGGCGGTGCCGTACCGTTCGGCGAGCTCGGCGGCGAGCGGTTCGAGCGTGTCCTTGGTGCGCGGCAGGTCGACGATCGCCACGTCGGCGCCCGCCTCCGCCCATGCGGCGGCCACGTTGCGTCCGAGCCCGCCCGCGCCGCCGGTGATGAAGCCTTTCTTGCCCTTGAGCGAGAACCGGTCCATGATGCGATGGGTCGGATCCTTCCACTGGTCGAGCGGATACTGGTCGAAGATCGAGGCGTCTGCCATAGGGTCCTCCGTTCTGTCGTGCGGGGCGGCCAGCGACCGCTGCGGCCGGGCGCTCCCGCGGCTGGGGCGGCACCGTTGCCGCCGTTGGCAGCGAGCCTAGCACAGGCTCGGCGACGGGACGCGCGGGGGCGGCGTTGTGCTGCCGTTGTCTGGCGGATGCGGCGGCGGCAGTCGTTTGCGACGTGCCGTGTCAGCGGTCTTCGTCGAGCAGTGCCGTGAGACGGCTCGGAGTGATGCAGTATCCGGGAAAGTGGCTGATGAGCTGCCGGTCCGAGGTGACCACGTATGCGCTGCCGGAGCGTTGGGCCGCGGCGACGATGAGATCGTCTTCGAAGTCGTCGTGGCGGTCGCGCAGTGCGATGGCCCGGTCGCAGGTCTCCCGGTCGACGGCGACGATGCCGCACAGGGCGCGGACCTGTTCGACGCACTGCCATGGGATCCGATGGAGGAGCTCTCGCATCGTCGCGGTTTCCAGCAGGGAGTCCGGCGAAAGTGCCTCGCGGCTGCTCAATTCCCTGCGCAGGGCCGCCGCCGAGATGTATGCGATGTCCTTCAGCGATGTGGATGCGCATTGCAGGGTGACGTCATGGCGGATGCACGCCTTCAGCATCGCCGTCGCATGGCCGGCCCTGCCGTCCCGGCGCATGAGATGGTCCAGCAGCACGTTGGTGTCGAGCAGGACGCTGCGCGGCGGGTTCGGACTGTCGACGTGACCGGGGGACCGGGGTTCTGCGCCGGGGACAGGGGAGACGGTGGAGGCTGCGGAATCTGCGACGTCCCGCATCATTCGCTCCGCTCCATGGTGAGGTAGTCGTCGAGCAGCTGGTCGTACATGGCGTCGCGTTCCCGCCGAGGCGACGCGTCCCCGAGCGTGGATGCGGACTGGGCATTGTGCTCCCCGATGATTCCCACCTTCGCAAGCTCGCGCGGCACCAGCCCCGCGGAACCGTCGACGAGCGCCATCCTGCGCCGCCGCTCCTCCTCGCGCGCCCGCTCCTCGGCGGACGTCTCCAAGTGGGGCACCTGCCCGCGGTCCGCGATGTACGCCCACACCGACCTGACCACGTCACTCGCCGAGACGCCGTCGCGGCGCAGCACGTCATCCACATCATCCTTCAGCCGCGCGTCGATGCGCACGTTCATCTGCACCATCGCCATGACCGCTCCTTCCGCTCGGCGTCATGCCGCTATACAGTATAGCGGCATGACGCCTTACGTATCCGGAGGAACGCCCATGCGTGCCGTCGGACGTTGTCGTCAGTGCATCAGGATTTGCTGCCTGCCGCAAGCAGCGTGACGCGTGCCATCAGACCGTTTTCCCCGTCGTCCGGTTCCAAGCGGAAGGTATACGTCGCTTCGGGCCATTTGTCGTTCACCCTGCCCATGGCGGCATTGATGTCCTTCGTCATTTGCTCCCCATCCATCACTGCAGATGTGACGATGGTCATCAATATGCCGTGTACGGTGCCCACGTCGGGATCCGCCGCCAGCTCCTTCACGGTCTGTTCCAACGCCCGCCGAAGCGCGTCTTCGCCATGCGCTTCCGCGCAATGGGACCAGAGGCAGTCGCCCTGCTTCACCAGTCCGTTGATGTCCGCTTCGTCGATGTGAAGCATCTGATCGGGGTCTGCCAGATCGGTCAGTACCTTCAGCCCATCGATCATCCGTGCGGGGAGCGAACGGACGAACGCCGGTTCCGTGTCCTTGTCCGTCTTCTCGTGGGCTTTCCGATGCTCCTCCAAGATCCGTTCCGCGCGATCCATGTATTCTTTGCTTCCCGAGGGGCGGAACGTCGCCAGTCGGTCGCCGACCATGACGGCATGTGCTTCACCGTCCTGCCGCATCGCCCGATACGCGTCGGCGTAGTCGCGGATGTGCGGCCATTTGGTGCGTACGTTTGGCTGGGACGTGCCGCCGGCGCGCGCGATGTTGGTCAGCGTGTGCCCGGCGCCAAGGGCTACGCCCGCCAGTTCCTCGAGCATGTCCCTGATCACGCCGGTCAGCTGGCTGCACAGCCACACGCGGGAGAGTCGTTCGTCCAGAGGGAATCCCTGGCTTTTCGCGAACCGGACCAGCAGATAGGCCCAATAGTCGAGCTTGTCGTTCAACAGCATCTCGGCCTGTTCGCGGATGATCTGGGATATGGCGACCGAGTCGATTGAGCGCGCATCGCCGAACGTGTCGCCCTCACGCAGCCAGGCGATAGTGTCCGCATACCCCGCATTGTCCTCGGCACTGGGAGCGGGGGCGGAATCGTCGTCCCTGAGATCCTGCGCGATCTCTACCTCCTGCGGAATGCCGTCGCCTCGCGGAAATGAGCCGGAGAGCAGGGCATAAAGGTCATCGATGCTGGGGGAGTGGCCATGTGCGTCGCCGTGTTCGGAACCGTTGCCAAATGTGGAATGCATGTTGTTGATCATGCTCACAAACTGTAAAAGGCGCAGAAATGGCGCACAAGCTATGACTCTCATATGCCGTCGGGGGCATTCGGCATATGAAATCATATGACGGGATGTCCGGTGGCCGGGGCTGACCGGCAATGGATGCGGGTATGGGGCAGAGCCGGCCTCGGTGAAAAGCGGTGGATTCGTCGGCCGCGTCTCGCACGATCAACACGGCCGTGCTCCTCGGCGGCAACATACCTCTGCCGGCGTCGCGCCCACTAGAATGGCAACCGTTCCGCTCCTGTACGACGGGACGTTCCGATGAACACATATGAGGAGTTCGATAGCCGCGGAGCGAGGTGTCATACCGAACGACTGGACGGTATGCTACACACGCGAGGAGATCGCTGAGCATATGCGTGGCCTCATCGGCGACCACGAGCCTGCGGAGAGCGTCGAAAGCGTGCTGAGCGACATGCTCGGCTGGAAGGAACTGGAACGGTACGACGCGGACGCCGAGGCATTGGGCATGAGGAACCGCAACATCTACTGGGGCGTCTGCAGGAAGTTGAAGGCGATGCGCAAGGAAGCGGGAGTGAGCCTTGATGAGATGGCGAGACGCACCGGTCTGAGTGCCGCGGCCCTCTGGCGCGCCGAAAACGATCTGCAGCGTGCGGGGCTGCTTGATCTGCTGCCCGATTATTGCGCGGCGCTCGGCAAGACCTTCGATATCGTCATCAGAGACGCCGACCAGAAGTAGCCCTCGAATCGGTGAAACGGCACCGTGAAGCGGCCTGCGAAACCGCGCCGCTTCGGATTACCGATACCGACAATGCCGGGTTGCGGTCGGCCTATCATCGGGGCATGAGACGTTTGTCGTTGATCGGGGTCATGGCCGCAGGGGTGGCATCGCTTGCCGCCGGTGCATACGCCATGTGCCGGCGACGCGATCGGGGCGGACCTCGTCCCGAACGGTTCGAAGGAACTGAGCATCATCCGAGCCCGGTCCTCGTGGGTCTTGCCGACGCCGCCGAGATGACCGGTCTGCAGCGTCATACCATCAGCATCTGCATGCGGAAGCGCGGCATCGATCCGGTCATGCGGGATGACGAGCCGTCCTATCCGGTCGATGAGGTATTGGAACTGCGCAATCGGCTGCGGCGGAAGAAGCTGGAGGCGCTGGAGGAGTTTGACCGGATGCTGAAGGAGTGGGATCTGTGATCGACTACGGCAATCATGATGATCTTGTGCGCAGGGTGTTGATCGACACGAACGTGCTCATCAACCCGGTCCAGCGTGACTGGGTCTACGCCTTCTATCGGGAAGATGCCCGGTTCGAGCCCTACGTCAGTCATTGGCTTGCGGAGGAGACTGGAAACGTGCTGTTTCGTCTGCGCAAAGAACGGTACAAGGGGAAGCAGGGAAAGCAGAAGCAGCTGAAGAAGATTCCGCCCGAGGAGAGTCAAAAGGTGTATAAACTGCTGAAGGGCATCGGAGAGCTCCTTCCTCGTATGGACTCCCGTCTGGAACGGGACAGCTTCGTTGGCCACGATCGGGGCGACTTGTTCCTGCACTCGGCGATGATACGAGGGGAATGCACCTGTCTGCTGACGAACGACAAGGGGATCTACGGCTGGCTCAGCGAGGCGCAGCAGGCGGAACTCGGCTATGAGGTCATGACGGCGGACATGTTCCTGTGTTCCCTGACGGAGGACAGGGCCGTGTTCTTCAGGACACTGAATCGTCAGTTCGAGAAATATGCGAGAAATGGCGGACGTGCGTACCCCCGCATGGTCGACGGCCTCCGGCGGGCGCAATGCCTCAGATTCGCCGACCGCGTAGCCGGTCTGGCACAGCCGCCAACCTCGTCTTAAGGATTGGCGGATTCTGGGACGTTGCCATCTCATAGGGCAATGCGGCCATGCCGCTGCGCTGAATCCCCTGCATCTCCCTCTTGTCCATTGTGATGGAGGGCGCCGGACCCTGGAATATCGTGCCGGAAGGTTAGACTGAAACATTCGTCGCACGCATGATGGAAGGAGGCCCGGACGATGACGAATACGTCGTACGGAACCGAGCCGCGGGGGAATGAGCGATATCGTCTGTCGTTCACGGTCGGCGGCCTGCTTGCGTCCCAGGGCCATCTCGTCGCGGGCCTGTTCATGGCCGACGGCGAATGCGCCGATGCTGCGCCGGACGACGAGCTGGGGGATCGCATCGCGCAGGTCCGCCGGCGCGCCGTCGATGAGAACGTGCTGGCCGTGCGCACGCAGGCGGCGAACGTGCGCATGGTGCGCGAGGCGATCAAGCGGCTGAGCGCGCTCACCATGCGGGAGCTGCGCCATCTGGCCGACGCCGATACGCCGCCGAGGGACTGCCAGGCGCTCATGTGGGTGGCGATGTGCCGCTACTACGCGCTGGTGGGGGAGTTCGCGAACGAGGTGCTGCGCGACCGGTATCTGCTGGGCATGTCGACCGTGGACCACGGCGACTACGACCGGTTCATCCTCGCCAAGGCCATGTGGCATACCGAGCTTGAGGACGTCAGCCGCACCACGGCGCTCAAGCTGCGTTCGAACGTGTTCAGGGCCATGGCCGAAGGCGAGCTGGTGGACGGCGTCGACAACACGCTCCTGCCTTCCCTGCTCGGAAGGACCGTGACCGGTATTCTTGAGCACAGGCCGGAATCGTTCCTGTTCTTCCCGATGAACGAGCATTGAGACGAACGAGCATTGAGAGGCAGCGGACATGCGACGAGAGGAGGGCGCGAACAATGACAGTCGGCAATGCTGCGAGGAAACGTCCCGCCAGCATCGAACGTGACTTCGACGGGATGTTCCGGTACATGCAGTCCAGGCGTTTCCGCAACGGAGAGGACACCGGCGGCGAACCGGCGAACTATGTCTACGCCTATCTGCCGGAGAAGGAGCTGGAAGTCGAGCGCCGCATACCGCTGCTCGTCAGCCGCCTGCAGGGCATGACTCCCGCAGAGCCAGACGATTCCGCGCCCGCCGTGCTGGTCATCGACCTGTACGAGCTGGCCGTGCGAATCATGAAGGACAACGACGTCTTCGACGCCGCCATCGAACAGGAATCCGAGATGCATGGCGACGAGGACGCAGTCGAGAACGGCTCGTGGCCGACGCTTCAGGAGGATGACTTCTATCAGGCGCTCGCCGGCATGCTCGGTCCCGACAACGACGATCTGAAGGATGCGCTCAGGGAACGCTACCGGCAGGCTGCGGCGGACCATGAGGCCGATCTGGTGTTCGTGACCGGAGTGGGGCAGGTGTATCCGTACATTCGCGCGCATGCGCTGCTCAACTGCCTTCAGTACGTTATTCCCGAGCGCACGCCCGTGGTGGTGTTCTTCCCGGGCACCTACAGGAAGACGGCATCGACCGTGTCGGTGATGCGTCTGTTCGACCGTCTCGGCGCAGACAACTACTACCGTGCGTTCAGTCTCAACGACGCGATCTGGGAAGGAGCCAACGCATGAGCGACATGGGCAATGGCGAGAGCGGCGCATTGCGGTTCAGGGACATTTTCGTCAGGAACATCGACGACAAGGTCGACGGCGTCATCAAGGCCAGCGACGACAGCAACCTTGCCGACGAGGTGCGCGAATACGTGCTGACCGACGAGATCCAGACCAATCTCGAGCGCTTCTTCGACGCGTACAACGATCGGTCCTCCGCCTACACGAACGGCGTGTGGATCTCGGGCTACTTCGGCTCCGGCAAGTCGCACCTGCTGAAGATCCTCTCCCATGTTCTGGGCGACGTTCCGGCGGCCTCCGCCGCAGGGGAGGCCGATCCGATGAGCCGCGCGCAGGTCATCGACGTCATGAAGTCCAAGGCGCGCGACGCCGAAAACCATGAGCTCGAGGGGCTGCTGGAAGCGAATCTGCGCATCCCCGCCACCTCGCTGCTGTTCAACATCGACAGCAAGGCGCAGCGGGGCAGCAGGACCATGCTCATGGACGCCTTCATCCGCGTGTTCGACGAGGCCCGCGGCTACTACGGCGCCAACAAGTACGTGGCGAAGATGGAACGCGACCTCGACGCCAACGGCCGTCTGGACGAGTTCAAGCGTCAGTTCGAACAGATCGCCGGCAAGCCGTGGTCCAAGGGACGCACGCAGGCCGCGTTCTCCGGCCCCAAGATCGACAGGGCGTTCGCCGCAGCCACCGGCGACGAGGTGCACGACATCCTCAAGGACTACCAGAAGCAGTACAGTCCGACCATCGCCGACTTCGCCGACGACGTGAACGACTGGCTGCAGCGCCAGCCCGACGGCCATCGCCTGATCTTCCTCGTGGACGAGATCGGCCAGTTCATCGGGACCAGAACGGACCTCATGCTCAATCTGCAGACCGTGACGGAGGAGCTGTTCTCCCGCTCCAACGGCCGGGTGTGGGTGATCGTCACCTCGCAGGAGGATCTCGATTCCGTCGTCGGCGACCGCACGGCCAGCCAGGGCCTTGACTTCACGAAGATCAAGGGGCGATTCGCCGTCAACCTGAAGCTGGCCAGCACTGATGCCCGCGAGGTCATCCAGAAGCGACTGCTCGTCAAGAACGATCGGGGCGAAGCGAAGACTGAGGAACTATGGCGTGAGCATCGTGAGGAACTCGACGCGCTGTTCACCTTCCAAGGCGAAGGCGGCATGCGCCAGTTCAAGGACTCCAGATTCGGCACCGAGGAGGATTTCACCGCCACCTACCCGTTCGTCAACTACCAGTTCACGCTGTTTCAGGACGCGATGCGCGGCATGAGCAACGCCGGGTTCTTCGAAGGCCAGCATCGCTCGGTCGGCGAGCGCTCGCTGCTGTCCACCATCAGCAGCGCGCTGACGGATCATAGGGATGATGCCGTCGGCGGCCTTGTCCCGTTCAGCGCTCTGTACGACGGCATCGCCGGCACCATTCAGAGCACGGTGAACCATCGCATCAACGAAGCCGAACGCGGGATCGGCCTTGACGCCGAGGACCGGGATCTGGCGTTGGCCTTGCTCAAGGCGCTGCTGCTGGTCAAGCACGTGGAGGGGTTCAGGACGAACGTGCGCAATCTGCGCATCCTCGTGCTCGACCGGTTCGGCAGGGACCTGCCCGAGCTGGAGCGGCGCATCCAGACGACGCTGGACGTGCTGGAGCGCCAGAACTACGTGCATCGCACCGGCAACGAATACGAGTATCTGACCAACGACGAGCAGGCCGTCGAAAGCGAGATCAAGAACACCGAAATCGGGGACAGGCAGGTTCGCGACAGGCTGGGCCGGATCGTCAGGGAGAACATCCTCGGTCAGTCGCTGTCCGTGCAATACGGTCACGGCCACCAGAAGGCGACGTTCCGCTATGGTCTGATCGTCGACAATACGGCGCAGGGCAGGACGTATCCGATCATGCTGCACATCGTCACTCCGATGGCCGGTGTAGAGCAGGGCAACGCGGTCCTGCGTTCGGCCGGCTCGCGAGGCGAATTGCGTGTCATCCTCAGCGATGCCGGTTCCACCGTCATGCGCGATCTGGCCATGCTCGAACGCACCGAGAAGTACCTGCGTGTGCACGCCAACGAGCAGGGCCCGCGCAAGCGCATCATAGATGACAAGCGCGGCAGTCTTGAGATCATGAGCAGGGAACTGGATGCCGCGGTGTCCGAGGCGCTGTGCTCGGCCACCATCGCCTACAACGGCACCACGCTGGGTGTGAAGGCGAGCCGGGATGCGGCGAGCGTGATCGCCGAGGCGATGCAGACGGTGATCGGACGCCTGTACACCAACTTCGGCATGGTGGATGGGCTGTCGTACAAGGAAACCGATCTTCCCGGCGTGCTTGCCGATGCCACTGCTGTCAACTCAACCCTTGACGGCACCGATTCCGCGGCCAATCGTCTGGATCTGCCGGCGCAGGACGTGTACGACTATGTGGTCGGTCAGGTCCGCATCAATGTCACGCCGACGGTGCGAGACGTCGTGCAGCACTACGAGGACGAACCGTACGGATGGCCTCTGCAGGTCACGCTCGCCTGCCTGTGCCATCTGATCGGAGCCGAACGCCTTCGGCTGACGGTCGACAGCCATCGGGTGCCGCACACCGACGTCGTCAGGATGCTGGTCAATCAGCAGAAGCGCGACAGCGTGCGCGTGGAGGTCCCGAAGCGGCGCGACGCCGCCAAGCTCAGGGAGCTGCGCAGCTTCGCCGTCGACTATCTCGGCATGACCGGAGACAGGCTGCCGGCGGACGACGAGGACATGGCCCGATCCATCAAGGAAGGACTGGATGCCGAAGCCCGCAGGATCGAGAACCTGCGGGCCGCCAACAGCCGGTTCAGGTTCGTCGAATCCCTGGACGAGCCGCTTGCGCACCTGAAGTCCGTGGCCGCGAAGCCCGAGGAATGGCTGCTGGAATCTTTCCCCGCTCAGGACGAGGACGACAACACCGACCGGCTGCTCGACGACAAGGAGGATGTGATCGATCCGATCCGCAAGGTGCTCAACGGCGCCCAGCGCAAGGTGCTGACCGACGGCTTGGATTGGATCGCAGCCAACGACTCCAACTTCACCCTCGCTTCCGCCGACCTGCAGCGGGAGCGGGACGCGGTGCGCGCCACGGCGGACGATCCGCAGCTGTTCCGCGGCAACAGGGTCAACCTGTTCAGGAGCCAGCTGACCGAACTGCAACGGCGCATGGGCGAGCTGATCGACGCGGAACGCGAACGCGCGCTAAGCGTCGTCGGCACCGTGCGCGAGTCCCTGTCCGGCATCGACTCCTATCGGGACGCCAGCGAGAACGCCCGTCGGAACGCCATGCGCTCGCTGGAGGACGCGGCCGCGAAGATCAGGACGGCGAAGTACATCGCCGACATCCGACAGACGGCGGACGTGGTGAAGGGCGATCTGTACCTGTCGCTGGTCAACCAGCTGGCCGCCGCCGCGGCACCGTCTGCCGCCCGGTCGGAGGGGCGGCCTGCGGCGCAGGCTGCAGCGTCGTCTCCTGACCGTGGAAGCGGGACGGAAGCTGAAGCAGCTCCCAGACCCGCGGAGCAGGCCGTTCGCGTCAGACCGCCGCACCCCAAGCCGATGCTGCGCACGGAGGAGGACGTGGACGAGTTCCTTGCGGAGTATCGGCGCAGCCTCATTGCGGCCATCCGCGAAGGAAAGCGCATTTTGCTGTAGTCCGCTTGTTGACCAAGGATTAAAACCTGTTTTAAACTGCTGTCATAATCTTTTTTAGTGCAAACGCGTTTTATGTAGAGGTGGTGCCGATGATCGACCGACCGCAGTATCTGCGCAGACTGGATGCGTGGAAGGACCGCGACGTGGTCAAGGTGATCACCGGCGTGCGCCGCTGCGGCAAGTCCACCCTGATGCTGCTGTGGAAGCAAAGGCTGATTGAGCGCTACGGTGTTGCGCCGGAATCCATCGTGCACATCAATCTCGAGCTGCTGGACAACGAGCCGTTCCTCGAATATCACCGCCTGTACGAGGAGATCCTCCGACGGTGCGCGGCGGGGGAGGGAAGACGCTACGTGCTGATCGACGAGATCCAGAACGTGCCGGACTTTCAGAAGACGCTCGACAGCCTGCAGGCCAGAGGCGGCATCGACCTGTACGTCACCGGGTCGAACGCCACGCTGCTGTCCGGGACGCTGGCGACGCTGATATCCGGCAGGTTCGTGGAGATCTCCATGACGCCGTTGTCGTTCGCGGAGTATTGGAGCGCGCGGGCGCACGAGGGAATGACCATGCAGCGAGCATGGTCGGAGTACCTGCATGACGGCGCACTTCCGGCCACGGTGGGCTTCGCCGGCGACGAGACGATGCTGCACGACTACCTCGACGGCATCCTCAACACCGTGCTGTTCAAGGACGTGGCGGCGAGGCTGAACATCTCCAACATCGCGGCGCTGGAGACGGTGACCCGCTATCTGTTCGACAACGTGGGCAACCTCGTCAACCCCAAGGCCATCGCGGACGCCATGACCTCGATGGGCACGAAAATATCGTCGCCCACGGTGTCCAACTATCTGGAGGGGCTGGCGGCGGCGTTCATCTTCTATCCGGTGAGGCGCTACGACGTGAAGGGCAAGCGTGCCCTGCGGCTGGAACGCAAGTACTATGCCGTGGATCTGGGCATGCGCCGCATGTTGTGCTCCAACAGGGTGCGTGACACCGGGCGTCTGCTGGAGAACGTGGTGTTCCTTGAGCTGATGCGCCGGGAAGGCGACGTGTTCGTAGGGCAGGGCGCCGGCGGCGAGATCGATTTCGTCACCAACGGCACGGACGGGCCGCGATACTACCAGGTGAGCGAATCCGTGCACGATCCGAACACGCTGGAACGCGAGCTGTCGTCGCTGCGCGCGGTGCGGGACAATTATCCGAAGACGCTGATCACGCTGGACGACGAGCGTCCGGTCTCCCATGAGGGGATACGGCAGGTGTACGCGTTGGATTGGCTGCTCGGCGAAGGAGAGGAGCGGAAGGCATGAACACGAACAAACTGCAGGCGTTCGCGGCGCAGGCACGCACGGAGCTCATGAAGTCGGTGCGCGCCAATCTGGACGCGGCCATGGAACCGGCTTCGGCGGCGAGCGTGGACAACCCGCGCGCGTTCGACAGTCTGAAGGAGGAGATCAAGGCCAACGGCGGCGGGGAGCCGGGACGTGCCAGGACCGCGGAACGCCACGCCTACCGTTGGTTCAATCGGATCATCGCGCTGCGCTACATGGATGCGAACGACTTCACCAGCCCGCACGTGGTGTCCGGCGAGGATGCAGACAATCCTCATGCGCTGCCGGCGGTGCTTTCGGCGGCCAGGCGCGGCGAGTTCGACGATGACGTGTTCGGCATGGGCGTAGGCGCCGACAAAAAGCTGGCGCCGACGATCGCCGCGCTGCTGGATGGCTCCAAACCGAGCAACGATCCGCAGGGCGAGGCGTATGGCCTGCTGCTGCGCGCCTACTGCGCATACTGGCACGAGTTCCTGCCGTTCATGTTCGACAATGTCGGCGCCGCCGACGAGATCCTCATGCCTGCCGATCTGCTTGCCGCCGACTCCGTGCTGCGCAGGGTCGTGGAGGCGATGCCCGTGGCCGACTGCGTGGGAAGCGAAGGGCAGGGCAATGTGGAGATCATCGGATGGCTCTACCAGTTCTACATCGCCGAGCGCAAGGATGAGGTGATGGCCGGCTTCAAGAAGAACCGCAAGGCCGGCGCCTCGGAGATTCCCGCCGCCACGCAGCTGTTCACGCCCGACTGGATCGTGAAGTACCTCGTGCAGAACACGGTCGGTCGCCTGTGGACGCAGAGCCACCCCGAGTCCCAGCTCCACAAATCCTGGGAATACTACATCGATCCCGCCCTTGCCGCTGGTTCCTCTGCCTCCCCTTCCCCGGAGGAGGCCTCGGCATCCGCTCCATCCCTTGCCTCCCCCTCTCAGGGGGAGGTGTCGGCGAAGCCGACGGAGGGGGTCCTCCGCATCGATTCCCCCGAGTCCCTCACCGTCTGCGACCCCGCCTGCGGCTCCGGCCATATGCTCACCTACGCGTTCGACCTGCTCTACGACATCTACGACGAGGCCGGCTATTCCGCCAACGAGATCCCCGGCCTGATCCTGAAGCACAACCTGTTCGGCATGGAGATCGACGAGCGCGCCGCCAACCTCGCCGCCTTCGCGCTGACGATGAAGGCGCGCGGCCGCTACCGTCGCTTCTTCCGCAAGGGCCGTCAGGTCCAGCCCAACATCCAGCGCATCACGCCCGAATACTTCACCGGAGAGGAGGTCTCCGAGCTCAACGAGCTCTACGGCGTGACCTTCGACGCCGAGACGTGGAACACGTACCGGCATGCCGACGTATACGGCTCGCTGATCCAGCCGGACCGCGAGCTGGCTACGCTCGCCGACAACATAACCCACGCGGACGCGACGATGCTCTTCGACGAGCACCTCATCGAACGCGGCGATCAGGTGCTCACCCAGACCGCCTACCTCGCCCGCAAATATGCTGCGGTCATTGCCAACCCGCCATATATGGGGGCGGGAAACATGGGTGATTTGCTCAAGAAATGGTTGAACAAGAATTACAAGGCCGGCAGCAAGGATCTGATGACTTCTTTCATGATGCGAGCTGCTCAATTGGTTGTTCATGATGGGTATTGGGGAATCATTAACCTGCCATCATGGATTTCTCTTTCATCCTTTGAGGATTTACGCGCGTGGCTGTTGTCGTCTTGTCACATCGATTCTTTTATCGATTTGGGCCGTGGCATTTTCGGTTCTGATTTTGGCAGCGTTGCGTTTGTTATTCATAACACGAACAGTGATGGTCGAAATGGTTATTATCGTAGGCTTTTTGAGAAGCATGTCGATGTGAGATCTGTGAAGACCATTGAAGACCTGTTCCTCGATAAGGAATACAATGTATTCACTGTCAACCAGCAGGATTTCGCCCAGATTCCCGGCTCACCGATTGCGTATTGGTTATCCGATGCCATGCGGAGTATTGTATCCAATAAGAAGATTCCCTCGCTGGAAGATGCAAGTGTTTTGCGCCAGGGCCTTTCCTCTTCCGATGGAGATCGATTTATGCGTTTCTTTTGGGAGATAAATAGTCGTCTTTTAATCGTTAATGCTGATTCACAAGAAACTGCGGAACGATCTGTGGGCAAGTGGTTCCCCTTCAATAAGGGCGGAGATTGGCGTAAATGGTATGGTAATCAAATCTGGGTAATTAATTGGGAAAATAATGGACGAGATATATATAGTTGTCGTCCTCGATCTGTAGTTCGTAGTCCCCAATTCTATTTTCATCCAGGCTTAGGGTGGTCAAAAATAAGTTCCGGATCTTTTGCTGTTCGTTATTATCCGTCCGGTTTTATTCTTGGATCATCGGCGATTGGTATTTTTGTTGGTAATGGATGTCAATTATGGGATCTTGCAGCTATCTGCAATTCTTCTTTTGCTGTAGATTTGGTGACTTCTTTGTCTCCTACTCTTAGTTTTGTTTCAGATACGGTTGGCACACTTCCCGTGAAAACTATTACTGGTCGGAATATTGAGAAACTTGTAGATGATCTGATATATGCGTCTAAAACTGACTGGGATTCCTACGAGACTTCGTGGGATTTTGCACGGTTGGAAGTACTGTGCAACTATCGCACAGCCAGCTCTGACGGCAACACCCCTGACGGGGCAAGCCTGAGTGCGATGATCCCGGCATACATCGAGCAGTGCAAGACCATCGCTGAGGAGCAGCGCCAGCGCGAGATCCGCAACAACGAGCTGGTGGCGGACGCGTACGGCGTGCGCGACGAGGTGCCGTGCGACGTGCCAATCGAGCGCGTTTCGCTGAAGCGCAATCCGGCATTCGCCTACCCGAGGGCCACGCCCGCCGAGCGCGACGAACTCATGACCAGAGACATCGTCAAGGAGATCATCTCCTATGCGGTCGGCTGCATGTTTGGCCGGTACTCGCTCGACAAGCCGGGACTCATCCTTGCCTCGCAGGGCGAGACCATCGACGACTATCTGCGTGAGGTGCCGGATCCCATGTTCGAGCCGGACGCGGACAATGTCATCCCCATCACTGACGAGGAGTGGTTCGAGGACGACATCGTCGCCCGCTTCCGCGAGTTCCTCGCCGCAGCGTGCGGCGAGGAGAATCTCAACGCGAACATCGCGTACATCGAACAGGTGCTCGGCAAGCCGCTGCGCAAGTACTTCGCCGCCGACTTCTACGACGATCACGTGAAGATGTACAGGAACCGCCCGATCTATTGGATGTATTCCAGCCGCACCGACAACAAGGGCACGTTCAAGGCGCTCGTCTACCTGCACCGGTACGCGCCCGCCACCACGAACACCGTGCTCAAGTACCTGCGCGAGTTCACGGCCAAGCTCAACGCCCAGTCCGAAGCATTGCTCGCTTCGGCCAAGGCCGCCGAGGTGCGCAAGGGCGAGAAGCTGCGCCTCGCCATCAGGGAGTGCACCGACTACGAGCGCGACGTGCTGTACCCTCTCGCCACCCGCAGCCTCCCCATCGACCTCGATGACGGCGTGCTGGTGAACTACCTGCGCATGGGCAAGGCCGTGCGCGCCATCAGGCCCATCGAAGCCAAACGCAAAACCGTCCAATCCTGGACTTGGCCCACCAACCCATTGGAAGAGTGATCGCCATGGGAGCCAGAACGAGCATGTTCTCCGGTGAATCCAGGAACGTCGAGTACAAGGTCGCCCTGCCGGACCGCAGCATCAAGTACACGAAGACGGCCGTCGCCTTCGCCAACGGTGAGGGCGGACGCATCGTGTTCGGCATCGAGGACCGGACGCTCAACGTGGTCGGCGTGCCGGACGATCAGGTGTTCACCATCATGGACGCCATCTCCAACGCCATCGCGGACAGCTGCGAGCCGCTCATCATCCCGGACATCTCCATGCGGGACGTGGACGGCAAAACCGTCATCGTCGCCGAGATCCTGCCCGGCGCGCAGCGGCCTTATTTCATCAGGTCGATGGGCCGCGATCAGGGCACGTTCGTGCGCGTTGCCGGTACCACGCGGCAGGCCGATGAGGCGACCATCAAGGAGCTGCTGTTCGAAGGCAGCAACCGCAGTTTCGACCAGACCGTATGCCTCGGGCTGGAAGCAACTTCCGAGGCAATCGAACAACTGTGCGAGTCGATGACGGCGGTGGCCAGAACCAATGCGAAGCACGGCGACGAGATCAAACCCGTGACCGTCAAGCAATTGCTATCGTGGGGTGTGCTGACCGAGCGGGACGGAGATCTCAAGCCGACGAACGCATTTGCGATCCTGACCGGGCATAACGGCCCGATTCGTTCCGTCGTCCAGTGCGGCGTGTTCAAGGGCAGCACCAAGGCCGTGTTCGTGGATCGGCGCGAATTCACCGGCACGCCGTGGGAACTGATCGAACAGGCGTATCAGTACGTGCTGCGCAACATCCACATGGGCGCACGGTTCAACGGCGTGTACCGGCAGGACGTGTACGAGATCCCGCCGGACGCGATCCGCGAACTCATCGTCAACGCCGTGGTGCACCGCAGCTACATCGACCACTCCAGCATCCAGATCGCCATCTACGACGACCGGCTCGAAATCACGTCGCCCGGCCGTCTGCCGATGGGGCAGACCATCGAGCGCATGAAGGAGGGCTACTCGAAGATTCGCAACGAGGCGCTGGCGGCGGCATTCTCCTACATGCGGCTCATCGAACACTGGGGGAGCGGCATTCCGCGCATCATCGCGGAGGTACGCGAGGCTGGACTGCGTGAACCGGAGTTTCTTGGCGGGGACACCGACTTGCGCATCAACATCTACCGGCAGACGGATGCGGTTCGCGATACCGAGGGCAAAGTGCCGGATACTGTGTCTGGAGTGCCGGATACCGAGGACAAAGTGCCGGATACCGCGGGCAGAGTGCCGGATACCGAGGACAAAGTGCCGGATACCGAGGATAGTCTTTCAGCTGGGCAATGTGCTGCGTATCAGTACGTGCGCGAACATGGTGAAGCAACTGCAGGTGAGATCGGCAAATCGCTTGGCGTTCAAGATCGGCGCGCGAGGAAAATATTGTCCGAATTGGTTGCACGCGGCCTGCTGCGACGCATCGGCGCCGCACGATCCACCCGCTACGTGCTTGCGGCCGCGTCGGACAGCGGCCATTGACGAGCAGACGTGTCGACCGTACTCGACACCTTGGGGTAAAAGGCTGAGAAGTGTCGTCCATACTCGACACCCGAGCACACGGAAAGGAACTCGCATGAGCGGCAGCACGCAGATCGCCCGAATGCTGGCGGCACGATACGACGCGTTCGACGGCACGGCGCACGGCGCAGGACGCATCGTGTTCTGGCACGACGAGCACGGCGAGTTTGCGGATCAGCTCGACGGCATCGCCGGGCCGGACGCGCAGCTCGACGCGCTGCGCGACGTGGAGGTGCTGCGGCTCGAACGCAACCCGTTCGCGCTCAAGTACCGCATGCTCATCGAACGGCCCGAAGCGAAGTTCCTCGTCTATCTCACCGGCGCGATGCCCGCGGACGACGACAACTGGCTGCTCGACCTCGAACTGGCCTACGCGCCGATCTTCACGGCCGACAAGCTGTCCATGATCGTCAACGAGCTGTTCCCGCACGACGCATCCGCCCAGACGCGCGACGCATGGCTCGCCATCATGAAGCAGACCGCGGCGTTCTTCGACGACGACAAACTGGTGGCGAAGCTGGCGCCGCGACTGCGGGCGAACGACGACGCGCTCGACTTCCGGGCGAAGATGGTCGCCGTGCTGCTGGACCTGCCGGCAGGGGAGCACAGCCTGCAGTCGATCTGGCGACGGTTGCTCGAACAGCACGCGCAGGGCGACGCGAGCGGCATCGAACGCATCAAGGCGATGGGGCTGACGGGCTATCACTGGGACGGCACCCGACGCATCTACCGGTTCGACGCCGCGCAGCAGCTGCCGCAGCCCACGGTCAAGGACTTCATGCTCTGGCTGCTCCGACTGGCATGGAACGGATTCACCGACGCCGAGCACGGAGCCGACCACTACGCGAACATTCGCCGCGACTTCGACATGTGGCGCAACGATCCCCGGTTCATGCCGTCCCTGCGGACCCTGGCCGACGAAGCGTTCGCCGACCTGGCGCTCACCGGCACCGTGACGGGCATGCAGCTGCAGGAACTGGAGACGCGCGACGTCTTCAAAGAGGTGGACGAGCAGATCGTGGAGCTGCTGTACGCGGGACTGGGCAACGAAAGCGTGTCCGACGACGACGTGCAGCGCATCGTCGCCTCGCGCCGGTACGGCCTGTGGCATGACGCCTTCGCCAAGGACTACGCCGTCATCGCCGCCGCCAGCGCGCTGCGCGCCCGGCTGCACGCAGCGCGCCCCGTCATGGAATCCATCGCTTCGCCGCAGAGCGGATTCCGGCTCTACGCCGACGACCTGTACCGCGTGGACGGCTTCTACCGCCGGTTCGTCGCCGCATGGCAGGACGCCGGCCACCCGTTCAGCGGCAGGGCCGTCGCGGAGGATCTGGAACGGGAGTACGCCCGCTACCAGACCGATCTGGGCATCGTATGGCAGCGGCAGGTCAGCGCCATGGACGACTGGTCCATCATCGACGTGCCCGCGCAGGCCGACTTCTACCAGCGCAACGTCGGCACGGTGACCGGCGCCGGCAGGAAGATCGCCGTCATCGTCTCCGACGCGCTGCGCTACGAGGTGGCCGAGGAATTCCGCGAGCGCATGGCCGCGCAGAGCCGCTGGAGCGCCACGATGAAGGCGCAGCTCGGCGTGCTGCCCTCGTACACGCAGCTGGGCATGGCCGCGCTGCTGCCGCACGCGACGCTGGCGTTGGACCCGTCCGACCATTACTCCGTGCAGGCGGACGGCCGGTCCACCAAGGGATTGGAAGCCCGCGCCGCGATCCTCGCCGGGGTGGGCGGCGCCGCGGTGAACGCGCAGGACCTGGTCCACATGAAGCTGGATGAATGCCGCGAGCTGGTGAAATCCTGCAGCGTGCTGTACGTCTACCACAACGCCATCGACGCGGTGGGGGACAAGGCCGCCAGCGAGTCGAGCGTGTTCGACGCCTGCGAACGCGCGCTCGGCGATCTGGACGTCATCGTCAAGCGGCTTGCCAATGCGAACGTGACCAACATGATCGTCACCGCCGACCATGGCTTCCTCTATCAGGACCATGACGTGACGGACGCCGAATGGCTCAGCGAGCAGCCGTCCGGCGACGCGATCTGGCGGCGCAAGCGCCGCTTCGTCATCGGCTCCGGCCTCGTGCCCAAACCCGCGTTCGCCACGTTCGACGCGGCGCAGATCGGACTGTCGGATCCGAACGGCGAGCGCGTGACCGTCCAGGTGCCCAACGGCATCCACCGGCTGCGTCTCCAGGGAGACGGCGCACGATACGTGCACGGCGGCGCCTCGCTGCCGGAGATCGTGGTGCCGGTCGTGCACATCAACAAGGGACGCTCGGCCGCCGGAGACACACGTCGCGTGCAGTTCCACATCCTGCAGAACACCGACCGCATCACCACCGGGCAGATCACCGTCGACTTCCTGCAGGACGAGCCCGTGGGTGGCAAGGTGCTCGAACGCACCGTGCTCGCCGGACTGTGGGGCGTGGAGAAGGACGGACGCGCGACGCTGATCTCCAACGAGGTGCCGCTCGCGTTCGCGTCCGCGTCCAAGGAGCCCGCCGAGCGTCACGTTCCCGCCACGTTCCTGCTCACCACGGACGCCGACCGGTTCAACAACGCCGTCATCGAGCTGCGGCTCAAGGAGCGGATCGACGGATCCAGCCAGATGCGCGACCTCGACGAGAAGGCCGAATACCGGCTCCAGCGCGGGCTCGTGATCGACGACGGCTTCGATTTCTGACGCGCAGACGCGCGTCGGCATCAGGCGTAAGGTAGGAGCATGACAGACAACGAGCACACGGACGTGACGCCGGCACAGGCCGCGGCGCCTGCGATGAACGACCTCGACCGCAAGATGACCGCCGAGTTCTCCAGCTACACCGTGCGCAAGGATCTGGTCGGCAAGGTCAAGGGCAACGCCCTCGTGCCCTCCTACGTGCTGGAGTACCTGCTCGGCAAGTACGCCACCACCACCGACCAGTCCAGCATCGACGCCGGCGTGGACCGGGTGCGCGCCATCCTCGCCGACAACTACGTGCACCGCGAGGAAGCCAACCTCATCCAGTCGAAGATCCGCGAAAAGGGCCGCTACCAGATCATCGACAAGGTGCAGGTGGCGCTCAACGAGAAGCTCGACCAGTACGAGGCCGCGTTCGAGAACCTCGGCATCAGCCGCGTGGTGGTCGACCCGGGCACGGTCAAGAGCAATCCGAAGCTGCTCGTCACCGGCATCTGGTGCATGTGCACGCTGGTCTACGCCTACTCCGGCGACCCCAAGGACGTGCCGTGGCGGCTGCAGCGCCTCATGCCCGTGCAGATGTCGCACGACGACCGGGAGAACTATCTGCGCATGCGATCCCATTTCAGCGCGGAGGAATGGATCGACCTGCTCATGCAGTCCATCGGCTTCGACCCGGCGCTGTTCTCCGAACGGGCCAAGCTGCTGCACCTGGTGCGCATGATCCCGTTCGTCGAACGCAACTACAACCTCATCGAACTCGGCCCCAAGGGCACCGGCAAGTCGCACATCTACTCCGAGTTCTCGCCGCACGGCATGCTCATCTCCGGCGGCGAAGTGACGGCGGCCAAGCTGTTCGTCAACAATTCAAGCGGACAGATCGGCCTCGTCGGCTACTGGGACACCGTCGCGTTCGACGAGTTCGCCGGCAAGGCCAAGAAAGCCGACCGGGCGCTCGTGGACATCATGAAGAACTACATGGCCAACAAGTCGTTCTCGCGTGGACGCAACACCATGCAGGCCGAAGCGTCCCTCGTGTTCGTGGGCAACACGTCGCACAACGTGCCCTACATGCTCAAGAACACCGACCTGTTCGAGGAGCTGCCCGCCCAGTACCACGATCCGGCATTCCTCGACCGCATCCACTACTACGTGCCCGGATGGGAATTCGAGCAGATCCGCCCCGAGATGTTCACCCGCGGATACGGGTTCGTCGTCGACTATCTGGCGGAGATCCTGCACAACCAGCGCGACATGGACCACGGATCCGCATACGAGCGCTACTTCACGCTCTCGCCCACGCTGAGCACCCGCGACAAGGACGGCGTGCGGAAGACCTTCTCCGGGCTCATGAAGCTCATCTACCCGGACGGCGCCGCCACCCCGGAACAGATGGAGCCCCTGCTGCGCTGCGCCATCGAAGGCCGCAAGCGCGTCAAGGACCAGCTGTGCCGCATCGACCCCACCATGGCCGAAGTCGACTTCAGCTACACGCGGGTCGGATCCGCTGAGCCCATCGCAGTCCGCACCCTGGAGGAAACGGACTACCCGGAACTCTACTGGCGAGGACGGCCGGCTCAGGAGACGGACGAAGCAGAAGACGGCGACACGCTCGCGGCCGCCGCCGCGCCGAAGCCCGCGGACGGAAAGAAGCCCGACGCGGCATCCGACATGGCATCCGACGCGGCCGGCGAGACACGGGACGCGGCAGCGCCGGATGACGCCGCCCGCAAGCCCGCCGAAGCCAGGCAGCTCACGCCCATCGAACGAGCCGCCGCCGCAGCCAAGGAAGGCCACATCAAGTTCGCGGAGAACCGGCTCGGCGTAACCTACGGCAAGATCTTCGGACCATACATCGCCGGAGCCAAGCGGATCACCATCGAGGACCAGTACATCCGCAAGGCGTACCAGGTGCGTAACCTGGCGGAATTCCTCGAAACCGTGTTCGCCTACACCGACCACACCGAAGAGGTGCAGGTGCATCTCATCACCGGCAGCGAGGAAGGCATGCTCCTCGACCGGCAGATCGAGAACCTCAACCAGGTGCAGGCGGAGTACAGCAAGCTGGGCATCATGCTCACCTACGAATTCAGCGATTCGGGGCACGACCGCTCCATCGTCACCGACACCGGCTGGCTGGTGATCCCCGGGCGCGGTCTCGACATCTACCAGCGATTCGGCGACGGCAACTGGTTCAGTCCGCTGATGCGCCAGCAGAGTCTGCGCCGCGTCAAGGAGTTCTCCGCCACCTACCAGCGGCTCCGGCAAGGCAAGTGAACTCCGTGCGTCCCCGGCCGGGGGCGCACGGCCGGCAGCGCCGCCTGCCTCACGACGGCTTCGGCACGAAAGGAAAAGGCGATCATGGACAGCGCGGTTCAGGTCGTGAACATGGCGGCGGCCATGCAGGTGACCGCCCGCGAGGTCGACGCGCGCTTCCACGGCCAGATCCCGGCTTCGGTGCGGTTCTACTGCCCGTTCTGCTCGCGTCCCGTCATCGCCAGCGCCATGGGACGCAGACACGGGCGCAGACGCGGCAGCCATCAGCCGCGGATCGTGAGCCCCCACTTCAAGCATCGCAGGAACGACGAATGGGCGCACGACTGCGAGGCATACCATGCGACCTCCTCCACGGAGCAGGACGGCCTCGTGCTTCCCCTGCTGATGTTCCTGCGTCGCGAACCGGGATCATCCGACCGGTTCAACGTGGAGATCGCCCTGCGAAGACGCGGTCTGACGGGACTGCGGCGCTCGCTGACCGACGCTGACGCGGTCACCGTGGACGGACGCGCCTACCTGCTGCCCGACCTGCTGCGGAGACACCGCACGATCCCGCTGCCGAACCCGTTGTACAACCTCGAAAAGCGGATCCTCGTCCCACGCCAGTGGCAGATGAATCTGGGACGGGCGCAGAACAGCACCGGCATCATGATCTTCTCCGACGCGTTCGGCGGCAACGGCGGACGGCGCCTGCCTATGCACTCCGCGCTGCGGACCGACTGCGCATACTTCATCGTGGCGATCGAGGAAAGACTGCGAGGAGCCAGGAACCTGTTCGACCGCATGGAACGCGTGGGACGCATCGCCGGCGATGATCGCCTGCGCGTGTATTCGGTGCTTGTATCGGCCGCGTCGACGAGGAAAGGCGACGTCGACGACTGGCTGGGAGGATACGGCTACTGCCTGTCCGACTTCGACCGGTCCGCGCAGCTCATGTGGCCGCCCAGCCTGCGCGTATGGGGCGTCGACGAACCCCTCTTCAGGCGATCGTCGCCCACGTATCGCTTCCCCTACATGCGATCCGCCGGAACGATGAACGACCGGATCGTCCGCAGGGAGCTCATCCCCGACGACGCCAACGCGCGCCCGATCGGCCTGATCGGCTTCGGAACGAACCCCGACGTGGAATCCCGGTCGGCATCCTACTGCGTGTTCTTCAAGCCGAACCCGCGCATGTCATGGACCACCGCATACGTGGGACCCCGGTACCCGGAGGACCTGCATCCCTTTGACGGCCATGCGGACGATGTCATGCCCGGAGAAAACGGGAACGTCACGCCGCCCGACGACCGCGCAGACGGAGACGGGAAGCAAGACCCCGATGCCGGATGGACTCCCGGCGGCCGGAGCCGTCCATCGCTGAGCCGCGGCATGGAGATTGCGCTGCGGCGACTCGGCGTCGAAAAACCACGTCAGCCGCAAGGACAGCCACGAAGCATGACGATCGCACGATACCGAGGAAAGGACAACTGATGGGATGGGAATGGACCGATGCGGAATCCTATTACACGCGTGCGTCGGTATGCGCGGTGAGACGACGGAACGGAGAACCGTCGGAACTGCTCAGGCTCATGGACGAACGCGTCGACATCGCCGGACGCGTCTCATACAGATGGGCGTACAGATCCATCACCCCACAGGAACTGCGGGAAGGCAGATCCGACCCCGAGGACCCCGTGACCCTCTATCACCCCGGCGTCATGGAAGGCCTTTTCCGCAGCGACGAGGACTTCATATACATCAGATGGTGCCCCAACAGGGAGATTCCCAATAGGGCCAAGGTCCGCAATCCGTTCGAACATCCGTACGCGCGCGTCCCCTCCTTCTACGAAGCCGTCGACTGCGCCGGAGCCAACGGCGGACGCGACCTCGTTGCCAGACTCGAACGCGGTCTGCCGTATCTCGGCACGCCGTCCCCGAAGATCCTGATCGGCTACAGGAACGACGACGCGGACGTCTGCGAATGCGCGCTTCTCGACCGCGACTGGCTCGACCGCGCGAACGGCAGACTCCGTCTCAACGGCAACGCGCCCCTCAGCACCGACAGCTACGCCATCGAACTGAACAGAATCCGATCTTTCGAACTGCCAGGCCCTTCGGGATTCACACAGAAACGGTACATGTACGACGGTGCGGCCCTTCCCACCCCTACGGGAAGAGTGATGCTGAAACCCATGGAACGGTACGCGCAGGACTACGTCCGCTGGTTCTTCGCAAGGACCGGGCTGGAATTCAGCCCACAGGAACGGACCCGCGTATCGCAATGGATGAGGATCGCGCTCGCCGCCCCCGAACGCCTGAACGAATACGTCGGCATGAAGGTATCCGACGACGACATCGCACGCCTGCGCGAAGTCGTCGAACGCATGGCATCCCCGGACGATCAGCTCATGCCGGCGCTGATCCGCGACGCGCTGGCCAACGATCCGGCCTTCAAGAACGCCTGCATCAGACAATGCCGCGACGAGTCGCTCGCGGACATCGACGAGGAGAAAACGAAACGCAAAACGCAGATGGAACAGGAACTGTTCCAGGAACGGCAGAAGCTCACGGCCAAGCTGGCCGGACTGCGCATGCAGGTGAGCCAACAGCAAACCGCGCTGAACGGTCTGCAGCAGCTCATCGACAAGGAAACCGCATCCCGGGACCAGCTCTCCAAGTCGATCGAACCGATGCAGACAAGGATCGACGAACTCAATCGTCGGCTCACCTCCGCCACAGCGGAACTGGAACGGATCCAACGACGCAAAGGCGAAGAACTGGCGGACATCGAACGCCAGAAGAACGAAGCACTGGCACGCATCGATGACGACCTCGCACTGAAGCTCGGCATTCGGGCCGCGTCTCGCGCCTCATGCGAGCGCCCCGTTACCGCCGTGCCATACGCCGAGGACCCCGTGAAACCCGGGCGCGGCAACTTCGTGCGCACGCTTGCCGCCAATCTCCAGACAAGCGGAGTGGCCCTGTCCGACGACTATGCGGCCCCGCTGCTCGATCTGGCGGATGCCTGCAGCCGAACGCTGTCTGCCGCCAACGTGATCGCCGTGGATTCGACGTTCGCGACGGCGCTCGCCAATTCGCTGTCCTATGCGATGCGCGGCGAACCCGCCAAGCATTCAAGCATTCCGCCGGACTGGAACGATGCCGCCGAATTGGAGCGGCTCATCGCCGACGAGAACACGGACGTGCTGGTGCTGGACAACGTGCTCGACACCGTCAACGAAGGACTGCTGTTCGCGCTGTCGCGCCTGCGCAGCGACATGACCGTCATCCTGCCGATAGGCGCCTACGGCAATCTGCGCCTGATCGCAGCGGAAGTCTGGGATCACGTGTTCTACCTGCCGACCGAACGGTACGTCAAGCTGCCTGCGCTCCGCGATCCGATGCTCCGGGCCGCGGCCAATCGACCCCTCGTCGAGATCAGACGGGAACGCGTCATCCAGCGACTGACAGGCCTGACGCGTGCAGCGCGTTCCGGCAGACTGCCGCTGTCGGCATTGGCGCTTCCCGCGACGGTGTCGTCATGCTTCGATGACCCGGCGGAGGGAGATCGATGGACGGGCGCTCATGTCACCTTGCAGGTATGTGCGCGGTTCGGGCCGGAGGCTGCCTCGCGCGATGAATCCGAATCGGCGGCGAAAGCCGTCAGCGCGCTGATGAATCGTCTGGGAGGCGGACGCAATGACAGGTGACCTGCTGACCGCGATGAGCAGAGACCTTGGCATTCCACGGTTGCCGCACGAGGATGACGGGCGGTTCGCCGGGAGGGTGACGTATACCGCCCTGCGCTTCTGGATGCAGGCGTATTGCCTGGATGACGGGTATGGGGGAGCATGCGGGATGAGCTCATCGGCCATTGTCCGCAAAGCGCGGCTGTGGCTGCGCAACATGTCCGACTTGTATCCGGGCATGATCGGCTGGTATCGGCAGGATGACGGCATCGATGAGTGCCTGCGGAGGACGCTGCCGCTGTTGGCGGATGCGCATGATCTGGAGAAGAATGAGGATGGACTCTATCGTTGCACGGCTTCGCGCCGGTTTCCGATCGGCCACGGCACGAATCTTCTACTCGGCCTGTATGATCCTTCGAACCCGACGCCGGATTCGCTGCCCTTGTCGGGACTGGCATCCGCGTTCTCTTCCATCGCCGGCGCGAAGGACCGTGCGGCGTTCGGTGATGATGCGCAAGCGCAAGAAGACCATGTACCACATATGTCATTTGAGACTGTGCAAGGCTCGGAATATGTCGTTCTGCATATCGGATCGCCATTGCGTGATCTGAAGTGCCGCATGGTCATAGAGCTGCTGACGTGGCCGATGCGTGCAGTCGACGATCAACGACAGCGTTTGCTGCGCATGCAGTACATGCGGGTACTGTCACGGTCTCTTCGCAGCCCCGTAGCCATGATGGGCTGACGCGCAGCTGTATCTCCGAGTTCTGTATGCCGTTTGCGCGGAAGGCCATATATCGTCTCTCCGAAAACCGCGGAACGGCGTGGTTCTCGTTTCGTGTCTATGCGGTGGTTCCCGTCTGAAGCATGCAGAACTCGGAAGTACGGCGGTGTGGTCCCTGATGCTGATCCCGTTCCGCATCGGTAGCCGTGCGGACGTGAACGACGGATGTCTGCATGGCATGTCGACGTCGATGTCATCGTGTTCGACGCGGACTTCGAGCGCACCGCCCTCGTGCCGGCATGGCATGACGGCCGCTGGCAGGCGGCGATGCTCCGCATGCGCGGCGGATGGATCCGGCTCGAAGGACTCCGCCAGCTCGCTCCCGGCGTCGTCATGGGCGAAGGCGGCACGGCGAGCGCCTACGACGCCCGCACCTGATCGCTGAGGCTCTGGCGACGGCCGATTCGGCGTGGATGCCGACCGCGGCGTCGGGTATTTCCGATTCGTGTGGTGGTTCCGTGGCGGGATGCCGTCTATCATCCGCGCCATTTCGCTGAAATGACGCGGATGATAGACGACGCATGCGGGGAAAACCACCACACGAATCGAAAATACCTAGCCGGGGCGTCATACCCGCCCGCTGATAGACTTCCTCCCCAGCCCATACGGCAAACAGTCATGCAGTACGACGGCAGGAAGACAGGAAAGAGGAACCACATGAGGCGAGGGCCGCTCACGGCAGGCGAGAAGGTCCAGTTCACGGACCGCAAAGGCAAGATGATCACCGACCAGCTGGTGCCGGGCGGCTCCACGCAGACCGAGCACGGCCTGATCCTCCACGACGAGGTGATCGGCGCCACGGAGGGCACGGTCGTCACCACCGTGCACACCAAGCGAGAGGCGCAGGTCAACGCCGAGCATCCCGAGCGCGACGCGAACAAGCCGTGGAAGTCGGTGCGCGCGATCGGCGGCTGGGACTACGCGGTCATGCGCCCCCGCCTTGCCGACTACGTGCTGTCGATGCCGCGCGGCGCGCAGATCATGTACCCCAAGGACACCGCGCAGGTGCTGTCCCTGGGTGACATCCGCCGCGGCATGCGCGTGCTCGAATCCGGCGCCGGCTCCGGCGCGATGAGCATCCATCTGCTCGACGCGGTGGGGGAGTCCGGCAGCCTCACCACCATCGAGATGCGCCCCCAGTTCGCGCATGTGGCCGAGGCGAACGCCACCGTGTACTTCGGCGAGCGCCCCGCATGGTGGGACCTCAAGACCGGCGACTTCGACTCCGTGGCCGCCGAGCTTCCCGAGCACTGGTACGACCGCATCATGCTCGACATGCTCGACCCGTGGAACCGGCTGGAGCAGGCGCATCGGGTGATCGCGCCGGGCGGCGTGCTCGTGGCGTACGTGACCACCACCACGCAGCTGAGCCGCCTCGCCGAGGCGCTGCGCGACAGCGACCAGTGGACCGAGCCGCAGGTGAGCGAGCTGCTGGAGCGCACGTGGAAGGTGCAGGGCCTTGCCGTGCGCCCGGACCATACGATGGTGGGGCACACGGGCTTCCTGCTCGTCTCGCGCGCCATGGCGGACGGCGTCTCTCCGCTGCGCAAGCGCGACCGGCCCGCCAAGGACACGTACACCGACGTGGACGCGCAGGACGCCGAGGCGCGCGACCTCGCGGAGCTGGAGCTGCGCGACATCTCGGATCGCAAGCTCGGCAAGGTGATCCGCGATCTCGACCGTCAGGTGGGCAACCTCGGCTGAGGCGCGGACGCGGACGCGGCCCATCGGACCACGATACGGAACGAACCCGGTCGCGGGCCGCGGTGCGATCTCCCGGACGCTGCCTGCCCGGCCTACAATGGAGCGCATCGAACATCGTGCGCGCCACGGGCGAAGGGGGACGTCATGGGAACCAATCTCAAGAAGCTGGCGAAGAAGATCGACGGATACGATCACGTGCTCGTGATCATGCGCCACGCCAAGGCCGAGTCGTTCGGCTCGACGGGCGACGACCGCGGCCGCGAGCTCACGGACAAGGGCCGCAAGCAGGCCAAGATCGTGGGCCGCGGGCTGACCGAACTCGGGCTGGTGCCCGACCGCATCGCGGTGTCCGGCGCCACGCGCGCGCAGCAGACGCTCGAGCGCATGCTCAAGTCCTTCGGCGACCGTCCGCGCGTGGACAACCGCCAGAGCCTGTACGACGGCGGCGTGCAGGCCGTGCTCGACGAGCTTGCGCACACGCCGGCCAAGAACCGCACGCTCCTGATCCTGGGCCACGAGCCGACCATGTCCATCAGCTGCCAGTGGCTCGCCTCGTCCGGCTCCGACCCCAGCGCGCTGGACCTGCTCACGCTGGGGATGTCCACCGCGTCCGTGGCGATCTTCGGCTCGGACAGGCCGTTCGACCAGTGGCAGGTGCATTCGGGCGATTTGCTCGCCGTGCTCAACGTCAAGGACTTCGACTGAACGGACCTATAAATCCCGCTTATACCGACATGCAACCTGTTCTGATGGCGGATGTGCCGGGACCTCGTGGTAGGTTGGCCGGGTTAAGACTGCACGATCAGGAGGTAGCATGTCCGTTCTGACTTCCGTTTCCGGCTTCCCGCGCATCGGCCAGAACCGTGAGCTCAAGAAGATCATCGAAGGCTATTGGAAGGGCGCCAACGACATCGACGCCGTGCGCGCCACCGCCAAGGAGCTGCGCGCCAGGCACTGGAAGCTCCAGCAGGCGGCGGGCATCGACCTGATCCCGAGCAACGACTTCAGCTACTACGACCAGATGCTGGACACCGCGATCCTGCTCAACGTGATCCCGCAGCGCTACCAGCGCCTGTCCCTCGACGAGGAGGGCACGCTGTTCGCCATGGCCCGCGGCTATCAGGGCGAGGCCGGCGACGTGACCGCGCTGCCGATGAAGAAGTGGTTCACCACCAACTACCACTACCTCGTGCCCGAGTTCGACGCCGCCACCGAGGTGAGGCTCAACTCCACCAAGGCGTTCGACGAGTTCGCGGAGGCCAAGGAGCTGGGCATCCTCACCAAGCCGGTGTTCATCGGCCCGTACACGTTCCTCAAGCTGGCGCGCAACTCCGAGGCGCAGGAGCTGGAGCTGGACAAGGGCCTGGTGTCCGCCGTGGCCGACGTGTACGCGCAGGTGCTCGCGAAGTTCATCGAGCTCGGCGCCGAATGGGTGCAGCTCGACGAGCCGTATCTGGTGCTGGACAAGGAGCCCGGCGACGTGGAGCTCTTCAAGAGCCTGTACGCCAAGATCCTGCCGGCGCGCAAGGGCGCCGTCAAGGTGCTGCTCAACACGTACTTCGGCCACATCGCCGACGTGTACGAGACCGTCAACCTCCTCGGCTTCGACGGCGTCGGCCTCGACCTCAACGAGGGACGCGACGAGAACCTGGACGCCGTGGATCGCTACGGCGTGAACTCCGCCACCACGCTGTTCGCCGGCGTGGTCAACGGCCGCAACATCTGGCGCAACAACTACGCCGTGAGCCTGGGCCTCGTGGACGCGCTGAAGGAGAAGACCCCCAACGTGGCCGTCTCCACCGCCAGCTCCCTGCTGCACGTGCCGTTCAGCACCGAGGGCGAGACCGGCATCGCCGCCGAGCAGCTCAAGCACTTCGCGTTCGCCGTGGAGAAGCTCGGCGAGCTCCGGGAGATCGCCGACCTGGCCGGCAAGGACGATGCCGAGCTCAAGTCCGATCCCGCGCTGGCCGCCAACCAGACGCTGTTCGACGGCACTCGCGTGGCCGCCGATCCGGCCGTGGCCGCCCGCGTGGCCGGCCTGACCGACGAGGACTTCGTGCGCCAGCCCGCCCGCGCCGAGCGTCAGAAGCTCCAGCGCGAGGCCCTCGGCCTGCCGCTGCTGCCCACCACCACCATCGGCTCCTTCCCGCAGACCCGCGAGATCCGCGCCGAGCGCGCGAAGCTGCGCAAGGGCGAGATCACCAAGGCCGAGTACGACGCGTTCATCAAGGCGCAGATCGACGCCTGCATCAGGCATCAGGAGGAGATCGGCCTCGACGTGCTGGTGCACGGCGAGTTCGAGCGCAACGACATGGTCGAGTACTTCGGCCAGAACCTCAACGGCTTCCTGTTCACCAAGAACGCCTGGGTGCAGTCCTACGGCACCCGCTGCGTGAAGCCCCCGATCGTGTGGGGCGACGTGTCGCGCGCCAAGCCGATCACCGTGGAGTGGTCCGCCTACGCGCAGTCGAAGACCGACCACGTCATGAAGGGCATGCTCACCGGCCCGGTCACCATCCTCAACTGGTCCTGGCCGCGCGAGGACATCACCCACGAGCAGCAGACCCAGCAGCTCGCCCTCGCCATCCGCGACGAGGTGCTCGACCTCGAGTCCGCCGGCATCAGGGTCATCCAGATCGACGAGGCCGCGCTGCGCGAGAAGCTGCCGCTCAGGAAGTCCGACTGGCACGTCAAGTACCTCGACTGGGCCGTGCCCGCGTTCCGCCTGGTGCACTCCGCCGTGAAGCCCACCACGCAGATCCACACGCACATGTGCTACTCCGAGTTCAACGACATCATCCGCGACATCGACGCGATGGACGCCGACGTGATCTCCTTCGAGGCGTCCCGCGGCGACCTCGTGGTGCTCGACGCGATCCACGAGGCGCACTTCGAGACCGAGGCCGGCCCCGGCGTGTACGACATCCACTCGCCGCGCATCCCCTCCGAGCAGGAGATCGAGGAGCGCATCGGCGAGATCCTCGCGAAGATGGACGTCGAGAAGGTCTGGATCAACCCCGACTGCGGTCTGAAGACCCGCGGCGACGCCGAGACCTGGCCGAGCCTCGAGCACATGGTGGCCGCCGCCAGGGCCGTGCGCGCCAGGCTCGCCAAGTAAGCCTGACCGCCGGACCCGGAACGACCGATCCGCGCTCCGGAGCGCGGACCCGCCGAAGGCTCCTCCCACGCCGGGGGAGCCTTCGGCGTACGAGGACCCCTCACCAGCCCCATCCAGCAAAGGACACCCATGACCACGCCCATGTTCTCCCTCGAAGTCTTCCCGCCCAAGCGCAACGCGCCCGTGGGCACCATCTACGACACCCTCGACGGCCTCGAGGGCCTGCACCCCGACTTCATCTCCGTCACCTACGGCCACGGCACCCAGTCCGACCGCACCGCCACCGCGCGCATCGCCAACACCATCCGCACCGAGTACGGCATCCCCACCGTGGCGCACCTGACCGCTTTGTACTCGGACCACGAGGTGATCGACCAGGCGCTCGACATGTTCGACAAGGCCGGCGTGACCGCCGTGCTCGCCCTGCGCGGCGACGAGCTGCCCGACCACGAGCGCGTGGGCGTGTTCCCGCACGCCAGCGACCTGGTCGCATACATCCGCGAACGCCGCCCCGACATGAAGGTGTTCGGCGCCTGCTACCCGGAGGGACACTACGAGTCCGCGTCGCTGGACGACGACATCGCCAACCTCAAGGTCAAGGTGGACGCGGGCGTGACGCACCTCATCTCCCAGCTGTTCTACGACAACGACGACTTCTACCGCTTCCTCGACAAGGCACGCGCCGCCGGCATCGACGTGCCGATCGAGGCGGGCATCATGCCGGTGCGCGGCGCCAAGTCGGTGCGCCGCATGGCCGAGCGCAACGCGTCGCGCATCCCCGCTCGCCTCGCCCGCCTGCTCGACCGCTGGGAGGGCAACGCCGAGGCGCTCAGGGCCGCCGGCATCAACTACGCGTCCGAGCAGATCACCGACCTGGTCTCGCACGGTGTGGACGGCATCCACCTGTACACCATGAACCATCCCGGTTCGACGCGCCGCATCTGGTCCAACGTGGAGCCGCTCTTCACCCGCTGAACGCCATCGAGTACATTGGAAGACATGCCTCAGAATCCCCAGGGCGCGGTCAGCGCGCGCGAACTCATCCATGCCGGCATACTCGACCTCGACGAGGCGAAGCGGCAGATCGGGCTGCTCTCCGAGGCGGGGCTCACCCGCGACAGGCTCGCGGTGCTGCTCTCCGCCCTCGGGCACGCGTACGACCCGGACGTGGCCCTGCGCAACCTGCAGAGCATCGTGGCGGCGCTGCCGAGCCATCGCACCACGCTCGACGAGCTCGCCCCCACCGAGGACGACCAGCGCCGACTCATCGCCGTGCTCGGCGCCTCGGACGAGTTGGGCAAGCTCATGCGCATCCGCCCTACGCTGGTGGCCGCCGCGGCCGCGGACCCGTGCCGCAGCAACCGGCGCAACGCCGCGGAACGCCGAGCGCTCATCCTCGAGGCGATCGGCGCGGACCCGTCCTCCGCGGCCCCTGTGGCCGGCCTCGACCTGGCCGACGCCACCACGCAGCTGCGCCGCACGTACCGCAAGCACCTCGCCGCCATCATGGCCGCGGACGTGACCGCCGAGGACCCGCTGTACATGCAGCCGGCCATCAGCCGCATGCTCTCCGACTTGGCCGACGCGGCACTCGAGGGCGCCCTGGCCATCGCGCGCCACGAGGTCGACGGCAGCGAGGACTGCCGCTTCGCCGTCATCGGCATGGGCAAGCTGGGCGCACAGGAGCTCAACTACGTCTCCGACGTGGACCTCATCTACGTGGTGGAGCCCGCGAACCCGGACGTGGACCGCCAGCGCCTCATCCGCGTGGGCACCAAGATGGGCACCATGCTGCAGCGCGTCTGCCAGTCCGTCATCATGGGCTGCGCCGAACCGGCCCTGTGGCAGATCGACGGCGGGCTGCGCCCCGAAGGCAAGGACGGCCCGCTGGTGCGCACGCTCGACTCGCATCAGGGCTACTACGAGCAGTGGGCGGAAAGCTGGGAGTTCCAGGCGCTGCTCAAGGCGCGCCCCGTGGCCGGCGACCAGGAGCTCGGCCGCGCCTACTACGAGATGACGCGCCCGTTCGTCTGGTCCGCGTCCACCCGCAAGAACTTCGTGTACGACTGCCAGCAGATGCGCAAGCGCGTGGAGGACCTCATCCCCGCGCCGCTCAAGGACCGCGAGATCAAGCTCGGCCGCGGAGGCCTGCGCGACGTGGAGTTCACCGTCCAGATGCTGCAGCTCGTGCACGGGCGCACCGACGAGTCGCTGCACACCACGTCCACGCTGCAGTCGCTGCAGGCGCTGTCCGACGGCGGCTACGTCTCGCGCAAGCAGGCGGTGAGGCTCTCGCACGACTACCGGTTCGAGCGCGTGCTGGAGCACCGCCAGCAGATGTGGGCCCTGAAGCGCACCCACCTGTTCCCGGACCTCGGCGCCGGCAGCCTCGGCGGCATCGAACGCAAGCGCCAGATCGACAGGGACTCCCTCGCTCGCAACGCCGAGCTGCGCAGGCTCTCCCGCGCGCTCGGCAAGCACCCCGAGGAGCTCGTGGAGGAGTTCGACGCGGTGCGCCGCGAGGTGCGCAAGCTGCATCAGGACATCTACTTCCGCCCCATGCTGCCCATCGCCGCGCAGGCCGGGTCCGACGAGGTGACGCTGAGCTCCGACGCGGCGCGCACACGCTTCGCATCCATCGGATTCGCCGATCCGGACAGCGCCATGCGCCACGTGGCCGCCCTGACCAGCGGCGTCTCCCGCGCGGCCAAGATCAACCGCATCATCCTGCCCGCGGTGCTCTCGTGGCTCGGCAACGGCCAGAACCCGGACATGGGCCTGCTCGGCTGGCGCAAGCTCGAGGAGAAATTCGGCACCGAAAGCGAATATCTCGGGTTCCTGCGCGACTCGCCGTCCGCCGCGCAGCGCCTGTGCCACGTGCTGTCCAACTCGCGCTTCCTCGGCGACGCGCTGACCAAGTCGGTCGAGTCGATCACATGGCTCGGCAACGACGACGACCTCGCCGTGCGCACGCGCGGGAGCCTCGACGTGCAGTGCCGCGCCACGCTGGAGCGCAACGAGGGCAGCATCAACGACTTCGCCACGTCGCTGCGAGCCATGCGCCGCCACGAGATCGAACGCATCGGGCTGGCGTGGATGAGCGGCGTGATCGACGACGCCGCTAGCCTGAAGGGCATGACCGACGTGTACGACGCGGTGATCCAGGCCTCGCTCGACTGGGGGCTGCGCCATCAGGTTGCGCAGCGTGGACTGGACGCGCCGGCCGCCTCGATCGCCGTCATCGCCATGGGGCGCTACGGCGGCGGCGAGGTGAACTTCAGCTCCGACGCCGACGCGATCCTCGTCTACCGTCCCGCCGACGGTGCCGACGATCACGAGGCGGGCGTGTTCGCCAAGGCCGTGGTGGACGACATGCGCCAGATCCTCGCCGGGCCCACGTCCGTGGAGCAGAAGATCGAACTCGATCTGGACCTGCGTCCGGAAGGCAAGAACGGGCCGATCGTGCGCTCGTACGCCTCCTGCCGCGAATACTACGCGTCATGGGCCAGCACGTGGGAGCACCAGGCGCTGCTGCGCGCCCGGTTCGCCGCCGGCGACGCCGTGCTCGGCCATGACTTCCTCACCGAGATCGCCGACCCGCTGCGCTATTCGGACGAGCCGCTCACCGCCGCCCAGCTCGCGGACATCCGCAAGCTCAAGGCGCGCATGGAGGCCGAACGACTGCCGCGCGGCGTGCGGCGCGACCGCCACCTGAAGCTCGGCAAGGGCGGGCTCTCGGACGTGGAGTGGACCGTGCAGCTGCTGCAGCTGCGGCACGCGGGGGAGCACGAGGAGCTGCGCGTGTGCGGCACGCTCGATGCGCTCGAACGGCTGGTCGCGCTGCATCTCATCGACGTGGGCGACGCGAGGATCCTCGAACAGACCTGGCGCATGTGCACGGCCGCGCGCAACGGCAACTACCTGTGGAGCGGACGCGCCAACCAGGCGGACATCCTGCCCGACGACATGTACTCGCTGGGCGGCATCGCCGTGTACCTCGGGCACGACGCGCACCGAGGCCAGCAGTTCGACAACGAGCTGCTGGGCATGATGCGCCGCTGCCGCGAGGTCGTCGAACGCCTGTTCTACGGCATCTCGAAGACCAAGCCGGTCGCGCCCAAGGCGCCGGTGCGCGTGCTGTCCGTGCGCCCCGGCCGCCGCCACACGCGCTTCAGCCGCTGACGCGAACGCCGGCTCAGGACATCCGCGCGGAATGAGCGGATCCAGTCCTTATGGCGCGCGGAATGAGCGGATCTGGTTCCGTACGGCCCCGATTCGGTCCGCCCGGGACTGGATCCGCTCATTTTGCGATGTGCGGAGACTGGAACCGCTCATTCCGCGGTGTGCGGAGACTGGAACCGCTCATTCCGCGGTGTGCGGAGACTGGAACCGCTCATTCCGCAGTGTGCGGCCGGATCCACTGCAGTCCGCAGCACGTCGGCCAGACGCGGACAGGCGAACGGACGCGGCATGGACGGCGGGTGAACACGCCATGTCGCGCAAGTAGATTACCCTTGACAAGGTCACATCAACGTGGCCACCTTGCAACGCACGCAACGCATGAGAAAGGTGAGCCGTGTCAGAACAACCTGAAGTTCCGCTCAAGGGTCGCAGCCTCGTCACTCTGGACGACATCTCCACCCGTCAGATCGAAGAGCTGCTGCACAAGGCCGCGTACATCGACGCACACCGGCGCGAGGTCGCGCACACGTGCGACGGCCGCGTGCTGGCCACCCTGTTCTACGAGCCGTCAACGCGCACGCGTCTGAGCTTCGAGACCGCCATGCTGCGCCTCGGCGGCAGCGTGATCGGCTTCGCCGGCGCGCAGCTGAGCTCCGTGAGCAAGGGCGAGTCGATCGCGGACACGCTCAAGACCGTCTCCAACTACGTGGACATCGTCGCCATGCGCCACCCCAAGGAGGGCGCCGCGCTGGTCGCCTCCCGCGCCGCATCCGTGCCGGTCATCAACGCCGGCGACGGCGGCCATATGCACCCCACACAGACGCTCGCCGACCTGGCCACGCTCATGTCGCGCTTCGGGCGCATCACCAACCTCACCGTGGGCCTGTGCGGCGACCTCACGTTCGGCCGCACCGTGCACTCGCTCATCGAGACGCTGTGCCGCTTCGGCAACGTGAACTTCGTGCTCATCAGCCCGGACGAGCTCAAGACCCCGCAGTACGTGATCGACCGCATCAAGGCCACGCCGAGCTGCACGTACGTGGAGGTCAAGGACCTCGCCGCCGTGATCGGCGACCTCGACGTGCTGTACATGACGCGCGTGCAGCAGGAGCGCTTCTTCAACGAGGACGACTACCTGCGCCTGCGCGACACCTACATCCTCGACGAGGAGAAGCTCGCCCTCGCCAAGCCGGACATGGCCGTGCTGCACCCGCTGCCGCGCATCAACGAGATCGCCGTGGAGGTGGACAACGACCCGCGCGCCGCCTACTTCGAGCAGGTCAAGAACGGCATGCTCATGCGCATGGCGCTCGAAAGCTCGCTGCTCGGCGACGAGCTGCCCGGCTACGTTCCGCTCGATCCCAAGGAGGTTCAGGCCTGATGGAAGTCACCAGCATCCAGAACGGCATCATCATCGACCACGTGCCCGCGGGCACGGCCCTGAAGGTGCTCAAGTACCTCGACGTGGACCCGTCCACCACCAAGCTGGCGCTCATCATGAACACCGACAGCCGTCTGTACGGCTCCAAGGACATCATCAAGATCGAGGACGCCGAGGACGTGAACCTCGACGTGCTCGGATTCGTGGCGCGTCAGGCCACCGTGGACGTGGTGCGCGGAGGCAGGATCGTGGAGAAGATCAAGCCGAACCTGCCCGAGCACATGGTCAACGTCATCACCTGCGTGAACCCGCGCTGCGTGACCAGGACCGAACGCGGCATCGACCAGATGTTCCACCTCGCGCACACCGCCAAGCAGGAGTACCGCTGCGACTACTGCGACGAGGAGGCCAAGCTCTGACGCCGCCCGCCGTCGTCGCCGGCCCGGACGCCCGGAACGGCGACGACGGGCACTGAATCGAGATGCCGCAGCAAGACGAGAACGGAAGGGAACCCGAAATGCTGACCCTGCGCAACATCAAGGTGTGGAACACCGACGAGGTCATCGATCTGGTCGTGCCCAGCGCGCACGCCGGATTGTTCGCCGAGGACGGCGCCGCGACGGACGGCGACGTCGACGCCACGGGGCTCACGCTCGCCCCCGGATTCGCGGACCCGCACGTGCACTACCGCGACCCCGGCCAGACCTACAAGGAGTCCATGGTCTCCGGATGCGCGGCGGCGGCGTCCGGCGGCTACACGAACGTGCTCGTCATGCCCAACACCGTGCCTGCGATGGACGGCGAACCCGTGCGCGCAGGCGAGCCGGGCGCCAGCGAGGTGCTCGACGCCGGCTACGGCACGGTCATCGACTACCTGCAGCACTACGGCGAGGCGCACGACGTGGCGCTGCCCGTGCGCTACGACCTGTGCGTGTGCGCGTCCAAGGGCCGTGCGGGGCGCGAGGCGACCGAATTCGCGCGCTGGCGCCGCTACATGCCCGGCGTGGACGACGAGACGAAGGACGCCGCCCAGCTCGCGCACCCGGTCACGGCGATCAGCGACGACGGATCGGCCGTCACGCCCGCCACGCTGGACGACGTGTTCGCGCTGGCGAAGGAGTCCGGCCTGCCGCTCATCGAGCACTGCGAGCACCATGACGCCGGCGCCGTCAACGAAGGCTCCGTGTCCCGCAGGCTGGGCGTGCCCGGCATCCCCGAGGACACCGAGCTGCGCGTGGTGGAGCGCGACATCGCCAAGGCGCGCGAGACCGGCGTGCACGTGCACTTCCAGCATGTGAGCACCGCCATCAGCTTCGACGCGATCCGCAGGGCCAAGGCCGAAGGCCTGCCCGTCACCTGCGAGACCGCGCCGCACTATCTGGCGCTGAGCGACGAGGCGCTGCTCGAATACGGCACGCTCGCCAAGATGAACCCGCCGCTGCGCAGCGAGGCGGACCGCGAGGCCACCGTGGCGGCCATCGCCGACGGCACCGTGGACATGCTCGCCACCGACCACGCGCCGCACACGCTCGAGGAGAAGGAACGCGGATTCCTCGAGGCGCCCAACGGCATCATCGGACTCGAATGCGCGTACGGCGTGGCGCACAGGGTGCTCGTGGACGGCGGACACATCTCCGACGCGCGCCTGATCGAGCTCATGTCCGTGGCGCCCGAGCGCCTCATGGGGCACGAGGCCACCGACGTGGCCGCCCTCGTGGAGGCGTTCTCCGAGCCGGCGCCCAACGAGGCGCATGGCGGGGAACCCGACGGTCCCGGCACCGGCGCGGAGAGCCGCAACCGGCTGCTGGACCTGTCCAGGGTGGACGATCCGGACGCCGTGGACCTCGTGGTGCTCGCCACCGACGCGGCGTGGACCGTGGATCCGGAGCGCTTCCACTCCAAGGCGCGCAACACGCCGTTCGGCGGATGGGACGTGACGGGCCGCCCGCTGGCCACGATCATCGGCTCCGGGCTCGCCTTCAGCAGGCTGCACGCGTAGCCGCATGCCGCGGCGACGGGCCGCGGCGGAACGCGCGCCACGGGACGCGCACAGGAACGTTCGAGGAAAGGAACCGATATGGACCGCTTGATCGAGGCGATCGAGGCGAAGCAGAACCCCAGCGTCGTCGGACTCGACCCCACCGAGGCGCTCGTGCCCCCGCAGGTGGTGGCGAGCTTCGCCGACGAGGTGCGCGGCGAAGTCGAAAGCGACGAGGAGGCGCCCGCGGCGCAGCTCGCCGTCGCGTTCTACGAATTCAACCGCGCCGTCATCGACGCCGTGGCCGACATCGTGCCCGCCGTCAAGCCGCAGATCGCCATGTACGAGGCGCTCGGCACCAGCGGCGTCGACGTGTACACGATGACCTGCGAGTACGCGCGCGAACAGGGCCTGTACGTGCTCGGCGACATCAAGCGCGGCGACATCGGCTCCACGGCCGCCGCCTACGCGCATCACCTGAGCGGCGTGGGGGAGTACGACCCGTGGCACGAGGACGCCGTCACCGTCAACCCGTACCTCGGCACCGACGGCATCACCCCGTTCGTCGACGCCGCGGCCGCCGCTGACAAGGACATCTTCGCGCTCGTGCGCACCTCCAACCCGTCCTCCAGCGAGATCCAGGAACTCGAGCTGGCCGACGGCGGCAAGGTGTACGAGCACGTCGCCGACCTCGTGGAGCGCTGGGGCGAATCCACGCGCGGCAAGCGCGGCTACTCGCGCGTCGGCGCCGTCGTGGGCGCCACGCATCCCGAGGAGGGCAGGGCGCTGCGCGAGCGCATGCCGCACACGTTCTTCCTCGTGCCCGGCTACGGCGCGCAGGGCGGCACGGCGGCCGACGTGGCCGGCATGTTCGATCAGGACGGCTCCGGCGCGATCGTCAACTCGTCGCGCGGCATCATCGGCGCTTGGAAGAAGACCGGATCGTACGGCGAGGCCATGAGCGCGGACGAGGCGCTGGACCTCGTCGCGGAATCGGCGCGCGCCGCCGCGATCGACATGCGCGACAGCCTGCGCGTGGCCGTGTACCGCTGACCCGCGACCGCCGCGCCTCCGGCACGTTCCGAGGCCCACGTACCGCAATCACGACCATCAGCATCAGAAGGATTCAACCATGACCACCCCCACCGCAACCGCACCGTCCGCACCGCCCGCCGCGGACATCGTGGCGCAGGCCACAGCGGCCGGATTCTTCCCGCCGCGCCACCCCGTGCGGGTGACCCGCGTCGACGAACTCGTCCCCGGCGTGACGCGCCTCGCGTTCCGCGACCCGTACGTCGCCGAACACGCCAGGCCCGCACAGTTCGTGGACCTGTTCAGCCCCGACCCGCTCAGGCCCATGCCGCGCCCGTTCGGCGTGAGCGAAGTGGACGGCGACGAGGTGAGCGTGATCTTCGCGGTCATCGGCAAGGGCACCGCCGATCTGGCGAGGCTCGAGCCCGGCGACATGATCGACGTGCTCGGACCGCTCGGCCGTCCGTTCAACGTCAGGGAGGCCGCGCACTATGTGCTCGTAGGCGGCGGACTCGGCGTGCCGCCGCTCATCCACACGGCGCAGCGCCTCGCCGACCGCGACGACGTGACCTGCACCGCGGTGTTCGGCTACCGCAACGAGCACTTCGCGGACCGGTACGTGGGCCGCTACGCGGACACCACGCTGAGCATCGACGAGTCCGAGGGCAACGTGATCACGCTGCTCGACCGCCACGAGGAGGCGCTGCTGGGATCCGGCGGCAAGGTGACGATCCTCTCCTGCGGACCGCTGCCGATGATGAAGGCCGTGGCCTCGTGGGCCGCGAAGCGCGATCTGCCCTGCCAGCTGAGCATGGAGCAGCACATGGGCTGCGGCTACGGCACGTGCGTGCTGTGCACCGTGGACACCGTGGACGGACGGCTCAAGGTGTGCTCGGACGGCCCGGTGTTCACCCGCGAGCAGCTGGGATGGGAGTGAGACGATGGCGAACGTGACTTCGACCGCGACGATGGACAAGCCGGCGATGAACCCGTACGAGGCGCACGAGTGGAAGCATCCCACCGTGGTGGCGGGCGTGACGTGGAAGAACCCCGTGGGCACCGCCTCCGGCACGTTCCAGTACGCCGCCGTGCGCTGGTTCTACGATGTGAGCCAGCTCGGCACGGTGTGCACCAAGGGCGTCTCCCCGGTGCCGTGGGAGGGCAACCCCGGCGTGCGCACCGCCGAGGGGCCCGGCAGCAACATCAACGCCGTGGGACTGCAGAATCCCGGCGTGGACCACTATCTGGTGGACGACCTGCCCAAGCTCAAGGCGGCGGGCGCCACCGTCATCTCGAACGTGGCGGGCCACTGCGACGACGACTACGCGCAGGTGGTGGAGAAGCTCGCCGATTCCCCGGCGGACATGCTGGAGATCAACGTGAGCTGCCCGAACGTGAGCCACGGCGGCATGAGCGTGGGCGCCGACCCGGACGCGCTCTACCGGCTCATCTCCCGTCTGCGCGAGCTCACGGACAAGCCGATGATCGTCAAGCTCACGCCCAACGTCACCGACATCACCCTGCCCGCGCGAGCCGCGGTGGAGGCGGGCGCGGACGCGCTGAGCCTCATCAACACCGTCGTCGGCATGCGCATCGACGTCCGCACCGGCAGACCGATCATCGACCACGTGACCGGCGGCGTGTCCGGGCCGGCCGTGCTGCCCATCGGCCTGGCGCGCGTGTGGCAGGTGCGCACCGCGCTGCCCGAGGTGCCGATCATCGGCATCGGCGGCATCGACTCCGGCGAGAAGGCGCTGGAGTACCTGTACGCCGGCGCCAACGCCGTGGAGGTGGGCGCCGCCGCGCTGTTCGATCCGATCGCGCCGCTGCGCGTGGCGCGCGAGCTGGACGACCTGCTGGACGACCGCCCCGAGCTCGCCGCCAAGCTCGCCGCCGGCAGGACATGGCGCTGACGGCGTTCCGCAAGAGCAATCCCGCACCAACCGAAGGAGCATCATCCACATGACCACCACGAGCCTCGACCATCGCTTCACCGAGTTCCTGCTCGCCTCGCAAGCGCTCAAGTTCGGCGAGTTCACCCTCAAGTCCGGCCGCAGGTCGCCGTACTTCATCAACGCCGGCGCGTTCAACGACGGCCGCAAGATCGCCACGCTCGGCGCGTTCTACGCCGAGAAGATCGCGTCCGAGATCGCCGCCGGCAACCTGCCCGCGGACATCGACACCGTGTTCGGCCCCGCCTACAAGGGCATCCCGTTGGCCGTGTCCACGGCGATCGCGCTGACCGGCGCGCACGACATGGAGATCGGCTACACGTTCGATCGCAAGGAGAAGAAGGACCACGGCGACGGCGGCATGATGGTGGGCACGCAGCTGACGGACGGCATGAAGGTGCTGCTCGTCGACGACGTGATGACCGCCGGCACCGCCGTGCGCGAGGTGATCCCCAAGCTCAGGGCCGAGGCGGACGTCGAGGTCGTGGGCCTCGTGCTGTCCGTGGACCGCATGGAGAAGACGAAGGATTCCGACACGTCGGCCGTGAAGGCCGTGGAGGCGGAGTTCGGCTTCCCCGTGTTCTCCATCGCCAACGTGCGCGAGATCTTCGAAGCCGGCCAGCACATCGCCACCGCGTCCGGCGAGCCGTACGTGACGCCGCGGATCAAGGCCGCCGCCGACGCGTACCTCGCCGAATACGGCGCCTGATCTGCGCGTGCGCCACGGGCGCCCCCGAACCGCGCGAATAGCGAGTGAGGCTCCGACGGATATGCATCCGTCGGAGCCTCACTTACATATTGACGCCGAGCGTCGGTACGATCAGGCGTTCAGCGCGGCCAGCAGATCGTCGGCCTGCTTGGCGAGGGCCTGCTTGGTCTCCTCGGTGAACTCGTTCTTGCCGGTGGTGAACGCCTCGGGCGCGAGGGAGGCGCCGGTGCCCTCGCCGTCGACGAGCGTGTTCTTGGTGAAGTCGAAGCTGAACAGCTCGGCCAGCTTGGAGCGCACGCCCTTGCCGGCGGACTGGCCGGCGATGGAGGCGAGGGCCACGGTCTTGCCGCTCAGCGCGGTCGGGCCGCCGAAGTCATAGTCCTTGAGCGGACGGGACAGCCAGTCGAGCAGGTTCTTCAGCACGCCCGGGTAGCTGTAGTTGTACTCGGGGGAGAAGATCCAGATGGCGTCGGCGTCCACGACCTCCTGACGCACGCGGGTCACGGCGGCCGGGGTGGGGTACTCGTCGTCCTGGTCGAACAGCGGGACGTCCGCGTAGTCGAGGTAGGAGACCTCGGCGCCCTTGGCCTTGAGATCGGCCTCGGCGAGACCAGCGAGCTCCTTGTTGAAGGACTGCTCGCGCAGGGAGCCGACGATGAACAGGATCTTCTTGGACATGCTTTCCTCCTGATGGTGACTGCTTCACGCCGCGTGCGGCGCATCAACTCATTAGGAAATATATCATGCTGAGATATACCGACACGGCCGATACGCCCACGGCGGATATCGGAATAATCGATGGCGGGCTATCGGGACGGGTTCCGTGGGGCCGCGTCCCTCGGAATTTCGCTGTACTACGTGCGTGCATAACAGCGCTCCCCCACTGTATTGCCGACGTGCAATACAGTGGGGGAGCGGGTGCCGAAGTCACAGCGGGATGCCGAACGCCGGTCCGAACGATCGGCGGACTAGTCGATCAGGTTGTAGCCGTGGTCGGCCACCACGGACTTGAGCTTGCTCAGATAGGTCTCCGCGGCGGCGGAGAGCTTGGCGCGTTCGTTGGTGATCCAGCCGACGAGCATGGTCTCGTCGGATTCGAGCGGCACGGTGACGATCTTCTCGTTGTTGAGGTCGCCGTTGTCGATGCCCGTGCACACCGTGTAGCCGTTGAGGCCGATGATGAAGTTGAGGATCGTGGCGCGGTCGGTCACGTTGATCTGCTTGGGGGAGTAGTCCGGCCAGACCGCCTCCTCGTAGAAGTAGAAGCTGCCCTCCTCGCCCTGCTCGTACTGGATGAACGGATAGGGCTTCAGATCCTCCATGGTGATCTTCTTCTTGGCGGCCAGCGGGTTGGTGCGCGCCAGGAACACGTGCAGCGGGGCGCGGAACAGCGGGTGGAACGCGAGGTGCTTCTCGCGCAGCAGCTTGCCGATCACGTCCTTGTTGAAGTCGGACAGGTAGATGATGCCGAGGTCGGACTGCATGTTCGCGGTCTGGTTGATGATGTCGCGCGTGCGGGTCTCGCGGATCGTGAACTCGTACTCGTCGGATTTGATGGAGTTGATCATCTCCACGAACGCCTCGACGGCGAACATGTAGTGCTGCGTGGAGACCGTGCACAGCTGCTTGCGCGGCTTGGCGTGCTTGTAGCGCTCCTCGAGCAGGTCGGCCTGGTCGAGCACCTGACGGGCGTAGGTGAGGAATTCGGCGCCGTCCACCGTCAGCGCGATGCCCTGCGAGTGGCGCGTGAAGATCTCGATGCCGAGCTCGTTCTCGAGCTCCTTGACGGACGAGCTCAGCGCCGGCTGTGAGACGTAGAGCTCATGCGAGGCCTCGTTCATGGACCCGCATTCGACGATCTTGACGATGTAGCGCAGCTGGAGAATAGTCATAAGAGCAATTAATACCCCTCAGGGCCAACAGCGTCTCCGCTTATACCCCCTTGGCGTCCACACTGCGGCCGCGGACGTGGACCGCGGATCGGTTCCGACGCGCCGTGTCCCGCCGACGTCCCACGATGCCGCATAATGGTCCGAGTCGAAAATCTGTTCGATTCCATCCGTTCGGCGATCCCGAACGTCCATCGAAGGAGCCTGCATGCATCTGAGGAAGATCGCCGCCGCGCTGCTGGCGGCCGTCACCCTGCTCGTCCCGGCCGGATGCGCCGTGGACCCGTCCGCGATCGGCGATCTGATCGGCCCTTCGGCGTCCTCGGGCGCGCAGGTGACCGAATGGTCGCTGGCCGCCGCGCCGGACTACTACACGGTCACGGGCAAGGCCGACTTCACGGGCGTCACCCTGCCCGCCGCCGGCGAGATCACGTATGCGCAGCCCGACTCGCTCGGCCGCTCCGGCCGCGCCGTCGGCGTGATCACCAAGCAGCTGCGCGACGACGGCTCCGAGCGCGACCGCGACATGCCGAGCACCATCACCGGCTGGCCGAAGAGGAACCCCGAGGTGGACATCAACCTCACCGCGGACAACACGTGCGCACAGGACAAGTCCACCTGTCCGAAGAACACCTGCTACCACGGCTACCTGTTCAACAAGAGCCACCTCATCGCCAAGTCGCTGGGCGGCGCGGACAAGGCGGAGAACATGGTCACCGGCACCCGCACCCAGAACGTGGGGAAGAACAACCCCGCCGGAGGCATGGCGTACACGGAGACCGAGGCGCGCGACTGGATCGACAAGCATCCCGACGGCACGATCACGTACATGGCCACGCCGAACTACACGGGCAACGAGCTGCTGCCGCGCACCGTGACCGTGGACATCCGCACGTCCGACGGATCGATCGACCAGCACGTGACCGTGTGGAACACCGCCAACGGGTACTCGATCGACTACGCCAAGGGCGGCACGCTGCAGTAGGACCGGCGGCCTGAGGCGCGGGGAGACGCCGCTAGCGCAGCAGCGACAGCGGCGTCATGCGCTTGTTGATCTCGATGTACTTGGTGATCTCCTCCGGGGACTCCGTGAAGCCGCGGCGCACCCACAGCCAGATGATCGACGTGACGGAGGAGACCACCACCTCGGTGCCGTATTCATGCGGGATCGCGCCGAGCGCGGGGCGGATGTGCATCGCTTCAGCCTTCTCCTCGAGCAGCCGGCGCAGGATCTTCTTGGTCTCCTCGTACATCGTCATGTCGTGGCCGCTGCGGGTGACCGCGTCGAAGAACGCGGCGTCGTTGCGGATGTAGCGCAGCGCGGCCAGCGTGGACTGCGGGGAGATCACGTCGAGCACGCTCGGGTGCTGGCGGGCCGCGGTTCCGGGCTGCGGGACGGCCGCGGCGCCCGACGCCTCGGAATCGGTGAGGATGCGGCGCAGATCGAACAGGGCGTTGTCGAGGAGCTGCTGGCGCAAGTCGAACTTGTCCATGTAGTGCATGTAGAACGTGCCGCGGTTGATGCCCGCGATGCGCGCGATGTCGCTCACCGTCATCGCGTCGAAGCCCTTCTCCTTGAGCAGCTGCGTGAACGCGACCTTGATCTTGGCCTCGGTGCCGGTGTTGCGCTTCCTGACCATGACGATCTCCATATCCGAATCAACAACGTGTCGTTCGAATGATATGGAGGCGGCTGACGAAAGTCAACACGGTGTGCGAACAGAGGGCGGACGGGAGGCTCACTCGTCCGTCTCCGGCATTCCTGCCCCGTTCGTGCGCTACCGTTCCGCCGCGGCGGGGTCGTACCACGTCAGCACCAGATGGGCGTCGCCGCCGGCATCGTGCCATCCGCGGAATCCGAGATCGTTCCAGGACAGCGGTTCGGCTGCGTCCGTGTCCTGCCGTCGCATGGAATCCGCCAGCTCGCCGCGCGTGGCTGCGGGCATGTTCAGGGCATCGGCCATGCAGACGAACTCCGGCGTCGTCTCGTATGCGTCCGCCGTGCCGTCGCCGCGGCGGCGGGGGGCCGCGACGGCGATCAGGACGTTCATGGGCGGATGCTTCTCCGTGGTTCCCGGGCTCCGTTCCTCCACCGAGAACGGACGTTCCGGTGCGAGACGCTCGTTGCAGGAATCCGCCAGCTCGACGATCTCGCTGCGCGTGAAGCGGCGGGACGTCCGCCCGGACAGCTCCCGGGCGCCCATGGATCCGTCGCCCGCTCCGGGAACGCGGCCGCCTCCGCCGCAGGCCCACGAGCAGGAGAGGATCGCGACGGCCGCGGCCGCCGATGCGGTCGCGCGGACGATGCGTCTTGCGGCCACGCCGCCGATGTGGGTATTGCCGCTGCCGGTCATGGGGATCACCGCCTTTGCCTTCCGTATCCGGCGCGCCGTCGCGTCCGGTGATGCCTTCATGCTATCCGCGCGGACGATGCGTGGGGAGGATCCGTCATGACGTGCATGACACGGCGTGCGCGAGACGCCTCAGTTCGTCGCGTCGTTGTCCCCGACGCCTTCCCTGACGGGATCGAGCAGCGTCTTGAGAGCGGTCAGATAGCGGGCGAAGGCCAGACCGCCGGCGTGCGTGAGCACCGCGTACGTGGCGGGCTTGCGTCCTCTGAACGTCTTGTCGATGCGCACGTATCCGGCCGTTTCGAGCTTCGTCAGATGCACCGAGAGATTGCCCGGCGTCATGTCGAGACGTTCGGCGAGAAGCGCGAACGGCATCGCCTTGCCTTCTCCCGCGGCGACGAGCGTGGTCATGATCCTCAGTCGGGAAGCCGGGTGGATCACCGGATCGAGTTCCGCGGTCATGGTTCGCTCCTTCCGAAGAGTTGCGGGCGTGGTGTCCGGGCCGGTGCAAGGCCGGCCCGGACACCGGATTCCGACAATCTACCTCATATATACAATCTACTTTATATCACAGAATATCCAATTTCATCAAGTATACGCATCCGCACAATCCACAAACCGACTGATGCATGTTCACGGGCATCTGCATCACAACACACCGATGCGGCACCGATGCCAGAGGGCTTATCCGGGGACCGGCGCGGTGCAGATCGAACGGCCGCGGTCCGCAGAGGCGACGATTCGCCGTTCGAGGGATTCGGATGTGGACGCATTGCCGCATCAGGGGACCGGATCCGCTCAATACGCGCGGAACCTCATGGCGTTCCTCGCGGAATGAGCGGATCCGGTTCCCGTCTGACGTGGATTGAGCGGAGCCAGTCCCGCACTAGGCGAATCCCGGTTCCCGCGAACCGGATCCGCTCAATCCGCCGCGCGCGGGACGTGATCCGCTCAGTGCGTGCGGTGCGGCATACGGCGCAGCATGCGGTCAGGCAGATGCGGCCGCAGCGCGGGAACGCCGTCGAACGTGCGGGGGAGCGGCACCAGGCTCGCCGCATAGGCGGCAGCGAGCAGCAGGGGGAATGAGGGGAGCGGCATGACGAGCATCATGATGAGGGAGGCGATGAGCGGACGACGGATCACCATGGCGATCAGCGCGCCGGAGGAGCATGCGGCGCAGAACACCGGATCGGCTCCGGTCGCGCCTCCCAGCGCGTAGCCCAGCGTCACGCCGACGAAGATCATCGGGAAGAACTGGCCGCCGCGCCATCCCATGCCGATGCACAGCGGCGCCGTCACGCACCGTGCGACGGCGATCAGCGCCAGCAGCACGGGACCGGCCTGCGCGGCGTGCGCCACGAGCAGGTCGAGATCCGATTCGCCGGAGAACAGCATGAACGGCAGCGTGCAGCTCGCGGCGGACACTACGAGCGCCACCGCCAGATCGCGCGTCAGCACGTGGTCGCCGAACCGTTCGGCGACGAGCCGGCTCAGCCGTGTCATGCCGACGAACAGCGCGCCTGCAGCGATGCCGGCGATCAGCGCGGGCACGGCCCAGAGCGCGTCCTGCGCATGCCAACGGATGGGGGAGAGTCGCGGCAGTGCGAGACCGTAACCGGTCAGACGCCCGAGCCCGAAGAACACGGCGACGCCGCATGCGACGGCCGCGGCGTCCACCGTGCGTCGTGCGGCGGCGGACAGCTCGGCGGACGGCGCGTTCTTCTTCCCGGTCTTCGCCGATGCGTCGGAAACCGTCGCATCGGACCGCGCGGAGTCCTCGTCCTCGTCCGCTGTGCGCGCGCCGTCCGGCTTGCGTTTCTCGCCGTCGAGACGAGGATCGTCCCCGATGCGCATGGCGCGCAGGCATTCCGCCGCGGCGGCATGCATCGCGCCGCCGAAGCGCGTCGCGGCCGAGGCGACCACGTTCGCCAGCCCGGCCTCCGGTCCCGCCGCCGCACCGAACGCCAGCGGCAGCCATGCGGCCACGAAATACGGCAGCACCAGCGCGCGGCGGCCATATCGACCCGTCCTGCGCACCTCGTCGATCACGCCCATGATCGGCGTGACGGTCACGGAGTTCGTCCGCTCGTTCACCATGAGCAGCACCGCACCCACCGCCATGATCGGGAACGTGAACCAGAACGGCCATTGCGCCAGATCGGCGTCGCGCACGGAGCCCACGCCCAGCCGGAGCGGCAGATCATGCCACAGCCATCGGATCGCCAGCCCCGTCGCGGCGGCGAACGCCCATCCCGCGACGCCCACGGCCACGCCCGTGGCCACCGTGACCTCCAGCAGCATCGCCGCGGCCCGCACCCGGCGCATCATCCGCCTCATCCCATCCGCCTTCCTCATGCCGTGCCGCACGTCCATGCGCAGCCGCGTGCATGATATCGCAGATTCCCGAGACGTCGCGCGGCGCGCGCACCCGCCCGCGGGCCACGTCAACGCGCGACGCTACGGTGAATCGCATGACGCAAGACGCACTGCTCATCGGATCGCATCTGTCCACCACCGGCGGCTGGCCGGCCCTGCTCAGGCGTTCGCATGCCGAAGGCGGCACCACGTTCGCGTTCTTCCCGCGGTCTCCGTACGGCCGCAGATCGAAGTCGCTCACGCCGGACGGCGCCGTACGGCTGGGGGAGGAACTGCGGGCCGAACACTACGGGCCGATCGTCGCGCATGCGCCGTACGTGTACAACCTGTGCGCCAAGGACGAGGCGAAGCGCGCGTTCGCCGTCTCCGCGATGGCCGAGGACCTGACGCTGCTCGGCGCGTTCGCGCAGGGCGGCCAGCCCGTCTACCTCAACATCCATCCCGGCTCGCACGTGGGGCAGGGCGCCGAGGAGGGCATCCGCCTCATCTCCGCCGGCCTCGAACGCGTGTTCGACCAGACCGACGCTGACGTGCCCGTGCTGCTGGAGACCATGGCAGGCAAGGGCACCGAGTGCGGGCGCAGCTTCGAGCAGATCGCGGCGATCATCGACGCCGTGGACGCCGGGATGCGCGGCCGCGTGGGCGTCACGCTCGACACCTGCCACGTGTTCGACGCCGGATACGACCTGCTCGGCGACTTCGACGGCGTCAAGCGCCGATTCGACGAGACCGTGGGACTGGGCCGCCTCAAGGCCATCCACGCCAACGACTCGCAGTTCGGGCTCGGCTCGCGCAAGGACCGCCATGCCAACATCGGCGACGGCAGGCTCGGCATCCCGTTCTTCGCGCGGCTGGTCAACGACCCGGATCTTGCGAAGCTGCCGATGATCCTGGAGACCAAGGAGCTCACCGAGACCACGCATCGCGACGAGATCGCCCTGCTGCGCGGCCTGCGCGATCCGCGCGGCTGAACGCTGGCGCCGACGGCGGGCCGGCGTACGCTGGAGGCCATGCTCGATCATCTCACGCTGCACGTGCGGGACGTGGCCCGCAGCATCGACTTCTACCGGAAGGCTTTGGCCCCGCTCGGATACGTCGTCAAGGCGCATCACGAGCCGACGCTCGGGTTCGGCGTGGACGACGGCACGCCGCATGCCGACTTCTACGTGTCCCCGGCCGACTCCGCCGACGCCACCGAACCGTCCCCGGTGACGCACATCGCGTTCCTGGCCGAAAGCGAACGGGCCGTGCGGGAATTCCACGCCGCCGCGCTGGCGGCGGGCGGACGCGACAACGGCGGGCCCGGACCGCGCCCGTACCACCCCGGCTACTATTCCGCGTTCGTGCTCGACCCCGACGGCAACAACGTGGAGGCCGTGGTCGACTGGGCGCACGCGCCGCACGATTCGTCCGACGCGCCCAGAATGTAGGACGGGCGCGTCCTCGGCGGACGGGCGGGGCTTAGAGTGTCGCATGATCCGCCAAACAAAGGGAGGGACATGTCGGTTCTGGATGATTTGGTAGCGGGGGCCGTAGAGGACGCCGCCGCGCGCGAGAAGGTCACGCCGCTCGAGGAGGTCAAGGAGGCTGCCGTCGCAGCTCCGGCACCGATCGACGCGATCCGATGGCTCAAGCGCGCCGACGGCATCCCCGTGATCGCCGAGATCAAGCGCGCGTCGCCGTCCAAGGGCCACCTGAGCGACATTCCCGATCCGGCCGCGCTGGCGCGCGAGTACGAGCGCGGCGGCGCGAGCGCGATCTCCGTGCTCACCGAGGGACGCCGGTTCCTCGGGAGCCTCGACGACTTCGACCAGGTGCGCGAGGCGGTGCGCATCCCCGTGCTGCGCAAGGACTTCATCGTCACCGACTATCAGGTGTGGGAAGCGCGCGCCCACGGCGCCGATCTGGTGCTGCTCATCGTGGCCGCGCTCGACGACGCCAAGCTCAAGCATCTGCTCGACCTCGCCCACGATCTGGGCATGACCGTGCTCGTGGAGACGCACACGCGCGAGGAGATCGAACGCGCCCGCCGCGCCGGGGCACGCGTGATCGGCATCAACGCGCGCAACCTCAAGGATCTGCGCGTGGACGTGAACAGGTACGCCGAGCTGGCCGCCGACCTTCCCGAGGACGTGGTGAAGGTGGCGGAGTCCGGCGTGTTCGGCGCCGTGGAGGTAGAGGACTACGGTCGCGCCGGAGCCGACGCCGTGCTGGTGGGCGAGGGAGTCGCCACCGCCGACGACCATGCGCTTGCAGTGGAACGACTAGTGAAAGCAGGTAAGAGAGTGAAGGCATCCGAGACCACGCCGCTGAGCACGCATCAGGGACCGTACTGGGGACAGTTCGGCGGGCGCTACGTGCCCGAGGCGCTCATCACCGCGCTCGACGAACTGGAGCGCGTCTACACGGAGGCGAAGGCGGACCCGGAGTTCACCAGGGAGCTCGTCACCCTCAACCAGCGCTACGTGGGCCGTCCGAGCCCGCTGACCGAGGCGCCGCGCTTCGCCGCGCGCATCGCCGAGAAGGTCGGCATCACGCCGCGCGTGTTCCTCAAGCGCGAGGACCTCAACCACACCGGCGCGCACAAGATCAACAACGCGCTCGGCCAGGCCCTGCTCGTCAAGCGCATGGGCAAGACGCGCGTCATTGCGGAGACCGGCGCCGGCCAGCACGGCGTGGCCACCGCCACCGTGTGTGCGATGCTCGGCCTCAAGTGCCGCATCTACATGGGCCAGATCGACGCCCGCCGCCAGGCCCTCAACGTGGCGCGCATGCGCATGCTGGGCGCCGAGGTCGTGGAGGTGACGCTCGGCGACAAGATCCTCAAGGACGCCATCAACGAGGCGCTGCGCGACTGGGTCACCAACGTCAAGGACACGCATTACCTGCTCGGCACGGTGGCCGGTCCGCACCCGTTCCCGGAGATGGTGCGCGACTTCCAGAAGGTCATCGGCGAGGAGGCGAAGCAGCAGCTCAGGGACTGGTACGGCATCGACCACCCGGATGCGGTGTGCGCCTGCGTGGGCGGCGGCTCCAACGCCATCGGCGTGATGAACGCGTTCCTCGACGACGAGCGCGTGAACCTGTACGGCTACGAGGCCGGCGGCAACGGCCCCGAGTCCGGCAGGCACGCCATCCGCTTCGCGCCCGGCACCGGCCAGCTCGGCATGTTCCAGGGCGCCAAGAGCTACCTGCTGGAGACCGACGAGGGCCAGACGCTCGACACGTACTCCATCTCCGCCGGCCTCGACTACGCGTCCGTGGGCCCGGAGCACGCGTGGCTCAAGGACATCGGCCGCGTGAACTACTCCTGGGCCACCGACGAGGAGGCCATGAACGCGTTCCGCGACCTGAGCCAGACCGAGGGCATCATCCCGGCCATCGAGTCGTCGCACGCCGTGGCCGGCGCCTACAAGGCCGCCGCCGATCTCAAGGCCAAGGGCTACGAGCACCCGGTGATGATCATCAACATCTCCGGCCGCGGCGACAAGGACATGGCCACCGCCGGCAAGTGGTTCGGCTACCTGACCGACGAGCAGTCGAAGGCGCTCGAGGTCACCGGCGCGCACGGCGACACGGTCGCCTGATCCGCCGCATCCGGAACACATGCAACGTTGGAGAGGACACACATCATGAGCAACACCGCAACCACGCCGTCGGGACAGCCCCTCGGCATCAGCCACAGGCCCAGCCCCACGGCGGCCATGTTCGAGCGGCTCGACAATGCCGGCCGCCCGGCGTTCATCGGCTACCTGCCCTACGGTTTCCCGGACCCCGAGGTCTCCCTGAAGGCGTTCCGGACGCTGGTGGAGCACGGCGTCGACGCCGTCGAGATCGGTCTGCCGTACTCCGATCCGGTCATGGACGGCCCGGTCATCCAGGCGGCCAGCCAGATCGCGCTGAACAACGGCGAAAGCATCAACGGCGTGTTCAGGGCCGTGGAGACCGTGGCCAACGCGGGCGGTACCCCGCTGATCATGAGCTACTGGAACCTCATCTACCACTACGGCGTCGAGCGCTTCGCACGCGACTTCGAGAACGCCGGCGGCGCCGGACTCATCACCCCGGACCTCATCCCGGACGAGGCGGGGGAGTGGATCGAGGCGTCCGACCGCCATGGCCTGGACCGCATCTTCCTCGTCTCCCCGGACTCCGCCGACGAACGTCTCGAGGTCGTCGCCAAGGCGGCCCGCGGCTTCGTCTACGCCGCCTCGCGCATGGGCGTGACCGGCGAGCGCAACACGCTGAGCTCGTCCCCGGAGCAGCTGGTGGAGCGCACCCGCCGGGCCGGCGCCGGGCGCGTGTGCGTGGGCATCGGCGTCTCCACGGCCGAGCAGGCCGCGAAGGTGGGCGCCTACGCCGACGGCGTGATCGTCGGTTCCGCGCTGGTGCACCAGCTGCTCGACGATTCCGGCCGCAACGCGCTGGATGAGGCCGAGGGGCTGAGCAGGCTCGCCGCGAAGACCGACGAGCTCGTGGCCGGCGTGGCCGGGGCCAGGTAGAGGGGTCCCGCCTAGGATAGGGACCATGAATCTCGCTTACATCCCGTCTCCCACGATCTCGCAGTTCCAGATCGGTCCGGTGACGATACGCTTCTATGCCCTGTGCATCCTTGCCGGGATCGTCGCCGCTGTCTGGATGACCTCCAAGCGGTGGCGACGCTACGGCGGCACGTTCGACCAGATCCTGGACATCGCCATCGTCGCGGTGCCCTGCGGCATCGTGGGCGCGCGCCTGTACCACATCGTCACCACGCCGGAACGGTTCTTCGGCCCGAACGGCAACTGGGTGGAGATGTTCAAGATCTGGAACGGCGGACTGGGCATCTGGGGCGGCATCCTGCTGGGCGCTCTGGGCACGTGGGCGTGGTGCCGGCACAAGCACTATCCGATGGCGCTGCTGGGCGACGCGGTGGCCCCGGGGCTGCTGGTCGCGCAGGCGATCGGACGTCTGGGCAACTGGTTCAACCAGGAGCTCTACGGCGCGCCCACCACGCTGCCGTGGGGTCTGAAGCTCAACACCGCGGGCGCCGCCATCGGCGCCACCGAGCAGTGCTACGACGGGCAGACCTGCCCCACCGGCACGCTGTTCCATCCCACGTTCCTGTACGAGATGATCTGGAACCTGATCGGCGCGCTGCTCATCGTCTGGATCGGGTCGAAGGCCATCAGGGCGCTGAAGGCCGGCTCGCTGTTCGCCATCTACGTGATGTGGTACACGGCGGGACGCACCTGGATCGAGGCGCTGCGCATCGACTTCGCGCACACGTTCCTCGGCGTGCGCATCAACGTGTGGGTGTCGATGGTCGTGTTCGTGCTCGGCGCCGTGGCGCTCGTGCTCATCATGCAGCACGGCAAGTCCGCCGCGCTGCTCGCCGAGAAGCTGCGCACCGTCACCGAGATGGAGGCCGAGCTCGAGTCGGACGGCGACGGCCGTGCCGCCGGTCCGCGGACGCGGGACGCGCAACGCGAGGCCGAACCCGACAACCACGCCGAACCTGCCGAGCGGCCGGACGGCGAGCCCGACGACGTACCTACCCGTCCATAGAATGAGGAGCCATGAGCATTCAGATCGCACCCAGCATCCTGTCCGCCGATTTCTGCAACCTCGAGCGTGACCTCAAGGCCATCGCCAACGCGGATCTCGTCCACGTCGACGTGATGGACCATCACTTCGTCCCGAACCTCACGCTCGGCGAGCCGATCGTCAAGCGCATCTGCGAGGTCACCGACCTGCCCGTGGACGTGCATCTGATGATCGAGGATCCGGACCGCTGGGCCCCCGAGTTCGCCAAGTGCGGCGCCGCCTCCGTGACGTTCCACATGGGCGCCACGCATGCGCCGGTCCGTCTCGCCCGCCAGCTGCGCGACATGGGCGTCAGGGCGTGCTTCGCCGTGCGTCCCGCCGAACCGGTCGAGCCGCTGTTCGACATCCTCGACGAGTTCGACATGGTGCTCGTCATGACCGTGGAGCCCGGCTTCGGCGGCCAGAAGTTCCTCGGCAACCAGATGAACAAGGTCCGTCGCCTGCGCGACGAGATCACGCGCCGCGGACTGGACGTGAGGATCCAGGTGGACGGCGGCGTGAGCCCCAAGACCGCCGACATCGTGGCCGCCGCGGGCGCCGACGTGCTGGTGGCGGGTTCCGCCGTGTACGGCGCGCCCAGCCCCGCCGAGGCGATCGACCAGATCCGCGCCAAGGCCGAGGCCGCGTTCAGAGCCTGACCGCCGTAACGGACGCAGACAACACAAGCGACACCTGCGCGCGCATGAGCGCGTCCCCGCAGGCACAACAGTAAGGATTCCCAATCATCATGAAGACGTTCGAATCGCTCTATGCCGAGCTGCTGGAGAAGTCCAAGACCCGTCCCGAAGGGTCGCTGACCGTCGACGAGCTGGACAAGGGCACCCACTTCATCGGCAAGAAGATCGTGGAGGAGGCCGGCGAGACCTGGATTGCCGCCGAATACGAAGGCAACGAGCGCATGGCCGAGGAGATGAGCCAGCTGCTCTACCACGTGCAGGTCATGATGATCAAGCACGGCGTCACGCTCGAAGACGTGTACAAGAACCTGTAAGGCAAAGTCGGCCCGCGGCGGGACCGCGGGCATCGCACGAGAAGGGAAAGTGACCGATATGCTTCGCATCGCCGTGCCCAACAAGGGCATGCTGTCCGAACCGGCGTGGAACATGCTCGCGGAGGCGGGATACCGTCTGCGCACCAATCCGCGTCAGCTCGTGGTGCAGGATCCGGACAACGAGATCGAGCTGTTCTACCTGCGTCCGCTCGACATCGCCGTGTACGTGGGTTCCGGCACGATCGACGTCGGCATCACCGGCGAGGATCTGCTCAAGAACTCCGGCACCAAGGCGCTCGAGCACATGCCTCTCGGCTTCGGAGCGTCCACGTTCCGCTTCGCCGCCCCCAACGAATCGCCCATCAGCCGCCTCGAGGACATCGAAGGCAAGCGCGTCGCCACCACGTTCGACAAGCTCGTGCACGACTATCTGACCGAGCACGGCATCAGCGCCGAGACCATCCATCTCGACGGCGCCGTCGAATCGTCCGTGCAACTCGGCGTGGCCGACCTCATCGCCGACGTGGTCTCCACCGGCACCACGCTCAGGAATGCCGGCCTGCGCATCTTCGCCGATCCGCTCATGCACTCCGAGGCGTGTCTCATCCGTTCGCCGCGCCTGGACGAGAAGGACCCGCGCCTCACGGTGCTCACCCGCCGCCTGCAGGGCGTGCTCACCGCGCACCAGTACGTGCTCATGGACTACGACATCCCGGTCGACAAGGTCGCCGCCGCCGTGGCCGTGACCCCCGGCTTCGAAAGCCCCACGATCTCCCCGCTGCACGACAAGCAGTGGAACGCCGTGCGCGTCATGGTGCCCAAGAAGAAGGTCAACCAGCTCATGGACGACCTGTACGAAGTGGGCGCCCGAGGCATCATCGTCACGGCGCTGCAGGCGTCGCGCATGTAGTTTCCGGCGTCGCCGTGCGGTCCCATGCCGCGCGGCGACGCCCACATTTATCACGGAGGCTGATTCGTTGACAACGCATCGGGAAGACACGGCATACAGTCCTGAGGCACGGGACCTGATCTGGACCGTACCCAATGCCATCAGCCTGCTGCGCATCCTCACGATCCCCGTGTTCGCCGTGCTGGTGGTGCACCGCGAGATGATCTGGGCCCTCGTGGTGCTCGCCGTGGGAGCCCTGTCCGACGGGCTCGACGGGATCGTGGCGCGGCGATTCAACCAGGTGAGCAAGATCGGACAGATTCTCGATCCGATCGCGGACCGTCTGCTCATCTTCTGCTCGGTGGTGGCGCTTGGCATCGCGCAGATCATCCCGTGGTGGGTGCTCATCGTGGTGGGCGCGCGCGATCTGGTCATGGCGATCGAGATCCTCGTGCTCGCGCAGTACGGCTACGGTCCGCTGCCGGTGCACTTCGTGGGCAAGGCCGGCACCGCGGTGCTCATGATGACGATCCCGGCGTTCATCATCGCCGAGCTGTGGGCCGGCAGGCTCACCACCGCGCTGCATCTCATCTGCGTCGCCGGACTGATCTGGGGCGCGGCCCTGTACTGGATGGCGGGCATCATCTACCTCAAGCAGGGGCACGACGTGATCCGCGACGAGCGTCGCTCCACGCGGAACGCCGCGGTCGAGGCGGATCCGCGGCCATGAGCGGCACGGACGGCAACGAGCCGATCCCGGAGAGCATCCCCGTCCCGGGATCGTTCACCCCCAGACGACGCCGCACCACGTTCTCCGCGGGGGCCCTAGGACTCACGCGGCAGTACGCCGAAGGCCCCATGGGCATCCGCACGCAGAACGCCACGCGCCGCCGCAGGCTCGCGGACGACTCCCTGCGTCTCATCGACGACCTGACCAACCGCCCGATGGACTCGCTGTACGCCGACTCGCTGCTGGACCAGCGGCCCCGCTCCGCGTTCACCGTATGGGCCACCCGCGTCATCGTGTTCGTCATCTGCGTGGCCGTGGGCGTGGCCGGATCCGTGGTGGTGCAGCGTCTGCACGCCGATCCGCGCAAGCAGCAGCGCGACTGGTACATCAGCCGCATCGAGGAGGTGTCGCAGCGCTCCGACGCCCTGACGAAGGACGTGAGCGACCTGCGCGGGCAGATCGACGCCCTGTCCGACCAGGTCGGCGCCGACACCGTGGATCCCACGCAGCTGCGCGACGAGATGACCATCGGCGCGGTGGCCGTGCAGGGGCCGGGCATCTCCGTCACCCTGGCCAATCCGCTGGCCGCGAAGTCGGACGACGCCTCGTCATCGTCCCAGCTGCGCGTGATCACCGACGGCGACCTGCAGTGGTACGTGTCGCAGCTGTGGGGCGCCGGCGCCGAGGCCATCGCGGTCAACGGGAACCGGCTCGGCATCCAGAGCGCGATCCGCAAGGCCGGCGGCACGATCCTGGTGGACCTGACCAAGATCGAAAGCCCGTACGTCATCGAGGCCATCGGCGACGGCGACGCGCTCAGGGCCGCCGTGGACGTCGGCGGGGGAGAAGGCCGCAACGCCGTGCTCGAACAGGCCGGCATCTATCCGAAGATTTCCTCGCAGAAGACGATTACACTGAAAGCGGCGGAACCGAAGAACCTCTCATATGCAAGGAGCGTCGACTAGATGGCTGCTGTACTGGGTTTGATCATCGGCGTGGTGATTGGCATCTTCCTGCAGCCCGACATCCCGATCGTGCTGCAGCCGTACCTGCCGATCATGGTGGTGGCGGCGCTGGACGCGCTGCTGGGCGCCGCCCGTGCCTACTTCGAACGCAGCTTCTCCAACAAGGTGTTCGTGATCTCCTTCTTCTCCAACGTCGTCACGGCCACGCTGCTCGTGTTCCTGGGCAACCAGCTCGGCGTGGGCTCGCAGCTCACCACGGCCGTGATCGTGGTGCTGGGCATCCGCATCTTCTCCAACGTCTCGGCCATCCGCCGCTTCGTGTTCAGGAGCTGACGCCATGACGCAGGACGCGAACGAGCTCAACGATCCCAGGGACGATTCCCGACCGGACAACGGCGGGGAGAACGCCATGCGCCAGATGCGGCGCCGGCATCACCGCGACAAGGCGAACGACCGCACCGACACGGGCGTGTTCCCCGCCGTGCGGCGCAAGGGCGGCAGGCGCGACCGCAGAGGGCGCGGGGGGCTGGACGCGAACGCCACGCGCACCCGCCTGATCACCAGCGCGCTGGTGGCGGTGCTGTGCGCGCTGCTCGGATTCGGCTACATGGTGCAGGTGCACAACACGCAGTCCTCGTACGAGTCGATGACCGAGGACGAGCTGAGGCGCCTCTTCACCGAGACCAGCACGCAGGTGACCAAGCTCGAGGAACGCAAGGCGGAGCTGACCGAACAGCTCGACTCCATCAAGGTGGCCGCCGACAAGCAGGAGCAGGCGCGCCGTATCGCGCAGCAGAACGAGCAGACCGCCGGCATCCTGTCCGGGCGTCTGCCGGCTCAGGGCAAGGGCGTCACGATCACCGTGTCCGAACAGCCGGGCACGCCCATCGACGCCGCCACCATGTTCCATCTCATCGAGGAGCTGCGCAACGCCGGCGCCGAGGTCATCGAGTTCGACGGCGTGCGCGTCATCACCTCCACGTCCATCCGTCGCAGCGGCGATGCGCTCGTCTGCGACGACCAGGTGATCTCCAGCCCGTACGTGGTCAAAGCCATCGGCGACCCGCCGACGCTGCAGAGCGCCGTCGACATCGCCGGGGGAGTGGGATCCAGCCTCAAGCTCGACTTCGGCGCGACCGTGACCATCGCGCAGTCCGACGACGTGAAAATCGAAACGGTGCGGGAAGTTCCCACCTATACGTATGCCGAGACGGTACAATAGCTTGCATGACTGATCCGATTCCCACCGCAGGCGAAACCACCATCATCGGTCTGCCTGCCATCACCATTCCCGTCACTTCCACCGGCGATCGTCCGCTCACCCAGGAGGATCTGGACACGATCGCCAGACTCGCGGACGGCACCGCGCTGCTGATCTCCACCCGTGGCGCCGTGACCGGTTCCCGCTATCTGCTCGACGAGGACGAGGTCAGCGTCGGACGCGATCCCAACGCCGACATCCTGCTCGACGATTCGACCGTATCCCGCGCGCATGCCGTGTTCCACCGCATCGACGGCGTCTACCACGTCACGGACGCGGGCAGCCTCAACGGTACGTACGTCAACCGCCGCCGCGTGGACGACCAGGCGCTGCGCAACGGCGACGAGATCATGATCGGCAAGTTCCGCCTGGTCTTCTTCACGAAGTCGGCGGTTCTGACGCAGCCTCGCTGAGACTGCCGTTAGACTGGACACCGGATGCATCACATGGACGTGGTTCGCGGCCGTTGGACCTGCAAGGAGGTGTCCGGATGAATGAGCCGAACCTGCGCGGCGCCGAGGCCGAACGCGACGCGGTCGGTGCCGACGCCGCCGTCCAGGGAGAGCTGTTCGAGGTCTCGGACGCGCAGGACGCCAAACGGGGATACCGGGGGACCGTCGCCTCGAAGGTGGCCGGCATCACCTACCGTCAGCTCGACTACTGGGCGCGCAAGCAGATCGTGGAGCCGTCCATCAATCCCTCGCACGGATCCGGATCCCGAAGGCTGTACTCGTTCAAGGACGTGGTGATCCTCGCGGTGTCCAAGCGTCTGCTCGACGCCGGCGTGAATCTGCAGAACGTCACCACGGCCATCGGCTTCCTCACGCAGCGCACCGCGGCGCAGCTGGAGAACGTCACCATCATGTGCGACGGCGACGAGGTGCACGAATGCACCACCAACGAGCAGGTCATCGAACTCGTCCACAGCGGCAAGGCCGTGTTCGGCGTATCCGTCGGATCGCTCTGGCACCAGATCGACGCGGCGCTGGCGAACGAGGACTACGTGGATCTGACCGCGCTGCGGGGCTCGGTCACCAAGGCGGCCGGCCGTCCCATCGACGATCTGACGGCCATGCGCATGCGCATGAAGCTCGAGGCCCGCAAGGCCGAGCGCGCAGCCGCCAGGGCGTGACGGGGTGATGCCGCGATCGGCGACGCACACGAACCGGATCAACGCCCCCGGCTGCCCGGGGCAACACCACGACACCAGGAAAGGCGTTGTCAGCGCGTCAAGCTGATCGACGTGAGGATGTTGGTTCGCCGCCAGTAGGTGACGTCCACAGTGTCGCCCGCCGAAATCGGCGGATCCGGTTCGTCGGCCAGCGTCCATTCGCGGGTGTCTCCGTCAGGCAGTCGAATGGTGAGGATCCAGTCCACGTCCGTGACATGGTTCGTGTCGTCGTCCCGGTATTCCTTCTCCCGGACGTCGAGGACGGTGGCGGTCGCATCCTGCGGTCCCTCCCGTCGATCCGCATCCCACCGGCCGACGCATTGGGCGCCGTAGATGATGAGCGCCAGTCCGCCGACGGCGCACAGGATCATGCCGATGTTGCGCGTGGCCTTGTCGGATGCCCGCAGTTTCTGCACCGGTACGCCGACCAGTAGGATGACGCCCAACCCGATCGTCACCCAGTAGAGTCTGAGCGCGGCGGCGGGAGCCTGAAGACTGGGCGTGTGCATGGCAAGCCCGTTCACGCCCATCATGCCGAAAGCACCCAAGGCGAGGATGATCCATAGGATGCCCAACCATCGGAAGCGAGATGAAGACCGGTTGCCGTTCGCCGTCATGACATCAATCATATACGGTGGATGGGGAAATCAGCCTGTGAGGGGAGGATCAGAGATACCTGACCCACGGCTAATCTGACATAACGTACATTATCGGCTATATGGAACGATATCCGGGAACCGCTTCGCGCGGCATCGTCTACGCACCTGCGGTTTCTTGGCGTCCGTCCCGCATCGCCGCGACGCGTTCTGCACCATGCACGTCGTGCATACGGTGGCCGCCGCATCGTTCCTCCGATATGTCTTGCGTCGTCCGCCGCACTCCGGCGTCCTTTTCCGTGTTGTCGCCGCGACACGGTACGCCAAGCAACGCCCGACAAGTCGGATGCGCGCGTTTCGGCGGATGCATACATTCTGCATAATCGAACGCCTGTTATGCAGGACTATGCATGATCCCGTGCATATATGCAGTCGGATATGCAAAATCCCGCATGCAGGATGCCGCATGCGGGATTCGTCCTTCTCACGTGTTTTCTGACATAACCGAATCGTTCCGGGGGCTCACCCGAACCGGAACGGATGATCAGCGCGCGGCGAAGTAGGCGTTCACCGCCGGCTCGATCTCGTCGACGCGCTCGATGATCCGATACGCGCCGTGTTCCTCCATCTCGCCGGCGGGCGCGTAGCCCCAGCGGCAGCCGATCGTGTCGACGCCGCATGCGCGTGCGCCGTCGATGTCGGTGTACCGGTCGCCGATCATCAGCGCCCTGTCGCCGGCGGCCGAATCGAAGCCGATGCTCTCGAAGCAGTATCGGATCACCTGATCCTTGTCGAGACGCGAGCTGTCGGTGCTGGCGCCGTAGATGCCGTCCAGCAGCGGCGTCAGATGGAATCGCTCGCAGATCGGATGGCACTGGTATTCGGGCTTGCAGCTGGCCAGCGCCAGGAAGTAGCCGTCGGCGCGCAGCTTGGTGAGCTGCTCGGGAATGCCGGGGAAGACGACGTTGACGAAGCGTCCGGGAACCTTCTCCCCCGGATTGTTCGGATCGTCGAACACGGCCTTGTCGGCGTAGTAGCTGCGGTAGATGGCGATGGCGTGGTCGAGCTCGTCGTCAGGCACGTGGTTGCGCTGCAGCGATTCGCTGATGGCCGGGCCGATGAACCGGTGCAGCTCGGCGTCGTCCGGCACCGGGCGCCCGAGCGCCTCGAAGGTCTTGACGACGCTCTGGATGATGCCCTGATCGGACTTGGTGAGCGTGCCGTCCAGATCGAGCAGCACGACGTTCCGGGGATGCTGGGCCATGTGATGGTTCCTCTCTCTCACGTCTCGCATGACAAATGCTCCGCAATGCATTATGCCCGGTCGCTATGACCGGGCATGCAATGCGGTTTGCGGCGATGCCGCGAAATCACTCGTAGTCGGGAATCCAGCCGTCGCGGTGCATCTGCAGCCGCTTCTCCAGCAGCGCCTTGAGCTCGTCCTCGCTGCGGCGTTCGAGCAGCATGTCCCAGTGGGTGCGGGTGGGCTTGGCGATCTCGTTCGCCTCGGTGTCCTCGCCCTCGCGATGCGCCACCGCGCCGCAACGGCACTCCCACTCGTCGGGCACCTCGGCGCCGTCCGCGAAGGGCAGGATGGTGCGATGCCCCTTCGGACAGATGTACGCCACATCGTTGCGCGCCGCGAAATCGACGTTCTCGTCGGATTCCAGCGACTTCGCGCCGATGCTCATGCCCCTGAGGGAACGTTCCGCCATATTGCCTCCTTGGATTCAAACCTATGCAACAATACTCAACAGTTGGGACGACGCGGTATTCCCGCTACTCCACGCCGGTGTAGGCGACGATGCCGCGGTTGACGCCTTCGACGGCCCTGCACGCGGACTGGGCGAGCCGTTCTCCCCCGTCGCCCAGCAGCGATGCGGTCGCCGCGACCTGCTGCAGCACGTCAGCCAGACGCTTGGCGTTGCGCACGAAGTCTCCGCCGGTCAGTTCGTTGTCGTACAGCACGGTGGCCAGATCGCGCCCGCACGTCCACTCGTAGATGATGTCGCAGATGCCGAAGTCGAGCTTGGGCAGGTCGTCGAGGCCGTTGTCCTGGCAGATCACGCCGAGCTGGCCGCGCAGACGGACGAGCGCGCGCGCCGCATTCGCGACGGCTCCGTTGGCTCCGCCCGGGTAATGCCTGGGCTCGCCGCCGGATCCCCGACGCGACTCGTAGACGATGCCGGACAGCGCCGCGGCGAGGCCCGGAGCGTCCAGACCGTCGAGCACCCCGGTCTCCAGCGCCTCGGCCAGCACCAGATCCTGTTCGCTGTAGATGCGCCGCAGCAGCTGGCCGCGATCGGTCAGACGGTAGTCGACGTCGTGCTCCGCATCGGCGGCATACGGATCCGGCTGCGTCGTGCGCTCGACGTAGCCGAGCTGATGCAGGACGGTGCAGATGCGGTCGAACTGGCGCGCCACGGATCCGGTGCGCGACTCGTACCGGTTGCGCACGCGTTCCAGCTCGCGCGTCTCCCGCGCCCAGCGGTGGCCCCAGCGCAGATGCTGCTGCAGATCCGGGCAGTCGCGGCACGGATGCTCGCGCTCCCGCTCCTTGAGCGCGGCGATGCGGCGGTCCAGACTGCGCCACGCCTTCTTCCTCGCGTCCTCGGAGGCGAAGACCGCGTGCTTGAGCGCCCGCCGCTCCCCCTTTTCAAGGTCGGCCAGCGTCATGCGGATGGTCATGAACTCCCGGAAGTCGCCGTGCTGGCAGGCGAACGCCCGCTCGTAGCCGTCCAGGGCGCGTTCGAGCGTGCCGATCTGCGCCTCGAGCTGGGTGGCGGACTCGTTGGCCTCCCACTGCGCGAAGGAGTGGTCGAGGGTGAGGCGCGCGGTGGCGTAGTCGCTCGTGTTGAGCAGGTTGACGGCCATGTTGAACGTCGGTCGGAAGCTCGAATGCAGCGGGTAGACGCGCTTGGAGGACAGCGCCGCCACGGTCTGCGGCGTGAAACCGGCGTGGTCCACCACCACGGCGTGGCCGATGGTGTCGATGCCGCGGCGTCCCGCGCGTCCCGTGAGCTGGGTGTACTCCCCCGGCGTCAGCGGCACGTGGCCGGTGCCGTCGAACTTCTCCAGCTTCTCCACCACCACGCAGCGCGCCGGCATGTTGATGCCCAGCGCCAGCGTCTCGGTGGCGAACACCATCTTCACGAGCCCCTCCTCGAACAGACGTTCGACGATCTGCCGGAACAGGGCGATCATGCCGGCGTGGTGGGCGGCGAAGCCCTCCTCAAGCGCGAACCGGAACTGGGCGAACCGCAGGGTCTTGAGATCGGCGTCGGACAGCTGCCCGTCGATCATCTCGTCCACGATGGCGCGGATGCGCGCGGCCTCGGCGTCCGTGGTGAGCTCCAGACCGGCGTTGATGCACTGGTCCACGGCCTGGTCGCACCCGTTGCGCGAGAAGATGAAGTAGATGCCGGGCAGCATGCCCAGGAAGTTCAGCTCGTCGACCACGGCCCAGCGCCGCGGCGTATGACGCTGCGGCCTGCGCTCGCGCGAACCCTGGGGATGCTTGCCCGGACGCCGGTCATGACGCGGGGCGCTCTGCCTCCGCGCGGCCTGCCGGTCGAGCTGCGCGAGGCGCGCGATCAGCCGCTGGTCGACGGACGTGGTCTGCTCGCCGTTCGCGTCGTGCAGGTAGAGGTCGAGGACCTCGGGCTCGGTGCGGTCGTCCTGCTGCACGAGCACGTGCTGCTCCAGCGGGACCGGACGACGCTCCGAGACCACGAGCCGCGTGTCGCCGCGCACGGAGGCGATCCACTGCGAGAAGTCCTCCACGTTGGAGACGGTGGCGGACAGGCCCACCACCTTGACCGTGCGGGGCAGGTGGATGATGACCTCCTCCCACACCGGCCCGCGGAACCGGTCCGCCAGATAGTGCACCTCGTCGAGGATCACGTAGCGCAGCGCGTCCAGCGTGACGGAGCGCTCGTAGAGCATGTTGCGCAGCACCTCGGTGGTCATCACCACGATGTCCGCCTCGGAATTGATCGAGTTGTCGCCGGTGAGCAGACCCACGCGGTCCTCGCCGTACACGTCCACCAGATCGTGGTACTTCTGGTTGCTCAGCGCCTTGATGGGCGTGGTGTAGAAGGCCTTGACGTTGCGCTCGCGGGCGAGGAACACCGCGAAGTCGGCCACGATGGTCTTGCCTGCGCCCGTGGGGGCGGCCACGAGCACGTTGTCGCCGTCCTCGAGCGCGTCGATGGCCTCCCGCTGGAAGTCGTCGAGCGGGAAGTCCAGCGTGGCCTCGAACCGCGCGGCCGCGGTCTCGGCGTGGCGCCGGCGCTCCCTGAACGCCGCGTAGCGCGCGGACGGCGAGGACGCCCTGTCCTGCGCGGTGCGGCTCTCGGCCTGCCGGTCACGTTTGCGATGATGATGTGCTGCCATCGGTCCCCACTGTCGTTCGGTTGTTCGTCTCCGCGGCGGACCGCGATCCGTGGTCGGCCGCGATCGGCGCCCGATGTCCGAGCGCCCTCGGCATGCTCAGTCCTCGGCCCAGCGTCTCCACGCGTCGGCGTGACGATCCTCGACGGCCGCCCTGCGCCGCAGCTTGGCCGCGTGCGCGATCTCGTACCGCTCCACGCTGGCGCGCAGCGGCTGCGCGAAGGAGGGATCCTCGGGACCGGTCGGCTCGGTCCGCTGCTCGGCCATGCGGCCGAGCGGTTCCGCGAGACGCTGGCCGGTGTCTCCGATGACGTGCAGGGCGCGCAGCCCGTGCCGTGCCGCGATCACCAGACCGGCGACGATCATTGCCAGCATGAAGACCACGCACAGCAGCCACACCCACCACGGCATCACTGATCGTCTCCGGCGCCGAGGCTGAGCTCGCGCTGGGCGCGGGCGATGATCATGGAGCGCAGCGTGTTCGGCGCCACCGCGACGATGTGCCTGGCGTGCGCGATGCAGAAGGCCACGAACCACGAGTCCGAGGAGACCGTGAGGTTGACCTTCTCCCCCGTGCCGTACGCCTCGACGCTGGCGCCGGGAAGGCTCTTGATGAACGACAGTTCGGGCTGGTCGGTGATGAACGTGACCGCGGTGCCGTTGTCGAAGCTCCACTTGCGCAGCTCGGCCACGGGCACGTCCTCGAACTGCGGCTTGTGCTCCGGCTTGACGATGTCCGCGTGCTCGATGCGCGACAGTCTGAGCACCTGCCACTGGTGGTCGGACGGTTCGTGCGCCTTGCCCTTGTCCTTGGACTTGCCGGAACGGTCCACGTCCGTGCAGACCGCCACGTAGTACAGGCCCTCCTCGACGAAGATCTTGGCCGGGGCCACGAGCTTGCGGCGGGTGCGTCCCGCGCCATCCGTGTACTCCATGTCCAGCAGGGCGCCGTCGTTGATGGCGCGGCGGACCACGGCGAAGCTGTTCGGCTCGAGCTCGTACCCGGTCAGGCTCAGCCACGGGGTCTCCCCCGCCTTGACGTGCGGGCGCAGACGCTGGTACAGGGACTGCGCCTGGGAACGCGACTGCTCGGGCAGCAGCGGCGAATGCGCCAGATAGCTCACCGATGCGGTCAGCAGGCTCAGGTACTGCGGGGAGATGCCCGCGAGACGTTCGAGTCCCAGCGAGTTGGTGGCGGAGACGATGCCCTCGGCGTCGAGCAGCGACCAGTCGATGTCGAAGAACTGGCTGCCGGCCATCTCGCCGTCGTCGGACACGGTGGTGAGCGTGTTGATGTCCTTGTGGATCACCGCGACCGACTTCTTGAGCTCGTCCTCGGTGCGCGCGCGGCCGATGAAACGCTCGGCCAGCTCGGCCAGCGAATACTCCTCGCCCAGATGCGCGGAGAGGAACAGCATCAGACGCAGTCGGCGGTCCACCTCGGATCCGGTCTGGAACGACCCCGAACCCTTCTTGTGCGACTTGCTCCGCTCCTCGGAGCCCGTCTCCTGGGCGCGCACGAGCGGCTGCGAGATGACGGTGGCGGCGGACGGACCGCTGGCCGCATCGTCGTCGTTGAGTTCCTGCAGGTTCACCGCGGCGTTGAGCCTGCGGTGGAACGCGTCCACCGCCTCGCGCGGGCTGACGATCGAGGCGCCCGGATGCTCGAGCACGTACATGGCCAGATCGTCGGTGTCGCGGTACGCGACGTTGATGTGCTCGCCGTCCACGTCCACGGTGGCGGCGAAGCGGCGCGAATCGATGACCTTCACCAGCGATTCGGGGATGGTCTGCGTGCCGAGTCCCGGGGCGATCGAGTCGAGGCCGAGGCCGGGGATGGGCATCTGCGGCACACGCGGCGCGGTGCGCGACGTCTGCTGCTGGTGCTCCTCCTGCTCGGATGCCTGCGACATGGAGATCGAGCGCGCCAGATAGTTCGCGGCGGCCAGCACGGGCAGGTCCTCCTGCTCGAAGTGCAGGCGCACGCGCGGCTCGTCGCCCAGCTGCAGACGGTAGGACGCGAAGTCCTGTCCCTCCGACTTGGACGAGTATTCCGGCTGGCGCGATTCGATGGCGATGCCCATGGCGGCCAGCTTGGCGCGGTCGCGCTGGAACTGCTTGGCGAACGCGGCCTTGGCGGCCTGATCGGCCAGCTCCCCGTAGGAGTCGGCGTAGGCCTTGACGCGCTGGGCGATCTGGCGGGACGTGAGCCACTGGGGGAACGCCGACGACAACACGGCCAGCACGTCCAATTCGTGCTTTCCCCATTTATCGGAGAACCGCCGCCTGCCGTTCGATCCCTCTGCCATTAGTCCTCACGTCTCGTTAAGATATGCGTCACCGTGCGCATTGCCGCGCACTTCACCCTATTGTAAGGGGTGTTTGTGTTGCCGCGAACGTTTTGCATGAATTTTCGTCCGGTTTCTTGTCCGGCGGAACGCGTCCGCGGCGCCGCGCGATCACACCACCCAGTCGTCCGGTTCCACGCCCTGCGGCCCCACGTACTCGCCGTTCGGCACGTACGCCGGCTCGCCCTTGTCCTCCAGCAGCGCGTCGGCGAAGAGCCTCACGTTCTGCCCGAAGGTCCAGTCGCCGTGGATGGTGACCGACTTGGCGGCCGCGAGGGACGGCACCGAGTACGGGAAGCGCTCGTTGAAGTCGTCGATGTTCTTGTAGTAGCGCGGATCCAGATCCACGTTCGGGAAGATGTAGTTGCCGTCCTCCATCTCGTAGGAGTCGGTGAGATGGAAGCGGTCGGACCTCATGATGAACAGGTCGTTCGTGGTCTTCACCGGCAGGAAGCGCATGCGGTCCACCTGCACGCAGATCGCGCCCTCGAACAGGCCGATGGCCGCGCCCATGGCGGTCTCCAGCTGGATGACCTTGGTGGTGGAGGGATCCGTGGGATCCACGGTCTTGGCATTGCGGATCACCGGCAGCGGCAGCACGCCGTCATACTCGGCGAGCTTGGCCTTGAGCGCGTCCACGCGCACCCAGATCGAGTTGGTGTTGAAGTACGGGTGCTTGGCGATGTTCTGCGCGTCGGCCTTGTCGTCCGCATGCACCTGGCTCATCTCGCGCAGCATCAGGTTGCCGGTCGCCCTGTCCCGCACGATGTGGCCGCCCTTGCGGTCGGCGTAGGTGCGGGTGGCCACCTCCACCATGAACGGCGCGCCGGTGTTCTCGAAGTACTGCGCCAGCGTGCGCGACGGACGCGCGCCGAGGTTGTCGGAGTTGGAGATGAACAGGTACTCGTAGCCGCGCTCCTCGAGCACGTCAAGCAGACCGGACTCCCAGATCGTGGAGAACAGGTCGCCGTGGCCCGGCGGGCACCATTCGAGGTCCGGGTTCGCCGGGAAGGAGACGGGCAGGCCGGTCTCGGCGTCGATCTTCGGCTCCTCGTGCTGCATGATCTCCACGGGGACGCCCTCCTGATGGAACTTGCGGTTGTGCTCCACCACCTTCATCGTGTCCGCCGAGGTGCGGAAGGAGTTCATGAGCGTCAGCGGGAGCTCCACGCCGAGGCGTGCGCGCGCGGTGATGACCTGCCCGAGGATGATGTCCAGGAAGCGCATCGGCTTGGCCTTGTGGCGGCGCACCGGCAGCAGCGACTTGGCGCACGCCAGACCCATCGACGTGCCCAGACCGCCGTTGAGCTTGAGGAACGCGGTCTTGGCGAAGGCGTTGACCGCCTTGTCGTGGTCGATGGTGCTGTAGACGTCGTGGAAGCTGGGCACGTCGGTGAGCGGCTCGACGTCCGCCTCGCGGATCCAGCTCGACGCCTCCTCGTTGCGCCAGACGCGGTACAGACGCTCGAACTGAGAGATGGACACCTCGCTCATGCCGTGGTCGCGCATCTTGGCGGCGCAGGCGACGAACGGATCCTCGTTGGCGTTGGCCATACCTTCCCTTTCACTATTCCGCTTGTGCAATAGTGTCCAGTGTACCCATCGGCGCGCGGCCCCGCTGCGCGCCGGCTGACAAAATCGTGAACGCGCGGTGGAAAACGGCCATGGCGGAAGACGACGTCCGGCGTCATGCGGCAAGGCCCGCGAGACCGGCGAAGCCAAGGCCGAGGAACAGCGCCGAGCACACGGCGAGCAGGCCGACGACGCCGGGGCCGGTCCACTGCATCGAGCGCGTTCCCGCCGCGTCGCGCACCACGTAGACGCGCGATCCCGGACCGTACGGCCACCGTCCGCGGACGTTCCAGTGCGGCACCGCCGCGTTCTCGTCGATCCACTGATGCGTGCCCTCGTCGTCTCGCCACCGGTAGGTGGGCACGTCGCATTCGGCGCGGTGGGTGAATCCCACGAACCATGCAACGTTCACGCGCGCCCTGCCGGAAGCCACCAGCCGATTCGCCTGCACATGGGGCCACAATGCCGTGAGCATGCCCAGCAGGAACATCGCCCCCACGATCAGCGACATGACAGCCATCGCACTCCGATCCGCGCAACAACAACCACGCCAAGTGTATGGCAGCGCATGGCACAAGAACGAGCCGCGGTCTGGCGATGGCACGGTCAGTCATCGGAGTCATCGGATGGCATCGGCGCCAAGTCTGCCCCCGCTTCTGTTTGCCTTCTGCCTATGACACTGCGGCGTGGGACGCTGACGCGTTGCGACTTATCCATGCGAATCATCCTATCTGCCTATTCCAGTGGCACTGGCAGTGCGGGAGGCTGTGTGCGTATGGACGATGCTTGTTCGGGCATCGCTGAGCGTTGATCTGCAAGTTGCTGCGTTGTCGAGCCGGTGATCAGTCCCTTTGTGAGACAAAGTAGTTTTCAATGAGGCGCGAGCGCGAACCGAGGATGACCGCGGACGCGAAACCGTCTCGCCGCCGAAAGAATGCATCCGGCTCTCAGTAGTTGATCATCTCGAGTTCGAGGCCCAGATCCTCGGTCTGGGTGCGGCCGGTCTCGCGGAATCCGAGATGACGGTAGAAGCCGCGCGCGTTGACGTTGAACGCGCAGACCCACAGTACAAGCCGCTCGCCGCCGATGGCCCGCTCTCCCGCTTCGACGAGCGCCCGCCCGACGCCGCGGCGATGCCGGTCGGCGAGCACGTACAGCGACGCAAGCTCGGCCGCTTCGGAGCGGTCGGCGGACGGACCGCGCGGCTCGCGCAGCAGTTCGGCGAATCCGATGACCTCATCGCCGTCAAGCGCAACCAGCGTGATCTGCCCATCGCCCTTCGCGGCATGCGCCCGAGTGAGCTTCAGCGCGAATTCGGGCGTGATCGCCTCCACGATCTCCTGCGGAATGTGCCCTTCGTTGAGTTCGCGCCACGTGCGGGACTGCACCTGCGCCTTCTGGCGGAACCATCGCGGCTCGATCGGCGCGACGCGAAACGAATCAGCCGGCATTCATACCTCCCCATGCGATGGCATCGCGGTGCAGTCAATCATAGGCCGGACAATTTCGATGCCTTTGCTGCAGGCGATGCATGTGCGATGACGTGCTTCGGCAATGTTTGGTTGCGATATCGCTGACGCAGAGAGTGCCGCGGTCTGTTGCAGATATTCTGCGATACAAAGTATTTTGCGTTGATCATTGAGGCGAAGGCCCTACAGGAAAAACCGCGAAGTGACACGATCGCCCCAAGCCGCGTGAGAAGACCCGCGGGCTGGAACGAATGAGCCGCGTCGCCTCCCTCGCCTACGAAACCGGCATGCTCGGCAGCTTCGCCGTGGCCGCCGCCGTCATCGCCGTCACGCTCGGCGTCGCGCCGATCTTGACGAGGCTCTTCGGTGTCGTCGACGAATAGAGTTCGTCGTGTGTGCCGGTGCGAGTCAGAACGAGCACCAGTCTGTCTGCGTCGATGAAGTAGACAAGCAGCCAGTCGCCGTCGATGTGTAGTTCCCGGAATCCGTTCCATTGCCCGGTCAGCGCGTGGTCTCGATACCTCGTCTTCAATGCATCGGCGTCGCCGTTCGCCAGCGCGCGGATCGCGGGCTTCATCCGCCTGAGATCGACATGCTTCTTCTTCAGGGCCTTCGCATTCTGATCGAACGCCCTGATGGTCTCGATGCTCAGCGGTTCAGAGCGCATCGAAATAGTCGTCCATGTCATCGACGGACTTGAAGGAATGCGTGTATTCGCCGTGCAGCGCCTGACGTCGCGCCTCCGCGTTACGCAGCTCCTTGACTTCCTCCTCCAATTCGCGGAAATGGCGGTAGTCATGCTCGTTGATGATGAAATACACGGGCTCGTTGTTGCGAAGCACGGTGACGGGCGTGTTGTCCGCGACCTTCGCGAATTCGGCGCTTGCGGTTCCGCGGCCGAATCGGCTGATGGGAACCAGAGTATCCACGGGGACGGTCAGCATAGCCATGTCAAACCTCCATGTTCTGAACCATGTATATTTGCATGCTATCGCACGCCATCGCCGCATGTTCTCTGCACAGCCGCCGAGACCTGCTTGACAGACCGACCGACGGTCGGTATTGTCTGGGAGGACACGCGAAAGGGAGACTCCATGGCACACGTGCATTCCGACGGGACCGAGCGGCGGATCCTCAACTCCGCCCGCAGGCTCTTCGCCGAAAAGGGCTACGAGAAGACCTCCGTCCAGGACATCCTGAACGACCTGCATCTGTCGAAGGGCGGGCTCTACCACCACTTCACATCGAAGGAAGCGATCCTCGACCGGCTGAACGCCGACGAATGGGCCGTCACCGCCCGACTCCTCGACGCGCTCATCCGGCGCACGGACATGAGCGCGCTCGAGAAGCTGCGCACGCTCATCATCTCCGCCGTGGACGACCCCGAGCACCTGGATCTCGTGCGCTCCCAGCTGGCGCTGCTCAAGGACCCCGCGTTCTTCACCGCGAACATGCGCTTCTGGTCGGCGAAGCTGCCGGAGTCCTTCCGCTCCCTCATCGACATGGGCGTGCAGGACGGCTCCATCCCCACGCCGTACCCCGAGGAGGCGGCACAGCTGCTCGCGCTCCTGTGCAACTACTGGCTCATGCCCTGCTTCTACCCCACCGGACGCGACGGCATGGAACACCGCATCCGCTGCCTTGCCGCGATGCTCGACGCCATCGGCGTGCCGGTGTTCGACGAGGCGCTTGCCTCGCGGGCCGTCAAGGGCCTCATGGCCCTGATGCCGGACGAGGGACAGTCGGCGTCCGCGTAGGCGACGAGCCAAGCCGCCCGTCTCGAAGATCGCAGCGGGATGGGCGGCAGGATTCCCGCATTCCTGCGCCCCGGAAAGGGCACATTTTTACCACCATGACCGACCGACGGTCGGTCTTTTACTGACCGAGGAGAACCCCCCCCAAAAAAACGGAACGGCCACGGCCAGCCAAGGAAAGGAACACGCCATCATGACGAACGTATCCCGGCACACGGCGCAGCGCACAACCGAGCACACAACCGAGCGAACGCCTGAACGCACGGGCCAGCCACGAACGGCCCGCGCCGCCGATCCCCTGCGCTCACGCGACTTCCGGCTGCTCATCGCGGGTCTTGGCATATCGCTCTTCGCCAATCTCATGCTGCGGTTCGCCATGTCCATGTGGGTGCTCGACGAGACCGGTTCGGCGGCGGCGTTCGCCTCCATTCTCACCGCGAGCATCCTGCCCACGATCCTGCTCTCGCCGCTCGGCGGCGTGGCGGCGGACCGCACGAACCGCCGGACCGTTATGGTGGCGCTCGACGCGCTCTGCGCCGCAACGGTGCTCGCCTGCGTCGCGATCTTCTCGGCGGCCGGCTTCAATCTGGCGGCGATCGCCGTGATGCAGGTGACGCTTGCCGTGCTCGACGCCATGGAGACGCCCACGGTGCAGGCGGCGCTCCCCCAGATGTTCCGCTCCCACGGCGAGGACGTGATGCGCCGCGCCATGGCCGCGGTGAACGTGGTGAACCAGACGAGCACGCTCGTGCCCGCCGTGCTCGGCGGCGTGCTCTACGCGGCGGTGGGCGCCATGCCCATGATGGGCATCACCGCCGCAGGGTTCGCCGCGGCCGCCGTCGTGGAGTGCTTCATCCGGCTCGGCGCCCCGCAGCGCAGCGACGACGGACGTGCCTCCGCTCTGGACGATCTGCGCGCGGCCGGTCGATTCCTCACGCGCGAGCGTCCCGCCGTGCTGCATCTGGTGCTGATCTGCGCCGCGCTCAACTTCCTGGTGACGGGGTACGCGGAGGTCGGCTTCCCCTACATGGTGCGCACCGTGCTGGGATTCGGCTCCACGGCGTACGGTCTTGCATACGGCCTCGTGGGAGCGTCGGGCCTGCTCGGCGCGCTCGCCGGCGGACGGGCCGCGAAAACGCTCTCCATGCGGCGCTTCCCGACCGCGATCGGCGTCTTCTCGCTCACCATCCTGCCCCAGGCGCTCGCCATGATCCTCCCCGCGGCCGCGGGACTGCGCCTCGCCGCGCTCACGGCGGGCACCTGCGCGACCATGGTCGCCATCACGTTCGCGAACCTCATCGCCGTGCCGGCGGTTCAGATGGGCTGTCCCGAGGACATGACCGGCAAGGTGATGTCGCTCGCGCTCTCCGCGAGCATGTGCGCCCAGCCCCTCGGACAGATCGCGTACGGCTGGGCATACAGCGCCTTCCCGTCAGGAACGGTTCTGGCGATGACGTTCGTGCTGGCCGTCGCGATGCTGCCGCCGGTCGTGCATGTGGCGCGGCGGTTCTAGGGCGGGCGCCTGCGAGCGCCGTGCCTGTGGGCGTCAGTTGCAGCCGACGATCGCCGACGCGAGACTCCTGACGACCGACAGCGGATGATCGGGGAAGGCGTCGTCGAACTGGCTGTCTTCCGAGAGGTTCATGAGGATGCCGCGCCGGTATTCGGCGTCGTAGGGGTCGCGGGACCAGCCGCGGCCCTGGTCGTCGATCCATCCGTGCTGCCGTGCGAACTCGTAGACCTGCGCTTCGCGGATTCCGGTCGCGCCTGCTTCGCTGGCGAATGCCTGGGCCTGCAGCGCGAAGCCGCCACAGTCGAGGTGCAGGGTCAGGGCGTATTGCGCGCCTTCGGTCTGGGAGACCGTCTTGACGATGCTCCAGATGACGTTTCGCCCTGCGTCGGTGGCGCCGCCGGCGACTTCGATCAGGCCCTGGTCGTCGCCCAGCGACCGGTGGATGCCGTCCGCCACGGCCTGCTCGTTGCCGAACGGCATGGCATGGTCGGCGGGTATGGGCTGCAGGAACATCACGCATGTCGCCTGCGGCGTCTCGGCGCCGTACGCCGTCATGTCGGGCGGATCGTCCGGCATGCGGTTCAGCCTGCTGAACGCGTGCGGAATGGCGACGTCGATGCCGCCGACCGTGACCTGCTGCATATCCATATCCGACATATTCGGCTCCTTTGCCGTAAGTAGCTGCTATGGGTCATGATAGCTGGTTTAACAGGACTGCAGGCTTCGCATGGCTTCGCAAGGTGAAATGCGCCTGATGGCAGCTCGGCCGAGGACGCGTTCGGTCAGGCCGCCAAGGGAAGCGGCGCCCGCAGGAATTGCCTGCGAGCGCCGCTTGCATTCAGTCGTCGGTCTTGGGATGCTTGCGGGGTCGTCCTCCGCCGACGCCGCGGCCGGGGCGGTTGGCATTCCACTCGTCGATGGTGGCCTCGCTCCAGCCCCGTGCCCTGCCGACGGTCACGTCGGCTTCGGGGAGCTTGTATTGCGCGAGGGCGCCCTTGGTGATGCCGAGTTTTTCGGCGACCTCGGTGAGGCTGAGGCAATGCCTAGTCCTGACGGCCTCCGAACAGTCCGAGGGTGAGACAGTCGACGCCGGCCGCGATGGCGAACAAGGCCGTGATCCACGGGGCGAAGCCGGTGAACGCGCAGGCGGCGGCGATGAGCCCGAAGGCAAGCCCGAAGATTCCTTGAAGTTTGTCGTTCATGATGGTTTGCGGGATGATGGTTGGCCCGAGGCACCCGGATAGACTCAGAATCCGGGTCTCGGTTCGTCTCTTCCTGGGCCTGTCTCGCCCATCGTGCCACGTGGCGATGTCGGACGCCAGCTTGGCGGTCTCAACGACCACGGCCCATGACCAAGATCGTTGTCCATCCCGCTTTCTCCTTTCTCTGTTGAGTTGCCGTCAGTCTTCCCTGCCAGCATATCCATTGCGACGCAATAGCCGTGAACACGCCAAGGCATGGCGATCACGGCCGATATCCAGACGCGACGCGTGTGGGATTCCACGCTCGACGTGAACGACCTGAAGGGCTCGCAGCCGATCCGGAAGAACGCGATCCTCCAGCTGCTGGAGACGTGGCGGAGGATCAGCGCCGAGACCGCCGCAGCCTACCTGCCGCGCTTCCGCGAGGCGGAGACCGGCGACGGCTCGTTCGAGACGGCCATGCCGCTCTTCGACCGCAAACATATGGCCGATCAGATCGATTGGACGGGCGCGACCAGCGTGCTGTGGCACATCGCCCGCGGCGAGACGCAGGAGGCCGCGTACGCGGCCGCGCGCAGCCTGTTCCTCGGCATATTCCACGAGGCAGTGCTCACCGGCGGGCGCACCACGGTCGAGAACTGGGCGAAGAAGGACCATCGGGCGATCGGCTGGCGGCGCGCGTCCGACGGCGACCCGTGCGCGTTCTGCGCGATGCCGTCGCCCGAGGCCCCGCATACACCAGCCGGTAGACGGCCCTGACGACCTCGAATCCTGCGCCGGGCATCCCAGCCGGCACGCTGCACAAGTACCATCCGCACTGCGGGTGCACCGTCGAGGTCGTCTACGGCGATTGGAAGCCCGACGAAAAAGAACAGCAGTGGATCGACGACTACTACCGCGCCGCCGAAAGCCTGCCCGACAAGACGCCGCGCACCGCCGACGTGATACTGCCGATCCTGCGCAAGAACGGCTCGTTCCGTGATTCCGCAAGCCGGCGGAGCGTCCCGGAGTTTCTCGAACGAAAAAGACTCCAACGGAGAACGTTGCGGTCTTCGGCCGACGTCAGAAAGACCCCTAGTGGACTGTCCGCAGTCCGGCATGACGACGGGTATTGGATAGAGACCGGCGCCAGCCCCGATTCCAACGAGCGCGCCGTCGCCAAACAGCTGAGCGACCTCGGCCATGACGTCGTCTTTCGAAAGCTCTCCGACGAACGGAACGTCAAAACCTCCGATTTCTACATCGACGACGAACCATGGGAGTTGAAGACGCTGCACGGAGCCGGGAAAAACACGGTCACGAATGCTTTGAAGAAAGCCAAAAAGCAGAGTTCGCGGGTGATCCTTGAGATCAGTGATTGTCCGAAACCGCTCAGCCAGATCGCGGATGACTGCCTCGACAAACTGCGTCGTCCCAACTCCAGCATCGTCGAGATAGTGCTATTGTGCAACGGTTCGATCGAAAGACGTCTGACACGATAGAATAGTGCGTGAAGGCCGCGCCTTTCACCCTTAAAACCGTTCGACGGACATGGTGGAAGGTTCGGCCTTCCTTGATTTTCAAGCCATCATGAAGTTCATGGTGGCTTTTCTTATGCCCGCAGGACGGGAGGAAAGGAAACCACAATGGCCGACGAGAGCATCGAAGACCAGAACCAGAACGCCGACACCGCCGGCGAGCAGACCCCGCCCGACGCGGACGGAGGCCAGAAGCCGCCGTGGGAACGCGACAGCGAGGAGTTCAGCCCGGAGAAGGCGTGGAGCCTCATCCAGCATCTGCGCGACGACAACGCGAAGCTCAAGACCGCGAACGAGACCAGCTCGGCGAAGCTGCGCGAGTTCGAGGACGCCGGGCTCAACAGGGGTACGGTACGCGCGCGTGCCCTCGGACGCAAACCCGACTGCGACTGCAAGATCATCCCCAGCTCAGCGGGAAGAACCTGAAGATGCAGAGCTATGACGCCTCCCGATATGAGTCAAAGGGCTGTATGGGTTTAGATAAGAGGGATAGCACCAACATCATGCGGCGCAATCTTGATCCGGCGCTTACGATTCTGGAGACATGCTCGGATTCCCGCAGACGCAGGCGCACATCCGGCAATGGTTCCCGCAATCGGCTAAACTGTTAGACAAGATGATACGGGAGGCGCTCAATGGATAACGACACTCTCTTCAAGGAATTCTGCGAAGAAGGCAAGAGCATGTCCTTGGGTGATCTTCTGAGTGATTACGCACACACTTTCCATGCGGCGTTCTTCGTCATGGGGGAAGACGGCCCGTACGTCACCGACAAAGAATTGCGTGACTGGCTGAACTGGTGCGTCTTCTACGGCAAGCCGCGCAACGAGTATCCGCTCGCTAATAAGGACTAGACTGTCCGATCGATTTTCAAGCCACCTTCGGGTGGCTTTTCTGTTATCTGACCACCCACACGGGTGGTTTTTATGCCCAGAAGGGCAACTCCGAGGAAAGGACACCACCGTGTTCCGCCACCAGTGGTCCCGACGCATCCGCCTGATCGACACGCCAGCCGACGAGATTCACTCCCAAGGCAAGGGAGCGGATTTCGATGTGGACGACATTCTCGAATATGCGCTCGGCGACGAATGGCATCAATACTCCGAGATGCAGCATCCGATCGGCTATTTCAAGAAATGCTCCGTGGAAACGGAAGCATTCGCGGAAATGCTCAGCGGGCAGCTGTCCAATGAGAACACATGGGAACTGTTCGAGAAAATACTTCCCAAGAAACTGTAAAATGTTCCAAGACATGGTAAGGAGCATGGCAGCATGAAACGTGGAGACCCCGGATACTATCCTGACCCGGCCGACTACGCGTCGCTGAAGGACATGTACGCGTCCCCGGAATTCGCTGCGCTCCCGGCGGATGACGTTCTTTCGTACTATGCCCTTGCGTTCGATGGCGATTCCATCTATCACTTCAACGATCCGCAGAACCCTCGGAACGACGCGGAGGCCAAGAAGATGGCCATCGAATGCCTGATCGCCGGAAAGCCTCGTCCTTGGTACAAAATCCCCGAAGGCGCGGTCGCCTAACGATCTGTTCCAGATTTCCGTAACCACCCGCATGGGTGGTTTTTTATGCCCGGAACGGGCCCCATCACCATCCATAGGAGGATCACCATGGCCGAGGAAGCCAACAACACCGACCAACTGCAGGACGCGGGCGAGCCACACGGCGAGCAGTCCACGGGCTGGGAGTCCAAGTACCGCGAGGCCGTCTCCCACTCGCACGAGTGGGAGACGCGCGCCAAGGACAACAAGGCCGTGGCCGACGAGCTGCAGCAGCTCACGGAATCGCAGATGAGCGAACAGCAGAAGGCCGAGGCGTGGCTGCGCTGCGACGCGCAGTCCACGATGATGTTCAGCGGACAGCTGCCGAGAGCGCACAGCATGCCGATCGTGACCATCTTGCCCGCCTGACGGCGGATCGAGATGACCACATAGCCGATGTCCGCCGCGTGCAGGCCGCTTCTGAACCCGTACGGCTTCCGCCTTTCGACACCGGAGCAGCTCATCTCCACACGTACAGGTCGACCACGTCGCATCCGGTGGCCTGTGCGGAACGCACGCAGGTGTCCATGCGCCCGATGGAGAACCATCGCTGCAAATCGGCAATCGTGGCGGGTTAACTTTCGGGGTTCATGCTGGTTATGCTACCGGCGAATACCCCGGCATGTCACTCATGCGAAACATCATGAAACCCCGGGGATCGTTCTTTTCGCAATAAATCTCAACGACCGTTGTCAACCTCGGCGCGGTGGCCGTGACGGGTCGAGGCAAACCTCGTGAGACCCGGAGACTGAGGGCATGGTCCCGAAGCAATGTACCCGATGTGTACCCGATTGTGGTCCCCGGATATGAGAATGGGCGGAAAACCATTGGAATTCCGCCCTTTTGGTCGGGCCAGCGGGATTTGAACCCGCGACCCCTTGACCCCCAGTCAAGTGCGCTACCAAACTGCGCTATGGCCCGATCGTCGCTTGAAGCAACGAGAAGATAACTTAGCACAGAATGCCGAAGCTGCCCAATTCCCGCGTGTCGCGTCTGCGGCGTCCGATGGCATCGCCGGCTGCCGCATCGGCGAGCGCGCCTTCGTGTTCCCCCGCACCTTTCGGGTCATCGCTTCCTGATACTCCAAGATGCACAGCTCTCGTGGAGAGCGTCGCAAAGCGTCGACCATGCATCGGAAAGGAAGCCGTCATGGATGCCGTCATGGATCCGTCGAATCCCGCATACGCGGAGCTCATGCATGAGGTCACGGGATACATCGTCGGCTATTGGGAGGACGCGGCCGACGGGCACCCGTATCACGCCCGAAACCATCCGGGGAGGACGGCGCGGGACATGGCCTGCGCATACATGCTCGAACGGTACGGGGACTGGCTGCGGGACGTGGCGTGGGTCGACCCGGATCGGCTGGGCCGTTACGCTTCGCTTGGCGTCGGAGCCACGCCGATCGAAGCTGCCATGGACGCCTGCGAGCGCATGTTCGGCGCCGTCTGGCCGAAGACGGACGGCGACGATCCGGATCTGCCGTGACGTGTCCGGGATACCATTCGGAGAGGAAAGGAGCCGGCATGGGCAGGTTCGAGGAGATCGTGCGCTTCGCCGCCGAGCATCCCGGCGAGGCGCGGATCATTGCGCATGAGACGGCGATCGTCGACTTGGAGTCCGGGGCGGAGGTGTTCGACGTGGCCCGGGCGGTGGCCACGTACGTCGTCGAGGCCCGGGAAGGCGTGTTCGCCATCGTGGCCTCCGCCGTGGGGCATCTTCGGTGGCGGCAGCTGGGGCGCGCGCTGGGGCTGCACGGGATCCGTCTGGCCTCGCCGGAACTGGTCAGGGAGCGCACCGGCTACGACGTCGGCACGGTCGGCCCGTTGCTGCTCGGCGTGCCCGTGTTCCTCGACGGGCGGCTTCTGGAGCTCGGCACGGCGTACTGCGGCACCGGGGACGCGCATCACACGCTGGAGATCGTCCCGCGGCTCATCGTCGAGCACAACGACGTCGTGGGATACTTCGACGGCGCCGAGTTCCTGAACTAGCGTCGTCGAAGTGCCGAGCGGCGTCAGGCGGAGGTCTGGGACTCCGTCTCGGGGGCGGCCGGCTCGGCCGATGGCACGTCGGCGTTGAGCGCCTCGCGGCGCAGGATCATGAAGCCGATGAGTCCGGCGACGATGGACGCGGCGAGGATGGCTGTCTTGGCCACGGCGGCGATCTGCAGGTCCGCGAACGAGAGGTTCGTGACGAAGATCGCCATCGTGAAGCCCACGCCGCCCAGCACGGACACGCCCACGATGTGTCCCCATTCCACGCCCGTGGGCAGCTTCGAAACGCCGGTCCTCACGGTGATCCACGTGGCGAGGAAGATGCCGGCCGGTTTGCCCACCAGCAGGCCCAGGAACACGCCGATGGCCACCGGGCTCGTGACGATCTGTCCGAACGACATGCCGGTGAGCACCACGCCCGCGTTCGAGAACGCGAACAGGGGCAGCACCACGAAGTAGACGAACGTGTGCAGCGCCTTCTCCAGACGGATGGTGGGCGGGATGGACGCGCTGGAGACGCGGCGGATCGAATACACCTCGCGCAGGTACTCCTTCTGCGCCACGTCAGGCTCGCCCGGATCGTAGCGGCTCTCGATGGAGCCGCCGTGGCTGGCGAACCAGCGGCCCACGCGGTCCAGCTCGATCTCCGAGCGGGCGGGGATGGTCAGCGCCAGCAGCACGCCCGCCAGCGTGGCGTGCACGCCGGAGAACAGCACGCACACCCACAGCGCGAACCCCACCACGAGGTACGGCGTCAGGTCGTAGACGTGACAGCGGTTGAGCGCGACGAGCAGCGCCAGCGGCACGCAGGCGGCCAGCAGCCAGGGAAGGCTGAGGTCCTGCGTGTAGAACAGGGCGATCACGCCGATGGCGATCATGTCGTCCGCGATGGTGAGCGTGGACAGGTAGGCGCGCAGTCCCGCCGGGACGCGGCGGCCCAGCAGCGCCAGCAGGCCCAGGCAGAAGGCGATGTCGTTCGCCATGGGCACGCCCCAGCCGCCCGCGTACGGCCCCCACGCGTTGATGGCCAGGTAGACGAGCGCCGGCATCAGCGCGCCTCCCGCGGCGGCCACGATGGGCAGCACCGCCTTGCGCGGCTCGGTCAGCTCCCCCGCCCGGATCTCGTGCTTGATCTCCAGTCCGACCATGAGGAAGAACAGCGCCATGAGGAAGTCGTTGATGAAGTGCTCGAGGCTGATCGTCACGTCCAGGCCGCCCACGCCGAACGCGAGATGCACGGAATGCCACAGCTCGCTGAAGTACGGCAGCGCCGGCGTGTTCTCGATGACGAACGCCAGCAGGGCCGCGCCCACCATGAGCATGGTGGCCCTGGTGGACGAATGGGTGAGCTCGACGAGCCGCTGCTTGCCTCGCCGCACCCTGACGGCACCCGGTTTCAGGATGTCCTCATGGATCTGGGCTGGCTGGGTCATGACGCTCCTTCGTGTCGGCGGCAAACATGGCTCGGCGTTCCGGCGGGACGCGCCCGGCCCCGGAATGCACCGCCCTCCATGGTATCAACAGGGGTACCACGAAGACGCGCGGCGCATGTCCCGCCGGAACCCGGCCGGGCCGGTCAGCTGTTCTTCATGACGACGCCGTCGACCACGTCTGCCACATGCTCGCAGTCGTCGGTGCAGCGCTCCAGGTGCGCATACACCTCATGCCAGGCGAAGACCTGCAGCGGGTCGTCGCAGCCGGTGTGCAGGGCGCGCATCGCCTCCACGAACAGGCGGTCGGCGTCCTCCTCGGTCTTGTTGATCTCGAAGACGTGCTCGCGCAGCGTCCTGGAGTGCTTGAACCTCGGCAGCTCCTCGATGAGCCGCACCATGCGCTCGCAGGACCGGGTCATCATGTCCACGAGCTGCAGCGCGTCGGGGCGCATGTCGGTCACGTTGTCGTAGTAGAGGCGCAGCAGGACGCCCTCGATGCGGTCCGTCACGTCGTCCAGCGTGCTGCTCAGCTGCGCGATGTCCTCGCGTTCGAACGGCGTGATGAAGGCCGTCACCAGCTCGTCCATCAGACGGTGGCGCACCTCGTCGGCGGCCTGCTCGATGTGGTGCATCTCGTCCATGCGCTCGCGCAGGCGCGACGGGTCGTAGTCGTGCATGACCTCGGACAGCAGGCGGGCGGCGCGCAGGGCGTGCTCGGCGCTGTCCCTGAACCCGTCGAAGTAGAAGGCGTCGTTCTTTCGTGCCATGGGTTGGGTTTCCTTTCTTCTCTGCGGCGGCTAGAACACGAGCATGCACAGCCTGGCCATGGCGTAGCTGATGATGCCGCAGCCGGGGAACGTGAACACCCAGGTGAGCATCATGTCGCGCACCACGCCGAAGTTGATGGCGGACAGGCGTCGCACGGCGCCGACGCCCATGATGGCGCTGGTCTTGGTGTGCGTGGTGGACACGGGGATGCCGAGCACCGTCATGACGAGCAGGCACAGGGCGCTGGACAGGTCGGCGGAGAAGCCCTGGTACTTCTCGAGATGCACCATGTCCTGCCCCACGGACTTGATGATGCGCTCGCCGCCCACGGACGTGCCCACGCCCATGATGACGCTGCACAGCAGCATGAGCCACACGGGGATGACCACGCCGGCCACGCTGGACTGGCCGTTGCAGAACGCCATTCCCAGGAACAGCACGCCGATGAACTTCTGGCCGTCCTGCGCGCCGTGCATGAAGCTCATGCAGGCGGCGCCGGCGATCTGCGCGTACTGGAAGAACCCGTTGGTGCGCCTGCGGTCGAACCCGGCGCACACGAGCGTCACCGCCTTGCACACGATCCAGCCCATGGCGAAGCCGATCAGCAGGCTCGCGGCCAGACCGTACAGGACCTTGACCCACTCCCCCATGTTGATGCCGCCGATGCCGCCCTGGATGGCGATGGCCGCGCCGGACAGGCCGGCGATGAGGCTGTGGCTCTCCGACGTGGGGATGCCGAGCAGCGACGCGCCCACGGAATAGACCACGATGGAGAACAGCGCCGCGCACAGGGCGATGAGCGCCGCGTTCGTGTCTCCGCCGAAGTCGACCATGTTGCTGATCGTGGAGGCCACCGACGCGTTGAGCTGCGTCATGATGAGCACGCCGAGGAAGTTGAACACGGCCGCCATGACGACCGCGGGACGCACCCGCATGCACCGCGTGGTCACGCAGGTGGCGATGGCGTTGGGCGCGTCGGTCCAGCCGTTGACGAAGATCACGCCCAGCGTCAGCAATGTCGTGATCGCCAGTGCGGGGCTGGAAAGCACCTGCTGGAGGAACGTCGTCAGGGACACGTCCACGTGAAGTCACCTTCTTCTTCGAGGGGTCGGTAATCCGTCACGCCGATTGTAGCCGATGACTACGTAGTTTTTGACGTTCTGCCGTATCGTGTCGCCGCGTCCACGCCGCATCCGCCCTGAGCCCGCACCGCGCCCAAGCGCTCCGCCGGACGCGCACATACCGGACGGAACGCCGCACATACCGGGCTCAAAAGGACGAAATCCGCGATTCCAAGCGCCAAATGGACGCCCCGGCGGGGGTTTGGTACTTGGAATCGCGGATTTCGTCCGTTTCGGCCCGTATTTCGGCACGTATGTCGGGGTGCATCGACCCGTACCGCGACCCGCACGCCCAGCCTGCATCGTCGGCAGGCATCGCGCGCGGGCCGCCACGTACGACGCCGCTACCGGCGCTTCTTCTTCTCGCGGATGTTCACCGAGATCTGGATCGGCGTGCCCTCGAAGCCGAACTCCTCGCGCAGCGAGCGCTCGAGGAACCGGCGGTAGCCGTGCTCGAGGAAGCCGGTCGCGAAGATCACGAAGCGCGGAGGACGGTTCGACGCCTGCGTGGCGAACAGGATGCGCGGCTGCTTGCCGCCCCTGAGCGGATGCGGATGCTCGCTCTGGATGCGGCCGAGGAATGCGTTGAGCTTGCCGGTGGGCACGCGCTGGTCCCACGACTCGAGCGCCTGGCGCATCGCGTTCGCCAGACGGTTCGTGTGCCAGCCGGTCTTGGCCGACAGGTTGACGCGCTGCGCCCACGTGACGCGTTCGAACTCGGTCTTCCACAGGCGTTCGAGGCGCTGCTTGTCGAACTCGTCCATGGCGTCCCACTTGTTGAACACCAGCACGATGGCGCGGCCCGCGTCCACGGCCTGACTCATGACCTTGAGGTCCTGATCGGAGACGGGCTGGGAGGCGTCGAACAGCACGAGGGCCAGCTCGGCGCGCTCGAGCGCGGCGGTGGTGCGCAGCGATGAGTAGTATTCGGCGCCCGAGAGCTTGTGCAGTCGGCGCTTGATGCCGGCGGTGTCGATGAACAGCCAGTCCTCGCCGTCGATGTCGATGATCTCGTCGACCGGGTCGCGCGTCGTGCCCGCCAGATCGTTGACCACGGCGCGCTCCTCGCGCGCCAGCTGGTTGAGCAGCGACGACTTGCCGACGTTCGGGCGGCCGATGAGCGCCACGCGGCGCAGGCCGGTCGGCGTGAGCGTGCCGGAGCGCCTGTCGGCGGCGTCGAGCTTCCTCATCGCCTCGTCGAGCAGGTCGCCCACGCCGCGCCCGTGCATGGCGGAGATCGGGTACGGCTCGCCCAGGCCCAGCTTCCAGAACTCGGCGGCGAGGTACTCGCTCGCGCCGTCGTCGACCTTGTTCACAGCCAGCGTGACCGGCTTGCCGCTGGCGCGCAGCATCCTCACGATGCGCTCGTCACTGGCGGTCAGGCCCACCTGGCCGTCCACCACGAGCAGCACCGCGTCGGCCAGGCGCACGGCCACCTCGGCCTGGTTGGCGATCGCGGAGTCGATGCCCTCCACGTCGGTCTCCCAGCCGCCGGTGTCGACGAGCTTGAAGTCCTGTCCGGCCCATTCCGCGTCGTAGCTGATGCGGTCGCGCGTCACGCCCGGAGTGTCCTCCACCACGGCGGCGCGGCGGCGCAGGATGCGGTTGACCAGCGTGGACTTGCCCACGTTCGGACGGCCCACCACGGCCAGCACGCCCACGTTGCGCGTGGCGTCGGCCTCGTCGGAGCCGAAGTCGCCGCGCCCCTCGATGAGCGCCTCGTCGGCCTCGTCCAGATCGTAGCCCTCGAGGTTGGCGGCGTACCGCTCGTACGCCTGCTCCTCCATGGCGTCCTCGACGATGCGGCACATCGTCGCGACGGTCTCGTCGAGCGTCATGTCGGAGTTGTCGAGCGTGATCACGCCGTCCGCCGCAGAGGTGAAGTTCGTGACCTTCGAGTCCTGCGCGTCGCGCTTCGCCACGTCGTCGGCGCCCACGCCGGCCTCGGACGAGGCCTGTCCGGCGCGGCGGGCGGCGCGCACCTCCTCGCGGGCGGTGAGCAGCACGCGCACCTCGGCCTCGGGCGCCACCACGGTGGTGATGTCGCGGCCCTCGGCCACGATGCCCGCGCCCTCGGAGTACGAGTCGGCCGCGGACTCGCGCGCGATGTACGCGCGCTGCGCGGCGATGAGGATGCTGCGCACGGGAAGGACGCCCGAGACCACGGAGACGTGCGACGACACCTCGGCCGATCGGATCGCCTCGGAGATGTCCTCGCCGTCGCAGAACACGCCGGGCGCGTCCGGCGCCACGGCGATGTCGAAGTGGTCGTCGGTGAAGAACGCGCCCACCTCGGTGATGATGCGCTGCTCGTCGGGGGACGCGGCGTCCAGGTCGACGCCCCGCCTCAGGCACCACCAGGCGCACGCGCGGTACATGGCGCCCGTGTCGAGGTAGGCGAGGCCGTAGCGGCGCGCGATCTCGCGCGACACGGTGGACTTGCCGACGCCGGCGGGCCCGTCGATGGCGACCGTGATCACAGGCCGACCTCCTTGCTCAGGGAGCGCAGCTCGACCTGCGACAGCACGCGGTAGGAGCCCGGCTTGAGCTCGCCCAGCTTGATCGGGCCGATCTGCGTGCGCACCAGGCGCGTGACCGGGAATCCGATGGAGCCGAAGATGCGGCGCACGATGCGGTTCTTGCCCGAATGCAGCGTCACCTTCACCAGCGTGTGCTCGCGGTTCTGATCGAGGATCGCGCAGTGGTCGAGCCTGATCCAGCCGTCGTCGAGCTTGACGCCCTGCGTGACCAGACGGCGCGCCACCGTGCCGGACAGCTTGCCCTCCACCGTGGCGACGTACGTCTTGGCCACCTCGTACTTGGGGTGCATGACGTGCTGGCTCAGCTCGCCGTCGTCCGTCATGAGGATCAGGCCCTCGGAATCATAGTCGAGACGGCCCATGTGGAACACGCGCTCGTACTTGTCGCCGATGATGTCGCGCAGCGTGTAGCGGCCCTTCGGGTCCTCCATGGCGCTCAGGACGCGGCGCGGCTTGTTCAGCGCGAGCGTGACGTGGTTGGTGTTGATGCGGATGCGCGAGCCGTCCACACGCACCTGCTGACGGGACATGTCCACGCGGGTGCCGAGCTCGGTGACGAGCTCGCCGTCCACCTCCACGCGGCCGTCGAGGATGATCTGTTCGCATTTGCGGCGCGAGCCGAATCCGGCCTGGGCCAGGATCTTCTGGAGGCGCTCGCCGTCGTTGTTCTTGGAATCTTGTGCGCCGTTGGCGCGGGAATACTGGTGTGGCATCGTTCTCCCAACGTGGCCTGATCAGATTGATGATTCGTATGATGCGGTGCCTCGGCACCAAAGACATAAGTATTGCACAAAGGGTCGACTGCTAGACTGTGAGGCGTTTGTCCATCCAATACCGATTCCAACAAAGGAACGACATGTCAGATTCCATGTTCCCCGCCGGCGGAGAGACGCGCCACGGCGCCGACGACCGCGACGAGCGGGCCACCATCGACCGGACCACGATCTTCGAGCCGCACGACGGCGACGACCGCCCGGTGTACACCACGTCGACGCCCCGCCGGGGCGTCGACGCCGGCAGGCTCGCCATGCGCTTCGCGGCCGAGTTCGTCGGCACCGCGCTGGTGGTCTTCCCCATCCTCCTCGTCTACACGCTCAGCCAGCTGATCTACCAGTACGCGGGCCTGATGCCGATCATCACCGTCACCGCGCTCGCCTACGGCGCCGTCTCCGCCATGATGGGCCGGGTCTCCGGCGCCCAGCTCAACCCCGCGGTCACCGTGGCCGCCATGCTCACGTCCAGGACGCACTGGCTCGACGGCATCGTCTACGTCGTCGCCCAGGTGCTCGGCGGCATCGCCGCGGCGGCGCTCTACGTCTTCATCCTGCCGGTGAGCGAGTCGGTGCCCGCCTCCACGTGGCTCACGATGGCCGTCAAGGGCTTCGACGAGGCATCCCGCTCCAGCGGCGCCCTCGCCAACGCTGGCATCTCCTTCGGATCCACCATGGCCGTCGTCGTGGAGCTCGTCGCCGGCCTGATCGTGGTGGGCGCCTCCGTGGCCACGCTGCGCCGCGACGGCACCGCGTCCAAGGCGCATGCCTGGGTGGCGGCGCTCGCCTACGGTCTGGCCGCGTCGTTCACCTACCCGGTGACCGGCGCGTCGCTCAACCCCGCGCACGCCACCGGCATCGCGCTGCTGGCGCACGGCAAGGGACTGGACGTCGAGCCGCTCAGCCAGCTGTGGGTGTTCTGGATCGCGCCGCTGTTCGCCGCCGCCATCGTGGCGGTCGCCATGCTCGTCAACGGGATGGTGCAGGGCACCCTTCCGGTCCGCGCGGACGGCGCCGACGACGCGCTGCCCGCCGACATGGACGTCCCGTCGGAGGAGACGGACGATCCGGCCGCCGATTCAGTACATGAATTCGAAGGACACGTCGAGGACGGCCAGTCCGATGCCCAGCCCGAAGCTGATGAAGGCGTCGAACGCGACTGATCGCACCTTGAAGGGACTGCGCCGACGCAACGCGAGGCGCAGCAGCCCGCACACGAGGGCCGTGACGGCGAGCACCGCCGTCGCGGCCCTCGTGTATCCGACGGCAGCTACGACGGCGGCGACCGCCACGACCGCCAGCAGCCCCCACTCGAACAGCGGATTGCCCTCGTGCGCCTCGGACACGAACGGATGGTCGGATGCCATGTCGTCGCCTTTCCCCTACCGCATGCGCTCGGGCGCGCATGCACGTGACTCGCATATGCCGCTACCCTACCGCTCATGCGCGGGCATGGCAAAGGCCGGCGTGCGCGCACGCCGGCCTTTGCCATGCCCGTCGGACGCCTTCGGCGCCCGTCCGCCGATCAGTGGAAGAAGTGGCGGATGCCGGTGAGGTACATCGTCACGCCGGCCTTCTTCGCCGCCTCGATGACCTCCTCGTCGCGGATGGAGCCGCCGGGCTGCACGATGGCCTTGACGCCGGCGTTGATGAGCACCTCGGCGCCGTCCGCGAACGGGAAGAACGCATCGGATGCGGCGACGGCGCCCGTGGCGCGGTCCTGGCCGTCCGCGAGCGTGTTGGCGCGCTCGACGGCCAGATGGCAGGAGTCGACGCGGTTGACCTGGCCCATGCCGATGCCCACGGTCGCCTGATCGTGCGCGATGAGGATGGCGTTGGACTTCACGCAGCGGATCGCGCGCCACGCGAACACGAGGTCCCTGAGCGTGTCGGCGTCGGCCGGCTCGCCGGACACGAGCCTCCACGCGTTCGGATCGTCGCCGGAGGCGTCGATGAGATCGGTATCCTGCACGAGCAGGCCGCCGTCGATCTGGCGGATCGCCTCATGGCCCTTCGGCGGCTCGGCCACCTTGAGGATGCGCAGGTTCTTCTTCTTGGTCTGCAGCAGCTCCAGCGCCTCGGGCTCGTAGTCAGGCGCCACGATGACCTCGGTGAAGATCGGGCGCACGCTGTTGGCCATGTCGAGCGTCACCGTGGAGTTGCAGGCGATCACGCCGCCGTACGCGCTGACCGGGTCGCAGGCGTGGGCCTTGCGGTGCGCCTCGGCCGCGGTGGCGCCGATGGCCAGGCCGCACGGATTGTTGTGCTTGACGACGGCGACGGCGATCGCGGGGGCGAGATCCCACACGGTGCGCCAGGCGGCGTCGGCGTCCACGTAGTTGTTGTAGCTCATCGGCTTGCCGCCGAGCTGCTCGGCGTGCGCGAAGCCGGTCTGGTCGAGCGGGTCGACGTACAGCGCGGCCTGCTGGTGCGAGTTCTCGCCGTAGCGCAGGATGTGCTGCTTGTCCCACGTGCGCGTGAACTGCTTCGGGAACTTGGCGTCGGCCTCGGCGGTCTCCTCGGCGCGCTCCTCCTCGGATTCGCTCGCCTCGATGGAGGCCGGCTTGGGCCAGTGCCTGGCGGTCCACTCGTTGATCGTCGCGTCGTAGGCGGCGGTGTGGGCGAACGCCTTTGCGGCGAGCCACTCGCGCTCCTCCAGCGAGAAGCCGGTGCCGTCCTCCACGCGCCGGGCGACCAGTGCATAGTCGGCCGGGTCGGTGACGATGGCGACCGTGGCGTGGTTCTTGGCCGCGCCGCGCACCATGGACGGGCCGCCGATGTCGATCTTCTCGATGACGTCCGCCTCGGAGGCGCCGGAGCGCACGGTGTCGGCGAACGGGTACAGGTTCACCACCACGAGGTCGAACGGCTTGATGCCGAACTCCTCGAGCTGCTTGGCATGATCGGGGTTGGTCATGTCGGCGAGGATGCCGGCGTGGATGTACGGATGCAGGGTCTTGACGCGGCCGTCGAGGCACTCCGGGAAGCCGGTGACCTGCGAGACCTCGGTGACCTTGACGCCGAGCTCGGCAAGCCTCTTCGCGGTGGATCCGGTGGACACGACGTCGGTGCCCGCGGCGACGAACGCCTCGGCCAGACGCTCGATGCCCTCCTTGTGGAACACCGAGACCAGCGCGCGCTTGATCGGACGGTTCGTGGTGGTCATGCAATCTCCTTCTGCGTTGCGGAACGGACCGCTGCCCGTCCCGATGGTTCCATGGTAGAGACGGCCCGCAACAACGGGCGGGTCACGCGGCTTCCTCCCGGGTCACGACTCCTCGGGGCGCGGAGACGGTTCGCGCGAAGACGCGACCCTCGGACGGCGAGCCGTTCCGCGGACCGGCTCGCGGCCCTCCCCGCGGCCTTCGGAGCCGGAGCCGTCACCGGAGTCGGCGGGGACGGACGTTTCGGCGGTCTCCGCCGTCGCGGCGCCGCGGCGCATGCGCCCCGCGGCCCATCGGATCCCGAAGTACGAGGCGACGCCGACGAGCGTCATCAGCCACGCCGCCAGCAGGCCGAGAGCCACGCCGTGGCCCGTCGCCCGCGTCGAAGCGACGACGTCCACGCCCACATGGGCGAGCCGCCCGGTGCCGAGCGCCCCGTTCGACAGCGAGAACGCCAGCGTGGCGAACAGCGACACGAGCGCCGCGGCGAGGCACGAGGACGCCGCCGGATATGCCAGCAGCGGCACGGCGGTCCTCATCCCGGGCTCCGCCCCACCGGCGCGCAGCCGGGCGACGACGCCGAATCCCTGACGTCCGACGAGTACGAGCAGGCCGACCGCCAGTCCCACGACGCACGGCACGGCCATGAGCGCGAGCCGCACGGTGCCGTCCTGGACGGGCTGCGGGAACAGGCCGAACACCGGCAGCGGGGGCAGGTCCGTGGACTGGCCCGTCCACAGGGTGAACTGCGCCGCGTCGCCGACGCTGAACCCGGCGCCGATCAGCCACGACAGGGCCCAGATGACGAGGTTCGGCAGCCATGCGAGGGAGGCGACCGTGGTCATGATGCGCGATCCGGTACCCATGTCGGTCATGGCGAACAGCGTGTTCATGGCGTCGTAGTCCATCACGATCCACGCGACCAGCGTGGCGAGTCCCGCCAGCGTGAGCGCCATGACGATCAGCGCCGCGGCGACGCACCCGAAGATGATGGTCCGGCGCACCTGCACCGAGATGGGGTCCCACACCCTGCCGCGGAAGGTCTCGGCGAGTTCCGCATGCGGCAGCGCCACGAGGCCGTAGCCCACGGCGAAGACCAGCAGCGCCTTGCCCATGAGCGCGCCGGGAGCGTCGAGCAGACCCACCTGCACGCCCTGCGAGGCGTACCAGCTCATGAGAACCCACGCCGCGGCCCCCGAGACGAATCCGGGCAGACCGGTGCCGATGCGCGCCGCGAGCACGGCGATGAGCGCGACGAGCATCACGGTGAGCAGCAGGGGGACGATGGTCAGCGTCACCGAACCGGTCGTGAACCCCACACCCTGCGACAGCAGGATCATCGCCTCGGTCAGCGGCACGGTCGCGTTGGACAGCGTGGCGCCGCCCTCCTCCATGGAGACGATCAGCAGCAGCAGGGCGATGAAGCAGCCCAGGGCGACGGCGTAGATGGCCATGGCGAGCACCGCGACCGCGATGCCCGCCCCGAACGACTTGAGTCGTCCAAGCATGGATCACCCGAGCTTGGCCATGACCTCGCGCATGTACTGCGCGGTCTGGCCCGGGGTCCTGCCGACCTTGATGCCCACGGCCTCGAGGGCCTCCTTCTTGTCCTTCGCAGTGCCCTTGCCGCCGGAGACAATGGCGCCGGCATGGCCCATCTGCTTGCCCTCGGGGGCGGTGAAGCCGGCGATGTAGGCGACGATGGGCTTGGTCATGTGCTCATGCGCCCATGCCGCGGCCTCCTGTTCGGCGCTGCCGCCGATCTCGCCGATCATCACGACGGCCTTGGTGTCCGGATCGGCCTCGAACTGCTGGAGGGCCTCGAGCAGCGTGGTGCCGACGATCGGATCGCCGCCCACGCCGAGACACGCGGTGAAGCCGTACTCGGACAGCTCCCCCATGAGCTGGTAGGTGAGGGTGCCGGACTTGGAGACCAGCCCCAGCGGTCCGCGGCGGACGATGCCGTCCGGGATGATGCCGAGGTTGACGCCCGGATTGGCCGGATCGTCGGACAGGGTGATGAGTCCCGGGCAGTTGGGGCCGATGATGCGCACGCCGTGGCGCTGGGCGAGGGCGACGCAGTAGGCGGTGTCCGCCACCGGGATGCCCTCGGTGATAACCACGATGAGGGAGATGCCGGCCTCGATGGCCTCGACGACGGCGCCCTTGGCGAAGCGGGGCGGCACGAACACGACGCTGGCCTGCGCGCCGGTGGCGGCCCTGGCCTCGGCGCAGGTGGCGTACACGGGGATGTGGGCGTCCTCGCCGCCGCGGGCGGCGGGATAGACGACCTCGGTGCCGGCCTTGCGGGGGTTGACTCCGCCGACGATGTTGGTGCCGGCCCTGAGCATGCGCGCGGTGTGGGTCATGCCCTGATGTCCGGTGATGCCCTGCACGATGACGGGCGCGTTGTGGTCAATGAACAGTGTCATGAACGTTCACCTTTCAGTTCCGCGGCGAGCTTGGCCGCCTGCTGAGCCGCCTGCTCCATGGTCTTGGCGACGTGGATGCGCGGATTGTCCGCGGACAGGAGGATCCTCAGGCCCTCCTCGGCGGCGTTGCCGTCGAAGCGGACCACGATGGGCTTGGCGGTGTTGATCTCGTCGAGCGCGTCCAGAATGCCCTGCGCGACCTGCACGCACGACGTGATGCCGCCGTACACGTTGACGAACACGGAGACGACCTGCGGGTCGGCGAGCACGATGTTGAGGCTGTCGCGCATCACGTCGGCCGAGGCCCCGCCGCCGATGTCGAGGAAGTTGGCGGGCTTGATGCCGGTGCCCTGGTCCTCTCCGGCGCCGGACACGGCGTCGAGCGAGCTCATCACGAGTCCCGCGCCGTTGCCGATCACGCCGACCTCGCCGTGCAGGTGCACGTAGTGCAGGCCGCGTTCGCGCGCCTTCTGCTCGTACGGGTCCGGGACGATCGGATCCTCGAAGCGCTTCCACCCGTCGTGGCGGAACGCGGCGTTGTCGTCCAGCGAGATCTTCGCGTCGAGCGCGCACAGCGACTTGGACGACTCGTCGTCCGGATCGCCGATCTTGGCGAGCGGGTTGATCTCGACCAGCGTGGCGTCGTTGGTCTTGAAGACCTCCCACATCTTGAGCAGGATCTGCGCGGCCTGCTCCACGTCGGCGTGGTAGAAGCCGATCTCCCCCGCCATCCTGCGGGCGTCCTCGATGCCGAAGTTGCCGAGCGCGCTGATGTGCAGGCGCTTGACCGACTCGGGGTGCTCCTTGGCGATGGCCTCGACCTCGGTGCCGCCGTTCGCCGTGGCGAGCACATCGTAGTCGCGGGACGTGCGGTCCACGGAGATGGACACGTAGTACTCATGCAGGATGTTCTTCGCCTCGGCGACCAGCACACCGGACACCTTGTGCCCGTGGATGGTCATCGGCAGGATCCTCTCGGAGTCGAGGATGGCTTCGTTCTGGTCCTTGGCGACCAGCACGCCGCCGGCCTGGCCGCGGTGGCCGATCTTGACCTGCGCCTTGACGACGCAGGGGTAGCCGATGCGGTCGGCCGCGTCGGCCACGTCATGGGAGTTCTCGGCGAAGACGGCCTGAGGGGTGGGGATGCCCTGCTCCTCAAGCAGCTGCCGGGCCTGATATTCGTAAAGATCCATGGACTTGGTGTTCTTCCTGATGAGGGTGAAACGGATGATGCGACGAAACGGCACTATAGGACGTCGCGCGGGAACGCGCGCACGCCGGTCCATATGGCGTCACGACGCCGCTGGACGTGGCGGTCCCGGACGGCGTCAGGCGGGCATCTCGGTCAGCGCCGTGACCGGGTAGTCGCCCAGCTGCGCGCGGCCGTCGAGGCCCTGCAGCTCCATGACGAAGCTGAAGCCGGCGACCTTGCCGCCCGCGAGCTCGACGAGCTTCGCGGCGGCGGCCGCGGTGCCTCCGGTGGCGATGAGGTCGTCGACGATGAGCACGCGCTGGCCGTCGCGCACCGCCTCGGTCTCGATCTCGATGCTGGCGGTGCCGTATTCGAGGGCGTAGGACTGCTTGAGCGTCTCGGGCGGCAGCTTGCCGGCCTTGCGCACCGGCACGAACCCCTTGCCCAGATGGGCGGCGAGGGCCGGTCCCATGAGGAAGCCGCGCGCCTCGAGACCGGCGACGAGGTCGATCTGGTCCGCAGGCACGGGCAGGGTGCGCTCGAGCGCCACGAGCATGAGGCGCAGGGCCCTGGCGTCCGTCATGATGGGCGTGAAGTCCCGGAAGTGGATGCCCGGCTTGGGGAAGTCGGGAGTGGTGCGGATGAGCGAGGCGACGTACTGCGCGTCCTCGGCGCCGATCACGTCAAGCTGGGCGATGGTCAGATCGGTCGATGGCTGGGACATGGCTTCCCCTTTTGCGTGGTGGTTCGGTGGTGTGCGATGGGTCCGAGCGGACGTGCCGCTCGGACCCATGCGAAATTCATGATGCTACTTGGTCTGCTCGCCGGTCTTGTCGCCGGAGGCGTCCTCGGCGTCGAGAGGCTTCTGGGCCTCGTCGTCGGAGGCCTTGTCCTCCAGACGGTTGCCGTACTCGTCCACCTCGTCGTCGTGGATGTAGGCCGGCACGATGGGCGGCTCGGTGAGCGCGGCGAGACGCCAGCGGGAGCGGGAGCCCTCGGAATCGATCACGGCCTGCTCCTTCTCGAGGTCCACCTCGACGATCTTGCCGAGCAGGCCGGAATAGGTGGCCACCTCGGTACCGGGCTGGAGGGATTCGCGGAAGTCGTTGACCTTGGCCTGCTGCTTCTTGGCCTTCTTGGACTGCCACCACATCATGCCGAACATCAGCACGAGGATGACGATCATGAACAGCATCGAGGGATCAAACGGCATTACGGGTTCTCCTTCATTCGAGCCATGCCGTACGCATGGCGCTCGGACACTGGATTCTAGAACACCGCGGTGACATCGTCGCCGGGCTGCAAACCCAAATGTTCCCAAGCCTTCCTGGTCGCCACGCGCCCCTTGGGCGTGCGCATGAGGAAGCCCTCGCGCACCAGATAGGGCTCGCACACCGTCTCGACGGTCTCCGACTCCTCGCCGACCATGGCGGCCAGGGTGTTCAGTCCCACGGGCCCGCCGTTGAAGCTGCGCACGATCGCGTTGAGCACGGCGATGTCCAGACGGTCCAGCCCCTCGGCGTCGATCTGGTACAGCGCCAGCGCCTCCTGCACGTCCCCGGCCGAGACGACGTCGAGATCGTGCACGATGGCCCAGTCGCGCACGCGGCGCAGGAGACGGTTCGCGATGCGCGGCGTGCCGCGCGAGCGCAGCGCCAGCTGCTCGCTCGCTCCCTCGGACAGCGCGAGCCCGAGCACCACGGCGGAGCGCTCGACCAGCTTCTCCAGTTCCCCGTGCGGGTAGTAGTCGAGATGCGCGGTGAAGCCGAACCGCGCGCGCAGCGGCGAGGGCAGCATGCCCTCGCGCGTGGTGGCGCCGATGACGGTGAACCGCGGCAGGGTGAGCGGGATGGACGTGGCGCCCGGCCCCTTGCCGACCATCACGTCCACGCGGAAGTCCTCCATGGCGATGTAGAGCAGCTCCTCGGCGGCGCGCGGCAGACGGTGGATCTCGTCGATGAACAGCACCTCGCCCGTCTCCAGCGAGCTGAGCACCGACGCGAGGTCGCCGGCGTGCTGGATGGCCGGGCCGGACGTGACGCGGATCGGCACGCCGAGCTCGTTGGCGACGATCATCGCCAACGTGGTCTTGCCGAGGCCCGGAGGGCCCGCCAGCAGGATGTGGTCCGGCGGCACGTCGCGCTTGCGCGCGGCGTCGAGGAACAGCTGCAGCTGGGCCTTGAGTCGGGGCTGGCCAATGAACGAGGCCAGCGCCGCGGGACGCAGCTCCTCGTCGCTCACCGATTCCTCGCCGGTGGCGGTGGCCGCCACCATGCGCAGCGAATCCTCGCGCGCGCCGGTGTTGCGCTGGGAGCCCGGCATGATCGTTTCGTCGAAAGCCATGGATCACCTTCCCCTGTCCAGCGACGCCAGCGCGAGCCTGAGCACGCGGGGCACGTCGTCCTCGCCCAGCGGCGTCGCGATGCCCTCCTCCTCGCAGACGCCGGCCACGGCGGACTCGGCGTCGCGCTGCTGCCAGCCGAGCGAGACGAGGCCCTGCACGCACTGCAGCAGAGCGGGATCCTGGGCGCGTGCGGCGGAGCGTCCCGCGGCCACCTCGTCCATGTTGATGGTGCCGGCGAGCTCGAGGATGATCTTCTGCGCGCCCTTCCGGCCCAGCCCCGGGGCGCGGGACAGCGCGGCGCTGTCCCCGTCCGCCACGGCCTGCGCGAGCTGCTTGGGCGTGAGCGTGGACAGCAGGGAGAGCGCCACCTTGGGACCGATGCCGCTGACCTTCTGCAGCTGTGCGAACAGGGTGCGCGACGTCCGCGACAGGAACGCGTACAGCGTCAGCGCGTCCTGGGAGACGCTGAGGGACGTATGCACGCGCACCTGCTGCCCCGAGTGCATGGATGCCAGATCCGTGGACGTCATGCGAGCCTCGAACCCGATGCCGCCCACGTCGATGACGGCGACGTCCGCGCCGACGTCCATGACGACGCCGTTGAGCATGCCGATCATGCGTCTCTCCTTCCAGATAGAACGTATGTTCGACAGACTACATGCCGCGGTCGACGTTCCTGCGGTGCTGCGCCTTGACGGCCCGCTGCGTCGCCTCGGCCCACTGGCGCTGCGCCTCGGTCAGATGCTCCTCGCGCTCCCCTCCCTGCAGCGCGCCGGCCGGACGCAGCGCGTGGCAGATGGCCTGCGCCAGCGCGTCGGCGGCGTCGGCCGGCTTGGGCAGCGTGTTGAGTCCCAGGATGCGGGCCACCATGCGCTCCACCTGCACCTTCTGCGCCATGCCGTTGCCGGTGATGGCGAGCTTGGCCTCGGTGGGCGTGTGCAGCGCCACGGGGATGCCGCGCTGGGCGGCGGCGAGCATGGCCATGCCGGCCGCCTGCGCGGTGCCGAGCACGGTGTTCCGGTTCTCCTGCGCGAACACGCGCTCGATGGAGACCACGTCGGGGATGAACCGGTCCATCTTGGCGCACAGGCCGTCGTAGATCGTCTTGAGGCGCAGGTCCTGCGAGGCGTGCGGGTCGGACCGCACCACGTCCACGTGGATAAACGAAAGCCGGCGGTATGCGCCGGCTTCCACCACGCCGACCCCGCAGCGGGTGAGCCCGGGGTCAACGCCAAGTATGATCACGCGATGTCACTCCGCGTCGAGCTGTTCCATGACCTCGTCGGAGGCGGTCCAGTTGGCGTAGATGTTCTGCACGTCGTCCAGATCGTCGAGGTTGTCGATGAGCTTGGAGACCTTGCGCGCGTCGTCGAGGCTCAGCTCGACCTCGTTCTTCGGGGCCATCACGGAATCGGCGGAGTCGAAGTCGATGCCGGCGTCCTCGAGGGCCTTGCGCACGGTGTGCAGGTCGGAGGGGTCGGTGACCACGGTGTAGACGTCGCCGTCGTCGGTCACGTCCTCGGCGCCGGCCTCGGCGGCCTTCTCGAACAGGTCGTCGAAGTCCACGCCCTCGGACGGGACGACGATCTGGCCCTTGCGCTCGAAGTTGAAGGACACGGAGCCGGAGGTGGCCAGCGAGCCGCCGCCCTTGGTCAGGGTGGAACGGACCTCGGCGGCCGCGCGGTTGCGGTTGTCGGTCAGGCACTCGATGATGAGGCCCACGCCGGCGGGGGCGTAGCCCTCGTACACGATGTCCTCGTAGTTGACGCCGCCCGCTTCCTCACCGGAGCCGCGCTTGACGGCGCGCTTGATGTTGTCGGCGGGCATGGAGGCCTTCTTGGCCTTGTAGATGGCGTCGTACAGGGACGGGTTGCCGGCGGGGTCGCCGCCGCCCATGCGGGCCGCGATCTCGATGTTCTTGATCAGCTTGGCGAACAGCTTGCCGCGCTTGGCGTCGATAGCGGCCTTCTTGTTCTTGGTAGTCGCCCACTTGGAATGACCGGACATAGTGCTCCTAGCGAAGTCGGAATTACTTGCAAACGCGTCAGATTGTAGGCGTGCGCTTTGACAATGCCCGTGCGTACACCTCGAGCACCCGGTCCGTCACCACGCCCCAGTCGTATTCGCGGGAGCGCCGCAGTCCGGCCCGCGCGATGCGCCGGCGCTCCTCCCCGTCGTCGAGCAGCCGCGCGAGGGCGCGGGCGCAGTCGTCGGCGTCCGCGGTGCGGAACAGCGCCGCGTACCTGCCGTCGGCGCTCACGTCCCGGAAGGCGCGCAGATCGGAGGCGACCACGGGGCATCCGGCGGCCATCGCCTCCGCCAGCACGATCCCGAAGCTCTCCCCGCCCGTCTGCGGGGCCACGTACGCGTCGAGCGACCGATAGAACCGCGCCTTGTCGGCGTCGCTGACGCGTCCCAGAAACTCGAACCGGTCCTCGAGCCGCGGGTCGATGCCGCGCAGCACGGCGCGCCCCGCGTCCTCGCCGTCGCCGGCGCACAGGAACCGGATCCCGGGTCTGCGCTCGAGCAGCGAGGCGGCGGCGCGCGCGAACACGGCGAACCCCTTGCGCTCCTCCCCCATGCGCCCCAGGAATCCCACGGTCGGGGCCTCGGCCGTGCCCTGCCACCGCGGGTCGGGAAGCGCCGAGGCGAAGCGGTCGCATCGGATGCCGTTGGGGATGATCGACGTGGGGATGTCCTCCGGCAGGTAGTGGCGCGCGGTGTCCAGCGCGGCGCCGCTCACGCAGATCGCCTCGCGCAGGTTGCCCAGATAGAACCGCAGGTACCGTTCGAAGAACCGCAGCGCCCGCGGGTACTCGTCGAACGCCGAGTGGAAGGTCGCCACGTAGGGGCACGGGGAGAACCACACGATCAGCGGCTTGTGGCTCAGGCTCGGCGACTCGGGCTCGTGCAGGTGCAGGACGTCGAAGCGTCCCTGCCGCACCCACATGCGCGTGCGCGGCCCCACGAAGCCGAAGTAGCTCAGGCGCGCGAGGGAGCCGTTGTACGGGATGGCGAACGACGTGCCGGTGGTGTGGACCCACAGCGGCATGTCCGCGGTGCGGCGTCCGGGAGCCAGCACCTTGACGTCATGTCCCCGCGCGATGAGCTCCTCCGCGAAGTCTCGGATGTGGAACTGCACGCCGCCCGGCGTCTCGAAGGAGTACGGGCTGACGATGCCGATCCGCAGCTTCCGCCCGTGGAACGGGTCCGGTCCGCGGACGGCGTCCGTCTCCTCATGGTTCCCCGTCTCATGCCCCGTCATGGTCATCCGCACGTCCTTTCCCTCCTTCGGCGGTCCGATCCTCCTTGTCCGCCGTCCCTTCCACGGCGTCGGCGTCGCCCCGGACGCGTCCCGCCGTCGCGGCGACGTCGTCCGGGACGTCGCGCAGACGGTCGGCGTCGAGGTCGTCGAGGAAGATCGGCTGCAGCATGTGCCAGTCCTCGGGGTGGGCGGCGATTCCCGGCGCCCACAGATCGACCCACGCCTGGCTGAGCGCGCGCACGGCCTCGTCCCGTCCCATGGCGAGGTACGGCGCCACGTCGATCGGGCCGCGGACCTCGCACACGTAGCCGTACGGCGTCCCGGCGCGGCGGCGGCGCGCGCCGCGCAGCCGTTCCCTGCGCATCGTGACCACGTACAGCGGGCTGCCGGTCTCCAGCGCCAGCACCGCGGGGCCCGCGGCCACGCGGATCACGGATCCGAACGCCCGGACGAACACGCCGCGCCGGCTCAGGTCGCGGTCGGCGAGCAGCGGCACGAGTACGTGCGGGCGTCCCAGCGCCTCGGCGAGGCGGTCCGTCAGTCCCGGTCCGCCGGTCAGGAGGATGCGCATGCCCAGTCGTTCGCGGATGTCCACGAACGTGCGCAGCAGCCGCTCGTCGCTCAGGCGCTCCGCCACGGTGGTGACCGGCGCCACGTCGAACTGCGCCCAGAAGCCCGCATAGTCCCAGTTCCCTTGGTGGCCCATGGCGATGGGAGCCGAGCCCGCGCCGCCGCGGGTCAGCGCGACGAGTGGCGCCAGCCCTTCGCCGTCGCCGCGGATCCGGGCACGCAGCTGGTCGTCGCTCCTCGCTCCGACGGTCATCGCCTCGGCGAAGTACGCGAAGTAGGAGCGCATGCCCGCCCGCGCGGTCCTGCGCAGGACGCGGCGGGGAACCGGGCGGGCGCCCGAGCCGCCGAGCACGTGGGCGAGGTTGGATTCCAGCTGTCGCTCGCCCCCGACGCGCAGCAGCCATGCGGCGTCCGCCGCGGCGAGGAACAGCCCGCGCAGCAGCGGCTCGGGGATCAGACGCGCATGTTTCGCCGCCCGGACCAGAACTCCGTCAAGCACCGCTGCTCGCCCTGCGGGGTCGTACGGCGCCGGACCGGGAGGAGGACGAGGGAGGGGCCGGCGGCGTCAGCGGGGCGGCCGCCCCGTTCATCTGGTCGCGGACCGTGGCGATGCGCTGCCAGACCGTGATGGTGCCCAGCACCGCGAGCACCGCCATGAACGCCATGAGCCATGCCGGTTCGCCGGTGATGCCGCTCAGCGCCATGCTCACCAGGATGATGGCGAGCCTGTCGGAGCGGGTGGCCACGCCGTTCTTCGCCTCGAAGCCCACCGATTCGGCGCGGGCGCGGGCATAGGAGGTGACGAACGAGGTCATGACGGAGAACAGGGCGCATCCGACGCCGATCCACGCCACGAGATGCGGCGATGTCCCGCCGGCCGCGGCGTGGTCGACGATCTCGCGCAGGAAGTAGATGATGACGCCCGCGAGTACCGCCCAGTCGGCGATGCGGTCGAGCGTGGAGTCGAGGAACGCGCCGAATCTGGTGCCGCCGGTGGTCAGGGCGGCCACCGAACCGTCGAGGGAGTCGAAGACGACCAGCACGGTCAGCGCGATCGCGCCGGGCAGCAGCCATCCGGTCAGGCCCGCGGCGATTCCCACGACCACCGTGCCCACGGCCCCGGCGATCGTCACCGCGTCGGCGGTGACGCCCATCCGCACCAACAGACGGGCGATGGGGGCGATGAGTCTCTTCCATGGGGCACGCAGTTTCTCTAGCACGTCTCACACCATAGCAGTGCCGCGGGCCGTTCCCGGAGGCGCCGCCCGACACCGGCGGCGCGCATGTCGGGTTACCGGCGGTCCGGCCTCGGCGGGTTCGCCCGCTCCGTCACGCCAGCGGCAGGGAGAGGGCCGGCGCGAGGCGCGCGAACGCCTCGGCATACGCGGCACGCTGATCGGACAACAGGATCGGCATCGTGCGGGTCTGCGCGACGATCGGCATGAAGTTCGCGTCGCCGTTCCAGCGCGGCACCACGTGCTGGTGCAGGTGCGCCGCCACGCCGGCGCCGGCCACCTCGCCCTGGTTGATGCCGATGTTGTAGCCGTCGGGGTGCGAGACGTCCTCCATGACCTTCATGGCGAGCGTGGTGGCCTTCTCGAACTCGAACAGCTCCGCGTCGTCGAGCTCGGTGACGAACCCCACATGGCGGTATGGGCAGATCATGAGGTGCCCCACGTTGTACGGGTACAGGTTCATGATCGCGAACACGTGCGTGCCTCGCCACGTGATCAGGCCGTCCTCGTCGGACTTGCGGGGTCCTGCGCAGAACGGGCACTCCTTCGCCTTGGGTCTGGTGGGGCGGTCGTCGGCGTTGCGCAGCACGTAGGTCATGCGCTGCGGCGTCCAGAGGCGCTCCACGGTGTCCTCCTGCGGCGGGAACGCGGCTGGATCGTCGATACGTACGTTCGTACCGGAATGGGTTTCGCTCATGTGACGCTCCTTGGATCCGACTGACGGTGATATGTCTGCGGACACAACACTACTCGTCTCCCCCGCCCCGGCGCCGCGCCGGCCTCATACGGGAGAAGGGCTCCCGCACGGATGCGGAAGCCCTTCCGAAATGCGCAAGACGACGTCGCCGCGTCACGCGACGGGCGCCGACGGACGGGATCAGTCGGCCAGCGCGGCCTTGAAGTCGTCCACGGAGTTGACCTGGACGCGCTTCCTGATCACCGTGAGGATGTCGGCCTTAGCCTCGTCCACCGGCACGCCGTTGAGCTGGCTGCCGTCGCGGAAGCGGAAGCTCACCGCGTTCTTGGAGGCATCCTCATCGCCGACGATCAGGATGAACGGCACCTTCGACTTGGAGGCGTTGCGGATCTTCTTGCCGAAGCGGTCGTCGGAGTAGTCGATCTCGCAGCGGACCATCTCGTCCTCCAGCGACTTGACGAAGCCGGCCAGATGGTCGGACACGTCGTCGGAGACCGGGATGCCGAGCACCTGCACCGGGGCGAGCCACGCCGGGAACGCGCCGGCGTAGTGCTCGAGCAGCACGGCGAAGAAGCGCTCGATGGAGCCGAACAGCGCGCGGTGGATCATCACCGGACGCTGGTGGGTGCCGTCGGCCGCGATGTACTCGAGCTGGAAGCGCTCGGGCAGGTTGAAGTCGAGCTGGATGGTCGAGACCTGCCAGGTGCGGCCGATCGCGTCGCGGGCCTGCACGGAGATCTTCGGGCCGTAGAACGCGGCGCCGCCCGGATCGGCCACGAGGTTCAGGCCGGACTCCTTGGCGACCTCGGCCAGCGTGTTGGTGGCCTCCTCCCAGATCTCGTCGCTTCCGACGTACTTGTGCTCGTCCTTGGTGGACAGCTCGAGGTAGAAGTCGGACAGGCCGAAGTCCTTGAGCAGCTTGAGCACGAAGGTCAGCAGGTTCTTCAGCTCGTCCTTCATCTGCTCGCGGGTGCAGTAGATGTGGGAATCGTCCTGCGTCAGGCCGCGCACGCGGGTCAGGCCGTGGACCTCGCCGGACTTCTCGTAGCGGTACACGGTGCCGAACTCGAACAGGCGCAGCGGCAGCTCCTTGTAGGAGCGCTGGCGGGCCTTGAAGATCAGGTTGTGCATCGGGCAGTTCATCGGCTTGAGGTAGTAGTCGAAGCCGGGCTTGGTGACGTTGCCGTTCTCGTCGTACTCCTCGTCGAGGTGCATGGGCGGGTACATGCCGTCCTTGTACCAGTGCAGGTGGCCGGAGGTCTCGTACAGGCCGCCCTTGGTGATGTGCGGGGTCTGCACGAAGCTGTAGTGGTGCTTGCGGTGCTGCTCGCGGGAGTAGTCCTCCATCGCGTTGATCACGGCAGCGCCCTTGGGATGGAACACCGCCAGGCCGGGGCCGATCTCGTCCGGGAAGGAGAACAGGTCCATCTCGGCGCCGAGCTTGCGGTGGTCGCGCTTGGCGGCCTCCTCAAGACGGGTCTGGTAGGCCTTGAGGTCCTCCTTGGTGGCGAACGCGGTGCCGTAGATGCGCTGCAGCATCGGGTTCTTCTCGCTGCCGCGCCAGTAGGCGGCGGCCGAGCGCTCGATCTTGAACGCCTTGATGAAGCGGGTGTTGGGCAGGTGCGGTCCGCGGCACAGGTCCTTCCACACCACGTCGCCGTTGCGGTTGACGTTGTCGTAGAAGCTGAGCTCCTTCTCGGCGATCTCGGTGGCGGCGGCCGGATCGAGATGCGCTTCCTTGTCCTTGATCAGCTCGATCTTGAACGGCTGGTCGGCCTCCTCGGCAAGGGCCTCGTCCTCGGTCACCACGCGGCGGCGGAACGACTGGGACTCCTTGACGATGCGCTGCATGCGCTTCTCGATCTCCTTGAGATCGTCCGGGGTGAACGGCTTGTCCACCTCGAAGTCGTAGTAGAAGCCGTCCTTGATGACCGGGCCGACGCCGAGCTTGGCGTTCGGGAAAATCTCCTGCACGGCCTGGGCCATGACGTGCGTGGCGGAGTGGCGCATGATCGCAAGGCCGTCCTCGCTGTCCAGCGCGATGGGCTCCACGGCGTCCCCGTCGTGCAGCGGCGTATACAGATCGCGCGGTTCGCCGTTGAGGCGCACGGCGATGATGTTCTTGTCGTCCGCGAAGAGCTCCACGCCGGTCTGGCTCGCATCCACCTCCTTCGCTTCGCCATTGAGTGTGATGGAGATGGTTGACTGTGCCATTGGTGTGTCCTTACTATCGTGGGTCCGCGTTACAAGGTGCAGGCCTGGACTGGTTTGTATCAGCACGCGCCACGATAGGACGGCGCGGAGACAACGGGCAGGCGCCGGCCGCATGCCGACGCGATCGTTCCAACCTGCAACCAGACGCATGCGCGTTGGAACGAATGCGTCGGCGCCAGCGCCTTCGGAGCCATGCGCCAGCGCGTTCGGAGCCATGACGACGGCCCGGTCGCCCCGGTCTGCGCGATGGCGTGCGCAGACCGGAACGATCGGGCCGTGGGGAAAGGATGCGCTGCCGCGAATCGGCGGCGTCCGCGCTCAGTCCTCCTTGCCGGACTTGCCGGGGTGGATGCCGCACTGGTCGTCGCCGCCGGTGCCCTCGAGCGCGGAGGCGGGCGAGAAGTTCAGCAGGTTGCCGTTGGACTGGCTGAAGATGCCCGACGCCGGAGCCGCGGCTGAGGCGGACTGCTGCGAGGCGGCCGCGGAGACCGGGGCCGCGGCGGAGGCGCCCACGGCGACCGCCTCGACCTTGCCCGCGATCTCCTCGTCGCTGGCCTCCTCGTCCACGTACTCCTTGCGGCCGTAGTAGAGGTCCTCGTCGAGCTCCTTCTCGGTGGCGGCCACGATCACGGCCGTGTTGGCGGCACCGGCCACGTTGAGCGCGGTGCGGCCCATGTCCACGATCTGCGAGATCGGCTGGCTGATGGCGATGAACGGGATCGGCAGGCCCGCGGCGGCGAACAGCGAGGTCGCGGTGATGGTGGCGGTGCCGGGCACGCCCACGGTGCCGATGGACACCAGCAGGGCGAGCACCACGAGGAACAGGAACTGGGCGGGCGTGTAGGCGATGCCCTGCGCGTTCACGGCGAACACGGCAAGCAGCACGGGCCACACGCCGGCGCAGCCGGGCATGCCGAGGTTCGCGCCCAGGCTCGCCACGAAGGAGGCCACGTCGCCGGGCACGCCGTTGGCGCGCAGGTTGCGCACGGTGACCGGGATCGTGCCGATGCTGCTCTCGGAGGTGAACGCCACCACGCCGGTGGGCCAAAACGCCTTGAAGAACGGCAGCGGGTTCACGTGCGCCGCGGCGGCGAGGATGGCCGGCTGCACGACGAAGAACTGGATGATCATCGCGATGTACGCGACCACGAGCACGGTGAGCAGCGGCAGCAGCGCGGCCACGTCGCTGTTGCTCACGGCGGCGGCGATGAGCGCGAGCACGGCGTACGGCGTGAAGCCCACGACGATCTGCGTCGCCTTGGACAGCACCACGTTGCCGGCGTCCACGAACGCCTTGAACGGGCGGACGGCGGCGGCGCCCTTGTCCGTCCTGGCGGCCTGGTTGTAGGCCACGGCCACGAGGATCGCGAAGATCACGACCGGCACCACCTGGTTGGAGTACCAGTTCTTGACGAGGTTGGTGGGGAACAGCGCCACGATGGTGTCGAGCACCTCAGGCACCTCGCGCTGCTTGTAGTCGGTGGGCATCGTGAACTGGAAGCCCTGGCCCACGCGGAACAGCAGGGCGAGGCCCAGCGTGATGAGCGCCGCCGTGAACGTGTTGAGCGTCAGGTAGAACACGGTCCTCAGACCCACGGAACGCAGCTTGAGGGACTCCCCCAGGTTCGTGATGCTGGCGATCACGCTGAACAGCAGCAGCGGCACCACGATCGCGGCGATCGCGTTCGACCACACGTCGCCGAACGCTGCCACGTAGTCGGTGTGCTCCTTGAACGCGACGCCGACCACGATGCCCAGCGCGGTGGCGATGAGCACGCGGGCGCTGAATCCGGCCTTCTTCCTCACGCTGAGATACCCCAGCCCGGCGAACAGCACCACGGTGACGGCCAGCGCCGTCCAGTTCCATGCCGTATCGGACATGTCTTCCTCTCTTTCGCATGGCGATCGGGCGGTCGCGCGCGCATCCGCGTCGGCGCCGCCCCTGATGAACGGTCCCACCGTACCGTAGAAACGGCCGCGAACTTCCGACTTCGCTATCGGCTTTTTCGATAGGGGCTTATATGGTTGCCCCGTGAACAAGCAGCGCATGATCCTCGGCCTTCCCCTGCTGTACTGGGGCCTCTGGCTCGCCATCCTGATCCTGTGGATGGGACGCTTCGTCATCTCGTTCATGTCGATGTATCTGGTGAACGACCTCGGCACCGACGCCTCGACCGCCGGGACCGTGGTCTCCATGTACGGCTTCGGCGGCATCGTCGGATGCCTGTTCGGCGGCGCGCTGTCCGACCGCTTCGGACGCGAGCCGATGATCGTGGGCGGCGAGCTCGGGTCGGCGGCGATGCTGGTGGGTCTCTCGTTCATCCACTCCCCCGAGGTCATGGGCGCCGCGCTGCTCGTCTACGGCGCGATCTCGTCCATCCCCACGCCGGCCATCGCCGCGTACATCGCGGACGTGGTGCCGGTGCGCGCCCAGAAGCGCGCCTACACGCTGCAGACATGGGCGGTGAACTTCGGTTTCGCGATCGGCCCGATCATCGCCAACCAGCTCGTGAAGGTCTCCTACGCGCTGATGTTCTACTTCGAGGCGGCCATCCTCGTGGCCGTCACCGTGATGCTCGTCGTCTTCTTCCGGCGCATGGGCGCGGAGCGCGGGGCGGCGTCCCGGCGCACGGACGCGACGGCGCGCGCCGACGGGACGGACGCGCGGGTGAGCATGGCGGCCAACTACCGCCGGGCACTCACGGACTGGCCGCTCATGTCGATGGTGCTGCTCATGTTCGGCTACACGGTCGCCTACTTCCAGATGACCAGCGGCCTGCCGATCGCCATGGCCGAGCTGGGGCTCGGCACCGACGAGTACTCGATGGTGCTCACCATCAACGGTGCGATCCTGTGCCTGCTGCAGATCCCGGCGATCGCCGTGTTCAACCGCATGAGCAACACGCGCGTGCTGGTGCTGGGCATGCTCATGACGGCCGTGGGCTACGCGTTCCAGATCGGCGCGGACTCCTGGCACGGGTTCGTCGCGGCGGCGGCGCTGTGGACGCTCGGCGAGCTGGGCACCTTCCCCATCGCCGCCACCACGGTGGCAAGCCTCGCGCCGGCGCACGCGCGCGGCACCTACCAGGGCGTCTACAACCTCGTGTGGTCGATGTCGCAGGGCATGGCGCCGCTGGTGGGCGGATGGGTGATCGCCGGGTTCGGCGCGCGGTTCCTGTGGCAGGCGTGCACGGCGATGTTCCTGCTGGTGGCGCTGGGTCTGGCATTGACCAAGGGCGCCCGCGAGCGCGCGGTGGCGCGCAATCTGCACGAGCTGGGGGAAGCTGGCGAGCCGGACGGGCGCGGCTAGTTCTAGAGGCGCCGTTGGATGTATGCCGCCATGTCGCCTCGGGCGAGCAGCGCGCAGGCCGCGGTGACGAGGGCCGAGGCCAGCAGCAGCGATGCGCCCGCCGCGGCGGGTGTCGTCCATGGTTCCGCCGGCGGCGCGTGGCGCATCCAGCGGAACGCCAGTTCGGCCCACAGCCATCCGGACAGGTGGCCGGCGCACAGCATGATCGCGCAGACCGCGGCGTGGATGAGCGCGACGGGGTTCGCCCCGGCTCCCACGCTGCGGTAGAGGGCGAATTCGTGGCGTCGGAACAGCATCGGCGCGAGCGTCAGTCCGGCGCATGCCAGTCCGGAGACGAGCCAGAAGTGCCGGGAGATGCGGGTGCGGAGGCGTTCGAGCGGCGTCGCGTCGAGCGTGGCCGCGTCGAGGAACGGGGTGACCGACGTGATGGTGCGGCCGTCGTCCAGGGCCGAGGCGACGAAGTTCCGCGCCGTCTCGGAGCCCGCGTCCGTTGCGTCGTCGGTTCCCCATGCGCCCGGCTCCATCTCCACCAGGCATTCCCCCACGGTGCCGGTGGGAGGTCCGATGGCGATGATGCTGCGGCTCTGGTCGAAGCCGCGTGCGCTCAGGTCGAGCACGTGGGCGGTGGCGACCGTCCGTTCACCTTCGCCGTCGGAGGTGCCGCGGGAGGCGTCCGTGACGAGTTCCACGCGCATGCCGTCGCCGATGCCGAGGTCCGCCGCCAGCGTTCGGTCGATGTAGAAACCTTCGTCGAAGCGCGGCGGTCCGGACGGGTCGAGCATGCCGGCCACGTCGCCCACCGCGGTGCGCATGGAGAGTTGTTCGCCCGGCGCCTTGGGGAGCGTGACCGGCACGTTGCCGCGTTCGCCGTCCACGAATCCCGCGGCGGCCCTGACTCCGTCGGCGAGGTTGAGTCCGTGGCATACGGCGGCGGGGATGAGTCCCTCGCCCCGTTCCGTGCGGGCCTGCGCGCGCATCACGTACCGTCCGGCGGTCTCGAGCCGCGTCTGCTGGTCGATGGCGTCCTGTCGCATGGCCGCGTCCGCGAGCGCGAGGCTTCCGGCCGTGAGGGCCGTGAGCGCGATGAGCAGCGCGGTGACGGCGGGTTGCGCGGCGAGCGTGCGGCGCGTCTGTTCGGGCACGGCGCGCAGGGGCCATTCGCGTGCGGTGCGGTGCGGGTGCGGTCGTGCGCGGCGCATGCGGCGTGTGGCGTCGCGCATGGCGTTCCATGGTGCGCGCATGGTGGTTCGCCTCCTTTCATGCGGGGCCGCGACGTGCATGGCCGCCGGGTTCGTCGCTGCTGACGCGGCCGTCCTCGAGCGTGACGACGCGTTCGCAGCGCGCGGCGACGTAGGGGTCGTGGGTGACGATCACGATGGTGGTGCCGCGTCGGTGCGCGGCGCGTATGGCGTCCAGGACGACGCCGGTGGTGGCGTGGTCCAGCTGTCCGGTGGGTTCGTCGGCCAGGACGAGCGGCGGTTCGGAGGCGAGCGCGCGGGCGATCTGCACGCGTTGGCGCTGTCCGCCGGACAGGAGGTTCACGTCGGTGTCGGCGAGGCCTTCGAGGCGCATGTCGCGGATCATCCGTTCGACGCGCGCCCCGCGGGACCGTTCGTCCCATCCGTCGCCCATGAGCGCGATGTCGATGTTGTGCCGCACGCTGCGGTGAGCGAGGAGCGTGGGCGTCTGGAACACCCATCGGGTCTCGTCCCGCGAGGCGGTGACGTCCGCGGTGCCGCCGGTGGGGCGCAGCAGGCCGCCGATGATCTGCAGGAGCGTGGTCTTGCCGGATCCGGACGGTCCCATGAGGGCGATCAGCTGGCCGTCGGGGATGGTCAGGTCCAGTCCGTCGAGGACGTACGGTCCGTGCGCGTCGTAGCGGAAGCGGATGTCGGAGAGCGTCACGGGCATGTGGGTCTCCCGTCCGCGGATCCGGCGTCCATGACCGCGAGCGGGTCGGCGAGCACGTAGAGGTCGTCGAGGCCTTCGCTCGGTTCGATGCGGCTGATTCCGGGAGCCCCGCCGGCCACGGTGACCGGCATGGACCGGTAGTCCGCGTCGTCCGGTCCGGTCTTGCCCCATACGCAGGTGGAGATGCCGTCGGCCCCGGTCATCACGGCGGAGGCGGGGACGGAGAGCATCGTGACGGGCGTCTCGCGGCGCAGTCCGACTGTGTATTCGCGCGTCCCGTCGGCCGTGTCCGTCGGCGTGGACGATTCGTCGGCGTCGTCCGCGGCGAGGCGGGCGACGAGGTCGGCGTTCACGTCGTCCCCGTCGCGCAGCGTGGCGATGTCCGTGCCGTGCTGGCTGAGCACCCATGCCGTGCCGTCGAAGTCCACGTCTCCCGTCGGCGTGGCGATGTCGACCGCGGCGATGCCGGCCGCGATGGAGAGCAGCGTCTGTCCCTGCACGGGCACGGGATCGTTGACCGCGGCGTGCACGGCGGCCGCGGCAAGACGTTCGGCCGGCATCCAGACGAACCACAGCGGGTCGAAGACGCCGCTCGGCTCGCCCTGCACGCCCAGTCGCCGTTCGAGCCGGCGCACGGCGGCGGCCGTCGCATCGTCGTAGGTCTCGTCCGGGGTGCCGGCGAACAGTCCCATCGCGCCGAGCGCGGTCTCGAGCATCGCGACGTCCGGTCCGGCGTCGCCGTCGGCGAGCGCGCGGTGGAACGGTTCGGCGGAGGCGACGGCGAGCCTGGAGACGCCGTCGATGGCGAGCAATGGCGTCCCGGTGACGAGTTCGTCTCCCGGAGCCGCGTCCACGCGGGTGACGACGCCGCCCTGCCATGCCGGCGCGGTGAGCGTGACGGCGTCCGCCCGTCTGACGGTGATGACTGCCGTGGCGTCGCCGTCGTCGGTGACGACGGTCGGCCGGCGCAGCACCGCGACCGGCGCGGGGGCGAGCTTTTCGGGGTCCCGGGCCTGCGCGTGGGAGAACGCGCCGACGCCGGCGAGCGGCAGCGCGATCATCATCGCGACCGCGGTCCACGACAGTGTCCTGCGCATCGTCCCGTGCATCCGCGTCATCCCGCTCATCGTCGGTCCCCGCTTCCGTTGTATTCGTCCGACCCGAAGTAGTGGGTAGGCACGCCGTTGGGGTTGTTGAAGCAGTCGACGACCCGGCGCTCCTCGCTGGATTCCGGCGGGTCGACGAACGCGTCGTCGCGCTGTTCCAGCGGTCCGTAGAACGCGTCCCGCAGCGCGTCCATGCCGCTCGTCGCGTCGCCGAACGCGTACCGGACCTGCCGCGCGCGGTCGGCGTACCGGGGCGCGTTGGCGGCGATGCAGCGGACGACCGCGTCGAATTCGGCACGGTCGTAGGATCCCCAGTCGACGGCCGCGTTCGCCATCTGCTCCACCTCGTCGAACGGGGCGCAGGCGGCCTTGCGTTCGTTCACGATCCGCTGGTTGCTGCGCTCGCGTTCCTGCCCTTCGGCGCTGTTGAACCACTCGGGGAAGTCCTCGTAGTCCTGGGCGGTCCAGTCCTTCTTGCGGAAGCGTTCGGGCAGCGGCTGGTATCCGGGGGTCTCCGGGTCGAGGCCGTAGCTCATCTTGCCCCAGTAGTAGATGTCGAGGTCGATGCTCCAGTCGCCGTAGAAGCCCTGTTCCTCCATGCACTGCGCGTAGGAGGCGAACGCCTGTTCGGTCTCCGCGCGGGTGACGCGGCCGTCGGCCATGATCGCGTCGGCGGCGTCGCGCCAGCGGTCTCCGGACGACGCCGGGGCCTCCTCGAAGCGTTCCCGGGCCTCGGGTGCGGACCCGCAGGCGCCGAGGACGAGGATCAGCGCCGCCGTGGCGGCGGCGAACGGAATGCGGAATCTGCGCATGACGATCACCTCGCTGTGCCGTATGTGGGGGACGTTCCCCTGATTCCAGCGTATGGCCGTCCCGACGTCGTCCGGGACGCACCCGTCATCCGACGGACGACGGGGCGGACGACGCGGATGGCGTCGCGGCTGCAGGGATGAACGCGGAGAACAGCCATTCGCCGTCGTCCTCGCGCCAGTCGCAGGTGCCGCCGAGGCGTCGGATCGCGCGCGCGTGGCGGACCAGCCCGGTCCCGGATTCGGGCAGTCCGGCGCCGGCGTTCCCGCGCGCACGCGGCGCGTTGGCCTCGGCGATCGTGACGCCCTCGCCGTCCGCCGCGACGCGCAGGAAGTAGACGTCGTCGCCCGTGGCGCAGTGCCGCATCAGGTTCGCGTACAGTTCCTCGACGAGCGCGTGCGCCGCCTCGAGGCGTTCCGGGGACACGGCGCCGTCCGACCGGTCGATCACCACCGTGCGTCCGTGGATGCCCAGCGCGTCGAGCTTCGGCTCCTGCGCGCGCATGATGCCCTCGAACGAGCGCTCGGCGCCGGGGACGCCCGCGTTCCCGGCGTCGTCCGACTCGAGCAGACCGATCACGCGGCGCACGCCGCGCAGCGCGTCGTTCGCGTTGCGTTCCACGCTCAGCCACGTCTCGTGCGCCGCGGCGCGTCCGTCCCCCTCGTCTCCCCGATCGTCGTCCGTCTCGAGGCGGGAAAGCTCGCGCTGGGCCAGCAGCGCGATGTATGAGAGGTTCCCCGTGAGCGAGTCGTGGATGCTGCGCGCGATGGCGTCGCTGCGGCGCTTGCGCGTCAGCTCCTGTTCGGCCCGCACGCGGCTGGCCTGCGCGTCGGCCATGGCCCCGGCCTGCAGACGCCAGCCGACGGATACGCCCACGTAGCAGGCGACGGCGGCGCACAGGCCGAGCGTCGCGCACGCATCGACGAAACCGGAGGGGGAACGCATGCCGCCGGCGCGCCATGCGGCCACGGCGGCCAGCGCCGCAAGCCAGACGCCGGTCGCGATCACGCCGCGCCGCGGCCGTACGCGGGCGAGCGCGCCCGTCGCCGCGGCGACTCCGACGACCATCCACGGCAGCGTGTCCGCGCCGGTCGCGAGTCCCACCCATGCCAGGCAGACGGCCATCGTGCCGTAGGCCGCGTACTCGGGCGCCAGCGCGAACCCCGCGGCCAGCAGCAGTCCGAACGCCGCGGCGAGGGACGTCAGGTACGGCTCGTAGTGAAAATGGTAGGCGCGCAGCGGGTCGGCGAGGATCCGCCACAGCTCCCACAGCGCGCCGGCCGCGCCGAGGGCCGCGTGCCATCGGTTGGCGTATGCGGTGCGGACGATCCATGTCGTCGCGCGGCGCGTCAGGCGGCGGAGCGTTCCTTCGCCGGAGGGGCGTCCGCCGGCGGCGTGCGGCGGCGTGCCGCGGGTGATGGCGTCGTGCGTCATGAGAGCAGTCCTTCCGTCCACAGGGCCATGAGCTCGCGCCGGTTCGTCACGCCGAGCTTGCGGTAGGCCCGCTGCGCCAGGGTCTTCACGGTCGATTCGCCGCATCCCAGCCGGACGGCGATGTCGGAGAACGGGGCGAGCGTCTCGCAGGTGAGGCGCACCACGTCGAGTTCGCGTCGGCTCAGCGCGGCGATGGCGCGCTGGGCGCGGCTGGCCGAGACCTGCCGGTGGGCGACGGCCGCGGTGGAGAACGTCACGGCGGCGTGGTCTCCCCCGTCCCGCGAGGGCCGGTACGGCCACACCGTCCCGGAGGCCACGGCGGCGACGGCCGCGGCGATGACGGCGGGATCGTCCTTGTTCACGATGCCCTGGGCTCCGGCCTCGGCCGCCCTGCGCGCGTGGACGTCGAGGTTGTACGAGGTGATCGCCAGCACCGGGACGGACGCCGTGCGCGCCCGGATGAGACGGCACAGCGTGATGCCGGACATGTCGGGCATCATCACGTCCGTGAGCAGCACGTCCGGCGCGTCGGCGTCCTCGGCGCACAGACCCAGGGCCGTGACGGCGGACCGTTCGGCCCACAGCGTCCGGTAGCCGAGCATCGACCCGATCACGTCGCGCAGCGCCGACAGCGTGAACGGGTCGTTGTCCACGATGCCCACGGTGCGGATGCCTCCGGCGTGGATGTCCCCGGTGCGCGCCGATGCCGATTGGATGCCCATGCGTCCCATGGTATGGCGGATTCCCCGGCCGCGCGTACGGGATCGTCGTCCGTCGGATGACGGACCTGCATGGATGGGGGAGTCTGAACGGACGAACGCCGCCGGATACGAAAAATCCCACCTCGGAGGCGGGATTCGCGTGGAGCGGACAACGGGACTCGAACCCGCGGTCTCAACCTTGGCAAGGTTGCGCTTTACCAACTAAGCTATGTCCGCAGAGGCGCCCGCCGTGAGAAGCGGGAACCAGTGGGCGATGTAGGAATCGAACCTACGACCCCTTCGGTGTGAACGAAGTGCGCTAGCCGCTGCGCCAATCGCCCGAAATGATTCGGATGTTCAGTTATGGGCCGGAATGCTCCGGTCGTGGTGGGCGATACAAGATTCGAACTTGTGACCCCTTCCGTGTCAGGGAAGTGCGCTACCTCTGCGCCAACCGCCCGGGTCTGGGGAACGCGGGAGATGATCCGCGCAACGAGAGGTGGGTACGAGAGTCGAACTCGTCTATACGGCTTTGCAGGCCGCTGCCTAACCGCTTGGCTAACCCACCGTAAGGTCTGTCAACTCCACCGGACCTAGAGCGGACAACGGGACTCGAACCCGCGGTCTCAACCTTGGCAAGGTTGCGCTTTACCAACTAAGCTATGTCCGCAGTGTCGCCGGCAAGGTGTCTTGCCGAAGCACGAGTAACTACTATAGCGACGTCTCGGGAGTTTGCCAAATCCGCGTGTCGCGCCCGTGTCGCCCCGGCGTCGGCGGGCGGCGAGGCGGCTCCCCCGAACGGCGCTCACGCTTACGGCTGATTGGGTTCGGCGGCTCCCACGGTGCCGTTATTCTGGGAGCGTGAGTGAAGAAGCAACCCCGAATCCCCGTCGCGTGATGGTCAGCGCCTTCGCCGGATGGAACGACGCCTGCCAGGCGGCCACCAACGTGATCCGTCACCTCATCGACGTCTACGACGCCCGAGAGGTGGGCAAGATCTGCTGCGCCGGGTTCTACGACTACCAGACCTCCCGTCCCATGCTGTGCAGCACCAACGGCAGGCGGCACATCGTGTGGCCCGAGACCACCCTGTACGAGGTGGCCATCGACGAGACGCACCGGATCATCGTGGAGATGGGTCCGGAACCGAACTACCGATGGCTCGAGTTCTGCCACCGCAGCCTGCACATCGCCGAGGAGTGCGACGTGGACGAGGTGATCACGCTGGGCTCGATGTTCGCCGACTGCCCGCACACGCGCCCGCTGCCCCTCGACGTGACCGAGGACGGCTACGAGACGGCGTCCACGGACGGCGACGACGAGTACACCGGCCCCATCGGCATCCCCACGGTGCTCGACCAGGTGGCGCACGACCACGGATTCGACGCCGCGTCGCTGTGGGTGTCGATCCCCCAATACCTCGGCAGCGACGACTGCGCGCAGGCCACGCTGCGCCTGCTGCACGAGCTTTCCTCGAGGCTGGGCGTGGAGCTCAGGGAGGGCGACCTGCCGCGCAAGGCGGCGCAGTGGACCGCCCAGGCGAATCTGCTGGTGCGCTGCAACGACGATCTGGCCGACTACGTGCGGCATCTGGAGATCGAGGTGGACACGCGCCGCAAGGCGCAGGACGCGGAGCGCATGTCGCAGGTCACCGCGAACGACATCGCGCAGGAGGCCGAGGCGTTCCTGCGCGACATCGACGGCGGCGACGGTGCGGCCATGGGAGCGGACCCGTCCTGACGCCGGCGGCATGCGCGGGCAGACGAAAGGGGCGGGCGCATTCCCTCATGATCGGGAATGCGCCCGCCCCTTTCGTCTCGCAGGGCCGCGGCCGGCAGCCGCGGCCCCGGGTCAGGCCCCCGCGGCGGCCTGCGCGGCCTCCACCGGGGACAGGACGCCGGAGACGAGCAGCACGGCCACCACCACGGCCAGTCCGATGCGGTAGACCGCGAACGCCTTGTAGGAGAACGTGGAGACGAACTTGAGGAAGCCGATGATCACGATGTAGCCCACCACGAAGGAGACCACGGTCGCGGCGATCGTGGGACCCCAGCCGGGGAACATGCCGGCGCCCACGCACGCCTCGGACAGCGGGTCCGGGTTGGCGGAGCAGGCGCTCACGTCCTTGACGGCGGAGACGGACTCGAGCATGCCGGCGCCCAGCACGGCGGGAATGGCCATGAGGAACGCCACGCGCACCGCGGCCTCGCGCGTGTAGCCCATGGCGCGGCCGAACGTGATGGTGCCGCCGGAGCGGGAGACGCCTGGAATAAGGGCCAGCATCTGCCCCACGCCGAAGAGGACCGCGTCCCGGATGGTCATGCGGTCCATGGTCTTGACCTGCCTGGAGCGCGCGTCGAAGTACCACAGCAGCACGCCGAACAGGGCGAGGACGGTGACGGTGATCCACAGGTTGCGCAGCGTGGTCTCGATCGCGCTCTTGAACAGCACGCCGACGATGACGATCGGCAGCGTGCCGATGATGATGTACCAGCCCATCTGCGTGTCGCGGTTGTGCGCGCCGAGACGGGACTTCCAGTCCTTGCCCTCGCGGCCGAACAGCGAGCCGAACCACGCGCCGAGGATGCGCGCGATGTCGCGGCGGAAGTACAGCAGCACGGCCAGCTCGGTGCCGATCTGGATGATCGCGGTGAACGCGGCCCCCGGATCGGAGCCGATCATGAGATCGCCGATGATGCGGATGTGGGCGCTCGACGACACCGGAAGGTATTCGGTCAGCGCCTGTACGAGTCCAAGGAACAACGCCTGAAGGAAATTCATGGCCCCTACTTCTAGCATGTGGTGACTTATCCGCGTCCAAGACTAGCGCCCTCGGCGAACGGACGCGGCACGTACCGGGACGGAACGCCGCGGGAGGGCGCGGCGGCCATACAATCGGGAGCTGACGTTCGAAACCCGATGAAAGGAAGTCGCATGGCAACGTACCGCAAGCAGCGCGCGTTCGCGCCCGCAGGATTCTTCGAATGCGAGGGCCGCGGCCTGCAGTGGCTCGGCGAGGCGCAGGCGCAGGGCGGCCCGCGCGTGGTGAACGTGTACGGCTGGGGAGACGGCTATCTGGACATCGAGCGCGTGGAGGCCTGCTCCCCCACGCCGCACGCCGCGTACCGGTTCGGCGCGGCGCTGGCGCGCATGCACGACGCGGGCGCCGCGCACTTCGGCTCCGCGCCGGCCGGCTACGACGGCACCTGCTACTTCGGTCCCCTGCAGGATCCGGTGCCGATGGACGTCGGCGCGTGGGACGATCCGGTCACGTACTACGCCGAGGGCCGACTGATCCCCATGGTCGAGATGGGCATCCGCCGCCGCACGCTCGACCGCGACGACCTGGAGCTCACCCGACGGGTGATCGACGCGATGCCCGAGATCCTCGGCAAGGCGGCGGACGACAGACCCGCCCGCGTGCACGGCGACCTGTGGAGCGGCAACGTGATGTGGACGCGCGACGCCGACGGCGGGACCGAGGCCGTGCTCATCGACCCGGCGGCGCACGGCGGACACCGCGAGGAGGATCTGGCGATGCTCCACCTGTTCGGCATGTCGTACCTGAGCAACATCTACGAGGGCTACGAGTCGGTGCATCCGCTGAGGAAGGGCTTCGCGGACCGCCTCACCCTCTGGCAGCTCTACCCCATCGCCGGCCACTGCGTGTTCTTCGGCGGCGGCTACGTGAGCGAATACCGCGAGATGTGCCGCTCGCTGCTGGACTGAGCCGGACCGGAACCACCGAGCCGGACATACTGTGCTGTCCTATCGCATAACAGTGCCCTAGGTGTATTGCCTCATCGCATAACACCTAGGGCGTTTGCGTATGCGAACCGCGGAATCGGGCGGATTCGCGCGTCCGGAGGCTTCCGATTCCCCTCCGCGCGGCATCGGGATCGAGCGGAGACGACCGCCCGCGTCACCTGCGACTCCGCGGATTTGGCGGATCTGACCATGCGTCCGACGTGCGCGGTCGCGGATTTGGCGGAAGTGACCCCGGGGGCGCTGCAGAACGGTCCTCTGGGGTCACTTCCGCCAAATCCGCGATGCGTCATGCGAATCGGATGGTCAGATCCGCCCAATCTGCGACCCGGATTCGACCGATCGCGAAGTCCGATATCACATCTCCGGCGCGGCATCCGGTCTGCTGCCCCGCCCGTGCGCGACAGGCCGCCGTGCACGCGGATGCAAGCTCAGCTCAGGGCGTCCTTGAGCTTCGAGAAGAAACCGCCCTTGCGGCCGCCGGCCGTACGCGGCTTGGAGCTCTGCGCCACGTGCCCGGCGGAGGCGTCGTGCAGCTGGCCGAACTGGGTCATGAGGTCGCGCTCGCGGTCGTTGAGCTTGGTGGGGATGTGGACGGCGATGTGCGCCACGAGGTCGCCGCGCTCCTGCGTCCTGAGCCTGGTGACGCCGAGGCCCTTGAGCGCCACGGTGTCCTCGGGCTGGCATCCGGCGGGGATGGTGATCTTCTGCGGGCCGTCGAAGGTGTCGATCGTCAGCTCGTGGCCCAGCACGGCCCAGCTCATCGGCACCTGGATCCAGCAGTGCAGGTCGTCGCCGTCGCGCGTGTACTGCTTGTCCGCCTTGATGCGCACGTCGATGTAGAGGTCGCCGGCCGCGCCGCCGCCCTCGCCCACCTCGCCCTGGGAGGCGAGGCGCAGACGCGAGTCGTCGCTGATGCCGGCGGGCACGTTCACGCCCACGGATCGCTTGGTGCGCACGCGTCCGTGGCCCATGCAGCTCGCGCACGGCTTCTCGATGATCGTGCCGTGGCCCTCGCAGCGCTCGCACGGGGCGGACGTCATCATCTGGCCGAGCATGGTGCGCACGACCTTCTGACGGAAGCCCTGCCCGTGGCAGTCGGGGCAGGTGACGGGCTGCGCGCCGGACTGGGAGCCGGAGCCGCCGCATTCCTGGCACAGCGCGAACGTGGTGATGTCGGTGTGCGCCACGCCGCCGAACACCGCCGTCTTCAGATCGATGGTGACGCTGGCCAGCGCGTCGCGGCCCGGCTGGGTGCGCGGGATCGGCCCCTGGGAACCGCCGCCGAAGCCGCCGCCGAAGAACTGTCCGAAGATGTCGCCCATGTCCCCCATGCCGAACGGCGAACCGCCGAACCCGGCCGACGCCTGCGGGTTGTTCGGATCGACGCCCTGATCGTACATCTGGCGCTTCTGCGGGTCCGAGAGCACCTCGTAGGCGGCGTTGACCTCCTTGAACTTGTCCTCGAACTGGGGGCCGGCGATGTCGGGATGATACTTGCGGCTCATCTTGCGATAGGCCTTCTTGATCTCCTCTTCGCCGGCCGTGCGCTCCACGCCCAGCACCTCGTAATAGTCTGCCACTGGTTCTCTTTCTGTTCGTTGTGTCGCTGACATTGTGCCATGGACGGCCGTCAGTCGCCGGCGTCCCCGTCCGTCTCGCCGCCGCCCTCCTCGCGGTTCACGAAGCCGGTGAGGTAGCGGGCCACGGCGCGCACGGCGGCCATGGTGGCCGCGTAGTCCATGTGCGTGGGCCCGATGGACCCCACGAAGGCGATCGGCTCGGCGCGCCGCGCGCCGCCGTCGGCGTCGTCCGCATCGGCCGTCTGCGCGGTGCTCTGCCCATAGCCGCTGGTGACCACCGACGCGTGCAGCAGTCCGGGCGTGTGGGTCTCGGAGCCGATGGCCACGCCCACGCCGTGCGGCTGCGACACCTCGCTCAGGGAGCTCATGAGCTTCATGAGCACGACCTGCTCCTCGAGCGCGTCGAACAGCGGCGCCAGATCGGCCAGTCCGGCCGAGGACTGCTGCGCGAGCTTGGAGGCGCCGGCCATGTACATCGTGCCGGAGCGCTCCTCGTCGGCCATGTCGTCCATCACCTTGGCCAGCGAACGGGCGAGGGGACGGACGGACGCGAACGCCGGGGAATCGGCGATGTCGCGCACGCGCTCGCCCGCGGCGGCAAGCGACGTGCCCTGGCATTCCTCGTTGATCCGGGCGTTGAGCGTGGCGACGCCGTCCTCGGCGGGGGACGCCGGGAGACTGACCGTGCGCTGCGCGACGCGGCCGGTGTCCGTGATGACCACGGCGAGGTGCAGACCCGGGGCGAGCGGGACGATCTCGAGCCGGCGCAGCGCCGAACGGGCCAGGGACGGCGAGGCGACGACGGCCACCTGCCCGGTGATCCTGGCGAGCAGCCGGGCGGCGCGCTGCAGCGTGTCGTCGAGGCTCACGGATCCGGACAGGAACGTGTCGATGCCGCGTCGCTGCGCGGCGGACAGCGGCACGACCGTGGCGAGCTTGTCCACGAACGTGCGGTAGCCCTTCTCGGTGGGGATGCGCCCCGCCGAGGTGTGCGGCTGGATGAGGTACCCCTCGTCCTCGAGCGCCGCCATGTCGTTGCGCACGGTGGCTGAGCTGACGCCGAGATCATGCTCGCGGGTGATGGACGACGAGCCGACGGGCTCCTGCGAGCGGATGTAGTCCTCCACCACGGCGCGCAGCACGAGCATGCGTCGATTGTTGGCCATGCGCGCCTCCTTACGATGCGTCCGCGGGGCGCCGCGCCGCGGGATGCCCGCGCGCCGCTTCGCCGTACTGAATTGCGATACTGACCATTGTATTAGCACTCAAAGGTTCCGACTGCTAATCGACGCGGTGCGCTTTCGTTACCGGCTGAGTGGAAATCGAACCGGTTCGTTCGACTGTTAGCGTTCACGTTGTCTACTTCTCACAGAAACGCACAAAACACTCCAAAACAGCGCGCCGGTGTCGTATCTGGCGTTTAGCATGAAAGGGCAATGTGAAGGCAAATCATGGCATGCGCCCGCGCGTGCCGTGTGGCCCGAATTATTGGAAGGAAATAGCAACTATGACCGAATTCAAGGAGACCGAACTGGACGAGCGCGCCATCAAGATGGCCAAGGTCCTGTCGGCCGACGCGGTTGAGAACGCCGGCTCCGGCCACCCCGGCTCCCCGGTGTCCCTGGCGCCCATCGCCTACACGCTCTACCAGCACTTCATCAAGCACGATCCGAACGATCCCAACTGGGAGGGTCGCGATCGCTTCATCCTTTCCGGCGGCCACGCCTCCCTCACCCAGTACGTCCAGCTGTACTTCTCCGGCTACGGCCTGACGCTGGACGATCTCAAGCACTTCCGCGGCGGCGCCGACACCCGCACCCCGGGCCACCCGGAGTACGGCCTGACCCCCGGCATCGAGATGACCACCGGCCCGCTGGGCCAGGGCTTCGCCTCCGCCATCGGCTTCGCGTACGGCGAGCGCTTCCAGCGCGGCCTGCTCGACCCCGAGACCCCGAAGGAAGAGTCCCCGTTCTACCACAAGATCTGGGCCATCTGCGGCGAAGGCGACATCGAGGAGGGCATCTCCGGCGAGGCCGCCGCCCTGGCCGCCAACCAGAAGCTCGGCAACCTCACCGTGATCTTCGACGCCAACCGCATCCAGATCGAGGGCGACACCAACCTGGTGCTGGCCGAGGACGTGCTCAAGCGCTTCCAGGCCTACGGCTGGTACACCGACGAGTTCAGCTTCATCCAGCCCGACGGCTCCTACAAGGAGGACGTCGAGGGCCTGGCCGACGTGATCGCCAAGGCCGAGGCCGCCGCCCCGGACCAGCCGAAGCTCATCAAGGTCCACACCCTCATCGCGTGGCCGACCCCGGGCAAGACCAACGACCCGTCCTCCCACGGCTCCAAGCTGGGCGCCGAGGCCGTCGCCGGCCTCAAGAAGGTCCTCGGCTACGATCCGGAGGAGTCCTTCCACGTCGACGAGGAGGCCCTCGCCCACGCCCGCAAGGTCGCCGACCGCGGTCTCGAGGCCCACAAGGCCTGGGACGAGAAGTTCGACGCCTGGCGCAAGGCCAACCCGGACAAGGCCGCCCTGTACGACCGTCTGAAGGCCGGCGAGCTGCCGGAGGGCTTCGACAAGGCCATCGACGACCTCGAGGCCACCTTCGAGGTGGGCAAGGGCGTCGCCACCCGCGGCGCCTCCGGCTCCGTCCTCAACGCCATCGCGGCCGTCATGCCCGAGCTGTGGGGCGGCTCCGCCGACCTCGGCGGCTCCAACAAGACCGACCTCAAGGGCGCGGCCACCTTCGCCCCGGCCGAGTGCGCCACCAAGCAGTGGCCGGTGTGCAGCGAGTTCGGCCGTCAGCTGCACTTCGGCGTGCGCGAGTTCACCATGGGCTGCATCACCAACGGCATCCTGCTGGGCTCCCACACCCGTCCGTTCGGCGGCACGTTCTTCATGTTCTCCGACTACGAGCGCTCCGCCGTCCGTCTGGCCGCCCTCATGGAGATCCCGAACCTGTACATCTGGTCCCACGACTCCGTCGCCGTCGGCGAGGACGGCCCGACCCACCAGCCGATCGAGCACCTCGCCTCCTTCCGCGCCATGCCGCAGCTCGAGGTCGTCCGTCCGGCCGACGCCTTCGAGACCGCCGAGGCCTACCGCTACTTCTTCGAGAAGAAGAACACGCTGCCGGCCGCCATGGTCCTGTCCCGCCAGGGCGTCCCGGTGCTCGCCGAGACCGCCGAGAAGGCCAAGGACGGCGTCAAGCGCGGCGCCTACGTCCTCGTGGACACCGAAGGCACCCCGGACGTGATCATCATGGCCACCGGCTCCGAGGTCCAGCTGGCCGTCTCCGCCGCCAAGACCCTGGCCGGCGAGGGCGTCAAGGCCCGCGTGGTCTCCGTCCCGTCGCTCGAGTGGTTCGAGGAGCAGGACGCCGACTACAAGGAGTCCGTGCTGCCGGCCGGCGTCAAGGCCCGCGTCTCCGTGGAGGCCGGCGTGGCGATGCCGTGGTACAAGTACCTCGGCTCCTACGGCAAGCCCGTCTCCATCGAGCAGTTCGGTCTGCAGGGCTCCGGCTCGCAGAACCTCATCGACCTCGGCATCACCGCCGAGCACGTGGTGGACGCCGCCAAGGCCTCCATCGCCGAGGTTCAGGCCGCCTGAACCGAACCGCGCGGCGCCTCCGCGCCGCCACCGGGGAGGGGCCCGGCCATGGGTCCCTCCCCTCACGAAGATTTGATCCAATTAAGGTATCAAGGAGAAAAAACACATGACTGAAGCAACTCAGCGCACCTCCGACAACGGCGTGTCCATCTGGCTGGACGACCTGTCCCGCTCCCGCATCGAGTCCGGCTCCCTGCAGGACCTCATCGCCAACAAGAACGTCGTGGGCGTCACCACCAACCCGTCCATCTTCCAGAAGGCCCTGAGCCAGGTCGGCCCGTACGACGCCCAGCTCAAGGAGCTCGGCAAGGTCGACGTCGAGACCGCCGTGCGCGAGCTCACCACCACCGACGTGCGCAACGCCACCGACATCTTCCGCGAGATCGCCGAGGCGACCGACTTCGTCGACGGCCGCGTCTCCATCGAGGTCGACCCGCGTCTCGCCCACGAGACCGAGGCCACCGAGAAGCAGGCCGAGGAGCTGTGGGCCAAGGTCAACCGCCCGAACGCGATGATCAAGATCCCGGCCACCCTCGAGGGCCTGCCGGCCATCACCGCCACCCTGGCCAAGGGCATCTCCGTCAACGTCACCCTGATCTTCTCGCTCGAGCGCTACGAGCAGGTCATCGACGCCTACATCGAGGGCATCGCCCAGGCCGCCGCCAACGGCCACGACCTCAAGCACATCGGCTCCGTCGCCTCCTTCTTCGTCTCCCGCGTGGACACCGCGGTCGACAAGCTGCTCGAGGCCAACGGCTCCGACGAGGCCAAGGCTCTCGAGGGCAAGGCCGCCGTGGCCAACGCCCGTCTGGCCTACGAGCTGTTCGAGAAGAAGTTCGCCGAGGATCCGCGCTGGGCCGAGCTGGCCGCCAAGGGCGCCAAGGTCCAGCGTCCGCTGTGGGCCTCCACCGGCACCAAGAACCCGGCCTACTCCGACTGCAAGTACGTTGACGAGCTCGTCGCGAAGCACATCGTCAACACCATGCCGGAGAAGACCCTGAACGCCCTGGCCGACCACGGCAACGGCGCCCCGTCCATCGAGGGCACCTACGAGGAGTCCCACGCCATCATTAACAAGCTGGCCGAGCTGGGCATCAACCTCAAGGACGTCACCGACAAGCTCGAGGCCGACGGCGTGGCCGCCTTCATCAAGTCCTGGGATTCCGTGCTGGCGGACGTCCAGGCCGGCATCGACCGCGTCAACGGCTGAGCGCTCCCGCTCCGTTCGCGACGCAGCCGCATAGGCTGAACTAGCCGAAAGGGTCCCACCCCTCCTTGGAGAGACGGGGCCCTTTCGCATGTCCGTCCCGCATGCCGGCTCGTTTCCGTTCGCATCACGGGCACGCCGCCGCCGGAGCCGCCTCCCGTCGCCGCCGGCGGATAGCTTGGCGACGAACGGAACCGAGCAACCAGGGAGTACAGGAAATGCGACAGCCATCGCCATCGTCGAACGCCATCGACGCCTCGTCCGCCGCACGGACGCCGCGGATGCGCGGACTGTCGCCCCGGCAGCGCATCGTGATGACGTTCACGTTCTTCTCCATGTTCTTCGGCGCCGGCAACCTCATCTTCCCGCCGTTCGTGGGCGCGCAGGCGGGAGCGGCCGCGGTGCCGGCGACCGTGGGATTCATCGTCTCCGCCGTGGGCCTGCCGATCCTCGGCGTGCTGGCGGTGTCGTTCGCCGGCGGCTTCGACAATCTCGCCCGCCGGGTCTCCCCCGGATTCGCCACCGTGCTCGCCGTGGCGATCATCCTCACCATCGGCCCGTGCTTCGCCATTCCGCGCACCGCCACCACGTCGTTCGAGATGATGGTCGCCCCGTTCGCGGGCGCGGACGGACGCTGGGCGGCCCAGCTGATCTATTCGGTCGCGTTCTTCGCGCTCTCGTTCCTGTTCGCGCAGAGGCCCGAGAAGCTCTCGCACGTGCTCGGCCGGTTCATGGGACCGCTATTGCTCGCGCTCATCGCGGTGATCTTCGCCGCGTGCCTCGTTCACGGCGTCGGCACGCCCGCGGTGCCGGGCGGCGACTACGCGTCCGGGCAGCTGACGCGCGGATTCCTCGACGGCTACCAGACCATGGACCTGCTGGCCGCGCTGTACTTCGGCATCGTGATCAGCGCCAACATCCGGGCGAACGGCGTCGGCGACGAGCCGCAGGTGCGCCGCGAGACCGCGTACGCAGGCCTCGGCACGGGCGCGCTGCTCGTCCTCATCTACGGTGCGCTGAGCTACGTGGGCGTGGTCTCCGGCGCGATCGTCGCCATCGACCCCGCGCACGACACCGGCGCCACGGTGCTCACCAACCTCACGTCGTCCGTCTTCGGGACCGCGGGCACCGCGTTCCTCGGCGCCGTGTTCGTGATCGCGTGCCTCAACGTGTGCACCGGCCTCATCTGCACCTGCGCGTCCTACTTCCACGAGCGCTTCCGCACCGTCGCCGGTCACGGCGTGAGCTACCGCGCATGGCAGGTGGTCTTCACGCTGTTCAGCCTCGTGGTGTCCAACGCCGGACTGTCCGCGATCATCAGGGTGTCCGTGCCGGTGCTCTCCGCGCTGTACCCGATGGCCATCGTGCTGGTGGCGCTGGCGCTCACCCATCGCTGGTTCGCCGCCAGGTTCGGCCGCGTGTACTTCTGGACCGTGCTGTTGGTGGGCGTGACGGCGCTGATGGGATGTGTCAGCGATCTGGTCGTCGTGTTCGGCGGATCGCTGCCGTGGCTCGCCGCCGCGCTGGATCTGCTGCCGCTGCAGTCCTATTCGCTGGGTTGGGTCGTCCCTGCCGTGGTCGGCATGCTCGTCGGCGTGGTCGATTCGGCGAGGCGCCACGGACGCGGCTGATCCGACGGAGCCGGTCTCCGGCGGCGGCGTTCCGCATCGCATTCTCCGCCGTCTGCGTCTGCCATGGATACGGCGGGAACGCCGAAACCTGCGGCCGCTTGCGCGACGAGCCGCCCATGGCGTCGCCGTCGATACACCCCATGCACACTTCATCCGACGCCGTCACACGACCGGACGGCACGGCAGGTAAACGTCCGTAAAATGGATGCCGAAAAGTAAACGACAGCAAACGGGAGAATTGAACTGCCCGGAAGGTTCATGGATGAGTGCCGCGGAGATCAGTTCAATACGGAAATCGTTATCTGAACCGGCCACCGCCGTCCCATTGCTCGTTCCCCCGACGGCGATCAGCGGTTCGAACGAACGGGTGCGATCTACGTACGGTCCGCCGCCGGCGAAGGTCGCTGGCGGCGGACCGTTGCATGTGCTCCGCAGACGATGCTCCGCTTGGCACGAAAGTTCAATTTCCGTGCCGTCGGTTTGAACACGGTCCCATCCGGTTCACCATGCGTCCGGTCGGCGACGACCGGACGGGGACGGGAACTCGGTTCACACGAACAGGCTCATGTCGCTCGTCTCGCCGGAACCGAGGAACGTGGACACGCCGCCGAGCTCCACGCCGTCGATGAGCTCCTCCTTGCGGATGCCCATGATGTCCATCGACATCTGGCATGCCACGAGCCGCACGCCGTGCTCACGGGCCTGCCGCATGAGCGATTCCAGGGATTCGACGTTCTTGGACTTCATGATCCAGCGGATCATCTTCGCGCCGATGCCGCCCATGTTCATGCGCGACAGGCCGAGCTTCCTCGTGCCGCGCGGCATCATCATGCCGAACATGCGCTCGATGAGCGTCTTGCGGACGCGCACGCGATGGGGCTTGCGCAGGATGTTGAGTCCCCAGAACGTGAAGAAGACCGTGACCTTGCGACCCATGGCGGCGGCGCCGTTGGCCATGATGAACACGGCGATGGTCTTGTCGAGGTCGCCGCTGAACACCACGAACGTCTTGTCGTGGCGGATATCGCCGCCGTCCGGGTTGGCAGCGACGCCGGAGACGCCCGCGGCCGCGCTCGGGCAGGCCGCCGCGGGCGCGCCGGGCTCGGGCATCTCGGCGGTCTTGTCGATGACGACGTGGATCACTCCGTCGTCGCCGCGCGTGAGATCCACGAGCCGGTTGCCGGTGCGCTCGCACCATACGGCGACGTCCGAGCAGAACGCGTCCTCGGTGGCTTCGACCGTCAGTCGCGTGCCGACCGGCAGGGGACGCAGCGTGTCGGCGATCCTGACGATGGGGCCGGGGCACTTGAGGCCCTTGGCGTCGACGAACACGGGCTTGGCCTGCGGGGCGGCAAGCTGCTGCTTCGCCACCGGAATGGACAGCGCCGGGGCGGCCGTCGAACCAGCCGCGGCGTCACCCGCCGCGCCACCCGCGGCGAGCGCCTCGTCCAGCGAACGCCCCTGCGCTTCGACGTAGGCGCGGTACGCCTGGAAGCCGCCGTCGAGGTTGATCGCATCGTACCCGCGGTCGGCGAGGATCTCGGCGACCTCCTCGCTCCAGTCGCCCACGCGGCAGAAGACCACGACCGGCTTGCCGGCAGGAACCTGACTCAGCTTCGTGCTGATCTGGTCGAATGGAATGTTGATGGCGTCGGCGAATCCGTGCACCAGCACCTCGTCCGGCTCGCGCAGGTCGAGCAGCGTGACCGTGCTTCTGTCAAGCCGGTCGAACTCCTCCGGTCCGATGCGCCGGAATTCCTCGTCGTCGTTCCTCTTCGCCGCCTGCGGTCCCGTCACGTCATGCTCCCCTGTGCTCATCGGCGCCGACGTTCGGCAGCCGCTTCCTTCGATACATCTGTTCCTTCGATCCTATGGCAGGGCGGGGATGCATGCCGCAGCGAGGCCATAACCGTTGCCTATGACACGTCATAGGAACGGGCGGACGGCTGCCGAGACGGCACTCAGATCGCGCAGGCGGGCTGCACGTAGTTGGCGGGGTCGAGCGCGGTGATGGTCGGGTTCCCGCCGCACACCGGGCAGTCGGATTCGCGTTCGGGCAGCGGCACGGCGCGGCAGGCCATGCTCAGCGCGTCGACCGTCATCATGCGCGCGACGAGCGGCTCGCCGATGCCGAGCAGCAGCTTGACGGCTTCGACGGCCTGCATGCTGCCGATGATGCCCACCACGGCGCCGAGCACGCCGGCCTCCCTGCAGCTGGGCACCTCGCCCGCGGCGGGCATGTCGCGGAAGATGCAGCGGTAGCACGGCCCCTCGCCGGGCACGACGTCCATGAGCTGCCCCTCGAAGCGCACGGCGCCGCCGTAGATGTACGGCTTGCCGGCGAGCACGCATGCGTCGTTGATGAGGAACTTCGCGGAGAAGTTGTCGGTGGCGTCGACGACGAGATCGTAGTCGTCGATGAGACCGGCGATGTTGGTGGCATCGATGCGCATGCGATGCGGCTCCACGGTGACGTCCGGGTTGATGGCCCGCATGGTCGCGGCGGCGGACTCGACCTTGGGTTCGCCCACGTCGGCCGTGCCGTGGATGATCTGGCGCTGCAGGTTGCTCAGGTCCACGACGTCGTCGTCCGCGATGCCGATGGTGCCGACGCCCGCCGCGGCGAGGTACATGGCCGCCGGCGAGCCGAGACCGCCCGCGCCGATGACGAGCACGCGCGAGGCGAGCAGACGCTTCTGCCCGCGCACGCCGATGTCCTTGAGGATCAGATGCCGTGAGTAGCGTTCGAGCTGGTCGTCGGTGAATGCCATGGTGCGTCCCTTCCGTCATGCCGGTCTGTCGTGCCCGCCGGTCCTGCCGTCGTGCGGCCGTTCCTCCTACAGTACGCGCCCCGCCGCGAGGCGCCGAGTGGCCGCCCACGTCCGGGCGCGCCCGCATAATGGCCTACGCCACGGCAGGCCGCCCATCGGCATGCGCCTGCACGGCGCCGACCGTCCCATCTGTGCCGTTCCACCGTATAGTCACGCATTCCGCACGAAGGAGCCGCAGCACGTCATGACATCGCATCTCGCCGAAGCAGGACGCACGTTGGTTCCCCGCGAAGACGACCGGTACGGCCTGCTCTCCCCCGCGCTCGTGATCCTCACGTTCGTGGCCGGGCTCGTGGATGCGCTGAGCTATCTTGCGCTGGGGCACGTGTTCGTCGCCAACGTGACCGGCAACATCGTCTTCCTGGGGTTCGCGATCGCGCACGCGCAGGGCTTCGTATGGTGGACGTCGGCGCTGACGCTGGTGAGCTTCGTCGCGGGAGCACTGATCGGCGGGCGCATCATCCGCCGGTTCGGCGCGAACCGGGCGCAGCATCTGCTGGCGTCGACGCTCGTGCAGCTCGCGTTCGTCGCGGCGGCGCTGATCGGCATCTACGTGCTGAACGGCCTCGTCCCGGAGCCCGCGATGGGCGGCATGTCGTCCGATGCGGCGGCGCGGGCGGCGCAGCCGAGCCTGAACTTCCCCACCGGCAGCCAGATCGATCTGCACATCATCCTGCTGATCGTGCTGCTCGCGCCGGCCATGGGCGTGCAGAACTCCACGGCGCGCAAGCTGGCCGTGCCCGACCTGCCGACCACGGTGCTCACGATGACGCTGACCGGCATGGTCGCCGACGCGTCCGCGCGCGGGCACGAGGCCTCGAAGCTCGGCCGGCGCATCGTGGTGATGCTGGCGCTCGCGTGCGGCGCGCTGACCGGCGCGATGCTGCAGATGCGCGGCCACGAGGACGTGATCCTCATGGTGATGATCGCATGCCTGCTGGCGGTCGCGGCGCTGATGCTGCCGCACGTGCATTCCGACGCGGTGTGGGTGTCCGGACGGTGACGACGGGTCAGCTCTGCCAGTAGTAGCCAAGGAAGTCCGCGATCTTGTCGGTCGCGTCCCTGAGCACCTCGATGCGCGGCAGGTACACGATGCGGAAGTGGTCGGGCTTGTCCCAGTTGAAGCCGCCACCGCGCGTGATGAGGATGCGCTGGTCGTGCAGCAGGTCGAGCGCGAACTGCTCGTCGTCGTGGATGTTGAACTTCTTCACGTCGATCTTCGGGAAGATGTAGAACGCGGCCTTGGGCTTGACGGCGGTGAGTCCCGGAATCGAGTTGATCGCGTCGTAGATGTACTCGCGCTGCTCGTAGAGTCGGCCGCCGGGCACGATGTAGTCGTTGACGCTCTGGTGGCCGCCGAGCGCGGTCTGCACGATGGACTGGGCCGGAACGTTCGAGCAGATGCGCATGTTGGCCAGCATGTTGAGGCCCTCGATGTAGTCCTTGGCGATGCGCTTGTTGCCGGACAGCACCATCCATCCCACGCGGTATCCGGCGATCATGTGCGACTTGGACAGGCCGGAGAACGTCACGCAGAACAGGTCCGGGGCGAGCGACGCGATGGACACGTGCCTGAGGCCGTCCATGACGAGACGGTCGTAGATCTCGTCGGAGAAGATCATGAGATGGTATTCGCGCGCCAGCTCCACGATCTGCTCCAGCACCTCCTTCGGGTACAGTGCGCCGGTGGGGTTGTTCGGGTTGATGAGCACGATGGCGACGGTGCGGTCGGTGATCTTGGCGCGCATGTCGTCGATGTCCGGGTACCATTCGGACTCCTCGTCGCACACGTAGTGCACGGCGGTTCCGCCCGCCAGGTTCACGCAGGCGGTCCACAGCGGATAGTCGGGGCTGGGGATCAGCACCTCGTCGCCGTCGTCGAGCAGCGCGGACATGGACAGGTTGATGAGCTCGCTGACGCCGTTGCCGGTGTAGATGTCGTCGATGGTCACGTTGGGCAGATTCTTGAGCTGCGCGTACTGCATGATGGCCTTGCGCGCGGAGAACAGGCCCTTGGACGGCGAGTAGCCCTCGGTGTCGGTGAGCTGGTGCGCCATGTCGTAGACCACCTCGTCCGGGGTGCGGAAGCCGAACGGTGCGGGGTTACCGATGTTGAGCTTGAGGATGTGCGTGCCGTCCGCCTCCATGCGCGCCGCCTCGTCGACGACCGGGCCGCGCACGTCGTACAGGACGTTGTCGAGCTTGTGCGACTTGCCGAACGTGCGGCGGCGGGGCACGAAGGACGCTCCGGGTTCCGGTCTCGGCGTCGCGGCGGCCGAAGCGGCGGGCTGCGGGGCTGCGGACGACGGAACCGCCGTCCCGTCGGCGGCGTCGCGATCGCCGCGCAGCCATGCCGCGTCCACGCCGAGCTGTTCGGCGAGGAAGCCGAGGACGTCCTCGCGCGGCATGGTCTTGCCGGCCGCGTACTGGCTGATGTGGCTCTTGCCCAGGTGCACGCCCTTGGCCGCCGCCGCGTTGACGATGTCGATCTGCTTCATGCCCTGCCGGTCCATCGCATCCCGCAGCCGCTGCGCGAACAGTTCATTGGCCATATGCCTTGCCGCCTTAAAGTTCAATTTCCGGCCGCAGCCGGTCCGTTCAATTGGCTTACAGCATACACCCCGCCGATCTCAAATTGAACTCTCGCGTGTTTCGAGTTCAATTTCCTATCGCAGGCCTCCCAGAGCCGGGTAGAGCGCAAGGAAGCGCTCGAACGCGGCGTCGTAGACACGGACGGCCGCCCTGTCCGGCTCGTAGGTCCGCCCGCCGGACGCGGCCTCCACCAGTTCGGGCCTGCCGAACACCAGCGACGCCAGGGCGACCGCGGGCAGGATGTCCGCATGGTCGAACACGCGCACCGGATGGTCCAGCACGTCCGCGAGGATCTGGCACCACGCGGATTCGCGCGCCCCGCCGCCGATCAGGGAGACCGACTCGGGCGCGGCGTCGAAGCTCGCCATGCCCTGGCGGATGGACAGCGCCACGCCTTCGAGGGCGGCACGCAGCAGGTCGGCGCGGGTGGCGTCCGGGGAGATCCCCACGTAGGCGCCGCGCACGGTCGGGTTCATGACGGGGAAGCGCTCCCCCACCAGATACGGCAGACACAGCACGCCGTGCGCGCCTGGCTCGGAGGATTCCAGCAGGGCGTGCGCGTCCGCATAGCCGCCGTCCGCGAACACGGCCGTGGCCCAGCGGTGCACGTCGCCGGCGTTGAGGAAGGGCACCGCGTTCACGAAGCCGCCGGCCACACCGAAGCGCAAATTCGCGGCGCCTGGCTTGTCGGTGAACGGCTCCGGGGACACGGTGGCGATCCAGCCGGACGTGCCGAGGTTGACGTTGTACTGTCCGGGCCGCGTCACGCCGCTGGCGAACGTGGTCGCGCCCGCGTCGCCGATGCCCGCATGCACCGGTGCGCCGGCGGGCAGTCCGGTGAGTGCGGCCGCCTCGGGCAGCACGACGCCCACGAGATCCTGCGGATCGTGCAGTTCCGGCAGCACGCGGCGGTCCGGCCCCTCCTCCGCCAGTCCCGCGGCCGCGCACAGTCCCGCGTCCCAACGGCCGGTGCGGATGTCCATCGCGCCGGCCGTCGAGCAGGCGGCCACGTCGCCGACGCACACGCCCGCGAGCCGCGCGATCAGGTAGTCCTTCGAGCTGATGAGCACGTGACGCATCCGGGCGAAGCGCTCCGGCTCGTGCGCGCGCATCCACATGAGCTTCGGCAACGGCAGACAGCCCTCCAGCCGGTTGCCGACCGTCTCGAGGAACCGGCGTTCCCCGCCCTCGTAGCGTTCGGCCAGCGCGGCGGCCTCCCGCGATGCGCGCCCGTCCGAATACAGGATCGCGTTGCGCACGGGATCGAGGTTTCCGTCCAACGCGATCACGTCCTGCATCTGGCCGCTCATGATCACGCCGCGGATCCCGTCGGCGGCGACGCCCTGCGCGGCCGCGGCGCCGGTCATCGCGCGGGAGACGGCGCAGAACGCCCGCCACCATCGGTCCGGATCCTGCTCGAGCCGATCGCCGTCGACGATGAGATCGAGGTCGCCGCTCGCACTGGCGACGATCCGTCCCGCGCCGTCCACCAGCGCGCCCTTGACGGCCGTGGTTCCCGCGTCGAACGTGGCGACGAGGCCGCCGGCCGTGACGTCCTCGCTCATCGCGTCTCCTTCCGTCCGAACGTGAGCCGCATCTGATGCCAGACCACGTTGCCGTGCGTGGAGCCGGACACGCCCTCGTCCGCGTAGCCGAACCGTTCGTAGAATCCCACGAGCCGATCCTTGCACGTGAGCACCAGTCCCCTGCGCCCGGCCCCGCGCGCGTCGGCGATCACCCGGCGCATGAGCAGGCTCGCCAGACCGCGGTGCCGATGTTCCGGCGCGGTGACGACGCCGAAGATCATCTGCCAGGCGCCGTGCGGATCATGCAGCGACGCGTCGGCGTACATGTCGTCCGCGAGGTCCGGCCGGTCGGTGGCCATGCCGTCGACGAACGCGAGCAGGCGGCCCTCGCCGTCGACGAGCAGCCAGAAGCATTCCGGGTATGCGGCGACGCGCTCGCGGATCCGGTCTTCCGTGGCGGCCTCCGCGGGCGGGAATCCCGCCGTCTCGACCGCCGCGATCGCCGCGACGTCCGCCGCCGTGGCATGGCGGATGGTCAGGTTGTGGAACTCGATGCCGTTCATGCCCTCCACAGTACGCGGTCGGCCCCGGCCGGTGCCGCGGCGTCTCGCGGGCGGGTCAGCCCCGGGTGAGGGCGCGCAGACGACCGTCGATCCACTGCGCGACGCCGTTCTCGTCGTTGGACGGGCATACCTCGTCGGCGATGGCGAGCACCCTGGGGTTCGCGTTGGCCACGGCCACGCCGAGCCCGGCCGTCCGCATCATGTCGATGTCGATGAGATCGTCGCCGAACGCCGCGGTCTGCGCCACGTCCACGCCGAGCCGGTCGCAGACGAGCCTCAGGGAGTGCGCCTTGTTGGCGAGCGGGTTCATGAGCATCCACATCACGCCTTCGGAGACGGACGCCGCGAAGTCGTCGGGCACGAGCTCGCCCAGCGCATCCCACTGGTCGGCCCCGGGGAACAGGATGATCTTGTCCGCCACGCCGTCCGGCACGCCCCGCTCCGTGCGCCCCTCGCCGGAGGTGAAGTCCGTGTAGCGCCAGGTCTGGGTCTTCCAGTAGACGCTGACGTCGAAGTTGGTGTAGCGCACGTCGTTCATGACGATGCCGCACCGGATCCCGGGAAGGCGCTCCGTGAACATCCGGCACGCCTCGCAGGCGCGCGCGGCGTCGAAGCCGATCTTCACGAGGCCGGGGTCGGCGGTCACGTCGTCCCGGGTCAGGGACTCATACGTCGATTCCAGCGGATGAAAGTCGATGAGCGCGCCGTTGAGGTACACGCAGGCGTCCACGGGCAGCCGCCGCACGATGTCCAGACCGGTGCTCACGGGGCGCGCGGTGGATACGGCGAGCTTGAACCCGGCGTCATGCGCGCGGCGCATCGCGTCGATGGCGGTCCGGTCGAGGTATCGGCCTTCGAACGTGTCCGCGCCGTGCAGCAGCGTGCCGTCCAGATCGACGACGAGCAGACGGACGCCGGATTCGGACGGATCGGCGATGTGTTCCATGGTCAGCGCACTCCCTCCCGCGGAGACGACGATGGGTACGGCAACGAAAAGGGGCCCGCGGACCTTGACGGTCCCGGACCCCGAAAGCATGCGTCCGGCCGGTTGGACCGGCCCCGATCAGATGAGGTTGTACTTGGCGAGCAGGCCGAGCGCGATGATGACCGCGACCCAGATGAGCGCCACGATGACGGTGAGGCGGTTGAGGTTCTTCTCCGCCACGCCCGAGGTGCCGGCGTTCTGGGTGAGACCGCCGCCGAACATGTCGGACAGGCCACCGCCCTTGCCCTTGTGCATAAGGATGAGCAGGGTGAGCAGCACGGATGCGACGACGACGATGACATCCAGCGTGATCTTCAGGGCAACCACTATTGAACCTCCACTTTTCGTAAGTCTTGAGCCATGATACCCCAACATCGGGATGAAAGCGGCCCGATCAGAACGTTTTGACGGTTTTTTCCGCCAGACGGCATATTTTGGCGAACTCGTCCACGTCGAGCGAAGCGCCCCCGACGAGGAATCCGTCGACGTCGGCGCCCCGCAGCAGCTGCTGCGCGTTGCGCGAATTGACCGATCCGCCGTACAGGATGCGCATCGCGCCCGCCATGCGGGGACCGAACTGCGCGTGGACGGCCTCGCGGATGGCCCGGGCCGCCTGCTGCGCGGAATCGGGCGTGGCGACCATGCCGGTGCCGATGGCCCACACGGGCTCGTAGGCCACGATGAGCCGCGCCACGTCCTCGTCGGACAGATCGCGCGTCACGTCGTGCACCTGTCCGACGGCGAACTCGAGCTCGATGCCCTGACGACGCTCCTCGAAGCTCTCCCCCACGCACAGGATCGGCTGCATGCCGGCGGCGAGCACGGCGCGCACCTGGTCGACGATGTTGGCGTCGTCCTCGGGATGGTACTTGCGGCGTTCGGAATGCCCCACGATCACGTACCGGCAGCCGAGCTTGGAGAGCATGTCGGCGGAGACGTCCCCCGTGAACGCGCCCTGCGACGTGACGGACACGGACTGCGCGCCGTAGCGGATCCGCAGGTCGTCGGCCTCCACGAGCACCTGCACGCTGCGCAGCGCCGTGAACGCCGGCATGAGCGCCACCTCGCAGCGCCGGAAGTCGAATCTGGCGTCCCTGAGCGTCCACGCGAGCCTCTGCACGAAGTACGTGGCCTCGAGATGGTCGAAGTTCATCTTCCAGTTGCCGGCGACCAGCGGGATGCGCGCCATCGGGACTCCTTCCTCGTGATGATTCGTGCCATGACGATGCTTCGCGGCGACGGGCTCCCCTCCCCATGAGAAGGCACCGCCACAGGGGCGACTGAGGGGAGCGTGGATCGTGCCACAGCTCCCCTCAGTCTGCTGCGCAGACAGCTCCCCTCAGAGAGGGGAGCCAAGATCGATATGACTTCTGCTGCGCAGACGGCTCCCCTCGAGGAGGGGAGCCGATCGCATCGAGACTACTCCAGCACCTTCAGGCCGGGCAGCTCCTTGCCCTCGAGGAACTCGAGGGAGGCGCCGCCGCCGGTGGAGATGTGCGAGAAGCCGTCCTCCGGGAAGCCGAGGTTGCGCACGGCGGATGCGGAATCGCCGCCGCCGACGATGGTGAAGGCGCCGGCCTTGGTGGCGTCCACCAGGCCCTGGGCCACGGCCTTGGTGCCGGCAGCGAACTCAGGAACCTCGAACACGCCCATCGGGCCGTTCCACACGACGGTCTTGGAGTCGACGATCTTGTCGTGGAACAGCTTCTGGGACTCCGGGCCGATGTCGAGGCCCATCTTGTCGGCCGGGATGGCGTCGGCGGGGACGACCTCCGGGGCGACCGGGGTGTCGCCGGCCGGGAAGCCGGCGTTCACGACAACGTCGGTCGGAAGCACGAGCTCGACGCCGTTCTTCTCGGCGGTCTCGATGTAGCCCTTGACCTTGTCGAGCTGATCCTCCTCGAGCAGGGAGGTGCCGACCTCGTAGCCCTTGGCCTTGAGGAAGGTGAACACCATGCCGCCGCCGATGACCAGACGGTTGGCCTTGTCGAGCAGGTTCTCGATGACGCCGAGCTTGTCGGAGACCTTGGAACCGCCGAGCACCACGGTGAACGGGCGCTCCGGGTTCTCGGTGGCCTTGGAGAGGGCCTTGACTTCCTTCTCGACGAGCAGGCCGGCGGCCGCGGGCAGGTCGGCGGCCACGTCGTAGTTGGAACCCTGGGCGCGGTGCACGACGCCGAAGCCGTCGGACACGAACGCCTCGCCGAGCGCGGCGATCTTCTTGGCGTAGGGGGCGCGCACGGCGGGATCCTTGCTGGTCTCCTCCGGGTTGAAGCGCACGTTCTCGAGCAGGACCACGTCGCCGTCCTTGAGCGCGGCGACCTTGGCCTGGGCGTCCTCGCCGTAGGTGTCGGCGGCCAGCGGGACCTCGATGCCCAGCAGCTCGCCGAGGCGCTTGGCGACGGGGGCCAGAGACAGCTCGGGGACGACCTTGCCCTTCGGACGGCCGAGGTGGGCCATCAGGATGACCTTGGCGCCCTCGTCACGCAGGGCCTTGATGGTGGGCAGGGCGGCCTTGATGCGGCCGTCGTCGGTGATGGTCTCGCCCTTCAGCGGGACGTTGAAGTCGGCGCGGACCAGAACGCGCTTGCCCTTGAGATCTCCAAGATCCTTGAGTGTCTTCATGAATATCCTTTCCGTACTGCTGACGCAGGGAATGGGCTGTTTGCCACTTCCGAAGTGTACAGGCCAACACGAACAAAACCCCTGCATTTCGCAGGGGTTTCGCATCGCGGGACGACGGCGCGCCCGCATGGATCGAATACGGACGGGACCGCGGATCAGGCGTTCTGCGCGCGCTGCTTCTCCACCTTGGCGGCCAGCAGGAGCAGACGGCGGATGCGTCCGGCGATGGCGTCCTTGGTGACGGGCGGGTCGGCCAGACGGCCGAGCTCCTCGAGGCTGGCGTCACGGTGGTCGAGACGCAGCTGGCCGGCGGCGCGGAGGTTCTCCGGGACGTCGTCGCCGAGGGTCTCGAACGCCTTGAGGATCTTCTCGCTGGCCTCGACGGCCGCCTTGGCGCTGCGGCGCATGTTCGCATCGTCGAAGTTGGCCAGACGGTTGGCCTTGCCGCGGGATTCGCCGTCGGAGCGCTTGCCGGTCCATTCGCGCGCCGAGCGCGGGGCGCCCAGCAGGATGAGCATGCGCTCGATCGCGTCGGGGTCGCGCAGCGTGACGCGCTCGGAGGAGCGCACCTGACGCGCCTTGACGCTGATGCCGAGACGGCGGGCCGTGCCCACCAGCGCCAGCGCGGCCTCGGAACCCGGGCAGACGATCTCCAGATAGCTGGCCTTGCCCGGATCGGACAGTTCGCCGTGCGCGAGGAACGCGCCTCGCCACGCGGCCTTGATCTGCGCGGGGGTGCCGGAGACGACGTCGGCGGGAAGACCACGCACCGGACGCTTGCGGCGGTCGATCAGGCCGGTCTGCAGCGCCAGCGCGCCGCCCGCGCGCAGCACGCGCACCGAATAGCGCTGCACCGTGCCGTTGGGGGTCTGCCGCGACACCTGGATGAGGTCGGACTCGTGACCGAACACGTCCTTGATCGTATCCTGCAACCACTTCGCTGCATCAAGCGAATCGAACTGCGCCTCGACGACGATGTGCTTCTGGATGAGGTGCAGGCCGCCGCCGAAACGGATCATCGCGGCCGCCTGCGCCTTCTTCGCTGCAGACGTTTCGTTGTCGATTGCGGCAAGTTCGCTTTTGACGTCATCGAGCAGTGCCAAGAGCCAACCTCCTACAACTTCTGAGTTCTCGCTCAATTGTGCCGGTTCCGCGGAACGGTCCGCGAAACCACCGGCTTTCTGTGATATCGAATCGCGTGGACAAGGCCGCCCTCGTTCCGCGGTTCCGAGGCCGCGGTGTTCGACATGTGAACCACGCCCGACGCGCGAACGGCAATCGTTTGATGCTTCCGCGACGATTCGGGGCCCGACACGGCGCGGGAACCCGGCGTCACGCCGCCGAGCGGTGGCGATGCAGCTCGCGCGCGGAGACGGTCACGTTCAGCCCGTGCGTGCGCAGGCGCCGCGCCAGCTCCTCGCTCATCGCCACGGAGCGGTGCTGTCCGCCGGTGCATCCGATCGCGATGGTCACGAAGTGCTTGTCCTCGCGCGCGTACCCCTGGATGGCGGTGTCGATCGCCTTCTCGTAGGCGTCGAGGAACTCCTTCGCGCCGGCGCTGGCGAGCACGTAGTCGCTCACGGGCTCGTCAAGGCCGGTCAGCTCCCTGAGCTGCGGCACCCAGAACGGGTTGGGCAGGAACCGCACGTCGGCCACGAAGTCGGCGTCGAGCGGGATGCCGTACTTGAAGCCGAAGCTGAAGATGTGCACGGCCACGGTGGTGGGGCCGGTGCCCAGCAGGCCCTCGTACAGCTTGGTGGACAGCTGGTGGATCGACAGGCTGGACGTGTCGATGACGATGTCGGCACGCTCCTTGAGGTTGGCGAGCAGGGCGCGCTCCTCGCTGATGCCGTCGATCAGACGGCCGCCGCGCTGCAGCGGATGCGGCCTGCGCACCGATTCGTAGCGCTTGATGAGCACCTCGTCGCTGGCGTCGAGGAACAGGATGCGCGTCTTGACGCCGAGGTCGTCGAGATGGCTGAGCACCTGGGACAGGTCGTCGAAGTACGAGCGGGACCGCACGTCGATGACGGCGGCGAGCTTGTGGATCTTCGAGGCCGAGTTGGTCATCATGTCCACCAGCGGCACGAGCAGCTTGGGCGGCAGGTTGTCCACCACGTACCAGCCCATGTCCTCGACGCTGTCCGCCGCGTGGGAGCGCCCCGCGCCGGACATGCCGGTGATGAGGAGGACCTCGACGTTGCTGGCGGGTTCGGGCGAGGGCTGCGCCGTCTCCTGCGCGGGATCGGCGGGATTGGTGTCGGTCATCACAGTGCCTCCTCGAGTGCGTGGCGCATGGCGATTTCGATGCGGTCGTCGTCGGTGGTCGTGTTCAGCAGCCGGCCGTCCGCGTCGGACGGCGGGTCCCCGTCCCAGACGCCGGTCATGAGCAGCACCTGGATCAGGGCCTGGTACAGCAGCATCTCCTCGCCGCCGATCGCGAGCCCTCCCCTGGCGCGCCACGCCTGCATGAGCGCCGTGGGACGCGGATCGTAGACCACGTCGAGCAGACGGGATCCCGGCTGCACGGCGCCGCGTTCGGCCAGCAGGTCGGCCACCGGGTCGGCCGCATGGCCCGGGATGGTGTTGATGACGACGTCGGCGGACGCGAAGGCGGCGAGCAGGGCGTCACGGTCGTCGAGCGCGACGACGTCGAGCGCGTGGTCGCGGCGCAGGAACCTGCGCGCCAGCGGCTCCAGCGCGGGATTGCGGTCGGGATGACGGGCCGCGACCGTGATGTGCCCGACCTCGGGCATGACCGTGCACGCGGCGACGGCCGAGGTGGCGGTGTTGCCGTTGCCGATGACGAGCGCACGGCCCTCGCGCAGCTGCGCGACGGTGACGCCAGCCTGCTGGGTGGCGTGGTCGAAGGCGAGCTGGATGCCCACCACGTCGGTGTTGTACAGCTTCACGGACGGATTGGCGGCGCGGCCGGCCAGGACGTCGGCCCAGTCGAACACGGCGGTGTTGGCCACCTTCAGCTCGCGCGCCCACAGGTTGGACGGCACGCCGTACGGCTGGATGGTCTTCTTGAGGGGCATCGTCAGGCTCAGGCCCGCCCACGTGGGGTCGAGCCCCGCGAGGAACCCGGCGAGGTCCTCCTCGCCCACCTCGTGGCGGTCGTAGTGCCAGTCGTCGAGCCCGAGGGCCCGGTATGCGGCGTTGTGCAGCACCGGCGAGAGCGAATGCGCGATCGGCTTGCCGAGCACGGCGCAGCGATGGTTGACCTGGGTCATGTCCCTCCTTGTTCGCTTCACCCATCCTAGCGTATCCGCGGGTCCGCGCCCGGGGTTTTCCGGCATCCCCCAGCGTCCTTCCGGGAAGTTCCCGGGAGACCGGACCACGCAGGAGACTCCGGTGCCTGACGGGAACCGTTCTCGGCAAGGGAAGGGGCGGGTTTCCGGGCGGACGACGGAACGACGGGGTCCGCGTCCGGAACCGGGCGCTTCGCTTGCCGGCGGCGCACGACCTATCATGATCCAGACGAACCGCGAGCGAATTGCGAACGAGCCGCGCACGAGCCGCGCACGAGCGAAAGGCAGGCAACCATGAGCGTCGACTACGCGAAGGAGACGAACGGCGCGCGGCGGCGCAATGACGCGCGCACGATCGCCGGGGAGCACCGCCCGATGCGACGCGCCGACCGCGAGGTCACGGACCCGGACCGCATCGAGGCGATCATCGCCGGCTGCGATGTCGTCGACGTCGCGTACGCGGACGCCGAAGGGCTGACGATCGTGCCGCTCAACTTCGGATACGAATACGACCATGTCAGCGGCCGCCTTGCGCTGTGGATGCATTCGGCGTCGCGCGGACGCAAGATCGACGCGATCCGGGACGCCGGCAACCGTCTGCGCGTCGCGTTCTCCATGCGCACGGACTGCGAGGTCATCGAGGGACGCACGGCGTGCGGATGGGGCGAGGCGTTCGCTTCGATCGTGGGTGAGGGAACCGCGTCAGTCGTGGATGACCTCGACGAGTGCCGGCGCGGGCTTCGGCTGCTCATGGCGCATCAGGCGCACATGCCCGACGCGGCGTTCACCGACGCGCAGGTCAGGGCCGTGACGGTGTGGCGGATCAAATCCGACCATCTCGCCGCCAAGGCGCATCCGCATCCCCGGTCTACTGCGCGCGGCGCAGCGTGACGCCGGCGTCGGCCATCTGCCGGCGCGCGGCAGCGCCGAGCTCCTCGCTCACCGGCACGGTGAGATCCTCGAATACGGTGACCGGGTAGCCGAGCTTGCGCGCGTCGAGCGCGGTCTCCTTGACGCAGTGCGATTCGGCGATGCCCACGACGTCGACCTGCTCGATGCCGGCCGTCTTGAGCGCGCCGGCGAGCGTGCGTCCTGCGGCGAGCGCGGCAGCGACCTGATCGCGCGACTGGATGCCGTCGCCGTCGTCCTCGATGCCTTCGAAGCCGGAGTAGGCGGCCGCATACTGCCCCTTCTTGAAATGATGCTCGATGCCGAGCGACTGGATCGCCGGATGGAGCTGCGCGTTCGGCGTGCCGGCCTTGCCGTGCACCGGCCATGTGTCCACGAAATCGGGGTGATCGGACCAGTGCGCGCCCGGCTCGATGTGCCAGTCCTGCGTGGTGGCGATGTAGGCGTATTCGCCACGATGCGCTGTCACGTACGCGGCGATGCGCTCGGCCACGGCGTTGCCGCCGTCGACGCCAAGCTCGCCTCCTTCGCAGAACGTCGGCTGAACATCCACGACGATCAGTGCCTTCGCGCTCATGCGCTGCCCCTTTCCCTTCGATGTCGCGCGAGATCGCACCCGTCCCGCGCCGATGCCGCCATCAGATGACGCCATCAGTGTAGGCGGGCGGATGCCGGCGCAGCAATAGTCAGCGGTCACGGCATCGCGTAACGGCATCATGTCACGGCATGACCATGAACGCGACGATCGACAGCAGCAGGACGGGCGCGCCGAACGCGGCCCAGTGCTCGCGCACCAGCGCCGCGTATTCGCGCATCATGCGGACGGTCCGCCATCCGACCGGCACAGCGGCCGCCGCGGAAGCGCTCGGGATGCCGAGCTGCGCGCACAGCGCCGCAGCGCGCGGCAGATCGTAGGGATCGGTGACGAGCAGCACGCCAGCGTCCCTGCCTCGCACGTCGGCGTCCTCTCGCGTGTCGGCGTCCCTGCCTCGCCTGCCCTTGCGCGCGGCGAGCGCCTGCAGGTTCCCCTGCAGCGTGCCGTCGGTCAGGCGCACGATCCGCGACGACGGGACGCCGCGCGCCTCCAGCATGCTTCGCATGCGCACGGTGTCGTCGGTGCCGTCGTCGTCGCGCACGCCGCCTACGGCGATCGTGGCCGCGCCCGCCGAGGCGTTCCACAGCTGCACGGCCCTGTCGAGGCGCGCAGCAAGCAATGGACCGGGCAATGGTCTGGACAATGGCCTGGACGGATCGGGTTTCGGCGAACGCGCGTCGATGCGCCGCTCGTCCAGCCGGTCGCCGTCCACGGTGCGCCCCTGCACGAGGATGACGTCGCAGCGCGCGGCGTCGACCGGACGCACGGCGCATGCCGCCGACCACAGCCGCCACGCCGCGAACGGCAGGCTCAGATCCAGCACGAGTGCGCCGAGCACGGCCATCGCGCGCGACAGCTCCTGCGAATCCGCAATGGCGTAGAAGGCCGCAGGCACGAACGTCGCCATGCCCATGAGCGCGCACCATGCCAGCGATGCGATGCCCGCGGCCAGGCCCGTCAGCACGCCGGCCACCGGGAAGAGCGGATACTCCGGCCTGCGCAGCGGCGCCATGGCCGCATGCGTCAGGCAGCGCACGCCGAACGCGAACGGCGGCGCCAGCGCCAGAACCGTTACGAGCGTCACCATCGCGTTCCATGCCACGTCCATGGTCAGCAGACGGATCATGACGCCCAGCGCCAGCAGCCACAGGCCAAGGAACAGGGCGATCGCATTGCGCAGCCGGCGCGGCTCGCGGTCCATCGACAAGGCGAAGCACGCCAGCAGCGCGACGGCCGGAACGAGCAGCCACTGCGGGTCGGGAAGGAACGTGAACATGACGGTCTCCTCTGCTGCGCCGGCATGGGCGCCTTGCCGGATGGGCCTCTAGGGCGGGGCCGGGGCCTACTGCGCGGTGGATTGCACAGCGGTTTCCACGGTGGATTGCGCTGTCGGCGCGGCGTGCAGCGCGTCGTGGATGGCCTGCGCCTTGGCATGCCCGATGCCCTTGACGGATTCGAGCTCCTCCACGCTGGCCTCGCGCATGGCGCGCACCGATCCGAACTGCCTGAGCAGTCGCTTCTGGTAGGCCTCGCCGATGCCGGGAATACCGTCGAGCGCGGATCGCAGGGCGCCCTTGCGCCGGGTCTGGCGATGGTAGGTGATGGCGAACCGGTGGGATTCGTCGCGCACGCGCTGCAGCAGGTACATGCCTTCGGACTGGCGCTTGAGGATGATCGGATAGTCGTCGTCCGGCACCCACACCTCTTCGAGGCGCTTGGCGAGGCCGCACAGCGCCACGTCGTCCACGCCGCAGTCCTTCAGCGCCTTGGCGGCGGCCATGACCTGCGGCTTGCCGCCGTCGACCACGATGAGATTGGGCTTATAGGCGAAGCGGCGGCGATCCGTGTTCTGCTGGACGACGTCGCCCGCCGCGTCCGGCGCAGCGCCGTCGACGGGCACGGCAGGCCGTCTGGCGGCACGTGCCTCGTTGTCCATGCTTTCGCCGGTGTCACCGGCGATGTTGCCGTGGCGGAATCGGCGGGTGAGCGTCTCGTACAGCGCGCTCAGATCGTCCACGGCGCCCTGTCCGTCCCTGCCGCGGATGGCGAAGCGGCGATATTCGCTCTTCTTGGCGACCGCATCCTCGAACACCACCATGGAGGCCACCTGGAACGCGCCGCCCACGGTGTTGGAGATGTCGTAGCATTCGATGCGCAGCGGCGCCTGGCTCAGCCCCAGCGCCTTGGCGACGTCGTTCATCGCATCCGTGCGCGTGCCCATGTCGCTGATGCGGCTCATCTTCGCCCGCGCCAGCGCCTGGCTCGCGTTCTCGGACGCCCGGTCCATGAGCGCCTTCTTCTCGCCTCTGCTGGCCACGCGAATGGTCACGGCGGCGCCGCGCAGACCGGACAGCCAGCCTTCCAGCTCCTCGCGCCGAGCGGGCTCGACGGGCACGATCACCTCGCGCGGCACGGGCGCCACGGGGGCGAGCAGATCGGCGCGACCGGTCTGCTCCTGACGCTCATGGCGCTCGCGCGTCGCCTGCGCGCGGGCCGCCGCATCCACGGCGGTGAGGCTCTGCGTGCTGCCGATCGCCTCGCGCCGTTCGACGATCGCGCCGGCGCCCGCATGGCTGCGCGGCGAGAGCGCCGCGTCGTCCGCCTGCGCGTCGCGCGGCCCGCCGTGCGGCGCGGCATCGGCCATGTCGTCGGGACCGACGGACGCGACCTCCGCATACACCTGCACGATGAGGTCGGCGATGAGCTCGGCGTCGCTGACGTCCTCCACACGCTCGACGCTCCAGTTGCGTTCGCCGCGGATCGACCCGTCGCGCACGGTGAACGCGTGCACGGAAGCCTCCAGCTCGTCGGAGGCGAGGCCGAACACGTCGGCGTCCACGTCCTGGTCGAACACGACGGCGTTCTGCTGCATGACGGTCTGGAGCATCTGGATCTCGTCGCGCAGCCGCGCGGCCTTCTCGAATTCGAGCTCGGCGCTGGCGGACTTCATGTCGCGCGTGAGCTGGGCGACGTAGGAGCGTCCCAGCCGTCCGGTCATCACGCCCACGAGACGCTCGCACATGCGCCGGTGCTCCTCGACGCCGATCCTGCCGACGCACGGCGCCGAGCACTTGCCGATCGACGCGAACAGGCACGGACGTCCGGTCAGCTGCGCCTTGCGGAACGCGGCCTCGGTGCAGGTGCGCACGGGGAACGTGCGCAGCAGCCGGTCGAGCGACTGGCGCAGCTCCCATACCTTGGCGTACGGTCCGAAGTACCGCGTGTTGCGGCGCTTGCGGCTGCGCGTCACCCAGACGCGCGGATACGTCTCCCCCGCCGATACGGCCAGATACGGGTAGGTCTTGTCGTCGCGGAACTGCACGTTGAAGCGCGGATCGAACTCCTTGATCCACGTGTATTCGAGCGTGAGCGCTTCGAGCTCGGTGCCGACGACGGTCCATTCGAGGCTGCGCGCGGTGAGCACCATGGTCTGCGTGCGCGGATGCAGCAGGTACAGCGGCTGGAAGTAGTTGGTCAGCCGGTTGCGCAGGCTCTTCGCCTTGCCGACGTAGATGACGCGCCCCTCGCCGTCGCGCCACTTGTAGACGCCTGGCTGCGCGGGAATGTCGCCGGTGCGGGGACGGAACAGGTCGCGCGTGTCGCCGAGCAGGGGCGCGCCGTTGCGGTTCACTCCCCTGCCGCCGCCGTCCGCGATGCTATCGCCGGCATCGCCGGTATCGCCGCCGTTCGCGTCACGCAGCGCGGACGCGGTCCTGCGCCACGTCTCGGGCGCGTGGCGTTCGAGCATGCCCGATGCCATGGGCCGCCTCCCTTCTGGTTCACTGCCTGATTTCGCTGATTCGCTGATTCACTGCCTGCCGGGATCTGTCTGCGCCGGCGAAGCCCGCCGCCGTCCGCGCGTCACGCGAGCATGGGCCCGAGGAACCTGCCGGTCCAGGATTCGGCGCATGCGGCCACCTGCTCCGGCGTGCCCTCGGTGACGATCGTGCCGCCGCCGTCGCCGCCTTCGGGACCGAGGTCGATGATCCAGTCGGCGGTCTTGATCACGTCGAGGTTGTGCTCGATCACGATCACCGTGTTGCCCTTGTCCACGAGCCCCTCGAGCACCTTGAGCAGCTTGCTGATGTCCTCGAAGTGCAGGCCGGTGGTCGGCTCGTCGAGGATGTACACGGTCCTGCCGTCGGAGCGCTTCTGCAGCTCGGTAGCGAGCTTGACGCGCTGCGATTCGCCGCCGGACAGCGTGGGCGCCGGCTGGCCGAGGCGGATGTAGCCGAGGCCCACGTCCACCAGGGTCTTCAGGTAGCGCGAAATGGACGGATACGCCTTGAAGAAGTCGGCGGCCTCCTCGATGGGCATGTCGAGGATGTCGGAGACCGTCCTGCCGTTGTACTTCACCTCGAGCGTCTCGCGGTTGTACCGCTTGCCGTGGCAGGTCTCGCAGTCCACGTACACGTCCGGCAGGAAGTTCATCTCGATCTTGATGGTGCCGTCGCCGTGGCACGCCTCGCAGCGGCCGCCCTTGACGTTGAACGAGAAGCGGCCGGGCCCGTAGCCGCGCACCTGCGCCTCGGGCGTCTTGGCGAACAGGGTGCGGATCTTGTCCCACACGCCCGTATAGGTGGCGGGGTTCGAGCGCGGCGTGCGGCCGATGGGATTCTGGTCCACGTGGATGACCTTGCGCACCTGGTCCACGCCCTCCACGCGCGTGTGCTTGCCCGGCACGATGCGCGCGCCGTTGAGCTTGTCCGCGAGCACCGGGTAGAGGATCGAGTTGACCAAGGTGGACTTGCCGGAGCCGGACACGCCCGTCACCACGGTCATCACGCCCAGCGGGAAGTTCACGCTGATGTTCCTGAGGTTGTTCTCGCGGGCGCCCACGACGCGCAGCTGCGCCGTGCGGTGCACCTTGCGGCGGCTCTTCGGCACGGCGATGCGGCGGCGTCCGGCGATGTAGTCGCCGGTGATCGACCGTGGCGCCTCGACGAGCTTCGCGGCGGGACCGGAGTAGATGACCTCGCCGCCATGCTCGCCGGCGCCGGGGCCGATGTCCACCACCCAGTCGGCCTTCTCGATGGTCTCCTCGTCGTGCTCGACGACGACGAGCGTGTTGCCGAGGTCGCGCAGGTGGTGCAGCGTCTCGATGAGGCGCTCGTTGTCGCGCTGGTGCAGACCGATGGACGGCTCGTCGAGCACGTACATGACGCCCACCAGCCCGGAGCCGATCTGCGTGGCGAGCCTGATGCGCTGCGCCTCGCCGCCGGACAGCGTGGCCGCGGCGCGCGAAAGGGTCAGGTAGTCGAGACCCACGTCGTTGAGAAAGCCGAGACGGGCGCGGATCTCCTTGAGCACCTCGCCGGCGATCTTGGCGGCCGAACCTTCGAGATTCAGCCCGTTCACCCAGTCGAGGGCGCGAGACACGGACATGTCGCACACGTCGGCGATGGACTCGCCGGACACCGTGACCGCGAGCACCTCGGGCTTGAGCCTGCGCCCGTGGCACGTCTGGCACGGCACCTCGCGCATGTACGACTCGTAGTACTCCTTCATGGCTTCGGAGTCGGTCTCGTCGTGACGGCGCATGAGCGTGCGGATCACGCCCTCGAACCCGGTGGAGTATTCGCGCAGACGCCCCCAGCGGTTGCGGTATGAGACCTTCACCTCGAAGTCGCGGCCGTACATGACGGCCCTGCGCGCCTCCTCGGGCAGGTCCTTCCACGGCGTGCGCATCGAGAAGCCCATCTCGTCGGCGAGGCCCTCGAGCACGTGGCCGTAGTACTGCGAGGTCATCTTGCTGTTCGACCACGGCTCGATGACGCCGTCCGCGAGCGACTTGTCCGGGTCGGAGATGATGAGCTCGGGGTCGATCTCCAGCTTGAAGCCGAGGCCCGTGCACACCGGGCAGGCGCCGTAGGGGGCGTTGAACGAGAAGGTGCGCGGCTCGATCTCGTCCAGTTCGAGGGTGTGCCCGTTGGGACAGCATCGGTGCTCGGAGAACGGGCGGCGCCGGGCGGGTGAATCGGCCGGCTCGTCCACGAAGTCCGCCACGACGGACCCGTTGGCGAGCTTGAGCGCGGTCTCCACGGAGTCGGTGAGGCGCTGGCGGATGCCGTCCTTGACGACGAGGCGGTCCACCACCACTTCGATGGTGTGCTTCTTCTGCTTGGCGAGCTTGATGTCGTCGCCGAGCTGGTGCATCTCGCCGTCGATGAGCGCGCGGGAGTAGCCGTCCGAGCGCAGCAGGTCCAGCAGCTCCACGAATTCGCCCTTGCGGCCCTTGGCGACGGGCGCGAGGATCTGGAAGCGCGTGCGCTCCGGCATGGCGAGCAGCGCGTCCACGATCTGCTGCGGCGTCTGCGAGGCGACGGGCTCGCCGCATTCCGGGCAGTGCGGCACGCCGGTGCGCGCGAACAGCAGACGCAGGTAGTCGTAGATCTCGGTGATCGTGCCCACGGTGGAACGCGGGTTGCGGTTCGTGGTCTTCTGGTCGATCGACACGGCCGGGCTCAGACCCTCGATGAAGTCGACGTCCGGCTTGTCCATCTGCCCCAGGAACTGGCGCGCGTACGCGGACAGCGACTCCACGTAGCGGCGCTGCCCTTCGGCGAAGAGCGTGTCGAACGCCAGCGACGACTTGCCCGAGCCGGACAGCCCGGTGAACACGACCATGCGGTTGCGCGGGATCGCCAGATCCACGTTCTTGAGGTTGTGCTCGCGGGCGCCCTGGATCGTGATCTTGAGGTCGTTGGGGATGTGCGAGATGTCGGCCACGAGCGACGTCTCGGTGCGTACCATGGGCGCCTTCCTGATCTCGCGGCTGAGGAACGAGTCGCTCGTCATCACGCGTTCCACCACCACGTCGCCGCTTCTGCCCGTCCGTCCGGTAGCCACGGGTCCTCCCCTCGTATGCGTATGTGCGTGCACGGTCTGGGTTCAGGATACCCGATCTTCGGACAGATTTCGAACGCATGTTCGATGCGTGTCGCACCCGCGGAACGGAGCCGGACGGCCGGACGCGCGGTCCGGACTACAGTGGTCCGTGGAGGTGCATCATGGCAATCGACGCCCCGGATTGGGTACGCGACGCGGCGATCCGCGCCTTCGCGCGCGTGGTGGACGGAGGTCTCAGACGGCGCGAGCGGCGGCTGTCGGTGCCGCGGGACGTGACGGCGGGGGTGCCGCTCCCCTATCTCCCCGACGGCTACGACTCGCACCGCCTCGAACTGCTGCGCCCCGCGGGCGCGTCGGATCGGGGCCCCTTGCCGCTGATCGTCGACATCCACGGCGGCGGCTGGATCCACGGCCATCTGGACGTCAACCGCATCTATTGCTCCCGGTTGGCGCAGCACGGCTTCGCGGTGGCGAACGTGGACTACCGCAACCAGCCGGACACCGACCTGCGCGGACAGGTGCGGGACCTGTTCGCGGCGCTGCACTGGATCGCGGGCCACGCCCGCGACGAACGACTGGACGCCGGCGACGTCTTCCTGACCGGCGATTCGGCCGGCGCCCATCTGGCGCTGCTCGTCCACTGCGTCAACGCATCGCGGCGACTGCAGGACGTCTTCGGCGTCGAGCCCGAGCCGCGCATCGCCGTCCGGGCGATCGGACTGGTCAACGGGGTCGTCGAGGGCACGTACCGCGTGGAGCCTCCGAGCCCGCTGCTCGCCGTGGCCGACCGCGCGCTGCTCAGGGTGATGTGCGGCGGCGACCCGGACGCCCCATGGCGGCCGTACCGGTCGTACGTGCGCTTCGCCGCCGGCGTGGCGCTGCCGCCCACGTTCGTCATGACCGGGCTCGCGGACCCGTTCTACGACCAGAGCCGCATCCTGCTGCGCTGGCTCCGGGCACGCGGCGTGGAGGTGGAGGACATTGTCTGGCCGCGGGACCGCAGGCTCGGCCACGTGTTCAACATCACCGAGGTCGATTGGGAGGAGAGCCGGCGCACGAACGCCGCCATGTGCGACTTCTTCCTGCGGCACCGGGGATGACGGTCACGCGCCTTCCCGCCCCGCATACTCCTCGAGCGTCCAGCCGCCGTCCCGCATGGCGGCGGCAGCGTCGACGCCCACGTACCGGTAGTGCCACGGCTCGTACTGGTTGCCGGTCACCGCGGTCCTGCCGTCGGGGTACCGCAGGACGAACCCGTAGCGGTACGCGTTCGCCGCGAGCCAGTCGTAGACGGCCCAGTTGTCGTCCACGGCCCTGCCGCGCGCGTTGACGTCCACCGCCAGACCGATCTCGTGCTCGCTCGTCCCGGGGATCGCCACCAGACGCTCCGCCCGTGCCCGCGCGGCGGCCTCGGGCATGCCCTCGCCCCGGTATTCGGCGATCTTCTCGTCCATCAGACGCCGCTGCACGTCGTTCGTGCGGAAGCCGGCCGTCACCTCCGGATCGAGGCCGTCCGCCCGCATGGCGTCGAACATGCGCTGCAGATCCGGATAGATGCGCGAGTCGACCTGCTGCCCGTTGCGCAGCGTCGTCAGCTCCGGCCGCGGGTACCCGGACGGGATGGCGTTCCACCGGTTCACCACGATCAGACTCCACCGCGAGGGATCGTACGCCGCGGCGGTCCGCCACCGCGCGAACGGACCCCGATGCATGACGGCCCCCACGCCGGCGAGCGCCGCCAGGGCCAGCGCCGCCACGCATGCCGCGACGGCCGCGCGCCTGAGCATCGCGGCGCGCGAGCGCCGCGCACGGGCGACGGCGAACGACCGCACCCCACGTCCGTCGGCGGTTCCCGGTCCTCCGTCCGGTCCTCGAGATTCCATGTCGACTCCTTCCCGCCCGTCCGCGTCCGCGGCTCCGCGGCGCCTCCGATGGCCCCAACGTTACGGAGGGACGCCGCGCGCGGGAATCGGCCTGCGGAACGAATCGCCGCGCCCGCCCCGGATCCCGCTCATCCCCGGGGATGACCGCCGCGAGGCGCGCTGCGGGACCGGCCGCGTACAATGCCCCTTCGTGACGCAATCGACGCAACACGACGCACTCGGTACCAGATCCATCGGCCGTCTGGCCGTCTCCCTCGCCCTGCCCGCGGTGGTGGCGCAGGCCTGCAACGCGCTGTACACCATCGTGGACCGTCTGTTCATCGCGCACATCCCCGGCATCGGCGATCTGGCGATGACCGGCGTGGGCGTGTGCTTCCCCGTCACCGTGGCCGTCTCCTCGTTCGCCATGCTCGTGGGCATGGGCGGCGGCCCGCTGTCGTCGATCGCGCTCGGCCGCGGCGACCGGGATCTGGCCGAACGGTATCTCGGCACGTCGGTGGCTGCGATCGTCGCGATCGCGATCGTCCTGCCCACGCTGCTGCAGATCCTCAAGACGCCGATCCTTACCCTGTTCGGCGCGAGTCCGGCGACGCTGCCGTACGCGGTCGACTTCCTCACCGTCTATCTGTCCGGCACGGCGTTCGTGCAGCTGTCGCTCGGGCTCAACACGTTCATCACCGCGCAGGGTCGCGCCCGCGTGGCCATGGGGTCGGTGATGATCGGCGCGCTGAGCTCGCTGTCGCTGGACCCGCTGCTCATCTTCGCGCTCGGCATGGGCGTGCGCGGCGCGGCGCTCGCGAACGTGATCGCGCAGGGCCTGTCCGCCGCATGGGTGCTGCGCTTCCTCGCCTCGCCCGCCAGCACGATCCGACTCAGGGCCCGCAACGTGCGGTTCTCCCGACTGCTCGGGCCGATGCTGTTCCTAGGCGTCTCGCCGTTCATCATGCAGATCACCGAGTCGGTGATCCAGGTGGTGTTCAACTCCTCGCTGCAGCGCTACGGCGGCGACGCGTACGTGGGCGCGATGACGATCATGACGAGTCTCATGCAGCTCATCTTCGTGTTCTCGCAGGGCATCTCGCAGGGCGTGCAGCCGATCATCGGCTACAACTACGGGGCCGGGCTGTACGACCGCGTGCGCCGCGCGTACCGAGGCACCATGGCCGTGCAGGTGGCCATCAACTGCGCCATGACCACCCTGTTCGCGATCTTCCCGGCGTTCTTCGCCTCGCTGTTCACCTCCGACCCCGCGATCGCGGGCGTGGTGACGCGCACGCTGCCGTACTTCGTGTGCGGCATGGGCCTGTTCGGCATCCAGAACGTGGTGCAGTGCGCGTTCGTGGGCATGGGGCAGGCCAGGCCGTCGCTGTTCCTCGCGGTCTTCCGCAAGCTCATCCTGCTAGTGCCGCTCGCGCTGGTGCTGCCGGGGCTGGGGCTGGGCACGTTCGGCGTGTTCGTGGCCGAGCCGATTTCGGACGTCACGTCCGCGCTCACGGCCGGTCTGCTGTTCTCCCGGTACGCGCGTCGGCTGCTGCCGGCGGACGGGGCGGATGATCGCTGACGCGCCGGCCGGGGCGATCCGGCATCTCCATGGCCGGTATCTCCATAGTCAGGGGTAGATCCGGCGATCTGCTGGCAGATATCTCCATAGTCAGGGTGCCCCGACGGGGATTCCGACGATCCGAGGCATTGGGATTCCGCGGTTTTCCGGTGCCTCTTCGCCGCATATCCGTCGAAGAGGCACCCTGACTATGGAGATATCTGCCCACGGACGGGGAAAAGTACCCCCGACTATGGAGATACCCGCGTGTCCGGGACCGCTTCGCCCGGGTCAGTAGCCATGCGCGTGCAGGTAGTCGTCGTCGAAGCCGAAGTAGTGCCCGAGCTCATGCAGGACGGTCCTGCGGATCTCGTCCACCATCTCCGCGCGCGACCGGCAGACGCGCTCGTGCGGACCCTTGAACACGGTGATCACGTCCGGCATCACGCCGCCGTACGCGGTGGTACGCTCGGTGATCGGCACGCCCCGGTACAGGCCCAGCAGCTCGCCGTCCGGATCGCACATGGACGCGCGCTCGTCCTCGTCCGGCTCGTCCGCCACGGCGACGCACACGTTGTCCAGCGCACGGCGGAACCGCTCGGGCACGCCGGCGAGCGCCTCCTCCACGGCGGATTCGAATTCGGCGTCGGTCATATGCATGGCGTCCATCGTACCCGGTCGGCTGGTTCGGTATGATGGACCGTTGGCATACCGGCAGCGGATCACGACGACAAGGGAAGAGCAGGGACGAACATGGCGATTGATGCACAGGGTCTGGAGATTCAGATCGGCGCGCGCACGCTGCTGCATCCCACCGACTTCCATGTGGCCAAGGGCGACAAGATCGGCCTCGTCGGCCGCAACGGCGCCGGCAAGACGACGCTGACGCGCGTGATCACCGGCGACATGCTGCCCTCCGCGGGCAAGGTGCGCGTCTCCGGCAAGCTCGGCTACCTGCCGCAGGACACGCATGCCGCCGATCCGACCCAGTCGGCCCTCGACCGCATGATGAGCGCGCGCGACATCGCCACCATCATCAGCCGTATCCGCAAGGCGGAGAAAGAAATGACCGACCCCGACCCGGACGTCATGACCAAGGCCATGAACCGCTATGACAAGGCCCTGCAGGACTTCGACAAGGCCGGCGGCTACGCGGCGCAGTCCGAGGCCATCGCCATGGCCAACTCGCTCGGCCTGCCCCAGGAGGTCATGCAGCAGCAGCTCGGCACCCTCTCCGGCGGCCAGCGTCGCCGCATCGAACTGGCGCGCATCCTCTTCTCCGACGCCGACACCCTCATCCTCGACGAGCCCACCAACCACCTCGACGCCGACTCCATCGAATGGCTGCGCGGCTACCTCAAGCGCTTCGAAGGCGGCTTCCTCGTCATCTCCCACTCCACCGAGCTGCTGGACGAGGTCGTCAACAAGGTGTGGCACCTCGACGCCCAGCTCGGCCAGATCGACATGTACTCCCTCGGCTGGAAGGCCTACCTGCATCAGCGCGCCGTGGACGAGGAGCGCCGCCGCCGCGAACGCGAAGTCGCCGAAAAGAAGGCCGAACGCCTCATGAGGCAGGGCATCCGCCTGCACGCCAAGGCCACCAAGGCCGTCGCCGCCCAGAACATGATGCGCCGCGCCGAAAAGCTCCTCGAAAACACGTCCGAGGCGCAGAAGAAGGAGAAGGTGGCGGACATCCGCTTCCCCGAGCCCGCGCCCTGCGGCCGCACCCCCATCATGGCCAAGGACATCTCCAAGGCCTTCGGCTCCAACATCGTCTTCGCCGGCATCAACCTCGCCATCGACAAGGGCTCGCGCGTCGTGATCCTCGGCTACAACGGCGCCGGCAAGACCACCACGCTGCGCATCCTCGCCGGCGCGGAGGAGCCCGACACCGGCGAAGTCGTCTACGGCCACGGCGCCAAGATCGGCTACTTCGCCCAGGAGCACGACACCCTCGACCTCGACTCCACCGTGCTCGAAAACCTCCAGCACGTCGCCCCCGAACTCAACGACACGCAGGCCCGCTCCATCCTCGGCAGCTTCCTGTTCTCCGGCGACGACGCCATGAAGCCCGCGCGTGTCCTCTCCGGCGGCGAGAAGACGCGACTCGCGCTCGCCACGCTCGTCACGTCGCGCGCCAACGTCCTGCTCCTCGACGAGCCCACCAACAACCTCGATCCCGCCTCGCGCGACGAAATCCTCAAGGCCATCGCCAAGTACGAGGGCGCCATCGTCCTCGTCACCCACGACGAGGGCGCGGTCCAGGCGCTCAACCCCGAACGCGTGCTCCTCATGCCCGACGGGGACGAGGATCTGTGGAACGACGACTACCTCGATCTGGTGGCCGAGGAATAACGGAGCGTCGTCGGCGTTGCCCCTCGGTCGGCGTACCTTGTTGTACGCCTTTCTTCGGTGCGCCTTGATGACGCACGCGTTGTTCCTCGGCCGCGGCCGAGACTGGGGAGCGCCGTCGGCGCTATTCCCCGGCCGCGGCCGAGACCGAGAGACGCTGCGTCTACTGGGCGGCCTTGGCCGCGGCGTCGTTGATGCAGCGGATCGCGTTGAGCGTGCGCGGGTAGCCGATGTACGGCATGCACTGCGAGACCACGGCGATCAGGAACGCCTTCTCGTTACCGACCTTCAGGTTCGCGCCCGCATGCGCCGTCAGCTGCGGCTCGCAGCCGCCCTGCGCGGCAAGGAAGCACAGCGTGATCATCTCGCGCCGGCGATGGTCCAGCCCGCCGCGCGTGTAGTAGTCGCCGAAGCAGTTGTCCGCCAGCCACTTGTTGATGTGCCGCGTCTCCTCGGGGCCGGACTGCGCGAACCCGCGCATGTGCTCGCCGAAGATGTCGATCTGCACCTGCTCCCCCGCCGCCGCGCGCGTCTCCGGCGTCGTCGTGGACTGCGGGGCGAGCGGCAGCGCCACGTCCATCGCCTCCAGCACCTGATTCGTCTTCCTCAGGAACGGCAGCACGCGGCCGAATCCCAGATACGCAACCGCCTGATACACGATCTCCTTGACCTCGACAGGCGTCACGCCGGCCTTCATGGCCACCGGCAGCATCAGCTCGTACTCGTCCAGCCCCTGGCATCCGAGCAGCGCGGCGAGCACGGCCATCGACCGCGTCCGGTCATCCAGATCCGGGTGGTTCGCGCCGGGCTCATGGATCACCTCGTCGTACGCGAAGTTCGAGAACAGCGCCACGAACTCCGGGTCGGTCTGCTCCAGCGTCCTGTCGTCGCTCCAGAACCGGTTCATGCGGCTCCTGATGTCATCGAACATCCTCGGTCTCCTTTCCGCCGGCCGTCCTTCCGACCGGCGCGCTGGATGCCTGCGCCTTGTGCGCCTTGCCGCCGACCTGCATGCGCTTGATCTTCTCCACGATGTCGCGATTGTCGTCCAGCAGCTGCTCGGCGTCCCGCTCGCGGCCTTCGGCGATGGCGCGCCAGTACAGCGTCTTGAACGACACGTACGCCTGCTGCATGCGAATGCTCTCCGCCTTGGCGGCAAGCCTGAGCGCCTGCGCGTCCAGCAGCTCCATCTGGCGGCGCGCGCCGTCCGGCCCATCGAAGCGATTGCGCAGATACTGGCGCATCGCGTCAAGCGGCATGCCCGTGGCGGCGAGGCAGGACACGATGCTCAGCGCCTCCAGATCCGCATCCGAGTAGGCGCGATGGCCCGAACTGGGGTCGCGGGCGATGGGATCGATGATGCCGATCTGCTCGTAGTAGCGCAGCGTCGACTCGGGCAGGCCCGAGATCATCGACGCTTCGCGGATGGTGTGCCATGCGGTGGCGGTCTCGTTGCTCATGCTTCGTACTGTATGGACTTCGAGCGCTTGAAGTAAACCGGCGACACGCCTACGCCTCGCGGTACACCTTCGTGTAGGAGCCTTCGGCGCGGGGACGCACGACGATCTGGTCGATGTCGACCGTGTCGGGCTGGGCGAGCGCCCACGTGACGCATTCGGCGATGTCCTCGGCCTTAAGCGGGCTCGGCACGCCCGCGTAGACGGCCGCCGCGCGCGCCGCGTCGCCGCCGAAGCGCTTGAGGGAGAACTCGTCGGTTTCGACCATGCCGGGCGCGATGTCGATGACGCGCACGGGCTCGCCGATCTGCTCCAGTCGCAGCACGCGCGCCATGACGCGCTCGGCGAACTTGGAGGCGCAGTAGCCGGCGCCGCCCTCATACGGCTCGATGCCGGCGGTGGACGAGATGACGAGCACGGTGCCGCCGCCGGGCGCCTGCTTGAGGGCGGGCAGCAGCTTCTGCGTGATGCGCAGCGTGCCGATCACGTTGAGCTCGTACATGCCGCGCCAGTCGTCCAGACTGGCCGTAGCGACGGGATCCTTGCCGAACGCGGCGCCGGCGCAGTTGACGAGCGCCTTGACGGGGCCCGCCTCCAGAATGCGGTCCACGGCGGCCTGCGTGCTCGCCTCGCCGGTGATGTCGCACGCCACGTAGCTGACGGCGGGGCCGAGCTCGTCGGCGAGCGCCTTGAGCCTGGCCTCGCGCCGCGCCAGCGCGACGACCGTCCACCCGTCCTTCACGAGCGCGCGCACGCTGGCCGCGCCGATGCCGCTGGATGCGCCGGTCACCACCGCGCGCTTCGTCGCCTCGCCGTTCCTCGCTTCCTCGGCCATGATTCCTCCCTGATTGGCTGATCGCGTCTGGCTGCCGCGCCGCATGGTCGGCGGCGCGGTCACAGCCTGATTGTACGACCCAACGCGTCCCGAAGCGTGCCGTCAAATTGCGCTTCGGGCCAGCCGCGCTCGGCGAGCAGCCGCACGGCGTCGGCGATCGGTATGCGCTCCTGCTCGATGCGGGGATGGCCGTGACGCGCGTCGCACAGCATGAGGTAGAGCGCGCGTTCGTCGTCGTTCAGCATGCGCATCGCATCGTCCTTGGGACTGCGGCTTGCGATCCGATGCCCGCGTTCGTCGAGATCGGTGCCGTACCGCTCGTACCGCGCGTAGGTCTGCCGGTCCATGAGCACGGACGGGCAGACGATGCCGCAGGACTTGCGCACGGAGGCGAGAATCTCCAGTCCGTCCGCGTCGATGTCGCCCCAGTACGCCACATGGCGTTCCGGCAGGTCGCTGAGCCATGGCAGCAGCGTGGGCAGCGCCGCCACGGACGACCATCCCTGTCCCCAGATGCACAGCGTGCCGGCCATGGGCGGCATGGCGAGATAGGTGTCCTTGTTCTCCACGATGATCGCGTGGCTGATCGCATGGTCGGCGGCCGGCTGCCATGCCGTGACGGCGACCATGGACGGGTCGTTGTATCGGCTCGGGTCCAGATGGCGGAACCACAGCTGGTGGGGACGCTCGGCCAGCGGCAGCCCGTCGATGCCGAGCAGCGCGCAGATGGCCTTGCGACGTCGGCTGCCCACGCCGCCGAGCCATTTGGCGCTGAACCCGGCGAGCGGCACCTGACGGGCCGTGAGCCCGGCGACGGATTCGAGGTCCATTGCGGCGAACTGTGCGGCGGCCTTGAGCGTCAGCTCGAAGTCGACGTCCGATTCGTCGGCAAGCAGCCTGACGGCATGCGCGGCATGGCGCTCATCGGCGCCGGGGAACGCGCAGGCGTCGTGCACACGTGCTCTTGCCTTGCGATAGGCGACGGATGCCTGACGCGTGCCTGACGAGGATCCGGCGACGCGACAGGCGGTCTCCGCGTCGGGAGTCGTGATGGAGCGGATGAGTTGGATCCGCGCGCCGCCGCCGGCTTCGCGCGCAGCGACGTTCACCACGCATCCGCAGCGTTCGGCCAGATCGAGCAATGCATTGTTGCGCTCGTGTACGGCCACGATGTCGGCGGATGCCAGCTCGGCCTTCGTGGGCTGGACGATGGGCACGGAGTGCGGCCATGCGGCGGCGAGTTCCCCACCGACGGCGAAGCGGTGGGACGTGAGCCACTTGGCGACCGCTTCGCATACGCCTTGCGCATCGCGCACGCTGCGGGCGGCCATCAGCGGGGCGCCTCAGGATCCGCGGATTGACGATCGGCCGGTTCCGGCACGGCGGCAGCACCGGAAGCGTCGGCGCCATCGGATGCATCGGCGGTCTCGGCATCCGCCTCGTCGAACGTTGCGGGCGCGATCTCCTGCAGGTAGGAGCGGCCGGTGTCCGGGTCGCGGTAGGCGACGTACGCCTTGCGTGCCACTTCGAGGATCTCGGCCGTCTTGCTTTCCGGCGCGGAGACGATCACCTGGAATCCGAGGCGTGGCAGCACGGACAGCGCGCGCCGCGTGTAGCGGCCGTCGGCCTTGATGAGCGCCTCGTCGAGGAACAGCGTGGTGTAGGTCGGCTGTCCGTTCACGTCGCCGCCGAGCAGGTAGATGAGCGCCGCGCCGTACACGAAGCTCGTGAGCTCCTGCAGGGCGCCGCCCGACTTGCCGCCGGTGGAGCTGATGCGCTCGTCCGGCCCGTCGTCGTGATGCACGATCGCATAGAAGCCGGAGCGGCAGCGCGGATCGAGGTTGCGCGCGCCGTAGCTCCTGATGCCGCCCGCGTCGCGCACGTGCGACAGCTCCTCGTCGAGGAGGTCCACCAGCGGCCTGCAGCGGGCGAACACGCGGCGCGTCTCCTGCGGGTCCGCGGCGCGCGACGCCTTCCACTCGTTGAGCATCTGCACCACGCGGCGCAGCTGTCCGGAGAATGCGGCGTCCGGCCGGCGCACGTCCGCGCCAAGGGCCAACGTGCCGTGGCGCGGACCGAACCGCTGGCCGGTGAGCATCCGGTTGATGCGTTCCAGCTGGTCGCCGATGTCGCTTGCGTCGGTGTCGATCGCGCGTCCCAGCTGCGTGAAGTCCATGAGCATCTTGTCGAGGCTGTTGGCGACCTCCGCGTCCGTGGCGTTCACGGCGGCGAGCTTCGACAGCCCCTCCAGCTCCTCCAGATAGTACCGGTAGTCGTTCACGCTGGCGGTGGCCGAGTCGTCGTCGGGCGCATACCGTTCGAGGTAGTTCGCCATGTTCAGCTCGACCGCGGCGCGTGCATCGTCGACGGTCTTGCGCAATCCGGCGACGCGGGCGCGCGCCTGCCTGACGATCGCCGCGGCGATGTTCCCGCGGACGCTGCCGCCGGCGTCGGCGAGCGCATGCGCACGGTCCTCCCGCCGCGGCATGCTCGCGAACGCGCCGTCGTAGGCCTCGGCGAGCGCCCGCTCGGCGTTCTCGCCGATCGAGACCTCCGCATCGGCGCCGTCGTGGCGCTCATGATACCGGTCGAGCCATGCCTGCATCGCATCCACCATGCGGGAAAGGCGTCCCGCTTCGATGTCGAGCCGCGACGCCTCCTTCTGCGCGTCCGACGCCTCCGCGGCGAGACGGTCGCGCATGGCGAGCAGTCGCGCGGTCTCCGGGTCGTTGCGCATCGCGTCGATGTCGGATTCCAGCTCCTCGATGCGCCGCTCGATGCCGTCGGCATCCACCTGGCTCCACGGCGTGTGGGCGAGTTCCTCGGCGAGCGCATGGCGGGCGCGCAGCGTTTCGGCCGCGGCGTCGGTCTCGCGTCGGCGGCTCTCGGCGTCGTCGGCGCGCCGGCGCGCCTGATCGATCTGGCCGCGCAGTCCGTCCAGGTACGTCTCGTCGGCGAATCCGATGACCTGCCGCATGCCCTTGGTGCCGTGCCAGCCGCGCCTGCCGGACTTGATCTGCCCGTCGCGCTGCACCTGGCGCTCAGTGCGGTTCGCGTCGTCGATCGCGTCGACGCAGCGCGCGTCGAGCCGTTCGGCGCGGGTCTGCGTCTTGAGCCATGCGGCGAACGGGGATTCGTCGCGGTAGCGCAGCTTGCCGGACATCCAGCCGTCGCGCGGTTCGGCGTCCGCGCCGGCTTCGGCATCGGCGACGGCATCAGCACTGGCGTCCGTGTCGACGAACGTCCAGGTGCGCCGGCCCATGAGGCTCGGATCGATGGCGCTGACCTTGCGCGCGAAGCCGTGCTCGTGGCGGCGGTCGACGAGGATGGTCTGCGCGAGCGAGCCGTAGACGACGTTCATGGCAGCGCGCCACGCCTCGTCCTCTTCGCGCACGTCCATGAGCTCGGCGGCGTACGGCAGGTCGTCGGCGTCGAGGCCGGTCGCCCTGACGAGCAGCGCGCGGTCGTCGTCCATGGCCTGCGAGATGCGGGTGCGCCGGCTGCTGTGTCGTTCGTAGTCGCGCTGGAGCGCAGCGAGCGCGTCCTTGGCGTCGTGCAGGGCGCTCTGTGATTCGTAGCGGCTCTGGTCGAGCGCGGCGAGGTCGTCGCGGTACGTGCCGTCCGCCTCGGCGAGGCGCGTGCGCTCGCGCTCCCATGCGTCGGCCCCATCGGGCATCGTCTCGCCGGCTGCGTCGAACCGTGCGGCCAGACGCGTGCCGAGGTCGCGCGCGGCGGCGAAGTCCCGGTTGAGCTGGGCGAGCTGCGTCTCGAGTCGGGCGAGTGCGCCGCCGTCCCTGCTGCCGAGCTGCGCGTCGATCCGCGCGCAGCGTTCGCGCAGCTCGTCCGCGGCGTGCGCGGCGACGGTCTGTGCCTCGCGGCCGCGGCCGGCGGCGGTGCGGTCGGCGGGCAGCTGGGCGCCGATGTCGTCGGCCATGCGCCGGCCCGTCCACGCGGCCACCGCGGCCCTGCCCTGCTCGCCGTCCGGATCGATGCGGGAGCCGTCGCGCAGGGCGGCGAGCGCGTCCGCATATGCGCCGTAGCCGGTCCGGATGTCCTTCAGGCGCGCCATGCGGCGAGCCTTCTCGTCCATGGCGCGGAGGTTCTCCTCGTAGCGCCGCCAGTCATCCACGGCGGCCCGGGCGAGATCCAGCGCCTCGGGCACGCCGAGCACGCCCTGCTTGAAGATGTCGTCGAGGCGCGACGGCGCGTCGGCGGACTGGATCTTGTGCAGCAGCCGGCAGGCTTCGGCGCTCAGGCCCATGATGCGCCAGATGCGCGCGTGGAACGCGTCCGCGTTCGGGAAGGTCTCGCAGCCGGGATATGCGGTCCTGATCTGCGTGGGTGTGAACGGCGTGTCGCGGTAGCGGTCCATGAGCCTGGGGTCGATGACGCGGTCCCAGACCGCGTACTGGCGGCGCACGTCGCCGGAGCCGTCGCCGACGGCCAGATACAGGAACTTCGCGCAGCTGAGCGTCTGCCCGGTGGTGCGGTTCGCATACGTGTCGACGATCGCGCCCCACACGGGCTGCGGGCGTCCGTCGGCGTCGCGGCCGCGCAGGTAGAGCGGCATTTCGACGCCGCCGTCGGAGCCGTAGCCGAGCATGCCGCGCACGTACGTGTAGTCGCTGCGTTCGGACCGTCCGGCGTTGGACGCCTTGTTGAACGGCGTGCCCGTGGGGTACAGCAGCGAGATCTGCGCGTCCACGAGCGTGGATTTGCCGGATTCGCTGGCGCCGGCAAGCAGCGTCACGGGGGCCGTGGGATCCGTGGACGGGCGGAACTCGTGCCAGCCGTCGTACGATCCCCAGTTGACGACCTGCCGGCTTTCGAGCATCCACCGGTCGGCGATCATCGCCATGTCTTCGCGCTTCGCCATCGTCTACCTCCCCTCGTCTTCGGCGTCGTCGGAGCCCGCGTCGAACAGGGTGGGCTCCTGCGGGCGCGATTCGCCGATCCCGCCCGTGTCGACGTCGGCGTCCGCGGGATCGTCCCGCCCGAGGACCGTCCCGTCGTCCGCATCCGCGGCGGACGCGGGCTCGTCTCCGCCGTCCGGATCGGCGTCCAGCCAGGATTCGGCCAGCGCCCGGTCGAGCACCACGGGCACGAGCGGCGTGATGCGGTACATCTCCTCGCCGTCGTCCGCGCGTTCGAGGTAGCCGTGGGTCGTCGCGGCCGAGACGACCGCCTGGATCCGTCGCAGCACGCCTTCCTCGTCGTTGCGCGACGCGAGGTATCCCGCGCCGGTCGTCAGCGCCTCGCGGATCTCGTCGAAGCTCGCCATCCATGCGCTCTGCTCGGCGTGCACGTTCTCGTAGTCGAGCACGCGGATGCGCAGGAACGCGAGCAGCGCCGCCTCCTCGCGCGTCAGGCTCACGCGCGTCTTGAGCGAGCGGATCGTCACGTCCGGTCCGCCCACGGGCGTGGCGTACATGATGCGGTAGCGCGTGTCGACGACCAGCCGCAGCATGTCGTTGTTGAGCGAGCGGACCACCGCGTCCCGGTTGTCCTCGACCATGTCGTACAGCACGCCGCTCACGTACCGGTCCCGCTTGAGGGCGATGGCCGCCACGCGCGCGTCGGCGGGCATGTCGCTCAGATCGCCCTCGAACAGGGCCGCGGGGTTCGCGTCGCCGCCCGCCGTGCCGGCCTCCGCGCCGTCCGTCATGATGTCGTCCATCGTCGTCCTTTCGTCCGCGTCGCCGCCGTCCGTCGTCCCGTTCATGATTCCTCCGCGATCTCCTCGAGCGTGCGCGGCGCCACCATGAGCGGCCGCGTGAGCCAGACGCGCTCGTCGCCGTTCAGCGTCACGCAGCGCCACCGCGTCCACGAGCCGCCGGACGTCCTGAGCGCGCCGAGGAATCCGATCAGCTCGCTTTCGCGCCGCTCCCCCGCCGGCAGCCGGTTGAAGCTCGCCGCCATGTCCACCGCGTCGCCGCGCATCACCGGATCGCGCCGGATCAGCTCGGCCATGCGTCTGAGCCTCGGACCGCCCACCTCGATGAGCGCGCGCAGGTCCGGGGACGGCGCATCCGGGCCGGAGCCATCCGCGAGCCGCGGCGCCGTGTCGCGCACCATCGGGCGGGCGGGACGCGTGGGCAGCACGGCGAGCCGCACGGCGGACACGTCGGTGGCGTACGGCGCGTCCGCGGCGTCGGGGGTCTCCCTGGCCTCGGCGCTGAGCTTGACGAACAGCCGGTTGAGCGTGGAGAGCATCGTGCGGTAGCGCGTGTCGGTCTGCTGACGCACCAGACGGCTGATCGCCTCGTCGGAGGCGCGCATCTGGCGGCGCACGTCCTCGATGCCCTCGTAGATGCGGGCCAGCTCGGCACGCACCTGCCCGAGCAGCGCGCCCGGTTCACCGTCGAGGTACGGCGTGCGCGCGATGTCGCGGATCGCGTCGTCGATCTGACGCCGTCCCTCGTCGGTGACGATCACCTGGAACGCGTCCTCGAACCGTCGTCCCGCGTCGGATTCGCGGTAGGAGCGTCGGTAGTCGTCGTGGTATGCGGTGAGGATCTCGTCGACGGCCATGTCGCCCGACTGCATGCGCCGGCGCAGCATGTCGCCGTTGTCGCGTTCCGTCAGGGCGAGTTCGCGCAGGTCGATGGGCACGCCGCGCAGCGTGTTGTGCACGACGGCGATGATGTCCTCCACCTGCCGTTCCGTCAGGTCGCCCGTGTCCTCGCCGTCGAGGATGCGTCTGATCTCGCGCTTGTTGGCCTTGATCTCGCGGTTGAGCAGCGCGATGCGCTCGCGCGGGTCGGCGGTGAGCCGCATGCGCGCGTGCTCGATCTCCATGATGATCGAGTTCGCCTGCGCGCCGGACAGGGTCCGCGTGTCGTCCTCGAGACGCGACAGCGCCTCGATCGCGCGATGCGCGCGTGCGGTGAGCCGGTACAGGAACCGGTGGGACGTCACGTCGAGCGAGTTGGCGAGCCACGCGTAGTCGCCGTCGCCCTCACGCGTCAGCTCGGCGAGCACGCCGCGCGCGGCGTCGGCCGTGGTCTGTCCCTCCGCGGGCGTGAAGTCTCCGGACGCGATGAGCGGCTCCAGTCCCTGCACGATCCGGTCCTCGAGCGTCTCGCGCGTGAGCTCCCCGGTGAGCGGGTCGAACGCGGAGCGCAGCAGCGCCACGTAGACCATGGAGTTCCGGCGCAGCAGCAGTCTCAGCACGCCGGTCTCGTACACCGGTCTGAGCCGTTCCAGCTCGCGCCTTGCGTCACCCAATGCGTCTCCTTCGTGGTTCCTTCCGCGGCCCCTCCGCGGTTCCTCCGCGTGGTATCGAAGCTAGCACAACGGGGGCGAGGGCGCCGCGGCACGTCGTACACTGTGGGGCATGTGCAGAAGGTTCGCTCTTGACCTGGATTGGGACGCGGTCGCCGGCTGGCTCGGCGTGGACGCGGGCGACGTGAGGGCGGATCGGCTGCCGCCGCGCACGTTCGCCGTCGAGCCGAGGCAGACCATCGCGCTCGTGGCGCAGGGCGGCGACGGCAGACGGCATCTGACGGGGGCGAGCTGGTCGCTCGTGCCGCGGTGGAGCCAGACCGACGCGCCCGGCTATCCGACGTACAACGCGCGCGTGGAATCGATCGCGTACAGACCGACGTTCGCCGAGTCCACGCGGTCCATGCGCGCGATCATCCCCGCGTCGGGATACTACGAGTTCAAGGGACGCCGGCCGTTCTACTTCCACGCCCCGGACGGGACTCCGCTGGCGATGGCGGGACTGTACTCGTGGTGGCGTCCGTCCGGTTCGCGCCCGTGGCGGCTCACCGCAACGATCGTCACCTGCCCCGCCGCGGAGGCGTTCGCCGCCGTGCACGACCGCATGCCGCTGCTCGTGGCGCCGGACATGGCGGCGGCGTGGCTGGACCGTTCCGTCGACGGCGCGACGCTGCTCCCCCGGATGCGCGAATCGGGCATGGCGCTGTCGAGAGGACTCGGATTCCATGAGGTGGCGCCGCTCGCAGGCGACGGGCCGCGGCTCATCGCCCCGCTGGAGCGCCGCGATCCGATCAGCCTGTTCTGACCGTCCGACTGCTCCGGTTGTTCCGGAACGGCAAGCGAGGGGCGGGTTTCGTCGGGATCCGCGCCGCGCCGCGGGAATGATCGGAAACGTGCCCCTTCGCTTGCCGGGAATCGTCCTCGACGGGCGGCACCCAGATCGGAGTCCGCCTCAGCCGATGCGGTTCGCGTCGATCACGCGCCCGTCCAGGAACCAGTAGTCGTGCGGATCGCCGCGCAACGCGCTGAACGGCACCGGCTTCACGCCGCGCGCCCGAGCCTCCTCCAGCAGATACCCGCGCACGATCCACGGGTATTCAAGCACGCCGGATTCGAGGTTCACGACGCGCTCCACGACGGCCGCGTCCACGCCGAAATGCTCGCCGATCGCCCGCGCGTCGAGCCCGAGCAGCGCCATGTTCTCCCGGAATTCGCGAATGGTCGCCTCGCGCTGCGCACTGGTCAGTGACATGGCGGCCTACAGCTCCCTGAGCTGGGCGGCGATCTGCACGGACTCCACGCTCGCCTCGGCCTTGTTGCGCGTCTCCTGCCATTCGGTGGCGGGCACGGAGTCGAGCACGATGCCGGCGCCGGCCTGCACGCTCGCCTCGTGGTCGCGCAGGAACGCGGTGCGGATGGCGATGGCCATGTCCATGTTGCCAGAGAAGTCGAAGTAGCCGATCGTGCCGCCGTAGATGCCGCGGTCGGCCGGCTCCAGCTCGTCGATGATCTCGATGGCGCGGGGCTTGGGCGCGCCGGACAGCGTGCCCGCGGGGAACGCGGACGTGAACACGTCGAACGCGGTGAGGTCCTCGCGCACGTGGCCGGTCACGGTGGAGCAGATGTGCATGATGTGGCTGAAGCGCTTGATGTCCATGAGGCTGACGACCTCGACGGAGTCGGGGTCGCACACGCGGCTCAGGTCGTTGCGGCTCAGGTCCACGAGCATGATGTGCTCGCTGCGTTCCTTGGGGTCGGCGAGCAGCTCCTTGGCCAGCGCCGCGTCCTGCTCGGGGGTCTTGCCGCGCGGACGGGAGCCGGCGATCGGGAACGTCATGGCGTGCCCGTCGTCCACCTTGATGAGCGTCTCCGGGCTGGAGCCGATCACGTTGAAGTCGCGGCCCTCGGCGTCGGTGAGCGCCATGAAGTACATGTACGGGCTGGGGTTGAGGGTGCGCAGCACGCGGTACACGTCGAACGGCTCGGCGGGCGAGTCGATGTCGAGGCGCTGGGAGATGACGACCTGGAACACGTCGCCGTCGACGATGTGGCGCTTCGCCTCCTCGACGGCGTGCTCGTACTCGGCCTTGGCGCTGCGGAAGCGCAGCTTCGGCTGTTCGACGGACGGGTCGATGACGCTGACGCGGTTCTCTCGCGGCTGGGGCGTGGCGGCGTCGCGCTGCATGCGGTCGAGGCGCGCGATCGCCTCGTCGTAGGCGGCGTCGGCGCGCGTGGGACGGTCGTCCACGTTGATCGCGTTGGCGATGATCCACACCGAGCCGTCCACGTGGTCCACCACGGCCACGTCGGTGGCCAGGGCGAGCACGGTCTCCGGCTGTCCGGTCTCGTCGGGGGCCTCGGCGCGCAGCGTCGGCTCCCAGTGGCGGATGGCGTCCCATCCCACGGTGCCCACGAGACCCGAGGTGAGGTTCGGCAGGCCCTTGACGTCCGGCGCCTTGAGCGTGGCGAGCGTGGCGCGGACCACGTCCATCACGTCGCCCTCCCGGGGCACGCCGACCGGCACCTTGCCGAGCCAGTTGGCGCGGCCGTGGTCGGAGCGCAGCTGGGCGAGCGAGTTGACGCCGATGAACGAGTAGCGGCTCCAGGATCCGCCGTATTCCGCGGATTCGAGGATGAACGTGCCGCTGCGGCCTCCGGCGAGACGCTCGTAGAAGCCCACCGGGGTGAGCGAGTCGGCGAGCAGCCTGCGCACGATGGGGATGACGCGGTAGCCCTGGTCGGCGAGCTCGTGGAACGTCTCGCGGCTCGGCCACGTGCCGCCCCACGGCAGATGCTCCACGCTGCACACGGCAGCCGTCCACGTCTCGTCCGCCGCGGTTCCGTTCGTCTCGCTCATCGCTCGTCCTCCTGTTCCCTGGTACGGCTTCCCTCCACGACGGGCAGCGGCCCGCCTTCGAGGAAGCAGGACCGCTTGCCGGTGTGGCACGCGGCGCCCACCTGATCGACCTCCACGAGCAGCGCGTCGCCGTCGCAGTCCAGCGAGACGCCTTTGACGTACTGCACGTGCCCGGACGTGTCGCCCTTGCGCCAGTACTCCCGGCGGGAGCGCGACCAGAACGTGACGCGTCCCGTGGTGAGGGTGCGGCGCAGCGCCTCGTCGTTCATGTAGCCGACCATGAGCACCTCGCGCGTGTCGTACTGCTGGATCACCGCGGCCACGAGCCCCTTCGCGTCGCGCTTGAGTCTCGACGCGATGCGCGGGTCGAGCGTGGTCGCGTTGTCGTATTCGTTGTCTGCCATTGTCCGTATCGCTCCTGAAGCCTTGGTGAAGCCGGCGGGAAGCCGGCACGAATCTCGTCTCAGCGCACCGTGTAGCCGTGGCGCCTGAGCTCGTCCTTGACGTCGCCGATGGTCATCTTGCCGTAGTGGAAGACGGATGCGGCGAGCACGGCGTTCGCGCCCGCCTCGATGGCCGGCGGGAAGTCCTCCACCTTGCCGGCGCCGCCGGAGGCGATGATCGGGATGCTGACCTCGCGGCGCACGGCGCGGATCATCTCGAGGTCGAAGCCGTCCTGCGTGCCGTCGGCGTCCATGGAGTTGAGCAGGATCTCCCCCGCTCCCAGCTCCTCGGCGCGCTTGACCCACCAGATCGCGTCGATGCCGGTGGACTTGCGGCCGCCCATCGTGGTGACCTCAAAGCCGGACTGCGTGTGCTGCTCGCCCTTCTCGCGGCGGGCGTCCACGGACAGCACGAGCACCTGGTTGCCGAAGCGCTCCGCCACGCGGCTGATGAGCGTGGGGTCGTTGATTGCCGCCGTGTTGACGCCCACCTTGTCGGCGCCGCAGCGCAGCAGCGAGTCGACGTCCTCGGGGGTGCGCACGCCGCCGCCCACGGTCAGCGGGATGAAGATCTGCTCGGCGGTGCGCGAGACCACGTCGATCATGGTCTGGCGGTGTGAGCTGGAGGCGGTCACGTCGAGGAAGGTGAGCTCGTCGGCGCCCTGACGGTAGTATTCGCGGGCCAGCTCCACCGGGTCGCCGGCATCGCGCAGATTCTCGAAATGCACGCCCTTGACCACTCGTCCCGCGTCGACGTCCAGACAGGGGATCACACGAACCGCCAGCGACATAGCTCAACTCCCGTTGCTTCCTAGGTTTTCCTACAGCCCGTCAGCTTACCTACCGCACGTTACAACGTCCGCATGATGGACGGGACCGTCCCGTCCGCTCAGGCGCGGCCGTCCCTGCCCTTGGCGGCGAGCTGGCCGCAGGCGCCGTCGATGTCCTGGCCGCGGGTGTCGCGCAGCGTGGCGGTGATGCCCGCCGCGTGCAGGATGTCGAGGAAGCGCCGCTCGTCCTCCGGCTTGGAGGCGGTCCATCTGGAGCCTTCGATGGGGTTGAGCGGGATCGGGTTCACGTGCGCCCAGTCGTCGCCGTAGTGGTTGAGGCGCTTGGCGAGCAGGCGCGCATGCTCGGCCTGGTCGTTGATGCCGCGCATGAGCGCGTATTCGATGCTGACGCGCCGCTTGGAGGCGAGCCAGTAGTCGTGCGCCGCGTCGAGCACGGCGGTGGTGTCGAAGCGGCGGTTCATCGGCACGAGCTCGTCGCGCAGCGCGTCGCTCGGCGCGTGCAGCGAGACGGCGAGGCGCACGGGGATGCCCTCCTCGGCGAGCTTCCTGATGCCGGGAACCACGCCCACGGTGGACACGGTGATGTTGCGCGCCGAGATGCCGAACCCCTCGGGAGGCATGGCGGAGATCTGACGCACGGCGGACAGCACGGAGCGGTAGTTGCCCATCGGCTCGCCCATGCCCATGAACACGACGTTGCTGAGCCTGCCGGGGCCTCCGGCCACCTCGCCGTCGCGCATCATCCGCGCGGCCACGCGCACCTGCTCGAGGATCTCCCCCGCGGACATGTTGCGCGTGAGCCCCAGCTTGCCGGTGGCGCAGAACGGGCATCCCATGCCGCAGCCCACCTGCGACGAGATGCACAGCGTGGTGCGCGTCGGATAGCGCATGAGCACCGATTCGATGAGCGAGCCGTCGAACAGGCGCCACAGCGTCTTGATGGTGGCGCCGTCGTCGGCCACCTGCCGGGTAACCTCGTGGATGAGCTCGGGGAAGAACGCCCGGGCCGCGTCCTCTCGTTTGGCGGCCGGGAAGTCGGTGAACTCGGACGCGTCCGCGTCGAAGCGTCCGTAGTAGTGGTTGGCGAGCTGCTTGACGCGGAACTTCGGCAGACCCAGCTCGGCGGCGGTCGCGATGCGCTGCTCGGGGGTCATGTCGGCGAAGTGCAGCGGCGGCTTGCCGCGGCGCGCGTGGTCGCGGCTGAGCACGTCGCGGAACGCGCCGGTGGTGCCGCCGGGCGTGATGCCGGTCTCGGGAACGGATGCGGGATTGTCGGTTGCGATTGCGGTTTCGATGTCTGTCATGTCGTCTCCCACGGTCTCACAGACCGCTGACGTAGAGCAGCAGCGCGATGAGGGGCGCGCACATGAGGATGGAGTCGACGCGGTCGAGCACGCCGCCGTGCCCCTTGAGCAGGTGTCCCATGTCCTTGATGCCGAGGTCGCGCTTGATCATGGAGGCGCACAGGTCGCCGTACGTGCCCACGACGCCCACGGTGACGCCGAGCACCACGGGCATCCACCAGCGCGAGGCCCACATCGGGGCGTCGTACGTGCAGGCGAAGATCGCGAACGCGCCGGCCATGGCGAAGAGCATGGACCCGGCGAGGCCCTCGTACGACTTCTTGGGGCTGATGCGCGGCGAGAGCTTGTGGCGGCCGAACGCGGCGCCGAAGAACAGGCCGCCCGTGTCGGACAGGGCCGGCAGGAAGACGCTCATGATGGCGTGCGCCATGGGGTGGCCGCCGAACGTGAGCGGGAAGATGAGGTAGCAGGCCAGCACCTCGAGGTAGAGGATGGTCAGCAGGGTGACGCCGACGTTGGCGAGGCGCGACGCCCGGGGCGGCTCGTCGTCGTGGTTGAACGAGGACTCGAGCCTGATCGCGGCGTCCGCGGCCGAGAGCTTGCGCGCCACCGCCATGGGCACGCGCGTACCGAAGCTCAGTCGCGCCGTGGAGCACGGCAGCGCGACCACGATGGTGGCCATGACGCCGATCGACATCGCGGCGAAGTGCCACGGCGCGTAGTAGGTGGCGAGCATGGTGGCCGAGGAGCAGACCCACAGCGCCGCCACGGGGATGTGCAGCCCCACGGTGGCGAAGTCGATCCTGAGCTCCCACAGCCCCAATATCATGAACAGCACGATCAGCATGACGAACGCGTCGATGCGTATGGCGAGGCATGCGAGGATGATCGCGACGAGCAGCGCCCCGGTCGCGATGGCCTGGGGCATGTTGCGTCCGGTGCGCTTGTTGATCGTGGCTAACTGATCGTGCTGGTCCATGATGATGCGGGGTTCGGAGGTGCGGCGCGGGCCGGCTCAGACCTCGAGGATCTCCTTCTGCTTGGTCTCGAGCAGGGCGTCGATCTCGTCCGTGGTGGACTTGGTGACCTTGTCGAGCTCCTTGAGCAGGCGGTCGCCGTCGTCCTCGCCCATGTCGCCGTCCTTGACGGCCTTGTCGATGGACTCCTTGGCCTTGCGGCGGATGTTGCGCACCGCGACCTTGCCGTCCTCGGCCTTGCCCTTGGCGAGCTTCACGTACTCCTTGCGGCGCTCCTCGGTCAGCTCGGGCAGGGTGACGCGGATGACGTTGCCGTCGCGGTTGGGGCTCACGCCGAGGTCGGAGTCGCGGATGGCCTTCTCCACGGCCGCGGCCTGAGACTTGTCGAACGGGGTGACGGCCAGGGTGCGCGGCTCCGGCACGCCGATGGAGGCGACGGCCTTGATGGGCGTGGGCGAGCCGTAGTAGTCGACGGTGATGCCGTTGAGCAGGGCCGGGTTGGCGCGGCCGGTGCGGATGCCGGAGAAGTTCTCCTTGGTGTTCTCGACGGTCTTGGCCATCTGTTCCTTGGCCTGATCGATGACGGTAGCCATGTGGTGCTCCTTGCTGGTTGTTGTGCGGATTGGTTGGTTCTTGGCGGGCGACGGCTTCGTCACTCGGCGAGGGTGGATTCGGCGGTGGAGACCAGCGTGCCGATCTCGTCGCCGACGAGGGCGCGGGTGACGTTGCCCGGCTCCTCGAGTCCGAAGACGCGGATGCGCTTGCGGTTGTCGCGGGCCATGGACAGCGCGGCGGCGTCCATGACGGCGAGGTTGTCGACCAGGGCGCGCTTGTAGCTCAGGGTGGCGAAGCGCTTGGCGTCCGCGTCCTTGCGCGGGTCGGCGGTGTACACGCCGTCGACGCCGTTCTTGCCCATGAGCACCTCGTCGCAGTGGATCTCGAGGGAGCGCTGGATGGAGACGGTGTCCGTGGAGAAGTACGGCATGCCGGCGCCGGCGCCGAAGATCACGACGCGGCCCTTCTCCAGATGGCGGATGGCCTTGAGCGGGATGTACGGCTCGGCGACCTGGCCCATGGTGATGGCGGTCTGCACGCGGGTGGACTGCCCCTCCTGCTCCAGGAAGTCCTGCAGCGCCAGGCAGTTCATCACGGTGCCGAGCATGCCCATGTAGTCGCCGCGGGAGCGATCGATGCCGGCCTGCTGCAGTTCGGCGCCGCGGAAGAAGTTGCCGCCGCCCACGACGATGGCCACCTGGACGCCCCGGCTCACCGCGGGGACGATCTCCTCGGCGATGCGACGCACCACGTGCGTGTCGATGCCGACCTTGCCGCCGCCGAACGCCTCGCCGGACAGTTTGAGCAGGACCCTGCGCGGATTGTCTGATGCCTCTTTGCCAGTCATACCTTGGTGCCTTTCATTGGTCAGGCGTAACAAATACCGCATATCAGCGTATCGGTCCGCGCCGACACACGCCGGCAGCGACACCGACGAAATCGGCCCGCGCTCCCCTCCTTGCGGAAAGCGCGGGCCGATTCCTCACCGGTTCGCGGATGCGACCGGCCGGCTGCGGTCGACGATCAGTCCTCGTCGCCCTTGCCGACCTCGACGCGGGCGAAGCCGAAGGCCTTGCCGCCCACCTCGTCGAACAGCTTGCCGACGGTCTTGGACGGATCCTTGACGAACGGCTGCTCGAGGAGGACGACCTCCTTGAAGAAGGCGTTCAGACGGCCCTCGACGATCTTGGGGACGATCTTCTCCGGCTTGCCCTCGGCCAGGGACTTCTCGGTGGCCACGCGGCGCTCGGACTCGACCACGTCGGCCGGGACGTCCTCGCGGGTGAGCCACTTGGCGCCCATGGCGGAGATCTGCAGGGCGGCCTCGTGCGCGACGGCGGCACCGGCCTCGTCGGTGGCGATCATCGCGACGATGCTCGGCGGCATCTCGGCGGACTTCTTGTGCGCGTAGATCTCGACGTGCGGGCCGGCGATCTTGGCGAACTGGCCGACCTTGACGTGCTCGCCGAACAGGGCGGCGGCCTCCTCGACGGCCTCCTTGACGGTGCCCTCGGCGGACGGGGCGGCGAGCAGCTCGTCGACGGAGCCGGCGTTGGCCTTCTCGGCGTCGGCCAGCACGGAGTCGGCGAACTCGACGAACTTCGGGGTCTTGGCCACGAAGTCGGTCTCGGAGTTGATCTCGACGGCGTAGCCGGTCTGGCCCTCGGCGGACTCGACGACGCCGGAGGCGATGGTGCCCTCCTGGGCCTTGCGGCCCTCGCGCTTGCCGGCGGCCTGGATGCCCTTGGCGCGGATGATCTCCTTGGCGCGGGCCACGTCGCCTTCGGCCTCGGTGAGCGCCTTCTTGACGTCCATCATGCCGGCGCCGGTGTCCTCGCGGACCTGCTTGATCAGTGCGGCGGTAATTGCTGCCATGAAACTCTCTCCTTGAGTTAAAACTCGATTACTTTCCCCTGGAACGGGAGGTGCAATCCATGTGCACCTCCCATCCTAGCGGCGGACGAACCCCGAGGGGCTCACTCGGCCTTGGCTTCGCCTTCGGCGGACTCGGCGGCGGGGGCCTCGGCGGCGGGGGCCTCGGCGGCGCCCTGCTGCAGCAGGTCCTTCTCCCAGGCGGCCATCGGCTGCTCGGAGGCCTCGTCGGCCTTGGCGGCCTGGCCGGAGCGCTCGATCAGACCGTCGGCGACGGCGTCGGCGATCAGGCTGGTGAGCAGCTCGATGCCGCGGATCGCATCGTCGTTGGCCGGGATCGGGTAGTCGACGGACTCGGGATCGGTGTTGGTGTCGACGAGGGCGACGACCGGGATGCCCAGCTTGTGGGCCTCCTCGACGGCCAGCGCCTCCTTGTTGATGTCCACGACGAACATGGCGGAGGGCGTGCGGTTCATGTTGCGGATGCCGCCGAGCTGCTTCTCCAGCTTGTCCTTCTCGCGCTCGAGGAGCAGCAGCTCCTTCTTGGTCAGACCGGAGCCGTGCACGTCGGAGAAGTCCATCTCCTCGAGCTCCTTGAGGCGGGCGACGCGCTTGGAGACGGTCTGGAAGTTGGTGAGCATGCCGCCCAGCCAGCGCTCGGACACGTACGGCATGTTCACGCGGGTGGCCTGGTTGGACACGGCCTCCTGGGCCTGCTTCTTGGTGCCGACGAACAGCACGGTGCCGTTGTGCGCGACGGTGGCCTTGATGAAGTCGTAGGCCTTGTCGATGAGTTCAAGGGACTTGAACAGGTTGATGATGTGGATGCCGTTGCGCTCCATGAGGATGTACTGCTTCATCTTCGGATTCCAACGACGGGTCTGGTGACCGAAGTGGACACCGGCCTTGAGCATCTCGCTCATCGTGATCTGTGCCATTGCACTCTACCTTTCTGTCGGTTCTTGCCTGGTCATGCGCACCCGTATGCAACCCTCCCCGAGGGAAGGGCCGACCGACACGGGCCGTCGCGGACATGACGCGAATTTGGCGTGTGCCGCTAGACGATGTTGGGTGGTCCGGGACGCCTGCGACCGCGTCTCTCGCCGGGTTGGCACACGAACTCTCAATATAGCACGGGGCCCGCCCCATACCAAGGGCGGGCCCCGACGCGCCGTACGGCGTCAGCGGGCGTGCGCGCGCATGTAGCGCATCGCCTCGCGGCGCTCCTCCTTCTCGAGACGGTCGAGGTACACGTGGCCGTCCAGATGGTCGGTCTCGTGCTGCAGCATGCGGCCCATCAGGCCGCTGCCCTCGAGCACCACCTCGTTGCCGTCCAGGTCGATGCCGCGCACGCGCGCGTAGTCGGCGCGACGCGTCTTGTACCACAGGCCCGGCACCGACAGGCACCCCTCGTCGCCGTACTGCTCGCCGCTCGTCTCCTCCAGCACCGGGTTGAGCACGTAGCCCACCTTGCCGTCGATGTTGTAGGAGAACGCGCGCAGACTCACGCCGATCTGGTTGGCGGACAGACCCGCACGGCCCGGATCGTCCACCGTGTCGAGCAGATCCTGCACCAGGCGCCTGACGGCCGGGGTGATCTCGCGGATCTCGTCGCACGGGGTGCGCAGCACCGGATCGGGCACCACCCTGATCTCACGAATCGTCACGGAATGTCACTCCTTGCTCTCGTCGTTCCTTGCCTCGGCCGCGCCGGCGTCGTCGGCGTCCGCCGTCCGCGCGTCGGACTCGCCGTCCGCGCCGTCGCCCTGCCTCGGCTTCATCCTCCCCTGCACGCTAGCAAGCGAATCCGACACGTTGGCGCGCGCCTGGTCGAGCGCCTGGCGCACCATCGGGCTGACGTTCTCGGACGCCTGACGCATGGATTCGGAGACCTGCTGGACCGTCTCCGCGGTGCGGTCGATGATCTTGACGGTGGCGGGGGTGGGCGGCTGGGGGGACCTGGAGACGTAGATCTCGTGCTCGATCACGTCGGCGTAGCGGCGCAGCACCTTGGCGCGCACCACCTTCAGGCTCGGGGTGAGCGTGCCGTCGTCCTGGTTGAACTGGTCGGTGAGGACGGCGAACTTGCGCACCGACTCGGCGCGGGAGACCCCGGCGTTCGCCTTGTCCACGTACTGCTGGATGAACGCGCGCACGGCGTCGTTGTCCTTCGCCTCCTCGAGCGGCATGTCGGCGTCGAGCCCCTGTCCGGCCAGCCAGCTGCGCAGCATGTCGGGCTCGAGCTCGATGAGCGCGGAGACGAACGGTCTGCCGTCGCCCACCACCACCGCGTGCTGCACGATCGGGCAGGTGTCGATGATGTCCTCCATGGGCGCGGGGCTGATGTTCTTGCCGCCGGCGGTGATGATGATGTCCTTCTTGCGCCCGGTGATGAACACGAACCCGTGGTCGTCGATTTCGCCCAGATCGCCGGTCCTCAGCCAGGTCGGGCCGTCCATGACCTCGGCCGTCATCCGCGGGTTGCGCCAGTAGCCCATGAACACGTTGGGGCCGCACACCTCCAGCTCGCCGTCCTCGGCCACGCGCACGCCCATGCCCGGGCCCGGCTTGCCCACGGAGCCCACCTCGTTGTCGTCCTCCCAGTTGACCATCATCGGCGCGGCGGTCTCCGTCATGCCGTAGCCCTGAATGAACGTGATGCCGTCCATGCCGTTGAAGAAGTGCGCCAGATCCACGTTGATGGGGGCGCCGCCGCAGGCGAGGAAGCGCAGGTTGGGGCCGAGCGCGTCACGCACCGAGGAGCCCACCGTGGCCATGAAGAACGAGTGCTCGATCCGGGAGGCGAGGGAGTGCCCGCGCCCCTCCTGCCCGTCCTTGCTCCAGCGGACGAAGTGGCTGAACGCCTTGGAGAAGATGCGGCCCCGGATGCCGGCGCCGGCCTTCTGGGAGGCGGCGTTGTAGACCTTCTCGAACACGCGGGGCACGCCCAGCAGATACGTGGGCTTGAAGCTCCTCAGGTCCGCGAGCAGGCGCTTGGCGCCCGGGATGTAGCCGATCACGCCGTGCCCGCCGATGGCGACGTACTGGATGTACCGCGCGAAGCAGTGCGCCAGGGGCAGGAACAGCAGCAGGCGGTTGTCGTTGTAGAGCATGTTGGGCAGGATCTCGTAGCCGTTGAGCACGATGTGCGTGTAGTTGCGGTTGGAGAGCATGGCGCCCTTGGGCCTGCCGGTGGAGCCGGACGTGTACACGATGGTCAGCAGGTCGTCCGCCTTCACGTCGGCGATGGCGGCGTCGAGGTCGGCGTCGGACACGGCGCGTCCGAAGTCGGCGACGGCGTCCAGTCCGTCCGCCCTGAAGTTGAACACGTACCTCAGGGTGTTGTCGGCCGAGTCGCGGATCTGTTCGAGCGCCTGCGCGTGCTCGAAGTCCCCGCAGAAGGCGACGACCGGCTCCACCTCGTCCACGATCGCCGCCGCCTGGCGGACGGAGTCCGTCTCGTAGATGGGCACGAGCACCGCGCCGATCGCCGCGCACGCGAAGTCGACGACGCCCCACGAATAGCAGGTGGGCGAATAGACGATGACCCGCTCCCCCTTGGTGGCGCCGAGCGCCATCAGGCCCTTGGCGATGAGGCGGACGCGGTCCAGCATCTGCCCGGCGGTGACGTCGTGCCAGCGGTGGGTCTCGTCATCCTGCCATTGCGCGATGAGGTCGTCCGGACCGCGCTCCGCCCTGCGCTCGAGCAGCGAGAAGACGGTGTCGTCATCGGTCGTGGTGATCTTGAACGGTTCGACAAACTCCTTGAGCATGCCTACCACTATAAACCGGCGTCAGCCCAGGTCGAGCTCCGTGCACATCCACCGTCCGCCGGCCCTGTCGAAGACCACCGACGACCAGTAGTCGTTGCCGGCCACGCGCAGATGCACCGACATCTCCATGTGGTCGGCGCTGCGGACGAAGGCCTCGACGCCCACGGCCTCGGTGACGGTCGCGCGGACGCGCCGCATCAGGCCGGGTCGGCGCTGCAGGTAGCTGCGGTACAGCAGCGACATGGTGTCGAGCTTGCGCACGATCACCGCGTTGGCCGCCTTGGCGAGACGGTCCGCGGACGTGCGTCCCAGCACCACGTCCATGCCCACGCGCGCCAGCTGCATCGCCGCCGAGGCGAGGGCGATGCTCCGCTGCTGCGTCATGTCCTCCGGCACGTAGCGGCATATCCTGACGTGCACCGGGTTCGTCGTCCCGGGGAACGCGATGTTCGCTTCGAAAATGTCCGGGCTGCTCATGATTGGCTCCTTTGCTCGTGGAGCCGCCGTCGGCCCCTACCATGAGCTCTAATGCAATGCGGGCGCCCGGTCAAATCGCCGGACGCCCGATGTGCATAAGTGGACGGATGTGGATAACTCGCCGACGCCGTCCGCCGACGCGATCCGTCAGCGCGCGGAGGTGGGTGCGACCACCATGTTGCAGCGCTGGAAGTTCTTCACGTCCACGTAGCCGGTGGAGGCCATCGCGCGGCGCAGCGCGCCGATGAAGTTCACGCGGCCGTCCGCCTGATGGCTCGGTCCGAACAGGATCTGCCTGAGCGGCGCCACGGTGCCCACGTTGGCGCGGTAGCCGCGCGGCAGCGTCTGGTGGCGTGCCTCGGCGCCCCAGTGCATGCCCTTGCCCGGCGCCTCGGTGGCACGGGCGAGCGGGGCGCCCAGCATGACGGCGTCGGCGCCCAGCGCGAACGCCTTGACGAAGTTGCCGGAATCGCCCATGCCGCCGTCGGCGATGACCTGCACGTAGCGGCCGCCGGACTCGTCCATGTAGTCGCGGCGCGCCTCGGCCACGTCGGCGATGGCGGTGGCCATCGGAGCGTGCACGCCGATCGTGGTGCGCGTGGCGGACACGGCGCCGCCGCCGAATCCCACGAGCACGCCCGCGGCGCCCGTGCGCATGAGATGCAGGGCCGCGGTGTAGTTGGCCGCGCCGCCCACGATGACCGGCACGTCGAGGTCGTAGATGAACTTCTTCAGGTTGAGCGGCTCGTGCGTCTGCGAGACGTGTTCGGCGGACACGGCGGTGCCGCGGATCACGAACAGGTCCACGCCCGCGTCCACGACGGTGGAGTAGAACTGCTGCGTGCGCTGCGGGGAGAGCGCGCCGGCCACGGTGACGCCGGCGTCGCGGATCTCGTGCAGACGCTGCGTGATGAGCTCCGGCTTGACCGGCTCGGCATAGATCTGCTGGATGCGCCCGATCGCATGGTCCGCGTCGAGCTCGGCGATCTCGTCCAGCAGCGGCTGCGGGTCCTCGTACCGGGTCCACAGACCCTCCAGATCGAGCACGCCGAGCGCGCCGAGACGTCCCATCTCGATCGCGGTGGCGGGGCTGGTCACCGAATCCATCGGGGCCGAGATCACCGGGACGTCGAACTCGTAGGCGTCCACCTGCCACGAGGTGGACACGTCCTGCGGGTCGCGGGTCCTGCGGGACGGGACGATCGCGACGTCGTCCAGCGAATAGCCGATGCGGGCCTTCTTGCCCAAGCCGATTTCAATTTCCTGAGACATGGCCTCTAGGCTAATGCCGCCTTGCGACGAACGCGAAACGGCATCCCGCAGTGCGGAGCCTCCCCCCGAGGACGGCCGCGGGACGGCGTCCGCGGGGCTCCGGGAGGTGAGCGATGTCATCAGTCGAAACATTCTTTCTGGTAATGCTGGGAGGCGGATTCGCCCCTCAAACCGCACAGGAGGACTCATGGGCAAGATCAAGGTCGAAGGAACGGTCGTCGAGCTCGACGGCGACGAGATGACCCGCGTCATCTGGAAGGACATCAAGGACAAGCTCATCCTGCCGTATCTCGACATCAACCTCGACTACTACGATCTGGGCATCGAGAACCGCGACGCCACCGACGACCAGGTCACCGTCGACTCCGCCAGGGCGATCCAGAAGTACCACGTGGGCGTCAAGTGCGCCACCATCACCCCGGACGAGGCGCGCGTCAAGGAGTTCGGCCTCAAGAAGATGTGGAAGTCCCCCAACGGCACGATCCGCAACATCCTGGGCGGCACCATCTTCCGCGAGCCGATCGTGATCTCGAACATCCCGCGTCTGGTACCCGGCTGGACCAAGCCGATCGTCGTGGCCCGCCACGCCTTCGGTGACCAGTACAAGGCCACCGACTTCAAGGTCCCGGGAGCCGGACGCCTCACCGTCACGTTCACCCCGTCCGACGGCTCCGAGCCGATCCAGCACGTGGTCTACGACTACGGCGAGGACGGCGGCGTGGCGCAGGTGCAGTACAACGTCAACGACTCGATCCGCGGCTTCGCGCGCGCCTGCTTCAACTACGGCCTGATGCGTCACTACCCCGTGTACCTGTCGACGAAGAACACGATCCTCAAGGCGTACGACGGCCAGTTCAAGGACATCTTCGCCGAGGTGTTCGAGACCGAGTACAAGGACCGCTTCGAGGCGGAGGGCCTGACCTACGAGCACCGCCTGATCGACGACATGGTCGCCAGCTCCCTCAAGTGGCACGGCGGCTACATCTGGGCCTGCAAGAACTACGACGGCGACGTGCAGTCCGATTCCGTCGCGCAGGGCTTCGGCTCGCTGGGCCTGATGACCTCCGTGCTCATGACCCCGGACGGCCAGACCGTCGAAGCCGAGGCCGCCCACGGCACCGTGACCCGCCACTACCGCCGCTGGCAGAAGGGCGAGAAGACGTCCACCAACCCGATCGCGTCCATCTTCGCGTGGACCGGCGGCCTCAAGCACCGCGCCGACCTCGACGGCACGCCCGAGGTGCGCCGCTTCGCCGAGACGCTGGAGAAGACGATCGTCTCGACCGTCGAAGGCGGACAGATGACCAAGGATCTCGCCATGCTCGTGGGTCCCGATCAGCCGTGGCTCGACACGGAGGGCTTCATGAACGCGCTGGACGAGAACCTCGCCAAGGCACTCGCCGAGCAGGCCAAGTAGCCGAAGCCAGACAGCCGAAACGGCGGAGCCGCGCTTCGGCGAGCCATCGCATCGGCGCCGCACGATGACGGCCGGGATCCGAACCTTCGGGGCAGAGGATCCCGGCCGTTCGCGCATCTCGGTCCGTCCGCGCGGGGATGCGGCGGCAGGGCCGGGCGGTAGTAAGGTTGAAGCGTACGCAGACGGCTTTGACTGAACGAACGAGGTGCGATCCGTGAAATCGGCAGCAGCGACGCTACGACGTCGGGGAACACGTGCGACCGCGATCCTTGCCGCCGCGGCGATGTCGATGGCGCTGGGCGCCTGCGCGTCCGTGCCGCCCACGGTCACCGCGTCTCCGGTCGGCACGGATGCCACTGGTACCGCGGCGTCCGTGGGATCGGTCGCGCTCTTCACGCCGTCGGACGGCATCACACTCAGCCAGAACACCCCGCTCAACAAGTGGGCCGCGCTGACGAAGGACATCCAGCAGTCCCTCAAGGACCGCGCCGCGCAGGCGGGCGTCCCCTACGACTCCTCCGCGGTGAAGGTCACCGCCTCGTCCGATCTGGCGGCGCAGAGCCAGGCGGTGCAGGACTACGTGGTGGGCAGGCTCAGCGAATCCTCGGCATCGTCCTCCCCCGCCGCCGGAGCAGCCGGCGACGTCGCCTCCACGACGCTCGTGGTGGCCCCGGTGACGAATCCCGATGCCGTGACGCGCCAGTACGGCGACTACGTCAGGCAGGACCTCACATGGGACGACGCGACGTCCGGTTCCGACGGGGCGACGGCGTCCGCGTCGGCATCCGCATCCGCGACTGCGTCCGCGTCCTCCGACGACGCGACGCGCGAGGCCGGCGAACGGCTCGTCTCCGCGCTCAGGCTCGCCAAGGACTCCGGCATGCACGTGGTGCTGGTCTCCGGACACGTCCAGGGGTTCACGCCCGACCTGTTCGTGCAGTTCGGCACGGCGGAGCTCATCGGCCGCATCCAGGCCGAACAGCTGGTGCGCAAGCTCGAACTAGACACCACCAGCAAGGACAATCCGAAGTACATCGAGGTGATGATCCCCTTCGTCGCCACGCGCAAGGACGGGTCGGCGGTGGACGCCGCCTTCGTCTCCGAGGCGTTCCGCGGCATCTGGGACGTGCTCGGCCCGTACTTCGCCGACGGCCGCGCGGTGAGCCCGTCGCGGTACCTCTCCTCCGCGAGCACCGCGGACGACTGGCGCGCGGTGGTCTTCGACCCTTCCAGGACCGACGGCGGCAGGGACGAGATCATCCAGCGTCTGGGCATGAAGGACGGCGGCTCGCATCCACGCATCGATGGCGTGCTCGCGATGAACGACGCGGTCGCCGCGAAGGTGGTCTCCGCGCTGGACGATCTGGGGTACACCGGATCGTCCGCGGACATCAACCCCGAGATCACCATCTCCGGCATCGTGGGCAGCCTCACCGGCAAGGTGGACGTGCAGCGCGGCAAGGTGCCCGACCCGCGCGTGGCCCCCACCGAAAGTCCCGACGACTCCGAAGGGCTGCACCTGCCGTTCATCCAGGGGACGTCGGACGACGTCTCGTGGCCGATCGTCACCGGCTACGGCGCCTACGTGGACACGATCCCGCAGATCGTCAACGGCAAGCAGTGGATGACGGCGCTCGGCAACCGCAAGGACACCGCGTCGGCACTGGCCGAGGCCGTCATGACGATGAACGCCGGCGGCGACGTCACGCGGCTGGACGGCGTCGCCGAATCGGACTACGCGGACGGCAAGGTCCCCACCATTGCGAAGGACCAGCTGGCCGTGTCCGCATCGAACCTCAAGAGCATGCTCATCGACACCGGCTACGTAACCGCCGCCGACGCGGGACTGTGACGCGGTGCGGCGCATCGGTGCGGCACGGCGCCGTATCGCACCGCGCCGATGCGCATGCCCGGCTCAGCGTTTGCCGGCGTAGATCACGTCGTCGATCAGGCCCCGGTACCGCTCGGTGATGGCCTCGCGACGCGCCTTGAGGCTCGGCGTGACCATGCCGTTGCTCTCGTTGAGGTCGTCGGAGAGGATCTCGAACTTGCGGATCGACTCGGCGCGCGACACCTGATCGTTCGCCGCGTCCACGGCGCGCTCCACCTCGGCGCGCACGATCGGATTGGCGGCCGCCTCCCTGAGATCGGCGACCTCGTGCGCGCCCTGCGACCTGAGCCATGCGTTGGTATCCGCCAGATCGAGCGCCACGAGCGCGGCGACGAACGGACGACGGTCGCCGATGACCACGCACTGGTTGACCACCGGGGACGTCATGACGGACACCTCGAGCTCGGCCGGCGAGACGTTCTTGCCGCCGGCGGTGATGATGAGATCCTTCTTGCGGCCGGTGATGGTGACGAAGCCGTCCTCGTCCACGTCGCCCAGATCGCCGGTGTGCAGCCACCCGTCGACGATCTGGCTGGTGGTGATCTCGGGATGGTTGTGGTATCCGGCGCACACGCTCGGCCCCTTGATGCACAGCTCGCCGTCGTCGTCCACGCCCACGGTGACACCCTGCATCGGCAGGCCGATCGTGCCGATGCGGTAGCCGGACGTGGGGTTGACCGTGGCCGGCGCGCACGTCTCGGTCATGCCGTAGCCCTCGAGCAGCGGAAGCCCCACGCCGTTGAAGAAGTGCGCGATGGAGGAGTCCAGCGGGGCGCCGCCGGACACCGCGTACTCCACATGGCCGCCGAACACGCCCATGATGGTGGAGTACACGAGCCTGCCGTACAGCCAGTGCCTGAACGCCAGTCCCGCGGGAATGCCCTCGCCCGCCTGCTGCGCCCTGGACCAGGCGCGCGCGGTGGCCGCGGCGTCGGCGAACAGACGGCCCTTGAGCCCCTTGCCCGCCTTCTGGGAGGCCGCGTTGTAGATCTTCTCGAAGATGCGCGGCACGGCGAGCACGAACGTGGGTCTGAACGCGCCGAAGTCCGCGAGGATGGTCTTCAGGTTGCTGGACAGGCCGAGCGTGACGTTGCCCGCGAAGCAGAAGAACTGCATGTAGCGCGCGAACACGTGCGCCAGCGGCAGGAACAGCAGCAGGCGACGGTTCGGCTTCATCGCGATGTCCGGCATTGAACGGACGCCGGAGTACGTGATGAACACGAAGCTGCCGTGGGTCAGCTCGATGCCCTTGGGCGTGCCGGTGGAGCCGGACGTGTACACGATGGTGGCGAGATCGGAGCCGCGTACCGCACGCTCGCGGTCGCGGAACTCCTGATCGGACACGGACTTGCCGAAGGTCCTCAGCGCGTCGAGCGCGCCGAGCTCGATCACGTACACGTCGCCGAGATCGGTGACCTGGTCGCGCACGGACTCGATCTTGTCGCGCTGCATGTCGTTCTCGGCGAACGCCATCCTGACGTTCGAGTCGTTGAAGATCATGCGCACCTGCGCCGCGGAGTTGGTCTCGTACACGGGCACGGTGAGCGCGCCGATGGACATGATCGCCAGGTCGAGCGCCGTCCACTCCCAGCGGGTCTTGGAGACCACGGACACGGCGTCTCCGGGCCTGATGCCCTTGGCGATGAGCCCCTTGGCGAGTTCGATCACCAGATCGCGGAACTCCGCCGCGCTGAAGGACCGCCACGTGCCGTCCGCATCCTTGTATTCGACCAGCGAATCCCCGGGCGCACGCGTGGCGCGCTCCTCGAGGATTGAGAAGATGTTCCTGTCGTCATCGATCGGCTCCGGCTGCGGGCGCGTGTATTCCCTGCGCATGTTCCTCCTCGTGGTCATCCGGCACGATGCCGTCTCTCCATCCAAGGATTCTACCGACATCCCATGGCCGCGGTGTTCACTCAGGCGGTTCGCGGACCGGTCTGAGCCGGATGCGGTGCGTGCCGGCGAGGGCAGCCGGGTCGCGGTAGTCCCGTTCGCCTTCGCGCACGCCCCAGTGCAGGCACGAACCGTCGCAGTGGTCGCCGGATTCGCCCACCACGGCGAACGGCTGCCCGCGCGTCACCGAGGCACCCACGGCCAGCGTGCCCACGGCCGGTTCGAACGTGGTGAGCCGCGGCCCGTGACGTATGCTCACCACCTGCTTGCCCGCCACCAGCCCGGCGAACGAGATCACGCCGTCCGCCGGCGCGTTGAGCGTCTCCCCCGGCGCCGTCGCGAGATCCACGCCGCGATGCCCGGCGAGCCACGGCTGTTCGGGCGCGTCGAAGCCGCGCACGATCGTCGGCGCGACGTTCCCGTCTCCGACGGGCCATGACAGCGCCGCCCGGCACCCCTCGTCCGCCGCCGCGTCGCCCGTGGCCAGCGCGTACGGCGCGCGCGCCACGGCGAGCAGCAGGCACAGCGCGGATCCGAGGCACAGCATCGCGCGCCACATGGTTCCGATCCGCTCCCGATCGTCCTGGTTCCGTCGGCGCCTCCACCGGCGTCTGCGCCGCAGTCGTTCGTCATCCTGGGACATGTTCTCCCCCGTATCCGTCCGTTCCCGATATCCTCGTCATCTCCCGCTTCCAGCATGGCGCGCCGCACACCGCCGCGTCCAGCCGTGGCAACCATGTGTACGAATGGGAGACGTCGGCGTGTCGCGACGGTCCGGGGGCGTTCATCGAGACGAACCATGAGACGAACCGTGGATAGTTCGGTTCACGGTCTTGCGCCGGGGAGATGGTGAGGAGCCGACATCGGCGTCGACCATAAAAACAAGAAAGCCCCGGGCGAACCCGAGGCTTCCGGAGAGCTCCTGCGGCTGGGCTTGAACCAGCGACCGTCCGATTAACAGTCGGATGCTCTGCCAACTGAGCTACGCAGGAATATTCAATTATCAACCGTCCGAACCGTTGCCGACCCGACCGGGTGAAGCTCCTGCGGCTGGGCTTGAACCAGCGACCGTCCGATTAACAGTCGGATGCTCTGCCAACTGAGCTACGCAGGAATATTCAGTTATCAACCGTCCGAACCGTTGCCGACCCGATCGGGTGAAGCTCCTGCGGCTGGGCTTGAACCAGCGACCGTCCGATTAACAGTCGGATGCTCTGCCAACTGAGCTACGCAGGAATGGCACATGCGGAATCGTTTCCGCACACAAGCAGTAGAGTTTACAGCAATTCCTCCGGAATGCAAATCACACGCATGTCGGCATGTCGCGCCAAGCTCACATGCCGCTCACACGCTGATCGTCGTCAACGGCATGGCGGAGTCGATGCCGAAGTCGGGCGCGCTGGGCACGATGCCCGCCTCCACGAGATTGACGCCCAGCATCGCCACCATGGCGCCGTTGTCGGTGCACAGCTTGATCTGCGGGATGCGCACCTCCACGCCGTGCCGCTCGCCGAATTCCAGGAGCTTGGCGCGCAGCTGCGAGTTGGCGGAGAACCCGCCGCCCACGATGAGCGTCTTCGAGCCGTACTGCTCGCAGCCGCGCATCGCCTTCTTGGCCAGCACCGTCGCCACGGAGTCCGCCAGCGACGCGCACACGTCGTCCACGGGAATCTCGCGGCCGGCGGCCTGCTGGCCTTCCACCCAGCGCGCCACGGCGGTCTTGACGCCCGAGAAGCTGAAGTCGTACGGATGCTTCGCGCCCGCCTGACCCTGCGTCAGGCCCTGCGGCACCTTGATGGCGTGCGGATCGCCGTGCTGCGCGTGACGGTCGATGTGCGGGCCTCCCGGGTACGGGAAGCCCAGCAGGCGCGCCACCTTGTCGAAGCACTCCCCCGCCGCGTCGTCCAGCGTGGTGCCCACCACGTCGATGTGCCGCGCCACGTCCTCGACGTGCAGCAGCGACGTGTGGCCGCCGGAGACGATGAGCGCGAGCGTGTCCGGAGGGAACGGGCCGAACTGCAGCTGCGTGACCGCGATGTGCCCGATCACGTGGTTGATGCCGTAGATCGGCTTGTTCGCCGCCCAGGCGAGCGCCTTCGCGCCCGAGACGCCCACGGCGAGGCAGCCGGCGAGGCCGGGGCCCGCGGACACGGCGATCGCGTCCACGTCCCTGAGGGTCATGTTCGCGTCCGCGAGCGCCTTGGAGACGCACGGCACGAACGCTTCGGCGTGGGCGCGCGACGCGATCTCGGGGATCACGCCGCCGTAGCGCGCATGCTCCTCCATGGAGGAGGCGACGACGTTAGACAGCAGCGTGCGGCCGCGCACGATGGCGGCGGCGGTCTCGTCGCAGGTCGATTCGATGCCAAGGACCACGGGTTCGCTCATTTGCGAAGCTCCTTTCGTCAGTTCGTTTGCTCGTCGTTCGCGCGCTGCGGCACGGCGAATCCCACGGGATGCGGCGCCAGTTCGAGCGCCATCACGTGCGCGTCGATGCCTTCGGGCTGGTAGTAGCGTCGGCGCAGCCCGATGCGTTCGAATCCCAGCCGTTCGTACAGAGCGATGGCCGGCTCGTTGTCCACGGCCACCTCCAGCAGCATGCGCCGTGCGCCTTCGAGCCGGGCGCGGTCGATCATCGCGCGCATGAGCCCCAGCGCGATGCCCTGGCGCTGATGCGCCTTGCCCACGCCGACGTCCATGATCTCCGCGTCGTCGCCGTCGTACCAGTAGCCGGCGAAGCCGCGCACGTCCGACGCCGCAATGGCGCGGCCCTGCCCGCCGACCGCGTCCGGTACGTCGAACAGGTACGTGCGGGCGGGCGCGGCGAGCTCGTCGCGGATCGCCCGCTCGCTCCACGCGTGGCAGCCGAACAGCTCGGTCTCCAGCGCGCGCACGGCGGCGACGGCGGTCTCGCGGTCGAGATCGTCCAGCGCGAGCAGCATCAGTCCTTCCTTTCGGCGCCGTCGTGGCCGAGCACGTGCTTGAGCGGCGCGGGCACTTCGGCGTCGGGGCGGCGCAGGTACAGGGGCTCCACCGGTGCGGGAGCTTCGCCCGCCTCGTGCGCGGCGCGATGGCGCAGCGCGGCCTGCGCGTAGAACAGCTTGAGGCCGGCCTCGCCTTGGTCGAGCACGGATTCGTCCACGACGTCGCCGAGCGCATCCAGATCCTGCCATGCGTCCGCGTAGCGCCGCGCGCCGTGACCGACCACGTCCACCGTGACCGCGGCGCCGGGATGCGCGGCGTGCACCTGCGCCACGGCTGCGTTGACGCGCTGCGCGATCGACGCGGGATAGTCGATGTCCATGGCGATGAGCGTGTCGAACGCCGCGGGGGCACCGTACAGCGCGAAGTACAGCTGGCGGCGGCGCGCGTCGTTCACGGCGAGCGTGAGCGCGATCTCGGATGCCGCGTCGGATGCCGATTCCTCGGCGATCGCGCTGCGGCGGATCGCGTTCCACCGCGCCTGCGGCGCCAGGACGTCCTGCCCGGTCAGCTCCGCTCCGGTGGCGAAGGCGAGAGCCTTGGCGGTGACGATGCCGGCCCTGAGTCCGGTGAACGGCGCCGGGCCCACGCCCACGACGATGTGGCCGATGTCGCGCGGTTCGAGCCCCGCCTCGGCGATGGCGCGCGCGATGTTGACCTGCAGCTTCTCGACGTGCGTGCGCGAATCGGTCTCCACGATGGGCTCGTGCCCCACGACGCCCACGGTGGACCCGTACGAGGTATCGATGACCAGCGCTGCCGTCATGCCTGCTCCTTCTTCGTTTGCCGTCCGTCGTTCCGCGGTCCCTCGCCGCGCAGCGCCGCGATGCGCGACGCCCATGCGCCCCTGACGGGCACCAGGGTCACGATTCTAGTCCCCGCGCTCGTGGGGTCGCCGTCCGCGTCGGCCACGCCGGATGCCGGCCTGTCGATGTGGATCTCCAGCCGGTCGTCGATGAGCGCGGACGCCATCTGCTCTCCCCATTCCATGAGCACGACCGTGTCGTCCTGCGGATCCTCGAGCTCCTCGTCGAGGCCGAGCGATTCGAGCTCGTCGAGCAGCGCGTCGGCCGCGTCCTGCCCGGGCGCATAACCGCTGCCGCCCAGCCGGTAGGCGTCCACGTGCACGAGGTGCGCGGGCGTGCCGTCGGCGAAGCGGCCGTTCAGCTCGCGCGCGATGGTGAACGTGGGCGAGACGATCGGCTCCGCGATGGCGAGGCCCGTGCCGATGCCCTGCGCGAACGTGGTCTTGCCGGCGCCGAGCGGGCCGGACAGCAGCAGCACGTCGCCGCCACGCAGCAGTCCGGCGACGCGCGCGCCCAATGCGCGCATGTCGTCGTCGGTGGGCACGTCGATGACGACGTCCCCGTCTTTGTCCGGTGTGGCCTGCCCGTTGGCTGCCGTGTTCATTGGCGTCCTTTCTGCGCGATGAGTTCGATGGCGCGCTCCAGCGCGTACACCGGGTCTCCTCCGTTCGTCTTGCTCTGTTCGTCCGCCCATGCGAGCGTGCGGATGCAGCGTCCCATGCCCTGCGACGTCCAGCCGCCGAGCTGGCGTTCGGCGTTGCGCAGCACCCACGGGTTCATGTTCGCCTCCGCCTTGGAGATCACGCCGGAGCGCACGGCGGACGCCTTGGCGAGCGCCCTGAGCTTCATGGCGAGCGCGCCGATGAGCGCGATCGGGTCCGTGCCCTGTTCGACGGCGGAGCGCATGGCGATGATCGCCTCGGCGGTCCTGCCCTCCACGGCGCGGTCGGCGACCATGAATCCGGTGACCTGGGGGTTGGCCGTCAGATACTGGTTCACGCGTTCGATGGGCATGGGGTCGTCGTCGAAGTCGAAGGCGAGCTGGTGGCACATGGCCGCGAGTTCGCCGGTCTTCTCCCCTAGCACGCTGACGAGCTGTTGGGCGGCCAGCGGGTCCACGCGTCGCCCGTCTCGTTCGAAGCACTGGTAGACGAAGTTGAGCTTGGCCTCGGGCTTTCGGAGGTCGGCGACCTCCTCGCGAACCGCTCCGGCCCGGACGAGCTGGTCGACGAGCCGCTTGCCCTTGTTGCCGCCTTCGTGCTGGCAGATGACGATGCTGGAGCCGGCGGGGTCGGCGGCGCACTGCCGGGCGTAGGCGACCATGGCGTCGCCGAGTCTCTCGTCGGCGGAGGCGAGGTTGTTGACGCGCACGATGGCGGTGTCGGCCAGCAGCGACGGGCTCACGGCCTTGTCGAACGCGTAGGGGTCGCAGGAGGCGGCGTCCAGTTCGATGGTCTCGGCGTCCGGCCGGGCGCGCTCCGCCTCGTGGCACAGGTCGCGCACCTGCCGTTCGTTGAGATACGAGTCCCCGCCGAACACTATGCGGAACGGGGGCCTGCTGCCTGCTGATCGTGCCATAGTGACCAATCAAGCCTCCGTGCTGGACAACAGCCGCCGTCCCTCGTCCAGCCACGTGCGCGTCCGAAGGAGGAGCGTGGGACGGTACGGCGTACCGAACGTGGGGTCCCCTGTCGCCGGCTCCGCGGCTCCGCGGCATCGTTCCCGGATCCCGCGCAGCGCCCGCGCCGTGAGACGACAGAGGAGGACCGCGCCCAGTTCCGCGGCCAGCAGACCGACCGCGGCCGCGGGACCTTCGAACCACGGCAGCGCAGTGACGGGCGCGTCGGCGCACCATGCGGCGATCCGTTCCATGACCGCCGTGCCGCATCCTGCGAGCCACGCGAGCGGATGGCCCAGCCACGGCGCCCACGCGCAGACGACGAGCGAACCGAGCCCGGCCAGCGTGGAGGCGGTCACCACGGGCGCGGTCAGCAGGTTCGCGACCGGCGAGAGCAGCGGCAGCTCGGGTTCCAGCAGGATCTGCAGCGGCAGGGTCAGCGCCTGCGCGGCAAGGGTGGTGGCGAGCGGCTCCGCGACGGCGGCGGGCAGATGCGCGCCCAGGCTCTCGCCGAGCGGCCGCGCCCACCACAGGATGCCCAGCACCGCCGCGCACGACAGCGCGAACCCCAGGCTGCGCGCCAGCGCCGGGTCCACGATCAGCGCCGCCGTGACCGTGACGCACAGCATGCTCATCCCCTGGCCGCGTCGGCCGACGAGAAACGCACACGCGCCCACGGATCCCATGACCATGGCGCGCATCACCGAATCCGTGGGCATCATCGCCGCGGCGAGCGCGGCGTATCCGGATGCGGTGCAGGCGGCCGCGACGGGACGCGGCAGCCGCAGCAGCGCGCACAGCCGTCTGATCAGCGTGCCGATCACGGCGAAGTGCCCGCCGGAGACGGCCATGAGGTGCATGATGCCGGCCGTGCGGAACCATTCCTCGACCTGCGCGGCATACGTCCCGTCCACCGGTTCGACCGCATCGTCGCGCATGGAGGGGTCGGCCACGCCGCTGCCGAGGATGCCGAGCGTCAGTCCGGGGACGAGCACCTGTCCCTGATCGTCCAGACGCTGCGTGACGTGGATGAACGCCGCCTGCATGGCGTGCACGACGCGTCGCGGCGGCGCTGCGGCGGCGATCTCGACCGGAGGCGAACCGACGTCGAGCGTGAGCCACGAGCGCGCCGTGCCGAACCGCGGCGTCTCAAGCGTGCCGCGCACCAGATACGCGGCGCCCTGATGCAGCGCGCAGGCCGTCCCTTCGGCGTAGACGCGCGTCTCGGCGCGCGACGACGCCATGACGCCGCGCGACAACAGCGTCTCCAGTCTCGCTTCGGTGCGGCAGTCGGCATCACGTCGGTCGGAGGTGACGGCCGGGGTCCGGATGCGCACGACGGCGACGACCGACGACGTTCCCTGTCCGAGCGACCATGCCGCGATGTCGTGCGCGGCGACCGTCGCGTGCATCTGCACAGACAGCGCCGCGGCCAGCACGGCCGTGGCAAGCGCCGCCGCGTGCGGCAGACGACGTGCTCCCGCGGCGGCGAGCGCGCACAGGCACGCGACGGCGCAGGCGGCGATGGCGACGGGCCGTCCGGCGGACGAGCCGCCGAGGACGGAGAGCGGATCCGACGGGCACGCCAGCGTGACGCCCCATACGCACGCGGCCACGGGCAGCAGACGCCAGTCGCGGCTCCCGCGCTCCCGTTCGCCGTACCGGGCCCGAAGCCCCCGCAGCTGGCGCATTCGCGTTCCCCGTTCCCGTCTCATCGCGCCACCAGCTCGTCGCGCATCTTCGCCAGCGTCTTGGCCCCGATGCCCGGCACGTCCAGCAGGTCGTCGACGCTCGAGAACCGTCCGTGCCGCTCCCGGTGGTCCACGATGCGCCGGGCGATGGCGGGGCCGATGCCGGTCACGCCGTCGAGTTCGTCGGCGCTTGCCGTGTTGATGTCGATCCTGCCGTCGTCCGGCGTCGCCGTCGCCGGACCGGGGGACGTTCCGCCGCCCGCGGCGCCGTCCGGCTGCGGCGTCGCCGTGACCGTGACCGTGGCGGCGGCCCCGCCGGCGGGTTCCGGCGCGTCCGCGGACGGCACCGGGGAATCGACGTCCGGCGAGGTCCGCGCCGTCCCGGCCGGATCCCCCGCGCTGTCTCCCATCGCCGCGACCCGTTCGCGTTCCATCGACGACATGGCCACGGACTGCTGCAGCAGCATGGTCAGCGAGGCGGACAGCGCCGTGACGAGCAGCAGCACGATGACGACGGCATGCACCGCGTTCAGGCGCAGTCTGGGGGCGGATCGCAGCGGCGAACTCCGGGCACGGCCGTCTCCCGCCCGTCCGGAGCCCGCCCTGCCGCGCCCTTCGTCCGGATCCGCGTCGGGCCCCGCGTCGCGGCGCGGTCCCGCGGTCGCGAAGGGGATGGCGCGCTCCTCGCCGTCATGCGATCCCACGCCGGAAAGCCGGCCGAGCATGGACGGCATCGGCGGGGCCGCCGTCTCCTCCGTGTCCGGAGGAAGGGCGAACGAAGGCGGCGGAGGCGGCGCGGACGCGGGCGCCGGAACCGTCCGCCGGAGCGTCGTTCCCCCATCCGTCACGGCGAGCAGACGCGCCCAGTCTCCGCCGAATCCATCGTCATCGTTCATCCGTCCACTATGGGCCGCCGGCGACGCGCGGAACGAATCGGCGCGGGACCGTGGTCGAACGTGCGCGGGGCCCGGAAACGCGGCGAACCCCGCCCGCATGACGCGGACGGGGTTCGCCGAGAGCGTAGCCGCGGAACGGTCACTCCGCGGGCACGATGGAGACGATCTTCGGTGCCTTGACGATCACCTTGCGCGGCTCCTTGCCTCCCAGACGGGACGCCACGGCCTCGAGCGCCAGCTTCTCCAGCTCGGCCGGGTCGATGTCCGGCGAGACCTCCAGCTTGGCGCGCACCTTGCCCTTGATCTGCACCACGGCGGTCACCGTGTCCTGGCCCACGTAGCGCTCGTCGGCAACCGGCCACGGCTCGTAGGTGAGCGACTCGCTATGGCCGAGGCGCTGCCACATCTCCTCGCAGATGTGCGGGGCGATCGGCGCGAGCATGAGGATCAGCGGCTCGACGGCGGCGCGAGGCACGGCCTTGAGGGAGGTCAGGTGGTTGTTGAGCACGATGAGCTTGGCGATGGCGGTGTTCGGGCGCATGCCCTCCATCTCCACGGTCACGTCGGCGATCGTGTTGTTGAGGAGCTTGAGCGTCTTGGCGTCCAGCGCGTCGTCGGTCACGTGCGCCTCGCCGGTGGTCTCGTCGATCACGTTGCGCCACAGGCGCTGCAGGAAGCGCATGCCGCCCACCACGTTGCGCGTGTTCCACGGACGGGACTCGGCCAGCGGGCCCATGCTCATCTCGTACAGGCGGAACGTGTCGGCGCCGTAGTTCTCGTACATGTAGTCCGGGGTGACGATGTTCTTCAGGCTCTTGCCCATCTTGCCGAACTCGCGGTTGGCGTGCTCGCCGTGCCACGTGAACGTCGGCTCGCCGTCCGGGCCGGCCGGGCCCTCCTCGACCTCGTCGGCCGGCACGTACTGGCCGCGGTCGTCGGTGTAGGCGTACGCCTGGATCATGCCCTGGTTGAACAGCTTGTGGAACGGCTCGGCGGAGTCCACGTAGCCCAGATCGTAGAGCACCTTGTGCCAGAAGCGCGAGTACAGCAGGTGCAGCACCGCGTGCTCCACGCCGCCCACGTACAGGTCCACGCCGCCCTCGGCGCCCGAGTACTTGTTGTGGTTCGGGCCCATCCAGTAGTCGAACTCGTCGGACTCGACCATGTGCTTCGTGTCGGTGGGGTCGATGTAGCGCATGTAGTACCAGCAGGAGCCGGCCCAGTTCGGCATCGTGTTCGTGTCGCGGTAGTAGGTCTTCTCGCCGTCGCCCAGATCGAGCGTGACCTTCACCCAGTCCTCGTTGCGGCTCAGCGGCGCCTCGGGGTTGGACTCCGCGTCCATCGGATCGAACGTGCGCGGCTCGTAGTCGGGCACGTCGGGCAGGTTGATCGGCAGCATGGAGTCGGGCAGCAGGTGCGGCGTGCCGTCCTCGCCGTAGACGATCGGGAACGGCTCGCCCCAGTAGCGCTGGCGGCTGAACAGCCAGTCGCGCAGGCGGTAGCTCACGGTGCCCTTGCCCACGCCGGCGGATTCGAGCCACGCGTTGACCTTCTCGATGGCCTCGTCCACGCGCAGGCCGTCGAGGCTCAGCGCGTCGCCCTTGGCCTTCGTGGCCTCGAGGGACGAGTTGATGACGATGCCGTCGTGCGAGACGAACGGCGCCTTGCCTTCGTAGTTCGCCAGATCGTCGCCGGATTCGGGCAGCGGCTGGACGGTGTAGATGACCGGCAGGCCGAACTTCGCGGCGAAGTCGTAGTCGCGCTGGTCGCCGCCCGGCACGGCCATGATGGCGCCGGTGCCGTAGTCCATGAGCACGTAGTCGGCGGTGAACAGCGGCAGCTTCGCGCCGGTGATCGGGTTGACGGCGTACAAGCCGGTGAACAGGCCGGTCTTCTCGCCGCCCTCGTCCACGCGGTCCTTCGCGGTCTTCGCCTCGGCGGCCAGACGGTACGCCTTCACGCCTTCGACGGGCGTCGCATAGCCGCCCTTCCACGATTCGGGGATGCCGGCCGGCCACTCGGCGGGCACGTCCTCGAGCAGGTGGTGCTCCGGGGAGACGACGGCGAACGTGGTGCCGAAGAGCGTGTCCGGACGCGTGGTGTAGATCTCCATGTCGCGCTCGCCGTTCGGGGTCTCCACCGCGAAGTGCACGGACGCGCCGTGGGACTCGCCGATCCAGTTGCGCTGCATGAGCTTGACCTTCTCCGGCCAGTCGATGCCGTCGAGGTCGTGGATGAGGCGGTGGCCGTACGCGGTGATGCGCATGGACCACTGCTTGAGCTCGCGCTGGAACACCGGGAAGTTGCCACGCTCGGACTTGCCTTCGGCGGTGACCTCCTCGTTGGCGAGCACGGTGCCGAGTCCCGGGCACCAGTTCACCGGGGACTTGGAGATGTAGGCGATGCGGAAGTCGTTGAGCACGTCGGCCTGCTCGGCGGCGGTCAGGTCGCCCCACGCCCGGCCCTCGTGGCCGGGGATGGCGCGCCTGCCGGACTCGAACTGCTCGACCAGCGTGGCGATCGGGCGGGCGCAGCCCTTGCCGCCGTCGCGGTTGGTGGCCTCGTCGTCGTACCAGGAGTCGTAGATGCGCGAGAAGATCCACTGCGTCCAGCGCACGTAGCCGGGGTCGATGGTGGCGAACGTGCGGCGGTTGTCGAAGCTCAGGCCCATGCGGTGCAGCTGGCGGGACATGTTGGCGATGTTCGCCTCGGTGGTGATGCGCGGATGCTGGCCGGTCTGCACGGCGTACTGCTCGGCGGGCAGGCCGAACGCGTCGTAGCCCATGGCGTGCAGCACGTTCTCGCCCTTCATGCGGTGGTAGCGGGAGACCACGTCGGTGGCGAGATAGCCGAGCGGATGGCCCACGTGCAGGCCCTTGCCGGACGGGTACGGGAACATGTCCATGGCGAAGTAGGCGGGGCGCCCCTCGGCGTTGCGGCCCTTGCCGTCCTTGAGGTCGCCGTGGACGTTGGCGGCCCAGAACGTGCCCTCGTCGTCCCAGATCTTCTGCCACTTGGTTTCGATGTCCTGCGCGAGGGCGGCGTTGTAGCGGAACGCGGGCTCCTCGGGCACGGCGGATTCGTTGTGATTCTCGTTGTCACTCATAAGCCACGATTATTGTGTCGCGCTTGGACACGCCCGTGTGACGTATCACATAACGAAAGCCCCCGCCGTGCGCGGGTTCGCGTGCGGTCGGGGGCCGGATGCGTAGGGAGGAGGCGCGCGGGGCGCCGCCGGCTACTTCCTGAACAGCTTCGGCTTCATGTCCGGATGCTTGGGATCGTGGCCGTGCTCGAGGTGCGAGGTCCTCCAGTCCTCGGTCACCGCGTTGGAGCCGTGGTAGTGGTCCGGGTAGAGCGGCTCGACGCCGCCCTGCGGACGCTCGCGCTCCTGCGCGCGCTCCTGCGCCGGCACGTTGGTGGGGTCCATGATGGCGATCGGGGCTTGCACCGGGGCCTTGGCGATGCCCATCGTGCGGCGCTGCATGCGAGCGGGCAGCGTCTCCGAGAGCTTGGAGAGCAGGTAGCTGAGGATGAAGTAGATCACGCCGGCCACCACGAGCGCCTGCAGCATGTTGAAGTACATGGATCCCAGACGGCGGGACTCCTGCAGCAGATCGGTGTACATGATGATCGAGCCGAGCGCCGTGTCCTTGAGGACCACCACGAGCTGGGTGATCAGCGCAGGCAGCATGGCGATGAGGGCCTGCGGCACCTCGACGCTCATCAGGGCGCGCACCGGGCCCATGCCCAGCGCCACGGCGGCCTCGTGCTGGCCCTTGGGCAGGTTGCCCACGCCGGAGCGCACGAGCTCGGCCACCACGGAGCCGTTGTAGAGGATCAGGCCCCACACCACGGCCCAGAAGGACGCGTCGTCGCTCATGCCCATGAACGAGAAGCCACGCCACAGGAAGATCATGAACAGCAGCACCGGCACGGCGCGGCAGAACTCCACGATCACGGACGAGACGAGCTTGACGGGCCAGAAGTTGAGCAGTCGGCCGATGCCGAACACGATGCCGAACACCACGGCGCCGACGATGGCGATGACGGACGCCTCGAGCGTCTTGAACAGGCCGGGCAGGTAGAAGTCCGCCCACGCCTCGCCGTTGACCGCGGGCTCCCACAGCTCCCAGCTCAGCTGGTTCTGGCCCTGCGGCGGGTTGGCGAGACGGTAGAGCACCGCGGCGAGCAGGCCGAGGAGCAGGAGGGTGCCGATGACGTTGGCGACGAGGATCTTGCGGCGGCCCTTGGGGCCGGGCTCGTCGAAGAGCACGGATGCGGAGGTGCTGTTGGCCATGATGCGCTCTCCTTTCTAGCGGCGGACCGCGAGCTTGTTGGACAGGTACGTGGTGAGCAGGCCGATCGGGATGATCATGATCACGTAGCCCAGGGCGAAGATCAGGAAGATCGTCACGATGAGGTTCGCGTTGTACTCGATCATGGTGCTCATGAGGCTGGAGGTCTCGGTGGCCACGGATGCGGCCGCGGCGACGGTGGAGTTCTTGAGCAGGGCGATGAGCGTGTTGCCCAGCGGCGCGACGGCGCCGCGGAAGGCCTGCGGCAGGATGATGATCGACGCGGACTGCAGGAAGCCCAGACCCAGCGACCGGGCGGCCTCGGCCTGGCCGAGCGGCACGGTGTTGATGCCGCTTCGCAGCGACTCGCACACGAACGCCGACGTGTAGACCGAAAGGCCGGTCACGGCCAGCCAGAAGAAGTTCGTGTCGAAGTTGTCGGAGAACTGGAACTTGAGCTGTCCGAAGACGCCCAGAACCATGAACACCATGATGATGGTCAGCGGCATGTTCTTGAAGAACTCCACCCATCCCGCGGCGAATCCGCGCAGGGACGCGATCGGCGAGATTCGCATGGTGACCAGAATCACGCCCAGGACCAACGAAATCAACGCGCTCCACAGGGTCAGCTCGATGTTGACCAGGAACGCGGCCAGGATGTCATACTGGCCGAACAGATCGGCGAATCCCGACATCACACCTCATTTCTCTTGTTGTTCTCGGCACTCTTGCGTGCCCGTCTCGATATGCGTATCCGTGTCCGACGCGGTTCCGGGCGGGGAGGGACCGTTCCCTCCCCGCCCGGAACACGCGGTCGGAGGCCCGCGGCGCGGGCCGTGGCGTCAGGACAGCTGGGACTCCAGCGTGGCCTTGTCGTTGAGCTTGGCGTCCGGCGTGTAGCCGGTGCCCTGCGTGTTGGCGTCGAGGGCCTTCTGCCAGGAGCCGTCCTCGATCATCTTCTTGATGGAGGCGTTGACCTTGCTCTTGAGCTCGGTGTCGCCCTTCTTCAGGCCCACGCCGTAGGGCTCCTCGGAGAACGTCTTGCCCACGACCTTGAGCTGGCCGTTGCCCTTGGCGGCGGCGAGGCCGGCGAGGATGATGTCGTCGGTGGTCACGGCGTCCACGGTGCCGGAGATCAGTGCCGTCACGCACTCGGCGTAGCCGGTCTGCTCCATGAGCTGGACCTCGCTGGCGAACTTGTCCTTGACGTTCTGGGCGGAGGTGGAGCCGGTGACGGAGCACAGCTTCTTGCCGTTGAGGGACTCGGGGCCGGTGATGCTGCCGGCGTCGGAGTTGCGCACCAGCAGGTCCTGGCCGGCCACGAAGTACGGTCCGGCGAAGTCGACGACCTCCTTGCGCTTGTCGTTGATCGTGTAGGTGGCGAAGATGAGGTCCACGTCGCCGTTCTGGATCAGCGTCTCGCGCTGCTTGGAGGGGGCCTCCTTCCACACGATCTGGTCCTCGGAGTAGCCGAGGTCCTTGGCCACGTACTTGGCCACGTCCACGTCGAAGCCGGTGTAGTCGTTGCCCTTCTTGAAGCCGAGGCCGGGCTGGTCGAACTTGATGCCGATCGTGATCTTCGGACCGTCGGACTTGGCGGCGTCGTTGGACGAGCCGCAGGCGGCCACGGAACCCAGACAGGCGACGGCGGCGACGGCGGCCAGCGCCTTCTTGACGATGTGCTTCATGATGGTTTCCTCTCTTGTTTCCGGTCCGTATGTATGGAACCGCTCTCGATGGTAGGGACGCCGTATTTCGTCCGACGACGCCCGTTCACGTGGAATTTACGCGGCGTTTCCACATCGCGCGAACGGCGATGCGCGGGGCGCCGCGACCTCGGCTCAGTGCTCGAGGATCTTGCTCAGGAAGTCCCTGGCGCGCTCGGTCTTGGGGTGCGAGAAGAACTCGTCCGGCGTGCCCTGTTCGAGGATCTCGCCGTCGGCCATGAACACCACGCGGTCGGCCACCTGACGGGCGAAGCCCATCTCGTGCGTGACCACGATCATCGTCATGTCCTCCTTGGCGAGGTCGACCATGACGTCGAGCACCTCGTTGATCATCTCCGGGTCCAGCGCGGAGGTCGGCTCGTCGAAGAGCATCACCTTGGGGTGCATGGCCAGGGAGCGCGCGATGGCGACGCGCTGCTGCTGGCCGCCGGACAGCTGCGCCGGCAGCTTGGACGCCTGGGAGTCGACGCCCACACGGGCGAGGAGCTCCATGGCCTCCTTCTCGGCCTGCGCCTTGGGGGTCTTGCGCACCTTGCGCGGGGCGAGCGTGACGTTGTCGAGGATCGTCTTGTGGGCGAACAGGTTGAAGGACTGGAACACCATGCCCACCTCGGCGCGGAGCTTGGTGAGCTCCTTGCCCTCCTGCGGCAGCGGACGTCCGTCGATGCGGATGTCGCCCGAGTCGATGGTCTCGAGGCGGTTGATGGTGCGGCACAGCGTGGACTTGCCGGAGCCGGAGGGGCCGATGATGACGAGCACCTCGCCCCTCTTCACCTTGAGGTTGATGTCCTTGAGCACGTGCAGTTCGCCGAAGTGCTTCTCCACATGGCTCAGCTCGACCAGCGGCTTGTCGTCGGCCGCTGCGGTCTCGACGGCCTCGGTGGTCTCGGTCATGGCGTGGCGCCCCTTTCTTCCCAGGTGCGGGCCGGTATCGCCCGCTACTGGAGGGTTACGCTAACACTCGTTTGTAAACGTCAGCGAACGTCCGAAACATCGTCCACGATGCGGACACCTCTTTCGCGCCTCGAGGGGACGGTCACTCGCCGGTCACTTGAACATGCGCGAGCGGGTGAGGAACCACGTGACGCCCACAGACAGGCCGATGGAGATGAGGATGATGAGCAGGAAGCCCCACGGGCTGCCCGTCAGCGGCATGCCCAGCATGCCCTCCTGGAAGTTCATGCCGTACATCGAGAAGATCAGCGTGGGGATCGACAGCGTGATCGAGATGATCGTGAAGATGCGCATCACGTTGTTCAGGTTGTTCGACACGATCGACGCGAACGCGTCGGTCATGTTCGCGAGAACGCCGCTGTAGATGTTGGCCATCTCGATGGCCTGCTTGTTCTCGGTGATGACGTCCGCCAGCAGGTCCGCGTCCTCCGGGTACTGCTTGATGCGCGAGAGCGTGCCCAGCTTCTCCAGCACGATCTCGTTCGACTTCAGGGACGTGGCGAAGTAGACCAACGTCTTGCTCAGCTCCAGCAGCATGAGGATCTCGCGGTTCTGCATCGAATGGCGCAGCTTGAGCTCCAGCTTGTCGCTCTCGCGGTCGATGATGCGCAGGTAGCGCAGGTACATCGTGGCGTTGCGGTACAGGATCTGCAGGATGAAGCGGGACTTCATGAACGTGTTGAACCCGCGGATCGTGCCCTCCATGAACGGGTGCAGCACCGGCGTGTCCTGCATGCAGACGGTGATGATGAGGTCCTGCGTGACGATGATCGACAACGGGATGGTCTCGTACCAGTCGCGTCCGCCGCGCTCCTCGACCGTCGGGATGTCCACGATGATCATCGTGTAGTCGTCCTCGACGTCCACGCGCGACCGCTCCTCGTCATCCAGCGGGGCGCGCAGGTCGGCCAGATCGATGCCGGTCTGCGAGGCCACGGTGGCGAGCTCCACGTCGGTCGGCTCGGAGAGGCTGAGCCACGACCCGTTCTCGGGTTTCTCGATCTGCTCCACCTGGCCGTTGATGGTGCTGAAGATCCGCAACATGGCTCTCACCGCCTTCCGAACTCGCCGAACGCAACCTCACACAGCATAGTCCCCCGCCGGCGACACGCCGGCGGCCCGCCTCTCCTAGCGCGACACCGGCCGCCAGACGCCCATATCCTCGGACCGCAGATAGTCCGGGCCGTTGCCCCAGTCGCACGAATCGGCGATCGCGGGCCCGACGTTGAACTCCTCGAGCTCCAGGCGGGGTTCGCACGGCGCGCCGTTGAGGGTGCGGTGCACCGAGAGCCGGCACCAGAACGCGTTGCGCATCGCGCCGAGGATGGTCGCGCCGTCCGGGTCCGCGGCGAGCAGCGTGCCGATCGTGGCGACGATCCACGATCCGTGGCTCACCAGCACGAGCGTCGCGGGACGGTCGACGAAGCGCGGATCGGCGAGCCAGTCGCGCACGGCGGCGGCGCCGCGCTCCCCCACGCGCTCGCGCGCCTCCACGCCGTAGGCGAGCTCGCCGCCCGTGTGATGCTTCCACGAGTCGTACGCCTCGGCATCCATCGCCCTGATCTCGTCGCGGGTCATGCCCTCCCAGCGCCCGAACCCGCGCTCGCGCAACCGCTCGTCCGTGAGCACCGGCGCATGCACCAGATCGGCGAACGCATGGGCGGTCTGCCGCGCGCGGAACAGGTCGCTGGACACCACGACCATGCACCGGCGCGAGGCGGGGGCCTCCGCGTATTCGCGGGCCTCGGGCTGGAAGACCACGCGCTGCCCCTCGCCGGCCTTCGGCACGAGCCCGGGATCGGCCGCCATGGCGCTCGCCTTGGCCCAGTAGTAGCAGCGGGCGAGCTCCATGCCGCTCATGTCCGCCTGCCACTGGCCCACGATGTCGAGCGGCACGTCCACCTGCCCCTGCAGACGGTGCTCGAGGTTGTAGCGCGTGCGCCCGTGGCGCAGCATGACGATCTCGTCGATCATCGCGTCCCCTTTCGTCGGTTGCGGTCCGTCGTCCCCGCCATCATATCGGCCCGGGCCGAGGGCCCGTCCGCATACAATGGGCGGCATGCTCACCATCACCGACGACACCCGAGCCTTCGTGGTCGCACACGCGGACGACGACGTGCGCGACCTCGCCCTGCATGCGCCGCGCGACGGCGACGTTGACGTGCCGTTCGCGCTCGACCAGATCGCCGGCCGGCGGAAGGCACGGACCAAGCTGCCGCAGTGGGCGGCGTGCGACGGCATCGTCTACCCGCCGCATCTGGCGATGGAGCAGTGCTCGTCGCAGTTCACCGCGCGGTACAAGACGGATCTGGCCGCGCGCCTGCTGACGGAGCGGACGGCGGCGGGAACCGCCGGCGCGGACACGTCGCTCGTCGATCTGACCGGCGGGTTCGGCGTGGACTTCTCCTACATGGCGCGCGTCTTCGACCGGGCGACCTACGTGGAGCGGCAGGAGGACCTGTGCGAACTGGCCGAACACAACATGGCGGCGCTGGGACTGGACCACGTGGAGATCGTGCACGGCGACTCGGTGGGATACCTGGATTCGCTCGCCGCGGATTCGGTCTCGATGGCGTTCGTCGATCCGGCCCGGCGCGACGCGCACGGCGCGCGCACCTACGCGATCGCCGACTGCACGCCGGACGTGCTCGCCCTGAAGGACCGGCTGCTGGCCGTCGCGCCGATCGTCATGGTCAAGCTCTCCCCCATGCTGGACTGGCGCCGCGCCGTGGAGGAGTTCCGCGGCGCCGTGCGCGAAGTGCACATCGTGGCCACCGGCAACGAGTGCAAGGACCTGCTGCTGGTGCTCGCGCGCGAGCGGACGGACGCGCCGCGCGTGTTCGCCGTCAACGACGGCCAGCACATCGACTTCGTGCACGGCGTGCACAGCGACATGCGAGGCGAGGCAGCCGAGCGAACCGACGCGAACGCGCAAGCCGACGCAAACGCCGGCGACGCGCCCCTGTGGCTGTACGAGCCGAACGCTGCGGTGATGAAGGCCGGCTGCTTCGGCCTGCTCTCCCGGCGCTGGCCCGTCGACCAGATCGCGCCCAACAGCCATCTGTTCCTCGGCCGCGGCGAGCGCGCCGAGGGGTTCCCCGGACGCGCGTTCGCCGTCGAGGCCGTGTCCACCATGAACAAGCGCGAGCTCAGGGCGGCGCTCGCGGGGCTTGCGCAGGCGAACGTCGCCGTGCGCAACTTCCCGCTGTCCGTCGCGCAGCTGCGCCGCAGGCTCGGGCTGCGCGACGGCGGCGACGCCTACCTGTTCGCCACGACGTCGGCGCGCGGCGAACACCTGCTGTACGTGACGCGCAGGGCGTAGGCGGGCCCGGCAGCGCGGCGACCGGGCTCAAGGCATCGCAGGGCGCACCGAGCGGTCCGTCTCACAGCGCGATGTTCGGCTGCTCGGGCTTCGGCCGCTCGTCGATCTCGGCGAGGCCCGCCGCGTCGGCCGCGTAGAAGCGGGCGAGATCGCCGGCGAACTTCGCGAGGCTCCGCTCCGAGCTGTAGAGCATGTGGCCCGCCGGATAGTACGTGAACGCGACGTTGCCGCGCAGCGCCGCGGGCAGCCCCAGATGGTCGATGTCGTACTCGGTCTGGAAGAACGGCGTGCACAGGTCGTACACGCCGTTGCCCACGAGCACCTTGAGCGTGTGCGAATGGGCGATGGCGGCCGCGAGATCGGGCACGACGTTGGGGAACGGGATCTGCCGGCCCCAGCTGGACTTGGTCATCTCGGGCTGCGTGTGCCACCACGTCCAGCCCTTGCCCGGCTCGGTGGCGCTCCAGTCGAAGTCCGCGAAGCCACGGCGCTCCTCCTCGCCGTCCCAGCCGAGATCGTCGCGCAGGTACGCGTTGGCGAGCGACGAGTACGCCGGATCGAGGAACGCGTCGTCCACGACGAACGTCTCCTCGTCGCTCATCCGGTCGAGGTCGTAGCCGGCCACGCGGCCGTCGTAGCGGCCCACGATCTTCTCGTCGCCGCGCAGCAGCTGCTTGCGGAACCGCATGTCCGTCACGCGCAGGTCGGAGTCGAACACGTACTGCGCGTCCAGGCCGGTCAGCTCGGCGTAGCGTCGTGCGACGTCGTGCTTGGTCCCCTCGTCGAGCGACGCGCCCATGGCGAGCGCCAGGCGCAGCGGACCGTTGGCGAACGCGCGGGCCCGCGCACGGTGTTCCTCGGGGCTCATGCCGGCGCCGGCGCGGCCGTGGTACTGCGCGACGGACGCGTACGTGGGGAAATAGCCGACGTAGAACTGGTCGGACGTGTCGAGCGTGAACGCGTAGTCGAGGATGTTGGAGATGAGGACGAGGCCGTTGAGGGCGACGCCGTCCTGCTGGAGCCGGTAGGCGAGCGCGGCGCCGCGGGTGGTGCCGTACGACTCGCCGAGCACGTACTTGGGGCTGTTCCAGCGATGGTTGGCGCTGAGCCAGCGGCGGATGAACGCCGAGAATCCCTTCACGTCGCCGTCCACGCTCCACAGCTCCGGCTTGGCCTTGTCGGCGATCTGCGAGAATCCGGCGCCGGCGGCATCAATGAACACGAGGTCGGACGTCGGCAGCAGCGTGTGCATGTTGTCGGCCAGCTCGTAGGGCGCGCCCGGCACCGGGGCGGCGTCCGGCACGACGATGCGCTTGGGTGCTACGGATCCCATGAGCAGGAACGTGGTGGACGAGCCGGGGCCGCCGTTGAAGATGAAGGTGACGGGACGGGCGCGATCCGGCTCGCCGTCCTCGTCCACGACCTGGTAGGCGACCGAGAAGATGCTGGCGGCGGGCCTGACCTTGGCCGTGTCGATGGTCATGGTGCCCACGGTGACGTCGTAGGTCCAGGTGCGCCCGTCGAGCACGATGGCGTGGCGCGTGGTGTGCGAGACGGGACGGGGCAGTCCCGTCCCCGCGTCCTTCGTCTCCGCTCCCCCGGCGTTCGTGGCCGCGCCCGTGGCCTCGTCCCTGTCCCGCTGCTGGTCGCTCATGTCCGATTCCTTTCCTCGCGTCCGACGGTCCCGCCTTGCGCGGGCCGGTTTCGGCTTCACTATACGCGCGAGGGCCGCTGCCGTGGCTTAGGATGGAGGGGAATCGGGAGGTGCGTGGGATGCGGGTGCTGGTGGCGACGGGAGATGCGGCGTTGGCGGCGGCGTTGCGCGACGCCGCGCGGGATGCCGGCTACGAGGCCGATGCGGCGATGGATGCGCACGAGCTGCGGGATGCGCTGCACGGCGGCGACGTGGGGCTGGCGGTGCTGGACGACGCCATGGCGCTGGATCCCGCCGCAATCGAGGCGGTGCGGCGTCTGCGGGGCCGGGGCATGCGGGTCCTCGCGCTGCGGTCGTACCGGGACCGTGCGGGCGGCAATGGAACGGCCGGCAGCGGAACGGCCGGCGACGGCGCGACGGACGATGCCGGCGCGGACGCGAACGCCCCGGAATGCGACGACGTGCTGACGATGCCGTGCTCCGACGCCGAGTTCCTGGCACGCCTCGGAGCGGCCGAACGGGGCGGCGCCGAACGCTCCGGGCTGATCATCCGCGGCGATCTGCGCATCGACACGCATCGCCGGCAGGCGTTCTACGGCAACACGGACGTGCCGCTGGCGCTGTCGCCGCGCGAGTACGAGGCGCTCGAGGTGCTGGCGCAAGCGAACGGGCGGTTCATGGACTTCGACGAGATCGTCCGCGCCGTGCAGGCCGACGGGTTCTTCGACCAGCGCGAGATCATGGGCCACGCGCTGTATTCGCTGGAGAAAAAACTGCGCCGCGCCGGGTTCATGCTCACCCAGCGCGGCGACAGGTACAGGATCTGGTGACTCAGTCCTTGACGATGGTCTTGCCGGCGTTGGCGCCGGAGGCGAGGTCCTGGATCTCGGTGACCTCGAGCACGGGGATGACGGCCGGCCTCTTGGTGCCCTTCTCCTCGGCGACCTTCACCTGGGCGGCGTGGATCTCGTCGTCCACGTGCAGCACGACGTTACCGCGGAAGCGGTAGCCCTTCTTCTCGGCGAGGTTGGCGAACGCGACGACCAGCGGGGAGCCGTTCTTCAGGTTCTCGTAGGTCTGGCCGGCGGTGCGCTCGTGGTAGGCGATGTGCGAGTCGTCGAGCACGAACAGGCTCATCTTCGGGCCGAGGTCGAGCTCGCCGTCCTTGGAGACGGTGGCGACGAAGCCCAGGTTGTTGGCGATGAATTCCTTGATCTCGGGGGTGATGACTGCCATGGCATGTCCTTTCGTGACGAAATGTTCCGTGCCCAACACTAGCGAACGCCCGCGCCGAACGCACCGGGTTTCGCCGGGCGCGTCACGCGGTGTGAGCAACGTCACCCCGCTCCGGCGGACGCGCCGCGCCGGACCGTGCGCGCCGGGGCGGCCGGGGCTATCGTGTTGACGGGCGTTCGACGCCGAAGCCCGGCACACCACGAGATCGATCCGAAAAGGAGCACAGCAGATGGCGGTCCGTTCCCGGTTCCAGCAGTTGCGCAGCGAATGGTCGCGCACCTTCCCGCCGAATCTGGCCCGTCTCATGCTGCTCGGATGCGCCGCGCTGTGGGGCGGCAGCTATCTGGTGGCCAAGTTCGCCATCGCCGCGATCCCCCCGCAGTGGCTGATGGGCATCCGCGTCCTCGGCGCGTGCGCGTGCATGCTGCTGCTGTTCCACCGCAGCATCCTGCCGGCGCTCAGGCCCGCCATCATCGTCCCGGCGCTGGTGTCCGGCGTGACGTACTGGGGCACGATGGTCACGCAGACCATCGGCCTGCAGACCATCGACCCGGGCCGCAGCGCGTTCCTGACGGCCGCCTACTGCGTGCTCACGCCGTTCGCCTCGTGGCTGGTGACGCGCACCAGGCCGGGGATGGTCAATCTGGTGGCCGCCGTGATCTGTCTGGCCGGCGTGGGGTTCGTGTCCCTGAAGAACGGCGGTTCGCTCTCGCTTGCCGTGGGCGACTGGCTGACGATCGGCACGTCGGTGATCTTCGCGTTCAACCTCACGTTCCTCGGCGTCTACGCGAAACGCTTCCATCCCATCGCGGTGACGTGGGTGCAGTTCCTTGTGGCGGGCGTGCTGTTCGTGGCGGGGGCGCTGCTCACCGAACCGATGCCGGACGCCGGGTGGCTGGAGCCGGGCGTCGTGGTCGCGTTCCTCTACCTGTTCCTCGGCGCCACGATGACCGCGCAGATCATGCAGAACATCGGCCTCGCGCACGTGCCGCCGTCGCAGGCGTCGATCATCATGTGCACCGAGAGCCTGTTCGCCGTGGGGTTCTCCGCCGTGTTCTGGGGCGAGCGCATCACGTGGAACTCGATCGTCGGCTTCTCGCTCATCTTCGCGGCCGTGCTGCTGTCGATTCTCGGCAGGCGTCGCAGGGACTGACGGTGTCCTTTCGGATCATCCCTTCCAGGCCCTGAGCACGCTCGACGGCACCTTGGACGCGTCGAAGCGGTAGTGCCCGGTCACCTGCATGCGCCCGGGCTGGTCCAGATAGTCGTTCTCGCGGTGGTCGTCGCCCATGTTGTGCAGCAGATAGGCCGTGCCGGTGGACGCGCTGTGCCGATCGGAGACGACGGCGATGTGCCGCACGGTCTCGAAGACGACGATGTCGCCCGGCTGCCATTGTGCGTAGTCTGCGGGATCGTCGGTCAGCGTCTGCCCGTAGCGCGAGAGGAACATGCCCAGCACGCCGGTGCGCCGGAAGTCGATGTTCGGGTCCGGCCGGGGCGCCACGGACGCGTACGCCTTCGGGTTTGCGGTCACGTCCGCGTCCACCATGGCCTTGAGGTCGTAGCCGGCCGCGGCGAACGCGCGCCACACGAGATCCGTGCATGCGCCGCGGTCCGCCGGCGGATATCCGCCCGCATAGTAGCCGTCGTCGTAGGCGGGCAGCGCCTCGGCGTCCCGGCGCGCGCCGTCGAGGATGTCCGTGTAGTCGTCGACGCCGTTGCCGTTGTAGTCCACGGGACTGGCGACGCGCGTGAAGTTCGGCGGATCGGTGGTCCACGGCGTGGCGGACGAGCCGACGCGGCCCGCCACGGATGTGATGCCCGCGATGCCGTCCAGCGTCGAGCCGAGGCCGGCGATCCATGCGCGCGCGACCAGGGCGCCCGCGCCGACGAGCGAGGCGATCAGCGCGACCGCGACGGCGACGGCGATCGCGCGGCGACGGCGGCGCGCACGCAGGGAGGGCTCACGCATGCCCGGACGCGCATCCGTGTCCGTCTCATGCATGGCCGTCGCGTTCCGATGCCTCATGATGATCCCCAATCGCCCGAAGCCGTTCCTGTGATCCATGATGGCAGGAGACCCGGCGCCGCGGACGGCGGGGATGCGATGTCCACGACATGTCCACCGCAGGCACTTCCCGTCTCCGCGCGAACCGGGGGCTAGACCCGTCGCACAAGATTTTCGCAGCTTCATCTTGTGCGGCGGGCCGTTGTTCATCCGCACATGAACAACGGCGGAATGAAGCCGATTCCCGGCAATGCTGATGTGCGATTCCGTTCGGGTTTCGGGTCACAAGATGAGCCCTGCGAAATCTTGTGACCCCGGATTCGAAGGCACGGGAAAAACAATGAAGGCCGGCTCTTGCGAACCGGCCTGTGATTGTGGAGCTAAGGGGATTCGAACCCCTGACCCTCTCCATGCCATGGAGATGCGCTACCAGCTGCGCCATAGCCCCGTGCTTGACTTGTTGACTTGGTCGCCGCGACGAACGCGAACGCGTCCCGCGACTTCCGTGGAGCTAAGGGGATTCGAACCCCTGACCCTCTCCATGCCATGGAGATGCGCTACCAGCTGCGCCATAGCCCCGTGCTTGCTTCAAGCAACTCGATAGATAATACCCCGATTCGCCGATGATGCAAGCTCTCTGCGTGTCGCGCCCCTGCGGGACGTCGGGCCACGCCTGTCCGGTGCGGGGATCACGCCCACGTGAAGACGTCCCCGGTCCCGTCCTCGCCGTCGCCGCGGGCCCCCAGCTCGAAGTGCAGCCTGGCCACGCCGAGGCAGATCTCGGCCTGCACGCCTTCCAGCGCCTCGGCCCTCACCGTGCGTCCGTCCGCCAGCAGCGTGAAGCGCACCGGCTGCTTGCCCAGCGCGCTCGGCGCCAGCTGGACGGCTTCGAGCCCGCGCACGAACCATGCGGGGGCCGCGTCGACGGTTCCCCCCTCCACGGCGCCCAGCTCCTCCACCGGCTTGCTGCGGTGCGGACGGCCGGGACGGTTGCCGTATCCGATGGCGATGACGGCGGGCATGCGCTCGTCGTCGTCCATGTGCCACGCGCCGGCGTGCTCGCGCGACTCGTGCAGCACGGCCCATCCGGTGTCGAGCCCGAGCGAGACGGCCTCGAGCGCGAGCCGCTCGCCGCAGTAGCCGGCCTTCTCGTCCAATTCGGGGCCGTCCCTGCCGATGAGGGCGATGCAGTGGCGCACGCCCTTGAAGCGTCCGTAGTGCGTGGGGCATTCGCCGAACGCATCGCCGTCGTCGTGGACGAGCTGGATGTCAAGGTCGTGCGCCTCGTTGAGCCGCGCGACGGACGCCTTCAGCGTGTCGAGCGTCGTCTGGTCGATCGGACGGTCGCCGTAGTCGCGCACGGCGTGGCGTGCCGACATCGCCTCGATGAGGTTCATGCCTTCTCCTTGTTGCCTTGACTGTGGCCCTGACTGCTGGCCATAGGCCATCCTAGAACGGACGGGCGTCCGATGCGTCGCCGGGCGTCGGATCACAGGACGTCGGACAGGACGCTCACGTCGTCGGCGCTGCCCGCGGCGCCGGTGTTGCCGGACGTGCCGGAACCGGAGCCGGAGTCCGAGTTCGAGTTCGAACCGGAGCCGCCGCCAGACGTGCCGGAACCCGAACCGCCGTTCGAGGAGCCGGACGTGCCGGAACCGGAGTTCGAGGAACCGCCGTTCTGCGTGGTTCCGGACGTGCCGGAGTTCGAGCCGTCGCCGGAGCCGGACGACGTGCCGGAACCGGTGCCGCTGCCGGACGTGCCGGAATCCGAACCGGTGCCGCTGCCGGACGAGTTTCCGGAATCGGCGCCGGACGTGGACTGGCCGGAGCCGGACGACGTGCCGGAGCCCGAGCCGGTGCCGGACGTGTCGGCGCCGTTCGCGGCGCCGGAGGTGGCGTCGGAGTCCGCGGTGCCGGCGGTGGAGCCCGCGGAGGCGGAGGCGCTGGCGGAAGGTTCCGCGGTGGCGTCCTCGTCGGCGGTGTGCGACGGCCTGGCGTCGGCGTCGTCACGCTGCGACGGAGTCGTGGTCTGCACGGAGGTGGGGGCGACCCAGTCGCGCACCACCGAGTCGGTGCCGTGGCCGTTGGTCACGAGCATGATCACCGCGGACGATGCGGCGACCGCCAGCAGGGCGCTGGCGATGGTGATGATGATGGCGGTGCGGCGGCGCCTGTCCGCCGCGCGCGACTGCGCGGCGCGGGACGTGAGGTGGCGGGAGCCGGAGCCGATGGCCACGCGCCGGCCGTTCAGCTCGGCCGCGGTGGACGATTCGACGACGCGCGGACCGCGGGACTTCCCCTCGGCGTCCGCCGCAGCGGGCTTTCCGGATTCCCCGGACGCCCCGGACGCTGCGGCAGCGTCCGAGGGGACGGATCCGCCGTCGGCCCCGGCCGCGTCTTCCGTCCGGGTCCCCTCGCCGCGGACACCCTCCGACGCCGAATCCCCGTCGGTTTCGGATGCCTCTCCGGAACCAGAGTCGTCGGATCCGCCGCCGATCACGGTCTGCTGGATCCTCTTCGTGGAGTCACGCAGCACGTTCTGGTAGATCTGCGAGGAGATGGCGGTGACGATCGAGCTGACCGCCACGCCGATCACCGAACCCGCCAGACCGATCCGTGCCGACAGCAGGAACGACGTGACCGCCGCCAGGGCGCCGGCCACGATCGGAACCCATGAGATATTGCGGAAGAACCCTTTCACCAACGACCTCCCCCGCGCCAAACGCATGTGCGCGGACCGATTGCGAACGAACTTGATGGTTTGCCGACTGCACATTACCATGCGTCCGTCGGGACGAACCGTGAATTCACGGGAAGCTCACAATGCGCCGCGCCGGGGAAGCGACGGAGGATTCAGAGCGCGGGATGCTCCCATTCGGGGGTGTCCGCCTGCGCGGGACCGTGGTTGTAGTCCACCACGCGCCAGTGCTCGCGCCCGTCCGCGCCGTCGGACAGCGTGAGCCGGGCCCAGTGGGCGTTGCGCATGGAGACCACGCCGCAGTAGTTCGGGTTCGCGCCGGGCACCTGCGGGGCGCCGGTGAGCGTGTACACCACCTGCGAGATCCACGCGCCGTGGGAGAACACGAACAGCGTGGTGCCGTTGTCCGCAGAATACGCCCATTCGTTGAGCGCCTCCACGCCGCGACGCCCCACCTCGGGACGCGGCTCGGCACCGTGGCGCAGCTCCCCGCCCTGCCAGCTGGCATAGTCGCGGTAGTCCTCCGGATAGCGGGTCCTCAGATCGTCGACCTGCATGCCCTCCCAGTCGCCGAAGCTGCGTTCGCGCACGCGCTCGTCGGGATGCACCTCGAGACCGAGCGGGTCGGCGAACGCGTGCGCCGTCTGCGCGGCGCGCGTCAGATCGGAGCACACGACCAGCGGCGTCGTGCCGGGACGACGGTCCACGTACAGGCTGCGCAGCGCCTCGCCGGTGCGCGCGACCTGCCACAGGCCGGTCTCGTCGAGCGGAATGTCGACCTGCCCCTGGAAGCGGCCGGCCAGATTGTAGGAGGTGCGGCCGTGACGGACCAGGATCACCGTGGAGACATGGCGGGGATGCGCATGCGCGGTGTCGCCGTACAGATCGCCCATGGACGTCATCGTTCGCTCCTTGTCTCAGCGACCTCGGCGGTTTCGCCGGCGTTCGGCGCGGCGGACGGATCCTCCGGCAGTCCGAGGTCGATCGCCGGGCAGTCCTTCCACAGGCGGTCGAGCCCGTAGAACTCGCGCGCGTCGTCGTGCATCACGTGCACCACGAAGTCGCCGTAGTCGAGCAGCACCCACTGCGCCTCGGTCAGGCCCTCGCGCGTGCGCGGCTCGAGGTGCCGCTCCACGAAGAGCCGCTTCTCGATCTCCTCGGCCACGGCGAGCACCAGACGCTCGTTGGAGGCGGAGGCGATGAGGAAGACGTCGGTGATGCCGAGCGCCTGGGACACGTCGAACGCGACGATGTCCGTGGCCTTCATCCTGTCGGCTGCGAGGGCGGCGATGCGGACGTCCGCGATGGAATCTGCGTGTGCGGCCATCGGATCAGCGCTCCCAGGCGGGCTTCCAGCCCTCGACCACGTGCTGCGTGTTCTCGGAGTAGACCATCGCGTCGTCCGGCACGGCATGGCGGATCACGCTGCCCGCGCCCGTCGTCACGCCGTCGCCCACGGTGACGGGGGCCACGAACAGGTTGCCCGCTCCCACATGCACGTTGGAGCCGATCTCGGTGTGGTTCTTGTGCACGCCGTCGTAGTTGGCGGTGATGGTGCCGCCGCCGATGTTGGTGTGGGATCCCAGGTGCGCGTCACCCACGTAGCTCAGGTGCGGCACCTTGGTGCCCTCCTCGATGTGCGCCTTCTTCATCTCCACGAACGCGCCGGCCTTGGTGTCCGGGCCGAGGTCGTTGCCGGGACGCAGGTACGTCCACGGGCCGATGTTCGCGCGCTCGCCGATGTGCGTGCCCTGGATGCGGGAGCGCTCCACCGTCGCCTCCGCGTCGATCGTCGCGTCGATGAGCGTGGTGTACGGACCCACCACGGCTCCCTCGCCCACCGTCGTACGGCCCTGCAGGAACGAGCCGGGCAGCACGGTCACGTCGCGGGCCAGCTCCACGTCGTCCTCGATCCACGTGGTGTCCGGGTCGAGGATCGTCACGCCCTCGCGCATCCAGCGCTCGCACACGCGGCGGTTGTGCGCCTTGGCGAGCGCGGCCAGCTGCACGCGGTCGTTGACGCCCTCCACGCTCAGCGCGTCGGGGGCGGCGAACGCGCCGACCTTCAGTCCCAGTTCGCGCGCGGTCTCCAGCGCGTCGGTGAGGTAGAACTCGCCCTGCGCGTTGTTCGCGTCGAGTCCGGCGATGGCGCGGCGCAGCACGGCGGCGTCGAACACGTACACGGACGTGTTCACCTCGCGCACGGCGAGCTCGCTGCCATTGGCGTCCTTCTGCTCGACGATGCGCAGCACGGAGCCGTCCTGGCCGCGGATGATGCGGCCGTAGCCGGTGGGATCGTCCAGCGTTGCGGTGAGCACGGTGGCGCCGTTGCGGTTGGTCTCGTGGAAGTCGAGCAGGGCGCGCAGCGTGGCGGCGTCGAGCAGCGGCATGTCGGAGGCGGCGATGAGCACGGCGCCCTGCAGGGAGTCGTCGAGCGACGCCATCGCGCACTGCACGGCGCGTCCGGTGCCGGGGATCTCGTCCTGTTCGACGATGGTCACGTCCGGATCATACGAGCGGGCGGCCTCGGCGACGCGCTCCCCCTGGTAGCGCACCACCACGGCCAGCGCCTTCGGGCCGAGCGCGGACACGGAATCCATGACGCGGTTGAGGAAGGTCCTTCCGGCGAAGGCGTGCAGCACCTTGGGCGTGGACGAACGCATGCGGGTCCCCTCACCCGCGGCCAGAACGATGGCGGCTGAAAGCTCCATGAGGCAAGAATCCTTTCCGGTTGTGTGCGGGAACGCGCCCCCGAACGGGCCGCAGCCCCGCGATGCGGCGACGCCGTTGCGGCGCCGCCGATACGACGAGGGGCCGTTCCGCCTCGAACGCTCGAAGCGGAACGGCCCCTGCATCGACAGGCTCCCCCACCTGGACTCGAACCAAGACAAAGGGTTCCAAAGACCCGTGTGCTGCCATTACACCATGGGGGAATGGGCGGGCGGCGAACCCGCCAAGTGCTCATTATGCCATACGTCCCGGCGTCAGGCGAACAGGAAGCCCTGGCCGTGGTGCTCCGGGTAGGTGTCGAACAGCTCGGCCACCGAGCCGTCGTCGAACACCGCGCGGATGGCGCTGGCCAGCAGCGGCGCGATGGACAGCACGGTCAGGCCGTCCCAGCGCTTCTCCTCCGGGATCGGGACCGTGTCGGTCACCACGATCTCGCGGGCGCCGCACGCCTTGAGGCGGTCCACCGCGGGGCCGGAGAACACGCCGTGCGTGGCGACCACGGTCACCGACCTGGCGCCGGCGTTCGCAAGCACCTGGCACGCGCCGGCGATGGTGCCGGCCGTGTCGATGAGGTCGTCCACGAGCACGCAGTCCTTGCCGGTCACGTCGCCCACCACGCGGTTGGCCACGGCCTGGTTGGGACGGGTGATGTCGCGCGTCTTGTGCACGAAGGCGAGCGGGCCGCCGCCGAGACGCTGCGCCCACTGCTCGGCCACGCGGATGCGGCCGGCGTCCGGGGAGACGACGGTGACGTTGTCGAGCTGGCCCTGGAAGCGGTCGCGGATGTAGTCCACGAGCACCGGCATGGCGATGAGATGGTCGACCGGGCCGTCGAAGAAGCCCTGAGACTGCGCGGCGTGCAGGTCCACGGACATGATGCGGTCCGCGCCGGCGGTGGCCAGCAGATCGAAGACCAGACGGCAGGAGATGGGCTCGCGGCCCTGATGCTTCTTGTCCTGGCGGGAGTAGCCCAGCAGCGGGCACACGGCGGTGATGGAGCGGGCGGACGCGCGCTTGAGCGCGTCGATCATGATGATCTGCTCCATGATGGCCTTGTTCACCGGCGTGGAGTGGGTCTGCATGACGAACACGTCGGCGCCGCGCACGGACTCCGTGTATCGCACGTACATCTCGCCGTTGGCGAAGTCGTAGGCGGTGGTCTCCAGCACGTCGATGCCGAGCTGGTCGGCCACGTCGCGCGCCAGCTTGGGGTGTGATCGGCCCGTCACCAGGATGAGGTTCTTATCAGGTTTTCCTTCGAGGATCGCGCCCAAGATGTCTCCCAACGTCGGTCTCACAACGATTGACGTTGCACCAGTGTAACGGCCGCGGAAGACGGGTGCGTCCGCGCGGTGTCGCGCTCAGCGGCGGTACAGGCCGTGCTTGCCGATGTACTGCACCACGCCGTCCGGCACGAGGTACCACACCGGCTCGCCCTTCTGGCTGCGGCGGCGCACGTCCGTGGACGAGATGGCCAGCGCGGGGATCTCGAGCATGTCCACGCGTCCCCTGGGCAGGTCGTCCACCTTGAGCCCCTTGAGGCTCGAGGAGTAGCCCGGGCGCGTGACGGCCACGAAGCGCGCGAGGTCCCACATGCTCTCCGCGTCCTTCCACCGCATGATCTCCGCCACGGCGTCCGCGCCGGTGATGAAGAACAGCTCGGCGTCGGGCCTGAGGGCCCGGATGTCGCGCAGCGTGTCGATGGTGTACGTCACGCCGGGGCGGTCGATGTCCACGCGCGAGACCGTGAACTTCGGGTTCGACGCGGTGGCGATGACCGTCATCAGGTAGCGGTCCTCGGCGTTGGTGACGTGCTTGTCCAGCTTGAAGACGGGACGTCCGGTGGGCACGAAGATCACCTCGTCGAGGTCGTACACCCACGCCACCTCGGAGGCGGCCACCAGATGCCCGTTGTGGATGGGATCGAACGTGCCGCCCATGATGCCCACGCGCGGCGTCGCATGGCGGTTGCCGCGCGCCGACTGGCGGCCGCCGGCCTCGTCGAGCGACAGCGCCGACAGGTCGGACATGCGGCGTTCGGCGCTCACTCGGCCTTCTCCCGGTCCGCGCCCTCGCCGTCCGCCTCCTCGGCGAGCCTGGTCTGCTCCTCGATCTGCTCGGCGGTGGGGCTCTGGTCCTGCGGGTCGATCTGGTTCATCTCCTCGTCCCACTCGTCCTGCACCACGCGCCGGATCTCGGCGAACGTGGGCAGCGGGAAGTCCGGCTGGAAGGCGCGGCGCACCTCGGCCACGCGCTCGGTGATGCGGATGAGCGTGTCGGTCATGCCGTCCACGTCGCCTTCGCGTTCCATGGTGCGGAACTTGCCGACGTACTGCTCCATGAGCGTCATGTGCTCGCGCAGGGCTCTGAGCTGGTCGGCGTCGAGCTCCACGACGTCCTCCGCGTCGGGCTCCGGCCAGCCGATGAGCACGGCGTCCGCGTACTCCAGCGAGGCGCGCTGCGCGGCGGAGGCGATGCCGTCCTCGATCTGCACCAGGAACACGTAGCGCACCATGCTCAGCCGTTCGGCGGCGATCCTCAGCCCCAGCTTCGGGTCGCTCGTGTCCACGTCCAGCACCTTCATCACGTCGTCGTTCATGCGCGCACCTGTCCTGTTCCGTATCCGATCCACTTGGTCGTCGTCAGCTCCTCGAGCCCCATGGGCCCGCGCGCGTGCATCTTCTGCGTGGAGATGCCGAGCTCCGCGCCCAGCCCGAACATGCCGCCGTCGGTGAAGCGCGTCGAGGCGTTCACCATCACCACCGCCGAGTCGATGCGCCGGGTGAACTCCTCGATGGCGGAGTAGTCCTCGGCGAGGATCGCCTCGGTGTGCCCGGTGGAGTGGGCGTTGATGTGGCCGATGGCCTCGTCGAGCGACCCCACGAGCTTCACGCCCATCCTGAGCGCCAGATACTCGGTGTCCCAGTCGTCGGCGTCGGCATGCTCCAGCGCCCCCTCGCCGACGGGCACCGGGCCGAGGATCGCGTACGCCTCCTCGTCGGCGCGCAGCGTGACGCCCTTCGCGTACAGCGCCTCGGCGACGACCGGCAGGAACGCGGCCGCCACGTCACGGTGCACCAGCAGCTTCTCCGCCGCGTTGCACACGCCCACGCGCTGCGTCTTGGCGTTGACGACGATCGGCACGACCTTGGCGAGGTCCGCGGTGCGGTCCACGTAGATGTGCACGTTGCCGGCGCCCGTCTCGATGACCGGCACCTTGGAGTTGCGCACCACGGCCTGGATGAGGCCGGCGCCGCCGCGCGGCACCAGCAGGTCGATGTGCCCGCGCGCCTCCATCATCGCCGTGGCGCCGTCGCGCCCGAACTCGTCCACGGAGGCCACGAGCGCCGGGTCGAAGCCCCGCGCGGCCAGCGTCTCGCCCACGATCCGCAGCGTCGCGGCGTTGGTCCGCTCGGCGGCGTGCCCGCCGCGCAGCAGCACGGCGTTGCCGGACTTGAGGCACAGCGCGGCCACGTCGACGGTGACGTTGGGACGCGCCTCGTAGATCATGCCGATCACGCCGATGGGCACGCGCACCTGGTTGAGGCGCATGCCGTTGGGCATGTTGCGCCCGCGCACCATCTCGCCCACGGGGTCGGGCAGCGCGGCCACGTCGCGCACGCCCCGCGCGGTGGCCTCGATGCGCCCCGCGTCGAAGCGCAGGCGGTCGAGCTTGCCCCGGTCCATGCCGGACGCCTCGGCCTCCTCCATGTCGAGCGCGTTGGCGCGTTCGATCTCGCCGGCCCGCGCGGTCAGGGCGTCGGCCAGGGCCAGCAGCAGGGCGTTCTTGGTCTGCCCGTCGGCCTGCGCCAGCGCCGTCTGCGCCGCCGACGCGGCGTCGGCGCGGCCGCACACCGCCCGGAACGTCTCGGGATCGAGCGCGTCGCTCGTCTGACTCATGGCCGCCCCCTTACCGGGAAATGAAACAACTTGACTCGATGATAGCCGCACCCGTGCAAATCGATGGCAACGCGGTCCGTTCCCCGGCGCGGGGCGCTAGAGTGTCTGATGGCCCGTCGCCGTGCCGCGACGGGTGCGGGCGCGCAGACGCCTCGCAACGACAACCGATACGACGCAGTAGAGAAGGAACGATCGTGACACAGCACACCGCCCAGCAGCCATCAGTGAACGCGCTCACCCCGGCGCAGGTCGAGGAGGCCGTGGACGCCGCGGCGGAGAAGAAGGTGCGCACCCCGCTGCTGCGGCTGGTGGTCTCCGCCATGTTCGCCGGCGCGTTCATCGGGTTCGGCGCCCTGTTCTTCATCGTGGTGACGTCCGATTCTACGCTGTCGTTCGCCGCGGCCAAGCTGCTCGGAGGCCTCGCGTTCTGCCTGGGCCTGGTGCTGGTGCTGTGCTGCGGATCCGAGCTGTTCACCGGCAACTCGCTCATGGTCTCCGGCGTGGCCGAGCATCGCATCGGGTTCGGCGAGATGCTCGTCAACTGGCTCGTGGTGTGGCTGGGCAACCTCGCCGGCGCGCTGATCGCCGTGTTCCTGGTCTCCATGGCGGGCATCCTCGACCTCAACTCCGGCGCCGCCGGCACCACCGCCATCGCGGTGGCCGCCGCCAAGATCGCGCCCGGCTGGTGGACGCTGTTCTTCCGCGGCATCCTGTGCAACATCTTCGTGTGCCTGGCGGTGCGCATCGGCTTCGCGGCCCGCTCCGTGGCGGACAAGGTGGTGGGCATCCTGCTGCCGATCAGCGCGTTCGTGGCCTGCGGCTTCGAGCACTGCGTGGCGAACATGTTCTTCCTGCCGATGGGCTTCGTGGCCAGGCTGTCCGGCTACGCGCTGCCGTCCTCCGGCGCCGACCCGTCCGTGGTGGGCGTGCCGGGCATCCTGTACAACCTGTCCGCGGCCACGCTGGGCAACATCGTGGGCGGCGCGATCTTCGTGGGGCTCGCCTACTGGTTCGTGCAGGGGCATCACGCCGACCGCGGCATCTTCGGCAGGTCGGCGGACGCCGACTGATCCGGCCGTCGCGCGTCGCAGCCGCGCGAGGCAGCTGCGCGACATGCCGCACATTATGGAATGGGTCCGGCCTTTCGTAGGCCGGACCCATTATTGTTGAAGGGCCGGTCTCATTTCGGTTCCGACGGCAGATTCCCAGACCAAAGGACGCATCCGTGACGACTTTCCACAGCACGCGCAGCACCACCGACTCCCTCACCGCGAAGCAGGCCATCCGCAAGGGCATCGCCGACGACGGCGGCCTGTTCGTCTCCGACTCGCTGGGCGAGACCCACGTCGATCTGGCCAACATCGCCTCCAAGAGCTATCAGGAGATCGCCCTCGACGTCCTGTCCGCGCTGCTGCCGGACTACTCCGCCGACGAGCTGAAGGCCTGCATCGCCGAGGCGTACGGCGACCAGTGGGCCGATCCGGCCATCACGCCGCTCAAGCCGCTGGGCGACGACTTCGTGCTCGAGCTGTTCAACGGCCCGACCTCCGCGTTCAAGGACGTGGCCCTGCAGATCCTGCCGCGCTTCATGGCGCGCACCACACCGGCCGGGGGCGAGACGGACGAGCGGATCATGATCCTCACCGCCACCTCCGGCGATACCGGCAAGGCCGCGCTGGCCGGATTCGCCGACGCGCCGGGCACCGGCATCACCGTGTTCTACCCGGAGGGCAAGGTCAGCGAGGTCCAGCAGCTGCAGATGACCACGCAGACCGGCGCCAACGTGCAGGTGGCCGCCGTGAAGGGCAACTTCGACGACGCGCAGTCCGCCGTCAAGCGCATCTTCGGCGACCGCGACTTCGCCGCGAAGCTCGCCTCCGACTCGCATGTGACGCTCTCGTCCGCCAACTCCATCAACGTGGGCCGCCTCGTGCCACAGGTCGTCTACTACTTCTCCGCGTACGCGCAGCTGCTGCAGCAGCAGATCATCAACACCGGCGACGAGGTGGAGTTCGTGGTGCCCACCGGCAACTTCGGCGACGTGCTCGCCGGCTACTACGCGAAGCTGCTGGGCCTGCCCGTCAAGCATCTCATCGTCGCCTCGGACAGGAACAACGTGCTGTTCGACTTCCTGACGACCGGCTCGTACAACCGCAACCGTCCGTTCTTCCAGACGATCAGCCCGTCGATGGACATCCTGATCTCGTCGAACCTGGAGCGCATGCTGTACTACTTCGCCGAGAAGGACACGCGCCTGATCGCCATGCTCATGAACGACCTGAAGAACTACGGCTGCTACGAGATCCCCGAGGAGATGCTCGCCAAGATCCGTCGCGTGTTCGGCTGCGGCTGGGCCGACGAGGATCAGGTGCGCGAGGCGATCGCTGACTGCTGGAAGCGCAACCGCTACGTCATCGACCCGCACACCGCGTGCGGCTACTTCGTGATGCGGCAGATCCCCGCCGATCCGCTCACGCCGCGCGTGCTGCTGTCCACCGCGAGCCCCTACAAGTTCCCGCGCGTGGTCAACGAGGCGCTCGGCTTCGACGCGTCCGGCACCGACTTCGCCTGCATGGACGAGCTGGCCGCGCAGACCGGCACCAAGGCTCCGGCTGCGCTGCGCGGGCTGGAAAGCGCGCCCGTGCGCTTCCATGACGTCGTGGACATCGACGGCATGGAGGCGTTCGTCGACCGCGCCGCACAGGCGCTGTGACGCGCGGGCGTCCGTTCCGCCCGCCCCTACCGCTTCCGTTCGCCCCGCAGGGTCCCTCCCCGCGGGGCGAACGCGTATGCGCCCGAACGTTCACGTCCCGTTTCCCGACACGTCATCCGCACCGCATCACACGGCCGTAACGTCGGTTCCTACAATGAAAAACGACGAACGAAAGGGATTCGACATGTCCGAGAACACCGTAACGCTGCGGGTCACCGAACCCGATGACTATCCGACCCTGAAGACCTGGCTCAACGACTACGCCGTCGCCGACGGCTTCCGCGCCTCCACGGACATCCTGCCCGACGACGAGGCGGAACGGCTGCTGCACGAACGCAGCGACAGGGACGACGAGCACCAGTTCGGCCGCACCGTGATCGGCCCGCGAGGCCTCGTCATCGGTCACGTCAGCGCTTCCGGCTGCACGGATCCCGACCGCAGCGCCGTGCTCGGCGTGCTCATCGGACCGTACTTCCAGGACCACGGCTACGGCAGCGCCGCGCTGAGGCTCGCGATCCAGCTGGCCGCGTCCCAGCTCGGGGCCGTGACCGTCACCGTCAAGGTGTGGGCGTTCAACCTCAGGGCCCGCCACATGTGCGAGTCGCTCGGCTTCGCGGAGACAGGCCGCCGCAACGACGTGGTGGAGCGCGACGGGCGTCGCTACGACGAGGTGATCTACTCGGCGCCCACGGCGGCGCTGACCGCGCGCATCAGTCAGGAGGAGCAGGACCGCGAGCGCGGCGAAGCGCTGGAGCTCCAGCGCTTCGAGGTGTCGCGCGCCGCCGAGCACGTGGCCGTGCTGTAACGCGCGTCGAGGCCGTCACACGAGGCGCGTGCGGTACTCCCCCGTCTCGGTCACGGCCTTGATGCCTTCGACGGAGTGGTCGACCATGGACGTGACGGCCGCATCCGTGTAGAACGCCATGTGCTGGGTCATCACCACGTTGGGGAACTGGCGCAGGTAGGCGATGCCGCGGTTGGTGAGGATGTCGGTGCGGCGGTCGCGGTGGATGAGCTCCTCCTCGGTCTCCACGGTGTCGAGGCCGAGCCCGCCGATCTTCTTGGCCTCGATGTTGTCGATCAGGGCCTCGAGGTCCATGAGCTCGCCGCGGGCGCAGTTGATGAGCACCACGCCGTCCTTCATGCGCGCGATGGTGTCGCGGTTGATGATGTGCACGTTGGCGTGCGGGCCTTCGGTGATGAGCGGCATGTGCAGGGTGATGAGGTCGGATTCGGCGTACAGCGTGTCGATGTCGACGTATTCGGCCGTCTTGGCGACCTCGGGGTTCGGGTACGGATCGTACGCGAGGATGCGGCAGCCGAAGCCGGTGAGGATCCGGATGACCGTGCGGCCGATGCGCCCGGTGCCCATCACGCCGATGGTGAGGTTGCGCATCTCGCGGCCCTGCAGTCCTTCGAGGGAGAAGTCGTACACCTGGCCGCGCCACAGGGCCGGCTTGTAGTTGCGCAACACGAGCAGCATGAACATGACGGTGTATTCGGCCACGCCGTTGGGCGCGTAGTCGGCGTTGAGGATGGCCATGCCGAGCCGCCTGGCCGCGTCCATGTCGATGTGGTTCACGCCGATGGTGCGCGTGGCGGCCACGTCCACGCCCATGCCGTGCAGCGTCTCCAGCAGGTTCGCGTCGAGCTGGCTGTGGCCCAGCACGCTCACGCCGGCGGCCCCTCGCGCGAGTTCCGCGTTGGCGGCGGTCAGCGGCTCGGCGTGCAGCTCCACCGCCGCGCCCGTGCGTTCGGAGGCCGCGGCGAAGTCGGCGCGCTCGTCTTCCCTTACGTCAAAAGCAGCGATCTTCATGCCGTCCATCCTATGCTCCCCCGTGCTCCTGTCTCACCCGTGCTCCTGTCTTACCCATGCTCCGCCCGGACGCACGGCCTGCCCATTCCCGATCGACCGGTTCCATTCGTTCCAACCTGCGCCAGCGCGGGAGCTACGGGCGCTGCTGGTACGCGTCGTATCGGGCCTCGAGCATGGAGAGCAGATCGAGCAGGGGGATGCCCGCGGCACTGGCGTCGGCGCAGGCCCTGTCGAGCGAGGCGTCGACGCGCGCGATCAGCTGACGACGCAGACGTTCGTCTCCGTGCTCGGCCACGAAGGTGCCCTTGCCCTGCACGTTCTCGACGACGCCCTCGTCGGCCAGTTCGCCGTACGCGCGGGTGACGGTGAGCACGGAGATGCGCAGCTCCTTGGCGAGCCTGCGCAGGGACGGCAGGGCCTGTCCCGGCTTGAGTTCGCCGGCGAGGACGGCCTCGCGGATCTGGCGCTTGATCTGCCCGTAGATCGGCTGTCCGGACGTCGATGAGACGGTCAGTTTCACCGCGGCTCCTTTCCGATGCGCCGCCATGCGACATGGCGGCGGCCGAGGCGGTACCGTTTTGCTGTCATATATAACAGTATGATATCCGATGGTAGCTGTGCAAGTCATGGACATAACAGTTGCCGCCCCGTCATTCCTGGCGATGCCGTCCCGCTCCCCCGTCATCCTGAAGGATGACGCCGTCTCTTCCTCGTCGTCCTGATCGTCCTGAGCGGCGCCGCCCCCTTCCCTGTCGTCCTGAGCGACGCCCCTCCCAGTCATCCTGAGCGGCGCCCCTCCCCGTCTCCCTGATCGTCCTGAGCGTCCTGAGCGGCGCCCCTCCCCGTCATCCTGAGCGGAGGCGCAGCCGGAGTCGAAGGATCTTTGAACGCACTGCATGGTGTCAAGGATCCTTCGACTCCGCTGCGCTTCGCTCAGGATGACCACAAGCAAGACCACGCTTCGCTCGGGATGGCAAACAGAGCCACGCGGACGCCCGGAACGGCGGAAAGACCGGGAGAACTACAGCGTGCGCGGGGCCTCGGCGAAGTCGAAAAGCACGCCGTCGGCCTCGTCGCAGATCTCGGCCCAGTCGCAGTCGGACGAATCGTCGTGCATGGCCCACACGCGCATCCCCACGGACTTGGCGGAGCGGATGCCGATCAGGATGTCCTCGAACACCGTGCAGTCCTCCGGCCGCACGCCCAGACGCGACGCGGCGAGCAGGTAGACGTCCGGCCGGTCCTTGCCCACGTCGTTGGCGTCGTCCACGCTCACGATCGCGTCGAACAGGTCGAAGATGCCCACGTGCTTCATGGCCGGCTCCCTGAGCGAGGGCGGCAGCGAGGTCGCCACGGCGAGCCTGGCGCCGGTGGCCCTGAGATGCTCCAGATACTCGCGCGCGTGCGGCTTGGCCTCGACCATGGTGCCGTACGCCTCGCGGGCCATGTCGTCCCACTCGGCCATGAGCTGCTCGGGCGTGTCCGTGAGGTCGAAGCGCGCGATCGTGTATTCGGCGATCTGCCGGAACTGCATGGAGCCGACCTTGAGCACGTAGTCGTCCGGCACGTCGATGCCGCGCTTGGCGAGGGAGTCGACGTCGATCTGGTCCCACACGCCCATGGAGTCGAGCAGTGTGCCGTCGAGGTCGAAGATGGCGGCCCTGCCGGCGTTGGCGGCGGCATCGGCCGTGGAATCATCTGCGGAATCGTTCGCGAAGTCGGTCACGATGGATCCTTTCGTTCGGGTCGGTGCGGTCTGTTCCGATCGCACGGCGGATGCGGGTCAGTCGAGGCTGGACTGCGCGAGCAGCTCGCGCGCATGGTCGAGCGAGGTCTCGGATTCGCTGCCGGAGAGCATGCGCGCGATCTCGCGCACGCGGTCCTCGTCGTCGGCTCGCGTCACCGCCGTGGACACGCCCTCGCCGTCGGACGCGGCCTTGCTCACCACGAACTGCGCGTCCGCCCACGAGGCCACCTGCGCGAGGTGCGTGACGACGATGACCTGCGACGTGCGCGCCAGCTGCGCGAGACGTCTGCCCAGTTCGACGGCCGCCTTGCCGCCCACGCCGGCGTCCACCTCGTCGAAGATGAACGTCATGCCGGTTCGGCCGTCCGAGTCTCCCGGCAGCGCGTCGTCGTCGCGGTGCCGTTCGGCCGAGGCGAGCTCCATCGCCAGCATGAGGCGGCTCAGCTCGCCGCCGGACGCGCTCTTGCCCATCGGCAGCTGCGGGGAGCCGGGGAACGGCGTGAACAGGAAGGCGATGTCGTCGCCGCCGTGCGCCTCCAGCGCTGCCGCGGCATCCTCGACGCTGCCGGCGTCGTCGAAGCGCTGCGTGACGGCGATGTCCAGCCCTGCGCCGGACATCGCCAGCTCGGCAAGCTCGCCGCTCACCGTGCGGCTGAGCTCCTGCGCTGCCTTGACGCGCGCGGCGTGCAGCACCACGGCCGCGTCCACGGCATCCTGCGCCAGCTGTTCGCGGCGTCGGCGCAGCTCGTCGATCTTCTCCGGCGAGGCGTCCAGATCCTCCAGCTCGAGCCCGGCCTGCCGGCGCCATGCGATCACGTCGTCCAGCTCCGGCCCCCAGCGGCGCGTCAGCTCGTCGAGGTCGTGGATGCGCTCGTTGATCGCGTCGAGATCGGCGCCCTCCTCGCCGTCGTCCACCTGACGGGTCAGGGCGAGCACCACGTCGGCGATTTCCCCGCCGATCGCCTCCAGACGGTCCGCGGATTCGTCGAACACGCCGCCCACGTGGATGCCGCGCAGCGACTGCACGGCCCGGTCGATGAGCTGGGTCACGCCCGCGCCGCCGTCATCGTCGTAGCCCATCTGCGCGGAGTCGAGCGCCGCCACGGCACCGCCCACGCCCTGCGCGATCGCGGCCGCGTTCTCGATGCGGTCGCGCTTGGACTTGAGATCGGCGTCCTCTCCGACCTGCGGATCCACGCGGTCGATGCGCGCGATCGCGTCCTTGAGGTAGTCGGCGCGCTGGCGGGCCTGCGCCTCCTGCCCCTGCAGCCGGGCGAGCTTGTCGTCCATGTCCCTGAGTGCCTGCCATGCGGCATGGTAGGCGTCCAGCGCGGCACGGTCCCCGGCATAGGCATCCAGGAACTCGCGCTGGCGCGACGCGGAGGCGATGCGCAGCTGGTCGGCCTGCCCGTGGATCGTGACCAGTTCCCCGCTGACGTGCGCGAGCACGCCGCGCGGCACGCTGTGCCCGTTGAGCATGGCGCGCGAACGGCCCTTGGCGGGCACGGAGCGCGTGAGGAACAGCTCGCCGTCCTGCTCGGGCGCGCCGGCGTCGTCGGCGATGGCCGCGGCGCGCGATCCCTCCGGCACCGCGAACACGCCCTGCGCACGCGTCTCGTCCGCGCCGGCGCTGATGCGCCCGGCGTCCGCGGAGGCGCCGGAGATAAGCCGGATCGCGTTGAGTAGCATGGACTTGCCGGCGCCGGTCTCGCCGGTGATCGCCGTCATGCCCGGCGCGAAGTCCAGCAGGGCGTGGCGGATGGGCGCGAAGTCGAGCAGCGCGTGACGGATCGGGCCGAGGTTGCGGATCTCCAGTTCCTCGAGCATCAGCGCGCGTCCCGCCCGCCCGATTCCCCGCCGTGCGCGTCCTGCGCATGCTGGGCCTGCTCGCGCCATCCCACCACGGGCAGATCGAACTTGGAGACCAGACGTCTGGTGAACGGCACCCCGGAGAGCCGGGCCAGCAGCAGCGTGTCGCGCGACTGCCTCACGTCGATGCGCGTGCCCTGGGGCAGCACGCGCTGGCGGCGCCCGTCGCAGCAGATCCATCCCTCGGACATCGAGTTGCCGAGCACCTCCAGGCTGAACGTCGAGCCCGCGCCGATCACCAGCGGGCGCGCGAACAGGGCGTGCGCGGCCAGCGGCACGAGCTGCAACGCCTGCACGTTGGGCCAGATGATCGGCCCTCCCGCGGAGAACGCGTACGCCGTGGAGCCCGTGGGCGTGGAGACGATCACGCCGTCGCATCCGAACGAGCTCATGTCCACGCCGTCCACCCGGATGGCGAGCTCCACCATCTTGCCGCGGTCGGCGCGCTCCACCGTGATGTCGTTGAGCGCCCAGTCGCGCAGCGGCTCGTCCGCGCCGGGCAGATGCACGTCCACGTGGGCGATCATGCGCTCGTCGATCGAATAGTCGTGCTCCGCGATGCGCCGGATGGCCTCGGACAGCTGGAAGCTCTCGAACTCGGCGAGGAACCCCACGTGCCCCATGTTGATGCCGACGATCGGCACCTCGGTGCAGTGCACGAGCTCGGCCGCGCGCAGGATGGTCCCATCGCCGCCGAGCACCACCACGATCTCCGTGTCCCGGTTCACCACCGGCGTGACGGAGCCGAACTCCGGAGCCTCGAGGTTGTCCACGATCGACACCTCGAATCCCATGCGGCGCAGCTGGCCGACCACCTCGGCGACTGCCGTGCCGCTGGAACGCAGACGCTGATGGGTGACCACCACGGCGTGGCGAATGCTCATGAGGATTCCTTTCGTACGATTACTCCCCAATCCTAGCGGCTGTCCGCATCCAGCACGCGTGGGGGCGCGCGGAGGGCGGCCACACGGACCGCGGGAGCGGCGCGGACCGCGTCCACGGACCATAAGCCATGGGGCGGCGTATGATCGGAGGCATTGTGAAACCGAAACGAATGCGACGCATCTTCATGCCCCGTCGCCGTCGACGCACGGCGCGCGGCACCGGGGGCTACGCGCCGGCCGCGATGGGATGGACGCGGCGGGCCGACACCTCCGACCTCGTCACGACGCTCTCGAACGAGCAGCTCGCCTCGGCCAACCGCATGGACGAATACGAGGCGCCGGACTGGGTCAAGCACACCCTGCACCAGGGCATCCCCTCCGATGCGGTCCCGCGCCGCCGCATCGACTACCGTTCGCTCACCGACCGTTTGCTCTCGCATCCGGGACGGCTCTCGGTGTGCTACTTCATGACGCTGATCATCGTCGTCATGCTCCTGCTGCTCCTGCCCGCGTCCTCGCGCGGATACGGCGTCACCTCGCCGCACATCGCGTTCTTCACCGCCGTCTCGGCGCTGTCCACGTGCGGCATCCCCGTGGTCAACACGGCGCTGCACTGGACGATGTTCGGCCAGGCGATCATCCTGATCGCCGTGCAGCTGGGCGGCCTGGGCGTCATGACGTTCGCCTCCATGATCACGCTGGGCGTCAGCCGCCGTCTCAAGGTCTCCCAGCGTCTGCTCACCGCCACCGAGCTGGGCGCCACCAAGCTCAGCGAGGTCAGGGGCATCATCGCCGTGGTACTCACCAGCACGTTCGTCATCGAGACCGTCACCTTCGTCTCCCTGTTCCCCGGCCTGTACCGCAACAACGGCGGGGCCTTCTGGTGGACCGTGTGGCAGTCGCTGTTCTACGCGGTCTCGGCGTACAACAACACCGGCTTCACGCCGGACGCCACCGGCTTCCACGTCAGCGACTGGAACGTGGGCCTGCCCATCCTCGTAAGCGCGTTCATCGGCACCATCGGCTTCCCGGTGATCCTCAACGTCTTCCGGACCACGGTCCACCGCCGTTCGCCCCGGCGCTGGAGCCTGCACACCAAGCTCACGCTGCTCACCACCTTCCTGCTCGTGCTGCTCTCGTTCAGCTGGTTCATCGCCAACGAGTGGAACAACCCGGTGCTGTTCCCGCCCGGGTCCACCGACTCCTCGAAGTTCAGCAAGGCGATCTCCGCCGCCGTGATGCCGCGCTCCGCCGGATTCGACATCTCGTGGGTGCCGATGGTGAGCGAGCAGACCAAGGTGTTCATGAGCGGCATGATGTTCATCGGCACCGGCAGCTCCTCCACCGGCGGAGGCATCCGCGTCACCACGTTCGCGGTGCTGCTGCTCATCTGCCGCGCGGCGTTCGCGAACCGCCGCGACATCACGGTGTTCCACCGCCGCATCCCCCGTCAGGTGCGGCTCATGGCCGTGAGCATCGCGGTCACCTGCCTGACGCTCGTGTACTTCGCTGCCATCGCGCTGATCATCATCACCGGCTGCGATTTCGGCGACGCGATCTTCGAGGCGAGCTCCGCGTTCAGCCTCGGCGGCTACTCCGTGGGCGTGGCGAGCGTGCAGCAGCCGGCCTCGCTCTACGTGCTCGCGTTCCTCATGATCGTGGGACGTCTGGGCCCCATGACGATCGCGTATTCGATCTCCAAGCCGCGGCCTGCCTCAGTGGTACGCTACCCCGAGGAAAGCATCGTGGTGGGCTAGGAAAGGAACGGCATGGCGTCAGCAGGCAACAGCGTCCTGGTGGTGGGACTGGGACGGTTCGGCAGCGCGGTGGCCCAGACGCTCAACGATCTGGGGCAGGACGTGCTCGCCGTGGACAGGAATCCCGTGCTCGTGGCCCGGTGGTCCAACGTGTTCAACGTCGTCGAGGCGGACATGACCGACGTGCTCGCCGTCGACCAGATCGGCGCGCAGGACTTCACCAAGGCCGTGGTGGCCATCGGCGACGGCATCGAGGCCTCGGTGCTCACCATCGGCAACCTGCTCGACGCGGGCGTCACGGACATCTGGGCCAAGTCGGTCTCCAAGGAGCATACGCGCATCCTGCAGCGCATGGGAGCGCGGCACATCATCAGCGCGGAGGCGGACGCCGGCAAGCGCGTGGGGCATCTCGTGGCCGGCGAATACCTCGACTACATCGAGATCGAGGGACCGTACACCGTGGTGAAGATCCACACGCCCGCCTCGATGGCCAACAAGACCGTGGGGCAGGCGCACGTGCGCGAACGCTACGGCATCACGATCGTGGGCGCGATCACGCCGGGCCTCGACTTCCGCCACGGCGACGAGGACACGGTGATGCACCGCGGCGACGAGCTCATCGTGCTGGGCCTGCAGGACCAGATCGATCGCTTCATCAGGGACTAGGCGACGTTTCCCCTTCCCTCCCCTCCTCCGTTCCCGCGGTCATCGGACCGTAACCGCGGCCCCATACAATGGGCCGCGAGAGAAGAGAAGGGGAGGACTCATCATGAATCTGACGTTGGCCGACGGCCACATACGGCCGGGCCATTACGAATGCCTCGACGTCGTGGGCGACACGAGGGTGGATGACGGCGTCGTCTTCGACGTGATGCTGATGCGCGGCAGGATGTCCGCGCACCGTCTGCGCGGCGGCGTGCTGCGGATGGACGGCGAACTGCTGGCGACCGATTCGATCGACGTGGAGCTGCTCAGCGGCAACGGCAGCATCGAGGCCGGCGGCGGGATCAGGACGCGCAGACTGGAGTTCGTCGGCGATCTGAAGGCGCGGGAGCGCATCAAGGTGCTGACCGATCTGGACGTCAGCGGCAGTCTGGTGAGCGCGGCGCCGATGTCCGCGGAGCACATCAGCGTGTACGGCGTGCTGGAGGCCCACGACCTGTGCGCGTCCGGCGACGTGCGCATCCGCCCGTTCGAGACGCTGATGCTGCGATGGGGCTGCTTCAGGCAGTACGACCGTCGCAGCACCGCCGACACCATCCGCTGCCGTTCCCTGGACGCCAAGGATCTCTCCTGCCGGAGCGTGGTGGCGAACACCGTGGATCTGCGCGGCGCGAGCGACGTGCAGGACGTGCGCTGCCTGACCACGCTGTCGATGGACCGCGGCGCGACCGCGCGTCACGTGTCCGGAGGCTGCGACCGCGTGACACTCAGCGAGTGAGCCACAGCAGATATTCGACGTTGCCGTGGGTGCCGGTGATGGGCGACGGCGCGTGCGCGCGCACGGTCAGTCCGTGGTCGCGCGCGCTGGCGACGACCGCGTCGAGCGCCTCCAGACGGTAGGATTCGCGCTCCACGATGCCGTGTCTGCCGAGCTTCGCGCGTCCCACCTCGAACTGCGGCTTGACCAGCAGGACGATCTGCGCGCCCGGCGCGGCGAGCCGCGCGATCGGCGCCATCACGTAGGTCAGGGAGATGAACGACACGTCGGAGACGACGTAGTCGGGCGCGTACGGCAGATCGTCGGGCTCGACGTCCCTGATGTTGACGCCGCTCATGTCCGTGACGCGCGGATCGCGCCGGATGCGCGCGTCCAGCTGGTCGTGTCCCACGTCGAGCGCGACGACGTGTCCGGCGCCGCGCCGCAGCAGCACGTCGGTGAATCCGCCGGTGGATGCCCCGATGTCGAGGCATCGCCGGCCGCGGGGATCGGGCAGTCCGAGCGGCCCGAAGGCGTCCAGCGCGCCGACCAGCTTGTACGCGCCGCGCGATACGTAGTCGTCGCCCTTGTCGACGCCGAGCACGGCGTCCGGGGCGGGCGTGGCGGACGGCTTGGTGACGGGCGTGCCGTCCACCAGCACGCGGCCCTCGCGGATGAGGCGCTGCGCCTTGGTGCGGGTGTCCACGAGCCCCTGCGCCACCAGACGCGCGTCGAGACGGTCTCCTCCGTGGCCGCCGCTCATGCGATGCCGTCCAGTTCGCGGCGCATCGTCTCGAGCGTCGTCGTCAGGATCCGCAGGCGCGTCTCGTCGTCCGCGTCGTCGAGACGCGCCAGTTCGGGGCGGCGCATCTCGATCGGCTCGTCGTCCGTCGGGATGCTCATCGCGCGTCCGCGTCCGGTTCGGCCGGATCGATGATGAAGCGCGGCAGGTCGTCCTCAGTGAGCGTCGTGCCGTCGTCCGCCGTCTGCCATGCCAGACAGCACGCGGCGCGCAGCGCGTCGAGGCTGGTCTCGTCGTTGACCGCGATCGTGCCGTCGGTCTCGAGTCGGGCCCGTGCCGTGCCGCACGTCCAGACGCCGTCCGCCTCGCGGGCCGGCTGCGGGTGCGCCACGTTCAGTCCGGTGAGGTTGCGCGCGATGGCGGTGGGGCGCAGATGGGGCTCGGCCAGCATGAGCTGGACGGGGTCCGCGACGCCGGTGAGCACGACCATCGAATCGTAGCCGCCGCGGTTGCCCGCCTCGATGTCGGTGTCGAGACGGTCGCCGATGGCGATGGACGCCTCCTTGGGCACCAGATCGCGCCCCTCCCCCGCGTTGAGCATGCGTGCCTCGTCGTACATGGCGGACTCGGGCTTGCCGGCCGAGCCGACCGGCTGCACGCCCGTGGCGGCGATGACCGCGTTGACGAGCGATCCGCAGCCGGGGGCGATGCCCTGCTCGCGCGGGATGCTCAGGTCGCGGTTGGTCACGAAGTACGCGGCCCCGCGCTCCACCGCGTAGGCGGCCTGCGCCAGTTCGGTCCACGGCATGTCCGGATACCAGCCCTGAATGACGGCGTGCGGGTCGTCGTCCACGTTCGTCACCGGCGTCAGCCCGTTGCGGCGGACCTCCTCCACCAGATGCGGGGCGCCGATGGTGAGCACGCGGGAGCCCTGCGGCACGTGCCGTGCGACCATGCGGGCGGCCACCACCGACGAAGTGATGACCTGCCAGTCCTCCACGTCCAGTCCGAAGCCGCGCAGCTGGTCGGCCACCACGTGCTGGAAGCGCGAGGAGTTGTTCGTCGTGTACTCGATCGTCATCCCCGTGCGCTCGGCGCGGTGGATGGCCTCGGCGGCATGGGGCACCGGATTCTTGCCGCGGTACACCACGCCGTCGAGGTCCAGCAGCGCCAGCTGGTAGGCGGCGGCCGGAGACTCCGGGATCCCCTTGAGGAATCGCGTCATCGGATCACTCGCCTTCCGGGGCGGCGTCGGACTCGGCGTCGCCGTCCGCGGTCTCGGCGTCGGCATCGGCATCAGCCGCGTCGTCCGCATCGGGAGCCGCAGGATCGGCATCGTTCGCAGCACCGTCCTCGGTCAGCTCGGCGGGGACACGCTCCTCGTCGTCGTCGGACGCGGTCTCGGCATCGTTCCCGTCCTCGAGATCCTTGGCGACCTCGACGGCGGTCCGCGCCTCGTCGGCCTCGCGGTCGGCCTGATCCTCCGCGGAGTCGGCGCCGGCATCCTCGGCGTCGGAGGATTCGGATTCGGCGTCGGTCTCCTCGGCATCCGCGTCGCCGCGGCCGTTCTCGTCCTCACCCTCGACCTCGGGCGCGTACTGCGCCTCGTCCTCGCTGATGCCGAGCATATCGAGCTGATCATCGCTGAAGTCCTTGAGGTCGTAGTCGATCACCACGTCCTCGTTCTCGTCGGAGTCGTCGTCGGCGTACTGCTCCTCCAGACGGTCGAGCAGCGTGTCGAGCCTGGCGGCCTCGTCCTGCTTGCCGGCCTGCTCGAGGAAGTACTGCTCGGCCTGCACGGCGCGCATGCGGTACTCGCCGGGCAGCCCCTTGGAACGGGCGACGGTGCCGGCGATCTGCGCGGCCTTGTCCCAGTTGCCCAGATCGCCCAGGGCGCCGGCGTACACCAGAAACATCTCCACCTTGGATTCGCCGACCAGCTGCTTCGCCTCGTCGCCCGTGGCGATCTCCACGGCCTTCTTCGGATTGCCCATGCCGCGCTCGCAGTCGGCGATGAACGGCAGGTAGTCCAGGAAGCCGTTCATGCGGTACGCGGTGCGGAACTCGCGCGCGGCCAGCTTGTAGTCGCCCTGACGGTACGCGATGAAGGCGAGCGTCTCGCGCGCCATGTCGATGCGCGACGCCTGGCGGGCCACCCACTTGGCGTGCTGGAGCGCCAGAGCCGGATCGGATTCCTCAAGCGAGTAGGCGGCCAGCATGTGCAGGCCGATGTTCTCCGCGTGCTCCTTGCTCAGGCCGCGCAGACGCTCCTTCTCGTCCTTGGAGAGCATGGACCACTCCATGCCCTTGGGCATCTTCGGCTCGCCGGGGCGGGGATCGGTGTAGGGGTTCTGCGACGGGAACGACATGGTGCCGTCCGAGTTGCGGCGCGCCTTGTCCCAGTGGGCGCCTCCGCGACGGTTCTCGTGGAACTCGCCGTGCTCGTCGTAGCGACCGCGGCTGCGGTCGTCGCGGTCGAAGCGGGGCTTGCCGTCGCGGCGGAAGTCCTTGCGGTCCCCGCGCTCCTCGCGATGGAAGTCGCGGCGCTCGCCGCGGTCCTCGCCGTCACGGCGGAAGTCACGATCCTTGCGGAAGCCGTCCCTGCGCTCGCCGGCGTTCTCGCCGTCATGGCGGAAGCCGCCGCGACGGTCGTCGTCGCCACGGCCGTAGCGCGGGTTGCCGCCCTTGCGGTAGCCGCCGTTGCCACGACGGAAACCACCCTGGCCGCCGCGGTTGAAGCCGCCGTTGCCACGGTGGAAGTCACGGCGCTCGCCGCCCTCACCGGTGCCTTCGCCGGCGTTCTGCGGACGCTGGTCACCGTCGGAGCGGTCGCGCCAGTTGCGGCGGTCGTCACGATGATCGTCGCGGCGGAACCCTCCGCGCGAACCGCCGTTGCCGCGGAATCCGCCGCGGTGTTCGCCGTCGCGACGGAATCCGCCCTGACCGCCCTTGCGGAACGGACGGTCACCGCCCTTGCGGTAGCCGCCCTGTCCCTGCTCGCCGTCCTCGCGCGGCCTGCGGTCGCGGTCGAAGTCGCCGTCGCGGTGGAAGCGCGGCTTGGATCCGTCGCGGTCGCCGCCCTTGCGGAAGCCGCCCTGACGCTCGCCGTCGCGACGGAATCCGCCGCGCGAACCGCCGCCGTTGCCGCGGTAGCCGCCGTTGCCGCCGCGTCCGCGGTAGCCTCCCTGACCGCCACGGCCCCCGCGGGAGCCGAACGACTTGCCGGAATGTCCGTTGCCTTCTGCCATGTATCGTTCCTTTGTCTGCTGCACGGGGCGTCCTGCCTACCGTGTCCTGTGGTTTCGCTTGGTTGACGTCCGTCGGGACGCCGCCCGTGTACGGGTGCGTCCCGATCTGTGAATGCATGAGGGATGAATCGCCGCCGCGCGGCGGTTCGTCAGCGGTGCTCGACCGCGCCGAGCGCCTTCTTGCCGCGGCGGATGAGCGCGAAGCGTCCTCCGAGGAAGTCGCCGTCGCCGAGCACGGCCTCCTCGTCCTCCACGCGCTCGTTGTTGAGATAGACGCCGCCGGACTTGATCGCGCGACGCGCCTCGGACGCGCTCTTGAACAGGCCGGCCGCCTGTGCCGCATCGATGACGCGATCGCCGGGGTTCGCCGCCGGGAACACGTGATCGCCCTGCGCGTTCACGACCTTGAAGCCGTCCAGCACGGATTCGAGCGTCGTCTCGTCGATGTCCGCAAGGCTGCCGCCGCGGCCGAACAGCGCGGCAGACGCGTCGATCGCCGCCTGCGTGGCCGCCTCGCCGTGCACGAAGCTGGTGACCTCCCAGGCCAGCGTGCGCTGTGCCTCGCGAGCGCCCGGATTGGTCTTCGACTCCTCGATGAGGCGCTCGATCTCGTCCTTGGGCAGGAACGTGAACACCTTGAGCAGGCTTTCCATCTCGGCGTCGGGGCGGTTGAGCCAGAACTGGTAGAACTTGTAGGGGCTGAGCATCGTGCCGTCGATCCACACGGCGTTGCCTTCGGACTTGCCGAACTTCTTGCCCTGCGCGTCGGTGATGATCGGGCTGGTGAACACGTTGACGTCCACCGCGCGCACCTTGTGGATGAGGTCCAGGCCGGAGGTGAGGTTGCCCCACTGGTCGGAGCCGCCGAGCTCCAGCGTGCAGCCGTACTCGTCGAACAGGTGCAGGAAGTCGTTGCCCTGCAGCACCTGGTAGCTGAACTCGGTGAACGAGATGCCCTCCTCGGAGTTGAGGCGGCGCGCCACCGTGTCCTTGGCGAGCATGGTGCCGAGGCGGAAGTTCTTGCCCACGTCGCGCAGGAAGTCGATGACGGACATCTGCGCGGTCCAGTCGTAGTTGGAGACGAAGCGCACCGGGTTGGCGCCCTCGGTGTCCAGAATGCCGCCGATCTGCGCCTTGAGGCGCTCGGCCCATCCGGCCACGACGTCCTTGGGGTTCAGCGTGCGCTCGCCCGACTGGCGCGGGTCGCCGATGAGGCCGGTGGCGCCGCCCACCAGCGCGATGGGGTGATGCCCGGCCAGCTGCAGGTGGCGCATGTTGATGAGCTGGACGAGGTTGCCGATGTGCAGGGACGCGGCGGTCGGATCGAATCCGCAGTAATAGGTGATGGGCTCGCCGTTCAAAGCCGAGGCGAGTCGATCGCGGTCCGTGGACTGGGCAATCAACCCGCGCCATTCCAGTTCGTCAAGCAGGGTGTCGAAACCCGCTTCCTTGAAATCGGTGACGTGAGCCATAACTGGTCGCTGCTCCCTATCGAGTGGTATATGGCGCCGATGCGCCGTGAATAAGCCTATACAGTCTCTCAGCAGAGGGCGACACCGGGGATCGGCGCTGCGCCGCCGGTCACGCTCGGCGCTCCCCCGCGTCGCGATGCGGGCCGTCGCTGCGGGCCTCCCCTCCGGTCTCCTCGTCGATCGCTCCGTCACCGTCGCGGCGCGCCCCGGCGAACGCCTCGTGCAGCTGGGCGATGACGTCGCGGTGGTCGAGCGACGTGAATTCGGGGAACGCGGAGAACATGCGCCGCTGCTGGCGGGTGAAGATCTGGTTCGCGGCGTCGCGCAGACGCTCCAGCGAGGACTGCGGTCCGCGGGAGATCGTGCGGAACGCGCCCTCCATCGCGCTGCCCACGGCCTCGCGCCCGGCGCCGAACGACTCGCCGGCGCGCGCAGCGTATCCGCCAACCGCGGCGCGCGCCGCATCGCCGTAGCGCCCGGCCATGCGTCCGAAGCGCTCGACGCGCGCCATGAACCCGCTCATGCCGGAAAGCGTCACCGCGATGTCCGTGCACAGCAGGACGGCGCACACCGCGGCGGCCGCGTGTACGGCGGGCAGCGGCACCGCGACCGTCAGACGCCAGACGAGCGGCTGCACCCAGTGGACGATGACGACGCTGAACGTACCGAAGATCACGGCGCCCAGCAGGCACACGCGGCCGTTGATGTTGAACCGGTACTGCGAATAGTCCCACCAGCGGGCGTCGAAGAGCTTCTCCATCGCCCACGACGTGAGGTATTCAAGCACCGTGGCGCACAGCGCGCCCACGAGGAACAGCAGCACCGGGTTGCGCAGCGGCTCGAGGATCACCGCGGCGCCCACCGCGCCCACGCCGTAGATCGGGCAGATGGGGCCGTTGAGGAATCCGCGGTTGACGGGCCGGCGCTCCTGGATGGAGACGACGATCGACTCGTAGACCCAGCCGACGAAGCTGTAGGCCAGCGTCCACAGGAACAGGTACTCGAGCACCGTCAGCGGCGTCATGCCCAGATCCCCGAGCGCATGCAGCGTCTCGGGCGTGATGACCGCGACCGTCATCGCGTCAGCTCCGGACGGTCGAACCGCGACATGGACAGCGTCTCGCGCGTGGCGCTGATCTTGTCCGCCGCGGTGATGAGATAGCCCTCCACGTAGCGCGGCGGGACGGGCGTGAGCGGGAACATGTGGTGCGCGATGCTGTCGCGTTCGATGCGGTCGAGCGTGAAGTCTCGCATGGCGTTGCGCAGCGCCGTGCGTCCGTGCGTGAAGCCGTGCAGGCGGTGCGCGCCGTTGTCGTCGTCGTGCCAGTCGTAGAGGAAGTAGTCGTGCAGCAGCGCAGCGCGGATCAGCGAGGCGAGGTGCACGCGGCGCCACAGGTGGAGTCGGTCGGCGAGCCATACGGCCAGACACGCCACGCGGATGGAGTGGGAGAACGTGGTGACGGCGCCGTGCTGGTAGCAGCGGCGCTCGATGGCCATGTGCCGGTGTCCGATGATGTCCGCGCCGTGCCGCTGCACCAGCGCGCGGATCTCGTTGCGTGTCAATAGACGTCCCACTGGTCCCATCCTCATGCGTCCGACGGCGTTAACCCGTCACTTTCCCTTGCTGTGATGCATTCTAGACGGCAAGACGGCACGCGGCATCGTCCGTCGGAACGATTCGGGGCTCCCCGACGGCGTGGACGGGGAGCCCCGAAGGAAGGATCGCGGCGGATCGGTCGCCGATCAGAAGCTGCCGGGCGCCTTGTAGGCGGGGCCGTCGGACGTGGAGTCGGCGAACAGCTTGAGCTCTTCGACCTCGGCCTTGGCGTCGACGATCTGCTCGCGCACGCGGCCGTAGGCGGTGCCGCCCTTGCCGTTGCGGGAGTTGACCGAGCCGTGGCTGGAGAGCACTTCGCGCACCTGCGGGGCCTTGTCGGCGGGCAGGAAGCCGTTGAATGCGCCGATGAAGTCGTCGTCGGTGAGATCCCACAGCTCCTGGCCGCGGCCTTCGGCGATCTTGACGCAGGCGCCGGAAAGCTCGTGCGCGTGGCGGAACGGCACGCCGTTCTTGACCAGCCATTCGGCGATGTCGGTGGCGAGGGCGAAACCGGTGGGCGCCTCGGCTTCGAGACGGTCGGCGTCGAAGCGCATGGTGGCGACCATGCCGGTGAACGCGGGCAGCAGCACTTCGAGCGTGTCGACCTGGTCGAACACGGCTTCCTTGTCTTCCTGCAGATCGCGCGCGTACGCGGTGGGCAGGCCCTTGAGCGTGGCCAGAAGGCCGGTCAGGTCGCCGATGAGACGGCCGGACTTGCCGCGCGCCAGCTCGGCGATGTCCGGGTTCTTCTTCTGCGGCATGATCGAGGAGCCGGTGGAGTAGCCGTCGTCGAGCTTGACGAACGCGAACTCCTGCGTGTTCCAGATGATGATCTCCTCGCTCAGGCGGGAGATGTCGACGCCGGCCATGGCGGCCACGAACGCGAACTCGGCCACGAGATCGCGGCTGGCCGTGCCGTCGATGGAGTTGTCGGTGACGCGGGAGAAGCCGAGCTCGCGCGCCACGGCCTCCGGGTCGAGGCCGAGCGTGTTGCCGGCGAGCGCGCCGGAACCGTAGGGCGATGCGTTGATGCGGCGGTCCCAGTCGATGAGGCGCTGCACGTCGCGCAGCAGCGGCCACGCATGCGCCATGAGCTGGTGGGCGAGCAGCACGGGCTGGGCGTGCTGCATGTGCGTGCGGCCGGGCATGACGGTCTTGCCGGCCTTCTCGCTCTGCGCGATCAGCGCGTTGGCGAGGCCGAGCAGCTGGCCGGCGATGACGCGCGCGTGGCGGCGCAGCCACATGCGGATCAGGCAGGCGATCTGGTCGTTGCGGGAGCGGCCGGCGCGCAGCTTGCCGCCGAGTTCGTCGCCGGCGATGTCGATGAGGCCGCGTTCCAGCGCGGTGGCCTCGTCCTCGTCGTCCTCGATGGGCGCGAAGCTGCCGTCGTCCACGCGGCGCTGCAGCTCGTCGAGCGCGTCCTCCATGCGCTTGAGCTCGTCGGCGCTCAGGAGGCCGGCGCGGCCGAGCGCGCGGGCGTGGGCGCGGGAGCCGGCGATGTCGTCGTCGGCGAGACGCCAGTCGAACTGGGTGGACTTGCTCAGGCGCGCCAGCTCCGGCGACGGACCGGAGGTGAAGCGGCCGCCCCACAGGGCGAGGTGTTCGTTGTTGTCGGCCATGCGTGTGCTCCTTGCGACAAGGTTGTTCTGTCCGATTCAGATCGCATGCCAGCCTATCAGCGCGCGGCTACATCGCGCCGGACGCGCCGTCGATGTGCTTCGCGCACAGTGAGCGGATCCAGTTCCGGCATGCGCACAGTGAGCGGATGCAGTCTTAGCACGCACAAACTGAGCAGATGTAGTTCCGGCACGCGCAAAGTGAGCAAATCCAGTTCTGGCATATGCAAAGTGAGCGGATCCAGTTCCGTAGAGGCCGAATCAGCGCCCTACGGAACTGGATTTGCTCATTGTGCGATGGCAGAGACTCAATCCGCTCAGTCTGTGCTGGCCGATGACCAGCCGATGGCACGATCGTTCCAACCTGCGCCAAGCACCCCGCAGGTTGGAACGAACGGTTCGGCTCACGCCTCGGCGAGCTGCGTGACGGCCGGGGCGACCGCCGTGGGACGGGAGCGGCGGATGCGGCCGGCGGCCAGACCTAGGAAGACGAACGCCACGGCGAACAGCGCCACGATGCCGGTGGAGACGGCCCATCCGGCCACGTCCGCTCCCCCGGATGCGGCCGTGCCGATGCCGAGCGCGTCGTCGATGGCCGCGCTGTACCACCAGCCGGGCAGCATGCGACCGATGGCGAGCATCGGCGCGGGGATCATGTCGAGCGGGAACGTGGCGCCCGAGGTGAACAGGAGCAGCAGGCCGAACACGTTGGCGAATCCGTTGGCCAGCGTGTCGCTGGTCCCGGCCTCGCCGAGCAGGAAGCCGCAGGCCACGGTCATCAGCGCATAGACGCAGGCCGATGCGATCGCCCTGAGCGTGCCGACCGGTGGCAGGTCCGTCGGATTCAGTCCGCCCGCGATCATGAGCGCCACGGCGGCGAGCAGGTAGCCGGCCACTACGATCAGCGCGAACGCGCACAGGGTGGCCATGCGCTGCATGCCCATCGTCGCGGAACGCTGCGGCGAGGCGAACAGGCGGCGCCTGGTCTCGCCGTCGTTGAACACGCCGGACACGAGCGACGTGCAGACGGTCATCGCAAGGAACAGCGGGTAGAGCGCCGCCTTGATCATGTCGCCGAAGCCGGACGCGGCCTGCTCCGCGGCGGACGTCGCGCCTTCAGCCGCAGCGCCGGAGCGGTCGACTGCGATCGTGCGGTTCGCATCCCCGTCTGCGGCGACGTCCCGCACCGTCTGCGCAGCAGCGTCCAGCGCGGCAAGGTCCGGGGATGCCGACGAGGACTGCGCTGCGCTCGCGCCGATCAGCTCCGTGCGCGTCAGCGACAGGAATCCGCTGGCGGCAATGGACGCGGTCGCGCCCACGCCGGACGTGTAGCTGGTGACGGTCTCGACGACCGGAGCCTGCCCGCCGTCCTTCGCAGAGGCGAGCAGCTCGTCCGCGTAGCCCGACGGGATGATGACGATCAGATCGACCCAGTTCGAAGCGACCGCCTGCTGCAGGGTCTCGGGATCGTCGGCGAGATCCGTCATGTCGGCGTCGGCGGCCAGATACGCGCGCAGCGATGCGGCGATGCTGCCGCGGTTGCCGTCGCGGTCCACGATGGCGACGGTCGCCCTGCCGGGATCGTAGGCGTCGCCCGCGGTGTCCTTGCCGCTCGTCAGCGTCGAGCCCGTGATGGCGAGCATCATGATGCCGATGACGATCAGGTAGATGATGATGTAGAGCTTGTGCGCGATGAGCACGCGCACCGTTGCCTTACAGGTGTTCATAGCGCTGCTCCTTGAGCATGGCCGCGCCGGCGGCGAGGAACACGGCGCTCATGGCAAGCAGAACGCCGCAGGTTCCGATGAACGGACGGTAGCTGTCGTAGTAGAGGATGTCGTAGAACAGGTTCGTCACCTGCTGCGCGGGGTTGATGAGCGCAAGAACGGGCGCATGGCGCGCGATCCAGTCGCTCAGGTCCATCGCGAACTGGCCGTACAGGCCGGAGAACAGCGACAGGGCGCATGGGATCGCGCTCGTCAGGCCCACCTTCACGCTGTGCCGCAGCCGCGGTATCGCGCCGATCATCGTGCCGAGCGCGCATGCCATGAACGAGGCCACCGCCACGGCCGCCACGGCGGCCGGCTCGCGTCCGCCCAGCGGCACGTCGCACACGTAGCGAATGTAGGCAAGCGCGATGGTGAGGCTCACGCCGGAGCACAGCCAGCCGGCGAGGAATCCGGCCAGCAGCTGGCGGCCGCGCCCGAGCGGCGCCACCGTGCGGCGGATGCCCAGCGGCGACAGGTTCGCCTGCGCGTAGGTGACCGCCGAGATCGCATATCCCATGGCCATGAGGCAGGCCATGCCGAGCAGCGCATAGAAGTACCGGGCCGTCATGTCCGGTTTGACGTTCGTGAGCGAAACCTCGCGCGCCGCTCCCGCGGTGTTGCCCACGGACGACCAGAACGCCTGGCTCGACGCCGCTTCGGGGTGGGCGGCGAGCAGGTCGCGCACGGTCGCGTCGGTGCGGTTGTACAGGCCGATCATGCTGTTGAGCACGGCGACCGCGACCGCGCCGTTCGTGTCGGTGGGCGAGATGCCGCCCATCGCCTCCGCGGCGGACGGCGACAGCGCCAGCGCGATGCGCCCGTCGCCGTCCACGCGCAGGTAGCCCTTCGCGCTGCCGTCCGCAAGCGCGGCGCGGGCGCCGTCGATGGACTCGGCCGGAGTGGCGTCCACGAGCCGCTCGACCGTGGCGTACTCAGTGGCGTCCTGCTCGGATTCCGCGGCGTTCCCGGATTCCGCCGCCTGCCCTGACGCAGTCGCCTGCCCGGACATCGCGCCGATGAACGCCTGCGCGCCGGGCGCCTGATCCCAGTTCGCGTCCTCGACCACTGCGAGCGGCAGCGCCCTGACCTCATAGCCCTTCGCCAGATCGCCGAGCATGCCGTTGAACAGGGTGGCCAGCGCCAGCGGGAAGACGATGAGCCAGAACAGCGCCTGCCGGTTGCGCAGGTTCGCCTTGAGGGTCATGACGAATGTGGACCACATGGCTGTCTCCTTTCCGGTCAGTCGCGCAGCGCCTTGCCGGTGAGCTCCAGGAACACGTCGTTGAGCGTCGGCGGGCGGCTGGTGAGGTGTCCGATGTTCACGCCGGCGGCGCGCAGCACGCCGAGCAGATCCACGAGGTTGTGCTCGCCGCGGCGGCAGCGCACATCGAGCTCGCGGCCGTCGTAGGAGGCCTCTACGACGAATCCGAGCGCGCGCACGGCGGCGAGCGTCTCGTCGGCGACGTCCGGCGATTCGACGGTGATGCGTTCGCCCGCGTCGATCATGGTCTTGAGCTCGTCGGCGGTGCCGAGCGCCAGATGCCTGCCGTGATCCATGATGAGGATGCGGTCGCAGATCTCCTCGACCTCCTCCATGTAGTGGCTGGTGTACACCACGGTCGCGCCCGCCTCGTTGAGACGCCTGATGCCTTCGAGGATCGCGTTGCGACTCTGCGGGTCCACGGCCACGGTCGGCTCGTCGAAGAAGACGAGGTCGGGCCTGTGCGCGATGCCGCAGGCGATGTTGAGGCGCCGCAGCAGGCCGCCGGAGAGCTTGCCGGGACGGAACCTGCGGAAGTCGCCGAGTCCGGCGAATTCGATCGCCTCCTCGACGAGCGGAGTGCGGTCCGCCTTCCTTGGCACGTAGAGCGAGCAGAAGTAGTCGATGTTCTCTTCGACGGTCAGCTCGTTGAGCACGGCCACGTTCTGCGGCACGAGGCCGATGCGCCGCTTGAGCGCGTAGCTGGCGGGCGTCATCGGCTCGCCGAAGACGCGGATCGTGCCCGAATCGTAGGTGAGCAGCGCCAGGATGCAGTTGATCGCCGTGGTCTTGCCGGAGCCGTTGGGGCCCAGCAGACCGAAGATCTCGCCTCGGCGCACCTCGAGGTCGAAGTGGTCGAGCGCCACCATGTCGCCGTAGCGTTTGACGAGCTTCGAGACGCTGATGGCCGGCGTTGCGGCTTCCTGGGCGCGAGTCCCGAGGACGGTGTTGCTGTTCGCCATGTCCGCTCCTTTCCTGTGGATGGCTTCATCGTCGCATGCGGGACGCGTGCCCTGCCACCTGCGAACGTCACGTTTGCCGCGCTGGACGGTGACATTTGTCACCGGTTCCGTGCGGGTCGTGCACGAGCGGGTCGCCTGCGGACGGGTCGCCTGCATGCGGGTAGGCTGGAGGCAAAGGGTGACGATGAGCATCGGAGGATGCCGTGCGGATCATGGCCGAGAAGGGACTGCTGCTGGCGCTGTGCATGGCGTGCGCTCTGATCGTCCGCGTCGCCGCAGCGTCCGCCGTTGGCGCTGTTGGCGATGCCGGCAGCATGGCGAGCGCGGCGGCAGCCGTCGTGGATGCGTCGCTGGTCGTGGCGCTGCTGACGGCGGTGGCCGCTTCGGGCGCAGCCGAATGGCTTGCCGCGAGCCGGGCGGCATGGGCGCCTCCTGCCGCGTTCGCGCTGCTAGCCGTGTTCGACGGGGATTGTCGCATGTTCCTGCCGCTTGCCGCATTCGATGCGGCGCGGATTGCTCCGCTCATGCGCTCGGCGATGTCGGCGCGGCTGGCTCAGGCTGCCGCCTGGTCGTCGACGCCATGGCTGGCGCGCGCTGCGACGGCGGCGCGCTGGCTGTGGGCGCTGCCGCTGGCCTGCTTGCTGCTTGATGCGCGTTCCGGCCCCGCGCAGGCTGCGGCTGCGGCGCTGCTCGTGCCGGCTGCGGCGATCGGCTTCGCGCTGGGAGCGGATGCGCGACGGACGGCGACGCTGCGCACGCTGCTGCGCCGGTCGGATGACCGGCTTCGCGAGTCGTCGCGGTCGATTCGCGTCAGGCTGGCGGATGTGGCCGAGGAACGCGCCCAGTCGGTGCGCATGGCCACGCTTGGCGAACGGTCGCGCATCGCCCGCGACATTCACGACAACGTGGGGCATCTGCTGACGCGTGCGATCATGCAAACGCAGGCCGGACGCGCCGTGGCCGAAGCGACCGGGGACGCCACGGCCGCCGGCGGATTCGCCGCACTGGGCGGCACCTTGGATGATGCGATGACGATGGTGCGCCGGTCGGTGCACGATCTGGAGGATGACGGCGTTGACTTCGCGGCGCAGATCGCCGACGCGTCCCGCGCGTTCGCCGACGTGGGCGGCAGGCTTGCCGTGCATCTGGAGAACGACGTCGCGTCGGCGCCGGCACCCGTTGCGCGATGCCTGGCCACGGTGATCCGCGAAGCGCTGGCCAATGTGGTGCACCACAGCGAGGCGCGCGAGGCGACGGTGACGCTGCGCGACTTTCCGGCGTTCTGGCAGCTGGTCGTCTATGATCCCGGACCGGCCTCGACCGCTGGCGCGAGCGCCGCGGACGGTGCGCGACACGGCCAGGACGGCATGGGAGGCGACCCGGCGCGCGGCATGGGAATCGCGGACATCGAGGCTCGGGTGCGCGCGCTGGGCGGCACGGCGTCATGCGGCCCCTATGGCGCGGGGTGGCGCGTGTTCGCCGCCGTGCCCAAGGCGCGCTGGAGCGAGTCCGAGGGAATGCGGAGGGACGGACGACATGGAACGGACGACATGGAACAGTCGGCCGGATGGAACGGAAGGAGCGGGGATGACCATTGCGATCGTGGATGACGACCCGATCGTCTGCCAGTCGCTGGAGACGATTCTGACTGCGACCGGCGCGGCCAAGGTGCTGTGGACGGCGAACGACGGCGACGAGGCGGTCGAACGATATTTCGCGGCGCCGTCCAGCCGCCCGGATGTGCTGCTCATCGACATTCAGATGCCGGGCCGTGACGGCATCGACGCGTCCCGGGAGATTCTGCGCAGGGATCCTGCGGCGCGCATCCTGTTCCTCACCACGTTTGCGGACCGCGCGTACATCACGACGGCGATGGCGCTGGGCGCCAAAGGGTATCTGATCAAGCAGGACGTTGCGGCGGTGGGTCCGGCGATCCAGTCGGTCATGGCCGGTCAGGTGGTGCTGGGCGAGGACGTGCTCGGCAAGCTCACCGGCAGCGGCCCGGATGCTGCGGGAGCCCAGTCCGCAGCCGTGCAGATGCAGGATTCGGCGGCGGATGCGGCATCGCTGGATGCGCTGCTCGGCGACAAGGAGAAGGATGTCGCCGCGCTGGTGGCCGAAGGGCTCGACAACCGCGACATCGCGCATCGGCTGTACCTGAGCGAGGGCACCGTGCGCAACCGGATCAGCGGCATGCTCGACAAGCTCGGGCTGACCAACCGCACGCAGCTCGCCATCCTCTGGATCAACGCGCACCGGTAGGCGCTGACTGCCTCTCTTCCCCATCTCTCCCATCGATGAGCGCACTGATACTGGGTGCGCTGCGATCGTCGAGGACCATGATCGCCACCGAACCGCAATCGTCGATGAACCGCAATCCTCAGCGAACCGCAATCATTGGTGAACTACGATCCCCCAGCGAATCCCAATCGCTCCAATCGCAGACGATATGCACAACGGGGACCGGCCCGCATGGACCAGTCCCCGTCTATTCAGCCATTCAGCTATGCAGCTATTCGCCTATTCGGCTATGCAGCCGCTGCGACGCTCACTCTGCGACGCTCACTCGACGGTGTTCTCGGGAACGTCGATGGCGTTGCCGAACTTGATGTCGCGGGCGGCGGCCACGCGGCTCGGCAGGCCGTAGATGTCGATGAAGCCGTTGGAGGACTTCTGGTCGAAGGTGTCGCCGGAATCGTAGGTGGCCAGCTTGTAGTCGTACAGGGACGCGTCGGAGCGACGGCCGGTGACGACGGCGCGGCCGCCGTGCAGCACCATGCGGATCTCGCCGGACACGTACTTCTGCGTGTCCTCGATGAACGCGTTCAGCGACTGCGTGGCCGGGGAGAACCACTGCGCGTCGTAGACCAGCTCGGCCCAGCGCTTGTCGATGTCGCGCTTGATGCGGTGCTGCTCGCGCTCCAGGCAGCAGTTCTCCAGCTCCTGATGCGCGGTGATGAGCGCCACGGCGCCCGGGGCCTCGTACAGCTCGCGGGACTTGATGCCCACGAGACGGTCCTCGATGAGGTCGATGCGGCCGATGCCCTGCGCGCCGGCGCGGCGGTTCATCTCTTCGATGGCCTGCAGCGGGGTGACGTCGCGGCCGTCGATCTTGACCGGGATGCCTTCCTTGAACTCGATGACGACCTCGTCCTCGACGGGCGGGAACGCCGGATCGTCGGTGTAGGAGTAGCAGTCCTTGGTGGGCGCGTTCCACGGATCCTCGAGGAAGCCGGTCTCGATGGCGCGGCCCCACACGTTCTGGTCGATGGAGTACGGGCTCTTCTCGGTCTGCTCGATGGGCAGCTTGTGCTCCTTGGCGAACGCGATCTCCACGTCGCGGGTCAGCGACAGGTCGCGGATCGGGCTAATGGCCTTGAGCTTCGGGTCGATGGAGGCGATGGACACCTCGAAGCGCACCTGATCGTTGCCCTTGCCGGTGCAGCCGTGGGAGATGGTGTCGGCGCCGAACTGGTGGGCGGCGCGCACCAGGTGCTTGCTGATGAGCGGGCGGGAGATGGCGGAGACCAGCGGGTACACGCCCTCGTACATGGCGTTGGCCTTGAGGGCCTTCATGCAGTACTCGTTGGCGAACTCGTCGCGGGCGTCCACGACGTATGCCTCGACGGCGCCGCACGCCAGCGCGCGGTTCTTGATGGTCTCGAGGCTCTCGCCGCCCTGGCCGACGTCGAGGGACACCGCGACGACGTCCTTGCCGGTGCGCTCCTTGAGGTACGAGATGGCGACCGACGTGTCAAGACCGCCGGAGTACGCCAGAACGAGACGATTGTTGTCTGCCATGGAATGCCTTTCTCACGAATGCGTTGAGCATGAGTATATGCATAGGTACGTATAATTATGCACGGCGTGTCGGAATGTGGTCCCCGCCCGCGTTCCGGCGGACGGGGACCACAAGGCTCACTTCGAGGCCACGGCCAGCAGCCAGTCGGCGCGCTTGCGCGCCACGTCGTCGCTTTCCGCGATGACCATGACCGTGTCGTCGCCGGCGATGGTGCCGAGCACGCCGGCGATGGGCTGGCGGTCGATCACCGAGGCGACGTACTGCGCCGCGCCGGACGGCGTGTGCACGACGATGAGGTTCCTCGCCGCCGCCACCGACGTGATGAGGCCGCTGAGGATGCGACCGATCTGCTGACCGGCCCGGGCCTCCCCCACCATGCCCTGCGCCGCCGCCTCGAGCATGCTCGGGGTGGCGTACGCGGTGGTGCCGTCGGGGCGGCGCACCTTGGCGGCGTGGATCTCGTCGAGGTCACGGCTCAGCGTGGCCTGCGTGGCCTCGATGCCCTCCTTGGCCAGCACCTCGGAGAGCTGCTGCTGGGAGGTGATCACATACCTCGCCAGCGCGTCCTCGATCGCGCTGTGCCGCGCCGCGCGCGAGCTGGGGCGCTGCAGCGGGTTGGATGATTCGGCTTCGCCCATGAGCCGCCTCAGGCGACGTCCCCGAGCAGGCTCATGTCGTCGCGCTGCTGGGCGATGAGCCAGGTGAGCAGCGCCTTCTGGGCGTGCAGGCGGTTCTCGGCCTCGTCCCACACCACGGACTGCGGACCGTCGATCACCGAGGCGGTGACCTCCTTGCCGCGGTAGGCCGGCAGGCAGTGCTGGAACAGCGCGTCCGGCTTGGCGAGGGCCATGAGCTCGTCGTTGACCTGGTAGTTCCAGAACGGCTTGGAGCGGATGGCGTACTCGGCTTCCTCGCCCATGGAGACCCACGTGTCGGTGAAGACGCAGTCGGCGTCCCTGACCGCCTCCCTGGCGTCGGTGGTCACGAGGACGGAGCCGCCGTTCTCGGCCGCGATGCGCTCGGCGTCCGCCACGATGGCCGGATCCGGCAGGTAGCCGTACGGGCCGGCCACGCGCACGTGCATGCCGGCGACGGCGCCGCCGAGCAGGTACGAGTTGGACATGTTGTTGGCCGCGTCGCCCACGTAGGCGATGGTCTTGCCCTTGAGGGCGTCCACGCCGCCACGGAACTGCGCGATGGTGAGGAAGTCCGCGAGGATCTGGCACGGGTGGAACTGGTCGGTCAACGCGTTGACGACGGGGCAGGTGGCGTACTTGGCCATCTCCTCCACGCGGTCCTGACCGAAGGTGCGCCAGACGATGCCGTAGGCCATGTGGGTGAGCACGCGCGCGGTGTCGGCCACCGGTTCGCCGCGGCCCAGCTGGGAGCTGGACTTGTCGATGACGAGCGGGTAGCCGCCGAGCTCGGCCACGCCGATCGAGAAGCTGGAGCGGGTGCGGGTGCTGGGCTTGTCGAACAGCACGGCCACGGCCTGCGGGCCCTCGAACGGACGGGAGTAGAAACGGTTCTCGCGGAAGCGCATGCCCAGTTCGAGGATCTGCTTCTGCTCCTCGTGGTTCACGTCGTCGTCGCGCAGCATGTGGCGCAGTTGTCCGGTCATGTCACGTTCTCCTTATGTTGGATGGGTGGATGTGGTTGATGAGTGGAAAGGTGCCGGCGGGGCGGAACGGTCCCCGAGCCGGTCGCCGGTCAGTCGTCGGGCAGATCGGTGGGCGCCTTGGCGAGGACGGCGACGAGCTGGTCCACGTCCTGCTCGGTGACGATCAGCGGCGGGGCGAAGCGCAGCGCATCGGGGGCCACGGCGTTGACGATCAGGCCGCGTTCGAGCGCCCAGTTCGCCAGCGCGTGCGAGCACGGGTGCGCCAGTTCGACGGCGTCGAGCAGACCGCGGCCTCGCGTGGAGACGTACAGCGGGTTGCCGGTCTCCATGAGTCCCTCGCGCAGCTGACGGCCGCGCTCCTCGGCGTTGGCGAGCAGGTTCTCGTCCTCGATCGCGCCCAGCGTGGCCAGTGCCGCGGCGGCGCCGAGCGGATTGCCGGCGAACGTGGAGCCGTGCGAGCCCGGCGTGAACAGGGAGGAGAGTCTGGAGCCGAAGGCGATGAGGCCGCCCATCGGGAAGCCGCCGGCCACGCCCTTGGCAAACGTGACGGCGTCCGGCGTGATGCCGCCGGAGAGGTCCTCGCGCTGGAAGGCGAACCACTTGCCGGTGCGGCCGATGCCGGTCTGCACCTCGTCGATGATGAGCAGCGCCTGATGCCTGTCGCACAGCGCGCGCACCTGACGCACGTACTCCGCGCCGAGCGGACGCACGCCGGCTTCGCCCTGGATGAGCTCCATGATGACGGCGGCGACGGGCCCCTTGCCGAACTCGCCCACGCCGGTGGCGGCGAAGGCGTCGCGCATGGCCTGGATGTCCCCGGACTCCACGAACTCGATGGCGGGCACGAGCGGCTCGAAGGGCTTGCGGATGGCGGGCTTCCACGTGGCGGACAGCGCGCCGAGCGTGCGGCCGTGGAAGCCGTGCGTCAGGGCGATGATGCGCGCGGGCTTGCCGCCGATGGCCGGCAGGGCGCCCGGCAGGGTGCGGCCGTACAGCTTGGCGAGCTTGAGCGCCGCCTCGTTGCCCTCAGCGCCGGAGTTGCCGAAGTACACGTGCGAGCCCTCGGGCGCGCCCGCCAGCCTCACGAGCTTCGCGGCGAGCTCGATCTGCGGCTCGGTGGCGAAGTAGTTGCTGGTGTGCGCCACCTTGGCGGCCTGCGCGGACACCGCCTCGACCCACTTGGGGTGCGCGTAGCCGAGCGCGTTCACGGCGATGCCGCCGAGGAAGTCGAGGTATTCGTTGCCGTCGACGTCCCAGATGTGCGCGCCCCTGCCGTGGTCCATGACGCGCAGCGGCGTGCCGAACACGTTCATGTGCACGTCACGGTACTCGCCGATCCACTTGCTGTCCTCGGGTCCGAGTGTCTCAGTTGCCGTAGCCATAGGAGCTCCTCATCTCGATGCCGTCCTCGGGAACGACCATGGTGCCGATGCCCGCGGAGGTAAAGATCTCGTTCAGGATGGAATGGGGCTTGCGCCCGTCGATGATGTGCGCCTGCGGCACGCCGCCGTCGATGGCGCGCACGCACGCCTCCATCTTGGGCCTCATGCCGGATTCGAGGTCAGGCAGCATGTCGCGCAGGTTCTCCACGCCGATGCGTCCGATCAGGGAGTTCCTGTCCGGCCAGTCGGCGTACAGGCCGTCCACGTCCGTGAGGATGACGAGCTTGCGCGCGCCCACGGCGGCGGCCAGCGCGGCGGCGGCCGAATCGGCGTTCACGTTGAGCACCTCGGTGGCGTCGTCCTCGTTGGGCGCCACGGAGGAGACGACCGGGATGCGGCCGGCCGCGACGAGGTCCTCCACGGCGGAGGCGTCCACGCTCACCACGTCGCCCACCAGACCGATGTCCGTGGGCTTGCCGTCGATGACGGGCTTGCGCTGCATGGCGGAGAACAGGCCTCCGTCCTCGCCGGACAGGCCGACCGCCATGGGGCCGTGCGCGTTGATGAGCCCCACCAGCTCGCGCGACACCTTGCCGGTGAGCACCATGCGCACCACGTCCATGGCCTCCGGCGTGGTGACGCGCAGGCCGCCCTTGAACTCGGACTCGATGTTGAGCGCCTTGAGCATCCGCGAGATCTGCGGTCCGCCGCCGTGCACGACGATCGGGTGCAGACCAACCTGACGCAGGAACACCATGTCCTCGGCGAAGCACTGCTTGAGATGCTCGTCCACCATGGCGTTGCCGCCGTACTTGACGACGATGCGCTGCCCGGCGAACTCCTCGAGCCACGGGAGCGCCTCGATGAGCACCTCCGCCTTCTGGTCGGCCCGCAGGTCGGTATGCACGTCGAAGTGGAAACCGGGTCCCTTGACCTCTGCCAATTCGCTATCCTTTCCCGTTTCGGTCCCGCAGGGCCGATCAGCTTTCATAGTCCGCGTTGATGTGCACGTATTCGTGGGTGAGGTCGTCGGTCCAGACGGTGGCCTCGGCGTCGCCCGCGTTGAGGTCGATGTCGATGTGCACCTCACGCGGCGTCATGTCCACCTCGGAGCGGTCGCGGCCGGCGCCGCCGTGCTCGCAGATGCGCACGCCGTTGACGTCCACGGTCACCTGCTCGGCGTCGTACGGCGCCACGTCCGGCGGCACCGTGCCCAGCGAGCTCACGATGCGGCCCCAGTTCGGATCGTTGCCGCTGATCGCGCACTTGAGCAGGTTGGAGGCGGCCACGGCGCGGCCGCATGCCAGCGCGGCGTCCTCGCTCGCGGCGCCGGTCACGGTGATGCGGATGTCATGGCTCGCGCCCTCGCCGTCGCCGATGATCTGGCGCGCCAGCGACGCGCATGCCTTGGCGACCAGCGCCTTGAACTCCTCCGGGTCGGCCTTCACGCCGGACGCGCCGGAGGCAAGCAGCAGTACCGTGTCGTTGGTGGACTGGCATCCGTCGACGTCGATGCGGTTGAACGTCACAGACGTGCCGGCCGACAGCGCCTCGCGCGCCAGCTCGGGCGTCACGTCGGCGTCCGTGGTGATGACGCACAGCATGGTGGCCAGCTGCGGAGCGATCATGCCTGAGCCCTTGACCATGCCGCCGATGCGGTAGCCCGTGCCTTCGAGCTCGACGGTCTTGGGCTTGGTGTCGGTGGTCATGATGGCGTGCGACGCGTCGGCGCCGGCCTGTTCGCCGTCGTCGAGCGCCGCGAAGGCGGCCTCGGCGCCGGCGAGCACGCGGTCGAGCGGCAGCAGCTCGCCGATGAGGCCGGTGGAGCACACGGCGATCGACTGCGCCTCGGTGCCGAGCAGCGAAGCCACCTTCTCGGCGGTGTCGACCGACTGCTGGTAGCCGGCAGCGCCGGTGCACGCGTTCGCGCCGCCGGAATTGAGGATCACGGCCTTGAGATGGCCGTCGGCCACGACCTTGCGCGACCACTGCACGGGAGCCGCGCAGAAGCGGTTCGGCGTGAAGACGCCGGCGGCGACGTCCAGCGGGCCGTCGTTGACGACCAGCGCGAGATCCTTCTTGCCTTCGACGGCCGAAATGCCGGCGGAGACTCCGGCTGCGGAAAATCCTTGTGCGAACGTGACGCTCACGGTGCTACTCCAATCTTCGTCAGTCCCTGATCCTCGGGGAGTCCCAGTGCGATGTTGAGCGACTGCACGGCCTGTCCGGCGGTGCCGCGGTTGAGGTTGTCGATGGCCGCGAAGGCGATGAGACGGCCGGCGTTGCGGTCGGTGACGACCTGCAGGTGCGCCGCGTTCGAGCCGATGACGTTGCCGGTGGCCGGCAGCGTGCCCTCGGGCAGCAGCACCATGAAGTCCTGCCCCGCGTAGGCGCGCTCCCAGATCGCGCGGATCTCGGCGTCGCTCAGCGCCAGGCCCTTGTCGGTCATCTTGGCGGACACGCAGGCGAGGATGCCGCGCGCCATGGGCGCCAGCACCGGTGTGAAGCCCAGCGTGAAGTCGTCAGCGTGCGCGGCGTCGAGTCCGGCGGCGTGCGCGAGGTTCTGCAGGATCTCGGGGATGTGGCGGTGCGTGCCGCCCACGCCGTACGGCAGCGCGGATCCGAGCGCCTCGGAGGCCAGCAGATTGGTGCGCTTGAGGCTCTTGCCGGCGCCGGAGTAGCCCACGACCAGATCGGCCACGATGTCCGTCGGCTCCACCAGCCCTTCGGCCACGGCGGGCTGGAACGCCAGCGTCGTCGCCGTCACGTTGCAGCCGGGGCCCGCGATGCGCTTGACGCCGTGCAGCCGCCCGCGCTGGCGCACGTAGTCGCCGTTCGCGTCCCTGCCGAGGATGAGTTCGGGCATGCCGTAGGTCCAGTGCTCGTAGAAGTCGCCGCCGTAGAAGGCGTCCCATGCCGACTGCTCCTCGAGGCGATGGTCGGCGCCCAGATCCACGACGACGGCGTCGGGGTCGAGCTGCGCGGCGAGCCTGCCGGAAGCGCCGTGCGGCAGCGCGAGAATGATGACGTCGTGGCCGTTGAGGACCTCGGGCGTCGTGTCCTCGACCGTCAGATCGGCGAGCTGGGGAATGTGGGGCATGTGCCTGCCCAGCTTCTCCCCCACCGAGGAATGACCGGCCACGCACGTGACCTCGAATTCGGGATGCGCCGCCAGAATGCGCAGCGCCTCGCCTCCCGCATAGCCGGTGGCACCGGCCACCGCAACCGTATACTTCGCCATATCACGTCCTTCACTTACGCAACGTACCCGGCCGAGTATACGCTTCTATGCAGACTGATGCATAACTATGCAGTGGCGTGTTGCGCGGACCCGGCACCGGGCCGGGATACGAACGAACGGATGCGCCCGCCGCATGACGGCGGGCGCATCCGTTCGTTCGTGGAATCGTCTCCGGGACGGCCTGCTCAGACGATCGCCTGCACGGTTCCCCCGCCGGAGCCGTTCGAGCCCGAGCCGATCCCGTACATGTCCAGAATCATGTCCTGCAGGCTCATCCCGTTGTAGGCGGCCCACAGCACCACGAGCGACGTCAGCACGTTGATGATCACGGCCGCCAGCGCGAGCCCGAACCCCTTCATGCGGAAGGTGCGGGTGCGCCACATGGCCAGAACGCCCACCACCGCGGGCAGCAGCGGCATGTTGGCGAAGAGGATGGCGAAGACGAGCGAGATGACCGCGTACGGATCCCAGTGCCCGTACAGCGGATTCTGCCGCGGATCGTCGAGATCGACCCCGTAGCGGTGCGACGACCTGCCGCGTCGCGCCGGATTCCGCCGCGGACCGGACTGCGGCTGCGGCTGCAGGCGTGCCCCGCTGGGCGCCGCCGGACCGGCCGAGGGGGACGACGGGGACGGATCCGGAGCGCCGTACAGGTACGGGTCATACGCCGGGTAGTCGCTGCGCATCGCGCCGTACGCCGGCCGGCCTTCGCCGCGTCGCTCCGAATCGTTCATGTCGCCCCTTCGTCGGATGTCGGTCGGGCCGTCAGGCGCGCAGCTGCGCGCCGATCTTGGCGGCCTCGTCCACGATGGCCCTGCGGATGGCCTCGCTGTCGTCGGCCGTGAGCGTACGGTCGGCGGCGCGGAAGGTGACCGCGTAGGCCAGCGACTTCTGGTGCTCGCCGATCTGGTCGCCGGTGAACACGTCGAAGAGGCTGATGGATTCCAGCACGTCGCCGGCGGCGGCGCGGATCGCGTCCTCGAGCTGGGCGGCGGTCACGTCGTCGGACACGGTGAACGCGAGGTCCTGCTTGACGGGCGGGAACGTGGAGATCGGCTTCGCCTGGAACGGCTTGTCGTCCAGCGAGGCGAACAGCGCGGTCAGGTTCAGCTCGAACGCCGACGTGTGCGTCGGGAAGCCCAGCGCCTCGTCGACGTGCGGATGCAGCTCGCCGACGGTGCCGATCACGGTGCCGTCCGCCAACTCGACGAACGCCACGCGGCCGGGATGCCACTGCGCCGGAGCGTCGGCGGCGGCCGGCTGGACCAGCGACACATGCGCGCCCAGACGGTCGACGATGCGGCGCACCGCCTCCACGGCGTCCGTCCAGTCCACGGGACGGCGGTCCTTGAGCCAGCCGTCATCCGTGGCGTTGCCGGTGAAAATGGCGGCCACATGGTCGGGCTGCGCCGGCAGGCCGGCGTCGAGCGCGGCGAGGTCCTCATCGGACGGACGCACCGCGCCGGGCAGCGCGGGGATGGCCGGCGCGTTCGGATCGAGCAGATAGACGTGGCCGATCTCGTACAGGCTCACGTCCTCCAGACCGCGGCGCAGGTTGCGCTGCACGGTCTGCGCGAGGGTGAGCAGCAGGGAGCGGCGCAGGAACTTGCGGTCGCCGTACAGGGAGTTGACCAGCTCCACGCTGTGCGCCTTGGTCTCGTCCGCGTCGTAGCCGAAGACCTTGTAGTCCTCGTCGCCCACGAACGGGTAGCTCAGCGTCTCCACGAGACCGTACTCGGCCAGCGTGTCGGCGACCCAGCGGCGGCGCTGCTGGTTCGCGGTCAGACCGCCGTCCATCATGATGGCCGCCGGGGGCACGCGCACCGGGATCTGGTCGTAGCCGATCAGACGGGCGACCTCCTCCACCAGGTCGCACGGCTCGCCGAGGTCCGGACGCCAGCTCGGCGGGGAGACGAGGAACTCGCCGTTGCCGCCGCCGCCCAGCGTACAGCCGATGTCGCTCAGGACGTCGCTGATCGTGTTGAGGCCCAGATCCAGGCCGGTGAGGCGCTTGACCTCGCTCGCCTTGAAGTGGATGGACTTGCGGCGCGGCACGGTGTTGAGGTCGGCCGGATGCGCGGAGGCGACGCCGTTGCCGTAGCGGGTGAGCAGTTCGGCGGCCATCTGCGCGGCGGCCGGCTGCAGCTGCGGGTCGACGCCGCGCTCGAAGCGGCGGGACGCCTCGGACGGGGTCTTGTGGCGGCGCGCGGAGCGGGCGATGGACACCTGGTCGAAGTGCGCGGCCTCCAGCAGGATGTTCTTCGTCTCGCTGGTGACCTCGCCGTACAGGCCGCCCATCACGCCGGCAAGGCCGATGATGCGCGAGGCGCGCTGGCCGTTCGGCGAATCGGTGATGAGCAGGTCTTCAGGGCTCAGCTCGTGGTCCTTGCCGTCCAGCGTGACCAGATGCTCGCCGGGGTTGGCGCGGCGCACGACGATCGGACCCTCGAGCTTGTCCAGATCGTAGGCGTGCATCGGCTGGCCGAGATCCATCATCACGTAGTTGGTAACGTCCACCGCCAGGGAGATGGAGCGCATGCCGGCTCGGGTGAGGCGGCGACGCATCCAGTTCGGCGTGCGCGCGGACGGATCGAAGCCGTGGATGGCACGCGCGTAGTAGCGGTCGCAGCCCACCACGCCGTGGATCGGGTTGTTGTCCTCCACGAACACCTCGACGTCGCTGGGCACGGAGGCGTCCACCGCGGTGGCGGCGAGATCCGGCACGTGCGCGTTGAGCTCGGTCACCGGATCGGTGTAGGCGGCGCCGGTGGAGTGGTGGAATTCCCGGGCCACGCCGCGGTACGAGAACGCGTAGCCGCGGTCCGGGGTGATGTTGATCTCCAGGATCGGCTGGTCGAGATGCAGCAGGCTCATCGCGTCGTCGCCGGGCTTGAGGGCCTCGTACTGCTCGGTGGTGAAGCCGTAGTTGCGCAGCAGGATGATGCCGTCGTGGTTGTCGCCGAGGCCCAGCTCGCGCTCCGAGGCGCACATGCCGTCGGAGACGTGGCCGTAGGTCTTGCGCGGCTCGATGCGGAAGTCGCCCGGCAGTACGGCGCCCGGCAGCGTCACGACGACCTTCTCGCCGGCGGCCATGTTCGGCGCGCCGCACACGATGCCGCGCGGCACCTTGTTGCCGTTCTCGTCGGTGGCGTTGTACTCGTCGCCGACGTCCACGTGCGTCCAGCTGATGACCTTGCCGTTCTTCTGCGGCTCCTTCACGCAGTCGACCACGTAGCCCACCACGATCGGTCCGGTCACGGTGGAGCGGTGGATCTCCTCCTCCTCGAGTCCGACCCTGACCAGATCCTTGGCGAGCTGGTCGTACGTCAGGCCCTCGGGGACCTCAACATGCTCCTTGAGCCAATCGATATCTACCATGGGCATGTCGGATCACTCCCCCATCACAAACTGTTCGCTGAATCGCACGTCGCCCTCCACGAGGTCGTGCATGTCGTTGATGTCGTGGCGCAGCAGCAGCGTGCGCTCGATGCCCACGCCGAACGCGAAGCCGGAGTAGACCTTCGGGTCGAGGCCCGCGGACTTGAGCACGTTCGGGTTGACCATGCCGCAGCCGCCCCACTCGATCCAGCCGGGACCGCCCTTCTTGTCCGGGAACCACAGATCCATCTCGGCGCTCGGCTCGGTGAACGGGAAGTAGCTCGGACGCAGACGGGTCTTCGCGCCCTCGCCGAACATCGCGACCGCGAGCTTGTCCAGCACGCCCTTGAGGTCAGCCATGGTGAGGTTCTTGTCCACGGCCAGCGCCTCGCACTGGTGGAACACCGGCGAATGCGTGGCGTCGAGCTCGTCGGTGCGGAACACGCGGCCCGTGCACGCCAGGTACAGCGGCACGCCGTGCGTGATGAGCGAACGGACCTGGTCGGACGAGGTCTGCGTGCGCATGACCATGTTGGAGCCGACGAAGCCGGCGGCGTCGTGCGCCTTGTCGCCCTTGACGTAGAACGTGTCCTGCATCTGGCGGGCCGGATGGTCGGGACCGAAGTTCAGCGCGTCGAAGTTGTACCATTCGGTCTCCACCTCGGGGCCGTCCGCGATGATCCAGCCCATGGACGTGAAGAAGTCCTGCACGTCCTCCATGAGCTTGGCCAGCGGGTGGCGGGCGCCGAGCGGACGGCGCGTGACCGGCTGGGTCATGTCCACGGTCTCGGCTGCCAGCGCGGCCTGCTCCTCGGCGGCCTTGACCTGCTCCTCGCGGGCGGCGAACGCGCGGCCGAAATCGGCGCGCAGCTTGCCCATGACCTTGCCGGCTTCCTTCTTCTGATCGTTCGGCAGCGAGCCGATGGCCTTGCTCGCCTTCGTCATCGCCGAATCCGCGCCGGCGTACTGCGACCTGAGCGCCTTCAATTCCTCCGTGCTGGAGGCCTGTTGGATCTTCTCGATGCCTTCGGTGACTTGCGCCGTCACCGCTGCGGCGTCGAAGAGCACTGCTTCTGCCACAAGAACCCTTTCGTTATTGCCGTCAAACCGCCCAAATTGTCCCAGCATGACTCGACATAGCCATGCTCATGAGCATGATCGCCGCGCTCGTGCCGAGGTTCAGCGACTCGGCCTTGCCGTAGATCGGGATCGACACGATGCGGTCCGTCCGGACGAGCTCGGCCGCATCCAGTCCGCGCGCCTCGTTGCCGAAGAGCACGGCCGTGGGCCTGCCCGGTTCGCCGCCGCGGCCCGCGAGCGCGTCCGGCAGCGACTCCGGCTTGCGGTCGGCGGTGCCGTAGACGTCCGCGGCCCACACTTCGGCGCCGCGGTCATGGCAGAACGCGAAGAACTCGTCGGTGCCCATGGCGAGTACGGGAATGTGGAACAGCGATCCGGCCGTGGAGCGGATCACCTTGGGATTGAGCCGGTCGACGCAGTCGTCGACGAAGATCACGGCCGCGCATCCGGCGGCGTCGGCGGCTCGGATCACCGTGCCCGCGTTGCCCGGGTCGCGCACCTGCCAGAACGCCGCGACGAGGTCGCCGGGCTTGAGGCGCACGTCCGCAGGTCTCGTCCGCATCGCCGCCGCGTTGCCCACGGCCGCGATGCCCTGCGCATCCTTGCTGATGCGCCGCATGACGTCCCCGGTCACGTGATGGACGTAGATCGTGGAGTCCTGCGACTCGTCCTCGATGGCCTGCACGGTCAGCGAGATGGGACGGGCCCCGCGCACGGATTCCGTGACTTCCACGTACAGGTCCTGGACGACGTCGGGACGCCAGCGCACGGCCTCGCGCACGGACTGGGGCCCCTCGATGAGGAACCGTCCGGTGCGTTCGCGCGTCCTGCGCGACGCGAGATCCGCGACGTGGCGCACGCGGTCCGATTTCGGATTGTCGATGAGAGCGGTGTTGATGGGCATGTGACCCTAGCTTAGCGGCTCAGCCGCCCATGAACGAGAAGGTGCCGGCCTGCCAGGCGGACGTGAGCGCCGCCGCGGGCACGGCGAGGCAGACCGCGACGAACGCCCAGTCGCGCACGTGCACCTCGCTCACGCGCGCGTGGCTGCGCGGCCCGTCGCCGCCGAATCCACGCGACTGCATGGCCGTGGCGAGCGTGGTGGAGCGTCGGATCGACAGCACCAGCAGCGCGAACGCCTGGGGCGCGAAGGCGCGCACGCGGCTCTCGTCGCCGAGCCCGCGCGAGCGGCGGGACGCGGTCAGCGCGGTCCAGTCGTCCTGCAGCACGGAGAACAGGCGCATGCCGGCGAGTCCGCCGTACACGAACCGGTCGGGCAGATGGAGGATCTGGCTGAACGAGTCGGCCAGGTCCGTGGCGTCGATGCCGAGCACGGTGATGATGGCGGGGATGCCGATGGCGAGGATCCTGACCGACGTGGCCACGGCGAGCTCCGCGGACCGGTCGGTGACGTGGATGAGCCCCCACTGCCACCAGGTGCTGCCGCCCGCCTTGCCGTACAGCAGCACGGCGAGCGCCGACGTGGGCGCGCCCACCCACACGGGCCACGTGGACTTCACGATGCGCAGCGGCGAGAACCCGGCCGCCATGAGCAGCGCGAACTCGAGCGCCACCGCCACGGACGCGGACACCCAGTCGAGGCTGAACAGCATGGGGATGGACGCGGCGAACGCGCCGATCAGACGGATCGCGGGGTTGAGCGAGGCGAGGAAGCGCGACCGGCTCGACTGCCGCGGCGGCTCCTCGCGCGCGTTGACCTCGCTGACGGCGATGACGCGCGGGCCGTGCGCCTCCGAGGCATCGGCGTCTCCCGAGGCGTCCGGAACGGCCGCGGCGCCCGACGGATCGGCTCCGTCCCGCACGTCCCACTCCCCCGCGGCGTGCGCGGGGACGAGCTCCACCAGCCGGGCGCCCAACGCCGTGACGAGCTCGCGGTCGTGCGTGACGACGATGACGCTCACGTCGTCGCCGCGCAGCGTGCCGATGAGCTCCACGATCTGGCCCCACGTGCGCCGGTCCTGGCCGAACGTGGGCTCGTCGAGCAGCAGCACGCGCGGTGCGGCGGCCAGGGCGGACGCCACGGTGAGACGGCGCTTCTCGCCGCCGGAGAGCGTGTACGGGTTGGCGTTGGCGTACTGGGAGAGCGAGAAGCGCCGCAGCAGCGTCCGCGCGCGCGACTCGGCCTCCTCTCGCCCCATGCCGCAGCGCAGCGGCGCGAGCATGACCTCCTCGAGCACGCTGCCGCGCGCGAACTGGTGCTCGGGGTTCTGGAACACGTAGGAGATGCGCGACGCCAGGTCGGTGGACTTCCAGCGGATCGGCTCGTCCCCGTCCGCGCCTTCGGCGAGGCGCGGCGAGGCGACGACCCTGCCGGCGACGGGTTCGAGCAGTCCGGACAGCGTGAGCGAAAGCGTGGACTTGCCGGCGCCGTTCGCGCCGACGAGCGCCGTGATCTGCCCGGCCGCGAAGTCGAGGTCGATGTGTTCGGCGATGGCCTTGCCGCCGCGTCCGATGGCGAGGTCGCGGCAGGAGAGCACGGTCTCCCCGGTGCCGACGGCCGGGTCCGAGTCGGGCTCGCCGTCCACGCGGATGCGTCGGATCGCGTCGTCCGCGCGGCGGTAGCGTTCCGGCACCCAGATGCCCAGCGAGGCGAAATCGAGGGACGCGTCGCCGAACACCTCGTCCGGCGTGCCGTCGGCCACCACGACGGTGCGGCGGAACCCGGAACGGTCCACCTCGTCGTCCAGTCCCCGCCGTTCCACGCGTGCGGCCATCTGGTCGTCGGTCTCCAGGCCCAGCACCACCACGCGGTCGATGAGGTCGATCCACGGGCCGGCGCGGTGCTCCACGAGCACCATCGTGGACCGGTGCGCGGCGAGCACGTCGCGCACCGCGCCGACGATCTGCGTGACGCCGTCCGGGTCGAGGTTGGCGGTGGGCTCGTCGAGCAGCAGCACGCCGGGGCGCATGGCCAGGGCGCCCGCCAATGCGAGCCGCTGCATCTGCCCGCCGGACAGGTGCATGGTGGAGCGGTGCAGCTGCACGCCGTCGAGCCCCACCGCGGCGAGGGATTCGCGCACGCGCCGCCAGATCTCGTCGCGCGGCACGTCGAGGTTCTCCGGGCCGAACGCCACGTTGTCGCCCAACCGCTGGAAGACGGCCTGCGCGTCCGGGTCCTGCAGGACGAGCCCCACGCGTCCGACGGCCCGGTGCACGGGGACGCCGTCGACGAGGATGCGTCCCTCGGTGACGCCGCCCTCCGCGTCCTCGCCCTGCGCGTCGCCGCCGTCGGTCCCGTCGCCCGTCGCGCCGTCGCCCAGCAGCCCGGCCGCTCCCTCGAGGATCGTGGACTTGCCGATGCCCGAGGCACCGATGAGCAGCACGCGTTGGCCGGCCTCGATCGTGAGGTTCAGGTCGCGCACGGCGAAGTGCCGTCGCGAGGCGTGCCGGTATCCCCATCCCTCGAACGTCAGCGAGGCGTTGTCCTCCAGCTGTTCCGTAGGCCGTTCCATGTGGCGTTCCCCCGATTTCCCGTTCTCTTCCCGTATGTGCCGCGTCCTGCGCGCGGCCTCGCATGACGGACGCGGCTCCCCGCCCATCACATGGGCACGGGGAGCCACGCCGTTCCGTCTCATGATCTTCCGGATCCCGCACGTCGCGGGGATCGCGTCACGCCGTCACGCGGCGTTGCGCACCGCGCGGCCGGACGCGAACTTGTCGAGCGCGCCGGTCTTCGCGATGGCGACGTAGAGATACCACATGGCCACGCCGGCGATGAGCACGCCGGAGACGATGGTGGTGACGAGGTTCGTCACGCCGTAGGGGCCGCCCCAGTTGATGGCCTGCAGGTGGGCGAAGAACGAGTAGCCCCAGCAGGAGATGCCGGTGAGCAGGCCGGACAGCGACGCGACGCCGAGGTTCCAGACCTTGTAGGCGAAGATCGCGAAGGCGATCTCGGCGAACAGGCCCTGCACGATGCCGATGAACAGGGTCTCGATGCCCCACGTGGTGCCGATGAGCGCCTCGAGCACGGCGGCCACGACCTCGGCGTACAGGGCGGCGCCGGGCTTGCGCACGATGAGCGCGGCAAGCGGGGCGGCGAACAGCCACAGGCCGTTGAGCAGGCCGGTCAGGCCCGGCAGGACGACCTCCATGGCCTCGCCGACGACGCCCCACAGCAGGGCGGCGCCGAAGTAGATGATCGCGCTGGCCACGCCGATCACCGAGGCGACGGCGATGTCGACGACGCGCCACCTGAGGTTCGGCCTGACGTTGGTGGTAGGAGCGGACATGATGGTGCCTTTCTATCACTTCTCGAAGGCACGGGAACGAACGACGTCCGTCCCCGGCATTGCCCGGGGACGTTCTATCGGTCGAGGCGATCTGCCTCCTCTCAGCCGCGCGCGCCGTCCGCGGGGAACGCAGACGTGCGGGCGCAGCTCCCGTGTCGTCGCACGAGTGTATCGGATGCGCGGCATTTTGCAAGACCCCGCATCCGGACCGGCGTCACTCCCCCAGCTTGGCGAGCAGCAGCGCCTCGGCGATCACGTTGTCGCGCAGGCCCTCGACGCTCACGGACTCGTTGGGGCTGTGCGCGTTCGCCTTGGGGTCCTCCGGACCGGTGACGAGCACCTGCGCGGACGGGAACAGACGCTGCAGTTCGGGGATGAACGGGATGGAGCCGCCCTGACCCTGGTTGATCGGCGCGACGCCGAACGCCTCCTCCATGGCCTCCAGCGCGTCCCTGGTGGCGACCGCGTCCGGGTCCATGGCCCAGCCCATGCCGTTCTCCAGCGGCGTGACCGTCACCTGCGCGCCGAACGGCGCATGCGCGACGAGGAAGTCGGCGAGCGCCCGCTGTGCCTCCTCCGGCCGCTGGGTGGGCGCGGTGCGCATGGACAGGCGGAACGTGGCCTCGTGGTCGATGACGTTGAACGAGCCTTCGATCGGCTGCGCGTCGAAGCCGATGACGGTGACGGACGGCTTGGTCCACATGCGCGAGGCGATGGAGCCGGTGCCGGCGAGACGGTAGCCGTCCACGATGCCGGCGTCGGCGCGCATCTGCGTCTCGTCGAGGTCGCGCTGCAGGCCGCCGATCGGCTCGTCGGCCCTGACGCCGGGCACCGCCACGTCGCCGTTCTCGTCGTACAGGGAGGCGATGAGCATGGCGGCGAGCGTGTTCGCGTCGAGGATGGGGCCGCCGTACTGGCCGGAGTGGACGGGGTGGTCGAGCACGCGCACGGTCACGTCGAGGCAGGTGTTGCCCCTGAGGGACGTGGTGAGGGACGGGATGGTGGGCGCCCAGTTGCCGGAGTCGGCCACGATGATCACGTCGGAGGCGAATTCGTCGCGGTGCGCCTCGATGAACGGGATGAAGCTCGGTGAGCCCATTTCCTCCTCGCCTTCGATGAACACCCTGACGTTGACCTTCAGGTCGTCGCCGAGCGCCTTGAGGGCGCCGGAGTGCATGGCGAGGCCGCCGCCGTCGTCGGCGCTGCCGCGGCCGTAGAGGCGTCCGTCGATCTCGGTGGCGGTCCACGGGTCGGTGTCCCAGTCGGCGGGGTCGGGCACGGGCTGCACGTCGTGGTGGGCGTACAGGAGCACGGTGGGCGCGGACGGGTCGACGATGCGCGAGCCGACGACCTCCCACGCGCCGGGCGTGCCGTCCGGGTTGCTGGACTGCACGACGCGGGCGTCCACGCCCACCTTGGCGAGCTCGTCGGCCACGAACTGCGCCGAGCGCTTCATGTGTTCGCCGGTGATGCCCTCGGCGGAGACGGCTCTGAGCGCGATCTTGCGCGAGAGGACCTCGACGATGCGGTCCCAGTCGGCATTCACGCGTTCGCGGATGGTTTCGACGTCAACAGTGGCCATGTCACTCCTTTTAATATCGTTCCTGCGGACCTTCGGGCGCCGTGCGGCGCGGACGGCCCCGACCGCCGACGATCCGCGAGGATCGCGACGTCCCGGACCGGTGTTTTCCGCGCCATTGCAACGATGTGCGCGCCGCCGCGCGTCCGGCGCAGCGTCTAGGCGTCACCGTAACCTGCTCGTATGACATGGAACCCGTTCAAGAAGAAGACCGAAGAGGAGCCGGCGCAGGTCGCCCCCGACAGGGCCCCGGGACAGGGCAAGGGACGCCCCACCCCCAAGCGCCGCCAGGCCGAGGCCGCCAACCTGCGCCCCATCGTTCCCGCCGACCGCAAGGCCGCCAACAAGGCCGCCAAGGCCAAGATGCGCGCCAAGCAGGACGCCGAGTACGAGGCGATGCAGAAGGGCGACATCCGCAACATGCCCAAGACCGAGCAGCTGCCGTGGCGCATCTACATCCGCGACTACGTCGACGCCCGCCGCAACGTGGCCGAATGGTTCATCCCCGCGGCGCTGGTGCTCATGGTGCTCTCGCTCACCATCACGTCCGCGTTCCAGAACTCCCCCTACTCCACGTACGTCTCGCTGGCGATGTTCGTGCTCATGTACGGCTACATCATCGTGGCGTGCATCGACCTGTGGTTCATGTGGCGCAAGCTCAAGGTGAAGCTGGTCGAGAAATACGGCGAGCGCGCCGTGGCCAAGGGCATGCGCTCCTGCTCCTACGCGTGCAGCCGCGCCATGTCGATGCGCCGCTGGCGCATGCCGAAGCCGCGCACGCCCAAGCGCGGCGAATGGCCCAAGTGATCCTACGCCCAGCGCGCATGCAGGCCGCCCTGCCCGGGGCGGCCTTTACCATATTCGAGGGAGTCGCATCCGCCGCTCGAGGGGATGCTTCGGCAAGGCGCGCGGACCATGCCGTCCGCGCATGACGGGGCGCGTCGATCGCGCCCGGGGAGGCTGCGGTCATGACCGACCAGTTTGACGTGATCATCATCGGCGCGGGTCCGGGAGGATACTCGACCGCCCTGCGCGCCGCGGAGCTGGGACGCTCGACGGCGCTCGTGGAGCGCGACGCGACCGTGGGCGGCACCTGCCTCAACCGCGGCTGCATCCCCACGAAGGCGCTCGTCACGGCGTGCCACACGCTGGACATGGCGCGCCGGTCACGCGAGCTCGGCGTCGATCTGGAGCTCGCCGGCATCGACTACGGCCGTCTGCTCGACTACAAGAACCGCATCGTGGAGACGATGGTCAAGGGGCTCGGCGGACTGCTCGCACACCGCGGCGTGGACGTGGTGCGCGGCGAGGCGAGCCTGCGCCCCGGCATGGACGAGGCGGGGCTGCACGTCGTGGACGTCACGGCGCCGGACGGCTCCGTCCGCAGGCTCGCGGCCCGCGACGTGGTGCTCGCCACCGGCGCCCACGCGCGCCCCCTGCCGTCCGCCCCGTTCAGTCAGGCCGTCATCGACTCGACCGCGGCGCTGTCGCTGGACGAGTTCCCCTCGTCGGCCACGGTCATCGGCTCCGGCGCGGTGGCGCTGGAGTTCGCGAGCATCTGGCATTCCGCCGGCTGCGACGTGACGCTGCTGATGCGCAGGGACCGCGTGCTCTCCGGCTGGAACCGGCGCACCGGCATGACGCTCACCCGCGAGCTCAGGCGGCAGGGCGTGAAGGTGATCGCGCATTCGGCGGTCACGGGCATCGACGTCGGCGCCAATCTGGGCACCCGCGTGCGCTACACGGTCGGCGACGATCCGCAGGAGAAGGCGATGGAGACCGAGCTGACGCTCGTGGCCATCGGACGCGACCCGAACACCGGCGCCGCGTGGATCCGCGACGCGGGCGTGACGCTGGACGATCACGGCTTCGTCGTCACGGACGCGCACGGCGGGACGTCCGTCCCCGGCGTGTGGGCGGTGGGCGACATCACCGCCGGCCCGCAGCTCGCGCACCGCGCCTTCGAGCAGGGCATCGTCGTGGCCGAGTCGATCGCCGGCGTGGAGCCCGCGCCCTCCCCCGTGGACGACGCCACGATCCCGCAGGTGGTGTTCAGCCATCCCGAGGCGGCCTGCGTGGGTCTCACGCTCGAGCGGGCGGAGGCGGACCCCGCCTACGTGTCCGTGCAGGAGACGCAGTATCCGATGCTCTCCAACTCGCGCATCCTCATGTCCGGCGGCAACGGCGCGCTGTCGCTGGTGTCCGGATGCACCGCCGCCGACCCGGACACGCCGGTGGTGCTGGGCGTGCACATGGTGGGGCCGAACGTCTCCGAGATCATCGCCGAGGCGGAGCAGCTGGTGGGCAACCGGGTGCCCGTGCATCGCGCGGCGCGTCTCGTCCATCCGCATCCCACGGTGTCCGAGGCGCTCGGCGAGGCGCTGCTCAAGGCCGACGGCCGGCCGCTGCACACACGCTGAGCCCGGCGCGCGCGTCCGACCGCGCCGCTAGACTATCCCAACAGTCGCGTTTTCGTCCCCTCTACATAAAGGATTGGCATGGCTGAGAAGAACGAGAAGGCCAAGGAGAAGGCCAAGAAGCCGAAGAGGCAGAGCACCATCAAGCAGATCAGGCAGATCTACGCGTTCACCGTCGCCGACGACAAGAACCTCCCGTGGATCCTGCTCGGATCGTTCCTGGTGCCGGTCGCCGTCTTCGTGATCATCTGCCTGGTGGCCCGCATGGGCGTGGTCGGATGGATCATGTGGATGATCACCGGCGTGCTGGGCGGTCTGCTCGCCGCCACGTGGATGCTCACGCGCCGCGCGGACAAGGTGGGCTACCTGCGCATGGAGGGCCGTCCTGGCGCCACCGGCGCGATCCTGAGCAGCATCAAGCGCGGCGGCTTCTACTTCCCGCAGGAGCCCGTGTGGGTCGACGCCAAGACCAGGGACGCGGTGTGGCGCGGCTCCGGCCGCACCGGCGTGTATCTGGTGGGCGAGGGCGACTACTCCCGCGTGATGCGCGCCATGGACCGCGAGGAGGGCAAGATTCGGCACATCACCCGCGGATCCGCCATCCCGATCTACAAGTTCTCCGTGGGCGACGGCCCGAACCAGGTCAAGCTGCGCGACCTGCAGAAGAAGGTCATGCGCCAGAAGGTCAAGCTCACCAAGGCGGAACTCGAGGAGCTCAACAACCGCATCCGCACGCTGCAGCGCCAGACCAGCACCTTCGGCATCCCGAAGGGCATCGACCCCACGCGCCCGCAGCGGGTCTCGCGTCGCGCCATGCGCGGCCGCTGACGCCATTCGGACGCCACACGACGGCTCCCCCATCAATGAACGAACCCCGGAATCCGCATGATTCCGGGGTTCGTCGTTATTCCGGCACCTGTCAAGTAACACGTTCGTAACCCAAACAGCACGTAGGCGAAACCACGAAACCTACACTTGTCACTCGTAAGTTCTCATGAAAGGAGCGGTCCCGTGACCGAACTCAAGTCCAAGGAAGACGCCGAGGCCCTTATCAATCAGGAAGGCATCGAGTATGTCTCCGTCCGTTTCACCGATCTGATCGGCGTTCAGCAGCACTTCACCGTGCCTGCCAGCGAATTCCTGAAGGACGCCTTCACCGACGGCATGCCGTTCGATGGCTCCTCCGTTCAGGGCTTCCAGGCCATCAACGAGTCCGACATGAAGCTCGTGCCGGACGTCACCACGGCCTTCATCGATCCGTTCCGCAAGCACAAGACCCTCGACGTGGCCTTCTCCATCGTGGACCCGCTGACCGACGAGCCCTACTCCCGTGACCCGCGTCAGGTCGCCGGCAAGGCCGAGGCCTACCTCAAGTCCACCGGCATCGCGGACACCGCCTCCTTCGCCCCCGAGGCCGAGTTCTTCATCTTCGACAAGGTGCGCTTCGAGAACTCCATGCAGCGCTCCTTCTACGAGGTCGACTCCGTCGAGGCCCCGTGGAACTCCGGCGTGGACACCGAAGAGGACGGCACCCCGAACATCGGCTTCAAGAACCGCGTCAAGAAGGGCTACTTCCCGGTTCCGCCGATCGACCACACCCAGGACCTGCGCGACGACATGGTCGCCAACCTGCAGAAGGTCGGCCTGATCCTCGAGCGTTCCCACCACGAGGTGGCGGGCGCCGGCCAGCAGGAGATCAACTACCGCTACAACACGCTGCAGCACGCCGGCGACGACCTGATGAAGTACAAGTACGTCGTCCACGAGACCGCCGCCCTCGCCGGCAAGGCCGTCACCTTCATGCCGAAGCCGATCGCAGGCGACAACGGCACCGGCATGCACTGCCACCAGTCCCTGTGGAAGGACGGCAAGCCGCTGTTCTACGACGAGAAGGGCTACGCCGGCCTGTCCGACATCGCCCGCTGGTACATCGGCGGCCTGATCAAGCACTCCTCCTCCGTGCTGGCCTTCACCAACCCGTCGCTGAACTCCTACCACCGTCTGGTCCCCGGCTTCGAGGCCCCGGTCAACCTGGTGTACTCCGCCCGCAACCGTTCCGCCGCCATCCGCATCCCGCTGGCCGGCACTTCCCCGGCCGCGAAGCGCATCGAGTTCCGCGCCCCGGATCCGTCCTGCAACCCGTTCCTCGCCTTCTCCGCCCAGCTCATGGCCGGCCTTGACGGCATCCTGAACCACATCGAGCCCCCGGAGCCGGTCGACAAGGACCTCTACGAGCTGCCGCCCGAGGAGCACGCCGGCATCAAGCAGGTGCCCGCCTCCCTGGCCGAGGCCATGGACGCCCTCGAGGAGGATCACGACTTCCTCACCGCCGGCGACGTGTTCACCGACGACCTCATCGAGACCTGGCTGGACCTCAAGCGCGGCGAGATCGATCAGGCCCGTCTGGCCCCGACCCCGCTGGAGTACGAGCTCTACTTCCACATCTGAGTTCTACCCCTTAAAATCGGCTTAATTTCAACGTTTCTCAGCTCACTGGGATACAAGTGGGATACAAAGTCGATATGAAAAAGCTCTCCGATGCATCGCATCGGAGAGCTTTTTCAGTGCTCCCAGATTGGTCACTTCCACTCAGTGGGGAGCACCTGCAACCAATCGACCAGATCCTTGCGCAGGACGTGGATCGTCTGACAACCGACATAGCGAGCGGTCAGATTGCCGGACGCGATCTCCGCACGGATGCGTTTCACTGGGATACCCGTCAGCGCGGAGACCTCGTCGGGAGACAACGCGAGTTTTTCCCAGATGGGAACGTCCATCACCGCCATGGGGATCACCTGCCCCATCCCGAGGCGCGCATGAGCTCATAGAGGTATGCCAGCAGCTCGCGTTGGAGCCGGGACAGCGTGGCGAAACGCTGAGTTGCGATGAACTGCACGAGCTTCTTAGGGTGGTGGAGGACCAGCGTGATATTCGGGCCATCACCGGACGCGGGGATCCTGATGACCAAGGGCGGCTCATCCGTCTCGGGCTGACTGGTTTCGCCCGCAACCCACGCGGGCCACGGATTCTCATACCCCGGATCGCGCCACGATCGGGTGACGTGCCGCACACGGTCCCCGAAACGCTGACGGAACGCATTCCGCACACTAACCGCCTCACCCACATACAGATCGTCGAGATCCCGGTTGGAGATGAAAACAACCGTGTCCCACGCCGGAACCGCGTTCTGGTACCGAGCATGCGCCTGCGTGCCCTCATAACCCTCACAGATGGGGTTCAGCGCGGTACACGGCAGCTGGCCGTTGAACTCGTCGCAGATCAAAACGCTTTCACCTTTGTATCCGTCGAACGGGTTCAGCCAGTCGGTGACTCGGTAGACGTCATCCCTGCCCCGCACGCTCCTCCAGTAATCAAGCGCCGCATGCGTTTTGCCGAGGCGCGAGCCTCCCCACACGTACCAGCAGGTCACCTCTCGGTCCCCTTTGGCACGCTTATGCTCGTAGTCGCTCCTCAACTCGTGCACGTATTTGATGTGGCTCGCGTAGACCCGGCCCAGTCGCGGGTCGCTGCGGATCTCCTCGAGCGGGGTGCCGCTCATGATCGCGTCGCGCATCAGGTCCAACGGGGTCGGATCCTCGTCACCGCCACGACCGCGGACGCTCTTCGGATTTTCCCTGATCGGATCACCGTCCACGATGGGAGGCACCACGGTCGTCTCCTCTTTGCTCGCGTGTTTGCCGGTCTTGGACAGGTATGCCATGGCCTCGTCCACGGTGCCGCGCATGGGCTCGATCGTGGCGTCGGGGAACAGGCGGACGAGCGTGGACGCGGGAGCGCCGCCCCTGCCGGTGAACGAGATCAGCATGTGGACGTGGTCGGTGCCTTCCTTGAGGCCACGCTCATAGCACACGGCTGCGCCCCTGCTCTTCCGACGCTCCCCTTTCCGGTTCGTCAGGAACAGGCTCAGCAGCATACGGCAGGTCTGCTCGGGGTCCAGCCCGGCGCACTCGGGCACATGCTCGCCGGGGTTGTTCAGGGTGACCAGCCAGGTGTTCACGCGCTGATCACGCTGGAGTTTTTGTCTGGCTTCGATGCCTCTGGCACGGCGTTCGATCTCGCCGTCGGACAGTGCAGTAACCATCGCAGAATCTCCTACGGGGAGGACGTTCGCCTCCCAACGCGCGGACCCTCTATGCGGGCACGCACACATCGGCGTGTCGCGATGTGCAAAATGGTCGGGGTTTCACATTCCGAAACGACGGATCTCCCTACGGAGAGTAGGGATCACGGTCCAAAAAACGAAAAGAGGAGGGCGGGGGCAATGTCACAGTCCCCGCCCTCCCCCACGCACAAAACGGACCGACGCGCCAAAAGAACCATGAGGATCGGATACCGGGGACGCTTGAGCATATCGGCGTGGTCCGTCCGGGCGGGCCGCCACGCCACGGGGTGCCGCCACGGCGGCAGTTTCGCTGACGCGAAACCGTGTCGTCCCGTCCGGACGGGCCTTGCCGATCACTCCTGCATCACCCCGGCATCCGCCTCCCCGAACGCCGATCCCGGAAACAATCACCGCCAGCCGGCGGACATCTCCGTCAGCACGTCGGGCGACAGGTAGTCGAACCGCACGATCATGGTGCCGCCGTCCGGTCGGGTCATCACGGCCATGCCCCGGTCCTCGAACGATAGGCATGTCGGGGACGGGTCATGCTCCGGGATGGCGCCCAGCGCGGCGCGGGCCATGTCCTCGGTGGGCACGTAGCAGCAGCAGCGCACCGCGCACATGTCGCGCAACGCGCTCGGCAACGCGTCCGTGGTGGGTTTCTGCGTGATCGCGAGCATGATGATCCCGGCCTCGCGGCCCTTTTTGGCGATGTCGGTCGCCAGACGGACAAACTCGTCCGCGTCCGCGTGGTCCCGCTTGTCCCGGCCCGCGGGGGCGGTCCATGTCTGGATCTCGTCCAAGACGACGCACACCGCGCGCCCGTCCCCATCGGAGGCGAATCCGCGCCAGAACCCGCCCACGGGGCCGGACGCCAGCCGCTCGCGCATCAACGCGTGCAGGTCGCGCAGGAACGGCAGCACCGTCCCGTACGAGTCGTCACGCGAGTACGTGACGGCACGCCCCTCGCACCACGACCAGCCGGAGCTTCCTTTGCCGTCGAACACGTGCACGTCCACGAGATCGGGACGGGACAGCAGTCCCGCCACGATCACCGTCGCGCCCGCGGTCTTGCCCGTGCCGGGGATGCCTGCGAACAGCATGGACGCCACGTCCGCCAGATCGAGCCGCACGTCGCCGTGGACCGAACGGCCGACCGTCACGCGCAGACGTCCCGGACCGCACTCCACCTGCGGGTACGCGTAGATCTTTCTCACTGTCTTCAGCGCGTTCAGACGGTTCTCGGCGTACAGGCGCACCAGCCACGAGCCCGGGCCGCGACGCGTCATCTCGTAGTCCTCGACGTCCCACGCGTCCAGCGACCTCTCCACCGCGTCGCGCAGACGCTCCTCGGTGACGCCCACGACGCGCAGCCCGCGCACGTCGAGCACGCCAGACCACAGGAACACGGAATAGTCACGGGAGTCATGCACCAGACCGGATTCTCGCAGCCATTGGTTGCCGCGCCTGCGGGCGCGCCGACGCCGGTAGCGCATCACGTCACCGGCGACCGGAGCCAGGAACACGCCCACCCGGCGCACGCGACCGCCACGGCACAGGGAACCCACGGTCCAGACCGCCAGCACCGAGTACAGGCACGCCACCGTCACCACGCACGCGTACGGCCAGTCCATCACACGGAACAGCAGCACGACGCCCGCGATCCAGCACAACGTGCCCGCGCAGGCACGGACCAGCCGCCACGCCAGCCCCAGCAACACCGACGCGACCGAATCAGCGCCGGCGACAGTTTGCTCATTCATGATCGATCCCTCCTCGACACGCGTGCGCGGTGCCGACGGCGTCGCAACGCCTCCGGCACCGCGCACGCGATCCGCATCCGTCAGGCCTCACGCACCGCGTCGGCCATGTACGACAGGCCGTGCGACCCGTTCATGGCCCAGTCGATCGCGACCAGACCGACCGGGTCGATCAGGGTCATCGGAGGAAACGACGGGGGCGTGGCGGAGGGCACGCTGATGTAGATCAGCTGGGCGCGCGCACCATCGACGGGCTGACGCAACGCCTGCACGCGCCACCGCGGCAGACCGCTCCGTTTGTCCGTCTTCTGCTGTCCGTCGCGCTCGTCGGGCATCACCGCCACCACGGAGAGGGAACCGAAACGCTGCACATCCACGGGAGTCATAGCCATGACCATCACCATCCTGTGATCAAACGGGCCGGACCATCCGGCCTCGTCACATGGCTATGCGAGCAGCAGCTAAACAGCCTTGAGATACAGATCGAATAGAGTTTTTAGTACAACATCATCGGACGCATCCGCACAAAGACCATAAGCTCGAGAAACAGCATGGTCGAGCCTTCGGTGAGCATTCATCAGATCTGGATAGAAAAATCTGTTGTCCGGATTGTACAAATCACCCAAGTCTTTATCTTCATATGGCTTTCGTGCATCGAGAACAGCTTGCGCTGCTTCGATTATGCCTTCCTTATTTGAATCCGGGAAGACGAAGCTGTCATAGACGGCGGGCGAATAACTGAAATCACTCTTAAGTCGTCCAGCCACCGTTCGTATCCAAACCATATGGATATGTGACGATAACAACCCAAAAATAAAAAGACTATCGGTGGGAATGAAACGCAATTTGTTACTCGCGATCACATTGGCAGGCATGTAGCCAACAGGTAAATACTCACGTCTACTGGAAGAGACTTCAGGCACGCCAAGGTAGGCTGTATCCGGTTGTCGAATTTGTGTGAACAATGCCGGAGTGTCTGCATCACGCCTTACGGACGCGGTCGGACTTTTCGCACGGTATTCAGCAACGGCATTCAGACGATCACGGATCTCCGGGTAGGCATAATCAGCCAAGACGGCATCCTTGAACCACAGACACCAGCGGTTGCGCTTGTGCAGGAACTCACGACCACCAACATACAAGCGAACAACTCGCGACAAGTCAGGGTACTTACCCAGCAGCTTGTTTTTCTCATCCTCATCGAGAACAAGATACCCGCCGTCAGTAGGCTGACTGCCTTTGGTCATCTCAGGAGCGTTCTTGTTCACTGACTTCGACCGGTTGCGAATGAACACGTCTTTAAAGTCCACAAGATATCCATTGATATACGGCACCTTACGGCATTGATCATCCGAATCGAATAGTAAGCGCGACGAAGCGGCATGAGCAGATGACGTAAACCCGACGATCACGACATGCACGTGCGCTTCATCCGTGGTCTGGCTATCCCAAACGAAAGTTTTGCGGGCATATTCGATGACAATGTTCTTTTGGGCTAGTTGTTGCCAAAGGATCGTTACCGACTCACCTTGACAGATCGAGTTTGTGGCAACGAATGCACAATGAATACCACGACCACCTATGTAGTCAACCGCTTTAGCGAACCACGCACATACATAATCCAGTTTTCCGTATGACTTATAACCCTCAAACACAAGATCCATGTCACTCTGTTGCACATCAGTGCGCCACTGATGCCCGATAAACGGCGGATTACCCATGATATAAGAGCATTGATCGGCAGATAAAAGATCATTCCAGTTCATACGCAAGGCATTGGCTTGCACGATATTGCCGGAGTCATGCAGAGGAAGGTGAGGCAAAGCCTGTTCAGCAATAGCCTCGGTATCATCCAAAGCCTGCTGCTCAGCAATCCACAGCGCGGTTCTTGCAACAGATACAGCAAAATCGTTGATTTCGATCCCATGGAACTGATCGATGCGAACTTTCACCAGCGAGCCGGCGTCCGAATCCTGACCGAAATCCATGACACCTTGACCATGCAAGCGGTCAGCAATCACCCGGTTCTCCAGCGAACGCAGTTGCAGGAACGTCTCGGTCAGGAAGTTGCCCGAACCACACGCCGGGTCGAGGAACCTGAGCGACGCGAGCTTGTCCTGATACTTCGCCAGCCGGTTGTCCCGAGCCCGTTCCCCGGTGCCCGGATCACGTTCGATCGCGTCCAGCTCCGCCTTCAGCCCGTCCAAGAACAGAGGGTCTATCACGCGGTGGATGTTCTTCACCGTCGTGTAGTGCATGCCGCCCCTGCGCCGCTGGTCGTGCGAAAGCGTCTCCTCCATCAGGGAACCGAAGATGACCGGGCTGATGTCCTTCCACGTGAACCGCTCGCCCGCGTGGATGATCGCCCGACGAATCTCCTCCGTGAACTGCGGCACCTCGATGCGCCCGTGGAACAACCCGCCGTTGACGTACGGGAAACGCCTCAGCTCGTCCTCGAGGTACGGGTCGCGTTCCGACTCCTTGGTGTCCAACACGTCGAACAGGTCCAGCACGGCGCGCCGCAAATGGGCCGCGTCATACGACTTCACGTAGTCGCTGAAACTGTCCGCGGGAAACAGGCCCGCGTCCTCGGCGTACAAAGCGAACACCATGCGCACCGTCAGCGTCGCCAGCGCATGGTGGGACGCCGGATTGTCCGGGTCCGCGTACTGCTTGGCCAGCGCATTATGCAGATCCGCGACCAGCACGCCCGCGTGCTCGCTGAGCTTCTGCTGGACCACCAGACGGGAATGCTCGTCGCTGAAGATGCGCCGCAGCGTGTCCAGATGGTCGCCCAGATCGGCCAGCCGGAACTCGTCCGCCGGCGCGCCCGTGGCCCTCGGATCCCGCTCCAGATCATAGAACCGGAACGTGTCGAAATTGCACGTGCACAGCACCGCAGGCTTGAGCGAGAACGGCAGCGCGTCAGCATAGCGCAACGCCTGCTGCACCGGCGTGACCGGCGTGCCCTGCCGCACCTCCGGCTTATCCAAATCGACACCGCGACCCTTCTGCTCGATCAGCAGCCGAGCATCAGGGCACAGCGCGTCAATGAACCCGCCGCCAACGGTCCGGTACTCAAACAAAACATTTTTCACGGCATCCGAACGGCCCATGACACGTTGCAACAGGTCGATCCAGAAACGTTGCGTTTCCTGTTTTTCGTCACCGTGGCCAGCCCAGTCATCAATGAACCGCTGCGCCGCCTGTTCAAGCACCGATGCTGCCATGGTCACCCTCCCACCATACGATTCCTTCCAGTCTATTGGATCGTGAGGGGAGACACAGACGCCCGTCAGCCCGCAGACAGCATCGCCTCGATCTGCGCGGTCGCCTGCGCCATATCCGAAGTGGAGACATGCGTATACACGTTGTCGGTCACGTCGATGGAGGCATGGCCCATAATGGATTTGCGGACCGCGTCAGTCAGACCCAAGCGCATCATCGCGGTCGCTGCCGTGTGCCGCGCGGAATGAGGGACGAAATGACCCTCGATGCCGGCAGCACGCAACGCTTCGGCAAATCTCGGCTCCTCGTCCGCCTGCCGACGCAGGTGCTTGCCATCCTCGCCCACGAACACCAAATCCTCCGGTCCGGAGATGCCGCGAGCCTTGACGAAGGCCATCAATTCGATCGCCAGAGAACGAGGAAGCGGAATCGCACGGTAGCCCGAATTGGTCTTGGGCGGCACCAGATAGGCCGAATCCTCGAGATGCCGGACAACCATATCCGCCGGAAAATCACGCTCATCGGGAGAGAACTCCTGCAATTGCTGCCGGATCTCGATGCAGAGAACACCGTCTATCTCACGGATCTCGGAGAGCGTCAGCCCCAGACGCTCCCCCTGCCGCATCCCCAGTTCGAAAGCCAGACGCCACATGAGATGCCACAACGGATCCCGCTCGGCATCGATCAACGAACGCGCCTGAGCAGCGGTCAACGTCTGACGCTTCCTCAACACCACACGAGGAGCATCTGCGAGATCACACGGATTGCGATCGATCAACCCCTCTTTGACCGCATCTTCCAGAGCCTTGTGCAAAGTGCGCCACGCACTGCCGGCCGTGCCCGACGATTTCGGACGCCGAGGAGGGACCGCGTTGGGATCTCCCTTCGTGATCCACTGCTCCAGCAGGCGAAAATGCCGAGGCTGCAACCGGTCCAGACGTACTCCCCCGATCGCCGGCTTGATGTTCGACTCGATCACACTGACATACGTCTTCCACGTCCTCGGGCGCAAACGCGGTTTCACGAACTCCCGCAGCCACCGATCCAGCCAATCGCCCAACAGAGGAGCTGCCGTGGATGGCAGCTTCCCCGAACGCTCATACTGCTTCACGGCCTCGTCCAGCCGAGCACGAGCAAGGGCCTTGGTCTTGCCCCGCCGCTTCAGCACACGGCGCTTCCCCGAAACCGGATCCGGAGGAAGATCATACACGGCGCGAAATCCTTTGCCATCGGCACAGCAAGCATATTGACGCATGGCCCCATCGTACCCCAGTGGGATACAAAATGGGATACAGAGCGAGCCAACTATGGCCACCTATGACCACTCATGGCCGCAAAGTACAACCAATAAAATGGCTTAATTTCAACGTTTTTGGCATAACGAAGCCAAAAAGGCAAAACAATAAATCAGATTCCACATCTGAGTTCTGCTGCTCGGAATCGTTGGAATTAGACCGATTCCGCCTGCAAGGGTAGCCAATGGCAGCCGTTGCGGATGATGAAGACCCCTTCGACGCACATCGTCGGAGGGGTCTTCCTGTTTCGTCGCAGAGGTCGCCGGCAAACGACCGGCGCAGGCGGGACCGTCATGCACCCGCATTTGGCCGGGTCACAAGATTTCGGCCGGCTCATCTTGTGACCCGCGACCCGCACAAACCCGAACATGGAGCCGTCACGGAAACGGCGGAATTCCAACGGTCTGCCTGTTCATACGAACAGGCGGACGGCTCACAAGATGACGGCTCCGAAATCTTGTGCGTTATGCGGCGGCCCATCCGCCGCATAACGGCCCGCATGCCAGCCCACCGCGCCAGTCCACCGCGCAGCATCCTGCAGCCCCAGACCATGGGCCGGAGCCCTGTGCTATAGTGCCGATGTCAATGCGACGAGACGAAAGGACGTGACGCGATCTTGGTGAGGTGACGGACGACATGGACCGTGCGCTCGAGGGCGCACTGCCGCATCCGTCCGCCGTCGTCCGAGCATCGCCACGCATCGCACGCGTGGAGTCCGGCAGTGCGCCACCGGCGAAACGAGTTCGCATGATACCCGCATTGGATCTCAACCATATCGATTTCACGTATCCGTCCGCGGCGGAGCCGCTGTTCGAGGACGTCTCCGCACGATTCGCGCGCGGCTGGACCGCGCTGCTCGGCGGCAACGGCATCGGCAAGACCACGCTGGTCCGTCTCGCCCTGGGAGACATCCGGCCCGACGCGGGATCCGTCCGTCCCGCACGCCGCACCTACGCCGCCGCATACTGCGCGCAGCGGATCGACGAACCGCCGACGAACCTCGCCGACTTCGCCTCGGACTGGTCGCCGGAAGCAATGGCCGTCCGCAGCGCGCTCGGCATCGGCGACGACTGGTGCTGGCGATGGAGCACCCTCTCCGGCGGAGAGGCGAAACGGCTGCAGCTGGCCTGCGCGTTCGCGGCCCGGCCCGACGTGCTGGTGCTGGACGAGCCCACGAACCACGTGGACGCGGCGGCGCGCGACGCGATCGCCATGGCGATGCGCCTGTTCGATGGCGTCGGCATCGTGGTGTCGCATGACGCGGCGCTCATCGACGCGACCTGCGCGCGCTGCGTGATGCTGGAGCGTCGGCATGTGCGCGGACGCAACGTCACCGTGGCCGCGACCTATCAGGGCGGCTACGCTCAGGCGTCGGCGCAGCGGCAGGCCGACGACCTGCGCGACGATGCCGCGCTGAACGCGGCGCGGCGCACCGCGCGTCGGCTCGCGGCGGAACGGACGCGCAGGGCCGAACATGCGCGCGAACTCGACGCGCGCAAGCGCCGGGGCCTGCGCGTCGACCCAAACGACCATGACGCGCGCAATCTGCTGAAGTACGGCAAGCCGACGCTGGGCACGGCCGCATCCCGTGCGACCGCGCAGCTCGACGGGCGGCTGAGCGCCGCGCGGCGGGCGGAGGAATCGCTGTCCGTCGCGGCGAAGCGGTACGACGGGGACATCTGGATGGGCGCGGAGCCGAGCCATCGCCGGGAGCTGATCCATGTGGCGGCCGGCGTGATCCGGTACGGCGAAGACTCGGCGACGGGCTTGGCGTCCGCACGCGACGCGGCCGCATCCTCCGGCGTCGTCGCTGTGCCGCCACGAGCCACGCTCGCAGTCGGGCCGCATGGCGTCTGGACTCTCGAGGAGACCGATCCGAACGGCGACGGTCTGCTCGTGCCGGAGCTCAGCGTGGGGCCGCGCGACCACATCGTGATCACCGGTCCGAACGGGCTGGGCAAGTCCACGCTCATCCGCGCCATGCTGAACGGCGCCGGCGCCGGTCTCGGTACCAGCCGAAGCGCTGCGGGCGCCGACGTGCCCATGCTGGCGATCGGTCAGCGAGCGGGCGCCGACGCCGAGCGCAGAGCGATGACCGAGCTCGCCGGGCTGAGCCGCGAGCGCAGGTCCCTCGCTCTGGCCGCCTACGCGCGGCTCAACGCCGATCCTGACAGGCTGGTCGCCGCGGGAAACGGGAATGCCAGAAGCGCCGGGAACACCGGCGGCGAGACCGGCGGGGTTCTCTCGCCGGGCGAGCTGCGCAAGCTCATGCTGGCGCTCGGCGCAGCCCGCGGCGTGCAGCTCATCGTGATGGACGAGCCGACCAACCATCTGGACATCGACTCCCGAAAGGCCTTGGCGCGCATGCTTCGGAGCTTCCCCGGCGCGGTGATCGTGGCGACCCACGATGCGCTGCTGCTGGATGACGGGTCACAAGATTTCGACCGGCTCATCTGGTGACTCCGAAAGCGCGCACAAGCGCACAGCAACTCAACCCAGAAACGGTGTCATTCCACGGAAACGTCTGTTCATATGAACAGACGCCGGGGTCACAAGATGAGGGCCTTCCGATCTTGTGACCCCAGCACCGGCTCTCAGAGATTCCCGTAGTGCCGCACGGCGCGCGCGATCGCCTCGTCGGTGGTCTGTTCGAGGATGACCGGCACCCACGGACGGCGTTCGTTGACGATGCGGAGGATCCCGGCCACGTCCATGGTGCCCTCGTCCACGTTGCACCGGTGGATGCCGGTCTCGTCGGTGGTGAAGTCGTCGATGTGCACGGCCACCACGCGGTCGCCGAACGCGTCGAAGGCGTTGCGCGTGAAGGTCACCTGATCGGAGCCGTCGCAGGTCAGCCCGTTCGGCGTGGTGTAGGCGGTCGGATCGAACACGATGCCCAGATACGGCGAGTCGACGTCCTCGATCAGACGGACCGTCGACTCGATGTCGTGGATGGGGTGGTTGGCGCCCGGCTCGATGCCCACGATGGTGCCGAAGCGTTCGCCCACGGCGACGAGACGCCTGATGACGCCCAGCGCCTCCCGGTACATCCCCTCGGTGAAGTTCTCCTCGGTGAACCGGCCCGGCTCGGGGTCGACCGATCCGGTCTCGGACGCCACCACGGGCGCGCCGAAGAACCGCGCGTTGGCCAGATACGCCTCGAAGCGCCGCAGCGCGGCCTCGCGGGTCTCCGGATCCGGGTGCGTCATGTTGATGTAGCAGCCCATCACCGCGATGTCCACGCCGCGGCCGGCCAGCGTGCGGCGCACGTAGGAGCCCATGCCGGGGTTGATCTCCCCCGCCCCGCAGGCCAGGTCCGGGAAGGACTTGGGCAGGGCGAGCTGCACGTTGTGCACGCCGTAGCCGGCAAGGCCCTGCGCCAGCAGCTCGGGGGTGTCCGCCCACGTGACGTCGTGTCCGCGCGCACCGAAGTTGATCATGAGAAGCCTCCAATCATCGTTGATCCGGTCGATGGTTCCCGATGATAGGAGGCCGGCGCGCGCAACGCCTGCTAATTCCCGGCGTGTCGTTGGCCTGGAACTATGTATTCGTGACCGTTTCGGCCATCACGCCGCCATGAGCCGCTTCGCCAGGGCGGCGAACTCGGCCGAGACCGGCGAATCGGCGAGCCTCCCGTCCGGGGCGAGCACGGCGGGACGGCCGGACTCCCCCACCTCGCGCACCTCGGGCACCAGCGGCAGCGTGGCCATGAGCGGCACGTCGTAGCCGAGCGCCGCGGTGAGCTGCTCGCTGACCCTCCGGCCGCCGCCCTCGCCGAAGATGCGCAGCCTCTCGCCGCGATGCTCGTAGTAGCTCATGTTCTCCACCACGCCGCGCACCTTCATCGGCACCTGCAGCGCCACGAGTCCGGAGCGCACGGCCACGTCGGACGCGGACGGTTGCGGCGTGGTGACGACCACCAGCTCGGCGTTCGGCAGCGTCTGGGCCACCGAGATGGCCATGTCTCCGGTGCCGGGCGCCAGATCGAGCAGCAGCACGTCCGGCTCGCCCCACCACACGTCGGACAGGAACTGCTCCAGCGAGCGCTGCAGGCGCGGGCCGCGCCACAGGATCGCGCGGTCGGCGCCGGCGAACATGCCGATGGAGATGAGCTTGACGCCCCACGCGGTGACGGGCATGAGCATGCCGTTGAGGTTCGTGGGCTGGGTGTGCACGCCGAACAGGCGCGGCAGCGAGAAGCCGTAGATGTCCGCGTCGATGGCGGCGGTGTCGTAGCCGAGCGCCGCGAACGTGGCGGCGAGGTTGGCGGTCACCGACGACTTGCCCACGCCGCCCTTGCCGGATGCGATGGCGAAGATGCGGGTCCTAACGCCCGGCCTGGTGAACGGGTTCTGGCGGCGCTCGGCCTTGAGGTCCGCGACGAGCGTGTCGAGCTTGTCGTGGCTCATGGCGCCCACCTCGATGCGCGGGGTCAGGTCGGCGTCCGGATAGGAGGCGATGGCCTCGTTGATCCGCTCGGTGATGGTCTCGGACAGCGGGCAGCCGGGCACGGTGAGCTCCACGTGCACGGTCACGTCGAACGCCGGACGGGCGGCGGTTCCTTCGGCGCCGGTCGCATCGGACGCGGCCGTGTCGCCGTCGCCGTGTCTCGGCGTCACGTCGATGGCGGTGATCATGCCCAGATCGGTGACCGACCTACCGAGTTCGGGGTCGATGACCCGGCTCAGTCGGTCGTAGATGCTCGCTTCGATCTGCGGGGTGTCGCTCATGCGTCCGTCCTCCTTCGTTTCGGCCGCCCACCACACTAGCGTGAAGCGTCGCGGCGTGCCAGAGGAGGTCAGGCTTCGCCGGCGGCGGAATCCACGGAACCGTCCGAATCCACGGTCCCGGAGCCGGGGACCGCCTCGGTTTCGACCGCGGGCGCGCCGTCGGGCGATCCGGTCTCGAGCAGCGTGACGAACCCGGCCTCGTCGAGCACGGGGATGCCGAGCTCCTCGGCCTTCGCGGCCTTGGACCCGGCGTTCGCGCCGACGACCACCCAGTCGGTCTTCCTGCTCACCGACCCGGCGGCCTTGCCGCCGCGTTCGACGATCGCCTCCTTGGCGGAGTCGCGCGAGAAGCCCTCCAGCGATCCGGTCACGACGACCGTCCTGCCGGTCAGCGTCTGCGGCAGCGTGCTGCCTTCGGCGGAGGCGATGCCCACGCCGGCGTCCCGCCATGCCCGCAGCGTCCGGCCGCGCCAGTCGCCGGGCTCCCGCGCCGCGGCGAACCAGCTCACCACCGATTCGGCGATCTCCGGCCCCACGCCGTCGATCCGGGTGAGCGTCTCCTCGTCGGCCGCGGCGATGGCGTCCAGCGAGCCGAGCGCCGAAGCGATGAGACGGGCCGTGGGCGGGCCGAGGCGGCGGATCGACAGCGCGACGAGCACGCGCCACAGGTCGGCGTGGCGCGCCTTGTCCATCTCGTCGAACATCTTGCGCGTGTTCTCGCCGGGCCGCACGTACACCGGCACCTCGGTCTCGCCGGCGCGCGTCCTGCGGCGCTCGACGCGCACGACGACCGCGTCGGCGGGCACGTCGTAGTCGGGGTAGGCGGTCACGACGGCGTCCGAGGCCCCGGATGCGGACCGCGCGGCGAGCCGCTGCGCGTTGAGCCGCTTCGCCGCCATGGGCGCGGTCCAGAAGGCCGGCACCTGATGCCACAGGCCGGAACCGCCCACGCGTCTACGCGTCTTCCGGGGCCTTCCGTTCGCACCCGTCGTCTCGCGGATCTCCACGATCGGCGCCTCGCGCCAGACGCGCACGTCCCTGAGGTCGGCGGCGGTGAGCGCGAACAGCCCGGCCTCGGAGTCGAGCACCGGCGTCTGCGCGGGCGGCAGCTCCAGACCCTCCACGGGCTCGTACGGCTCCGGCTCCTGTCCGGGTTCGACCACGATCTCCGTGACGTCCGGCGCGTAGGTGGCCACCGAATCGGGACGGTTCTCCTCCGGGTTGGTGAGCGCCACTGCGGACTGCTCCCCCAGATGCTCGATGTCGAACGCCTTGCGCGAGGCGAGCGAGATCACGCGTTCGGTCAGCTGCGCCGGGCAGCTCTCCACGTTCGGGCAGCGGATGTCCTTGTCGCCTTCCTTCGCCGGCGCCAGCTTCGCTCCGCACGACGGGCACCGCTCCGGCATGACGAACTCGCGAAGCCTCCCCTCGCGCCCCCTGCGACGCTCCACCACGGGGCCGACGAGCTCGGGGATCACGTCACCGGCCTTGCGCACCACCACCGTGTCGCCGATGAGCACGCCCTTGCGCTTCACCTCCGAGGGGTTGTGCAGCGTGGTGCGCGCCACGGTGGAGCCGGCCACGTACACGGGCCTGAGCACGGCCACCGGGGTGACGCGTCCGGTGCGTCCCACCTGCACGGTGATGTCGAGCAGCTCGGTGTTGACCTCCTCGGGCGGGTATTTGTAGGCGATGGCCCAGCGCGGCGCGCGCGACGTGGCGCCGAGCGAACGCTGCAGGGCCAGGTCGTCCACCTTGACGACGATGCCGTCGAGCGCGTGCTCGATGTCGCCGCGGTGCTCGCCGTAGTAGTCGATCATGGCGAGGATCTCGCCGAACGTGGCCACGGACCGGTTGTGCGGCGAGACGGGCACGCCCCACTTGGCGTACAGGGCGTAGGCGTCGGACTGCTCACGCACCGCGTCGTGGGTGCCGCCGGGATGGTCTGGTCCCCATTCGAGCCGTCCGATGCCGTGCGCGTAGAAGCTCAGGCGCCTCGTGGCGGTGATGCGCGGATCCTTCTGCCGCAGGGATCCGGCCGCGGCGTTGCGCGGATTGGCGAAGGGGGCGCGCCCGACGTCCTCCTGCTCCTCGTTGAGGGCGCGGAAATCGTCCCAGCGCATGAACACCTCGCCGCGGATCTCCACGAAGTCGGGGACGTCCGCCTTGTCGCCGCCCAGGTTCGCGGGGATCGTGCCGATGGTGCGCACGTTCATCGTGATGTCCTCGCCGGTCACGCCGTCGCCGCGCGTCAGTCCCTGTTCGAGCACGCCGTTGCGGTAGATGAGGTTGAGGGCGAGTCCGTCGATCTTCACCTCGCAGCTCATGGGCAGCGGCCTGCCGTCCGGCCAGTCGAGGTCGCGGCGCACCGAATCGTACCAGTCGCGCAGCTCCTCGACGGAGAACACGTCGTCAAGGCTCATCATGCGGCTGGGGTGGCGCACCGAGGCGAAGTCGTTGGAGAACGCGCCGCCCACGCGGCGGGTGGGCGACTGCGGCGAGTCGAGCGCAGGGAACGCGGCCTCCAGCCGCTGCAGGCACCGCATGCGCGCGTCGTAGGCGGCGTCGGAGCTCACGGGCGAGTCGTCGATGTAGTAGGCGATCTGGTCGGACTCCACCCACGCGGCGACCTTGGCCCACAGGCGCGCCGCGGCGTCGCCGTCCATCGCGTCCACGTCTAGGGCGTCGAGCCTCAGCGCGTCCGCGTCGGTGGCGCGCAGCGCGGCGATCCACCGCGGGCTGCCGGGCGCGTACGCCGCGGCCCCGTCGTCCTCGACCGGATCGGTCGTTGGCGTCGTCTCGTCGAAGTCCCATGCAAGCTGTGCCGAATCGTCGTTGGTCATGGGTCCCATCGTAGCGTCCGCCCGCTCAGGCGTTGAGCGAACGCAGGAACTGGGCCTGCACCACGTCGATGCCGCGGTCGTCGCCGTCGTTCATGCGCGCCGCCGCCACCGAGAGGGTGCGCGCGGGCACGAACATGCCGCGGTCCACGCTCACGCGCGCCGCATGGCGCACGATGGAGGCGACCTCGATGTGGGGCCAGACCGGCAGCTCGTGCAGGGCGAGCGTGCGCTGCGCCTCGGGCACGTCGCGCGGCACGGGGATGCACTGCGAGTCGGCGCGGGCGACGAGCTCGCGCAGCTCCCCCTCGAGGGCGTCGATCTGCCCGGGGGCGATGTGGTCGCTCATGAGGTACGCGGCGGCGGCCACGTCGAACTCGTCGCGCATCCACGCGGCGTAGGCGAACCGATAGTAGGCGAAGGCGGCGTCGTCGCGGTCGAGCGCCACGCGCAGCGCGTTCAGGCAGGCGGCGCGGGCGGAGTCCCAGTCCTCCTTGCGCGCCAGCTGCATGGCGAGCTTCATGTGCGACAGCGGGTACGCCGGCGCGTAGGCGACCATGCGGTTGAGGTGCGGCAGGGCCGCGTCGGCGTCCTTGAGCTGCGAGAGGACATCGGCCAGCTCCATGTGCGCGTAGAACAGGTTGTCCGGGATGAGCACCGTGGTCTCGCCGGGGGTGGCGAACAGGCGGTTGTAGACCACGCGCTCGGCGTAGGAGTTGAAGTAGCGCGGCACGCCCTGGGCGGCGAACATGTCGTCCAGACGCGCCACCGCGGCCTCGAGCGTCTCGACGGCCTGCTCGGCGCCGCCGGAGAACAGCTGGTCGCGGGCCTTGAGACGGTCGCGGTCGAGCCCCTGGGCCAGGGAGAACGTCAGCTCCGGGGTGTCGCTGCCGTCGATCAGCGCGCTGGTCACCTGCGTGGCCAGGGAGGTGAGCTCCGGGTCCGCGATCCGGTTGACGATGCCCATGGCGTGCTGCGCCTTGGCGACCGAGGCGAGGGAGTCGTCCGCGGCGATGCGGTGGAAGTCGTTGACCGCGCGCTGCAGCAGGTCCTCGCGCTGGATGGCCAGTCCGGTCGAATCCGAGCATCCGAGCGCCTCCACGCAGGCGTCGTCGAAGACGGCGTCGGCGAGCTCCGGCTCCTCCTGCGAGCCATGCGGGGCGAACCGTTCGTCGCTCAGGTCGAAGCCGGAGGGGATCGGACGCAGCTCGCCGCGCGCGTCCACGTCCATGGCGGCGTCGAACAGGCGGTAGAAGTCGAGCGGGTGGGCGAGGCCCTCGAGCCTGAGCTGCTCGAGGAACCGCTCGCGCGTGAACGTGACGCTCACGAGGTTGCGCACGGACGGGCTGCGGCGCAGCACGGCCATCGGATCGGATTCGTCCGCGGCGGAATCGGCCTCGCGGTCGGCGTCGGAGGCGTCGTCCTCGCCGAGCATGGCGGCTCCGGCTCCCGCGTCCGCGGAGGCGGAGGCGGAGCGGACGTCGGACGGCGCGGCGGAGTCGGCGAACATCGTCTCGTCCAGATCCACGCCCTGCATGAGGCTGCGGAACTCGTCGTTGACCTGATCGTCGCCGATCTCGTCCCCCTCCGACGTGGGATGGGTGGGATCGCCGTGGATGTCGCCGTCCTTGGGCGCCGCCTTGGCGCTGGTGGATCCCAGCGATCCGGCACGCATGCGCTCGAAGGCGGCCAGCGTGCGGCTCATGATGCGGCTGATGGCGGAATCCTGTTCGGCCACCGCCTCCTCGAGGCCGATCGAATCGACGCGCAGGCATACGGTGCGCACGCGTTCGTCGGCGCCGAACGCGAGCGCCGCCATGATCAGGCCCACGCGCAGGTTGTACGCGGTGCCGATCTGCGCGCGCACGGCGTCGGACAGGCTCACCCACTGCCGGTGCGCCTCGTCGTAGCGGCTGGCGGGCATCATCGCGGTCCCGGCGGTGGTGAAGCCCATCGCCACGCGCCCCTCGGCGAGGTTGGAGCGGAACTCGGCGTCGAACCGGTACGGCACGCGCACCCGGCGCACCAGCGAGGCCAGCGTCTGGCGGTACACCCACTCCGAGCCCCCGGCGTCGGCCCCGCCGCCGTCGCGCCCGGCGCGTCCGGTCTCTCCGGCATGGCCGGCGCCGCCGCGCATGTCCGCCGCGGCCCTGCGCGCCGTCTCCACCAGATGCCATGCGGCCCACGTCCCGTCGTCGTGCACCGGGTCGAAGTCGCGCGCGTAGCCCTCGGTGCCGAGCGCCAGCAGCGCCGGGTTGGACAGCAGCGCCTGGTCGATCTGCGCGGCCTCGGCGCGCGTGACGGTGTCCTCGGTGGGGAACGCGCCCACGGAGGCGTTGCGCTCCAGCCAGGCGCTCACGGCGGCGAAGCGGTTGAGGTTGCCCTCGATGGCGAGCGATCGCAGCGCGGCCGGGAACGGCAGCGAGGAGTCCCAGCCGAAGAAGTAGCTGCCGGAGTAGCTGGAGGTGTACAGGTGCAGCGGCTCGGCGCCGTGCACCGGGCCGAGCTCGGCGGCGTCGCCCAGCGCGCCGGCCTCGCGCATGAGGTCGGCGAAGTGGTCCTCCAGCCCGGAGGCGCGCATGCCCTTGGACCGCGCCTCGAGCGTGTCGCGCACGCTGCGGCGGATCGCGCCCATGGGCGCCTCGCGGTTGAGCCTGCGGAAGATGTTGCCCGAGCCGAATCCGATGAGCAGGCCATGGATCTGCGGCAGCATGTAGGCGGCGAAGAATGCCACGGCAATGGCGTCGCGGTATTCGAGGTCCGTGCGCAGCGACTCGGGCAGATCGGGCCGCAGCTGCTCGAGCGTGTACCGGTTGCCGGTCTTGAGCCACGAGGCCAGCCAGTTCATGCGGCCGGCGCCGTCGCGTCCGGCGATCCCGCCGACCACGGCCTCCACGTCCTTCGCGCCGCCGTCCGCCCTGCCGAGCCTGCGGCCGTCCGGCAGCGTGACGGTGCCCTCCTTGCCGAACAGGAAGCGAGGCTCCATGCCGTGGACGTCGGCCTTGGGGTCGGACGTGACGAAGACGCGCCCCTGGTCGTCGGCGAAGGCCACCTGCGCGAAGCGGTCGCGCCCGGAGAAGACGCCGAGGGAGAAGCCGCGTCCGCGCGTGGCCGGCAGCTGCGCCCAGCCGAGCTTCAGCCCCTCGGGCACGCCCGCGATGCCCTCGTCGAAGATGCGGCGCTTGACGAGCGGCCCAAGCGGATGCGACCTGCCGGCCAGCTCGCGCACCATGTCCGGCGTGCCGCCGGCCTCGCGTTCCCTCGCGACCGCGTCGAGCGCATCGGCGAAGACGTCGGCGCCGGGGCCGCCGTCCCGTCCGACCAGCCCTCGTAAGGAATCCACGATTCGCCGCAATCCGGCATGGTTCTTATACTTAGGCTTCTGAGACATGCTCCCGATTGTCCCAACCCAGCCAGACATGACGCCCAGAGAATAACCGGGCGTCCGGCGGCGTCGGAAGCCATCCGCAGCCCCACCGGAAGCGAGGACCACACCCATGATGCACCCGTTCACCCGACGCACCCGTCCCCTCTGGCTCGCGGTACTGGCGGTGATCCTGGTGGAGCTCTTCGTGTTCAACATGGCGCATTGGCGTTCGCTCGGCCAGGAGGCCGTGATCACGGACGACTCGCACTTCGACATCGGCGCCGGACTGGTGGTGCGCGGCAAAGGCGCGTACGAGATCGTGGATCCCACGCAGGCGTATGTGGAGATCAACTCCTTCGACTCGACGGTCGGCTACGTCCACGTGGACGCGGCCGGCTCGTGGGACGAGATGCTGCAGTCGGCGCGCAGCCAGAACCAGGACGCCCGTCCCCACGACTCGCAGTCGCTGGCGCTGCTCGACGACACCTACGACACGGCCAACGAGACGCTGTCGATGACCAACGTGCGTCTGGACGTGCTCGTGGACGGCACGTGGCGCGCCAACACGGCCGACTACTACAACGCGAACATCGAGGAGGCGAACTACCTGCGCAACCGCGTGGAGGGCAGGGCCTCCGCGGTGCGCCTGTGGTTTCAGGAGGCCGCCGGCAGCAAGATCCGCTTCACCTCGTTCTCCGCCAACGCGCGCGTGCCGCTGAACGTCAACTGGATCCGCGTCCTGGTGATGGCGCTGACCGCCGCGTTCGTCCTCGCGTTCCGCCCCTCGTCGCCGCTGTGGCGCATCCCGCTGAACACGCATTCGCGCGCCCAGCGCTGGGCGATGATCGGGCTGCTCACCCCGGCGGCGCTGGCGGCGCTTTCGGTGACGCTGGGCAACCTGTGGCTCTTCTCCCCCGGCGTCTACCACCATCCGGGCCAGTTCACCTACGACTTCGACCAGTACGCGCATCTGGCCGATTCGTTCATCAAGGGCACGCCATGGCTCGATCTGCCGGTGCCGCCCGAGCTCGCCGCGGCCGCCAACCCGCTCGACATCGCCACGCGCAACGCGCTCGTGCAGTCCGGCGTGCACCCGGTGTACTGGGACTACGTGTTCTTCGAAGGCCACTGGTACTCGTACTTCGGCCCCATCCCCGCGCTGCTGCTCTACATGCCCTACCAGCTCGCCACCGGCGCCATGCTGCCCACGGCCACCGCGCTCGCGTGGATGATGTTCGGCGCGCTGGTCTTCGGCGCGCTGCTGGTGGTGCGCATCATCCGCCGGTACTTCCCCGGCGCGTCGCTGGGCGCCACGGGATTGTCGATCGCGCTGTTCGTGTGCGGCGCGAACATCCCGTACCTCATCTACCGCAGCAACTTCTACGCGGTGCCGATGACCTCGTCGCTGCTGGTGACCACGCTGGGCCTGTGGCTGTGGCTCGGCGCGAAGCGTCCCGACGGGCGGCTGTCGATGGCGCGCATCGCGTTCGGCTCGCTGTGCATCGCGGCGAACCTCGGATGCCGCACGATGTACGTGTTCGCGGCGCTGCTCGCCTTCCCGATCTTCTGGCAGGACATCCGGCGGATCCTGGCCGGCATCCGCGCGAGGACCCTCGGCATCGACGCCATCGTCAGGCCGGTCGCCGCCATGGTGCTGCCGGCCGTGGCGGTGGCGCTGCCGCTGCTGTGGTACAACCACTGGCGGTTCGGTTCGTTCCTTGACTTCGGCAACGACTACCAGATGACGGTCATCGACCTGACGAGCTACAAGGCGCCGCTCGGCGACCTGCCGCTGACCATCCTGTACTTCCTGTTCCTGCCGCCTCGCTTCATCGACGTGTTCCCGTTCATCGCCATCAGCCCATCGCCGTACGTCGAATGGCAGTACATGGAGCCGTCGATCGGCGGGCTCTTCGTGGCCATCCCGGTGCTGACGCTCGTCGTCATGCTGCCGTTCCTGCGCCGGCGCCTGCACGGGCGGCATCTGTGGGGCATGGCGTGCACGTCGCTGGTCCTCGCCGCGCTCGTCATGCTGTTCGACGCGCAGAAGGCCGGATTCGGCTGGCGGTACATGACCGACTTCAGCTGGCTCGTCACGCTGGCGGTGCTGTGCTGCGTCCTGACGTTCATGGACTCCACGCCCTCGCGCGACGCGCTGGACGCGGCGGACGGACGCACGGAGCGCGCCGTGTCCGCGGCGCAGCGGCGCATGGCGCTGGTCGTCGTGGCGCTGATGGTGCTGACCGCGGCGGTCACGTTCCTCTCGGTGTTCGTGGTGGGACGCCAGGATTCGATGTACCGTCTGGTGCCGGACCTGTGGAGCTCGTTCGGCTCCTGGTTCAAACTGTGGTAGACCCGAGATGACGGTCCGCGCCGCGGACCGCACGACGGCAACGCAACGGCAGGGGGAATCATGATCTTCGGTTTCGGCAGGGGCGGCGGGGACGACGTCGCACGGCATCCAAACGGGGCCACGTTCACGCTGGAGGGAGCGGGCTACGTCTACGACGACGGCGGGACGGGCCTGCTGACGGCCACGCTGCGCATCACGCCCGATGACCGCCGCGTGGCCGTCATCGGCCTCAACGGCTCCGGCAAGACGACGCTGCTGCAGCTGCTCGACGGCACGCTCGTCCCCACGCGGGGCTCCGCGACCGTGGCCGCGGGCGACGAGCGTCTCGACCCCGCATCGAAGCGCGACGCGAAACGCATCGGGCAGCTCGTGGGACGCGTGCGCCGCGAGGAGATCCCGAACGCGTTCTATCAGGCCAAGGACATCGGCGAGGCGCTGACGCAGACGCTCAGGAAGCGCAAGGTGGACGAGGGCACGTGCAACGCGATCGTGGGCAATCTGCTCGCGCACTTCAGGCTGGCGGACAGCGCGCGCCGCAACGCCTCCGAGCTCGATTCGGAGAAGCGACACCTGCTGGCCATCGCCGCCGCGCTGGTCTGCAACCCCTCGGCGGTCGTGGCGGACGAGCCCACCAAGGGGCTCGACGAGGTGGGGACCGCGCACGTGGCGGCCGCGCTGTTCGGCTACGACCGGCAGGTGGTCTTCGCCACGCACGACACCGCCATGCTCACGCGTCCGGAGTACGCGATCGGACGCGTGCTGGTGCTGGACGACCACCGCATCGCGTTCGACGGCGCGCCGGGAGACGCCGTGGCGTTCTACGACGATCTGATCCGCCGCAGGATGGCGGCGCTGCGCGGCTGAGCGCGGCCGAAGCCATCGACGGCGTCGAGGCCATCGACGCCGGACGCTATCCGATCATCGCGGCGACGACGTCGAGCACGGCGCGCACCTGCGTCTCGAACACGTCCGGCTCGGGGAGCAGCGAGATCGCCAGATAGCCGTCGGACGGCATGTCGAAGAAGTATCCGGGCTGCCCGGTCAGGCCGTGGTCGGCGATGAGCCGCAGCACGAGCTCGTTCTCGTCGATGACGCTCGGGAATCGCAGCAGCACGTTCCAGCCGCCCTCGGCGCGCAGCACCGAGACGAGGCCGTGCTCGTCGGCGTCCAGCAGCTCGTGCAGACGCCGCAGATTGTCTCGAACGCGTTCGAGAACCAGCGCGGTCTGCTCGCCCGCCACGGCCAGCAGCGCATCCATGCGGCTGGCGATGATGTCGCTCATCGGCAGGTAGTCGTCCGCGATCACGTCGAGGCGGCGCTTGGCCTCGTCGACGTCCTCCTCGGGACCGGAGACCTGGATCCAGCCGACCTTCGCGTTCGGCGCCGCCAGCATCTTGGAGAAGCCGTCGAGCGCGAACGTGAGCACGCCGCGCTCCCCCGCGAGCCTCGCGTTGCCGTCGAACGGCTCCAGCGCGTAGTCGAAGAACACCTCGTCGGCGATGAGTGCGATGCCGTGGTCGCGGCACAGTTCCACCAGCCGCGTGCGCTCCCCGGGCTTGACGTACGAGCCGGACGGGTTGTTGGGGTTGATGACCACCAGCGCGCGGATGCGCCCGCCGTCGGGCCCTTCGAGCAGCGCCTCAACGCCGGCCACGTCGATCATCCACGAGCCGTCGAACGGCAGCTGGTATTCGATCGCGTCCACGCATTCGAGGCCGCAGATGGACTCGATGAGCGGGTAGCCGGGCTTCGGCGCCAGCACCGCGTCGCCCGCGTCGCACAGTAGCTTGACGAGCCACGAGTACGCCTCGGACGTGGAGCTCAGCAGGTACAGGTCGTCCGGGTCCACGGGCGCGGCGTCCCGCACCCGTCCCGCCTCCATGCCGTGCAGTCCGGTCAGGTACGAGGCCAGCGATTCGCGCGCGTGGCGGGGCCCGCGCGGCTCCGCGGAGTACGTCCACGGCACCTCGGCGGAGCTCAGCCCGTGGCGCGTCGGGTTCGAGTCGTTGAGTCTGGCGAGCGTGCGCCCCTGCGCCCTCGCCTCGCGTTCGGCGACGGCGATGGGGTTGAGCGTGCGGGAGCCTACGCGGTCCGAGAAATGTACGGTCATGCGCCCCACCCTAGCGCGGATGCGCGAACATCCCGGCCTCGGGAACGCGACCGGGATGTTCGGATGGAGTCGGAGGGTTGGCGCCGAAAAGACGTCAGTTCCTGGTGCTGGCGTAGTACGCGGCGCCGACGATGCCCGCGGAGTTGCGCAGCTTGGCCGGCACGATGGGCGTCTTGATGTCCACGTACGGCAGGAACTTCTCGCTCACCTTGCTCACGCCGCCGCCCACGACGAACAGGTCGGGGTTGAAGTAGTGCTCCACCAGCCCGTAGTACTTGGTCAGGCGCTTGGCCCACTTCTTGTAGCTGAGCTCCTGCTGCTCGCGGATGGACGACGCCGCGTACTTCTCCGCGTCGCCCTTGCCGTTGGGCAGCTCGAGGTGGCCCAGTTCGGAGTTCGGGATGAGCACGCCGTCGTAGATGAGCGCGGTGCCGATGCCGGTGCCGAGCGTGGTGGCGATGACCAGGCCGCTCTGGCCCTTGGCAGCGCCGTACTGCACCTCGGCGAGACCCGCCGCGTCGGCGTCGTTGACCACGGTGATCGGGCGGCCGCACGCCTCGGAGAAGCAGCGCTGCACGTCCACGCCGATCCACGACTGGTCGAGGTTCGCCATGAAGTCGAGCGGCTTGCCGGGCTTGATCGGCGCCGGGAACGCGATGCCCACCGGGGCGTCGTCGGGCACCTCGAAATGGTCGAGCAGCTGACGGACGATGCCGCCCACCGCCTCGGGGGTGGAGTGCTCCGGGGTGAGGATCTTCAGTCGAGGCTCGGCGAAGTCGCCCTTGCCGAGATCCACGGGCGCGCCCTTGATGCCCGACCCGCCGATGTCCACGCCGAAGGCCTGTGCCGTCTCAATCATCCTTGATCTCCTTAGCTTGAGCTTGCATGATGCCCGAGGGCATCGAACCGGTACGACGATTGTACCGCCGAGCCGCCGCGACCCGGCGCCGCCGCACGCCGTTGTGAGACATTCGTCACACCTCGCGCGCCGCATGTCCGCGCGGCCACGCGGCAAGGCGATAATGGAGGGCATGGCAGAACATACGCAACTCATTGACGCAATCGACATCCGCACCACGATCCGCGCGTACGACCCGGACAAGATCGAGGACGATCAGGCCCGCCAGCTGAGCATGACGCTCGACGCCGTGAACATGCTCGCCGACCTGAACATCCAGCTCGTGCGCAACCAGCCGAAGGTCTTCGCCGAGGCGAACGCATCCGGCCACTACACGAACGCGGCGAACTATCTCGCCATCGTCGGCCCCAGGAACGACGACGAGGCCAGGGAGCGCGGCGGCTTCTACGCCGAACGCGTCGTGCTCGCCGCCACGCTGTACGGCCTCGGCACCGGCTGGGTCGTGGGCAGCTGGGACAAGGCCGAGGCGGCGCGCCACTGCCGCGTCACCAACAGCCAGGAGATCTACGCCGGCGTGGTCATCGGCCACCCGCAGAACCACCTGACGTACACGGCGAAGAAGTTCGAGGAGCTCACCGAGATCCAGCGCACGCACCGCCCCACGAAGTCGTTCGAGGAGCTCACCCGAACCATGTCCGACGAGGCGCGCGCCGCCGCCCCGCAGTGGTTCCGCGACGGCATGGCGGCCGTGGCCAAGGCGCCGAGCGCGCGCAACACGCAGCCGATCCTGTTCTCGTGGGATCCCGAGACCGGCACCGTCGTCGCCTCCATCGACCCGGAGCTCGACGGCCCGTACGCGCTCAACGATCTCGGCATCGCGAAGCTGCACTTCCAGCTTGGCGCCGGCACCGGCGAATGGGGCTGGGGCAACGGCGCGATGTTCATCAAGAAGTGACGCGCGCCGCGCACCGGGCGCAGGACCGGGCATGAGCGATGACGGCGGTCGGTCGGACGCCGCGGATCGGTTCCGCGGCGCCGGATCGGCCGCCGTCGGCGTTCGACGTCGGTTTCTCCGGCCGCTCCGCTCACTTCAGCGGCGGCATCGGCTTCCATTCGGGATCGCGCAGCAGCTTGTGCGAGTCGCGCCATCCCCTGACGATCTGCGCCATGCCGGTGCGCAGGTGGCCGCGGTCCACCATCACCAGACGGATCGTCTCCTTGGCCGCGGTGGCCAGCGTGCCCAGACCGAACAGCAGCGGGTTGTAGTCGCCGTGCACCTTGAAGTAGCGCGCCATGTAGCCGCGGTTGCGCATGATGTGGTAGCGGTTCATGTCCGACGTGGAGTTGAGCTGGCGCAGGCCGGCGATGTTCCAGTTGTCAATCTCGCGGGTGCGGCGCAGCACCACGTCCTCCACGACGATCGGCTCGGTGACCTTGCTGGCCAGATAGCCGTAGATCGTGTCGTCCCAGTAGATGAAGAACCTCGGGTCGGGGAATCCGATCCGCTCCACGACGCTGCGGCGGAACAGGCCGCCCTCGAAGCACATGGTGTTCATGACGCGGTGGCGCGCCGGGCCGAACGCGGCGGGCGCGATCGGGTTCGGGATGCCCAACGGCACGATGAAATGATACTGCCAGTAGAACGGGCCGCCGTCGTAGTCGTAACGGCTGCCCTGCACCACGTCGTGGCGGAGCGTCCACGGCGCGAGCTTCTCGATGCCGTCGGGCTCCACGGCGACGTCGTCGTCCATCACCCAGAACCATTCGGCGCCCAGCTCGTACGCCCTGCGCACGCCGGCGGAGAAGCCGCCGGAGCCGCCGAGGTTGTCGGCCTGCGGGGCGTACACCACGCGTTCCGCGTTGCCTTCCGCGTCGGGATCGGTGCTCCCCCACAGTCCGCGGACGTCCGCGGCGAGCTGCTCGACCATGCCGCGGGTCTCGTCGGAGTGCTCGTTGTCCACCACGACGATGCGCCACGGGGCGCGCGTCAGCTGCCTGATCGAATCGAACAGCGTGGCCAGCAGCCGCTGGCGCTTGTAGGTGACGATGACGATGGCGAGCTTCTCGATGGAGTTCTTCTCGACGGCGTTCTTCTCAGCACGGTTCTCAGTCATGGGGTCCATTCTTGCACTGCCCGCACCCATGCGCGGCGACGCCCGTGGCGAACGGCGTTCGGGGACGTCCAGGAACGGTGTATAGTGGCGTCTGCAAGTTTCAGGGAAGGTGCAATTCCTTACTGGCGGTGACGGGGCGACCGGGGTTCATAACGGCGCGCTCCGAAGCCCGCGACCCGCGCATGCGGCTGATCCGGTGTGATTCCGGGGCCAACGGTCAAAGTCCGGATGGAAGAAACGGAGTGCTCTCATGAGCGTGTCTTCGCCTACCGCCAATCATTCCACCGGCGTCTCGGATTCCGGACGCTGGTCCACCAAGCGCATCGCGGTCTACGCGCTGTTCGTCGCGCTGACCATCGTGCTCAGCTTCGTCGAGTTCCCCATCCTGCCGGGCGTGCAGTGGCTCAAGTACGATCCGTCCGGCATCGTGGCGCTCGTCGCCGGATTCGCCTACGGTCCGGCCGCCGCGGCGATCGTGTCCGTGCTGGGCTTCGTGCCGCACGTGTTCACCGACCCGTGGGGCGCCGCGATGGCGATCCTCGTATCGCTGGCGCTGAGCCTGCCCGCCGCCCTCGTCTACAAGCGCAACCGCACGCGCAAGGGCGCGGTGATCGGCATCGTCGTGGGCGCTGTCGTGGCCATCGTGGCGGCCATCGGCGGCAACCTCATCGTCTCGCCGTTCTACTTCAACATGCCGGTCTCCGCCGTGCTGCCGATGATCGTGCCGATCCTGCTGCCGTTCAACATCATCAAGATGGCGATCCACGGCGTGATCACGTTCCTCGTCTACAAGCCGGTCTCGAACCTGCTGGACAAGCGCGCCTAGCACTCCGTTCGTCCGCTCCCGTGGGGCATGACCTTCCCACAAGGCCGTGCCCCACGCGCGTATTGCGTCACCGTCGTCGCACCGTTCGCATCATCGTCAGCATCGTCTCAGGAAGGAATCATGACCGCCGCCATGACCGCATCCGCTCCCGATTCCGATCCCGTCGCCGTCCGGCTGCGCGACGTGCGCTTCCGCTACCACGACGTCGCCTCGTGGGTGCTGGACGGCGTGGATCTGACGATCCGGCACGGCGAATACGTGTGCATCGTCGGACCGAACGGCTCCGGCAAGTCCACGCTGGCGCTCATCATGGCGGGGCTTGCCGCGCCGGACTCGGGCACGGTGACGCTGCTCGGCAGTCGCGTCTTCGACGACGAGCGCGGCGCCGACCCGGACGCCTACCGCGCGGCGAGACACGGCATCGGCATGGTGTTCCAGAATCCCGAAGACCAGATCGTCACCACGGTGCTTGCAGACGATGTGGCGTTCGGCCCGGAGAACCTCGGCATGGCGCGCCCGGACATCGTCCGTCACGTGGATGCGGCGCTCGACGCCGTGGACATGGCCGATCATGCGACCGACGATCCGACGAGCATGTCCGGCGGCCAGCAGCAGCGCACGGCGATCGCCGGCATGCTCGCCATGAACCCGCGGCTGCTCATCCTCGACGAGCCGACCGCCATGTTGGACGAAGCCGCCCGCGCGGACATCATGCGCATCCTCGACGAGCTGCACGCGCGCGGCACCACGATCGTGCACATCACGCACAGCCCCGACGAGGCGCGCCGCGGCACGCGCATCGTGGAGCTCAACCGCGGTCGGATACGCGCTGACGAGGCGGGGGACGGCGGTGCCGACCGCCGGCGGCCCTTCCCCGCCGTCCTGGGCGAAGACGCAGCCGGAGTCGAAGGAACCCCGGCCTTCCCCGGCGTCAGGGATCCTTCGACTCCGCTGCGCTCCGCTCAGGATGACGGAGAACAACGTCCGATGCACTCCGCTCAGGATGACGGAAGGCAGCCTCCGGCGCACTCCGTTCAGGACGGCGGATCGCAATCCCCCGTCATCGCGATCCGAGGCCTGTCGTTCGCCTACTCCCCCGGTCGTCCGGTGCTCAGCGGATTCGATCTGGATGTCCGCGCCGGCGAGACGGTTGCGCTCATCGGCCGCAACGGCGCCGGCAAGTCCACGCTGGCTCGGCTGATCTGCGCGCTCGGCAGGCCGCAGGCGGGCAGCGTCACGGTGTGCGGCGTCGATGTGGCGCACGCGTCCAAGCGCGAACGCAAGGCGCTGCGGCGGCGCGTGGGCTACGTGATGCAGCACCCGGAGCGTCAGCTGTTCGCCGACACGGTGCGCGAGGACGTGGCATACGGCCCGCGCAATCAGGAGCTGGACGAGGATGAGGTGAATCGGCGCGTGGACGAGGCGCTGGAGCTGCTCGGCATTGCGCATCTGGCCGACCGCTCCCCGTTCGACCTGTCCGGCGGCCAGCAGCGGCTTGCGGCCATCGCGGGCGTGATCGCCTGCCGCCCGGACGTGCTGGTGATGGACGAGCCGACCGCAAGCCTGGACGTGGCGGCCGCGGCGCGCATTCGCGGGCTTGTCCGCACGCTGCACGACCGGGGCGTCACGATCGTGCTCATCACGCATGCGCGCGGGGAGCTGACGCTGGCGGACCGCGTGGTCGATCTGTCGCATGGTTCGGGCATGGCGAGGACGGACGCCGGCGCGAGCATCGCCGATGCATCCCGTGGCAGCGCTTCCCCTGCCGATGCGTCCCATGCCGACGTGCCTGGCGCGAGGTCTCGCGGCGATGCGAAATCGGTGCACCGCACTGATGCGATGTCCCGCATGGATCCGCGCGTCAAGATGACGCTGACGCTGCTGCTCATGTTCTCGGCGTTCGCGATCGGCAGCGTGTGGCAGCTGCTTGCGGGAGCCGTGCTGGTGACGGCGGCGATCGCCGCGGCGCGCATCAGCCCGTTGCGCCTGCTGGGCACCGTGCACCCGTTCCTGGCGCTGTTCGCCGTGACGGGCGCAGTGAACATGTTCTTCGTGCGCACGGGCACGCCGGTGTGGACGATCGGCCCGGTGACGATCACCGACGACGGCCTGTGGACCATGGCGATCTACATCCTGCGCTTCGCGATGGTGATCCTGCTGGGCGCGGTGTTCCTTGAACGCACCACACCCACGCAGATGACCGATGCGTTCGAGGCGCTGCTGTCGCCGCTCGCCCGCGTCGGCGTGCATACGCATGAGCTGTCGCTGGTCATGTCGCTGGCGCTGCGGTTCATTCCCACGCTCACCGGCGAGGCGCGCGCGATCGCGGACGCACAGGCGGCGCGCGGCGGCGACATCGAAACCGGCTCGCTCATGCAGCGCGCCCGCGCGATGGGCGCGATCGTGGTGCCGGTGTTCGCCGGCACGCTGCGGCATGCCGACAATCTCTCCCGCGCGCTGGACGCCCGCTGCTACGAGGGCGGCGCCGGCCGCACGCACTACCGGGTGATGGCCGTGGGCGCGCGCGACGTCGCCGCCATGCTCGTCACGGCCTGCTATCTGGCGGCGCTCGTCGCCCTCGCCTTCGTGCGGTAGAACGTCGCGCCGGACCGCACAGACGGCCGCACGGACGCTAGTCCGTCAGTTCCCGGCGCCGCAGCCGGCGCACGATGAACAGCCACAGCCCCACGGCGAGCATGAGCATCGCCGTCAGCGCGATCGCCTCCACGCCGGGCACGGCGAGGACGCGGTTGAGTGGATTGCCGAGGTAATACAGATACTTCCCGATCACGAAGTTGACGCAGCAGGCGGAGGCGACGGCGATGGGGATGACGATCAGCAGCATGCGGATGCCGTTGCTCTGCGCTCCGACGATGCCGGCGGACAGCAGCGCGAACGCGGCGGCGGCGAGTCCGGCCGTCAGCGCGTACGCCGCCAGCCATTGCAGCACCGTGCCGTCGAACCATGCGATGTCCCGATAGAGCGCCGAGTCGATGCCGAATCCCAGAATCGGGCGCATCCGCACGCCCAGCCACACGGCCCACAGACCGCCGACGAACAGGCCCGCGAGCGCGGCGGAGCAGCCGATCGCGCACATCTGCAATGACCGGATGCGCCGGCCCGTGCGGGACGACCACTGCAGCGCCGTCACATGCAGCTGCCGGTCGCGCGTCAGCGGGAAGGACGTGAGGATCATGGCGCACAGTGTCGCCGTCATGAGCATCCACTTGCCGCTGTCCTGCAGCGTGAGGTTCACGTTGTACTGCAGCATGCTTCTGCTGTCGTACTGCGCAGTCAAGGCGTCGATGCGCGCGCTCACCGTTGCGGGCAGCGCGCCGCACGGATAGCCGTCCCACGCCTCATGGAGGGTATAGCAGGCCTGATCCAGCAGTCGGGCGCGCAGCTCGTCGGCGCCGATGTCGGCCTGGCTCTGGATGAGTTCGAGGGCGTTGATCCGCTGGTAGGAGGCGAGCCGGTATGCGTCGATCGCCGGCGCATCCTTGCCGGCCGTCATGCGCTCCGACCATGCCTGGTAGGTGTCATAGTCGGTCACGCCCTGCTCCCGCGCCTGCGGGTCGGCCGCCATGTCCGCCGCGAACGCCTGCTTGGCCTTGTCGATCTCGGATCGAATGCGCTCTCGCGCGCGGGCATCGTAGACGGGGCCGAATTCGGCGCTTTCCGCCACCACGTCCGCTCCGCCGTTGTTGAGGTACGTGAAGTTGACGATGAAGAACGAGCCGACAAGCAGCACGATCAGCGCGGCCAGCACCGGCAGCGGCCGCCATATCTTGCGCATCTCCATACCGAAGACCCTCCATGCGGCGGACCGGGCGGCGTTGCTGCGGGATGCGTTGCCGCGTCTTGCGTATCTGTGATCTGTGCGGGTCATGTCAGGTCCTTTCTCGAATACGCCCTGCGCGCGACGACGAGCGCGATGGCGCAATATGCCGTGGAGATGAGCATCACGATGGTCTCCTGCCATGGGACGACGGCGTGCATGTGCATGTCGGAGAACCACAGATTGGCGTTGGCGAGCGCGTACATCGGCTGGATGCCGAGCAGCTGGTAGGCCAGCGCGTCATGGACGAACATCATGGCGACGAGTCCGGCGGCGCCGAACGCCATGACGCCGCCGAACGCGGCGAGCACGCTGCGCAGGAGCAGGCCGAGCGTGCCGGCGAACAGCGCGAACGCGAGGACGAACAGCATCCCGAGTCCGAGCGAGGCACACAGGTAGCCGCCCACGCTGAAGTCCGCCCAGGTGATGAACGGCTGCAGGCCGGCGTCCGTGGTGACGCCGAACATGCGGCTGGACACGTTGGCGCCCCATAGTCCGGGGATGCGGAAGGCGAGCACCCAGACGGCCAGGAATCCCGCGCCGAGCACAGCGTAGGCGGCGAGCGCGCATCCGATGCCGACGGCGAGTCTGCACGTCACGGTCCTTCTGCCGGTGCGGCTGGCGCAGATCAGCGGCGTCATGCGGTGGAACCAGTCGCCGCCCACGGCATGGAGCACGATGAGCGAGCCGAGGATCATGCTTTCCAGCAGGATCGTCTGCATCAGCGTCGCGGCGGCCCCGTGCAGCACCGTGCTGATCCGCCCGGCCAGAAAGTCATCGTCGGCTCCGACGGCGGTCAGATGCCGCGCGCGCGATTGGACCCACCGGGCCTTGAGCTGCATCTGCAGGGCGAGATGCGGATGCCCCTGTTCGTTGAGCTTCGCCGCGTAGCGGTCTCCTGCGGCGATGGGATCCCAGCCCTCGTATCCCGGGCCGAGCGCGGACTGGACGTACTGCATGAGCTCGTCGCGCTCGACGGAGGCCGGCTCCGCTTCGAGCCGTGCGACGAACCGGTCGTCGACGGTGGTGCCGAGCCGCTGCGTCACCTCGATGGCGTAGTCCACGTCGGCGCGCCAGCCGCTGACGGAGGCGAGCAGCGCCCACGAGTTGAGCAGCAGGCAGACCGCCAGGAATCCCCAGAGCGCGGGGAATCGCACGATCCTGCGCAGTTCCCAGACGGCGACAGGCCATGAGCGCCCTGATTCGCGGCGCGGCGCCATGAACCGTCCCTGCGACGCCGCGCGGGGCGGCGGCTTGCCGGGCTTCCCGCCCGCAGAGATGTGCCGTGCCATGGCGATCACTCCCCGTAGGTCATGAGGAACGCGTCCTCGAGGTTGGGCGCGACGGGCGTGATCGCGTCGCCGGCGGCGAGCGGCGCGGACGACCAGATGCGCTGCCGCGTTTCGGCCCCGTACTGCACTTCGCTCAGCAGCCGCTGCCCGTCGCCGAGCGGCATGCCGCTGGGCACCTCCCACACGTGCCCTTCGAGTTCGCCGCAGATCGTGGCGGGCGTATCGCAGCGCAGCACCCGAGCATCCTTGAGCATGATGATCTTCCCGGCGATCGTCTCCAGATCGGAGACGATGTGCGTGGAGAGGATGACGATGCGGTCCGTGGCAAGATCGTGGATGATGTTGCGGAATCGTACGCGTTCCTTGGGATCGAGGCCTGCGGTGGGCTCGTCGAGGATGAGCAGCTGCGGCTCGGCGATGAGCGCCTGCGCGATGCCGACGCGCTGGATCATGCCGCCGGAGAACGTCTTCATCTTCCTGTCCGCCGCGTCGGAGAGCCCCACGAGGCCGAGCAGCCGTTCGATGCGCTTGTCCGCGCGGGCGCGCCGCACGCCCTGCAGCGCGGCGATGTAGCGCAGGAACTGGCGGGGCGTGTAGTTCGGATAGTAGCCGAACTCCTGCGGCAGATAGCCGAGCAGGCCGCGGTACCGGTCATCCATGGCGATGATGTCCTCGCCGTTCCATCGGATCGACCCGTCCGTGGGGAACAGCAGCGTGGCGAGCATCTTCATGAGCGTGGTCTTGCCCGCGCCGTTGGGCGCAAGCAGACCGTACACGCCCTGCTCGAAGGTGAGATTGACGTCCTTGAGCACGGCGGTGCCGGAAAACGTCTTGGTGACATGTTCGACGGTGAGCATGATCGGCCCTTTCTTCACGGTTGGATGACACGATGACTGGATGACGCGGCTGGATGGCCGCTAGGCGCGCGCCCTTGCGAGGCGGACGGCGGGAACGTTCATCTGGCGCCGCAACGCGGCGACGAACAGCACGGCGAGTCCGACGGCCACGCCCAGACTCACCGCGGCGGGCAGACGTTCCAGCAGGGCCGTCACCGGTCCGCCGCACGTCCAGCCGATGCCGGACAGCGCCAGCCATGCCGCGGGCATGACCGCCGCTCTTGCCGACCATGCGCAGCGGACGTCCGCGGCGAGCTGGCCGAGCGCGAACAGGAACAGCGAAGCGAACGAGACGCCCAGCATGGTGATCAGGGGCAGTCGTCTGCCGCTCGCGGCGTCGACGGCCAGGGCGCCCGCGGTGTTGGCAAGCACGGATATCGTGCCGAACGCCAGCATGCGCACCGCGGCGAGGCGGCGGAACGACCAGCGGCAGACGCGCCACAGGTCGAGCGTGCGACGTTCGCGCTCCTTGAGCATGACGAGCAGATGCACGATCTCGTACAGGAACGGGGAGATCAGGAACATGAGCACGGCCAGACGCCCCTCGCCGGCCCCGTCCGCGGCGGCGAGGAATCCGCCTGCGCCTGCGACCAGCAGGCCCCAGAGGCATGCTGCGGCCATGATTCCCAGAAACACGCAGTCCCATACGCCGAAGAACAGGTCGCGCAGGCCCACGGAACGGACGAGCGCGATCACGACGTCGGCGAGGCGCGTTCGGGTCGGCATGCCGCGCGCCACGATCATGGCGATGCTGGCGTCCCGTTCGGACGCGCTCGGATAGGGAATGCGTCCGCCCGGCATATCGTCGTCACTATGCTTCATCGCCGAACTCCTTTCTCAGCAGTGCCGTCAGCCGGTAGTAGCGCGCCTTGACGGTGGATTCGCTCTCCCCCGCCGCGGCGGCGATCTGCGCGAAGCTCTGCCCCGCGTAGAGATGGAGCCGGAACGTCTCCTGCACGGCCGGATCGCACTGCGCCACGCGTTCCTCGATCCGTGCAAGCAGGTCGCGGCTGATGGCGAGATCGGCCATGTCCGGGATGCGCACGTCCGGCAAGTCGATTCCCGCAGCGAACGCTTCGCCGTCGTCGGGCCCTCCGGGACCGCCGGTGTCCAGCGACACCGCGGCCGGCCGTGCGCGACGGCGCATGTCGATCACCTTGTGCGCCGCGATGCGGTACAGCCACGTCGTGAAGGACGCGCGATCGGGATCGTAGGAGGGCAACGACCTGAGGGCCGCGATGAACGACTCCTGCACGAGGTTCATGGTCTCCTCGCGGTCGCCCACCTGCCGCCAGACGAAGGCGAACAGGCCATCGTAGTGCTCCCGCACCAGCGCGTCGGCGGCTCGCGTGGAACCGCGCAGGATCCGACGGATCCTGGCCGCGTCTCGATCGCGTCGTCGTGCGTCCGATGCGGAGCCGAACATGTCACCTCCTTCGCCATGCCGGCCGGTCCGTGTCGCCATGCGCCGTCGCACTCGGTGCCGGACCGGTTTGCCGTCTCCAGTGAAGTATTCGTGGCTCGTGCATGGATAGTTGCACGGCGTGTCGCGCTCGTGCCGGCGTCCCCGGGCATGCGAAAGGGGCCGGCTCCTTGCGGAACCGGCCCCTGATCACGGCGTCGTCAGCGCGACGTCACTCGCCTGCGGGCTGCGGTGTCTCGCCGCCATCCGTGGAGGACGACGCGGACGCATCGGCGCCCACCAGCTCGGGCTTGGCGTCGGCGTTCGCGTCGCCTTCGGCAGCGGTCTTGCCGTCACCGGCGGCAGCCTCATCGAACTGCTCGCCCCTGAAGGTGAACTCGCCCAGAATGCCCTCGCCCTCGGCGTCCACGACGACCTTCTCGCCGTCCTTGAGCTCGCCCATGAGGATCTTCTCCGAAATGGCGTCCTCGATGTCGCGCTGGATCACGCGACGCAGCGGACGGGCGCCCAGCAGCGGGTCGAAGCCCTTCTCCGCGAGCAGGTCCTTGGCCTTGTCCGTGAGCTCGAGCGCCATGTGGCGGTCGAACAGGCGCTTGTTGAGCAGCGACACGTCGAGGTCGACGATCTGGCGCACCTGCGGCTCGGTGAGCTGACGGAACACGATGATGTCGTCCAGACGGTTGAGGAACTCGGGGCGGAACTGCTGCTTGAGTTCGGCGCTCACCTGATCCTTCATGCGCTGGTAGCTCGACTCGGTGTTGCTGCCCAGCGAGAAGCCGGTGGTGGCCGACTTGGCGATGTCCTTGGAGCCGAGGTTCGTGGTGAGGATGATGATGGTGTTCTTGAAGTCCACCTTGCGGCCCTGGCCGTCGGTCAGGTGGCCGTCGTCCAGCACCTGCAGCAGCGTGTTGAAGATGTCCGGGTGGGCCTTCTCGATCTCGTCGAACAGCACCACGGAGAACGGCTTGCGGCGCACCTTCTCGGTGAGCTCGCCGCCCTCCTCGTAGCCGACGTATCCCGGAGGCGCGCCGAAGAGGCGCGACGCCTGGTACTTCTCGGAGAACTCGGACATGTCCACGCGGATCAGCGCATCCTCGTCGTCGAACAGGAACTCGGCGAGCGTCTTGGCCAGCTCGGTCTTGCCCACGCCGGTAGGGCCGGCGAAGATGAACGAGCCGGTGGGGCGCTTCGGGTCCTTGAGGCCCACGCGGGCGCGGCGGATGGAGCGCGACAGCGCGGCCACGGCCTCGTCCTGGCCGATGATGCGCTTGTGCAGCGCGGCCTCCATGCCCATGAGCTTCTTGGATTCGGCCTGCGTGAGCTTGAACACCGGAATGCCCGTGGTGGAGCTGATCACCTGCGCGATCACGTCCTCGTCCACGACCATCTTGACGTCGGACTCGCCTTCGCGCCAGGAGGATTCCTTCTCCTTGCGCTCGGCCTCCAGCTTCTCCTGCCTGTCGCGCAGCTCGGCGGCCTTCTCGAAGTCCTGGTCCTTGATCGCCTTGTCCTTGTCGTCCGAGACCTTGGCGATCTTGGAGTCGAGCTCCTTGAGCTCGGGCGGGGCGGTGAGGCGCTTGATGCGCAGGCGCGCACCGGCCTCGTCGATCAGGTCGATGGCCTTGTCCGGCAGGTTGCGGTCCTGGATGTAGCGGGCCGACAGCTCCGCCGCGGACTGCAGGGCGCCGTCCGTGATGGTGACGTGGTGATGGTTCTCGTAGCGCTCGCGCAGACCCTTGAGGATCTCGATGGTCTCGGCGATCGTCGGCTCGTGCACCTGGATCGGCTGGAAGCGGCGTTCGAGGGCCGCGTCCTTCTCGATGTACTTGCGGTACTCGTCCGTGGTGGTGGCGCCGATGGTCTGGAGCTCGCCGCGCGCCAGCATGGGCTTGAGCATGTCGGAGGCGCCCAGCGCGCCGTCCGCGGAGCCCGCGCCCACGATGGTGTGGATCTCGTCGATGAACAGCACGATGTCGCCGCGCGTCTTGATCTCCTTGAGCACCTTCTTGAGGCGCTCCTCGAAGTCGCCGCGGTAGCGGGAGCCGGCCACCATGGAGCCGAGGTCCAGCGAGTAGACCTGCTTGCCCTTGAGGGTCTCCGGCACGTCGCCGGCGTTGATCTTCTGCGCGAGCCCCTCCACGACGGCGGTCTTGCCGACGCCGGGCTCGCCGATGAGCACCGGGTTGTTCTTGGTGCGGCGCGACAGCACGACCATGACGCGCTCGATCTCCTCCGAGCGGCCGATGACCGGGTCGAGCTTGCCCGCCGCCGCCTCGGCGGTCAGGTTGCGACCGAACTGGTCGAGGATGGCGGAGCCGGTCTGGCTCGCCTTGTTCTGCACGCCGCCGGCGTTGGCGAGATCGCCCTTGCCGGATTCGGAGCCGGAGCCGGCGTTGCCGCGGATCATGTCGATCGTCGCGGTGCGCAGCTCGCCCAGATCCACGCCCATCTTGATGAGCACCTGCGTGCCCACGCCCTCGCCCTCGCGGATGAGGCCGAGCAGGATGTGCTCGGTGCCGATGTAGCTGTGGCCCAGCTGCAGCGCCTCCCTCAGGCTCAGCTCGAGCACCTGCTTGGCGTGCGGCGTGAAGGGAATGTGGCCGTTCGGAGCCGCGTTGCCCTTGCCGATCATCTCCTCGACCTGCTTGCGGGTGGCGTCGAGCTCCACCCCCTTGGAGGCCAGCGCCTTGGCGGCGACGCCCTCGCCCTCGCGGATCAGACCGAGCAGCAGATGCTCGGTGCCGATGTAGTTGTGCTGAAGGGCTCGGGCCTCCTCCTGCGCGAGCACGATGACGCGCCGCGCACGGTCGGTAAACCGTTCGAACATGCTTGTCCTTCCTGTGAAACTCCTCAATACTCTACCGATGCTCGGTGACGTTTATTCGCCGCGTCCGTGTGATTGCGCTCACAGCGGGAAAAAGACCGATATGCTTGGAACTGTCACACATCTAAGGGAGGTGGACGATGACGCAGTACGAGCACACTGCGAACCGTCTGGCCGACATCGTGGTCGGCGTGGACGGTTCCGACGAGTCCTTCGCGGCGTTGCGATTCGCATTGAAGGAGGCCGGCATCACCGGCCAGAAGGTGAACGCCGTCTTCGGATGGACGCATTCATGGGACATGGGCGCGGAGCCTGACAGCGACGAGGCGTGGAACGCGATGCGGCGCGACATCGCCGCGGCGCTGCGTTCGTGGGTCGAGCGCGCGAGCGAGGGCATCGACTTCGACCCGGACAACCTGGAGCTGACCTCCGTCAAGGCCACGGGCACGTCCGCGCTGCTGCAGATCGGCAGCGACGCCCAGCAGATCGTGGTGGGACGCCGTTCCCTGGGGCGCGTGGCCCGCTGGTTCCTGGGGTCGCTGTCGGCGTCGCTGGCCGAGGCCTCCAAGTCGCCGGTCACCGTGGTCCGCATCGTGGACGACGAAACGCTGAACGTCGAGGACAGCATCGCGGACGCGCTGGCGCCCGCCGACGAGCATCCCGCCGAACATCACCGCCAGACGGTCCGTCCGGACCGTCGTCCGGTGGTGGTGGGCGTGGACGGGTCCCCCACCAGTCGCCATGCGCTGGCGTTCGCGGCGCACGAGGCGCACGTGCACCGCCGTCCGCTGCACGTGATGTTCTGCTGGCAGCTCAAGGATCTGGGCACGGTGCCGGGATACGAGAACGCGATCGCGCCGATCGACGCCGGGCAGCGCCGCGCCGAGGAGATCGTGCGCCGGACCGTGGAGCAGGTGCCGATCCCCGACGACGTCGCCGTCGAGACGCACGCCTTCCACATCCCGGCGTCCAAGGGACTGATCAGCGCGTCCCGCTACGCGAGCTGGCTGGTGGTCGGCTCGCGCGGTCTGTCCGGGCTCGATGCGCACTTCCTGGGCTCGGTTTCCAAGCAGATCGTGAACTTCGCGGAGTGCACGGTCACCGTCGTGCACTGAGCCGTGCGCACGGGTGTGGCGGCGCGTTCCGCACGCCCGTGACGCGGATGGGCCCTTCCCGGATCAGTTCCGGGAAGGGCCCATCCATATGTCCGTTCGTTCCGCCGTGCGGCGCTACTCCTCCGATCCGCGTCCGGCATCATCGGCGGGTTCGTCGCCGGCGGTCTCATCCTCGTCGGCGGATGCGTCCGCGTCCTCCGCATCGTCCGCCTCGCCCGGTTCGGGCGCGGTCTCGGTCAGATCGACGACGGTCTCCAGCTCCGGGGAGTCCGGAACGGCCGCGTGCTCGGCGATCTCCTCGTCGGAGGCGTCCTCGTCGGGCACCGTCTGCGCGTCGATGTCCGCGTCCGTGGCCACGTCGTCCTCTTCGGCATCGTCCGTGCCGTCGTCGTCCGTCCCCGCGGGCGCCACGTCCCCGTCGGTTCCGGCGGTCCCGACGGAACCCTCGCCGGGATCCGTCGCGGCGTCGCCGCCGGCCGCATCGGAGGTTGCCGCGTCGACCCCGGAGACATCCCCCGCGTCCGCTTCGGCCGGAGCGGACGTCTCCCCGTCCGGCGCCTCGGATCCGTCGCGGACCGGCTCGGCGTCGCCGTGCCCGACGCCGTCGAGCCCCGTGCCGCCGTTGTCCTCGTCGCCGGTCCCGTCCGTGGGCTCCGTCTCGGGCTCGGGATCGCCGTCCATGCGGGCGAGCTGGTTGCCCTCGCCCAGTCTTTCGAGCAGCTCGATCTCGCCATGCTCGTCGCGGGGACGCTGCGCCACCACGTCGATGTGCAGGTCGTCGAAGGCGGGCTTGGACTGCACCCACAGCCGGCTCGGCTCGGGCGGATCGATCTCGGAGTGCTCGCCGCAGCCGTGGTCGAGCGAGACCACGCGGCCGTCGTCCGGACTCCACTTGTTGGCGCACACGCCGAACATGAGGTTGAGTTCGCCCTTGAGCGGGATGAAGAACCCGCAGGATTCGCAGGCGAGTCCCCCCGCGGTCTTGGTGGAGAGCGCCTTCGGGCCGTGCGGGCCCTCGTACCAGCGCTTGGCGGTCTGGGAACGGCCCAGCGGGCTGAGCACGTGGCGACGGGACAGATCAAACTCGCTGATCGCCTCGGCCATGTCCTCGGGGGACGACGTCGACGCGGCGTCCACCGCATCGGCCCCGGCTCCGCCATCGGTATCCGCATCCGCGGCGGTCTCGTCGGCGGAGGGAACGGCATCGGGATCCGTCTCGGGGGAACCGCCGTCCGTCCCGGCAACGTCGCGTTCGGCCTGCGCGGCATCGCGTTCGGCCTGCGCAGCGTCGACGACGTCGCGCATCTGCGAATCGGTGACGCCCGGTTCCATGCGCGGATCGTCCGGATCGGTGCCGATCGAATCCGTCACCGAAAGATCGGTGGGTTCCAGACGGTCCTTCCATGGCACCCACTTGGGCGGCATCAGGGCGGCGTCGGTGGGCACGAGCGTGGATTCGTTGACCGTCCAATGGTCGAGCTCCTCGTCGTGGTACAGCGTCACCGACCACTGCCAGCCCTCGTAGCCGCGCACCTTCGAGACGAAGCGGAAGTCGGTGACCCCGTCGCCCAGCTCGATGCCGCCGACGAAGTCGCCGACCTCGGACTCGTTCTCCGCGGTCTCGAACGCGACCGCCTGTGCGATCGCCTGGGGATCGAGCGTCGTATCCGGCATCAGCCCACCTTCACGTTCCGTTGCTTCCATCGCCATCCTCCGCGCCGCCAAGGACGACTATTCCTGCACGTCGAAGTTGTCGGCCACGGCACGCAGCAGCGTGGCCAGCTTCTTCGACTCGACCTGCGACGGATAGCGGTGGCGGCGCAGCGTGTTGCCGGCCGAGTCGAGCAGCTTGATGAGGTCCTCGCAGATGGCGGCCATGTCGTCCGGCTTCGGACGGGTGGCCTTGACGAGCGACGGCACCGAGGCCGCCACGCTCACGCCCATGGCCTGAGGGCCCTTGCGGCCGTCCACCACGGAGAACTCCACCTTGGTGCCCTTGCGCAGCGTGGTGACGCCCGCGGGCAGGGCCGCCGACGGCAGGAACACGTCCGCGCCGGAGTCCTCGGCAATGAATCCATATCCCTTGTTGGCATCGTACCAACGCACACGACCGCTGGGCATCGCTAACCTCCACTCGTCACCCGTGCAAGCCCCTGCCTGCTCCTATCAAAACCGGCTATCCAGTATACATCACGGGCGCTGACAGACCCCGGGCGGGCGGATCGGCCGCGCGGCCGTCAGGATTCGGCGCCCGCGCCGGACTCCGCGTTCGCCGTCCCGGCCGTCCCCGTCGTCTCGGCCGTTCCGCCCGCCGCGGGCGGAAGCTCGCGGACGCGCCCGTCGTGGCCGCGCTCAGCGGAATGCCCCTGCCGCTGCTGGCGGGAGCGCTGCCGGTCGCCGCTGAGCGACCAGCCGGACTTCTTGCGCATCGGTTGGGTGAGGTCCGCCGGCGGTTCGGACACGGTACCGGTGGGCAGCACGATCGTGAACGTCAGGCCGCCGCCCGGCGTCTCGGTGGCGCAGATGAGGCCGCGGTGCGCCTTGACCACGGACTGCGCGATGGCCAGGCCCAGACCGGTGCCGCCCTTCTGCCGGGCGCGCGAGGGGTCGGACGTGTAGAAGCGCTCGAAGATCTGCGGACGCTTGTCCGCCGGCACGCCCGGACCGTGGTCGACGACCTGCACGACGGCGTAGTCGGTGCCGGAGTTCGTGCCCTGCGAGATCTGCAGCGCCTCGATGAACCGCGACAGCGAGGCGTCGGAGGACGGCATCTTGGCCAGCGCCTGCGGCGTGATCGCCGCCGTGCACCTGCCCACGGCCACCTGCACCGGGGAGTCGGCGGGCGTATAACGGTGGAGGTTGCCGACGATGTTCGTGATGACCTGGCGGATGCGCGAGGAGTCGCCGGTCAGGCGGACCTCGGGCAGGGGGCCGCGCGTGAAGGCGAGGCACGCCACCTTGGGCGCGTCCGCGTCTCCGCCGTGCGGCGTCATCATGGCCAGCGTCACGCCGCCGGTCATGATCGTGCGCTCCGGATCGAGCGCGTGGAGGTCCTCGGTGGCGTCCGCCACCACGGACGTGAGGTTGACCTGCTGCGTCAGATCGATGCCGCGTCCCTCGTCGAGTCTGGCGAGCGAGAGCAGGTCCTCGACGAGCACGGTCATGCGGGTGGACGACTTCTCGATGTGCTCGATGGCCTCGTCGGCGCGCTCCACGGCGCCGGGATAGTCGCGCTGCATCTTGTACAGCTCGGCGTAGCCGTGGATGGCGGCGAGCGGCGTGCGCAGCTCGTGGCTCGCGTCGGAGACGAACCGCTTCATCTTCTCCGTGGTCGCCTCCTGCTCGTGGAAGCTCGATTCGATGCGCGAGAGCATGGCGTTGAGCGAGGCGGACAGCGAGCCGACCTCGGTGTTCTCCGGGAGGTCGGGCACGCGCTGGCTCAGGTCGCCGGCGGCGATCTTGGCCGCGGTCTTCTCGATGTGCTTGAGCGGCTTGAACGTGTGCTGCACCACCAGCGAGCCGGCGCTGACGCCGAGCACGATGATCGCCACGCTCATCATCAGGCAGTATTCGGTGATGGTCTGGACGGTGGAGATCTGGTCGCCCATCGACAGTCCGATGTAGAAGATGCCGGAGGTGCCGGCCGCGTCGTTCTTCCACTTGCCCGCCACCACGCGCCACGGGGCCTGCGCGCTGGCGATGACCTCGCGCTGCTCGTTGGTGAGCGTGTCCTTGCCGGCGTTGCGCAGCGACTCGGGCATGTCGACGTAGGCGGGGGCGCTGAACGGCCTGTTCAGCGTGACGTTGCCCATCTGCCCGGACGCGGGCAGCAGCGGCGTGGAGACGATGTCGTACTTGAGCAGCGGGATGGACTCCACCGGCACCGACTCGTTGTTGGAGCCGGTCGCGGTGAGGATCTCGTTGTTGGCGTCGCGCATCTGCACGAAGAAGCTCGAGGCGCCCAGCGAGTTGGCCGGCACCTGCTGGCTGAGCTTGTCGGCGTTGGACAGCACCATCTGCATCTGGCTGGTCAGCTGGTTGTCCAGGCGGTCGACCAGATACCCCGCCACCATCTGGCGGATGGCGAACGTCATGGTCCCGCATCCCACGAACAGCAGGGCGAAGATGATGACGACGAGCTTCGTGCTCAGCGGAATGCGGTCGAAATGACCGTTCGGACGAATGGCCTTCGCCATGGCGCGCGGACTCCTTCCCATCACCACGTGCAACGTCTGCCGGCGCGCCGGCGCTACGCGGCCTTGGGCTCGCGGATCATGTAGCCGATGCCGCGCTTGGTCTGGATGAGCGGCGCCACCTTGTGCCTGGTGCCGTCCTCGTCGGTGACCTCCAGTCCGTCGACCTTCTTGCGCAGGTACGAGATGTACGATTCGACGATCGCCGCATCGCCGCCCCAGTCGTACTGCCAGACGTGGTCCAGGATCTGCGCCTTGGAGAGCACGCGTCCCTCGTTGTCCATGAGGTAGCGCAGCAGCTTGTACTCGGTGGGGCTCAGCTCGATGGGCTGGCCGGCGCGCGTCACGTCATGGGAGTCCTCGTTGATCTCCAGATCGGCGACGCGGATGATCGGATCGTCCTCCACCTGCTCGCGCGTGCGGCGCAGGATGGCGCGGATGCGGGCCACGACCTCCTCGAGGCTGAACGGCTTGGTGACGTAGTCGTCGCCGCCGACGGTCAGGCCCATGACCTTGTCCTGCGTGTCGTCACGGGCGGTGAGGAACAGCACCGGGGCGTCGATCCCCTCCTGGCGGATGCGACGGGTGACGGTGAATCCGTCGATGTCCGGCAGCATGACGTCGAGCACGACGAGGTCCGGCTGGTTCTTCTCGATCACTTCGATGGCCTCGGAGCCCGACGCGGCGGTCGCGACTTCGAAGCCGGCGAAATGCAGGGATGCGACGAGCAGCTCGCGGATGGAGGGCTCGTCATCGACAACAACGATCTTCGCTTCAATTGGCTTGCTCATGATTTCCAGAGTGGTCCCCCAGACTGGAGGTTTCCTGAATGTCGTCTGGAGTCTTCGTGGGTTGCGCCGAACGCCTCCGCGACGCCGGGGCGGACGCATGGCGGCGATGGCGTCCCGAGCCGGACGACGCGCCCGTCCTGCGCGCGGACGCGGACGTTCCCCGGCCCCTGCCGCGCAGCCCGGCCCGCCTGCCCGCGTGCCTGCGGCCGCGCCTGCGGTGGATGACGTAGACCGCCACGCACACGCCGATCACCACGACGAGGCCGGCGCCCACGGCGACGACGCCGATGGTGGTGGCCGTGGACGAGACGGATGTCTTCTTGGCGGTGGCGATGGCCTGCATCATGCCCTGCGCGGAGCCGGCCCAGTCGGGGTCGGACTGGTTCGCCAGAATCGGCCCCACCGCGGCTTCGGACAGCTTGTCCACGGTGGACTTCTTCCTCAGCCATTCGTCGGAGTTCGACGAGACCGCCACCACGAGGTTGCCGTCCTGCGTGGCCACGGCGAGCAGCACGGTGTTCGGCTCGGGCTGGGTCGACTCCAGCGCCTGGCTCGCCCACTGCTCCGGGTCCACGCCCTCCATGAACTTCGGCAGGTACATGAGCTTGACGATGACGCCGGTGTCCCGCCTGGTCGCGTCGATGGCGTCGGTCACGGCCGCGACGTCGCCGCCGAGCAGGTTCTCGGTGTCGGTGATCGAATCGGTGACGGTGATCTCGGTCTGGCCGCCGTCGGACGACGCCGACGCGGATGCCGAGGTGTCCGCCGCGGCCGACGTCGTCGCGGCCGGCGTGGGGTCGTCGGCGAACGCCGCGCCGGCCGGCATCCCCAGGACGAGGACCGTCGCCAGCAGCGCGCCGATCAGGGCCGCGAGACGTCCGGAGGGGACGCCTGTGGTCGAACGTGCGCCGCGACACGCCATGCCGGCGCCGATGGGGGCACATTCGACCACATTGCTCGTTTTCGGGGTGCTGAAGGCTCGCTGTGACATACCCTCAACCATAGCGGCTGTCCGGACCGTCGCCTTCCCCATCACCCTCGACGAAAGGAAACAGCGATGCCACAGTACCAAGTGGATTCCGAACAGATTCAGTCCTCCAGCGCCGCCGTGCAGGCCTCGGTCACGCAGATCCGGCAGGCGGTGAGCGGCATGGTCGCCAACCTGGGGGCCCTGCAGGGCGTGTGGCGCGGCGGCGCGGCCACGCAGTTCAACGCGGTGGCGCAGCAGTGGCAGGCCGCCCAGCAGCAGATGGAGCAGTCGCTGGAGGCCATCCAGCACGCGCTGGCGCAGGCCTCCGTGGTGTACTCCGAGGCCGAGATGCAGGCGGCGCGTCTGTTCGCCGCCGGCTGACGGCACCCGTCCGCCGTTCGCGCCTCGGCATGCCCGGATACGCCCGGATACGCGAAGACGGGGCCGCCGTCCGGCGGCGGTCATCATGCGGATGACTGCGGTCGGACGGCGGCCCCGTCGATCATCGACGATCAGCGGACCGGATGTCCCGGTCCATGCTCACGTCGCGTTCCGATTCCTCGGTCCGTCGATCAGTAGCCCATGTCGGCGCCCTGGGCCGGAGCGGCGGTCTTCGGCTCCGGCTTGTTGGCCACGACGGCCTCGGTGGTCAGGAACAGGCCGGCGATGGAGGCGGCGTTCTGCAGAGCGGAACGGGTCACCTTCACCGGGTCGGTCACGCCGGCGGCCAGCAGGTTCTCGTACGTGTCGGTGGCGGCGTTGAAACCCTCGCCGTCGGGCAGCGAACGAACCTTGCTGATCACCACGTCGCCGGAGACGCCGGCGTTCTCGGCGATCTGCTTGATCGGGGCCTCGATGGCGCGGAACACGATGGCGGCGCCGGTGGCCTCCTCGCCGGTCAGCGAGGTGACAGCCTCGTCGGACTCGGCCTTGGCCGCGGCCTGGACGAGGGCCACGCCGCCGCCGGGCAGCAGGCCTTCCTCGATGGCGGCCTTGGCGTTGCGCACGGCGTCCTCGATGCGGTGCTTGCGCTCCTTGGCCTCCACCTCGGTGGCGGCGCCGACCTTGATCACCGCGACGCCGCCGGCCAGCTTGGCCAGACGCTCCTGCAGCTTCTCGCGGTCGTAGTCGGAGTCGGTGTTCTCGATCTCGGCGCGGATCTGGGCCACGCGGGCGTCGATGTCCTCCTTGGAGCCGGCGCCCTGCACGATGGTGGTCTCGTCCTTGGAGACGATGACCTTCTTGGCGTGGCCGAGCACGGACACGTCGACGGAGTCCAGCTTGAGGCCGAGCTCGTCGGAGACGACCTGGGCGCCGGTGAGGATGGCCATGTCCTGCAGCATGGCCTTGCGGCGGTCGCCGAAGCCCGGGGCCTTGACGGCGCAGGACTTGAAGGTGCCGCGGATGTTGTTGAGGATCAGGGTCGGCAGCGCCTCGCCGTCGACGTCCTCGGCGATGATCAGCAGCGGCTTGCCGGTCTTCATGACCAGCTCGGCGATGTGCACGACGTCCTGCTGGCTGGAGACCTTGCCGGAGGTCAGGAGGATGTACGGATCCTCCAGCACGGCGGTCTGGTCGTCGGCGTTGGTGACGAAGTACGGGGCGATGTAGCCCTTGTCGAAGCGCATGCCCTCGGTGAAGTCGAGGTCCAGGCCGAAGCGGTTGTTGTCCTCGACGGTCACGACGCCGTCCTGGCCGACCTTGTCGAGCGCCTCGGCGATCTTCTCGCCGACCTCGGGATCGGCGGCGGAGATGGTGGCAGTGGCGGCGATCTGGTCCTTGGTCTCGACGTCCTTGGCGGCGGCGACGAGCTCCTTGACGATGACCTCGGTGGCCTTCTCGATGCCGCGGCGCAGCGCGATCGGGTTGGAGCCGGCGACCACGTTCTTCAGGCCCTCATGCACGAGGGACTGGGCCAGCACGGTGGCGGTGGTGGTGCCGTCGCCCGCGACGTCGTCGGTCTTCTTGGCGACTTCCTTGACCAGCTCGGCGCCGATGCGCTCGTACGGATCGTCGAGGTCGATCTCCTTGGCGATGGACACGCCGTCGTTGGTGATGGTCGGCGCGCCGTAGGTCTTGTCGAGCACGACGTTGCGGCCCTTCGGGCCCAGCGTGACCTTGACGGTGTTCGCGAGCTTGTCCAGACCCGCGAGCATTCCCTGGCGAGCTTCCTCGTCGTACGCAATGATCTTTGCCATTTTGCTTTCCTCCAACATGGCCGTTGAATGATGTTCCACCGCGGGAAGCGCGCGTCCGCGGCGCCGTCAGCTGCGTCGCGGTTATCACTCTCGCTCCCCGAGTGCTAACTGCGACATTAGCACTCTCCGCCGCCGAGTGCCAACATCGGCGTCGGCGTTTGCGCTCTGGGCATGAACCGGCGCGGACGCGGACGGCGGCCGGGCATGGAAAAGGCTCCCCGCGGGGAGCCTCGTTCCGCTGCGCCGCAAGGGGCGTCAGCCGATCTTCACCACCTTGGTGGCCTGCATGCCCTTGGGCGTCCGCTCGGCCTCGTATTCCACGCGGTCGCCCTCGTCGAGGCTGCGGAACCCCTCGGCCTGGATGACGGAGAAATGCACGAAGACGTCGTCCCCTCCCCCGTCCGGTGTGATGAAACCATAACCCTTGCCAGCGCTGAAAAACTTGACGGTGCCCTGCGCCATATCAACTTCTTTCCCCATGAAAATGTGATCAGGCGATGGGTTCCAACTACCTCCCTACGCCCACGTTCGGCATCATCATTGTAGATGGGCGAAGGAAAGAAACACCGACCTCCGCTCGGCGCGGCGGTCGGCGGGGAGGCGCCGCTCAGGCGGCTACTTCATCAGGACGACGACGACCGGGGCGCTCGCACCGGAGATCTGGGACACCGCGTCGATGCCCAGCTGCCTGGCGACGTCCTCGGCGGTGGCCTTGTCGGCCTCGCTCTGGTACCACACGGCGGACGAGTCGGGCAGGGTGCTGCGGTTGCGCGGATTGCCCGCGGTGGCGTTGGTGTATCCCGCGGATTCGAGCACGCTCACCTTCTGCGCGGCGTATCCGCTGCGTCCGGTGCCGTTGAGCACCAGCACCGAGCTGGACTTGTCCACGGTCGCCGCGGCCGACGACGAGGACGACGAGGCAGTCGACGAAGGCGACGCGGAGGATGCGGACGATGACGCCGCCGCGGAGGAGGAGGACGCCGTGGCGGACGGCGAGGCCGACGTGCCCGACGTCGCCTCGGACGAGGCCGCGGACGATGCGGCGGCCGAGGACGACGAGGAGGCCGCGGACGGCGCGGCGAGCGACGTCGTGGCGCCCGCGTCGCTCTGCCAGGGCATGCGCCCGCCCTCGAGCAGGCCGGAGGTCAGCGTCCACACGCCCAGTCCGCACACCGCCGCCACCAGCAGCACCACCAGATACGGCAGCATGCGCGCGCCGACCGACTTGGGGCCGCGGTGCACGCCCACGGGGCCCGCGGGCGGGTTGTCGAATTCATCGGGCGTGAGGTTCTCGTTGGACATGGTGATGCTCCTCCAGTTCGGGACTATTGGCCAGTCTAGCGGCATCCCGCCCCCGGCGTACCCACGGCTTCCCGTTGTGCGATCCCGCGATTACAGTGGGGCGCATGATCAAACCCCTGAGCGAACTCGTGGAGCCGGGCTGGGCGCGGGCCCTCGCCGGCGTGGAACCGGACATCCACCGCATGGGCGACTTCCTGCGCGGCGAGATCGCCGCCGGACGTCCGTACCTGCCGGCGAGCCGCAACATCCTGCGCGCGTTCACCATACCCTTCGACTCGATCAAGGTCCTCATCGTCGGCCAGGACCCCTACCCCACCCCGGGCAACCCCGTGGGCCTGAGCTTCTGCGTGGCGCCGGACGTCAGGCCGCTGCCGCCCAGCCTGGTCAACATCTACCGCGAGCTGGTCGACGACCTCGGCGTGCCGATGCCGCCCAACGGCGACCTGACGCCGTGGACGCGCCGCGGCGTCATGCTGCTCAACAGGTGCCTCACCGTCGGCGTCGGACGCCCCAACAGCCACGCGGGCAAGGGGTGGGAGACCGTCACCGACGAGGCGATCCGGCAGCTCGACGCGCGCGTGGACGAGCACGGCGATCCCCGTCCGCTCGTCGCGATTCTCTGGGGGCGTAAGGCGCAGACCCTCAAGCCGCTGCTCACGCACGCGACGGTCATCGAATCCGCGCACCCCAGCCCGATGTCCGCGCGCTACGGATTCTTCGGATCCAGACCTTTCTCCAAGGCGAACGAGGCGCTGGCCGCCATGGGCGCCGAACCGGTGGACTGGGATCTGACGCACTGACCGCGCGGGGTCGCCCGGGGCCCTCCGAAGCCGTTCGGAGGGCCCCGCGTCAGTTCGCATGGCTACAGTGGTGTCCATGTCGTTATTTGCGAACCAGCCTTCATCCGTTCCCGTACCGCCGATCCCCGCGTCGTCGGCCGCCGCCTCCCGGGCCGCGCTGACCGGCGACGACGTCCGGCGCGCCGTGGCGCTCGCCGGGCGCATCCGCGCACGCTTCGCCCACACGCTCGTGGGTCAGGAGGCGCTGCGCGAGTCGCTCATCGTCACGATGACGGCCGGCGGCCACATCCTCATCGAATCGGTGCCGGGCCTGGCCAAGACCACGGCCGCGCAGACGCTCGCCACGTCGGTCTCCGGCACGTTCAAGCGCGTGCAGTGCACCCCGGACCTCATGCCGTCCGATCTGGTAGGCACGCAGGTGTTCGACTTCGCCACGCAGAAGTTCGCCACGCAGATCGGCCCCATCCACGCCAACTTCGTGCTGCTGGACGAGATCAACCGCTCCAACGCGAAGACGCAGTCCGCGATGCTCGAGGCCATGGCCGAGGGCGCCACCACCATCGGAGGCGAGCGCATCCCGCTGCCCCGCCCGTTCATGGTCATCGCCACGCAGAACCCCATCGAGGAGGAGGGCACGTACAACCTTCCGGAGGCGCAGATGGACCGCTTCACGATGAAGGCCGTGATGACCTATCCCAGCGCCGAGGAGGAGGCCGGCGTGCTGCGCCTGCTCACCGAGCGCGGGTCCGACACCGCCGACATGGACGCGCTGGACCAGGAGCGCATCTCGGTGCGCGACGTGGAGTTCCTGCGCGCCGCGGCCCGGCGGGTCCACGTCTCCGAGGCGATCATGGGCTACGCGGTGGATCTGGCCGCCACCACCCGCGGCGCCGGCACGCATCCGCTGCAGGGCCTGTCCTCGCTGGTGCGTCTCGGCGCCTCGCCGCGCGCGTCGATCGCGCTGGTGCGCGTCGGGCAGGCCGGGGCGCTGCTGGCGGGCCGCGACTACGTGGTGCCGGAGGATCTCAAGCGCTACGCCCACGAGGTGCTGCGCCACCGCATCATGCTCACCTTCGAGGCCATGGCCGACGGCGTGACCGCCGACCAGGTCATCGACGACGTCGTCAGGACGGTTCCCGTCCCATGATCCCCGCGACCGGACACGCGAACGCCGACGATCCGGTCCGCAGAAGGATCGAATCGCTGGGATCCAAGCTCTCGCTGCCCACGGTGGCGCGCGCGCTGGGCGTCCTGGAGGGAGAGCATCCGTCCCGCAGACGGCACGGCACCGACGAGTTCATCGACGTGCGCGCCTGGCAGCCCGGAGACGAGGCGCGCATGATCGACTGGAAGACCAGCGCCCGCTGCGCCCGTCCCATGGTGGTGGACAAGCAGCGTCGCGCGACCAGCCGCGTGTGGATGCTCATGGACGTGGGCCGCGAGATGACCGGCGGCTGCCCCGGCGGGGAGCGCGCCTGGGCGGTGGCCGCGAACGCCCTGCGCATGTTCGCCGCGCTCTCGCTGCGCCGCTCCGACGACATCTCCTTGGTGTTCGGCGACTCCCGTTCCATCACGCGCGTGCCGTTCAACGGCGGGTTCGCGCGCTTCGAGTACACCCTGGACCGCGCGCTGGAGCGCCGATGGGACCAGCCGCGCAACATCGACGCGCTGCTCGACTACGCCCGCCGCATCCGCGACCGCGCCTCGCTGATCGTGCTGGCCACGGACGAGACCGCGCTGGCGAAGTCGCATCTGGACGCGATCCGCCTGCTGGCGCAGTCGCACCCGCTGGTGGTGGTGGACGTGGCGGTGGCCAATCCGTTCGCCGCGCGTCGAGACGGCAGGGCGGTGTTCGACGCTCCCGACGGCCGGCGCCTCCCGGCGTTCCTGGCGAACGCCGAGGCGGCCGGAGAGGTGGCCACGCACCGCGAGTACGTGGCCGCCGCGATGGAGCGCGAGCTCGCGCTGTGCGGTTCGACCATGATCCGCGCCGATTCGAGCGCCGGCATGTTCGACGCCTTCGTGGCGCTGGTGTCCGGCGCGGCCGGACGCGCCCCGCTGGGCTCGGCGACGGGAGGCGGGCGATGATCCGGGCCCTCGACGTATCCGGACTGGACGTCTCCCCCGCGATGGGCGCCCCGGTCCCCTATCTCGCCGCGATCGCCGCGCTGCTGCTCGCGGCCGTCGCGCTCGCGGCGCTCGCGGTCCGGCTGTCGCGCCCGCGCGCCGGGCGCAGGACCGAACCGCGCGGTGTGCATGCCTCGGCCGGTTCGCGCGAGGCGTGGCGCGCGCGCATCGACGACGTGACGGCCCGGTACGAGGCCGGCGACATCACGGACCGTCAGGCGTTCGCCGAACTGGCCGCGCTGGTGCGCGCGTTCGCGTCCGAGACCACGGGCACCGACATGCGCGCCAGCACGCTCGCCGACATCGCCGTGATGCCGCGTTCCGGCGACGGCATCGATCTGCTGCGCCACACCGTCGCCGCGCTCTACCCGCCGGAGTTCGCGGACGCGCTGACCAACGCGCAGGCCCGCGGAACCGACGTGGCGCAGGCGGCGGAATGGGTGCGCAATCTGGTGGAAAGGTGGCGATGATGGGCACGCTGCAGTGGCAATGGCCATGGGCCGTCCCCGCCGCGGCCGCGCTGGCGGCGCTGGCGATCGGCGTCGCGGCATGGGTCTGCGCGCGCCGCGACCGCCGCGACCGCGCGGACGGCGACGGCATCGACGTGTGGAGTCTGGACGCCGATCTGGCCGGCGAGGAGGCCTCCCGCGCCTTCCGCGTCTGGCGCGCGCTCGGCCGCGCGGGAACCGTGCTGGCGGTCGTGTCGCTGATCGCGGCGACCGCGCTCATGGGACGCCCCTCGACGGTGGACGCCGGCGCCGAACGCGGCGAGAGCCGCGACATCGTGCTGTGTCTGGACGTCTCGGGCTCCACGCTGCCCTACGACCGCGAGGTGATCGCGACGTATCTGGATCTGGTGGGCAGGTTCCGCGGCGAGCGCATCGGGCTGAGCATCTTCAACTCGACGTCGCGCACGGTCTTCCCGCTCACCGACGACTACGATCTGGTGCGCTCGCAGCTGTCCGAGGCGAACGACCTGCTGCGCGGCGTGCAGTCGCAGGACGACATCGACGCGATGAGCGACGCCGACTACCAGAAGGTGTCCGACTGGCTGTCCGGCACGCAGAACCGCAGGCAGGCGACGTCGCTGATCGGCGACGGCCTGATCGGCTGCGCGGCCATGCTGCCGGGGTTCGCCGCCGCGGGATCGGCCTCGCGCGCGCAGGCGGCGGACCGCAGCGAATCCATCGTGCTCGCCACGGACAACGTGGTCTCGGGCACGTCCACGTACACGCTCGCCGCGGCGCTGGACCTGACCTCGGCCGCGGGCATCACCGTGGACGGGCTGTACTCCGGCCCCGCGCAGAGCGCCGGCGACGCCGCGGCCGCGGAGATGCGCTCGCTCGTGGAATCCCATGACGGCGTCTTCCTCACGCAGCGCTCCGGCGAGTCCGTCGACGCGCTGGTGCGCCGCATCGAAAGCCGGCGTTCGGCCGAGACGGAGCAGGACGGACGCTCCGCGCTCGTCGACGCCCCGGGCTGGCCGACGCTCATCCTGTGCGTGCTGTTCGCCGGCTATCTCGTCGTGGTCTGGAGGCTCAGGCGATGAACGGATTGACCTTCTCCCCCGCACTGGGCTGGATCGCCGGCCCGATCGCGGCCGTGGCCGTGCTGGCGCTCGGCGTCGCGTACGCCGTGTGGTTCGCGCGGCACCGGGACGGCACCGACGCCACGGCGGCCGACTGCGTCAGGCGCGTCCTGATCGCCGTGACGCTGGCGACGCTGACGATGACGCCGTCCACGACGGTCGCCACCACGAGCCGCGCGGTGAACGCCACGGACGTGTTCGTGGCCGTGGACGTCACCGGGTCGATGGCCGTGCGTGACGCCGCGTACGGATCCCCCGAGACCATCAGCCGCCTCGACGCGGCGCGTCGGGTGATCCGCGACATCGTGCGCATGTACCCCGATGCCAGCTTCGCCGGCGTGAGCTTCGGCGTCGGCGGCAGCCTCGATGTGCCGCTGACCCCGGACGGCGCCGCGCTCGGCAACTGGGCGGACACGCTGACGACCGAATCGACGTCGGTGTCCACCGGATCCAGCCTCGACGCGCCGATCGACCGCCTGCTGCTCGCCATGAAGGCCGCAGCAGAACGCCATCCCGACGACGCCGTGATCCTGTACGTCATCTCGGACGGCGAGCAGACCAGCCAGGGAACGCGCCGCACCTACTCCTCGCTGCGCGCCTACGTGGACGACGCGTTCGTCGTCGGCGTGGGCTCCGCGCAGGGCGGCATGATCCCGCGCACGGCCGACTCCGCCGCCTCCGGCGCGAACGCGGACGACGGCTGGGTGATCGACCCGTCCACCGGCCAGCCAGGCGTCTCGAAGCTCGACGAGGCCGCGCTCACCGCGGTGGCGGACGAGCTGTCCGGCACCTACGAGCACGTCGACGACACCCACACCGTGGCCTCCGGCGCATCCTCGAAGGCGTCCGGGAAGTACCGGCTGACCGTATCCGACAAGGAGCGCACGCGCACCGCGCCCGTGGTCTGGCCATGCTACGCGGTGCTGCTGGCCCTGCTGACGTGGGAGGCCGCGTCCTGGATCGTCACGTCAAGGAGGCTGCTGTGAACCGCCGACCGCATACCCCGCCGCGCGCGCCGCTGGGCGTGTGCGTCCTCGTCGCCGTGCTGGCCGCGGCGGCGCTGGCCGGCGCCGCATGGTCCGGCCTCGTGGTCCTCACCGCGCACCGGTACGACGAGGCGACGGCGAGTCTCTCCGCCAACCTCGAGGCCGCGTCGAAGGACGACGCCGATCTGGACCGCCTCGCGGCGGCGCAGCGACGCACGGACGCCCTGTTCGAACAGGCGCGGTCCCTGAGCGCCGTGATGCCGTCCTCCGTGTCCGGCCCGCTGGCGGCGAACGCCGACGTCTCGCGCCGGCTCAGCGCCCTGATCGACGCGGCCCTGGCCGAGCAGCGGGGAGGATCGTCATCGTCCGAGAGCCAAGGCGACGACCAGTCGGGGAACGACGGCACGCAGACCGAGCAGGGACTGAGCGAGGAGCAGCGCCGGCAGGTGGACGAGCTGCTCGAGGGCAACCGCCAGCTCGCCACGTCGTCGCCCACCGCCATGTCGACGCAAAGCGCGGATCCGACTTCAGCCCCGAGCGAACAATCCGGCGTCAAGCCCTGGTGATTCCGCGTCGCGGCGCGCCTGACGCACATTCGACCACGGGCCGGACGCGATTGGACCCGCGCGCGCCGACGAGGTGCGATGGTGCCATGAACACCACGCACCTCGATCCGCAACGTTGCCGCTGCCACGACACGGCACCCACCACCCGCCAGCTCGTCGAACGTCTGATCGCGCGAAGCGAGGAGGCGCTCGACCATGCGCAGACCGCCGCATCCCACGCGCGGACCGTCACATGGAGCGGCAGCGCCGCCGAACACTACCGGGACACGCTCTCCGCCGCGCACGCGCAGGCCGCCGGCGTCCGCGAGGGCCTGTCCGCCACCCGTCGTCTGGCATGGGGGTGAGCCATGGCATGGCAGGTCTCCTCCACGATCACCGGCGGCGAGGCGCGCACCGCCGCCGAACTCGAGGAGTTCAACCACTTCGCGGTCGTCCTCGAGAGGGCCGCGCAGGACCTCGAATCGGCCGCCTCCGCATGGCGCGTCGGAGGCATGGAGATCGACCACCACCGCGCGTGCCTGCCGTGGTGCCCGGCCGCGCGCGGCACCGCGGAACCGGGACATGAGGCGATCCTTTACCCCGCGCTGACGGAGAGCGCCTCGGACACGGTCGCGTCGTTCGAGGCGCTGGCCGGACGGTTCCGCTCCACCGGCGACCTGCTGATGCGCGCCCAGTCGCTGTATTCCGAGGCGGACGCCACGGCCAGCCGCGTCGTCACCGAACTCATCCAGCTGGGGACCTCGGTGTTCCCCGGGCAGACCGCGGCCGCGGCCGCGGGCGTGTCGGTGGTCGCCGGGATCGTGGGCAGCGTCAGGGAGGGCCGCGTCAACCCGATCCACATGATCACCGGTACCTCGTGGGCCCAGGAGGGGCTGATGAGCGGTCTGGGCGCGATCGTGGGCGGCAAGGGACGCGAGGTCCCGCTGCTGGGATTCGGCGCCACGAACGAGCTCAACATGGGCGCCGGCACCGTGGCCAAGCTCACCTCGAAGGCCTACGACCTGTTCCAGGGCAACGCGCTGCAGGTGACGCGGGTGGAGCCGAACCGGCCGTTCCTCGAGGCGCCCCGCTCCATAGCGGACGCGATGGCCAACCTCGAGCGACTCGGCATGGAGCGGCTCGGCAGGGGCGAGGGCGGCACCGGGCTGGACTACGGCACGATCGCGATCCAGCGGTTCTCCCACGCGGACGGCACCGTCAGCTGGCTGGTCACGATCCCCGGCACCGACGGCAAGCTCGATTCGCCGTTCGGATGGCCGCAGAACGTGGAGCTCATGAGCGACGACCCCGAGCAGCGCATGGCCGCGGACAGCGCCCGCATGGTGGCCGAGGCGATGCGGCGCGCCGGCATCGGCGAGCACGAGGAGGTGGCGCTCATCGGCCATTCGCAGGGCGGCATCGTCGCCGCCACGCTGGCCGCCGACCTGGCGGACCGGTATCGCTTCAGCCATGTGGTGACCTGCGGCTCGCCGGTGGCCAACCATCCGATCCCGTCCTCCACATGGGTGACCAGCGTGGAGAACGACGACGAGCTCGTCTCCAACCTGGACGGCGCGCGCAACCCCTCGCGCCCCACGTGGGTGACGGTGCGCGGCACGGTGAGGCCCGGCGCCGCGAACGCCGACAGGCCGTTCAGCTCGGCCACCGTGGAGGGCGCGAACGGCGGCAAGGAGCTCAGCCACGGCATGAACTACCTCAGGGCGGCGTACCGCAACGCCTCCGGACTCGGCTCGTCCGCGCTGCAGTCGCACGAACGGCATTTCTCCGCCGTGGTGGACGGCACGCTGGAGGAGACCACGTACTGGCGCGGCAGGATGAGCCGCACCGCCGCGGTCGCGCCCGGGGAGCGCGGCGACGTCTCGGTTCACGGCAGGAAGTAGGCTTGAGGCCATGAAACTTACCGACATCACCCCCGCAATCGCCCTGACTCCCCTCGACGGCCGCTACCACAAGGCCACCGCCCCCCTCGTGGAATTCCTCAGCGAGCCTGCGCTCAACCGCGAGCGCATGCGCGTGGAGGTCGAGTGGATGATCCTGCTGGCCAACGGCTTCGAGGGCAACGGCAACAGGCCCGTCGTCGACGGCGTCACGCCGTTCACCGACGCCGAGATCGCGTTCCTGCGTTCCATCCCCGAGGACTTCGGCGCCGAGGGCATCGCCCGGCACGCCGCCCACGAGGCCGTCACCCACCACGACGTGAAGGCCGTGGAGTACTACATCGACGACCAGATCGACGCCGCGCCGGCCGAGCTGTCCAACATCAACGACCGTCTCAAGACGCTCGTGCACTTCGCCTGCACGTCCGAGGACATCAACAACCTGTCGATCGCTCGCTGCGTGAAGAACGCGATGGAGCAGGTGTGGACCCCGGCCTTCACCGCCATCATCGACCATCTCGCCGCCAAGGCGGACGAGTACCGCGCCAAGCCGCTGCTGTCCCTCACCCACGGCCAGCCCGCCACCCCCACCACGCTGGGCAAGGAGCTCGCCGTCTACGTGTACCGCCTGAACCGCCAGCTCAGGCATCTGGCATCGCAGGAGTACCTGGGCAAGATCAACGGCGCCACCGGCACGTTCGGCGCGCATCTGGCCGCCTGCCCGGACGTGGACTGGATCGCGGTCTCCCGCGAGTTCGTGACCAACCGCATGGGCCTCACCTGGAACCCGCTGACCACGCAGATCGAGAGCCACGACTGGCAGGCAGAGCTGTACTCCACGGTGTCGCACGCCAACCGCATCATGCACAACCTGTGCGTGGACGTGTGGATGTACATCTCCCGCGGCGTGTTCGCGCAGGTGCCGGTCAAGGGCGCCACCGGCTCCTCCACGATGCCGCACAAGGTCAACCCCATCCGCTTCGAGAACGCCGAGGCGAACTTCGAGCTCAGCTGCTCGCTGCTCGACACCCTCTCCGCCACGCTGGTGGAGTCCCGCTGGCAGCGTGACCTGACCGACTCCACCACGCAGCGCAACATCGGCTCCGCGCTGGGCTACAGCCTGCTCGCCCTGCACAACCTCAAGGGCGGCCTCGAGTCGATCCATCCGAACGACGTCGTCATCGCGCGCGAGCTGGACGAGAACTGGGAGGTGCTCGGCGAGCCCATCCAGACCGCCATGCGCGCCTGCGAGCTGCGCGGCCTGCCGGGCATGGACAAGCCGTACGAGAAGGTCAAGGAGCTCATGCGCGGCCACGAGATCAGCAAGGAGGCCGTCGAGGCGTTCATCGACCAGCAGGCCTTCGATCCCGAGACCGCCGCGCGGCTCAAAGCCCTCACGCCGGCCTCCTACACCGGCGTGGCGGACCGTCTTGTGGACTTCGACCGCTGAGCGCGGACGGGCCCGGTCCCATGCCGACGAACGACGCACAGGCGCGGATCCACGACACCCCGCCGCGCCGCGTCAGGGATTTCGTGGATCTCGCCAGACTCGTCGCGGCGCTGCTCATGGCCGTGGCGGTGATGCTGGCCTGCGTGTTCATGCGGGGGCTGACCAGCGGCGTGGAGAGCGACGTCCATCAGGTCAGCGCGCTGGCGGCATGGCTGGGCGACCTGCCCACCCTGCTGCTGACGCAGGCGGTCACCCTGTTCGTCCTGTGCTCCGTGACCGTGCAGATGCTGTGGAACCGTGAATGGAGACAGACCGCGAGCTCGCTCATCGCGCTCATGGCGGGCTACGCGGCGGCGTGGGGCGTCTCGTCGCTGATCTCCGCCGTGGGGCCCGAGGCGCTGGTCCGCGGACTGTGGTCGGTGGCCGGCGGCGAGAACGGCGTCCTGCTGCCGGACGTCTACGCGGGACTCGGCGCCTTCCTGTCCGCGGCGGGCCCGCGCAGGCTGCGACCCACGGTCCGTTGGGGATGGAACGCCCTGTGGACCACGGCGGTGGTCCTCATCGTATGCTCCACGAATTCGTTGGGCGGCGTGCTGGTGTCGCTGGCGCTGGGCCGCGCGGTGGGACTCGCCGCGCGGCTCGCCGTCGGCACGCAGAACAAGGGCGCGTGGGGGCCGGCCGTGGCGCATGCGCTGGCCGACGTCGGCATCGAGACGGCCTCGCTCACGCGACGCGACGCGGATCCGCACGATCCCAACGCGCTGTCCGCGAACATCGCCGACGACCTGTCCGTCTCCTCGCGCATCTACGACGCCGAGGCCGCCGACGGCGCGCGATACGTCGTCTCGGTGCTCGACGCCCAGGCGCACACCTCCGGCTACATGGCGCAGCTGTGGCAGTGGATCAAGCTGTCCGGCGTCTCCGTGCGGCACGACCGCACCGTGCGCGACGCGGTGCGCCACCACCAGACGATGCTGCTCACGCTCCGCGACGCCGGCCTGGCCGCGATGCGCCCGTACGCGATCTGCGAACAGGGCGAGTCGGCGATCCTGGTGCTCGACGCCGAGCCGGCGGCCGTGCCCGCGCTGCGGGCGGACGAGGCGGACGGCGGGGACACGAGGCTGTCCGACGACGATCTGACCGCATACCTGCGCTATCTCGACGCCGCCCACCGGCGCGGCATCACCCACCACAACATCGCGCCGGAGTGTCTGGCGCGCATGGCCGACGGCACGCCGATGATCTGCGGATGGCAGAACGGCGACGTGGCCAGCTCCCCGGCGAACGTCGCCATCGACCGCATGCAGATGCTCACGCTGCTCGCCGCCCTCGCCGGCGTGGAACGCGCCATCGGGGCCGCGCGCCGCGTCTGGGACGACCGCACGCTCGCGGCCCTCGTCCCGTTCGTCCAGCAGGTGGCCGTGCCGCGCGCCACGCGCTCGCTGCCCGGCTTCGGCAAGCGGATGCACCGCGACCTGCGCGACGCGCTGGGCGCCCTAGTGCCGCAGGACGTGACCGCGAGCATGCCCGAGGTGACGCTGACCCGGTTCTCGGTGCGCTCGTTCCTGGCCATCGCGCTGCTCGTGGTGGCGCTGCTCGTCATCGTCACGCAGCTCAACATGGAGCAGGTGATCGCGGCGATGCGCGGCGCCAACCCGTGGATGGCGGTGCTGTGCTTCCTGTGCGGCACGCTCACGTGGGTGGGCTCCGGCATCTCGCTCGGGGCGTTCATCGATCGCGACCGGCGCGACCCGGTGGGCATCCTCATGTCTCAGGCGGCCTCGAGCTTCACCTCGGTCTCCATGCCGGCGGGCGTGGGACCGGCCTTCGTGAATCTGCAGTATCTGCGGCACATCGGCTACTCGAACTCGCTCGCCACGGCCGTCATGAGCGCGGTGCTCGCGCTGCAGGCGGTGGCCACGGTGGTGCTGGTGGTCGTCATCGGCCTGTTCACCGGCAGCGGCACGTTCTCCGGCACGATCCCCACCAACGCGCTCGTGATGATCGGCAGCGCCCTCGTCGTCCTCGTCGTGGCCGCCATGGCCATCCCCCGCCTGCGCCGCGTCGTGGTGGACCGTCTGCTGCCGATCGTCGCCACCTACGCGCGCCAGCTGGCCGACCTGCTCACCCGTCCCCGCCAGCTCGCGGTCGGCACCCTGGGCGCGCTCATCCAGACGTTCGCGTTCGGTCTGGCGTTCTGGTCGGCGCTCATGGCCTTCGGCTGGCGCACCAACGTCTTCGAGACCACCTTCGTCTTCCTGCTGGCGAACACGCTCGGCTCCGCGGTGCCCACCCCGGGCGGTCTGGGAGCCGTGGAGGCCGCGCTCATGGCCGGCTTCGGCGCCGCCGGCGTCCCCTCGGCCATCGCGCTGAGCGCCACGCTCGTCTACCGCGTGGCCACCTACTGGCTGCGCATCCCCCTCGGCGCGCTCGCCATGCAGTGGCTCGACCGCCGTCATCTGGTCTGACCGTCCCCGGGCGGACGCGAACGGGTCCGGAACCTCTCCGCGTCCGCCAAAACAAAGGGGAAAAAACGTTGAAAATGCGCCGATTCACAAGGGTTTGCGCTAATATCGTTAGTTGACCGATGGGTTCCCGCGTCAAAGAGGGAGCCCCCGACAGAAGGAATGCTTGAACCATGGCATACAACAAGTCTGATCTCGTTTCCAAGATCGCCCAGAAGTCCAACCTGACCAAGGCCCAGGCCGAGGCCGCCGTCAACGCCTTCCAGGACGTCTTCGTCGAGGCGCTGCAGTCCGGCGAGGGTCTCAAGCTCACGGGCCTGTTCTCCGCCGAGCGCGTCAAGCGCGCCGCCCGCACCGGCCGCAACCCGCGCACCGGCGAGACCATCAAGATCCCGGCGTCCTACGGCGTGCGCATCACCGCCGGCTCCCTGCTGAAGAAGGCCGTCACCAAGTAAGACCGGTCCCGGGAACGAAACGAATGCCCCCGACAACAGCGTCGGGGGCATTTCCGTATGCGCTTCGGCCTGCGGTCCGTACCGGTCGTGCCGTGCCGCGGACCGGTCGGTGCCCGGACCGCGGCGCATCTCAGTCCAGCGCGGCCATGACGTTCCGGTAGTCGTCGGTCGGCGTCGCGTCGAACGGGTCGAGCAGCTCGCACTCCACGCGGTGCGGCGCGGTGAGCGCGACGTGAGTCCAGTCGCAGCTCCACTGGGCGCCGGCGCGCAGCGCCCTGGCCACGAACGCTCCGCGCAGCGCGGCGCGCGTGTCCTGCGGGGGCTCGTCCACGGCCCGCGTCACGCCGGCGTCGTCGATGAGACGGCGCAGCGACCCGTGGCGCTCCAGCGACGGCACCACGTTGCCGTTGGCGATGTCGTGATACGCCAGATCGAGCTGTTCGAGCCGTGCGAATCCGATGTCCGGGTGCCGGCGGGTCATCGCCTCCACGAACCGCCGCTTGGCGGCCCAGTCCACCCATCCGGCGAGGCTCATCCAGTCGCCGCACGCGATCGCCTCGAGCGCGGACTCCCACAGCTCCAGCACCTGCGCGGCGCCCGGCAGGATCGTCTCCGCGGCCGCGGCATGGTCGGCCACGAACCGCTGCGCGGCGGCGAGGTAGATGCGCTGGACGTCGAGCGCCGTGCGATCGCGGCACACCGGCACGTCGTCGGCCAACGCCAGACGCGCCCGCCCGGACGGGTCGCGGCTCACCGCCTTGATGGCCGCGCCGGGATCGGCCAGCGCGCAGCCGGCGAACGGCGACATGCCGCCCGTGCGCCGATGCTCCTCGATGATGCACAGCACCAGATGCGTGGTGGCGAGCTTCATCCACGTGGCCACCTGAGAACGGTTGGAGTCGCCCACGATCACGTGCAGACGACGGAAGCGCTCGGCGTCCGCGTGCGGCTCGTCGCGCGTGTTGACCATGGGGCGCGACCTCGTGGTGGCGCTGGAGACGGCGTCGTCGAGGAAGTCGGCGCGCTGCGTGATCTGGAAGCCGTCGCGCGTGACGCGCCCGGCCCCGGAGAACAGCGGCCGGGTGACGAGGAACGGGATGAGCTCGCGTTCGATGACGTCGAGCGGGACGGCGCGGCGCACCAGATAGTTCTCGTGGCAGCCGAACGAGTGGCCCTCGGAGTCGACGTTGTTCTTGAACACGTGCACCGTCGCGTCGGGGCCGTGGGTCTCGCGCAGCGTGCGCTGGGCGTCCATGGCGAGCCGCGCCATCACGCGCTCCCCCGCGGCGTCCTGCGCCAGCGCGTCCATGGGGTCGCGGGCCTCGGCCGTGGCGTATTCGGGGTGGGACCCGACGTCCAGATACAGGCGCGCCCCGTTGGCCAGATACGTGTTGGTGGACCGCGCGCGGGAGATGACCGGGCGGAACATCGTCATCGCCACCTGTCCGGCGTCGCAGGGCCTGGCGGTGCCGGTGACGGACACGCCGTACTCGGTCTCGATGCCGAAGATGCGCGAGAAGTCGTGGTCGTGCGCGCCGTGCGAGGGATCGTCCTCCGCGCCGGCGACGCGCTCCTGCCGCAGCTGCGGCATCACTCGCCGCCCTTTTGGACGAACCGGTTGACGTATTCCTCGGCGTTGGTCTCCAGCGTGGATTCGATGTCGTCCAGCACCGCGTCCAGATCGTCCATCTGGCCGGTGACGTCGGCGTCGACGCGCCCGAGGCCCTGGGATTCCTCCTCGGGGCCGGTCTGGCTCGTGATCCGATCCTGTTCCTGCGGCATGCATGCCTCCCTAGATTGTGATGCCTGACGATGCCCGCGCCCGCGTTCCGGGCGCCCCGGGCTCAGACGAGATACTGCTTGAGTTCCTCGGTGATCAGCCCGTTCGAGGCGACCACGTCGTTGTCGCGGTTCCAGTGGATCTCCTCGCCGTTCCACTGGCTCAGACGCCCCTGCGCCTCCCAGACGACCACCGCGCCGGCGGCCACCGCGGGAATGTCCCACGAATGCAGCTTCGGCTCGAAGTAGGCGTCGTAGGTGCCGTCCGCCACCTTGCACAGGTCGAGCGAGGCGGGCCCCACGCGCTTGACGTCCGCGGGCCTGCCGGCCATGGCGCTCACGGTCTCGAGCGCGTGCACGGACTCCTTGGGGAAGTACGACATGCCGAAGCTCACCACCGAGCCGTCCAGCGTGGGCGTGATGGACGGCATGGCCTTCTCGCGCTTCTCGCCGATGGGCGTCTTGCGGATGCGGATCGCGCCGTTGCCGCGCGCGGCCACGTAGGTGACGCCGAGCGCCGGGGCGTGCACGACGCCCACGATCGGCCGCGGCTCGCCCTCGGCGTTCACCTCGAACAGCGAGATCGTCACGGTCCACTCGGCCATGTTGCGCACGTAGTTGATGACGCCGTCGACGTGGCCCACGCACCAGTAGCGCGCCCCGGGGCGCAGATCGCCGCCGGCGTCCTCCCAGAAGCCGTCGAACGGGTCCACGTGGATGAGACGGTTGCGGATGAACCGGATGAGCAGATCGTCCACCTCGGAGGTGAACTGGGAGCGGTCCTTGGGACGGTACATCATCTTGAGGTCATGCGGGTTCATCTGCTCCTGCAGGGCGTGCTTGCCCGCCTCGATGGCGACGTCCGCCGCCTTCAACGCCAGTGCTCGGCATTCCATGGTGTTCACTCCTCCATCGTCGTAGCCTCGATGCCCGTCGCGCCGCGTCATGCGCCTTGCGCCTTGTCCGTGCGACGCCCGTCCTCCTGCGCCGGACGCGTTCCTTGAGCACATCATACGCTCGGGGCCCGCGCGGCCGAAGTTCACGAATGTAGCATGCCCAGCATCTCCACGGCCGTCCCGGCGTGGCTCAGCGCGTCGGCGCACGCCTCCCGGCCGAACGCGGCGGGGTCGGACATGTCGAAGGTGAACGGCCCGCCCTGCGCGTCGCGCACGGTCAGATGCGTCCACGACGCGGCGATCGTCTCGGCGGGGAACCGGCGCACGACCTGCGCGCGCAGCCAGGCGCGCGTGTCCTCGGGCGGCTCGACCACGGCGTGGTCCACGCGCCCGGGATCCAGCACATGCTCGGTCAGACGCTCCATCCTGGAGAACAGCGAGGCACGCGGGTCCAGCGCCGCCCAGCCGAGGTCCAGCGCCCTGAGTCGCGCGTCGTCCCATGCCAGACCGCGCCGGGAGCGCAGCCGTTCCAGCAGCCGCCACTTGGCGAACCATTCGATGCGTCCGGCCTCGCGCTCCAGCCCGGCGAGCCGTTCGGCGTCGTCGGCGTGGCGGATGGCGGCCACGTCGGCGAGCGCCTGCCCCCACATCGCCATCACGGACGTCGTGGAGCGGTCCGGCCATGCGGGCTCGCCGCGCGTGTCGGTGCCGTACGTCGCGGCCGCGGCCTCGTAGACGGCGGCGCGCAGACGCACCTGCATCATCCATGCCGTGGTCGTGCCGCCCGCGGCGAGCGCCAGCGGCGTCTCCAGCGTCAGGTCGTGCGAGACGAGGTGCATGGCGTCCACCGGGTCGGCGAGCTCGAGCGAGTCGCACAGGGCGTCCACGTCGAACCCGACCCCGTCGGCGTGCTCGAGCAGCCACAGCAGCATGCTGGTCGTGCCGAGCTTGAGCACCTGCGGGGTCTCCATGCGGTTGGCGTCGCCCACGATGACGTGCAGGCGGCGGAAGCGCTCCGAGACGGCGTGCGGCTCGTCGCGCGTGTTGATGATCGGGCGTTCGAACGTGGTCTGCAGGCCCACCCGGGCATGGATGTAGTCGGCGCGCTGGCTCAGCTGGAATCCGGCGGTCTCGCTGCGCTCCCCCAGCCCCACGCGTCCGGAGCCAGCGTAGATCTGGCGGCTCACGAAGTGCGCGGTCATGAGACGGACCACGCGGTCGAACGGCACGGACCGCTCCATGAGGTAGTTCTCGTGGGTGCCCCAGCAGGCGCCCTTGCCGTCCACGTTGTTGCGATGCAGCGCGATGGGCGTGCCCGTGGCCGCGCTCGCCCGCTCGGCGGCGGCCTGCATGATCCGGTCGCCGGCATGGTCCCACGCCACGGCGTCGAACGGATCGCGCGTCTCGGGCGCCGAGTACTCGGGGTGCGCGTGGTCCACGTAGACGCGGGCGCCGTTGGCGGCGATGACGTTGGTGATGTTGAGCTGCGGCGCATCGGTGAGCATGTCCGGCCGGGCCGCGGCGCGTTCGAGCCGGTGCCCGCGCATGTCGTTGACGGGGTCCTCCTGCCGGTAGTCCCAGCGAATGTGGCGCGTGGCGGGCGTGGAGGCGCCGTCCACCACGTCGTAGGACAGCCTGACCGGGTTGAACCGGTCCGCCCCCGCCAGCGACACTCCGTACTCGGTCTCGGTGCCCATGATCCGCTTCACGCTCATCGTCGCGTCTCCCTTCCTCGTGCGCCTTCGTCCCGCATGTCCTTGTCCTCTTCGTCCTCTTCGTTCGTCTCGCGCCCGCGAGACGGCCCGTGCCGTCCCGGTGTTACCGTCTGACCGGCACGATGCGCGTGACGCGCCCGCCCTCGATGCCGGTGATGCGCGACCACTGCGCCGGGTCGGTGCTCGAGACGGCGTCGGCGGTTTCGCGGAACTCCTCGTCCGTCGCGTCGGCGAACAGCGCGGCGTCGAGCGCCACGTCCCGGCCGGAGGCGATGGACGACTTGACCGCGCGCGTCTTGGCGCGGTCGACGATGTTCCTCAGCGTGGCGCCGGAGACCACGTCGGCGAAGTACACGGCGTTCCAGTCGCCGTTCTCCTGCCGCACGTCGCACACGTGGCGGCGCTCCTCGCGCGCGAACACGTCGCGCGTCACGGCATCCACGAGCGAGGCGCGGTCGAGGCCGTCGGCGAGCGGCAGGTCCTCGGTCACGTAGTGGCACAGGATCGAGGCGGCCTGGGCGGCGTCCGGCCGGTCGATGCGGATCTTCACGTCGAGGCGTCCGGGACGCAGCACCGCCGGGTCGATCATGTCCACGCGGTTCGAGGCGCCGATCACGATGACGTTGTCGAGACTCTCCACGCCGTCGAGCTCGGCGAGGAACTGCGGCACGATCGTGGTCTCCACGTCGGACGAGACGCCGGTGCCGCGGGTGCGCAGCAGCGAGTCCATCTCGTCGATGAACACGATGACGGGACGGCCGTCCGCGGCGCGCTCGCGGGCGCGGGCGAAGATGAGGCGGATCAGGCGCTCGGACTCGCCCACGTACTTGTTGAGCAGCTCCGGCCCCTTGACGGACAGGAACACGCCGTCCACGCCGGGCTCCGCGTCCGACAGGCTGTGCGCCACGGCCTTGGCGATCATGGTCTTGCCGTTGCCGGGCGGACCGTACAGCAGCACGCCCTTGGGCGGGCGCAGGTCGTAGCGGCGGAACAGCGCGCGGTGGCGGAACGGCAGCTGCACGGCGTCGCGGATGCGTCCGATCTGCTCGGCGAGGCCGCCGATGTCGTCGAACGTGACGTCCGGCGTCTCCTCGAGCACCAGATCCGCGTCGTTCTCCGGCGGCAGCAGCTCGAGCGCCATGAGGTTGCCGGCGTCCACGGTCACCCGGTCGCCGCGGCGCACGGCCGCGGTGGTCAGCGCCGAGGAGCGACGCACGATGCTCAGCGTCCCCGACTGGTCGCGCACGATGAGCCGCGCGGCGTCCAGCGGCTGGTCCACCACGCGCACCGGGCCGGTCGCGGGGGTTTCGCGCGCCTCCACGAGCACCAGGTTCTCGTTGAGCAGCACGCTCTGTCCACACGCGAGGCGCGCGGCGTTGACCGTGGGGGCCACCGGCACGATCATGTGCCGGGAGCCGTTGATCACCTCGGCGCTGGCGTGCTGCACGCCGTCGTCGTCCACGGTGACCTGATCGACCCGCACCATCGTGGCGAACGTCTTGGGCGGCTGCGCCAGCTGGGCGAGCTGCGTCTTGGCCTTGCCGAGCTCCTGGCTGGCGCGTGTCAGCGCCCGCGCCAGCGCGTGGTTCTTGTCCCGCAGCCGGTCCAGCTGCTCGGCAAGCTCGTCCACGGTCGTGCCGTCCGCATGGGATCCACCGCGGGATGCATCGTCGAAGCCGACGTCGCCCATCGTCCTGTTCCGCCCTTCGTATAGTCCGTTCGCGTCATCCGTTCCGCCGTCACGCGTCGTCGCCGTCGTTCGCGGCGCCGTTGCGGCGTCCGATGACCACACTACGCACTTTGCGTCCGATCCACACCGCGATGACCACGACCACGGCGGCGATCACCACGTCCTCGAACACGCCGAGCGCGCCCTGGATGGCGCACCACCGCGAGCCGAGCCCGTAGCCCACGGAGATGAGGACGGTGTTCCACACGGCCGAGCCGAGCGCGGTCCATCCGGTGAAGCGGGCAAAGCCCATGCCGTTGAGGCCAGCGGGAATGGAGATGAGCGAGCGGACCACGGGAATCACGCGTCCCACGAGCACCGACCACGTGCCGTACCTGGTGAACCAGCCGTCCGCCCTGGCGATGTCATGCCTGCTCACGCCGGGGATCACGTCCGCGGCGCGCTGGATGCGGTGCAGGCCCACCCACCGCGCGATGCCGTACAGCGCCCATGCGCCGGCCACGGAGCCGGCCGTGGCCCAGACGATGGCGGAGACCAGCGGGAACAGCCCCCGCGAGGCGCTGAACCCGGCCAGCGGCAGGATCACCTCGCTGGGAATGGGCGGGAAGATGGATTCGAGGGCGATGGCGAGTCCCACGCCGAGGCCGCCGACCTGTTCCATGAGCCAGACGAGCCAGTCGGTGACGGAGGCGATGAGACCGGTGCCGGTGGAGCAAACTTCATGCATCCGGCCATTGTCCCAAGGTTTTCCGACAATCGGGGTCATGTCCGACGAAACTTTGCAAGCCCTTGAAACCTCTACGCCCGCGGCGAACGCGCCGACGCTGTCCCGGCCGGGACTGCTGGTGATGGACGTGGACTCCACGCTCATCGACGAGGAGGTCATCGACGAGCTCGGCGAGGCCGCCGGCTGCGGCGAGCGGATCGCCGAGGTGACCGAGCGCGCGATGCGCGGCGAACTGGAGTTCTGCGATGCGCTGCGCGCCCGCGTCGCGCTGCTGAAGGGCCTCCCCGTCTCAGTATTCGATACGGTCTATGAACATTTGCATTTCACGAACGGCGCGCTCGCGCTGATCGACGAGCTGCACGCGCACGGCTGGAAGGTGGGCGTGGTCTCGGGCGGATTCCACGAGGTGGTGGACCGGCTCGCCGCCGACGCGCGCATCGACTACTGGCTGGCGAACCGGCTGGGCGTGGCCGACGGCGCGCTCACCGGCGAGGTGCTGGGCGACATCGTGTGCAAGACCGTCAAGCTGCACGCGCTGCAGCAGTGGGCGAAGCGCGACGGCATCCCCATGGACCAGACCGTGGCCGTGGGCGACGGCGCCAACGACATTCCGATGATCCAGGCCGCGGGTCTCGGCATCGCGTTCTGCGCCAAGCCGAAGACCCAACTGGCCGCGCCCGAGGCGATCAACGAGCGCGACCTGACGAAGGTGCTCGACTTCCTGTCCTAGGCCCGCCGGATCAACGCCGCCCACATCGGGCGATCAATCATGCCGGACACTCACGCCACCAGACGGGTGCCGGCATAGTCCAGCGTGTATACGCATCGCCCATGCGCGCCGTCCTCATCGGCCGTCAGAATGCGTTCGCGTCCGTGGAATGACTCAGGACACCATGGTCCCGGGAAACCGGACTGATCGTTGACGTAAACGAGGCCGTCGGCCTCATAGCGCGCCGGGCCGCGGAACGGATGCGATGCGTCGCACAGGCGCAGCGCCCGACGGAGGAACGCGTAGACACGCCGGGAATCGTCAATGCCCTTCCCTGGTTCCTTCCCCGGGTCCGCCATGCCGCCGGCATAGACCATCGACCACACCGGCGCTCCTTCGAATAGAACGGTTTCCTGACCGGCGAACCGCCGCGAGCCGAAGTACACGTCACGATACAGCCACGGTCCCTCGCGGTATTCCAGCTGACGCGAACCGTCGAGCGCCGGAACCGCCTCGGCCGCGGCACCCGCGTCCTCGGCGCCGTAGGTGGCGCGTTTCGCCGCAACTAGGAACGGGATCAGCCCGTCCTGCGGAACATCACCGGTCATGATGCGGCGGACGGGCTCAGGCGAGACGGGCCTCGGCCGTCAGGCGTGCGCCGCGAGCCCAGTCGGCGGCGCGCATGGCCTTCTTGCCCTGCGCCTTGACCTGCAGCAGCTCCAGCGGATCGGTGGCCGTGCCCACCCACACGTTGCGCTTGCCGGCCTTCAGCTCGCCGGGCTTCAGGTCCGTAGGCGCATGCGGCTGCTCGGCAGGCACGACCGGACGCGCCTCGAGCACGTGCAGCGTGGCCGGCTCGGCGCCCTCCGTTTTTCCCTCGGCGTACAGTTCGCACCATGCGCCGGGATTGGGCGTGCAGGCGCGGATCTGCCGGTCGGCGGCGAACACGGGCACGTCAAAGCGGATGTGCGCGTCCTCCACGCTGATCTTGGCGGCCACCTCGAAGGCGCCGGGCTGCTGATCCACCGGCGCGATGCGGCCCTCGGCCATCGCCTCGAGCGCGGCGGCGAGCACGTGGGAGCCGTCCTCGGCCAGCCGCATGAGCAGTTCGCCGCTGGTCTCGTGAGCGCCGATCTCCACCGTGGACTGGGCGAGGATGGGACCGGCGTCCATCTGGCGGGTGATGCGGAACACGGTCGCGCCGGTCACTTCGTCGCCGGCCCAGATCGCGCGCTGCACGGGAGCCGCGCCGCGCCACTGCGGCAGCAGCGAGAAGTGCAGGTTGTACCAGCCGAGCGGCAGCGCGTCCAGCACGCGCTGCCTGAGGATCTTGCCGTAGGCGACCACGGCGGCCGCCTCGGCGCCGGTGTTCTTGAGCTCGTCAACGAACTCGGGTGCTGCCGGATCGGACTCGATGACCGGAATGCCAAGCTCGACGGCCGCGCGCTTGACCGGATTGGCCACGAGACGCCGGCCGCGGCCGGTGGGGGCGTCGGGTCGGGTGAGCACGGCGACGACTTTGAAATGCTCCGCATCCGCGGCCAGCGCCTTGAGCGAAGGCACGGCGACCTCGGGGGAACCTGCAAACAGAATCTTCAGCATTCCTCCACCATAACGCATGCGCCCCGCGCGCATGCCGCTGGGCTGTCCGGCAGCCACGCTGCCGGACAGCCCAGTGCAACGCCTACCTGACGGCGGGAATGCCCACGCCCGCATCGATGAGCAGCGCGCGCAGCCTGTACGGGTCGGTGAACCTGACGCCGCGGATGCCGGCCGAATTCGCACCCACGATGTTCATCGCCTTGTCGTCCACGAACACCGCGCCGGACGCCTCGATGCCGAACTCCTTCAGGGCGTACTCGTAGATGTCCGTGTGCGGCTTGCGCAGGCCGATCGGCCCGGAGACCACCTTGCCGTCGAGCGTGTGCAGGATCGGGTAGCCCTCCCACGCGATCGGGAACAGCTCGGCGGACCAGTTCGACAGGCCCCACACGCCCACGCCGGCGGCCCTGAGGTCCTCGATGAGCTTGCGGGCGCCGGGCACCGCACCGCCCAGAGAGTCCACGAAGTTCGCATCGTAGTAGCGGATCATCTCGGCCGCGCGTTCGCCGCGGTTGGCGAGCACCCACGCCTCGGCCTCCGCGCAGCTCGCGCCGCCGTCCATGAGGTCGGACGCCGAGTACAGGCCGGAGTTCGCGTCGTCGAGGAACCAGTCGATGCTCTCGCGCGAGTAGCGGCCCACCATCGCGTTGCCCGGGTCCCAGTAGACCAGCACGTTGCCGAAGTCGAAGATCACGTCCGTGATCGGCTTGCCTGCCGCCGCTGCCGCATTGCCGTCCGCGACCAGCACGTCCGCCGCCATCTCGGGCTCTCCCGGCCATCCCTTTGCCATGATGCACGTCCTTTCCTGCTGCCGATTGTCTCTGCGGTTTCATCGAATCACGGCAGCGCGACGACCGGCCGTCGCACAAGATTTCGGCAGGCTCATCTTGTGCGACGCGAACCGCACACTCCCGCACGCAACCGAAATGCCGCAATGGCGTCATTCCGCCGAAAGCCGCGTTTCATGCGCACATGGCCTGACGCACAAGATGAGCCTGCCGAAATCTTGTGACTCCTAGATGAGGTCCTTGGGATCCACCTGGAACCGCAGTTCGCCGGGCATGCGCGAGGCGACGCGCTTCGCGACGCCGGTCCTGAGCCGCAGCGCGAGCTCGGCGCGGCGGTCGGTCGTCACGCGCACCACGGCCTTGACCCGGTCGGCGGTCTCCTCCAGCTCGCGCGCGCTGATGGTGGCCGGCTGCGCGATCGGCACCGGCCCCAGCACGCCGGGCTGCGCCTCGCCGGACGGCATGTCCAGCACGGTCCAGTCCCCGGTCAGGGCGCCGATCTCCTCCAGCAGCCACATCACCGCGTCGCGCCGCCCCCACACGCAGGCGGCCGCGACCGCCGGAGGCAGGCCGGTCTCCCGACGTTCGGCAACCTCGCGCGAGGCCAGCATCGGCGCGTTCCACAGCATGAGCGACTGCGCAAGCACCGGATCGGTCTCCCCCAGCAGCAGCGCCTGCCCGCCCATGGTCCGCGGCCGGCACAGCGCCACCGCGCGCATCCATGCGGTCAGCGTGTCGGTACGGGCGTCCACGCCCATCGCGTACAGGCTGGTCCACGCGTCGAGGATCGCCACGGCCTGATAGCCGACCTGCTTCCGTCCCCCGCCGCCGACGGGTCTGACGCGCGGCTCGGCGCCCGGCGTGGCGATGACGAGCTGGGGACGGTCGGCCACGGACTCCACCACCCCGCCGGGCTGACGAGGGGACGAGACGACCACGGGAACGCCGCGGAACAGGCCCTCGAGCTCGGCCGCGGTGCCGGCGGCGCCCACGCGCACCACACGCATGCGGTCCCTGCCGCATTCCGCGCAATGCCAGCCCACGGCGGCGGCCCCGCACCACATGCACCGCGGAGCGCCCTCGTCGCGGCGCAGCGCCAACGGACCGGTGCATCTGGGACACCGTGCCTGCCGGTGGCAGGAGGCGCAGCTGAGCGTCTCGCCCACGCCTTCGGCGGGGATGGACATGAGTACCGGCCCCGCCTGCAGCGCCGCGGACAGCGCACGCACCGCGGTGTGCGGCACACGCGCACCGGCGGTCGGATCCCCGAGCGAGGCGAGCGTCTCGCGGTTGAGCCAGCGGACCCACGGCAGCGACTCCTTGGTGACCGTGGGCAGCGCATGGACCTTGGTCGCGCCGGACGCCTCGCTGATCGGACTGCGCGCGTGCGCGAGCGCCACGAACGCGCCGCCCCGCCGGCGGGCGCGCAGACGCAGCACGCCGCGCGCCTGGGCATACGGCATGAAGCCGTCGGCGTTCTGGTAGGCGACGTCGTCCACGATGGCGAACAGCGCCGCCCCGCGCACCGGCGCGTACATCGCGGCGCGGGTGCCGATCACGCAGCGCACCTGTCCGGCGGCCACGGCGAGATAGGCGCGGTAGCGTTCGGCGGGCGGCAGCGCCGCGCCGAGCACCACGAAGTCGCCGATCCAGCCGCCGTGCTGCGCCGCGGACGGCGCGAACCGGCGCAGACCCGCCTCCTCGAGCACCTCGGCGAGATCCTCGACGCGGCGCATGTCCGGCAGCACGGTCACCGCGGACCTGCCGGCCCCCATCGCCTCGGCGATCATCCACGCCGCGTCGCGCGCCCAGACCAGCGGACCGGGCAGCGCGTCGGCCACCACTTCGGCGAACCCGCGGCCCGTCAGGGCGTCCCGCCATTCCGAAGAACGGTCGTAACATGCGGCGACGCGCTTCCATTCGCGCTCCCCCAGCGCGTTCACGACTCCCATGAGTCGTTCCGCGGCGGACCCGGCGAAGCCCTCGCCGCCCGCGGCCAGCTCCTGCTCCCGCTCCACGCGGGCCACGCGCGCGGGCACCGCGACCCGCAGGATGTTGGCTCGCGTGCCGCCGTACCAGTCGGCCACGGCTTCGATGTCCCCGCGCATCTCCTCGCCCACCACCTCGACCGGGCTGAGCACCCGTTCGAGGTACCGCAGCGACGAGGACGGCGTGGGGCTCGTCGCCGTGCGATTCCAGATGACGCCGGTGAGCCGCTGCCCGCCGAACCGCACGCGCACCTGCACGCCGGGGCGTGCGGCCTCGTCGTCCCTGTCCTGCACGAGATAGTCGAACGTGCGCCCCAGATGGGTGGCCTGCACGTCGAGCACCACCTGCGCGATCGGATCGACGGCGGCCGGACGCCGCTGCGCGGGCGCGCGACGGCGTCGTCGCGGGGCGAGCCCGTCGAGCGTCAGCTGTTCGGCGTCCTGTGTGGTCATAGGGGTCATCTTAGTGACGGGACGGCCCCGTGCCGCGCAATGCGGACACGGGGCCGAAGGTCCGAATAGGCGGAACGTGCCGTCCGGCGGCTCACAGGGACGCGATGGCGGCCTTGAGCTCGTCCACCTTGTCGGTGCGCTCCCACGTGAAGTCGGCGTCGTCGCGGCCGAAGTGGCCGTATGCGGCGGTCTTCTTGTAGATCGGGCGCTTGAGGTCCAGCTCGTCGATGATGGCGGCGGGGCGCAGGTCGAACACCTTGCGCACTGCCGCGGCGATCTGGGCGCGGGTGACGCCCTCCTCCGTGCCGTAGGTCTCCACGTTGACGCTCACCGGGTCGGCGACGCCGATGGCGTAGGCCACCTGCACCTCGACCTTGTGCGCGAGGCCGGCGGCGACGATGTTCTTGGCCACCCAGCGGGTCGCGTACGCGGCGGAGCGATCCACCTTGCTCGGATCCTTGCCGGAGAACGCGCCGCCGCCGTGGTGCGCGGCGCCGCCGTACGTGTCGACGATGATCTTGCGGCCGGTCAGGCCCGCGTCGGCGGCCGGACCGCCGAGGATGAACGAGCCGGTGGGGTTGACGAGCTGACGGTAGTCGTCGTGCCTGACGTCGTCGCCCAGCTCCTCGTTCAGGACCGGGTCGATGACGTGCTCCTTCAGCTGCGCCTCAAGCCACTCGTGGGTCGCTTCGGGATCGTGCTGCGTGGAGATGAGCACGGTGTCGACGCGCAGCGGACGGTCGTTCTCGTCGTATTCGATGGTGACTTGGGTCTTGCCGTCCGGGCGCAGATGCGGCACGATGCCCTGCTTGCGCACCTGGGCGAGACGGTAGGCGAGCTTGTGTGCCAGATGGATCGGCAGCGGCATGAGCGCCTTGGTCTCGTCGGTGGCGTAGCCGAACATGACGCCCTGGTCGCCGGCGCCCTGGGCCTCGTAGCGCTCCTCGCGCGTGGCCTTGGACTCCTCGGCGGCGTCGAGGCGGGCGACGCCCTGGTTGATCTCGGCGCTCTGGCCGGTGATGGCCACCATGACGCCGCAGGAATCGGCGTCGAGCCCCACCTGGGAGCTGGTGTAGCCGATCTCGTGCAGCACTTCGCGCACCTTGGACTGCACGTCGCAGTAGCCGGAGGACGTGACCTCGCCGAAGACGAGGAACACGCCGGTCGCCGCGGAGGTCTCCACCGCCACGTGCGACTGCGGGTCCTGCGCCAGCAGGTCGTCAAGGATGGAATCAGAAATCAGATCGCAGACCTTGTCCGGATGCCCCTCGGTCACGGACTCGGCGCTGATGAGCTTGCGCTCCTGTGTCATATCATCCCTCTTTCGGACTTATCGCCCCGCGCGAGGACGCGCGAGGCACAATGATACGGTTTTTTCTTCTGTTGTTGCGGCCGCGTCCGCCTACGAAAAAGGCCCGTGCCAGACCGCTTCCGCGGTCGGCGCGAGCCTAAGGACGTTACGTTCGCCACCGGTGACCAGTTCTACCCGAGACTCCGGCCGACGGCAAGCGTGTCGGCGCAAATGCGACGGACGTCACGCATCCGTCGCACGGGAATCGGGAGGATCGAAGGATCAGTTGCCCTCGTTGACGTCGTCCTCGCCGAGCGTCTCCTCGAGCAGGCCGTCGTTGATCTCGCGGAACGCGATGGACAGCGGCTTCTCCTGGTTCTGGTACTCGACGAGCGGGCCGACGTTCTGCAGCAGGCCCTCGTTGAGCTGGGTGAAATAGGAGTTGATCTGACGCGCGCGCTTGGCGGCGAAGATCGCGAGCGCGTACTTGGAGTCGGCGTGCTCCATCAGATCGTCGATGGGCGGGTTCGCCAGACCGGACGGGGTGGGTTCGGTACCGAAAGCCATATGCGTTATCTCCAGACAATGGACGATTTGTCTCAATCGAGGCAAGTATAGCCTCACACGGGGACGGCGACGAAGTCCCGCGCAGATCCCCGAAAGTAACATCCTCGTGAATTCCACATTGTGAGTCTTGACAAAACCGCTGTCCCTTGCAAGGACTTGAATGGTCGTATGACCGAAATGCGATCTGCAAAACTCATGTCCGGCCGCGTCTTCGCAGGCGCGCGCGCCCTGTATCGTGCCGCTGGCGTCAGCGGCGACGACATGGGCAAGAAGCCCATCATCGCCATCGCGAACTCCTTCGACGAGTTCCTGCCCGGCCACGTCCACCTCAACAAGGTGGGACGCATCGTGTCCGAGGCTATCAAGGAGGCCGGCGGCATCCCCCGCGAGTTCAACACCATGGCCGTCGACGACGGCATCGCCATGGGCCACACCGGCATGCTGTACTCGCTGCCGAGCCGCGACATCATCGCCGACACGGTCGAGTACCAGTGCAACGCGCACTGCGCCGACGCCCTGATCTGCATTCCGAACTGCGACAAGGTCGTCCCCGGCATGCTCATGGCGGCGCTGCGCCTCAACATCCCGACCGTGTTCGTCTCCGGCGGCCCGATGGAGGCCGGCACCACGGTGCTGGCGGACGGCACCGTCAAGAAGAACACCGACCTCATCTCCGTGATGTACGCCTCCGCCGACGACAACGTCTCCGAGGAGGATCTGCTCAACTACGAGAAGACCGTGTGCCCGACGTGCGGCTCCTGCGCCGGCATGTTCACCGCCAACTCGATGAACTGCCTCACCGAGGCGATCGGTCTGGCCCTGCCCGGCAACGGCACCATCCTCGCCTCGCACAAGTACCGCAAGGACCTGTTCGTGCGCGCCGCGCAGCAGGTCGTGAAGATCGCGAACCAGTACTACCGCGACTCCGACGACTCCGTGCTGCCGCGCTCCATCGCCACCAAGCACGCGTTCGAGAACGCCATGACCATGGACGTGGCCATGGGCGGCTCCACGAACACCGTGCTGCACATCCTCGCCATGGCGCAGAGCGCCGACGTGGACTTCACGCTGGACGACATCGAGCGCATCAGCCACACCGTGCCGTGCATCTGCAAGGCCAGCCCGTCCGGCAAGTGGGAGATCTCCGACGTGCATCGCGCCGGCGGCATCACCGGCATCCTCGGTGAGCTCGACCGCGCCGGCAAGCTGCACCGCGACGTGCACTCCATCGACTACCCGAGCCTCGAGGCGAAGCTGGACGCGTGGGACATCATGCGCCCCACCTGCACCGAGGAGGCCAAGACCATGTACCATGCGGCCCCCGGCCACATCATCTCCCCCGATCCGTGGACGCATGAGACCCTGTTCGACTCGCTCGACACGGACCGCGTCAACGGCGCCATCCACGACATCGACCACCCGGAGATCCACGAGGGCGGCCTCGCCGTGCTGCGCGGCAACCTCGCGCCCGACGGCTGCGTGGTGAAGACCGCCGGCGTGCCGCAGGAGATCTGGAAGTTCCGCGGCCCGGCGCTCGTGGTGGAGTCGCAGGAGGAGGCCATCAAGGTCATCCTCGACGACACGCTCAAGCCCGGCATGGCGCTCGTCATCCGCTACGAGGGTCCGAAGGGCGGCCCCGGCATGCAGGAGATGCTTTACCCGACGTCGTTCGTCAAGGGCAAGGGCATCGGCAAGCAGGTGGCCATGCTCACCGACGGCCGCTACTCCGGCGGCTCCTCCGGCCTGGCCATCGGCCACATCGCGCCCGAGGCCGCCAACAAGGGTCCGATCGCGCTCATCAAGAACGGCGACATCATCAGCATCGACATCGAGGCGCGCACCGTGAACGTGGAGCTCACGGACGAGCAGCTCGCCGAGCGCCGCGCCGAGCTCGAGGCCGGCGACGGCTACGTGGCGCACCGCGACCGCAAGGTGTCGCAGGCCCTCAAGGCCTACGCCGCGTTCGCCCGCTCCGCGGACAAGGGCGCTACGCGAGATCCGGAGCTGATCAACCGTCTCTCCGGCCTCGCCTGATCCGCGTTTCGGACGCACTGTCCCCATACGAGGGAATGCCCCGCATCCTACGATGCGGGGCATTCCCATATCGGCACCGGAACATCCTTAGCCGGATTCGTGCTCTCTCCCGACGGACATCCGGGTCTCGCGGAATAACGCGTGCGACATCAAGGCGTACCGAAGGAAGACGTACGAAGGTACGTCGACTGAGGCGCTGCGCTGACGCGCAGCCGTCGCGGCCTTCGCGGCCGCTCCCCTCGCCTACGGGAAGCCCACCGGGCTTCCCGCTTAACGGCTCAGCGCAGATGGCGCTCCGTTATTCCGCGATGCCGTACTCCTGCGCGATGAGGCGCCACAGCTCCTCCGCCGCCTCGTCGACCGTGGCGTTGACGATGGTGACGTCGAATTCGGATTCGGCGGCGAGTTCGACCTTGGCGGTTTCGAGGCGGCGGGCCTGCTGCTCGGGGGTTTCGGTGCCGCGTCCGATGAGGCGGCGCCTGAGCTCGTCGAAGCTGGGCGGGGCGATGAAGACGAAGAGGACCTCGAGGCCGAGCTCGGCGGCGCGCTGGCGGACGCGGCGGGCGCCCTGGAGGTCGATCTCGAGGATGGTGGGGACGCCGGCGGCGAGGTGCTCCTGGACGGGGGCGAGCGGGGTGCCGTAGTGCGCCATGCCGTGGACGACGGCGGTCTCGAGGAACTCCCCCGCGCGCTCCTTGGCGAGGAACTCGTCGTCGGTCATGAACCAGTAGTTGACGCCGTTGATCTCGCCGGGGCGCGGGGCGCGGGTGGTGGCGGAGACGGACACCCAGACCTCGGGGTGCGCGGCGCGCAGCGCGGCCTCGACGGTGCCCTTGCCGACGGCGGTGGGACCGGAGAGGACGAGCAGGCGGCCGGACGGGGATGCGGATGACTGGACGGGCGAGGTCACTGGCGAGGCTCCTTGGAGGATGCGGCGGCGGGGGCGGAATCCCCCGTGGTCTTGGATGGATCGAAGGAAGAACGGACGGCGGGGGCGGGGACGGACGCCGATTCGTCGGTCTGCGGGGCGGATTCGGTCGGGTCGTCCACGTCGGGGACGGCGTCGGCCGCGCCGGAGGATGCGGCGGCGGATTCGCCGGTGGCCGCGAAGGTGAGCGGCGTGGCGGTCTCCGTGGCCTTCTTGGGCATGGACACGATGCCCGAGGGAGTCTCGTCGGACGGTTCCTCGGTGGCCTCGAGCAGCGCCTGACGCACGTCGAGCGCGATCGACTCGGTGGCCTGGGAGAGCATGGCGATGTCCGGCCCGTGCGCGGCGATGAAGCGGGACACGGTGACGAGCACGTTGCCCTTGGTGCCCTTGAACACGGTCTTGAGGTCCTTGGCCTCGGCGCCCTGCCAGCCGTAGCCCGGGGAGAGGATCGGTCCGGTGAACTGCGCCGGGTCCACGCCGGAGTCGCTGATCCACTGGCCGATGGTGGCGCCGATGATGAGGCCCACGGATCCCATGCCCTCGATGCCCTCGTTGTGCTTCTGCGCGGTGCTGGCGATGCCGTAGGCGACGGTCCTGCCCTTGTAGTCGCCGCTCTGGCGGATGGCGGTCTGCAGGCTGGCGCCCTCCTCGTTGGAGGTGAGGGAGGCGATGAACACGCCGCGCCCGTTGTCGAGCGCTTCGTCGATGAGGCCGGACAGGGACCGCGCGCCGTAGTACGGCAGCAGCGTGATGGCGTCGGCCAGCAGCGGGGCGCCCGGCTTGAAGTAGGCGTCGGCGATGGCCGAGATGGTGGTGGACAGTCCGCCGTGTAGGCAGTCCACGATGGTGATGATGCCCATCTGGCGCGCCGCGTAGAGGACGCGCTCGAGCGCCGCGAATCCCTTGGATCCGTAGCGCTCGAACATGGGCGTCTGGAACTTGACCGCGGCGGCCCGGCCGTGGGCCGCCTGCAGCATGCGCATGGAGAAGAGCTCGGCTCCCTCCGCGTCCACGTTGTATCCCCAGTCGGTGAGGATCTTGCGGTGGGGATCGATGCCGACGCACAGCGGACCGTACTTGTCCATGCACGTCTTGAGCCTCAGGCCGAAGTCCGACCTCTGCACATCCATCTGGTTCCCACCGCTCATGTCCATCAGAAGTCCCGGCTTTCTAGCTCGAAGAGCTGCTTGGAATGCTCCTGAATGCTCAGGATCTGATAGTCATTATGGCGCACGGCCTCGATAGCCAGCAGCACGGCGGAGAATTCGGTCATCGTCGTGAACTGGGGCAGGTCGGCCGCGATGGCGGCCGCGCGGATGGAGTAGCCGTCCGAGCGGGAGCCGCGGGAGTTGGGCGTGTTGAGGATCATGTCGATCTTGCCCTCCTCGATGAGCTGGACGACGTTCTTGCCCACCGAGCCCTTGGCGTGCTGGATCTTGACCGGAGCCTCCGGGTCGGAGTCGACGCGGGTGCTGATCTTGTCCACGATCTTCGATTCGATGCCGTAGCGGCTGAGCACGGAGGCGGTGCCCTCGGTGGCCCAGATCGTGAATCCGAGCTCCACGAGGCGCACGGCCATGAGCGGCAGCTGCTTCTTGTCGGCGTCGTTCACCGAGATGAACACGTTGCCCTTGGTCGGCAGACCGCCGTCGTACGCGGCGAGCTGGCTCTTGGCGAACGCGTGCGGGAAGTCGCGGTCGAAGCCCATGACCTCGCCGGTCGAGCGCATCTCGGGTCCGAGGAGGATGTCGACGGTCTTGCCCACCGGCGTGCGGAAGCGCTTGAACGGCAGCACGGACTCCTTGACGGCCACCTGCTGGCCGGGGCGGATGATGCCGCCGTCGCCCTTGGGCAGCAGCAGGCCGTTGGCGCGCTGGTCGGCGATGGTCTCCCCCGCCATGATGCGCGCGGCGGCCTTGGCCAGCGGCACGCCGGTCGCCTTGGAGGCGAACGGCACGGTGCGGGAGGCGCGCGGGTTGGCCTCGATGACGTACAGCGTGTTGGCCATGAATGCGTACTGGACGTTGATCAGGCCCTTGACGCCGCAGCCCTTGGCGATGGCGTACGTGCCCTCCCTGAGGCGGCGGATCTGGTCGTCGGACAGCGTGCACGGGGGCAGCGTGCAGGCGGCGTCGCCGGAGTGGACGCCGGCCTCCTCGATGTGCTCCATGATGCCGCCGATGTACAGCTCCTCGCCGTCGAACAGGGCGTCGACGTCGATCTCGATGGCGTCCTGCAGGAACTTGTCGATGAGCAGCGGGCTGGGGAGCCTGCCGGAGACGACCGTGTCGGCCTTGGCCTCGTCGAGCGCGCGGTTGACGTACTTGGTCAGCTGCGCGTCGTCGTACACAATCTCCATGCCGCGGCCGCCGAGCACGTAGCTCGGACGCACGAGCACCGGGTAGCCGATGTTGTGCGCGGCCTCGCGGGCCTCCTCGAGGCTCAGGGCGGTGCCGTAGCGCGGCGCGTTCATGTGCTCGCGGGCCAGCACCTCGCCGAACAGCTCGCGGTTCTCCGCAAGGTCGATCGACTCGGGCGTGGTGCCGAGGATCGGCACGCCGGCGGCCTTGAGTCGCGCAGCGAGCGAGAGCGGGGTCTGGCCGCCGAGCTGCACGATGACGCCCTTGACGGGGCCCATCTTCTTCTCGGCCTCGTAGATCTCCAGCACGTCCTCGAACGTGAGCGGCTCGAAGTACAGGCGGTCGGACATGTCGTAGTCGGTGGACACGGTCTCGGGGTTGCAGTTGACCATGATCGTGTCGTAGTCCTTGCCGAGCTCCTGCACGGCGTGCACGCACGTGTAGTCGAACTCGATGCCCTGGCCGATGCGGTTCGGGCCGGAGCCGAGGATGATCACGGCCTCGCGATCGCGCGGGCGCAGCTCGGTCTCGTCGGCGTAGCAGCTGTAGTAGTACGGCGTGACCGCGTCGAACTCGGCGGCGCAGGTGTCCACGGTCTTGTAGACCGGACGCAGGCCAAAGCTCCAGCGCAGCTCGCGCACGGTGTTCTCGCCCTCGTCGCCGAGGTGGCGCAGGTGGGCGATCTGCAGATCGGACAGACCTGCGAGCTTGGCCTTCTTCAGCAGCTTCGGGGTGAGGGTCTCGGCGGCCTGCACCTGCAGCGCGGTCTCGTTGATGCGACGCAGCTGCTCGATGAACCACGGGTCGATCTTCGTGGCGTCGAAGATCTGCTTCGGCGTGGCGCCGCCCCACATGGCGCGCTGGATCTGCAGGTAGCGGTGCTCAGTGGGCGTGTGGATGGCCCTGAGCAGCTCCTCCACCTCGGCCTGGTCCGGCTTCTCGCCGTCCCAGCTGAAGCCCATGTGGCGCTTGTCGATGGAGCGCATGGCCTTGCCGAGCGACTCCTGGAAGTTGCCGCCGAGCGCCATGGCCTCGCCCACGGACTTCATGGACGTGGTCAGGGTCGGGTCCGCGCCGGGGAACTTCTCGAACGCGAAGCGCGGCACCTTGGTGACCACGTAGTCGATGGTCGGCTCGAACGAGGCCGGCGTGGACTGCGTGATGTCGTTGCGGATCTCGTCGAGCGTGTAGCCGAGGGCCAGCTTCGTGGCGATCTTGGCGATCGGGAAGCCGGTGGCCTTGGAGGCGAGGGCGGACGAGCGGGAGACGCGCGGGTTCATCTCGATGACGATGATGCGGCCGGTCTCGGGGTGCACGGCGAACTGGATGTTGCAGCCGCCGGTGTCCACGCCCACGCCGCGGATGATGGCGATGCCGATGTCGCGCAGCTTCTGGTACTCGCGGTCGGTGAGCGTGAAGCACGGCGCCACGGTGATGGAGTCGCCGGTGTGCACACCGACCGGGTCGACGTTCTCGATCGGGCAGACGACCACGACGTTGTCGTTGCGGTCGCGCATGAGCTCGAGCTCGAATTCCTTCCAGCCCTCGATGCCCTCCTCGATGAGCACCTCGTCCGTGGGCGAGTAGTGGATGCCGGCGCCGGCGATGCGGTGCAGCTCCTCCTCGTTGTGCGCGATGCCGGAGCCGAGGCCGCCCATGGTGAAGCTCGGGCGCACGACCAGCGGGTAGCCGAAGCGCTCCGCGATGCGGTCGACCTCCTCGATGGAGTGCGCGATGTCGCTGCGCGCGGATTCGGCGCCGGCCTGCTCGACGACCTTCTTGAACAGCTCGCGGTCCTCGCCGCGGTCGATGGCGTCCAGCGAGGCGCCGATGAGCTCGACGCCGTACTTCTTGAGCACGCCGGCCTCGCCGAGCGCCATGGCGGCGTTGAGGGCCGTCTGGCCGCCCAGCGTGGGCAGCAGCGCGTCGGGGCGCTCCTTGGCGATGATCTGCTCGAGGATCGGCGTGGCGATCGGCTCGATGTAGGTGGCGTCGGCCATCTCCGGATCGGTCATGATGGTGGCCGGGTTGGAGTTCACGAGGATGACGCGGATGCCCTCCTCGCGCAGCACGCGGCAGGCCTGGGTGCCGGAGTAGTCGAACTCGGCGGCCTGACCGATGACGATCGGGCCGGAGCCGATGACCATCACGGACTTGATGTCTGTGCGCTTGGGCATGTCACTTACCTTCCTTGGAGCTCTTCATCAGCTCGACGAAACGATCGAACAGATAGGCGGCGTCGTGCGGGCCGGCGGCCGCCTCAGGGTGGTACTGCACGGAGAACGCGGGGATGTCGAGGCACTGCAGGCCTTCGACCACGTCGTCGTTGAGATCGATGTGGCTGACTCGGACCTTGCCGTACTTGCCGTTCTCGTACGGCGCGTCCACCGGCTCGCCCTTGGGCGCGTCGACGGCGAAGCCGTGGTTGTGCGCGGTGACCTCCACCTTGCCGGTGGTCAGGTCCATGACCGGCTGGTTGATGCCGCGGTGGCCGAACTTGAGCTTGTACGTGCCGAATCCGAGCGCGCGGCCGAGGATCTGGTTGCCGAAGCAGATGCCGAAGAACGGGTAGCCGGCGTCGAGCACCTGGCGCAGCAGGGCAACGATCTGGTCGGCTTCGCCCGGGTCGCCGGGGCCGTTGGAGAAGAACACGCCGTCGGGGTTGAGCGCCTCGATCTGCTCGAACGTGGTGGTGGACGGCACGACGTGCACGCGCACGCCGCGCTCGGCCATGCGGTGCGGGGTCATGCCCTTGATGCCGAGGTCCACGGCGGCGACGGTGAACAGCGGCTCCCTGCCTTCGAACTCGCCGCACGGCTCGACCGTGTAGGTCTCCTTGGTGCTGACCTCGTCGTACAGGCTCAATCCCTGCATCTGCGGCGTGGCCTTGACCTGATCGAGCAGCGCGTCGACGGACTTCACGCCGCCGTCCTCGGCGAGCAGCGCGTCCCCGGAGAAGATGCCGGCGCGCATCACGCCCGCGGAGCGCAGGTGGCGCACGAGCTTGCGCGTGTCGATGCCGCTGATGCCGACGATGCCATCCCCGGCCAGATCGTCGTCCAGGCTGCCGTCGGCGCGCCAGTTGCTCACGATCGGGCTGGGATCGCGCACCACGTAGCCGGCGACCCAGATGCGGCCCGACTCGGGATCCTCATGATTGACGCCGGTGTCGCCGATGTGCGGGAACGTCTGAACGACGATCTGGCGATCGTAGCTCGGATCGGTCAGCGTCTCCTGGTATCCGGTCATGCCGGTCGCGAACACGATCTCTCCAGTGGTCGATCCCGACGCGCCGTAGGGCTCGCCGACATAGACCTGACCGTCCTCGAGCACGAGGACGGCGTCTTCCGGGGAAAAGCTCAGGTTCACCACAACCCCCTTGTATTCAGGATATTCTCAATTACCATAATCGCCGGCGCGGACGCTCAGGCGGCGCGGTCCTCGTCGGATTCCGCGGGTTCGGCGGTCTCCTCGGACCTGTCGGATCCGGCGGGTTCCGCGGTCTCGGCGGACTCGTCGCCGCCGTCGGATTCGCCCTGCCGGGCCTCGGCCTCCTCGCGGGCCCTGCGGGCCTCGCGCAGCGGCTTCTCCTCGGAGCACACCGCGGACAGCAGGCCGTGGATGAATCCGGGGGCGTCGGGGTCGCTGAACGCCTTGGCGAGCGTCAGCGCCTCGTCGATGGCCACCTTGTCGGGGACCTCGTCGTTGAAGAGAATCTCCCACGCGCCGATGCGCAGGATGTTGCGGTCCACGACGGCCATGCGGTTGACCTTCCAGCTGGTGGACCTGAGGTTGAGCACGCCGTCGATGTCGGCGCGATGGTCTGCCACGCCCCGCACGATCTCGATGGCGTAGTCGGGCAGCGGGGTCTGGGCGCCGGGATGCTCGATGCGTTCAGCAAGAAGGGACAGGATGTCCTGTCCCTTCTCGTCCGCTTCGTACAACGTATTCAGCGCCCTCTTGCGAGCGGTGGAACGTGCCATGTGAAGCTATTCTCCTTGAAGTCCCGTTCGGCTCAGTTCTCGCGGCCGATGTAGGAGCCGTCGCGGGTGTCGACCTTCACCTTGTCGCCCTCGTTGATGAACAGCGGGACCTGGATCTCGGCGCCGGTCTCCACGGTGGCGGGCTTGGTGCCGGCGGTGGAGCGGGAGCCCTGCAGGCCGGGCTCGGTGTGGGTGACCGTGAGGATCACGGAGGCCGGCAGCTCGACGTTCAGCGGGTTGTTGTCGTGGAAGGAGACGATGCAGTCGGTGCCCTCGAGCAGGAAGCGGGCCTGATCGCCCACCAGCGCCTTGGGGATGTAGGTCTGGTCGTAGGTCTGCATGTCCATGAAGACGAAGTTGTCGCCGTCCTCGTAGGAGTACTGGAGGTTGCGGTTGTCCACGGTCTCGAACTGCACCTTCATGCCGGCGTTGAACGTCTTGTCCACGATCTTGCCGGAAAGGACGTCCTTGATGGTGGTGCGCACGAAGGCCGGGCCCTTGCCGGGCTTGACGTGCTGGAACTTGATGACGGTCCAGAGCTTGCCGTCAAGGTTCAGGACGGATCCGTTCTTGATGTCGTTGGTAGTCTGTGCCACGTTATTCACCTATTTCAAACTAGCGTTGGGGGAAACCCGAAAATTGCCTTGGCTATTATGCCACGACGTGCATACAGCGCAAAGGCGGCCCCGCCGCGGGCCCGGAGCCCGGCCGCGGCGGGGCCACGGCCGCCTACAGCAGACCGCCGGCGTCCACCTCGGGGCGCACGGCCGGGCGGCGCACGATCACGCGGCCGGCGCGCACGTTGGCGAGCACCGGGGCGTGCGTGTTGAGCGCCGTGTAGAAGTCGGGCGCGTCCAGCAGGATGCAGTTGCCCGGCTTGCCGACCTCGATGCCGTAGCGGTCCGTGATGTGCATGGCCTTCGCGCCGTTGTAGGTGACGAAGCGGAAGGCGTTCTGGATCTGCCCGTAGCCCATCATGTGCTCGATGTACACGCCCATCATCGCCACGTCGAGCATGTTGCCGTCGCCGAGCGGGTTCCACGGGTCGCGCACGTCGTCCTCGCCCAGGGCCACGTTGATGCCGTTGGCGGCCAGCTCGTGGATGCGCGTCACGCCGCGGCGCTTGGGGTACGTGTCGAAGCGACCGCCCAGATGCACGTTGACCAGCGGGTTCGACACGAAGCTGATGCCGCTCATCTTCAGCAGGCGCATGAGCTTGTACGCGTAGGCGTCGTTGTAGGAGCCCATGGCGGTGGTGTGGCTGGCGGTGACGCGGTCGCCCATGCCCCGCTCGAGCGCCAGCGTGGCGAGCACCTCGAGGTTGCGCGACTGGGGGTCGTCGATCTCGTCGCAGTGCACGTCCACGAGCTTGTCGTACTTTTCGGCGAGGTCCATGAGGAAGTGCACGGACTCCACGCCGTACTGGCGGGTGAACTCGAAGTGCGGGATGCCGCCCACCACGTCCGCGCCGTCCTTCACGGCCTGCTCCATGAGCTCCCTGCCGTGCGGGAACGAGAGGATGCCGTCCTGCGGGAAGGCCACCACCTGCAGGTCCACCACGTCCCTCAGCTCGTCGCGCAGCTCGAGCAGCGCGTGCAGGCCGGTGAGCGTGGAGTCGGTGACGTCGGCGTGCGTGCGGATGCACTGGATGCCCTGCTCCACCTGGCGGCGGATGGTGGCGCGGGCGCGGTCCTTGACGTCCCGGACGGTGAGCGACTTCTTGCGCTCGGCCCAGATGCGGATGCCGTCGAACAGCGTGCCGGTCTCGTTCCACTCCGGGTCGCCGGCGGTGCCGGTGGAGTCGAGGTGGATGTGCGGGTCCACGAACGGCGGCAGCAGCAGGCGGCCTTCGCCGTCGATGGTCTCCTCGCCGGGGTTCGCCGCGAGCGTCCCGGCCGGCTCGATGGCGGCGAACGTGCCGTTCTCGATGCGCACGTCCTTCAGGTCGCCGGCGTTGTCGACGTTGACGTTGCTGATGAGCATGGTCTTGTCCTTTCCTTGGTTGTCCGTTGTCCCGATCGCCCGTCGACCGGACGCCTACGCCTGCGCGGGCGCGCCGTGCACCGCGCGCATGAGCGCGTAGTAGACGGCCGCGATGACGAGCATGTTCGGGAAGGTGGCGCCCACGGTGGCCGTGAGGAACGGCACCCTGCCGAGCGCCACGTAGAGCGCCACGCCCAGCAGCCAGCAGCCGAGCGCGATCCAGTTGACGCCGGAGCGGTACCAGAAGCGCCCTCCCTCGGCGGTGAGGTCCCCACGCGAGTATTCGGCGTGGTTGCGCAGGAAGAAGTCGGTGAGCATGATCGCCGTGACCGGGCCGAGCGCGCAGCCGATGTAGTCGAGGAACAGGGTGAACGAGTCGAGGAAGCTGCCGATGACCAGCGGCACGAAGGTCACGAGGCACGCGGCCAGCGTGACGATCCACAGGGCGGGCGTGAGCCTGAGTCTGGTGGCGATGTTGGTCAGGGAGGAGCCGGCGGCCATGAGGTTCACGGCGTTGGCGGTCATGGACGTGAGGATCACCACGATGAGCGCCACGGCGCCGAGGCCCAGCTTGCTGGCGATCGTGGACGGGTCGGAGTTGTTCGCATCGTAGGTGCCGGAGGTGATGGCGATGCTGATGGTGGCGACGAGGCCCACCATCGCGAACCAGAAGACGCCCACGAACGCGCCGACGAACGGGATGACGTGGGAGCCTTCGGGGCGCTTCGCGAAGCGCGTGAAGTCGGCGGCGCAGGTGACCCAGCCGAGGTTGAACGCGGCGAGCTTGTCCACGGCCACGCCAGAGGCCATCGCGTCGTCCGCCGGCGGCGTCCACGCGAGGATCTCGGAGAACGAGACCTGCTGGAAGACCGCGATCGTCTCCCAGATGGCGAACACGAAGACGAGTACCACGCCCACGCGCTCGATGACGCGCACCGAGTTCGCGCCGGTGGACACGGACAGCAGATGCAGCACGCTCATGACGATGATGCCCACGACGATGCCCTTCTCGCCGCCGGGCTGGCCCCACACCGGCCATCCGAGCAGCTCGTTGAGCAGGATGCTCACCGACGTGGCGGCGATGAACGTGTTCACGGCCGTCCAGCCGATGTACATGACCATGTTCATCACGCTGGGCACCCAGCTGCCGCGGATGCCGAACGACGCGCGGGCCGCGCCCATGGTGGTGGCGCCCACCTTGTAGCCGATGTATCCGATGCCGGCCAGCGTGAGGTAGGCGACCACGGACGACCAGGTGAGGTGCGCCACCGCCCCGCCGAAGCCGCATGCGGCGATCACGCCGCCGATGAACCACGTGCCGTTGTTCGCGTTCGCCGCGACCCACGTGGCGAACATGTCCCAGTTGGATGACTTGCGCTCGGAGGGTTCGATGATCTCCAGCGCGAACCTGTCATTGGCGGACATACCTTGTCCTTCTCTCTCGTGAACCGTTTTCCCTGATCCTTGGCGTAGCGCCGGCTTCGATCGTACCGCCCCCGCTCGCGCGGACGCGCGGCGGCCGGGTTACGAAGCCCACGCGCGGCCATGCGTTTCCAGCCGACGTTCAGGAAACCCACAGAGCCTCTTGCCGAGGCGCCTAGGAGCCCTTTCGCGAACACGCAGTGCGCATGGCGGAACGCGCCGTTCAATGAGGTCATCGACATCGTCACGACCCGACAAACGAAAGGACGGCAGACATGAACGCCAGCACGGATCCCATCACGGCGGCCCGTCCCGTCACCCGGACGCTCGCCACCAGACGCCTCGTCGTCATCGCCGCGGCGGTCTCGCTGGCCGCGGGCGCCGCGGCGGGCGCGGGCGGCATGGCCATGGTCAACGCGTCCGGAGCATCGAACGGCGCATCCGCCGCATCGGCGCAAAACGCAGGCATGACCATGGGCGGCGCCCCCGGCGGCATGGGCGGCGCGAACACCATGACGTACGACTACACGGGCTCCTACTCGGGCGCGCTGACCGCCGACGGGACCACACGGACCTCGCAGGGCGAGACCATCGCCGCGTCCAGCGCCGACCAGAACGCCGCGCTCGTGCAGAACGGCGGCACGCTCGCCATCACGGACGGCATGCTGACCAAGTCCGGCGACGGCTCCAGCGACGACGACAGCAACTTCTACGGCACGAACTCCATCGCGCTGGCCGTGGGCGAAGGATCGACGCTCGTGCTCGACGGCGGTACGCTCACCGCATCCGGATCCGGCTCGAACGGCGTCTTCGCCACCGACTCGGGCACGGCGCTGGTGCGCGGCGCGACGATCTCCACCACCGCGGACAACTCGCGCGGCCTCGACGCCACCTACTCCGGCACGATCCTCGCGGGCGACGTCACCGCGGACACCGCGGGCGACCACAGCGCCACCGTCGCCACCGACCGCGGCGGCGGCACGGTCTCCGTGGTCTCCTCCGAACTGTCCACGGCAGGCTCCGGCTCCCCGCTGCTGTACTCCACCGGCGACGTGCAGGTGCACGACGTGACCGGCACCGCCACCGGCAGCCAGATCGCCGGCATGGAGGGCACCAACACCATCCTCATCTCCGACTCCACGCTCACGAGCACCAACACCGGGCGCACCGGGTCCGATCCGATCGCCAACGGCGTGATCATCTACCAGTCCACCTCCGGCGACGCGGAATCCTCCACCGGCGAGCACGCCACGTTCCAGGCCGTGGACTCCACGCTGAGCTCGGCCATCGAATCCGGTTCGATGTTCTACTTCACCAACACCACCGCCGACGTGGTGCTCCAGAACACCACGCTCGACTTCGACACGACGAAGGCCACGCTCATCAACGCCTCCGGCAACGACTCCAACAACTGGGGCTCCGCCGGATCCAACGGCGCGACCGTCACCTTCACCGGCCGGAACCAGACGCTCGCCGGCGACGTGACCGCGGACACCATCTCCTCCGTGGATCTGTATCTGCTCGACGACTCCACGTGGACCGGCTCGGCGTCGATCACCGAGAACGCCTCGGCGAGCGACGGTTCCATGTCGGACGCGCCGATCACGGTGAACGTGGACGACACCTCCACGTGGGTGGTGACCGGCGACACGACGATCTCGGCGCTGAACGTGGCCGTCGGCGGCAAGGTGACGGACGCCTCCGGCAGGACCGCGACCATCGTGGCGGACGGCAGGACCGTGGTGGAGGGCACCGGATCCGTGACCGTCACGGTGACCGGCTCCTACTCGACCACCGTGGAGGCCGGCGAGGACACCGAGCTCGCCGACGAGACCATCGACCGCAGCGCCTACGACGAACGGTTCTCCACCAGCACCTCGTGGACGATGGCGTAGCGACGCCGGTCCGCGTCCTTCCTCCCCTTCGATCCTCCTCTTTCTTCCCCTTCGACGCACCCATTCCCGTCCTCATCGTTTCAGAAAGGAACCCATCATGACCAACCCCCTCATTCCCGGCACCGCGTCCGATTCCGTCCCCTCCGCCGGCTCCGGCGCGAACGCCGCACAGCAGACGAACACCGCCACGCAGACCGCCGCCACGCAGCCGCTCTCCCCCGCCTTCCCGGCCGCCGCCTCCGGCTCCGCGACCTCCGCGCCCGGGGCCGAAGCTCCCGTCCCGCAGCCCGCGGCGAACGCGGCATGGGCGCAGGGCCTGCCGCCGGTGGCGCCCGTGCCTCCGCAGAACGCCCAGCCCACTCCCGGAGGCAAGCCCAGCGGCAGGCTGTGGGCGGCCGTCGCCGGCGTCTCGCTGGTCTGCGGTCTGATCGGCGGCGTGATCGGCGCGACGGTGGTCTCGGCGGTCGGCGGCAGCGACTCGACCGGCGGCACCTCGCAGCAGATGCAGATGCCCGGCGGATCGGACGGCAACTCCAACGGCGGCGGCATGGGCCAGCCCCCGAGCGGCGGCATGGGCGGCAGCGGCTCGTCCAACGGCAATTCCAACGGCAACTCCAACGGCGGCTCCGGCTCGAACGGCACGTCGAACGACGGATCTGGCAGCAGCTCCGGCACCAACTCGGGCAACGGCTCCGGCAACTCCGGAAGCACCGGCAACGGCATGCCCGGCGCGCCCGGCGGTTCCACCAACGGCTCCACCGGCAACGGCGGCTCCACCGGCACGAACTCCTCCACCGGCGCCGACTCCGCAGGACAGGACGCCGACACCCTGACCATGTGACGCGCCGGGCCGCCGTCCGGCCCGAACGCCCCGCTCCATACCGGCTTCGATCGCTTGACTTCAAGTGCTCGAAGTCGGTATGACTTTGCTGCGGAACCATGAACGAGCGATCAGGAGCCGATCCCATGTCACAGTCCGCAGCACGATCCTCAGCCCAATCCCCGCATACCTCGGCGCACGACGGCGAGCACGCCGAGGTGCGCCAGCGAAGGCTCACCGGTGAGCGCGCGGCGTTCTTCGCCGAACGCACCGCGTTCACCGACGTCACGTTCGCCGACGGTGAATCCCCGCTCAAACACGCCAGCGGCATCGATCTCGACGAATGCTGGTTCCAGTGGAAGTACCCGCTGTGGTACTGCGACGACGTCACGGTGCGCCGCTCCACCTGGCTCGAGATGGCCCGCGCCGGCGTGTGGTACACGAACCGCATCGCCGTGGAGGACTCCACGATCGAGGCTCCCAAGAACTTCCGCCGCTGCCGCGACGTGACGCTGCACAACGTGGACCTCACGCACGCCGACGAGACGCTGTGGAGCTGCACCGACGTGACGATGGAGAACGTGGTGGCGCGCGGCGACTACTTCGGCATGAACTGCGAGCGCATCGACGCGTCGAACTTCCGGCTCGTGGGCAACTACCCGTTCGACGGCGCGAAGGACGTGACGATCCGCGACTCCCGTCTCGTCTCCAAGGACGCGTTCTGGAACACGCGGAACGTGACGGTGGAGCATTCGTTCATCTGCGGCGAGTATCTGGGGTGGAACTCCGAGAACCTGACGCTGGTGGACTGCACGATCGAGAGCCTGCAGGGCCTGTGCTACGCGCGCAACCTGACGCTGAGGCACTGCCGTCTGGTCAACACGACGCTCGCCTTCGAATACTCGACCGTGGACGCGGACGTCGATTCGACGATCGACAGCGTCATCAACCCGTCCAGCGGCACGATCCGCTCCTTCGGCATCGGCGAGCTTACGATGGACCCGGCTCGCATCGATCCGTCCGCCACGCGCATCGAGACCAAGGAGGAGCACGCATGACCGGGACCGCCGACTTCGACTTCGACGAGGCCGTCGACCGTTCGAACACGAACGCGATCAAATGGGACGAGGCCCGCGGCGCGCTGCCCATGTGGGTGGCCGACATGGAATTCCGCGCCGCGCCGGCGATCCGTGAGGCGCTGCAGCGGCGTCTCGACAACGGCGTCTTCGGCTATTCGGGCATTCCGCGCGCCTGGAACGACGCCTACGCGCACTGGTGGCGGGAGCGGCACGGTCTGACGATCGACCCCGACGCGCTGGTCTTCGCCACCGGCGTGATTCCCGCCATCTCCAGCATGGTCCGCAAGCTCACCACGCCCGCCGAGAACGTGCTCGTCATGACGCCGGTCTACAACATCTTCTTCAACTCGATCCTCAACAACGGCCGCAACGCGCTCGCCTCGCCGCTGGTCCGCGACGGGCGCGGCGGCTACGCGATCGACTGGGAGGATCTGGAATCGAAGCTCGCCGACCCGCAGACGACGCTGATGATCCTGTGCAACCCGCACAATCCCACGGGCATGGTCTGGGACCAGGAGACGCTGGCGCGCATCGGCGAACTGTGCGCGGCGCACCGCGTCACCGTGATCAGCGACGAGATCCACTGCGACCTGACCGATCCGGGCGTGGACTATGTGCCGTTCGCCGCGGCGAGCGAGACCTGCCGGCGCATCTCGGCCACCTGCATGGCGCCCACCAAGGCGTTCAACATCGCCGGTCTGCACACGGCCGCCGTGATGGCCGACGACCCGTTCCTGCGCCACCGCATCTGGCGGGGGCTCAACACCGACGAGGTGGCCGAGCCGAACGCGTTCGCCGTTGACGCCGCGATCGCCGCCTTCACGCAGGGCGGGCCATGGCTCGACGCGCTGCGCGACTACGTCGCCGCCAACAAGCGCGAGGCCGAGAGGATCATCGACGACTACAACGTCTCGGCCGCGCCGGAACGTCGCGTGACGCTCTGCCAGGGCGCGGCCACGTACCTGATGTGGCTGGACTGCTCGGCGCTGCTCGCATCCGGCGAGACGACGGATGCGCTGTGCGAGCAGCTCGTGCGCGACCAGCGCGTCATGGTCTCCCCAGGCTCGCAGTACCGCGGCGACGGCGGCGACTGCCTGCGCATCAACGTGGCCTGCCCGCGCGCCACGATGCGCGAGGGCCTGCGCCGGATGGTCGCCGGACTCGCCGCGTATCCGAGCGCTCCCCGCGGCTGATTCGGGCCCGGATCGGGGCAGGCCTGCATCCCGGGCGACGGTTTTTCGATTCGTGTGGTGGTTTTCCTGCGGTCCGGCGGGTAGAGCCGTTGCGATTCCGGCGATATTCCGCCATTGATATCCGGCGATCCGCGCTCCGACCACCACACGAATCGAAAGCCCGTGTCGCCACGGCAGGCGTCAATCGTTCTACGCTTGAGCGATGCGCCGCACGGCCTCGCGGATGTCGCGCCGGGCGTCATCTCCCGCATCGCCGCCCAGCGCGCGGTGCAGGGCGAGCCCCTCGATGAGCGCATCGAGCATCCGCGACGTCGCGGGGTCGAAGAACCGCTTGAGTTCGGCGCGGCTGGCGGTCATCCACAGTTCGGTGATGTCACGGTACGCCGGGTCCCGCGCGGCCAGGGTGTAGAGCTCGAGCGTGAGGCCGAGGTCGCGCGGCGTGGCGAACAGATCCCCCTCGACGTATGCGACGATCGCCTCGCGCGCCCCCTCGGCGGACTTTGCGGCGCGCAGGCGTCCGACGAAGCGCGCGGCGGACGCGCGGGCGAACTGGTCGAACGCCTGATGCAGCAGATCGCCCATGCCGGCGAAGTGGTAGGTCATCGAACCGAGCGGCACTCCGGCCGCGGCGGCCACCACGCGGTGCGAGGTGCCGGCCACGCCGCGCTCGGCGATGATGGTCAGGCAGGCGTCGATGATCCGCTGCCTGCGGTCCGGGTCGTATCGTCTGGTCGGCGTCTGCGCCGTCTGGTCCTCGGTCATGGGCGGCCATCATACGCGCCGACGCGTACAGATGCGTACGTCCGTACCAACCCGCCATGTACACTCGTACTCATGACGGGAACCGCAAGCACCAGGGACGCCGCGACCATGAAGGAGCTCATGCTCGCCGGCAAGTACTACGTCAGCTCCGACCCCGAACTCACCGCCGAGCGCGAGCGCGCCAAGGACGCGCTCTTCGACTTCAACGCCATCCGCCCCACCAGGCGCGCCGAACGAGAGGCGCTCATCCGCGGGTTCTTCGGTCACGTGGGCGCGAACTGCTGGATCGAATCGCCGTTCAACTGCGACTACGGCGCCAACATCTCGGTCGGCGACGACTTCTACGCCAACGCCGGCTGCTGCATCCTCGACTGCGCGCGCGTCACCATCGGGAACAACGTGTGGTTCGGGCCGAACGTGGGCATCTACACGCCCGAGCACTCCCTCGACGCGGCCGAGCGCACCGCCGGATGGGAGCGCAGCCTGCCGGTGACGATCGGCGACAACGTGTGGGTGTGCGGCGGCGTGACGATCACCGCCGGCGTGACGATCGGCGCGAACAGCGTGATCGCCGCCGGAGCCGTGGTGATCGATGACATGCCTGCGGATTCGCTGGTCGGCGGCGTGCCGGCCCGCGTGATCCGACCGATCACCGAGGCCGACCGGCACGGGCTGGCTCATTGAGCCGGCGGCAGGACGACAGAGCGTCAGAATGGCAGGGGCATTGTCCCGCGCGGCGATAGACTGAATCGCGGCAAACCGGCAGGGGCTACGGCGCGCTTGCACGCCGATCGGAATCAGCTGGATCACATCTCGTCGCAACACCGGGGGCACCATGTCTTCTTCCGCGCAATCGTCCACGCCGTCATCCGCGTCATCCGCGCCGTCCACACCGTCCGCGCCGTCGTCCAGACGCGCCTACGTTCCGATCGTCATCATGATGGTCGGCTCGTTCACCGCCATCCTCAACCAAACGCTCATGACGTCCGCCCTGCCGCATCTCATGCGCGAATTCGGCGTCACCAGCAACGTCGCCCAGTGGCTGAGCACGGGGTTCATGCTCACCAACGGCATCATGATCCCCGTCACCGCGTTCCTCATCCAGCGGTTCACCACGCGTCAGCTGTTCCTCTACGCGATCGGCATGTTCCTGTTCGGCACGCTGGTGTGCACGTTCGCCCCCGGCTTCTGGGTGCTGCTCGCCGGACGCGTGCTGCAGGCCACGGGCGCCGGCATTCTCATGCCGCTGCTGCAGACCGTGCTGTTCATCACGTTCCCGCCGAACAAGCGCGGCGCCGCCATGGGATGGTTCGGACTGGTGATCGCGTTCGCGCCCGCGCTGGGCCCCACGCTTTCGGGCCTGATCATCGACTTCCTGCCGTGGCGCTTCCTGTTCGTGCCGCTCATCGTCATCGCCACGGCCGTGCTCGCCGCCGCCGTTCCCACCGTGCGCAACGTCACCAAGCAGACGAATCCCGCCATCGACCTGCCGTCCGTGGCGCTGTCGACGCTTGGATTCGGCGGACTGCTGCTCGGCTTCAGCCTCGCCGGCCAGAGCGGCTGGGCTTCGCGCGACACGATCGCCGCACTGGCCGTGGGCGCGATCTCGCTTGCGGCGTTCATCCACCGCCAGCTGCATCTGCCGCGCCCGATGCTCGACTTCCGTGTCTTCGCCAAGCCGATGTTCACGCTGCCGATGATCGTGGTGGTGCTGGTGTTCGTCACGTTCATATCGACGATGAACATCATGCCGATGTTCATCCAGAACTCGCTGGGGATGACCGCCCTGCAGTCCGGCCTGCTGCTCATGGGCGGCGGCATTGCGGAAGGCGTGTTCAACCCGATCGCCGGCCGCCTGTTCGACCGGCTGGGCATCCGCCGGCTTGCCCCGCCTGCGATCGCGGTGGTGGCGATCTCCGCGTTCGGCATGTCGCGCATGGACGCGGACACGCCCGCATGGGTGCCCGCCGCGCTGTTCACGCTGATGATGACCGGCGTGGCGTTCTGCCTGATGCCGCTAACCACCACGGCGCTCAACCAACTGACCGGACCGCTCATCCCGCACGGCACGGCGATGAACAACACGCTGCGCCAGACCTGCGCGGCCATCGGCATCGCGATCTGCTTCACGATCATGACCTCGAACACCACGCCGGCCGAGGTCGCCGGCTCCGCAGCGGCGGGGCTCGCGCACGGCGTCGATGCCGTGTTCCTCACGTCCACGATCGCCTCGCTCATCGCCTTCGCGCTGTCGTTCCTCGTGCGCGACCGCGCCTGACCGCGGACCGAGACCGATCATTCCCGCCGCCCGGCGCGAACCGGTCCTCCCGTCGTCCCGGGCGCCCCGCCTTTCCCCGTCATCCTGAGCGAAGCGTCACCTTCCTCGTCATCCTGAGCGAAGCATCACCTTCCTCGTCATCCTGAGCGAAGCGCCACCTCCCCCGTCATCCTGAGCGAAGCGCAGCGGAGTCGAAGGATCCCCCGGTATCCCAGACCGAGTCGAAGAACACCGGTCAAAGATCCTTCGACTCCGCCCTCCGGGCTCCGCTCAGGATGACGGGAGGAGACATTCGTCAGGCTCCGCTCAGGATGACGAGAAGAGACACTCGTTCCCTCCGGCCGTCCCGCACGAGCATTGTTTCCCCTTGTCATCCTGAGCGAACGGCATTCCCCCGTCATCCTGAGCGAGCGAAGCGAGTCGAAGGATCCCTGACACCGCCGGCAACGATCATCGCGCTTCCGGCTTCGACGCATCGCACCGCACGTCATCGCGACCGCCGCCATGCATCGGCGCCCCGAAGCGAACATCGGCAATACAATGGGGAATGGCAACGCAACCATCGTGACGCGGCGAGGAACCGACGAAGGAGACCGACATGGACAACGCAGCGCGACGGGCTCAGGGACTGCCCTACCACTATGACGATCCGAGCATCATGGACGGCCAGCTCGAATACCAGGAGCTGCTCTGGCAGTTCAACCAGACGCATCCGACCGACGTTGCCGGCAAGGAGCGACTGCTCAGGGCCATGTTCGCCGAGATCGGCGAAGGATGTCACGTGGAGACGCCCGCGCACGCGAACTGGGGATTCCGCCACGTGCGCATGGGCAAGGGCGTCTACTGCAATTCGAACTTCACGTGCGTGGACGACGGCGACATCACGATCGGCGACTACTGCATGTTCGGTCCGAACGTGGTGATCGCCACCGCCGGGCATCCGGTGCTGCCCGTGCTGCGCGAGCACCACTACGTGTACGCGATTCCGGTGACGATCGGACGCAACGTGTGGGTGGGCGCCAACGTGACGATCCTGCCGGGCGTCACGATCGGCGACAACTGCGTGATCGGCGCGGGATCGGTCGTCAGCCACAGCATCCCCGCCGATTCGGTGGCGTACGGTTCGCCCTGCGAGGTGGCGAGGCCGATCGGCGAGAAGGATCGCGAGTACTACTTCAAGCGCCGTCGCCTCGACGTGTGGGACTGACGGCGCAGCCCGCAGCGGCGAACGGCATTCCCTGCAGCCATCCTGCGCAAGCGTTGCCTTCCCCGTCACCCTGAGCGAGCGCTGCCTCCCCCATCATCCTGAGCGAGCGCCGCTTCCTCCGGCCGTCCCGCACGAGCATTGTTCCTCTCGTCATCCTGAGCGAAGCGCAGCGGAGTCGAAGGATCCCCCGGTATCCCAGACCGAATCGAAAAACACAGGTCAAAGATCCTTCGACTCCGCCCTCCGGGCTCCGCTCAGGATGACGGTGGGGGCACTCGTCAGGCTCCGCTCAGGATGACAGGAAGAGGACATCCGCTCACTCAGGACGACGGGACGGGCGTTCGTCAGGCTTTGCTCAGGACAACGAGACCGACTGACACACTCGTTCCCTCCGGCCGTCCCGCACGAGCATTGTTCCTCTCGTCATCCCGGGCAAGCGCCGCCTTCCTCGTCATCCCGGGCAAGCGCCGCCTTCCTCGTCATCCTGAACGAGCGCCGCCTTCCTCGTCATCCCGGGCAAGCGCCGCCTTCCTCGTCATCCTGAACGAGCGCCGCCTTCCTCGTCATCCTGAGCGAAGCGCAGCGGAGTCGAAGGATCCCCCGGTATCCCAGACCGAATCGAAAAACACAGGTCAAAGATCCTTCGACTCCGCCCTCCGGGCTCCGCTCAGGATGACGGTGGGGGCGCACTCGTCAGGCTCCGCTCAGGATGACGAGAAGAAGGCATTCGCCGGACTCCGCTCAGGATGACGGGAGGAGACACTCGTCATGCTCCGCTCAGGATGACGGGAGGAGGGTCGCCGGGCTACGCTCGGGACAGCAAGCGGAGGAATGAGACGCGCCTTTCCGGCTGCGCCAGGCCAGCGCCCGGTAGGCGCCCTCGTCTACCGGCTCGAACCATTCGTTGCTGGCGCCCTCGGCCTTGGGCATGATCGCCACGTGCGCGAACGCCTCGGTGGGCGCAGCGCCGTGCCAGTGCTTGGTCTCGGGCGGAATGTAGGCGACGTCGCCGGGGTTGAGCTCCACGGGCTCATGGCCTTCGATCTGGTAGTAGCCGCGTCCGCCCACAGCGAGCAGGATCTGGCAGACGCCATGGTGGATGTGCCAGTGGTTCGTGCAGCCCGGCTCGAAGGTGACGTTGGCCACGCTCACCTGATCGTCGGCGGCCAAGGGAGCCAGATAGCTCTGGCCTTCGAAGTACTGGGCGTAGGCGTCGTTCGGCCGCCCCAGCGGGAATGCGCTCGGATTGTCCATGATCGTTCCTTCCTTCATGCTGCGAGGATTCGATTCCGACGCTACGAACTTCGAGCGCTTGAAGTCAATCCGCGCGTCGACGGCAGCAGACGGCCGCCAGCGCCAGTCCGGCCGCGGCCACGCCGGCCATGGCGAGGAACGCGATCGATACCCCAACCGGATCGTCGCCGCACGCCACCATGAGAGCCACGAACACGGCCGATCCGAGCGCGCCGGCGATTGTGCGCAGCGAGGTGAGCAAGGCGCTCGCATCGCTGGCGTACCGACGCTCCACCGAAGCGAGCCCCCATGTGGCGGCGGGCATCATGACCATCGAGACGCCCACGGATCGCACGGCGAACACGGCTGTGACGTACCACAGCGGCGTGGACGCCGTGAGGAACCCGAACGCCAGCGTGGTGGCGAGCAGAACCGCCATGCCGCCGAGCGCCAGCGGGCGGATGCCGAACCGGTCGAACATGCGGCCGGTCACGGGGCTTGCCAGCGCCATGACGAGCGAGCCGGGCATCATGACCAGCGCGGAGACGGTGACCGAGACACCGGCCATGCGCTGCAGGTAGATGGGCAGGATGGTGGATGCGGCGATGAGCACCGCGTACAGCGCCATGCTGAGGATCACGGCCACGGCGAAGTCGCGCTCGGCGAAGATGCGCAGCTCCAGAAACGGCTTGTCGATACGGAACTGGCGGACGGCGAACAGCGCGAGGCAGACCAGACCGACCGCGAGCGCTCCGGCCGCGTCAACGCTCAGGAACGGCTTCACGCCGAGGTTGCTGAATCCGAGCTGGAGTCCCACGAATCCGAACGCGCTCAGCAGGAACGACGGCACGTCGAGCCGTGCGGACGCCGAGGCCTCCAGCACGTCGCGCATCACCGGGAACGCGAGCAGCAGCACGGCCGCGGAAATGCCGCCGGCGGTCCAGAAGATCGACTGCCAGCCCCAGCGGTCCACCATGATGTCCGAGATCGTGGGCGCGATCACGGGCGCGGCGGACACGGCCAGCCCGTAGAAGCCCATGGCCGTGCCGACGCCGGACTTGGCGTACAGGGCGAGAATGATGACCTGCGTCATCGACAGCGAGATGCCGCTGCCGAGCGCCTGCACGACGCGCGCGGCCATGAGCAGCGGGAAGGAGTGTGCGGCGCCGGCGAGCAGGAGCCCTGCGGAGAACAGGGCGAGGCCGGTGAGGAACAGCGGTCGGGTCGGGAAGCGCTTCATCATGAACGCGGTGGCCGGGATGGTGACGCCCATGGCGAGCGAGAATCCGCTGGTGAGCCAGTTGCCGAGCACCGCGGAGATGCCGAGATCGCCCATGATGGCCGGCAGCGCGGTCGTGAGCGACGTCTGCGCGAACGCGCCCGCGATGCACGCTGCAAGCAGCACCACGAAGATCGCCGTGCGCCGGCGGTCGGTGATGGTCAGTTCGTCGTTCATCCGCGTCCCTTCGATTGCTTGCTCTCCCCGTTCCGGAGCCGGACCCGCGCAGTAGCGTAGCCTCGCCCCTCGCCTTCCCTATGCCAGCAGGGCGGCGGCCCTGCGGCACACGTCGTCGTTGGCGTCGTACAGGCGCTCGCTCAGCGCGCCCGCACGACGGGCGGCGGCGGACGCGACCTTGCGCGCTGCGGGGTACGCGGCGATCCAGCAGGCGAAGCCGGGCACGGCGAGCACGACCATGAGCGCGACCAGGCCGGCGAGGTAGGAGAACGTGGCGCCGGCGAGGAACGCGCAGCCCACGAGTCCGAGGCTCAGTCCGGCGATGCGCCCGTTACGCGCCGGAGCGGCGGCGAGGTCGTCGAGCTGGGCGACCTGCGCCTCGTACTGCCGCTGCAGACGTGACACCTCGGTTTTGTTGGCGATGGCGCGCTCGCGGCGGAAGCGCAGCGTGCGGGCGTCGGCGTCCAGCAGCTGCCAACCGAAGGCGCGGTAGCCGTCGGCGAGCATGGATTGGCGGTCGGCGGCGGCGTTGACGGTCAGGTACTCGTAGCCCACGTAGTCGTAGGCGGCGTGGTCGTTGGTGCGGGCGGTCATCATCATGCTCCTTGCAGTGGATTCGTTTGGCTGATGACGACCACCGTACGGACGTTGTGTTGGTCCGCTGTTGGAGAATTGTTGGTCTTGTGTTACAAACGGGCATCACGACACGGCCGGCAGGGTGACGGCGACCACGGTGCCCGCGCGCTTCACGCTCGTCACGGTCACCCTGCCGTGGCTCAGCTCCACGGCCCGCTTGACCATGGCCATGCCGAGCCCGTTGCCCTCGCCGGCATGCGGCGTGTCGCCCTGGTAGAACTTGTCGAACACGTGCGCGACTTCGGTTTCGCCCATGCCGCATCCGTCGTCCATGACCTCCACGGCGAGCAGCGGCCCGTCGGCGCCCACTTTCGTCCACTGGTGCAGCGTCACGTGCCCGCCGGGTTCCGTGTATTTGAGCGCGTTGCCGAGAATGTTCGACCATGCGATGTCGAGGATGCCCGGATCGGCGTGCACGATCGCATGGTCCGCCACGTCCACGTCCAGCGTGACGCCCTTCGCCTCGAACATGTCGATCAGCGCGAGTGCCGCGTCGGTGAGTTGGCGGGACAGATCGTAGTCCCGCGCCTCGGGCACAATGCCCTGACTCTCCAGCTTGGTGAGCTTCAGGGTGTTGGAGACCAGTGCGTCGAGCCGTCCGGCCGCCTCGGCGATGGTCCGCGCATAGGCGATGCGGCGTTCCTCGGACACGTTCGGCCGGGCGAGCGCCCTGGCATGCGTCTCGATGATCGCCAGCGGGTTCCTGATGTCGTGGCTCACGTTGGACACGAAGTCGCTCTTCATCGTCTCGATGCTGCCGAGCTCGGCCACCATGGTGTTGAAGTCGGCGAACATCCGGTCGGTCGCGTCCCATGTGCGGCCGCCCTCGACGTGGCGCGGCGGGACGTACACGGAGAAGTCGCCGCGCGCCACGCGCCCGGCCGCCTCCCCCAGCTCGCGCATGGGCCGCTCCAGCCGGTCGTTGATCTGCCGTCCGACGATCACGGAGAACGCCACGGCGAGCACCAGCCAGTACGCGAGGATGATGACGGCCAGATACCCCCTGTCGGTCCCGGGCAACACGCGGGGCAGCCAGACGATGAGGCTCGTCTGCCCGGCGGCGGCCAGCACGAACGTCACGAACGACCACAGCACCACGCGGCCGGACACCTTGCCCAGCGCGGATCGTTTTCCGTCGGTCGAAGCGCCGCGCACGCCCCGGTCCGCGCGCCCGTTCACCGCGGCACCGCCTTGTAGCCGATGCCGCGCACGGTGACGATGGCGAAGTCGTCGCAGCCGGCGAGTTTGTGCCGCAGCTTGGTCACGTACACGTCCACGGCCCTGAGGCTGCCGTCGACGACACCCTCCCAGAACTCGTCCATGAGCTGCGCGCGGGAGAACACCTGCCCGGGCGACTCCAACATGCGGTAGAGCATGCGGAACTCGCGCACGGTCAGCGGAATCTCCGTGCCGTCGAGTTCGGCGGTCATCCGGTCGGCGTCCATGGCGAATCCGCCGACCGCGATCCGTCGCTCCTCGGCGATGCGCGTGCGGCGCAGGAGCGCCTCGATGCGCAGCACGAGCTCGTCCAGATCGACCGGCTTGACCATGTAGTCGTCGACGCCCGCGCGGAACCCGCGGCGCTTGGACATGATGTCGTCGCGCGCGGTCATGACGATGATCGGCATGTCGGCGTCCACCGCCCGGATGCGTTCCGTCAGCCCATAGCCATCGGTTCCGGGCATCATGATGTCGGAGACCACCAGATCGTACGATCTGGCGTGCAGCTCGTCGAACGCACGGCTGGCGCTGAGGCATCCGGTCGCCTCGTAGCCGGCGTCGCGCAGCGTGTCGCAGGTAATGTCGTTGAGCGCCTTCTCGTCCTCCACGACCAGGATCCTCGTCATCGGTTTTCCTCCCGTTCCTCGCTCGGAGCCGTTGCCGTTCACTATACCGGCGGCGGCTCTCCTTCCCCGCGATGGACTGGGCCGCAATCAGGATGCAACGAGGAGGCCGACCATGGAGGACATCCGCGAGCGGGACCGCTCCGGCGCGGGCGCCGTCGTCACGCACGACGTGCCTGCCGGGGCGATCGTCGCCGGCTCTCCCGCCCGCGTCATCGGGCACGTCTGAGCCTATACACTGATCCCATGCAGTTGACGGCGAAGCGGTTCGAAGAGCTGACCGCAGCGGAGCTCTACGACATCTACCGGGTGCGCGTGGCGGTGTTCGTGGTGGAGCAGCGGTGCGCCTATCAGGAGGTGGACGATGCGGACCGGCGGTGCTGGCACGTGGCGCTGCGCGACGACGATGGCATCGCCGCGTACTGCCGCGTGATCGACCCGGGCGTCACGTTCCCGGAGGCCTCGATCGGCCGCGTGCTGGCCACCCGGCGACGACAGGGGCTCGGCACGCGGATCGTGCGCGAGGGGCTCGCGGTGGCCCGCGAGCGCATGGGCGCCGACGCCGTGCACATCGAGGCGCAGACCTATGCGCGAGGACTCTACGAAGGCCTCGGGTTCACGCAGGTGTCCGACGAGTTCCTGGAGGACGGTATCCCCCACATCGGCATGATGTGGCGGGCGGACGGAACCCGCTACCCGTCATCCTGAGCGGAACGCGTAGCGCGGAGTCGAAAGATCCTTGGTCATTCCCCGTTAATGACCGGGGATCCTTCGACTCCGGCCTGACGGCCCTCGCTCAGGACGACGGCACGGCGCCCAACCTACGCAGGAAGCGCTCACGAACCGCTGACGGGCACTGGCGCAAGCCAGCGCCCGACGCGAGCGGCCCTGCGTCAGCGCGGCCGCGCTCACTCCGGGCTCTTGAGCGCGCCGACCATGTCGATGCGGTCGAGCGTGCGGTTGGTGGCGCGGCTCACCAGCCACGTGAACAGGAACGCCAGCGCGGCGGCGGCCACGTAGCAGTACCATTCCACGTTCGGCACGATGTTCATGCCCGGCAGGTCGAGCCTGCTCACGAGGAAGCCCAGCAGCGCGCGCCCGCACGGCAGGCCCAGTGCGACGCCGATCGCGGAGAGCAGCAGGATCTCCTTGTTCACGTACCCGTGCACCTCGCGGCGGCGGAAGCCGAGCACCTTGATGGTGGCGAGCTCGCGTTCGCGTTCGGAGATGTTCGTGCTGGCGAGCGTGTAGAGCACCACCACGGCGAGGATGGCGGCCATGACCACGATGAAGCCGATCATGACGAAGAAAATCATGAAGCTCTTCGCGAAGTCGCGCTCCTGCTTGGCGGAGCTCATCACCGTGAGATACGCGTCATCGCCGGCGAGCCGGTCGGCGATCGCGATCTGCGCGTCGTCGTCGCCCTGTACGTCGATCAGGTCGGCGTTGGGCGCGAACTCCGCGTCGAACGCCTGCTCGTACGCCAACTGCGTCATGAACACCACGTTGCCGGTGTAGTACTGCGCCACGCCGGAGACCGTGACGCTTGCCGCGTTGGCGAGCGCGTCCGTCACGTCCAGCGCACTGCCGTCCGCAAGCCCCAGCGTCTTGGCGGCGTTCGCGGTCACCACCGCGCCGTCGTTGTCTTCGTCCAGCGCGATCGGCGTGCCGTCGTCCGCATGCAGGTCGACGTACCCGTCAAGAGAGCGTCCGTCGGGGATGACCATGAGCTGCGCGCTGACCTTCTCGCCGTCGCCGTCGTTCGCCGCGGACAGCGTGGCGGAGCCGAGCTGCAGCGGCAGCGAGGAGCGCACGGCGGCGTCCCCGTCGAGCTCGCGCTGGGCCGCGTCATGATCGGCGGGCTTGGTGACGGCCATCACGTCGTACGTGGCGATCTCGTCGTGCTGGCGGGGCATGAGCGTCAGCGCGGAGGTGCCCATGCCGAATCCGGCGGTCATGAGCGCGGTGCAGCCGAGCACGCCGACGATCACCATGAGCGCGCGGCTCTTGTAGCGCAGCAGATTGCGCGCGGTGACCTTGCCGAGGAAGCTCAGGCGGTTCCATACGAAGCCGACGCGCTGGAGCAGGATCGTCCGCCCGGCCTTCGGCGCCTTGGGCCGCATGAGCTCCGCCGGCGCAAGGCGCAGCGAGCCGATGCAGGCGGCCGTCGCGCAGCCGGTGACGGCCACGACGAACAGCAGCACGCCGCCGACCGCGAGCCTCCAGTCCACGAGCAGCGGATAGCTCGGCAGCACGTAGATGCGGCTGATGAGCCGACGCGTGAACACGAACGGCAGTCCCACAAGCCCCAGCAGGTCGCCGATCAGGCCGCCTGTCAGGCTGGCGACGGACGCGTACAGCACGTACTTGAGCATCGTTTCGCGGCGCGTGTAGCCGAGCGCCTTGTACGTGCCGATGAGCTGACGGTCCTCCTCCACCATGCGCGCCACGGCCGTGAGGCTCACGAGCAGGGCGATGACGAGGAACAGCGCGGGGAACAGCGTGCCGAGGCGGGAGACCATGTCGCTCTGGGTCTTCACGTCGGCGTAGCTGGTGACGGCGGTGCGGTCGCGCACGATCCACTTCGCGCTCGGCAGCGCGTCGACCTTCTCGCGGATCGCCGCTTCGGCGTCGGCGATCTTCGCCTCGGCGGCCGCCTTGGCAGGCAGGCCGTCGGGCAGCGCATCCGCCTTCGCCTTCTGTTCGTTGACAGATTCCATCGCCTTGTCGTAGGCGGCGTCGTGCACGGCGTCGGTGCGCGCCCGCTCGCGGTCGGCTTGGATCGCCTCGATGCTGTGCTTCGCGGCATCGATGAGACTCAGGTAGTCGTCGTCGTACGTGCCCAGCGCGGCGGCGCCGGAGACCGTGACGACAGCGGACGCGTAGGGCGCGTCAACATCGGCCGCGGCGGCTTCGGCGACGACCATCGGGTAGACGGTCTTGGCGCCGGAGACGAGGGCGAGCGGGCCGGACGGGTTCACGATGTCGTTCGGGTCGATGACGACGCCGACGATCGTGTAGTCGCCGTCCGCGAACGCGGGCGACGTTCCTTCCACGGTGTCCTCGTCGAACGTCAGCGCATCGCCGAGCCGCTTGCCGGCGTCATCGAGGTACTGCCGGGTGACGGCGATCTCATGCGCCGATTCGGGCAGGCGTCCTTCGACAAGGTACGGGCGGTCGATGCCGCGGTCGTTCAAGGCGGTCACCGTGGCGGATGCCTGCCGGCCATCCACCTTGGTGGTCGCGCTCGCCGTGCGCTCGCCTGCCGCATCGGCCACGCCGCTCACATCGCGCAGGGCGCTGATGTCGGCGTCGTCGAGGCCGAGGGTCGAGACGATCGCAATGTCGTGCATGTCCGTCTCGTCGAAGAAGTCGTCGAGACCGCCGCGGATGTCGCGCCCGACCGAGTTGAGGCCGCACATCATCATCACGCCGACTGCGCAGATCACCACGATCGCGGCGAAGCGCTTCCCGTTGCCGGAGACGGCGCGCCATGCGTCCTTCCACAGGGCGGTTTTCCTTGTGTTCCGAGCCATGGAAGCGCCTCCTACCATTCGATGTCCGCGATGGGCGTCGGATGCTCGTTGACGGCGATTTCGGTGACCTTGCCCGAGCGGAAGCGGATCAGGCGGTCGCCCATGGGCGCGAGGGCCGAGTTGTGGGTGACGAGCGCCACGGTGATGCCGTGCTCGTGGCAGGAATCCTGCAGCAGTTGCAGGATCTGCTTGCCGGTGTTGTAGTCGAGCGCGCCGGTCGGCTCGTCGCACAGCAGCAGCTTGGGGTTCTTGGCGAGGGCCCGGGCGATGGAGACGCGCTGCTGCTCGCCGCCGGAAAGCTGCGCCGGGAAGTTGTTCAGTCGGCCGCCGAGGCCGACCTTTTCCAGCGTCTCGCGGGCGTCGAGGGCGTCCGGGCAGATCTGGCTGGCGAGTTCCACGTTCTCCAGCGCGGTCAGGTTGGGCACGAGGTTGTAGAACTGGAACACGAAGCCCACGTCGAAGCGGCGGTAGTCGGTGAGCTCGGCCTCGCTCGCCTTGGTGACGTCACGGCCGCCGAGGCGCACGGTGCCGGATGTGGCGCGGTCCATGCCACCGAGGATGTTGAGCGCCGTCGACTTGCCGGCGCCGGATGCGCCGAGAATGACGGCGAGCTCGCCCTGCTCGATGTCGAACGTCGCGTGGTCGAGCGCGAGCACGGCGGATTCCCCCGTGCCGTATTGCCGTACGACGTCATGAAATTCGAGAAATGCCATGATGGTCCCTTCGTATCCGTTATGGGTTGTCTGCCTCAGGCGATGCCCGATCGTATTCATCACGGTGTCGGATAAAAATCCGCAATATCCGACATTCCGTCGGGTTTCCACGCGCAGGCGGGAATCATACGCGATGTCGGGTTTACAGTGTGACCATCGGCACGACGAAAGGACACGAGGACATGGGACGACCCAAGTCGGGCGACGCATCAGCACCGCAGCGGATGCAGAACGCCTTCTGGCGGCTACTTGAGGCGAAGCCCTACGCACGCATCACGGTCAGCGACGTCACGCGCGAAAGCGGCCTCAACCGCAGCGCCTTCTACTACCATTACACCAGTATCCCCGAGCTGGCCGACGATGCGATCGCCTCGATCTACGACGATCCGACCGTCATCGCGTTCATCGCCGGCATGATCCGCTCGCCCGGCGACAACGCGCTGTTCGACCGCGCCGAGCGCTTCGCCGCCAGCGACAGGTACCGGAACATGATGGGACGCATCGCGCTGATCGCCGGGCCGCACGGATCGGCCGGACTGGCCCGACAGCTCAAGGACTTCATCGTCGGCATCTGGCTCGGACTGCTGGGCGTCGACCGCGCGGCGCTCGACCCGGCCCAGCGGATCATCCTGGAATTCGCTGCGAGCGGCATCCTGGGCGCAATCGGCACGGGAGCCGCGACGTTCACCCCGGAGACCGTCGCAGCGCTGCGCCGGTCGCAGATGCCGCAGATCGTCGCGCAGATGGTCGATTCGCTGCGCGCTCCGAACGAATCCGCCCCCACCCCGCCACAGGATAGTTTGCATGCAAACTAAACGGTGGTAGCATGGCCGCGACGCACGACGACGGAACGTCGCCGCGGGAATCGAGGCATCATGCTGGACGACGAACTGCACTTCCTGCTGCTGCGGGCCTTCAATCATTCCAATCGGCGCATCGACGAGGCGATCCGACGCATCGGACTGCTGCCCGGACAGCCGAAGATCCTCGAATGCCTGAACGAGCGCGACGGACGCACCGCCAAGGAGATCTGCGAGGAATGCATCCTCGACAAGTCCACGATGACCGGCCTGCTCACGCGCATGGAACGGCGCGGGCTCGTCCGCCGCGAAGCCAATGAGACCGACCGACGCTCCGCCCGCGTGTTCCTCACCGACGCCGGACGCGCTCTGCTGCCCCGGATCGGCGCCATCATGGCCGCCGCCGATGCCACGGCCACGGCCGGCATGACCACGGCCGAGCGGCAAGATCTCAACGAGGCACTCAGGCGCGTCATCGCGAACCTGCGGGAGGCGGACGCGCAGGAATCCGCTACGCCGCGCACCGCACGCCCTGACGCAGCAGAGGCCGAGTGACATGCCGCGCACCGCACGCCCTGACGCGACGGAGGCCGAGTGACATGCCGCGCACGATTCGCATGCCCTACATCGTCAAGCGCGTCCTGTCGCTGCTCGTCGGACTCGCCGTCGAATCCTTCGGCATCGCGCTCATCACCAAGAGCAACCTCGGCACCTCGCCGATCTCCAGCATCGCATGGGTATTCGCGCTGCGATTCCCGCAGATCAGCTTCGGCGTGACCACGTTCGTCATGAACGCGGCGTTCGTAGTCATGGAGATCCTGCTGCTGCGCCGCGACTTCCAGCCCGTGCAGTTCCTGCAGCTGGCGGTCACGTTCTGGTTCAGCGCCACGCTCGACGCCGGCATGGCGCTGCTGGCCTGGTTCTCGCCGGTCTCCTGGTGGGCGCGCGGCGCCGGACTGCTGCTCGGCTGCGTCATCCTGGCGCTCGGCATCTGCATGGAGGTGGCGCCGGGGCTCATCATGGTGCCCGGCGAAGGCGCGGTGCGAGCCCTGCAGATCGTCACCAAGGCGCGGTTCGGCACGCTCAAGGTGTGCTTCGACGTGTCGCTGATCGTCATCGCCGCCGCGCTGTCGTTCGTGTTCTTCGGGCGGCTCGACGGCCTCGGCGTCGGCACCGTCGTCGCCGCGGCCATCACCGGGCAGATCGTGAACCTCCTCAACCGGCACGTCCGGTTCGCGTCGGCGGCCGGGCCGGCACGCAAGGCCCGCTAGCTGGATCCGCCTGCCGCTTCGAGCGCCCGGGACATTCGAGCTTACGGGCCGAAAAGGACGAAATCCGCTATTCCAAGCGCCAAACCCCCGCAGCAGCGTCCCTTTCGCGCTGCGAATTCGGGATTTCGTCCGTTTCGGCCCGCATGTCGCGTCCATCCCGCATGTCGCGCGTCCATCCATCGTCCCGCCCGAGCTCCGCTCGAGCCACCGTTCGCCCGCAGCATAATCGCCTTCCCCGCCGGTGCGTCGTCTGCAACAGTGATACAGGAATGGATATCTCGATCTGAGATATCTCATGCAGAATCGAACGACAACGATCAAGGAGACCATCATGAAGACCCTCGTGCTCGTGTTCCACCCGTCCCTCAACGGCCAGTCCAACGTCAACAAGGCGCTCGCCAATGCCGCCGGCGAGCTGGAGAACGTCACCGTGCGCGACGAGTACGCGCTGTACCCGGACGGCAGGATCGACGTCAAGGCCGAGCAGGCCGCCGTGGACGCCGCCGACCGCGTCGTCTTCCAGTTCCCGCTGTACTGGTTCTCCTCCCCCGCGCTGCTCAAGCAGTGGGAGGACGACGTACTGGAGCACGGCTGGGCGTACGGCTCCGATGGCCACGCGTTCGAAGGCAAGGAGTTCGCCGTCGCCGTGTCCACCGGATCCCCCGAGTCGAAGTACCAGCCGGAGGGCGACAACAAGTTCACCATCGACCAGGTGCTCGTCCCGTTCCAGGGCACGGCCAACCACATCAACGCCACGTGGGTCAAACCGTTCGTGACGTTCGGCTCCTTCGGCATCTCCGACGAGGCGCTGGCCGAGCAGGTCAGGGCATACAAGGCGTTCCTCGCCGAGTAACGCGGGCCCTCTGCCAACGGCAGGGCCATCCCGTTCGCATGAAGGCGGCCTTCCACACCGGGAGGCCGCCTTCGCGCATGGTGCGCGCGTCTGCGCGGCCGATTCGCGGCGCACCACGGCACCGCGGTACGCCGTGAATGACACAATGGGCCCATGTCCACCAAGTCATATAACTCGGGCGCCGACGCCCGCAATGACGTCTATCCCCAGATCGGCGAGGCGCTGGCCCACGCGCGCCGGCAATGCGGCCTGACGCAGGATCAGCTGGCGGAACGCTCCGGCATCTCCCGCATCACGATCGGCCGCATCGAACAGGCGCACATCAACCCGTCGTTCCGCACGCTCGAAGCGCTGGCCCGAGGCATGGGCCGCGAACTGGTCATCGACTTCGCCGAGCCGGCAGGCGCCGCCCCGCCGGTCGCCGCCGACGTCGACAATGGATGCACGATCCCAATGGCCGCGACGGCCCTGGAGACAGGAGGCAGACAATGAAGACCCTGGTTCTGGTATTCCACCCCGACATGGCGAAGTCACGCGCCAACGCGGCGCTCATGGCAGCAGCGCGGAAGCTGCCGTCCGACGCCGTCACCGTGCGCGACGAGTATGCGCTCTGCCCCGACGGCACAATCGACGTCGCCGCGGAGCAGCGGCTCATCGAGCAGCACGACCGCATCGTGCTGCAGTTCCCGCTCTACTGGTACTCCTCCCCCGCACTGCTCAAGCAGTGGGAGGACGAGGTGCTGGCATACGGCTGGGCGTACGGCCCGGGCGGCGAAGCGCTGAAGGGCAAGGAGATCATGGTCGCCACCACGGCAGGCGGCCCAGCATCCGAATACCAGACCGAAGACAACGGCGCCACGATCGGCGAAGTGCTCTCGCCGTACCGGATGATGGCCCGCTACACGCGCGCCGCGTGGCTGGAGCCGTTCGTCGTCTTCAGGTCCATGGAGCTCACGGACGCCGAGCTCGCCACATCGGCCGCCCGCTACGCGGATGCGCTGCTGGCCGGCTGACGCCCGGCAAGCACGAGCACGTACCACGCCACCGGCAGGGTGAGCAGGCCGCCGGAGATGAACACCCATGCGATCGGGATCACGTCGGCCAGCGGCGCGAACACGAGCATGCCCAGCGGCTCGCCGAGCGTGCAGAGCATGGTGTCGAGCCCGAACACGCGCCCGGTCATCGATTCGTCCGATTCGGATTGCAGGACGGTGTGCATCGGGCCGACGCAGATGGCCGAGGCCACGCCGTTGAGCACGTCGATGACGAGATAGGCCAGCAGGTTCGGCGCGATTCCCAGCCCGATGACGGTGATGCCGACCATGGCGATGCCGCAGGCGATCGCGCGCATCCGGGCGAGGCTGCCGCGCAGCAGGCGTGGACCGAGCGCCGACATCAGCGCGCCGCCGAGCAGCAGGCCGACGCTCAGCCCGAGCTCGTTGGCGGCGAGCTTGTCGGACGCGGTGGTCAGGTTCACGAATCCGAGGTTCAGGTCGATGCCTTCGTATTCGCGCGCCATGAGCAGCAGGGTCAGGTTCATCGGCGCGACCGCGATGAAGCAGGTGAGCGCGTCGCCCAGCACGACGCCCTTGAGATGCGGATGGCGCATCGTGTACGCCATGCCGGCCTTGAGGTCCGCGAAGGTGCGGCGCAGAACGGCCACCAGCCCAGCGGATTCGGCTTCGGCGCGGGGCCGCATCCCAGCTTCGCTCATCGCCGTGCCGTCGGCGTCAGCGGGAGCCCGCCGCATGGAGGCATCCTTCATGGGCAAGCGGATCATGACGACGAATCCCACGCCGATGACCGCAGTGGTCACGTCGACCAGCAGAATCGCCCACAGCGGCACCAGATTGACGAGCACCGCGGCGAGCGCCGGCGCGGCGATGCGGTTCGCCGAACCGATGACGCCGAATATCGAGTTGACGCGCAGCAGCTTGTCGGCCGGCACCACGTCGGGGATGAACGACTGCACCGCCGGCTCCTGAATGCCCGATCCGGCCGATCGAATGAGCAGCGCCACGAAGATCAGCGACAGGTTCGCCCATCCGGTCGCGAAACTCGCCGACAGCGCCACGGTGACGCCTGCGATGATGAGATCCGGCAGGACGATCAGCGCCTTGCGATTGTACCGGTCGGCCATGGGTCCGCCGAACACGGCGACGAGCGACTGTGGCAGCACGGCGAACAGCGTGGCCATCAGCATGGCCGATCCGGTGCGCGTCTGCATGACGATCCACCACCAGATGGCGAACTGCACGACGCTGGAGCCGAGCAGCGAGAACGCCTGGCCCGTGAGCAGCAATGCGGCACGGCGCTTCCAGCCGTTTTCGAGCGGATCCGATGCGATCGGCTCCTTCGAGGAGTCTTGGGACGTATGCGTTGGCAATGATTGAGTGGTTATCAGCATTCCCTTCGATATGGGTCACATGTACGAGCCGGCAATCGCCGGCCAAGGGCATGATCATACTCTCCTGACGAGCGTCTGCGACGACGTCCGTCCGCGTCTTCCAGGCGCGTCCGTCTCTTCTGCGCTTCGCCTTCAACTAGGTAGTACGTGTCCGACGTGCCGTCGACATGGGACGTGGCTTCCTCACGAACCCGCGTCAGTCCGCGATGGTCGTAGAAGCCGACGTCGCAGGTGGTGTCGGTGAACAGGAAGTAGCGTCGCACGCCGCCGGCGCGGAACCGCCGCATCACATGGTCGAACAGCGCGCGTCCCACGCCTCGGCCGCGCTGCCGCTCGTCGACGAGGAACAGCACGATCTCGGCATCGTAGCGCCCTGTGAGCCCTCGCATCAGACGCGCGTCAACGGCGACCATGTTCAGCGCGTCGCGGATGCCGCGCCGTCCTTCAGCCGAGAACGGCAGCGGCAGCGCTTCGTACATCACTCTGCGCACATGCCGGTTGAGCGGTGTCGAACGTCCGAACGAGGCGTCCGCGTCCACGCGCGCCAGGATCATGCCCACGACCTCGCCGCCACACTCCGCGACCGTTGCGATGGTCGAGCAGGACAGGCAGTGATGCAGGTCGATGGTCGCCAGCCGCCGCGCGCACGCTTCGCTCGTCGCGGGATCGGCGTACCACATGCGCCGCAGCATCCCGGCGAGCGCCGGATAGTCGTCGCGGCGCAGCGGCCGCAGCGTCACGGGATCATTCATGCATGTGCCCGTCGTCATCGCCGTGTTCCTCCGGTCGTCTGTCGTGAATGCGGATCGGCGTCCTCGCGGGACAGGGCGAGCACGTACCAGGAGACCGGCAGGGCGAGCAGACCTCCCGCGACGAACACCCAGGAGATCGGGATCACGTCGGCGAGCGGCGCGAACACGAGCATGCCCAGCGGCATGCCGAACGTGGCGAGCGTGGTGTCGACGCCGAACACGCGTCCGATCATCGCCTCGTCGGATTCGGTCTGGATGACGGTGCGCATCGGTCCGGCGCAGACGCCCCAGGCGACGCCGCACAGCACGTTGATGACCATGTAGCTCAGCAGCCCCGGCGCGATGCCGAGCCCGACGATCGTCAGGCCGACCGCCCCGATGGCGAGCGCGCCCACACGCATGGCGTTGCGGATCATCCTCACGCCGATCGTGGACATGACAAGACCGCCCAGCAGCATGCCCACGCTCCAGCTCAGCTCGTTGGCGGCGAGCTTGTCGGATGCGGTGACGAGGTGCACGAACCCGAGGTCCAGGTCCCGCCCTTCGTATTCGCGGGTCATGAGCAGCAGGGTGAGGTTCATCGGCGCGACGGCCACGAAGTTGGCGAGCGCGTCGCCCAGCACCACGCCGCGAAGACGCGGATGGCGCATCGTGTACGCCAGTCCCGCTCGCAGATCGGCGAATGCGCGACGGATGCCGGAGACGGGAGCGCCGCCTTCGGGAGTTTCGACGCCGTCGTCGCGCATGCGCGTCGGCATGCCGGCCGATGTGCGCCCGCCGTGCGGCACGCGGATGAGCGCCACGAATCCGACGCCGATCACCGCGGTGGTCACGTCGATGAGCAGGATCGACCACAGGGGCATCACGTTGATGAGCACGGCGGCCACGGCGGGCGCGACGAGCATGTTCGCCGAGTTGATCATGCCGTAGATCGCATTGATGCGCAGCAGTCCGCCGGCCGGTACCACGTCCGGGATGAACGACTGGACGGCCGGGGTCTGCACGCCGCCGCCGGCGGACCGGATGAACAGCACGACGAAGATGACGGACAGACTCGCCCATCCCATCGCGAAGCTCACGGACAGGAGGACCGTGACGCCGGCGATGATGAGGTCCGGCAGCATGACGAGCCGTTTGCGGGGGTACCGGTCGGCCATGGAGCCGCCGAAGATCGACACGACGCCCTGCGGCACCACGCCGAACAGGGTGGTGAGCAGCATGGCCCAGCCGCTCTGCTCCTGCAGCACGATCCACCACCACAGGGCGTACTGGACGATGTTGGAGCCGAGCAGGGAGAAGGCCTGCCCGACGAGCAGCAGCGTGACGCGCGAACGCCAGCCGTGTTCCCGGGGATCCGCGACACCGTTTCCGAGCGCGGGGGACGATGAGGATCGAGCCGACGCGGGTCGGCCGTGTTGGGATGTGGAAGACATATGGGTGTTCCTGTTCCTCGAGGTTCGTCGGCTTTCCGGAACCCTTCGCAGATTCCCCCGATTTCCTCGATGTCTCGTATGTCGCTGCGCCCGCGATGGAGATCCACGTCCGCGGACGTGGGCGGACGGCGGCACGTGGCGGTCTGCAGCGGTTGTTGTGACGACGATCCGGACGGGGCCGCGCACGGGCAGGGCTCCGCCCCGAGACCCGACGACGGGTCTCAGTTCCCCGCTCTGCCGGGCAGACCGCCGGTCTGCGGGCACGCGGCCAACAACATGGAACACATGGCTTCCGACCCTAGTCCCGCTCGCCGACAAGCACCGCACGAACGCGATGGCACGATCACGACCCCGCGGCAAACGCGCCCATGCCGAGCCGTCCCACAGGAACATCGTGCAGATGAACACCATGCCGTGCCAGTTGAAGATCATGATGAAGCCGATCTGCAGCGCCACCTGCATGCCGCGCACGCGGAACAGCCCGAGCAGCATCATCGGAGACGCGACCTCGGCCTGCGAGACCACGAACGCGAGCAGCGCCGCGAGGCCCGCGGCCAGCAGCGGTCCCACCGCGGAGGCCGCGGCTCCGCCCGCGCCCCACGGCGCCAACGCCCATGCATGCCGGCGCGGATCGGGGTTCGCCTCGTTGATGAGCGCCATCGATGCCGGCAGCAGCGGAGCCGACGCCACGCCGAGCGCACAGCGTCCCGCGACCCGCGCAACATGAACGGCAGACGAACTTATCGCCGCAGCGGCGCCGCACCGCCATTCCCCGCCGCACAATGGACGTGAAGCGGTTTTCGTTCCCATTTTCGTTCCCTTGGGGAGGGCGGCATGTGGCAGTTCGGCGGCAGAATGATCGGATGCGCGATGGTGGGGCTGCTGGCCGGCCTGTTCCTGATCGGCGGCGGCGAGGAGATGACCATCCCCCGCATGATGCGATCCCTCGGCGGCACTCCGCTGAACGTGCTGATGATGGTTCTCAGCGCACTGGCCCTCTACGTCTGCCTCAGGCTGCTGCTGCACTACGCCGCGCAGGTGCGGCAGGGCAGCATGACCGCGCCGGCCACGCTCACGGAGTATTCCTACCACGAGGATTCGGACGGCGATGCGACCACGACATGGAGCTTCCGCACCGATGACGGCCATGCGCTGACGTTCACTCGCATCCCGTGGCGGGCCTACCGCGACCATGAGCTGGACGAGGCGCTGAAGCACGAGGGCACGCGCGTGATCCTCGACTGGTACCCCGAGTCGGAGGAATGCCGCGCGATCCGACTGCTGCAGCCGTGGACGCAGGCCGATGCGCCGTCCTCCGACGACGCCCGCGAGGACGCCGAGGCAACGCTGGACGCCGACATGATCGCCGCAGTCCGGGCCGCCGCAGCGGAGGGCGCCCGTTCCGCCGCATACACCGACGCCGAGAAAGAGGCCATCGCGTCGGCGGCACGGCATCGGTTCGCCGCGGCCCGCGTCGCCTCGATCGTCGCGCTGGTGGCCATCGCGATCACGGTGACCGGCTTGGTGCTGATGGCGCGAATCCCCGACGCCGTCGGGCTGCAGCTGATCATCGGGAAGATGACCGGCGGCATCGCCGCATTCGCCGCGGCGGCGATCGTGCTGATCATGCTCCTCGTGTCCCAGACGACGTTGCGCCGCCGGGCGGACGAGAACGGCGAAAACGGCACAGACGATGGCGAAGGCTACGACGGCACGGGCGTCGTCGGCGTCGATCTGCGCCGCGGTCTGGCGCTGCTGCTCACCCTGTTTGCCGTCGGAGGCGCCTGCATCCGCAACCCGGCCACGGCGATCGTCGAAGGGCCCCACACCGAGACCATCGTGACGACCTCGGACATCAATGGCTTCAAGGTGGGCAGCGGGTACGAGTTCCTGATGTTCCAGCAGACCGGAGGCGGGTTCGGCGACAGGATCACCGTCGCTGTGCCCGTCAGCCAGTCGCAGGCGGTCAAGGACGAGATCCTGCGGATCACCGGAGGGCAGAAGGACCGGCAGCTACAGCTCACCTACTGGCCGGGCGGGAGCATGAAGACGTTCGATCACGTGGCGCCGGCCAAGAACGATCCCACGGTCGAGTGACCGCATCAGCACAGCCGAGTGACCGCATAAGCACGGCAGGGCAGCCGGCGCCGCGTCGCCAGACGCCTACCCTGCCGAGCCTCAGCGCAGATACCGCCCGGTGACGCTATCGGGATTCGCGGCGATGTCGTCGGGCGTGCCCGTCGCCACGACGCGCCCGCCGTTCGCGCCGCCGCCCGGCCCCATGTCGATCACATAATCGGCGTTGGCGATCACGTCCAGATCATGCTCGATGACCACCACCGTGGCGCCGGCGTCGACCAGCCGGTCGAAGACGCCCAGAAGCACGCGCACGTCCAGCGGGTGCAGGCCGATGGTCGGCTCGTCGAACACGAACACCGCGTCGGACTGCGCACGCCCCATTTCGCTGGCCAGCTTGAGCCGCTGCGCCTCGCCGCCGGACAGCGCGGGCGTCGGCTCCCCCAGCGTCAGGTAGCCAAGTCCCAGACCGTGCAGCACGTCCAGCCGCTCGCGCGTCCTGCGCAGGTCGGCGAGCGCCGCGCGCGCCTCGTCCACGCTCATCGCCATGAGCTCGGGCAGCGAGCGCGCAATGCCGTCCTTGCCGGTTCGGCGGATGTCCCAGGCACCGGCAGCGTACCGCGATCCGCGACAGTCGGGACATTCGATGTCCACGTCGGGCAGGAACTGCACGTCCAGCGAGATCGATCCGGTGCCGTCGCAGGTGGGGCAGCGCAGACGTCCGGTGTTGTACGAGAAGTCGCCGGCCTTGAATCCGGCGCTCTTGGCGGCGTCGCATCGGGCGAAGGCACGGCGCAGGTCGTCGTGCACGCCGCAGTAGGTGGCGACGGTGGAGCGCACGTTCGCGCCGATCGGCGTCGCGTCGATGAGGTTCGCGCGCCGGACGCCGTCCGCTGCGATGTCGAGCACATGGCTCGGTCTCGCCGCATCGGCATCGTAGAGGGAGCGCAGCGCCGGGATCAGCGTCTCCAGCACGAGCGTGGTCTTGCCTGAGCCGGAGACTCCGGTCACCGCCACGAGGCGTCCGCGCGGAATGTCCACGGCGAGCGGCCTGACGGTGTGCAGCGGACCGGTGCGCAGCGCAATGCGGCCGTGCTCGAACATGTGCGCCGCGTCCACGGTCGCACGCACGCGTTCGGGAGCTTCGTCGCGCAGGAACGGCGCGATGCGGCTGTCTGACGTGTGCTCGATCTCGCTCACGGTGCCTTGCGCGATCACGTGGCCGCCTTCGGCGCCGGCGACCGGTCCCATTTCGATGAGATGGTCCGCCGCCTTGAGCACGCGCACGTCATGGTCGACGACGACCACGGAGTTGCCGTCCGCCACGAGATCGTGCATGACGCCGAGCAGGCCGTCCACGTTCGCCGGATGCAGGCCGATCGACGGCTCGTCCAGCACGTAGAGCACGCCGGTGGTGCGGTTGCGCACCGCGCGCGCCAGTTGCACGCGCTGCCGTTCGCCGGTGGAGAGAGTCGAGCCCGCGCGGTCGAGCGACAGGTATCCCAGCCCCAGTTCGCGCAGGCGGCGGGCGACGTCGAGGAACGATTCGCCGATGTTCCGCGCCATGCGTCGCATGGCTTCGGGCAGCGTGTCCGGCACGTCGCGCACCCAGTCCGTCGCGTCGTCGAGCGTCATGGCGGCGGCCTGCGCCAGATCGGTGCCGTTCACCTGCGGAGCGCGTGCGGCCGCGCTCAGCCGCGTCCCGGCGCAGTCGCGGCACGGGCGTTCCACGAGGAACCGCGCCACGCGCTTCAGCCCCTTCTCGTCCTTGGCCTTGGCGAGCGCGTTCTCCACGGTGTACACGGCGTTGTAGTACGTGAAGTCGAGTTCGGCGAAGTCGTCAGATTTCTTCGACCGGTAGAGGATGTGCTTCTTGACGGCCGGACCGTTGAAGACGATGTCGCGTTCCTTGGCGGTCAGGTCCCGGAACGGCACGTTCGTGCGCACGCCCATCGCGCCGCACACCTGCTTCATGAGATCCCACATCAGCGATCCCCACGGCAGCACGGCGCCGTCGTCGATGGATTTGCTCTCGTCGGGCACGAGCGCCGCGCGGTTCACTTCGCGCACCACGCCGGTGCCGGAGCATTGCGGGCAGGCGCCGCGCGAGTTGAAGGCGAGGTCCTCCGCGCCGGGGCCGTGGAATGCCCTGCCGCACCCGGAGCAGACGATCGGCAGGTCGGCGGCCACGTTGAGGCTCGGCTCGTTGCGCGCGCCGCAATGCGGGCAGACGTGCGCGCCGCAGCGGGAGAACAGGAGGCGCAGGCTGTTGAGCAGCTCGGTCATCGTGCCGAACGTGGATCGCACGCCGGGCACGGCGGGACGCTGGTGCAGCGCGAGCGCGGCGGGCACGTGCAGCACGGCGTCCACCTGCGCGCGTCCCGCCTGCGTGAGCCGCCGACGCGTGTAGGTGGACAGCGCCTCCAGGTAGCGCCGCGATCCTTCGGCGTACAGCACGCCGAGCGCCAGCGACGACTTGCCGGAGCCGGAGACGCCGGCCACGCCGACGAGTTCGCCCAGCGGCACGTCGATGTCGACGTTCTTCAGGTTATGCACGCGCGCACCGCGCACTTCGATGGCGCTCGGGCGCTGCCGTTGGACGGAATGCTGGATGTCGGCGGAATTCATGCGGCCATTGTACGGCCCGTCATCTGGTGGCGAGGAAGAAGAAGCGCGGGAACGGGAAGATGACGCTGCCGTCGGACTGCACGGGGTATGCGGCGCGCAGACGCGAGAAGATCTCCTCCTCGAACTCCGCCTGCGCGTCCATGCCCTCGAGCGCCTGCAGGTACGGGCGCAGACCGGTGCCGCGATACCACTCCATGATCGCCTCGTGCGAGGGCAGCGTGTGCAGGTACGTGGTCATCCACATGCGGAACCCCGAGCTGTGTTTGCGCAGCAGCTCCCAGTACTCGTCCGGTTCGAGGTTGTAGAACTCTCGTTGCTGCGGCAGGATGGCGCCGAAGCGCGGGCCGTGCACCACGGAGGCGATGATGCGATGGATGGGCTCGTCGTAGTTCATCGGCGTCTGCACGGCGAGCGTGCCGCCCTTGCGCAGCCGGTGCATCAGACGCGGGATCAGCGTGGTGTGGTCCGGCACCCATTGGATGCAGGCGTTGGAGAACACCACGTCGAAGTCTCTGGGGAGTCTGGCGACGCGCTTCGCGTCGGACACGTCGCACAGCGCGAACTCGATGTCCGGATGCGCCTCGCGTGCCGCCTCGATCATCTCGCGCGAGCTGTCGACGCCGATGATGCGCGCCTGCGGATAGCGTTCGCGCAGCACGGCGGTGCTGTTGCCCGGGCCGCAGCCGATGTCGAGCACGCGCGTCACCGTGCCGTCGTCGGGCGGCAGCTGCGCCGCAAGATCGCGAGACGGCTGCGTGCGCTCTGCCGCGAATCGCAGGTACTGTTCCGAATCCCACTGAACCATGGGGCCCACGGTAACGCGCACGGGTGCGGCGCTCCGGCGATTGGCCGAATCACGGACCGCGGTCCGCATGGCGGAATTTCGGTGCAGGGTGCGGGCTCTCGCCGGCGCGCGAAGGGTCCGCCCTCGGCAAACGAACGGGCAGGTTTCCGAACCGGGCCCCGCCATTCCGCCGATCCGGGAAAAACCCGGCCGTTCGCTTGCTCACAGGACATCATCTTCGGCAAACGAAGAGGCAGGTTTCCAAGCAAGTCCGCGTCATTCCGCCGAACCGGGAAAAACCCGGCCGTTCGCTTGCCGATCGGACATCGTCCAAAGCAAGGGAAGAGGAGGATTCCCGAATCAAGTCCCGTCATTCCGTCGATCGCACGAAAACCCGGGTCTTCGCCTGCCGGGTGCGGGACGCCCTATCGCCCCGACAGAGCGCCGCGCCACGCGGCCAGCGGCGATCGCGTCTTGGCGTCGTCGTCGCGCCATACCTTGCCGAACTCATCGATGAGCCCGTGGAGCTCCTGCAGCTCCGGCACGCCCAGCGACGTCGCGAGCACGGGGCCGATCATCGCGTCATGGAACGCGGCGTATCCGCGCGGAGGCGTCCACCCGCAGAACGCGAGCAGGCGGCGCGCGTAGGCGTCGGCCACGAAAGCCCGGCGGTCGAACACGTAGAGCATCAGGTCGTCGGCGGTCTCTCCCCCGACGCCGAACAGTGAGAGGAGTTCGCCGCGCAGCGCCACGTCGTCCACGTGCGCCAACCGTCCCGGATCCGCGTCGCACCGATCCACGAACCATCGGCTCAGGTCGCGCAGCGCCCGCGCCTTGTTGCGCTGGAAGCCGGACGGTCTGATGAGGTTGCGCAGCCGTTCCTCGTCCATGCGCAGCAGCGCGCGCGGCGTCAGCGCGTCGGCGCCGCGGAGCGCCTCGAGCGACCGCGCGACGTTGCCCCATGCCGTGTTCTGCGTCAGCACGGCGCCGACCATGATCTCGAACCTCGTCTCGGCGGGCCACCATCCCGTGGGGCCGATCGCGCGCAGCATGTCGGCGTACAGCGTCTCGATCTCACGCGCGGACGGCGGCGCGCCCACGTTCACCCCGCGCGGCGCGGCGCGTTCCGCCGCCATGTCCGCATTCACGTCCGCCTAGGCCTCGACGCCCGATGCGGATTCGGCGTTCTTCGCGGCGCCGGCGCCCAGCTCGCCCATGAGCCATGCGCGTTCGGCCTCGATCTCCGCGTCATGCACGGCGATGACGGCACGACGGTACTTGTCGGTGATCAGATCGTTGTCGATCGGCTCCATGCCGTCGCTGTACATGCGTCGCACGTCCGAGTCGAGCACGGCGAGGCGACGGCGCAGCACGGCGTCGCGGTCGGCCCTGTCCGGGATGACGGAGAGGAACGACATGACGATCGACCATTTGGTGATGTCGCTGACCATGTAGCCGTCCGCGCCCTTGAGCTCCTCGATGAGCTTCTCGCGTCCCGCCGGCTCGATGTGGAACTGGCGCAGGCGACGCCCGTTGACGACCTCGAAGGTCTCCCCGATGTAGCCCGCCTTGACGAACCTGCCGGTGACGGTGTGCAGCGTGCCGTCGCTGAAGGGGCGCGCGAAGCCGTTGAGGCGCTCCATCTTCTTGCGCAGGCGGTAGCCGCAGGTCGATCCCTCCGTCAGGAATCCCAGGGTCATGATCTCCACTACGTTCATACCCTTCACCATACCTCATTTCGACATATTTCTTCGCGTGGTTTCCCGTCGGCGCAACGCGCACGGCGCAGGATTCGCACACGTCCGCCTCGTCGTGACGCATGGGTTATCGATAATTCAATCTGAAATATCTCAAGACGACACGCCGATCGCAAAACGACGTGACCGGTCGACAAAACCGCGCCGTTCCGCCGATGCCGCGACATTGCCGCATGCGCAATCACTCGGATCTGAGATATCTCGAGTTGAAATATCTCAGCAGAAGTCATATCGTGGTCATCAACGCGGAAACGCAACCACACCGCAGCAACCACACCGAAAGGAACCATCATGAGCAACGTCACCGTCATCGGAGCCGGCAACATCGGATCGGCCGTCGCCGCCATCGCCGTCAAGGCCGGAGCGAACGTGCAGGTCATCGACCGCGACGCGCAGAAGGCCGCCGCCGTGTCCGGCGCGACCGCCGCCGCCTGGGGCGAGCCGGTCACCGGCGACATCGTCGTGACCGCCCTCCCCTACCCGGCGTACGCCGACGTGCTCGCCGCCTACGGCGACCAGCTCGCCGGCAAGGTCCTGGTCGACCCGTCCAACCCGATCGACTTCACCACGTTCGATCTCGCGCTGCCGCAGGGCACGGCGTCCGCCGCCGAGGAGCTGGCCGCCAAGCTGCCGAACACCACGGTGGTCAAGGCGTTCAACACCACCTTCGCCGCCACGCTGGCCTCCGGCGTGAACGACGGCGCGCCGACCGTGGTGCAGGTGGCCGCCGACGACGATGCCGCCAAGAAGGCCGTGCGCGACCTCGTGGAGCAGGGCGGCCTGAAGACCGTGGACGCCGGTCCGCTCAAGCGTGCGCAGTACCTCGAGGGCATGGGCGCGCTGCAGATCATCCTCGGCGTGACCGAGCAGACCCCGTGGACCGCCGGCTACAAGGTCGTGCGCTAGATCGCACGCCGTACGGCGGACCCCATGCGCAGACGAAGGCCCGTGCGCCTCGCATTCCCCGCGAGACGCACGGGCCTTCCCGTCGATGAACGGGCAGAGGAACAGAACAGACGGAGGGAGGGACAGGCGGAAACGTCAGCGCAGTCCCTCGAGCAGCCTGCGCTGGAACGGCACGGTGACGAGGAACGACAGGACGTCGCTGACCGACTGCGCCGCCTCCACGCCGAGCACGCCGATGACATGCGGCAGCACCAGGACGGTCGGGGCCAGGAACAGCCCCATGCGGCATACGGCAAGGAACGAGGCGACGCCGGTCTTGCCCATGGTCTGGCTCATCATGTTGCCCATCATGTTCACGCCGTTGAGCACCATGGTGAAGCACTGGATGTGCAGCGCGGCGACGCCCACCTGCACCACGGCCGGATCCGACCGGAACACCTCCACCAGCTGCGGGGCCGTGCACCAGATCGCCACGCCGAGCGCCGCCAGCACCGCCGTAGACAGCGTCACGCAGAACCAGTACGCCTCCCGGACGCGGCCGTTCAGCCCCGCGCCGTAGTTGTAGCCGCACACCGGCTGGAATCCCTGCCCCAGTCCGATGATCACGGAATTGGCGCCGAGCATGATGCGCATCACGATGGCCATGCCGGCGATGGCCGCGTCGCCGAACGGATTGGCGGCGATGTTCACGCAGGTCACCGCTATGGACCCGGCCGCCTGACGCACCAGCGACGGCAGGCCGCCGCCGATGATCTCGCGCACCAGCAGCACGTCGGGGCGGCATTGCCGCAAGGAAAGCCGCAGCACGCCGAAGCGCGCGCTCATGGTCGTCAGGATCGCGAAGCTCAGCGTCTGGCAGATGCCGGTGGCGAGCCCCGCGCCGAAGATGCCCATGCGGAGCACGAAGATGAACAGCGGCGCCAGCGCGAAGTTGAGCAGCGCGCCGGAGACCAGTCCGATCATGCCGAACGCCGACTGCCCCTGATAGCGCAGCAGGCCGTTGAGCGCGAACGATCCGCACACGCACGGCGCGGCGACGAGGATCGGCGTCAGGTACTGCACGGCGTAGGGGGCGATGGTGTCCGTGGCGCCGAGTCCCGTCACCAGGACGCGCAGCGTGGCCAGTCCGCAACAGGCCACGACCAGACCGGACAGCACGGCGCCGACGAACCCGATGGCGAGCAGTCTGGACGCCCGGTCGTTGTGCTGCTTGCCCAGCTCGCGGCTCATGGAGTTGCCGGCGCCGTTGCCGAAGAAGAAGCCCAGCGCCTGCAGCACGGTCATCACCGAGAACGCGATGCCGATGGCGCCGGACTGCGCCGTGCCGAGCTGGCCGATGAAGAACGTGTCCGTGAGGTTGTACGCGGTCGTCACCAGGTTCGAGACCACCGCCGGCAGGCAGAGCCTCAGGATCAGCGGTCTGACCGGACTGCCGGTCATCTGCCGGTATTTGGCGTCGGCGTCCGTCCGCCTGATCTGATGCGCATGAACCTGAATCACGATTGGACATCCTACCCCGCCGGACGCCGACGGTACGCGGAGGACCTCAGGCCAGACGCGACTGCACCAGACGGTTGATCGAGACCCCCTGCTCGGCGGCCTCGATGGCCAGACGCCGATGCACCTCCGGGGGGACGCGCACCATGAAGTGTCCGGAATAGTGCCGGTCCTCGAACGGCTGGGGGATCTCCTGCCCCGCATCCGCCAGCGCGCCGAGATGCCGGCGCACCAGCACATGCAGCCCCATCAGCGCGTCGACCGAGGACTGCGCCGTGAACCGCAGGTCCGGCAGCTCGGCCACCGTGCACACGAACCCGCCCTCGGCATCGGACCAATGCACGCGGTACATGTATCTGTCCTCCGTGGCGCGTCCTTCGCCGTCGACCATGCCAGCCTCCTTCGATTCGACGTCCGACGATCATTCTACGCGACACGCCGACCCTCACTGTTCGAACACTTGTACGAACATTGTGCTATATCTTATGGTATCACTAGTGACACCACATACCACTCCTTCACCATCCACGACACATCCACCATCACCACCACGGAAAGGCCCATCATGTTCCCCTTCATGCCCCATTGCGCTTCCGCGCCGTCCCCCGCCGTCACGCTGAACATCAATCTCCCCTCGCCGCACGCCGGTTGTCCATGCGACGTTTCCCCGATGCTCGCCGCACCCTTCCCGTTCGACGACTTCGGCCTCGATTGCGGCTTCGGCTGCTGCGATGACTACGACGGGCTCCCTCTGCCCGAAGGGTACGCGGACCTGCCGCGCACGGACGCCGTGCCGGATCCGCATCCGACCGGCGTGACGCCCGTTCGGCCGGCTGCGTTCCCGAGGCCCGTCCCCGCGGCGCAGGCGATGCCGCCGATCCCCGAGCCGGCGGGCGAACGCCACGGGCGGTGCGTTCCGCTCGGGGTATGCCCCACCTGCGGCGGCATGACGGAGCGGTGAGACGCCGCGACCGCGTGCGGCCCGGCACGCAACGCATGCCGGGCCGCGCGGAATCCGGAAGTCCCGTCAGAACCTGATGATCGATTTGATGACGCGCCGCTGATCCATGTCCTCGTACGCATCCTGAATATGGTCGAGATCATATTCGGCGGTGAACACCCGGCCGGGGTCGATCTCATGGTTCAGCACCGCGTCCAGCAGACCGCCCAGATCGTAGTGACGGACGGGGGCGGGACCGCCCTTGATGCCCAGGTTGCGGTAGAACGATCCCTCGGCGCTGATCGTCACGTCGTGGGGCAGTCCCACGCGGCCGATCACCGCGCCGGCGCGGGCAAGGCCCACGGCGGTGTCGAACGACTGCTTCGATCCGACGCATTCCAGCACCGCGTCCGCGCCGTAGCCGCCGGTCATGGCGAGCACCTTGTCGACGGCCTCCTGATCGCGTTCGGCCACCACGTCCGTGGCGCCAAACTCGCGGGCGAGGGCGGCGCGATCCTCGTGGCGGCTCATGGCGATGATACGCGTGGCGCCCAGCATCTTCGCCGCGATCACGCCGCACAGGCCCACGGCGCCGTCGCCCATCACCACGGCGGTGTCGCCGGCCTTGACCTCGGCGGACACGGCCGCGTGGTAGCCGGTCGACATCACGTCGGAGATGGTGAGCAGCGAGGCGAGCGTGGCGTCGTCGTAGTCCTCCGGGGAACCGGGGACCTTGACCAGCGTGCCGTCGGCCTCCGGGACGCGCACGTATTCGGCCTGGTTGGCCCCGAAGTACCCGCCATGCGGGCAACAGGACTCGACCCCGGCCTTGCACACCGGGCAGGTGCCGCAGCTGTACGGGAACGGCACCACCACGAAGTCGCCCACGTGGAACGACTCGACGGCCGAACCGACCTCCTCGATCACGCCGATCGCCTCATGACCGATCTGGCTGTGCTCCGCATGCCCGCTCAGTCCGCGGAAGTACCACAGGTCGGATCCGCATACGCAGGTGCGCACCACGCGGATCATGGCGTCGGTCGGCTCCTCGACGCGCGCCTTCGGCACCTCTTCGACGGTCATCTCCCCCGGCTTCACGAAGATCGCGGCCTTCATCGTTTCGCTCATGTCATGCTCCTTTGTCGTCATGGGGTTCCGATGCATCCCACGCTAGAAACTTCGAGCGCTCGAAGTCAACGCGCGAGCCGGTGCGCCGTGTCCGTGGAGGCCGGTTCGCCCGCCGATGCCGTTCCCGGCTTCAGCGCCGAGGAAAGCAGACCGCCGAGCACGGCGATCATGACGTCGCGTTCCTCGGCGTCGACGCCGCGCGCCGCCTGAATCATGGCGGGCATCGCCTGCGTCCAATGCGCGGCGAGCTCGCCGAAGGTACGGTAGCCGGCGGACTCGAGAATGGCGAACAGGTTCTCGATGAACACGCGCCGGCGCTCGTCGTCATACCTGTTCATCCAGCCGTTGATGACTCCGGACGCGTACTGCGCGCTGGCGCTGAGCCCGTCGGCCCGCACGAACCGTCCATCGGCGACCTGCCAGTTGAGCGCGAAGTGCTGCATCACGCCCATGCCGGCGCTGCCAATCACGTCGAGCCCGGGACGATCTGCCGGGGTGTCGTCGGCGCCGGCGCCGGCATCGGATGCGCAGGAGACAGCCTTCCCGGCTCCGCTCCCCTCGAACAGCATGCCGATGATCGATCCCTCGGGCACGGTCTTGTGTACGCGGTCGGCGATGCGGCGGAAGCCGGCGGAGGCGAGATACGCGTCGTCGAAGCCCGGACCGTCGAACGAATGCACGGCGACAATGCGGTCCTGCACGTCGGCGGGCGCCTCGGCCGCGGCGTAGACGGCGAGGTTGCCGCCCTTGGAATGCCCCACGACGATCATGAGTCCACGCCACCAGGAGGCGACCTCATGCAGATACCGGGCGGCGGAGCGTTGCGCGGCGACGGGCCGACGGAAGGCCATCATGAAGTCCTCCTTCCAGCCGACGATCGTGCTGTCCGTGCCGCGGAACGCCACGACCAGCACGCCGTTGCCCAGATCGAACACGCCAGCGGAGAACTGCAGGGCGTCACCCTCATCGGTGACGTCCGCATACCCGCCCGCGCGGACGCCGCGCCAGCGCGGGCTCTCGGCCATGGCACGGATCAGCTCCACGTTCATCGCCGGCGACCATATCGAACCGCACATGTCGTCATAGTCCTCGGCGCGCAGCAGCGCGGCGAGCGGAACCGTCGCGCGCGACGGATGCCTCGGCACGCACTCCGGCATATGCACGTAGGCGAGCTGGGCGAGGGCGAGGGCGTCGACCTCGTTGAACGGAAAGGCATCGAAGTCCGCGAAGCGCGTGCGGATGTCGTCGGTGATGTTGCCCATGCCCTCATGGTAGCCCGCATGCGGCGGCGGGATGGCGTCATCCTGAGCGGAGTCCCCTCCCATCATCCCGAGCGGAGTCCCCTCCCATCATCCCGAGCACCGCCCCTCCGTCACGCCGCCCCTCCGCCATCCCGAGCACCGCCCCTCCCGTCATCCTGAGCGGAGCGTAGCGGAGTCGAAGGATCCTTGGACACTTCACGGGATGTCAAAGATCCTTCGACTCCGGCGTTCCGCCTTCGCTCAGGATGACGGGAGGGGACCCCGCTCAGGATGACAGAGAGGTGCTTCGCTCGGGATGGCGAAAAAGGAACCCGCTCAGGACGACGGAAAGCATGAGCTCAGGACGACGGGCGGAAACTCCCCCGGCGACGAGAAAGAGAGTCTTCCAGACAAACGGGAGGGCGCGAGTATGCGAACATCCCTCCGAATACGCGAACATCCCTCCGGACCGAAGTCCGAAGGGATGTTCGCTATGTCGCTAGTTCAAGCGCACTAGATCTTGCTTGACCGAAATCAGGCGAGAATCTTGGTGACTCGACCGGAGCCGACGGTGTGGCCACCCTCACGCACGGCGAAGGTCAGGCCCTCCTCCATAGCGATCGGCTGGATCAGCTCGACGGTGAAGGTGGCGTGATCGCCAGGCTGCACCATCTCGACGCCTTCCGGCAGCTCGATGACGCCGGTGACGTCGGTCGTGCGGAAGTAGAACTGCGGACGGTAGTTGGAGAAGAACGGCGAGTGACGGCCACCCTCGTCCTTGGTCAGGACGTAGACCTCACCCTCGAACTTGGTGTGCGGGGTGACGGAGCCCGGCTTGGCCAGAACCTGGCCACGCTCGACGTCCGTACGGTTGATGCCGCGGAGCAGCAGACCGGTGTTGTCGCCAGCCTCGCAGGCGTCCATCGTCTTGTGGAAGGTCTCGATGGAGGTCACGGTGGTGGACTGGGTCGGACGGATGCCGACGATCTCGACCGGGGAGTTGACGGCCAGCTGGCCACGCTCCACACGACCGGTCACCACGGTGCCACGGCCGGAGATGGTGAAGACGTCCTCGATCGGCATCAGGAACGGCTTGTCGAGGTCGTGGACCGGGGTCGGGATGTACTCGTCGACGGCGTCCATGAGCTTCTTGATCTGCTCGACCCACTTCTCGTGATCCGGAGCGTCGTCGTGCAGAGCGCCGTAGGCGGACACGCGGATGATCGGGCAGTCACGGTCGAAGCCGTTCTCGTCGAGGAGGTCGCGGACCTCTTCCTCGACGAGCTCGATGAGCTCGTCGTCGTCGACCATGTCGCACTTGTTCAGGGCGACGAGGATCTTCGGGACGCCCACCTGACGGGCGAGCAGCACGTGCTCGCGGGTCTGAGCCATCGGGCCGTCGGTCGCGGCGACCACGAGGATGGCGCCATCCATCTGAGCGGCGCCGGTGATCATGTTCTTCACGAAGTCGGCGTGGCCCGGGCAGTCCACGTGAGCGTAGTGACGCTTCGCGGTCTGGTACTCGATGTGGGCGATGTTGATGGTGATACCGCGGGCGGCCTCTTCCGGAGCGGAGTCGATCTGGTTGAAGTCGTACTCCGGGTTCACATCCGGGAACTCCTCGTGCAGAACCTTGGAGATGGCGGCGGTCAGGGTCGTCTTGCCGTGATCGACGTGGCCGATGGTACCGATGTTAACGTGCGGCTTAGTACGCTCGTACTTTTCCTTTGCCATGTGTGTTGGTCCTCCTGGACTCTTGTAGTTCGTTGCGACGCCTAGCAGTGCGCCGAACTTTCGCTACCTATTTACTGGGTTTCTGGGTTTGTGCCTCTGCGAGCCCTGAACCCAGTCAACGCTACACGAGTTTAGCGCTGACTGGGGACAGATGCCACTTCGACACGGGCGCGTGTCACTCGCCGCGCTGGGCCTTGATGATCTCGTCCGCGACGCTCTTCGGCACCTCGGCGTAGGAGTCCATCTGCATGGTGAACATGGCGCGGCCCTGGGTCTTGGAACGCAGGTCGCCGATGTAGCCGAACATCTCGGACAGCGGGACCTTGGCGTCGATGACCTTGACGCCGGTGGCGTCGGTCATGGACTGGATGTTGCCACGACGCTGGTTCAGATCGCCGATGACGTCGCCCATGTACTCCTCCGGAGTACGGACCTCGACGGCCATGATGGGCTCGAGGATGACCGGCTTCGCCTTGGGAGCGGCCTCCTTGAAGCACATGGAGCCGGCGAGCTTGAACGCCATCTCGGAGGAATCGACCGGGTGCATCTGGCCGTCGGTGACGGTGGCCTTGACGCCCACGACCGGGAAGCCGGCGAGGATGCCGGACTCCATGGCCTCCTTGACGCCCGCCTCGATGGACGGGATGAACTCCTGCGAGATGTGACCGCCGGTGACGGCGTTCTCGAACTCGAAGGTCTTGCCGTCGGTGGTCTCCAGCGGCTCGAAGTTCATGAGGACCTTTGCGAACTGGCCGGAACCACCGGTCTGCTTCTTGTGGGTGTAGCCCTGGTCCATGACGGCCTTGCGGATGGTCTCGCGGTAGGCGACCTGCGGCTTGCCCTGGGTGCACTCCACCTTGAACTCGCGACGCATGCGGTCGACGATGATGTCGAGCTGGAGCTCGCCCATGCCGGCGATCAGGGTCTGGCCGGACTCCTCGTCGGAGGTGACCTGGAAGGTCGGATCCTCGTCGGAGAGCTTGGCGAGGGCGATGCCCATCTTCTCCTGGTCGGCCTTGGTCTTCGGCTCCACGGCCACCTGGATCACCGGATCAGGGAAGGTCATGGACTCGAGGGAGATCGGAGCGGACTCGGCGCACAGGGTGTCGCCGGTGGTCACGTTCTTCAGGCCCACGAAGGTGTAGATGTTGCCGGCCTCGGCGGCATCCACCGGGTTCTCCTTGTCGGCGTGCATCTGGAAGATCTTGCCGATGCGCTCCTTCTTGGACTTCGTGGAGTCGAGCACGGTGTCGCCGGGCTTGACGGAGCCGGAGTACACGCGCACGAACACGAGCTTGCCGTAGAAGGGGTGGGTGGAGATCTTGAAGACCAGGGCCGCGAACGGATCGGAGGTCAGCGGCTTGCGGTCGATCTCGACGGACTCGTCCTTCGGGTCGAAGCCCTTGATGGACGGCACGTCCTCCGGGCTCGGCAGGTAGTCGACCACCGCGTCGAGCATGGGCTGCACGCCCTTGTCCTTGAACGCGGAGCCGCAGAGCACCGGGTAGGCCTCGCGGCTGATGGTGAGCTTGCGGATGCCGGAGCGGATCTCGTCCTCGGTGAGCTCGCCGGACTCGAGGTACTTCTCGAGCAGGGCCTCGTCGGACTCGGCGACGGAGTCGAGCAGCTCGGAACGGTACTGCTCGGCCTTGTCCTGCAGGTCTTCCGGGATGTCCACGGTGTCGTAGTGGGCGCCCTGGTCGGTGGAGACGTCGTTCCAGACGTACGCCTTCATGCGGATCAGGTCGACGACGCCGACGAAGTCGTTCTCGGCGCCGATCGGCAGCTGGACGACGAGCGGCTTGGCGCCGAGCTTCTCCTTGATGGTGTCGACGGAGTAGTAGAAGTTCGCGCCGAGCTTGTCCATCTTGTTGATGAAGCAGATGCGCGGCACGCCGTACTTGTCGGCCTGACGCCACACGGTCTCGGACTGCGGCTCCACGCCCTCCTTGCCGTCGAACACGGCCACGGCGCCATCGAGCACGCGCAGGGAGCGCTCCACCTCGGCCGTGAAGTCCACGTGGCCGGGGGTGTCGATGATGTTGATCTGGAACTTCTGGTCGGTGTCGTGGGACTGACGGTTCCAGAAGCAGGTGGTGGCGGCGGACTGGATGGTGATGCCGCGCTCCTGCTCCTGCGCCATGAAGTCCATCGTCGAGGCGCCGTCGTGGGTCTCGCCGATCTTGTAGTTCTTGCCGGTGTAGAAGAGGATGCGCTCGGTGGTGGTGGTCTTGCCGGCATCGATGTGAGCCATGATGCCGATGTTGCGGATCTGATGAAGATCAGTGAGCACGTCAAGTGCCATGAGTTTTCCTTAGCTCTCGAACTCGATCGGATTACCAGCGGTAATGAGCGAAGGCCTTGTTGGCCTCTGCCATCTTATGAGTATCCTCGCGACGCTTGACAGAAGCGCCGAGGCCGTTGGAGGCGTCCAGGATCTCGTTGGCCAGACGCTCGGCCATGGTCTTCTCGCGACGGGCGCGGGAGAAGTCGGTCAGCCAGCGCAGGGACAGGGTGTTCGCGCGGGCCGGCTTGACCTCGACCGGGACCTGGTAGGTGGCGCCGCCGACGCGGCGGGAGCGGACCTCGAGGGACGGGCGGATGTTGTCCAGGGCGCGCTTGAGCACGGCCACCGGCTCCTGCTCGCTCTTGGCCTTGACCATATCGAGGGCGGAGTAGACGATGTCCTCGGCGATGGACTTCTTGCCATCGAGGAGGATCTTGTTGATCAGCTGCGCGACGACGGTGGAACCGTAGATCGGATCGGGCAGCAGGGTGTGCTTCTTGGAGGGTCCTTTACGAGACATAATCTATTACTTCGCCTTCTTTGCTCCGTACAGGGAACGACCCTGCTTGCGGTCCTTGACGCCCTGGGTATCGAGTGCGCCGCGCACGATGTGGTAGCGCACGCCCGGCAGATCCTTCACACGGCCGCCACGCACGAGCACGATGGAGTGCTCCTGCAGGTTGTGGCCCTCGCCCGGGATGTAGGCGGTGACTTCGATGCCGGAGGACAGGCGCACACGGGCGACCTTACGCAGAGCCGAGTTCGGCTTCTTCGGGGTGGTGGTGTAGACACGGGTGCACACGCCGCGGCGCAGCGGGCTGCCCTTCAGGGCCAAAGTCTTCGACTTCTTCGGCTTGGCCTGACGTCCCTTGCGGACGAGCTGTTCAATAGTAGGCAACTTGAATTCTCCGATTCAATGGTTCTTATTCCTCGTGAGGCCGCCGCACTGCGCCCCACTCCCCCGAACCCGCGCACGCCCAAGCGTCCGCAATCGGAAAAGACAGCCCAGCCCACCGGCCCGATGGCCCTCGGTTCTCTCGCCGCCGCATTGCTGCGCGCGATCCATGCGAACCTCGGGATATCCCAGCCCGCACGCCTGTCACATAAGGCATGCCGCTGGCACACACGAGTTACTAGTTTATCCCATGCCCGGACAAGACACGCTCTGCGCGACACGCCGGCCGAACCGGACCGCGCGGCGACCGTCCCGCGGGAAACGGCCCTCCGTACGACGTATGACGTGCGTACCGCGGGCAACGGCGATCCTCCGAACGGCGCATGTCCCCCGAAACAACAGACGGCCCGGAGGAGACCATGTCACTCCGGGCCGCCGTTCGTCTTCTTGTCTCCCGCGGGTCGTATGTCGCGTCGTCGCGACGTTCCTCGGGTCCGTCCGCCGCCGTGCGGCGGGACGTCGTTCCTCTGACTTCGGGTACCGTCTTCGATTGTGTGGCGAAGGTCACTCAATACCTCTTGACCTTCACCTGCAGTATACCCGAAAACGAACATCGCCGCCGCGGCGGCGTGGCGCGAATCCCAATGATCAGTAACGCTCATCGGCATCGGCGAATCCGAACGGAACCGCACGGAGGATGTGACCTCTACCACGAACCGCACATCCCGGCGTACCGTGACATCCCTACGCCGCGGCATCCCGGGATGACGCTCCGGGAGAGGGGACGATCCCGCAATGGTGACGGCCGAGGGAAACGGTCAGGGCAGGAAGTACGTCCGGTAGTCCCGCACGTGTCCGATGACGCTGCAATAGACGGCGACCAGCACCCCGTACCACGCCAGACCGGGCACGTATCCCAGCGCGCGGCGCCAATCGATGCCGGCGAACAGCCCCGCGGCCAGGGAGACCAGCAGCACCGCCATGTCGACGGCGCAGCACGCCGTCACCACCTTGCAGCGCGTCACGCTGGCCGCCATGCGCCACGCGCACGCCGCCATCGCCACGTTGACCACGAGCATGGCCGCCAGCGTCACGGTGGAGCGCAGGTCACGACCGGAGCCGAGCAGGGCGTACGACGCCGCCCACTGCACCACGTTGAGCACGCCCAGCACCAGCGCGGGCCGGTACCACCTCGCATCGCGTTCCACCGTCATCATCGACGCCCCCGATCCCCGGATCCTCTTTGTTCGATTATCTTCCCCCCGCATGCGGGCGCAAGCCGAATCGCCGGCTCGATCCGGCGCGGATCGGGTACAGTGAGAGGCAGTACACCGCCTGACGTGCACGGGAAGGGGACGGGACGATGATGTCGATGCTGTTTGACGAGGACCACATGGCCGCGGAGCGCTTCCTCACCTGCGCGTACCCGGCGGATCAGGTGCGCGCGATGGAGCGCCCCCTGCTGGAGCGGGGCGTGCCGCTGATGCGTCAGGCCGCGGCCGCGGCGGCGCACGTCGCGGCGGCCATGCTGCGCGGCACCCCGGACGAGATGGACGTGGACGAGGCGCACGTGCTGCTGCTCGCCGGCGCGGGCGACAACGGCGGCGACGGCCTGTTCGCCGCGGCCGATCTGGCGCGGCAGGGCGCGCAGGTGGTGTGCGCGGCGGTCGGACGCTCGCTGCACGAGGAGGGGCTGAAGGCGTTCCTCGAAGCCGGCGGCAAGGTGATGGCGCTCGACCCGGCCGCGGACATCCCCGGAGCCCCCGCGCCCGCCGACGACGATGACGCCGACGACGCGTTCTACCACGTCATCGACCTGTACGACACGAGCGAGCTCGTCATCGACGCGATGACCGGCATCGGCGCGGATGGCGCCCTGCGCGGCATCGCCGCGCGCATCGCCGAGGAGGTGGGCGCCAACGGGACGGCACCGCGCGGCATCGCACGCCCGGCCGGCGAGACGACCGGCGCGTACCCGCTGGTGCTGGCCGTGGACGTGCCGTCCGGCGTCTCGGTGGACGACGGCACGCTGCCCGGCGCGTATCTCCCCGCGGACGTGACCGTGACGTTCGGCGCGCTCAAGCCCTGCGCTCTGCTGCCGCCGGCCGCGCACGCCTGCGGCCGCACGGTGCTCGTGGACTTCGGGTTCGACGCGGACGGCGCGGTCCCCGCCGTCGAATCGACGCTGCTGCAGGACGCCGCCCGCGCGGTGCGCGCGCCCCGCGTGACGGACGACAAGTACGCGCGCGGCGTGGTGGGGCTCGTCACCGGATCGGACTCCTATCCCGGCGCCGCGGTCCTGTCCGCCACGGCGGCCGCGCGCGCCAACGTGGGCATGGTGCGCTACGTGGGTCCCGCACGCGCGCAGGACATGGTGCTCAACGCCCTGCCCGAGGCCGTGCTCGGCGAGGGCCGCTGTCAGGCCTGGGTGGTGGGTTCCGGCGTGCCGGACGGCGATCATGCCGCCGAGGACGACCCGCAGCGCGAGGCGATCCGCCGGCTGCTGGCGCCGTACGCCGTGTCCTCGCCCGCCGCGTGGCCCTCCCCCGACGATCTGCGGACCATGGATCCGGACGACCTGCCCGACTCCATGGAGGGCATCATGAACCTGATGCGCCCCGCCTACGACGCCGGACAGGAACTGCTGCCGCCGGTGGTGGTGGACGCCGGGGCGATCGACCTGCTGCCCGACCACGTGCCCGCGCAGGTGGTCATCACGCCGCACGCCGGGGAGCTGGCCCGCCTGCTGCGTGCGCGCGGCGAGGCCGTGGACGCCGACGACGTGACGCGCGACCCGCTGGAGTGGGCGCTGTGCGCATGGGAGATGACCGGCGCGACGGTACTGCTCAAGGGCGCGGTGACCATCGTGGTGGGCACGGTCGCGCGGGACGTGCCGCAGGTGATGGTCTGCGGCGAGGCCCCGGCGTGGATGTCCACGGCCGGCTCCGGCGACGTGCTGGCCGGATCGCTCGGCGCCCTGCTCGCCCAGCGTTCGGCCGGCGGCGCGGTGCCGCTGCCGCAGGACATGGCGCGCATCGTGGCCGCGGGCGCGTTCGTCCATGGTCTCGCAGGACGTCTCGTGTCCCGTTCGTTGCAGTCCGCGCTGACCCGTCCGGCCGTGTACGACGAGGACGACGACGCGTTCGAGCGGACGCTGTTCCCCGCCCTCTCCGACGAACGGGTCTCCCCCGCGGGTCCCCTCGGGCGCCCGGTCATCGCCGGCGACATCGTCGCCGCCCTGCCCGACGCCTACGGGCTGCTGCTCTCGCTCTACGACGACCGGATCGCCGGGACGTACGACGACGATCTCGACGCCGACGACGCCGACCGGAACGAGGACGACGAGGACGACGAGGCCGGCATCGGCATCGACCCGCGCGATCCGGTCCCCGCGCCGCGCCGCGGCCGCGCCTGACGGATGCGGGACCGGCTGATCATGGACGACGGCGACTACACGGCCAGGATGACCGAGCTCATCGAGCTCATGCGCCTGATCGGCAACGACACGCAGCAGTGCGAGGTCAAGGAATGCGGCCGCCGCATCAGCTCCACCATCACGGACACGCTGTCCGCGTTCTCCAACGGCAACGGCGGGTACATCATCCTGGGGCTCTCGGAGAAGCGCGGATTCACGCCGGTGGAGGGCTTCAACGCGCGCTCCATGCAGGAGGCGCTCAGCCAGGCGTGCGAGAAGATGACGCCCGTGGTGCGCCCGGTGATCGTGACCTGCCCGTTCGAGGGGACGAACCTGGTGTTCGCCGTGGTGGACGAGATGCTGCCGCGCGACAAGCCGTGCTTCCTCACCGCGGCGGGCCCCTACGCCGGCTCCTACATCCGCACCGGCGACGGCGACCGGCGCATGACCGCCTACGAGGTGGACCGGCTCATGGAGGAGCAGCGGCAGCCCGACTACGACCTGGGCATCGTGCCCGGGGCGACGATCGAGGACCTGAACCCCGCGCTGGTCTACGGACTGCTCGAACGTGAACGCGAACGGCACCCGCGCGTCTTCGAGGGACGCGGCGACGTGGACATGCTGCGCGACCTGCGCGTGCTCATCGGCGAGGACGAGGCGCGTGCGCGGCATCCCGACGCGCACGGCGGCGCGAAGGACGCGGACACGGCCGACGGAGGGAACGCGGACAGTGGGAACGCGGGCGGCCGCACCGACGGCGGCGATGACGCGGCACCGGTCCTGCGCCCCACGCTGGCGGGCCTGATGGCCCTCGGCCGGTACCCCCAGAAGTTCTATCCCCGGCTGGCGGTGACGCTCGCGGTGTTCCCCGGCACCTCGCGCGAGGAGGTGTTCGTCGAGGGCGCGCAGCTGGTGACCGCGGAGACGATCACCGGCCCGATCCCGGTGATGATCGACAACACGGTCGAGTCGCTGACGGACTGGACCGCCGGCGCGCCGCACACCGAGCCGGACTATCCGTGCGACGTGCTGCGCGAGGTCGTGGCCAACGCCCTGATGCACCGCGACTACTCCCCCGACGCGCAGGGCACCCCGGTGCAGGTGTGCGTGTTTACCGACCGCATCGAGGTGACCAACCCGGGCGGCCTGTTCGGCGCGGTGACCAGCCGCACGCTCGCCAGACCGGCCAACGCCTCCACCCGCAACCCGTTCCTGTTCGCGCTCCTGCAGTCCACGCCCTATCCGGACGGCGGCGCGGTGACCGACAGCGACGGCACCGGCTACCGGAGCATCGAGGCTGCGCTGCGCCGCGAGGGGCGCGAGCCGGCGCGCATCGACAACGCCATCGACCGGTTCACCATCGTCATCCCGCGGCGCCGCACGGGCCCGGACGACGCCGGCGAGCGCAACTTCGCGCAGCGCATCATGACGTTCCTGGAACGCCATGCGCGGGCCGGGGTGCGCGATCTCATGACGGAGCTCGGCATGTCGCCCATCGAGGTGGCGACGGGGCTGCGCGCGCTCAAGAACAAGGGTCTGGTGGAATCCGAGACCGTGCAGGTGCAGCCGCAGCGCTACTACCATCTCACCGACGCGGCGCTGCACGACGCGGTGCCGCGTCCGCCCGCGGAACGCTCTGGCATGTCGCACGGGCCGTCCGTAAGCTGAATCCCCATGACCGATGCCTCTCCCGAGACGGATGCCCCGCGCTCACCGGGCTCCGCGAATCCCCGCCGACCTCGTTCCCGGCGTTCCGCGCGTGCGCGCCTGTGGATCCCCAACCAGCCCGGCGCATGGGTGATGGTGCTCACGCCGGCGCTCGCCGGCATCGCGGTGGGAGGTCCCACGTGGCGGGGCGCCTGGGTGGCCGCGGCGTGGCTCGCCTGCTACTGCACGCAGTTCGCCGGCGCGCGGTGGTTCGTGTCGCACTGCCGCCGGCGCTATCTCGCCCCGGCTCTGACGTACGCGGCGATCACCTGCGCGATCGGCCTGCCGCTGCTGATCCTGACGCCGGGGCTGCTGTGGTGGGCGGTCGTCTACGTGCCGCTGGCCGCGGCGTCGTTCGCGCTGGCATGGATGCGCCGGGACCGCGGATTCGCCAGCCAGACGGTGGCGTGTCTGGCCGCCGGCGCGATCGGCGCGGTGACCGTCTCGATGGGGTCGCGCTTCTACCCGGACCGGCCGCTTTCCCGGGAGGCGCTGACCGTGGGCGTGGTCTTCGCGCTGTTCGAGATCGGGCAGGTGCTGTTCGTGCCGAGCATGATGGTCCGGCGGGACGACGCGCGGCGGCGCCTGTACGCGGCCTCGACGGCGTTCAGCGCCGTGCTGGCGGCGGGCGGATTCGTCCTTCATCCGGTGCTGGGCGCGGCGGGGCTCGTGCTGCTGGCGCGTGCGGCCGTGCTGCCGGCGCTGGTGGCGCGGGGCAAGCTGCCGCCTCTGGCTGCGGCGCCCAGCGAGCTGGCGACGAGTCTCGTGATGCTCGTCGCCGTCATCGTCGCGGTGCCGGCGTTGTGACCAGTGACCGCGCTGCATCCGGCGCCCGCGGCACGTCCGGACGCGCCTAGAGCAGGTCGTCGGCGGTGAGCGTGTCGCGCAGCAGCGCGACGAGCCGGTCCACGTGCTCGTCGGTGGTGGCCCAGCTCGTGGCGATGCGCACGGTGGTGTGCGAGGCGTCCGCCCGCTCCCAGAAGCTCAGCCTCACCCTGCGGCTCAGCTGTGCGTAGCGCGCGTTCGGCAGCGTGACGAAGATCTGGTTGGTGGCGTTGACCAGCGGCATCTCGTAGCCGCCGGCGGCGAGCGCCGCGCGGATGCGGTCGGCCTGCACGTTGGCGTTGCGCGCGATGCGCGTGTACAGGTCGTCGGTGAACAGCTCGTCGAACTGCAGTCCCAGCAGGAATCCCTTGGCCAGCAGCGCGCCGTGGCGCTTGACGATGGTCAGGAAGTGCTTCGGCATGTTGCGGTGCGTGAAGACCACGGCCTCGCCCATGAGCGCGCCCACCTTGGTGCCGCCGATGTAGAACACGTCGGCGAGGCGCGCCAGATCCTCCAGCGTCACGTCGGTGCCGCGCGCGGTCAGGCCGTAGCCCAGCCGCGCGCCATCCACGAACAGCGGGATGCCGCGCCTGCGGCACACGTCGGAGATCGCCTCGAGCTCGGCCTTCGTGTACAGCGTGCCGTACTCGGTGGGGTGCGAGACATAGACGATGCCGGGCCAGACCATGTGGTCGCGGTTGGCGTCCGCGAGGAACGCCGCGCAGTAGGCGTCCAGCTCGTCGGCGTCCATCTTGCCGTCGTGCGCGGGCAGCGCGAGCACCTTGCGCCCGGTCGCCTCGATGGCGCCGGCCTCGTGGACGTTGACGTGGCCGGTCTCCACCGCGACGACGCCCTCGTATTCGGCGGTCATCGCATCGATGACGATCTGATTGGTCTGCGTGCCGCCCACGAGGAAGAAGATCTCGGCGTCCTCGTCACCGCAGGCCCCGCGGATCCTCGCCTTGGCGGATTCGCAGACCTCGTCCGAGCCGTATCCCGGGTACTGGTCCATGTTCGCGGCGGCGATGCGCGCGAGGATGCGCGGATGCGCGCCTTCGGAGTAGTCGTTCTCGAATGACAGCATGATGCCCCTTCGTCAGGTGAAGCGTCGGATGCGCGGCACGGCGGCCGTGGAGCCGGATGGGTCATGTGCAGTCTATCGCGGCGGCGTCACCATGCGACCGACGGCGTCGGGGAACGAAAAAGCCCCGGACCTTCCGGCCCGGGGCGATGGGGTGGATAACGCGGCTCGAACGCGCGACCTGCTGAACCACAATCAGCTGCTCTACCTGCTGAGCTATATCCACCATCGTTGCGGCGCTTTAGCGCAACAGGTGAAAACTATACATGAATTTCCACGGAAGCAAAATCCGCGTGTCGCACCGTGTGTCGCACGTGTGTCGCGACCGGTTCCGCGGGCGACCGCATCGCGTAGAGTCGGGGGCATGAGCACCTCCTCCAGCGAACCCGTGGTCAGCGTCATCCTGCCCGTCTACGGCGTGGAACGCTATCTCGACGAAGCCGTCGCCAGCGTGACTGCGCAGACCTACCGCAACATCGAGATCATCCTCGTGGACGACGGCTCGAAGGACCGATGCCCCGCGATGTGCGACGCATGGGCGGCGAAGGACGACCGCATCCGCGTGATCCACCGTCCCAACGGCGGACTGTCCGCGGCGCGCAACACCGGGCTCGCCGCGGCCACCGGCGACTTCGTCTACTTCATGGATTCGGACGACGTGATCGAGCCCGACCTCGTGCAGGCCTGCGTGGACACCGCCGTGGAGTACGGCGCCGACCTGGTGATGTTCCAGTTCGACACGATCGGCGAGCTGGGCCAGCCGCTCAAGTCCCAGTACCGCCAGAACGAGTACGACGACGTGCAGCAGCTGACCTGCGACCAGACGCTGAGGATGCAGCTGCAGTTCGAGATCGAGGGCTACTTCTGGGCGTTCATGGCGGCGACGCCCATCTACCGCGACCACGGATTCTCGTTCCCGGAGGGCCGCAAGATCGAGGATCTGGCGCGCATCTGCAACGTCATCGGCGAGGCGCGTCGCATCGTGCGCATCCCGCGCAGGCTCTACCACTACCGTCTGCGCTCGGGATCGATCATGCGCAGCTGGAACACCGAGATGCTGGGCGACTGGCTGGAGGCCGCGCACGACCGCGCCGACTACATCAGCACGCGCCACCCCGACCTCATCGGCTTCATGGCGTGGCAGACGCTCATGTTCCTAGGCAACATCGAGCCGGAGATCATCCGCCAGAGCCTGCTGTACGGGCTCAAGCTGGACCCGGACTCCCAGCGCCGCTACCGCGCGCGCATCAACGAGTTCATCGACGAGATGGGCGAGGGCGGCAGGCTCCCCGAACGCGCTCGCCGGACCATCGACCTCATCCGCAACTTCCGCCGGGGCGCCAGGGACGGCGACGGGGACGCGGAGAACGGCGATGCGCGCGACGCCGACGCTGACGTCGACTCCGCCGCCGATTCCACCGCCGGCGTCGACACCGATGCCGCCGGTACCGACGCCGGCGCCGCGGCGTAGACGCCGCCATGCGGGCGGCCGCGCGCCGCAGCCCGGCCGTCCGCGCCACAGCAATCCGACCCGACCACCCGCACGCCAGCGGAAACCCACCGTAAGGACACCACGACCATGACCCACGGCAACGGCAAGGACGCCTCCACCCGTGACCTCACCACGGGACGCCCGATCGTCCAGATCCTCCTCTTCTCCATCCCGCTCGTGCTCGGCACGCTGTTCCAGCAGGTCTACAGCTTCGCCGACTCGGTGGTGGTGGGACGCCTCATCTCCGACGCGGCGCTGGGCGCGGTGGGCACCACGTATTCGCTCAACTTCCTGACGCTCGGGTTCGTGCAGGGCGCGTGCATCGGCTTCTCCATCCCCGCCTCGCAGGCGTTCGGCGCGAAGGACCACGCCGAGTTCCGCCGGTACGTGTGGAACGGCGCGTGGATGTGCGTGGCGCTGAGCCTGGTCTTCACCGTGGCGTTCACGCTGCTCGCCCGTCCGCTGCTCGAGCTCATCAACACGCCCGCGGACCTCATGGACATGGCGTGGTCCTACATCGTGACGATCTTCCTGGGCATCCCCTCGGCGGTGCTGTACAACCATTCGGCCGCGCTGTTGCGCGCGGTGGGCGACTCCAGACACCCGTTCTACTTCCTCATGGTCTCCTGCGCCGTCAACGTGTGCTTCGACGTGTTCTTCATCGTGGTGTGCCACATGGGCGTGGTGGGCTCCGCGCTGGGCAACCTGATCGGGCAGACGCTCAGCGCCGGACTCAACTGCTGGTGGGCGTTCACGCGCATCCCGATCTTCCGCGAGGCCCTCTCCCCCGCCTCCCGCGCAGACATGCGTCTCTCCGCGCCGCACGTGCGCCGCCTGTGCGTGGTGGGCCTGCCGATGGGGTTCGAGTACTCGGTCTCCGCCGTGGGCGCGATCCTCATGCAGAACTCGCTCAACCTGCTCGGCTCGGCCGCCGTGACCGCGCAGACCGCCGGCGAGAAGATCCGCCAGCTGTTCACGCTGCCGATGGAGAGCGTGGGCATGGCGATGGCCACGTACGCCGGGCAGAACCTGGGCGCGCGCAGGCTCGACCGCATCAGGCGCGGCCTGCTTTCCGGCACGGTCATCCAAGGCGTGTACTGCGTGGTCTGCTTCGCGGTGATCGCGCTGTTCAACCGCCCGCTGGTCGCCACGGTGCTGGGCGACGCCGACCCGGCGATCCTGGACGACGCGGCGTTGTACCTCAGGCTCATCAGCTGCTTCTTCATCATCCACGGCACGCTGATGATCTTCCGCAACACGCTGCAGGGCATGGGCTACTCCACGCACGCCATCGTCTCCGGCGTGGGAGAGCTGGCCGGCCGCGCGCTCGGGGCGTGGCTGGCGATCGCGGCGTTCGGCTATCTGGCGATCTGCTACGCGAACCCGCTGGCGTGGGCGTTCGCGCTGGCGTACTGCATGGTGATGGTGACGGTCATGCTCCGCCGCAAGCGCCGCGAGTTCGCGCGGGACGAGGCCGCGCCGACCGTCTGATCGCGACCGTCTGATCGCGATGGCAGCCGTGGTGCGGAGGCGTTCCGCTCACCGTGCGGCGTCGGCGATGGCCTCCCGCTCCATGGCCACGAACGCGCGCACGCACGATTCGATCGAATAGTGCTCCCGCGTGTGCTCGGCGTAGCGCGCGCCCCATTCGGCGAGCTCGCGCGGGTGGTCGAGCCACCAGTCGATGCGCTCGGCGAGCGCGGCGGCGTCGCGCGCGGGGAACAGCGATTCGTCGAGCAGCGCGAACTGGCTGGCCGCGGACAGCTCCGACTGCGCGATCACCGGCACCAGTCCGGACGCCATGCCCTCGATGACGCTCAGCGACTCGATGTCCACGATGGACGGATGCACGAACAGGTCGCACGACTTCAGGAACGCCGGCATGTCGGCGTTGCGGTGGAATCCGATCGACGCGGGACGCGGCAGCAGCCGCTTGGCGCGGCGCCGCAGGTAGCGCTGGCGCGGACCGGTGCCGGCGATGTGCAGTTCGATGCGTTCGGCATGGCGGCACATCGCCACCGCGCGGATGAGCGTGATGTGGTCCTTCTCCCTAGCGAGTCTGCCGGAGGCGACCACGCGCAGCGGCAGCGGCTCGCGGTCCGTGGGCTTGCGCTGGCTCTTGGGCGTGAAGCGGGGCGAGTATCCGTTGGAGATGACGTGCAGCTTGGCCTTGTAGCCGTGCGCGCGCAGCTGTTCGGCGATCATCTCGGTGGGCGCGTGGATGTGCCCGACGTGCCGGTACAGCCAGTGCCGGAACAGCAGGTACATGAAGTCGTTCACGCCGGGGATCGCCTTGATGGGCCCGGCGTTGTAGCTCACGTTCTCGGGCTGCAGGTGGAATCCGGCGGTCACGGGGATGCCCATCTCGCGGGCCACCTTCCATGCGCGGCGCCCGAACGCGAACGGCAGGTAGAGATGCACCACGTCCGCGCCCTGGAACGCGGTGCGGAACAGCGTGTCGCTCGGCTTGGCGAACTGCATGTGCTGCTTGGCGGCCACCCAGGAGACGAGCGGCACGTGGTTCTCGCGTGCGGGGTACTCCTCGCTGCCCAGTCCCACCAGGCGCACGCGGTGTCCCTGGCGTTCCAGCTCCCGGGCGTACTGCAGCGCCGAATTGGAGGTGCCGTTGCCCTGCGTGCCGATGGTGTCCATGACCAGCACGATCGTCAGCGCGCGTCCGCCGTCGGCCGCGACGGCGCCGTTCTCCCTGTTCTTAGCCATGGGCACCATGCTACCGCCGGGCTCGGCGGGACGACGTCGGCACGTGACGCGGCGTCACTCGGCGGCGCGGTCCCGGTCCGCCACGATGCGCCGCACCGCCTCGGCCAGATCCTCCTCGGGCCGCAGCAGGCTCAACCGCACGTAGCCCTCGCCGGACGCGCCGAAGCAGGAGCCGGGCATCACGGCCACGCCGGCCCGGTGCAGCAGGTGGTCGGTGAACTCGTCGGACGTGCCGGCGCCCTCCGGCACCTCCATCCATGCGAACAGACCGCCGTGCGAGTCGAGCACGTGGAATCCGGCCGCGTTGAGGCCGTCGTGCAGCACGCGGTAGCGGCTGGCGTAGCGCCGCGCCAGCGGCGGCACGGACGACTGGTCGGACGCGAGCGCGGCGGCGCCGGCCTCCTGGATCACCGTGGAGGCGAGCACCGTGGTCTGGCGGTGCACGGCCTTGGCGGCGGCCAGCACCTCGGCGTTGCCCGCCACGAACCCGCCGCGCCAGCCGGCCACCATGTACATCTTGGACAGCGAGCACAGCTCCACGGCCACGTCGAGCGCGCCGGGCGTCTCCAGCAGGCTGATCGCGGGGTTCTCGTCGAAGCCCAGCCCCGCGTAGGCGAAGTCGTTCATCACCACGAAGTGGTGCTCGTGCGCGAGCCGCACGGCCGTGGCGTAGAGCTCCGGCGTGGCGGCGGCCCCGGTGGGGTTGTTCGGATAGTTGAGGATGAGCAGCTTCGCCTCGTCCAGCAGCGCCGGGTCCACGGCGTCGAGGTCCGGCAGGAAGCCGTGCGCGGCGTCGGTGGGGATGGTGACGAACCGTCCCTTGGCCACGGCGGTGGAGCCCTCGTACTGCGGGTAGTAGGGTTCCACGGCGAGCACGGTGTCGCCTTCGTCGACGAGCGCCTCGATGACGATGGAGATGCCCACCGAGGAGCCCGACGTGGCGAGCAGCTGGGTGGCCGTGTCCACCTTCACGCCGTGCTGGCGCTCGTACCAGCCGGCGGCGGCCTTCAGGAACTCCGGCTTGCCGTCGAACGGCGCGTACCGGTAGTCGATCTGCTCGTAGGCGGCCCTGGCGAGCGCGTCCTTCATGAACTCGGGCGGCTCGCCGTCCGGGTTGCCCTTGCTCAGGTCGATGACGTCCTCGCCGGCGGCGATCGCGGCGGCGGCGCGGGCGTCGGCCTCGGCGAACGGGTTGCCGGGCAGGTCGAGCGCCCTCTTCGAGATGAGCGATGCGATGGGCGATGTGGACGACGTCATGGGTCGGCCTCTTTCTTCGGTGTGGTTCGACGTGCCCCGGATGGCCCGAGGCATGACGCTGCCGGCCGATCGTATGGCGGTCGGCCGGCAGCGGTGTTGGCAATTGGCAGTTGGAAATGTACGTTGGCCCGGTCCGGTTCCCCGTCCGGTGATACCCACCATAGGACGTCCGCGTTTCCCGGACAACGGCGTGGCTATAGCGGCTCCTTATGGGTCGTTACAATGGCCCCATGAGCACTACCGAGAGCACCTCCGCCCCCAACGCGGGCGCCGTCGAACGTCATTCCTTCCCCGCCAGCGACCGCCCGCTGGGCACCCCTCTGGGCAAGAGCCCCACGCGCGTGCTGTTTCTGGGCGCGGGCGAGCTCGGCAAGGAGGTGACGATCGAGCTGATGCGGCTCGGCGCATGGGTGTGCGCGGCCGACTCCTACGCGGGCGCGCCGGCGCAGCAGGTGGCGCACGAGGCGCGCGTGCTGGACATGGCCGACGCCGAGGCGCTGAAGGCGCTGTTCGACGACGTGCAGCCGGACATCGTCGTGCCGGAGGTGGAGGCCATCGCCACGTCGGTGCTGGCCGATGCAGCGGCGCAGGGCATTCAGGTGGTGCCCAGCGCCGAGATCGCCGCCATCTGCATGGATCGCGAGCGGCTGCGCGTGCTGGCGCATGAGGATCTTGGTCTGCCCACCACCCCGTACCGCTTCGCCGGATCGCTCGACGAGCTGCGCGCCGGCGCCCGGGAGGTCGGCTACCCGTGCGTCGTCAAGCCGGTGATGAGCTCGTCCGGCCATGGGCAGTCCGTGGTGCGCGATCCGTCCGGCATCGACGCCGCGTGGACGGAAGCGCAGGAGGGCCGCCGCGCCGCCGGCGAGGGCGACGTGTCGCGCGTGATCGTCGAGGCGCTGGCGCCGCTGGACTACGAGCTGACCGTGCTCACCGTTTCGTCGTCGGATGGCATCGTCACGTGCGCGCCGATCGGGCAGCGTCAGGAGTCGGGCGACTACCGCGAATCCTGGCAGCCGGCCGCCGCGACCGGCGGCGTGCTGGAGGAGGCGGGCCGCATCGCGCGCGCCGCGGTGGAGGGACTCGTGGCCCGGGCGCGCGCCGCCGGCGAGACCGGCTGGGGCGTGTTCGGTGTGGAGCTGTTCGTGCTCACGGACGGTTCGATCCTGTTCAACGAGGTCTCCCCCCGCCCGCACGATACGGGTATGGTGACGATGGCCTCGCAGCGTTTCAGCGAGTTCGCGCTGCATGCGCGCGCGATCCTGGGTCTGCCGATCACGCCGGGGCACGTGGCGCTGTCGATCCCGGAGGGCGCGGTGGCCGCGAGTCATGCCATCGTCGTGGCAGGCGACGGCGAGGCCGAGTTCACGAACGTGGCGCAGGCGCTGACCGATCCGAACGCCGACCTGCGCATCTTCGCCAAGCCGGAGGTCCACGGCCACCGCCGCATGGCGGTCGCGCTGGCCGTGGGATCCTCCGAATCCGACGCGCGCGCCAGAGCGGCGCACGTGGCTGACGCGCTGACCATCACCGTGCGCTGATTTCCCACGTCAGCAGATTTTTTTCGGTCATCCTGAGCGAAGCGCAGCGGAGTCGAAGGATCCTTGACCAGCGTCGAAGGATCCTTGCCCCGCACTCACGGCCCAGGAACCCTTCGGTTCCGTCTGCCGGCTCCGCCCAGGATGACCGAAAACGGCCTCCCCTACTGCAGCATCGCCTCGATGTTGTTGCCGTCGGGATCGTGGATGAACGCCGCGTAGTACGTCGGCCCGTAGTTCGGGCGCGGTCCCGGCGCGCCGTTGTCGGTGCCGCCGGCGGCGATTCCCGCCGCGTGGAAGGCCTTGACGGCATCCTCGTCCTTGGCGCGGAACGCGATGTGCTCCGTGACGAGCCGCTGGTCGGCGCTCTTGGGGGATTCGATCCAGATGCTGCTGCCGTCCTCAGCGTTCTCGAAGCAGATCGCGCCGGGGAACTCCAGCTTCTTCGCATAGCCCAGCGGCGCCAGCAGCTGCTCGTAGAAGCCGGCGCGTTCGGCGGCGTCCTTCATATACAGTCCCACATGATCGATCATCGTTGACCTCCTTATGACGTGGCGAATGGTCATCTCCCATTATGGGCGAGAACCGCGCGCCGCGCCCGGCTCACAGCGATTCGAGCCGACGGCCGCGCGTCTCCTTCGCGAACAGGTAGACCACGGCGCCGAGCGCCATGCAGGCGCCGAAGGCCCCGAACGCCGTGGACACCACGTTCAGGCTGATGTGCTGCGAGACGTAGTCGCCGCCGGCGAGCGCGCCCACGAACGCGGGACCCACGACCTTGGCGATCGCGCCGATGCCATAGCCGAGCCCCAGCGCGGTGGATCGCACGTCGTTGGGGAACTGCTCGCCGCCGAACGCGTTGAGGATGCCGAACACGCCGTCGCCGAACGTCATGATGACGAGCACGGCCGCGTAGAACGCCCAGCCGGAACCGTGGAACAGCGCCGCCCACAGGCATCCGGCCGCGCCGATCATGCCGAAGACGGCCATGGTGACGCGTCTGCCGATCGCATCCGCCAGCCATGCCGAGGCGAGGCGTCCGAGCATGTCCGCGACCGATACGCCGATGAACAGCACGCCGACCATGCGCGCCGGGAAGCCGAAGGCGTCCTTGAGCAGCGTCTGGCCCCACGACTGCACGGCGAATCCGCCGAGCATGAAGCAGAACGAGCCGACGCTCACCAGCAGCAGCGACCTGCCGTGATGCATGATCACGTCGCGGTAGCGCACCTGCGCCGCACGCTCCGCCGGCGGCAGCGCGCCCACCTCGTCGACGGGAATCTCCATCGCCCATGCCAGCGCCTCGCGCGCCTTGTCGCCGCGTCCCTTGGACTGCCAGTAGCGCGGCGACTCGGGCACGGCGTGCAGCCAGAGCAGCAGCAGCGCGGGAACCGCGCCGAACGCCATGAGCGCACGCCAGTTCTCCCCCACGATGCCCTGCGCCGCAGCGCCGAGCAGCATGCCCAGCGGAATGAACACGGACACCAGTCCGCTCAGCAGGCCGCGGTGGCGCGCCGGCACGAACTCCTGCACGTACGGGATGGACGTGATGTTCATGCCGCCCACGCCGATGCCCACGCCCACGCGCAGCAGCGCCAGCAGCAGCCATGCGCGGTCCGGCAGGAACACGGAGACGACGGTGAATCCGACGAAGCACACGATGCACCACGCGTGCGCGCGCTTGCGCCCGAAGCGGTCGGCCATGTGCCCCCAGACGATGGACCCGATCACCGTGCCGAGCCCCGAGCAGGCGAGGATGGCGCCGGCCTCGAATCCGGTGAGATGCCATGCGGCGGTCAGCGTGGAGACGACGAACCCGATGAGGAACATGTCGAAGAACTCGGCGATGTTGCTCATCACCATCAGCGCGATGACGCTGCGCTGATGCCCGGTGAGCGGGCGGGAGTCGATCTGTTCGTATGCGCTCGTCGATGCCATGCGGCGCCCCTTCCCCTGCGATCGCGTCCCACCGTACACCGCGCCGGCGCCGGCGCCGCTCCCCTCGCTGCCACGAGTGTCGGTTGTAGCCGGCGATTGGTAGCCTTTTACCGTTAGTTCACCCAGAATTCCACTCCACAAGAACAATTGGAAGGCGAGTCATGGAGAAACTGGAAAAGCTCTACGAGGGCAAGGCCAAGCAGCTGTACGCGACCGACGATCCGGAGGTGCTCTGGGTCGAGTACAAGAACACCGCCACGGCCGGCGACGGCGAGAAGAAGGAGGACTTCACCGGCAAGGGCCGTCTGAACAACCTCATCACCACCATCATCTTCGATCTGCTCAAGAAGCGCGGCATCGACAGCCACCTCGTCAAGCGCGTGAACGACACCGCTCAGCTGGTGCGCAAGATGGACATGTTCCCGCTGGAGATCGTGCTGCGCAACACCGCCGCCGGCCACTTCTGCTCGCGCCTCGGCGTCGAGGAGGGTCTGCCGCTCAAGGAGCCGGTGCTCGAGTACTTCCTCAAGAACGACGACCTGCACGATCCGTTCGTCAACGACGACGACCTGGTGGCCCTCGGCGTGTGCACGCGTCAGGACCTCGCCGAGATCGCCCCGCTGGCCCGCCGCATCAACGAGGCGCTGATCGACATCTTCGCGAAGATCGACGTCAAGCTCGTCGACTTCAAGATCGAGATGGGCCGCACCTCCGACGGCACGCTGCTGCTCGCCGACGAGATCACCCCCGACTCCTGCCGCCTGTGGGATCAGAAGGACCACTCCGGCAAGGTCGAGCATCTGGACAAGGACCTGTTCCGCCGCGGCCTGGGCTCCATCATCCCCGCCTACGAGGAGATCGAGTCCCGTCTGGCCGAGCTGGCCAAGTCCGAGGGCATCGAGGTCAAGTAACCGTTGGTCGTGGCTCCCCTCCGGGAGGGGAGCTGTCAGTGTCAGCTGACTGAGGGGAGGTATCGCTGCATCATGACGACCTCCCCTCAGTCGCCTGTGGCGACAGCTCCCCTCCTAGAGGGGAGCTTCACGAATTGAGAGGCGACAGGCCCTTCCCGGAGGGAAGCCTCACGAATCGAGAAAGGAAAACTGCAATGGTTTTTCGCATCTATGTTGAGAAGAAGCCCGGCTTTGACGTCGAGGCGCAGCAGCTCGCCGGCGAGCTCAGGACGATCCTCGGCATCGCGGGGCTCAAGTCCGTGCGCATCGTGAACCGCTACGACGTGGAAGGCATCAGCGAGGAGCTGTTCCGCCAGGCCACGCCCACCGTGTTCAGCGAGCCGCAGGTGGACGACGTCTTCGCCGACCTGCCTGACTTCGGCGGCGCGAAGGTGCTCGCCACCGAGTTCCTGCCCGGCCAGTTCGACCAGCGCGCCGACTCGGCCAGCGAATGCATCCAGCTCATCTCGCAGGGCGAACGTCCGACCGTCCGCTCCGCCAAGCTCTACGCGCTCGACGGCGACCTGACGGACGCCGACGTGGAGGCGATCAAGCACTACGTGATCAACCCGGTCGAGGCTCGCGAGGCCTCGCTGGAGCCGAAGACCACGCTCAAGGCGCAGGTGCCCACGCCCGGCAAGGTGGAGGTCATCGCGGGCTTCGACGAGATGGATGCCGAGGCCGGACAGCGCTTCATCGACGAGCGCGGCCTCGCCATGGACCTCGCCGATCTGAAGTTCTGCCAGCAGTACTTCGCCGAGGAGGGCCGCGAGCCCACGATCACCGAGATCAAGGTGATCGACACCTACTGGTCCGACCACTGCCGCCACACCACGTTCGGCACCGAGCTGCACGACGTGCACATCGACGACGAGGCCGTGAAGGCCGCGTTCGACAAGTACCTCGCCATCCGTCACGAGCTGGGCCGCGACGCCAAGCCCGTGTGCCTGATGGACATGGGCACCATCGGCGCGAAGTGGCTCAAGAAGAACGGCATCCTGAAGAACCTCGACGAGTCCGAGGAGATCAACGCCTGCACCGTCAAGGTGAAGGTGGACGTCAACGGCCACGACGAGGACTGGCTGTTCCTGTTCAAGAACGAGACGCACAACCATCCCACCGAGATCGAGCCGTTCGGCGGCGCGGCCACCTGCATCGGCGGCTGCATCCGCGACCCCCTGTCCGGCCGCTCCTACGTGTACCAGGCCATGCGCGTCACCGGCGCCGCGGACCCGACCGTGCCGGTCTCGCAGACGCTCGAAGGCAAGCTGCCGCAGCGCAAGCTCGTGACCACGGCCGCCGCCGGCTACAGCTCGTACGGCAACCAGATCGGCCTCGCCACCGGCCAGGTGGACGAGATCTACCACCCCGGCTACGTGGCCAAGCGCATGGAGGTGGGCGCCGTCGTGGCGGCCACGCCCGCCGACCACGTGCGCCGCGAGACCCCGGCTCCCGGCGACAGGATCATCCTGCTCGGCGGCCGCACGGGACGCGACGGCATCGGCGGCGCCACCGGCGCCTCCAAGGCGCACAACGTGGAGTCGCTGGAGCTCGACGGCGCCGAGGTGCAGAAGGGCAACGCGCCCGTGGAGCGCAAGCTGCAGCGCCTGTTCCGCCGCGGCGACGCCTGCCGTCTGATCAAGCGCTGCAACGACTTCGGCGCGGGCGGCGTGTCCGTGGCCGTGGGCGAGCTCGCCGACGGCCTGTACGTGGACCTCAACACCGTGCCCAAGAAGTACGAGGGCCTTGACGGCACCGAGCTGGCCATCTCCGAATCGCAGGAGCGCATGGCCGTGGACGTAGCGGCCGAGGACGTGGACGAGTTCATGAGGTACGCCCGCGAGGAGAACCTCGAAGCCACGGTGATCGCCACCGTGACCGAGGACCCGCGCATGGTGATGACGTGGAACGGCGACGAGATCGTGAACCTCAGGCGCTCGTTCCTCGCCTCCAACGGCGCATCCAAGCACCAGACCGTGCACGTCGAGGCGCAGCAGACGTACGAGACGCCGTGGCAGTCCGGCACGCTCGCCGAGCGCATGCACACGCTGGTCACCGACCTCAACGTGGCGTCCAACAAGGGCCTGTCCGAACGCTTCGATTCCACGATCGGCGCGGGCACCGTGCTCATGCCGTTCGGCGGTGTGCGCCAGCTCACCCCGAACCTCGCCATGGTGGCCAAGCTGCCGGTGTTCGGCGAGACCACCACGGCATCCGCCATGGCGTGGGGCTTCAACCCGTACCTCATGGAGAAGAACCAGTTCACCGGCGCCTACCTGTCGGTGGTGGAGTCGCTCGCCAAGCTCGTCGCCGCCGGCTTCGAGCACGAGAAGGCGTATCTGAGCTTCCAGGAGTACTTCGAGAAGCTGCGCGATGAGCCGGAGCGCTGGGGCAAGCCCATGGCCGCCGTGCTCGGCGCGCTCATGGCGCAGGTCGATCTGGGCGCCGGCGCGATCGGCGGCAAGGACTCCATGTCCGGCTCGTTCGAGGATCTCGACGTGCCGCCCACGCTGATCTCCTTCGCCGTGGCCGTGGGCGACATGCGCCGCGCCACCTCCCCCGAGTTCAAGGGCGCCGACCACCGCATCGTGCGCATTGCGCCGCGCTATCTGGCGGACGGCATCACGCCGGACAAGGATGCGCTGCTCGAAGCGTTCTCGCTGATCGAGGAGCTCACGGACCCGTCGCACCGCGTTGCGCTGGCCGTCTCCACGCCGGGCTACGGTGCCACCGCCGAATCGCTGTTCAAGATGACGCTGGGCAACCGCATCGGCGTGGCGCTCAACGACGGCATCGCCGTGGACGACCTGTTCGCCCCCGCCTACGGTTCGTTCATCGTGGAGCTCGCGGACAACGAGAAGATCCCCGCCGTCTCCAACCGCGTCGAGATCAGCGAGATCGGCACCACCACCGCCGACTACGTCTTCTCGGCGGCCGGCGAGACCCTGGACCTCGCCGACGTGCAGGAGGCTTGGGAGTCCGGCATCGAGTCCGTGTTCCCGTACCGCTCCAAGGGCGCCGACAAGGACGCCGTCGTGGAGACGGTGAGCTACGAGGCCGCGAAGAAGACCGTGTACGTGGGCGCTCCCGTGGCCAAGCCGCACGTGGTGATCCCGGTGTTCCCGGGCAACAACTGCGAGTACGATTCGGCCGCCGCCTTCGAGCGCGCCGGCGCGGACGTGTCCACGCTCATCGTCAACAACCTCACGCCCGCCGACGTGGCCAGGTCCACCGAGGCGCTGGTCGAGGAGATCCGCAGGAGCCAGATCGTCATGATCCCCGGCGGCTTCTCCGGCGGCGACGAGCCGGACGGCTCCGCGAAGTTCATCACCGCGTTCTTCCGCGCTCCCGCGGTCACCGACGCGGTGCGTGACCTGCTCAAGAACCGCGACGGTCTGATGCTGGGCATCTGCAACGGCTTCCAGGCGCTCATCAAGCTGGGTCTGGTGCCGTTCGGCGACATCGTGCCGATGACCGCCGAGTGCCCGACGCTGACGTTCAACACGATCGGCCGTCACCAGAGCAGGCTCGTGCGCACGCGCGTCGCATCGAACCTGTCGCCGTGGCTGGCGAAGACCGAGGTCGGCGACATCCACACGGTCGCCATCTCGCACGGCGAGGGCCGCTTCGTGGCCAACGACGACGTGCTCGCGCAGCTCAAGGCCAACGGCCAGATCGCCACGCAGTACGTGAGCGAGGCCGGCGTGCCCGGCCTGGATCTCGACGTGAACCCGAACGGCTCGCTGCTGGCTATCGAGGGCATCACCAGCCCCGACGGTCGCGTGCTGGGCAAGATGGGCCACTCGGAGCGTAGCGGCAACGGCCTGTACGTGAACGTGCCCGGCGACAAGGTCCAGCCGATCTTCGAGGCTGGCGTGGAGTACTTCGCCGCCTGACGCGGCCGCGCGACTGCGCGCGATCCGTCTGACGCCTGACCGTCGCTGACTGGCGGGAGGGGATCCTTTCAGGGGTTCTCTCCCGCCAGTCGCGTTTCCGGGCGCATATCGGCGCAATGCGGTACGGTAAGGGCGGAAGAAATCGATTTCACAACCGCCGCGGAACAACGCGCGGCGGGAAACGGAGCAAGCGGAGCATGCAGTATCGCAACGTAGGCAAGTCGGGACTCAAGGTCAGCGAGATCGCGCTGGGCAGCTGGGTGACGCAGCTGACCGACGCCGAGCAGGTGGAGCGCGCCACCGAGGTCGTGCGGCTGGCGTTCGACTCCGGCATCAACTTCTTCGACTGCGCCGACGCCTACTCGGGCGGCGACGCCGAGCGGTTCCTGGGCCGCGTGCTCAAGCAGTACCCGCGCCGCGAGCTCGTGATCTCCAGCAAGGTGTACTTCCCCACCGGAGACGGCGTGAACGACCGTGGCCTGTCGCGCAAGCACATCTTCGAGAGCATCGATCAGACGCTGAAGAACCTCGACACCGACTACGTCGACCTGTACTACTGCCACCGCTTCGACGAGTCGTGCGACCTGACCGAGACGCTGCGCGCGATGAGCGACCTCGTGGCGCAGGGCAAGGTGCTCTACTACGGCGTGTCCGAGGAGTGGGGCGGCGCGCGCCTGGAGGAGGCGCAGCGCATCATCGACCGCTACAACCTCTACCCCATCACCGTGGTGCAGCCGCAGTACAACATGGTGGACCGCTACATCGAGCATGAGATCATGGGCGTCTGCCGCCGCCATGGCATCGGCCTGACCACGTTCTCGCCGCTGGCGCAGGGCCTGCTCACCGGCAAGTACCGCAAGGGCCAGCCGCTGCCGGCCGGTTCGCGCGCCACGTGGCAGTCGGACCATCAGATCAACGACCTGCTCACCGACGCGAACCTCGACAAGGTGGAGCGTCTGCGCGCCGTGGCCGACGAGCTGGGCGTGAGCCTTGCGGTGCTGTCGCTGGCATGGATCCTGCAGCATCCGGAGATCAGCTGCGTGATCGCCGGCGCGAGCCGTCCGAGCCAGCTGGAGAGCAACCTCAAGGCGTCCGGACTTGTGATCCCGGCCGATGCGATGGCCGAGATCGAGTCGATTCTCGGCTTCACGCGCTTCGAGCGCCACGTGGGCTGAGCCGCACGGGTTGAGCCGCGCAGGTTTGTGAGCCACGCAGACTGAGCGTCTTCTCCTGCGCGACACGATGTCCGGTTCGCGGATCCATGCCTTTTTCGCATCTCAGGATCCGCGGACCGGACGTTTCGTTTCCTCCCAGCGGATGCCCTGCATCCTTCCGACGGATGTCCCGCAGCCGTCCAGAACCGTTCCCGAGAATGATGCCGCGCCGCCGGCTGCGGCGGTAGGATGAACCGCGTTCGTTCCGGTATTCCGGCGTTCGGAAGTTTCGTGATCTTCGGGGAGGTAGTGGCGGCGATGGGGTATCTCGAGTATTTTTCCAGGCCGTTCCTGCTGGCGTTGGCGTTGTGGCCGTTCGCGGCGGCGGCGCTGACGGTGCCGGTACTGGCGCTGCTGTATCACCGCTACAACCGCATCCGGTTCGCTCAGGCGGTGGTGGCGTACGGCACGGTGCTGTATGCGATCGGTCTGGTGTGCTTCACGCTGTATCCGATGCCGGAGAATCCCGCAGCCTATTGCGCCACGCATCATTTCTCGCCGCAGCTTGACCCGCTGCAGTTCGTGGTGGACATCCGTTCGGACGGCCTTTCCGCGGTGATGCAGCTGGCTCTGAACGTCGTGTTCTTCCTGCCGCTTGGCTTCATCATGGGGCGCGTGTTCCGTTGGCGGTTCCGCGTGGCGCTGCCGTTCGCGTTCCTGACGAGTCTGGCGATTGAGACGATGCAGCTGACCGGTCTGCTGGGGCTGTTTCCGTGCTCGTACCGGCTGTTCGACGTGGATGATCTGGCGACGAACACGCTCGGCGCGGTGATCGGCTTCCTTGCGGCGCTGGCGCTCAACCGCCGGTTCCCGGTGCGCGAGGCCGATCTGACGACGGTGATGAATCCGGGGCTGGTGCGGCGTCTCATCGCGTTCGTGATCGACATGACGCTGGTGACGATCACGGCGGGGCCGGCGTCGATTCTGGCCACGCTGGCGTACAACGAGCTCGTGCTGCCGGATGGCTCGCCGTGGCAGCCGATCATGGTGGGCGGCGTGCCGCTGCAGCAGCTGATCTCGGTGGCGGCGCTGCTGACGTTCGAGCTGCTGGTGCCGGCGCGTCGCGGTGGGTCGACGCTGGGCGGCAGCTTCACGCATATGACCTGCGAGACGCGACCGCGGTCCGGCTGGCGGCGGGCCGTGTTCTATGCGCTGCGCACGGGCGCGCTGATGGTGGTGGCGTTCCCGGACATGGTCCGCTGGTCGGGCAAGTTCGTGCTGACGCTGGCGGTGTTCTACCTGTTCGCGCGGCGCATGCCGTACGATCTGGTGCCGGCCGATCCGTGGACTGGGCGTCCGGCGGACGGCTCCGCGATGCCTGATGCCCCGGCCATGCGCCCGTCGAAGCCGTCCGCGGGCGCGGGCGTGTGAGGGCCCGTGTCCCGGGAACCGGTGTTCCGGGAATCCGCGCTCACAGTCCGGCGGGACGGGGCGCTTCAAGGTGGACGAGCGCGGACTCGTTGAATTCGGAGACCTGCGGGCGGGTGTTGTGCGGCGTGTCGTTCATGACGGCGAAGTTGAGGCCGATGAGCAGGCCGCCGCCCACGAAGTTGCCGAGCAGCACGACGATGATGGTGGCGATGGCCAGCCATGGGTTGATGGCGCCGTGCAGGCCGACGATGAGGAACAGGACGGAGTCGGCGATGGAGTGCTCGAAGCCGAGGTAGGCGAATACGAAGACGACCACGACCATGATGACGCATTTGGTGAAGTCGTTGACGAGCTTGCCGTTGTATACCATGAGCATGCCGATGTTGATGCAGAAGTTGCAGAAGATGGCGCGCACGAACAGGTCGGCGATGCCGCCGACGCCTTGCGTGACGTAGGCGGTCTTGGTGGTGGCCGCGGCGATCATCTGGGTGAGGGTGACGCCGTCGGTGATGCTGGAGCAGCGCAGCAGGATGGCGACGATGAGTCCGCCGGCGAGGTTGCCGAGCAGGCACAGACCGAGCAGGCGCAGCGAGTGCAGCCATCCGATGCGCTTGTGGTAGGCGCCGATGGACACGATCATCATGTTCGAGGTGAGCAGCTCGGAGTTGGTGTAGTAGATGAGCACCAGCGCCCAGCCGAACGTGAGGCAGGCGAGCACCTTGCCGGCGAGCGCCATCTGCGGGCCGAGGGCGCCGAAGGTGGCGGAGATGACGAAGAACGTGGTGAAGAAGATGCCGACGAAGAATCCGGCCATCACCGCGCGCTGCATGTACTTGCCGCGCAGCGTGCCGGTCATCTCCTCCTTGCTGTCGAGCGCGTCGAGGACGGTGCTGATGAAGGTGCGTCCGGGGAACAGCGGGTGCATGGCGGGCGCGGGCGCCGCGGCCACGCCCGCGACGGGCGCTGACGATGCGGCGGTTCCGGTTCCCGTTGCGGGCGCCGCGCCCGCGGTCTGGTTCGCGTTCCGGTCGTTCATGTGCTGATTCACGATGTGTTCCCTCTCCTGCATGTTCACATCTCCCGTGTTCACATCCCCAGTGTGCGCACGGCGACCCGTCCGCCACGCGGCGCGGCGCTATGAGATGTGTCACACCGCCGCCCGTTCCCGCCGCGGGCGATGTGCCTTCGGCCGGCGTGACGCGGGATCGCGGCCTCGACGAGACGGCATACGGGCAGCAAGTACAGGAAACATGCGAAGGCGATGCTCGATGCGGGCGCGCCGATGGTGGACAGCGGGACCGCGCAGGCGATCGACCATGGGATCAGCGCGGGGACGATCACGGCCGAGTCCTCCAGATCGATGGCCTGCCGCGCGTTCGCCGAAGGCATGCGACGGTTCGCAGGGCCGTCCCCTTCCGTCTTGTCTCTGTCCGTCCTGCCTCTGCCCGTCTTGTCTCCGTCTGTTCCGGCCTTTCCGTCCCCGGATTCTCCGGTCGCGTTCCCCGCCGTCGCGTCGTCTTCGATTTCCTCGCGGTACGCGCCGGCGCACAGCTGCCGGGTGAGCATGATGGTGAGCGTCTGGTTGCAGGCGACCATCGCCGCGGCGATCGAGGTGACGAGGGTGGCGGCGTATGCGCCGGCTCGGGCGCCGATGGCTTCGATGCCCTGCTGCAGGCCTGCCAGCATGCCGGTTTCGGCGAAGATGCCGGCGTATGCGGAGGATATGCATACGATCGCGCCCACGGTGACCATGGTCAGGATGCCTCCGCCGTCGAGCAGCGCGCCGACCGTCGGATCAGACGACGCGTAGCCGAAGACCATGACGGACAGCAGGTCCTGCCATCCCACGTGCTGCAGGCATGCGCATATTGCCGCGGAGGCGATGATGCTCGCGCTCATGGTGATGCGCACGTCCACGCGCAGCGCGGCGAGCACGATCACCAATACGGCCGGCAGCACGGTGGCCCAATGGAGGTCGAAGGCCCCGCCGAATGCCGTCACGACGTCCGTGCCGGGAGAGGTTCCCTGCGGCGCGGCTGTCGCGGCCGTCGCGGCATCCGCCTCCGTTCCCGTGCCAGCTCCGACGCCGAGGCCGGGCAGTCCGGCGACGGCGTACGCCAGGCAGGTCAGTACGAACGGGATCAGCCCGGTGCGCAGCATGCGGCCGAGATTGTCGAACAGGTTGGTGCGGGTGAGCTGCTTGACGAGCAGTGCGCTGGTGGAGACCGGCGAGCAGCGGTCGCCCACGTAGACGCCGGCGAGGATCGCGCCGCCGAGCAGCGCCGCGTCCGCGCCCATCGTCCGGCCGAGCGCCATGCAGACGGTGCCCATCGTGGCGGCGCTGGCGAAGGATGATCCGACCAGCACCGACATGCCGGCGCACAGCAGGAAGCTCAGCGGCACCACGGCGGCGCCGTGGATCCACGGCACGGCGTGCACGACGATGAACGCGATGGTGCCTCCGGCCCGCCACAGCGAGGTCATGATGCCGATGAGTGCGAACGTCACGAGGATGACGCCCGCGTCTTTGACGCTGCGCAGCGCCCGGACGACCATGCGCTTCGCCGAGCGATGCCTGACCAGCCCATATCCCAGAAACAGGACCAGGCCCGCGCCCAGTGCCGGGATGATCGACCAGCCGACGATCACGCTTGCGAACAGCGCGGCGCAGAACACGATGACCGTTCCCGCTTCCAGCATGGTTCCGTTCCTTTCTCCGTGTGTCCCGCCGGTGTCCCGGCTCGCTCATGCATTGTGCACCGCCGCGTGGGGCCGCGGCCCGCCCGTTCTCAATCCCGCATCGGGTCCGTTTGGTCGAGGTACCGTCGTTCGACGTCCTGCGCGGTGCGTTCCAGCACGGATTCGTAGCCGGTCAGCGCGGCGAAGGGCATGAACTGCGCGGCCCGCTTGTCCCGACTCATGGGTGGATGGCGCGGGGTCCGTGGTCGTTCGGCATCCATGACGTCGCGGTAGTCGTCCGTCGGATGCAGCGTTCCGGACGGCGGTTTTCCCGCTGCGATGCGCGGCGGCTCTCCCGACGGGTGATCCGCATCCGCGGGTTCGCGGTCTTGCGGCACCCGCGTTCCGCGTCCGGGATCCGGCCCACGTCCGGGATGTTCCGCCAGCGGCATCCAGATCTGCCGTTGCGCGTCGACCCATGCCGGCAGGTAGCGCCCGTCGCGTACGTCCGCGGCGCGACGCACGAGCACGTCTCCCGCATCGCCCGCCGCGTGTCCTCCGATCTGCTCGTTGCGGTCGCGTCCCGTGGCGCCCTCCTCGAGGTTCATGCCCCTGAGCACGGCGTTCCTGCCGAATTTGTCTCTGACCGCGAGCATGGCCCGCTGCACCTCGTGGTCGCGCGCGGCGTCGCGGACGTCGGATTCGGCGGCCGTTCCGGCTTCGGCGGAGAACAGGTCGGGCTGCTCGTATCGCCCGGCTTCGTCCTCGCCGATGCCCGTCGCGGCGCGTACGTCGCCGGCGGTCACGGTGATGCGCCGCACCATCAGGCGCGGATCGACGATGCGGTCGTACAGCGCCGCCGTCGCCGCTACGATGGCCTGCCCGGAGGAGGTGCGCGTGTCCAGCTCCGCGTATCCTCCGGCGGGTTTGGGCACGCTGCGCCCGTACCAGTCGGTCGTTCGCGGTTCCCCGTCCGCGCGCGGCGAATCGCGGTCATACCCTACGAACAGGCATATGCGCCCGGTGGTCAGTCCGCGTCCCACCAGATCCAGTGCCAACGCGTCGGCCATCTCGCGCACCACCAGCCGCGCCTTGGCGTGAGGGTAGGCGCAGTGCAGCACCTGTCCGGAGCTCACCGAGTGCTCGGCGGACCGGTACGCCTTGATGTCTGCCATCGTGCAGGGTTCCCTCCCCCACGCGTGGTCGATGAGCAGTTCCGCGTTGACGCCGAACAGCCGGTACAGCAGGTCCGCGTTGTAGAAGTCGTTCGCCCCGCCCAGCGAACATCGGACGATGTCGCCCATCGTCCGCAGACCGTAGCCGTCCAGCCTGCGCGCGTACCCGCGACCCACCCGCCAGAAGTCCGTGAGCGGCCGATGCGCCCACAGCAGCCGTCTGTAGGATTCCTCGTCGAGTTCGGCGACGCGCACGCCGTCCGCGTCCGCCGGCATGTGCTTGGCGACGATGTCCATGGCGACCTTCGCCAGATAGAGGTTGGTGCCGATGCCGGCCGTGGCGGTGATGCCCGTCCGCGCCAGAATCTCCCCGACGATCATGCGCGCCAGCTCGTGCGCCGTCACGCCGAAGTAGCGCAGGTACCGCGTGACGTCGATGAAGACCTCGTCGATCGAATAGACGTGGATGTCCTCGGGCGAGGCGTAGCGCAGGTAGATGCCGTAGATGTCCGCGCTGACCTGCATGTAGTACGCCATGCGCGGCCTCACCGCCAGATACGATGCCTTCAGCGACGGCGATGCGGCCAGCTCGTCGGCGTTCCAGGACGTCCCGGACAGCCGCCGCCCCGGAGCGCGAAGCCGCCGTTCCTCGTTGACGAGCCGCATCCGCTCCACGACCTCGAACAGCCGGGCGCGCCCCGGCAGTCCGCACGCCTTGAGCGACGGCGAAACCGCCAGACAGATAGTCTTCTCCGTCCGGTTCACGTCCGCCACCACCAGATTGGTGGTGAGCGGGTCCAATCCGAGCGCCGCGCACTCCGCCGAGGCATAGAACGACTTGAGATCGATCGCCAGATATGTCCGTTCCGCCATCGCGCATCTCACCTCCTCGCCATCGCCACGCATAGAACGCTTGTTCGATTAACCCCCAATCTACCAGCACCCTAGAACATTCGTTCGAATGCGCGTGTTGTCTCGAAACACCGGAAATCGGAAGCAACCAAAGACGCCCTGCACGACGGAACACCATGACGCCGTGACGCAGAACGGCTTCGGCCCCCGATCCCGAAAGATCGGTGGCCGAAGCCGGAACCGACGAAGAGGAACCATGCCCGAAGGCACGTCAGCCAGCGGTCACATCAAGCGAGCGCCGCGTTCGCGCGATCGATGCCCGTGACCTTGGCCAGCACCAGATAGACGAGGCCGGAAGTGAGAATGCCCGCCAGCCAGGAGAGATCGACGCCGCCCATGGCCGCGGCGAACGGCCCCTGGAAGAACGGCAGGCTGCCGTAGCTGAAGGACCAGGTCATGAACAGACCGGCGAAGAACGCGACCAGCGGCTGCCAGCGCACCACCGGCACGCCGTCGGCGCCGGGGGCCTTGAGCACGCCGGCGAAGTCATCGCGGCGACGCTCGAGGATGAAGAAGTGCACGAACATGATGCCGCCCCACACCGCGGTCCAGCCGGCCACGCTCGAAAGCCAGCCGTCGAGCGTGTCGCCGATGTTCTGGATGCTCAGGAACAGGCAGACGCCGAACCAGGCGAACACGCCGACGAACACGTTGATGACGCGGCGGTTGATCTTCAGATCGAGGCACTGCACGGACAGGGTGAAGCTGTAGATGTTGAGGATGTTCGTGGCGATGGGACCATGCACCACGAGCAGCAGGACCGGGATGGCGAGGGCGCCGAAGTTGTCCACGATGAGCTGGCCGGGATCGATGCTGCCGGACTTGGTGGCGAGGGTGGCGCCGAGCAGGCCGAGCCAGACGACGGGGATGAGCTGCCCCAGCGAGCTGGCGGCGAAGAGCTTGCGGCGGGGCACCTCGCGGCTGACGAAGCGCGAGTAGTCGCAGGCGTAGGTGAGCCAGGTGAAGCCCCAGCCGATGCCGATGGCGGTCATGATGGAGGACATGGCGGCGATCTTGTCCGTGCCGCCGGCGGTCAGGGTGCCAGCGTAGTTCCAGTCGATGCCCATGAAGCCCCATGCGGCGATGGTCATGGCCAGCAGGATCGCCACGGTGGGCGGCACGGTCCATTTCTCGAACGTGGCGATGGCCTTGTACCCGAACAGCGAGACGACCACCTGGATGATCATGACCACCGCACCGATGCCGGCCTTGAGGGCGAAGTGCCCTTCGATGGAGTCCACCAGGCCGATCTTCATGAGCAGGGCGGTGACGAGGTCGAGCACCACCCACGTGTTGATGGCGCACCAGCCGACCACCACGATCGCCTGGATGCATGACGGCAGGTAGTTGCCGTAGCGGCCGAACACGCGGCGGCCGAGCAGCATCGCGCTCAGACCGGTGCGCTGTCCGAGCAGCACCATGCAGCCGAAGATCGCCATGCCGATGACGTTGCCGACGAGGATGACCGCGAAGGTCTCCCACAGCCCCAATCCCATCTGCACGCCGAGTGCGCCAAGCAGCCAGTTGATCGGCGCCACGTTGGCACCGAACCAGGTCCAGAACTGGCCCCACAGGCTCTTGGTTTTTGCCGACTGCGGAACCGCCTGCAGGAAGTCCTCGCAGTTGGCATCCGTCGCGGAAGGGGCCGGACCTCCCGAAGCGCCGCGCCGAATCGGCGCGACCGTTTCTCCCATGGCGATTGCACTGCCCATCGTTGCCGTCCTTTCGTCCGTTCGCGCAACATCTGCCGTGCGCGGATGGCCTCGATTGTGGCGCCGATGATTTGCGGACCAATAAACCGCCGGTAAAACCAAGCATGAACGAACTTGACGGAACGTCCAGCCCCAGCTATCCCCTTCCTCGCCGCGCGACGATCATTCGTGCCGCGATAAGCAAGGAATCCCAACCCTTCCGGTCCTGCTGCTCAATGCCGGTGATCTCCGTCACTTTGTCAAGTCTGTTGTACAGCGTCTGTCGTGTGATGCCGAGCCGGGCACATGCCTGGGTCTTGCCGCCGGCGCTTTCCGCGAGCGCGCACAACGTATCCACGAGATCCGCGTCCCCCGGCAGCAGCCCACCGGCGATCTGGCCGACGAACGCATCGACGGCGTCCGACGTGGAGGGAATCGAGAGCATCCGGTCGATCGCGCCGTCGTGCAGCGGCGTCATATGCCCCCAGTTCGGCTCCCCGTGCGCCACCTCGTAGCGCAGCGCGGCGAAATGGTCCAGCAAACCCGAGGCCCCGGTCACGCTGACGCCGGCCACCACCCACACGTTCATGGACAGGAAGGTGGTCAGCGCGGTGCGGCACTCCTCATTGAACGCGGCGCTGCGAGTGAACGCGTCGTCCGACAGAAAGCATCCGTACAGCACGTTGCCTTCGAGCAGGACGATCACTCCGCTGCGTCCCGACTCGCCGCTGCGGTCCATCACTCCCCGCAGCCGTTCGGCCGCCTGCGGCACGGAACCATCCAACGCATTGAACACCAACGCGAATGCGAAGACATGCGCGCTTCTGAGGAATCCGAGGGCGCGCATCATCTCGCCACCCTCGGCTACCTCGGTGGATCCGGCATGCAGTCCATCCGCGGCCCCGGAAAGCAGTCTCGCCCGGATCTTGCCTTCGATGGTCTGCACCATGAACGGCGCAAGGCAGGCGTCGAGCACCGCAGCGATCGCGCCACGCATCGGGGCGTCCATGATGCCGAAGCGCTGACCGATGGCGACGGTCGCCACGATCGTCCCCTCGCCACGCACAGGGATGGGCGTGAACGCCTCCGCCTTCCACGCCTCTGCGGGGACGCCGTCGAGCCCTGCCCGGGCCGCCACCCCGGCGCCGGCATCGAAGATAACCACCGACTCGCCAAGCACCCGAAACAGCACGTCCGCCACGTCCCCGGCACTGGTCGCCTTCGTCATGCCTCGTCGCAACGACGTTGACATTGTGTCAATTTCCATGCCCGAAAGCATCTGCTCGCGAACGATCCGCGTGTTGATCTCCTGACACAGCGCCACGAACGGCATGCGCCGACGCAGTCCGATGATCGGCAGGGCACGCTCATCCGCACGCCGGACCATGGCGTCCGGCGTGCTGCGGAAGAAGTCCACCAGCTCAATGGCCAGGCCGCTCACCCCGGCCTCGGCGAGCGCATCGATGTATGCACGCCGGGCGTCGTCGTCGAGATCCGCCAGGGCGCTGCCCTCGATGATGAGCAGCTCCCCGCCGGACAGGAACTGCGTCACGTCGTAGCGTTCGTGCGAATACGCCCAGCGCACCACGTGGTCCATGCCGCGGCTGCCCGCGGCGATCAGCGGGTCGCACTGGCGCAGCACCGGATCGCGAAACACATCCCATACCGTCACAGACATGACATTTCGTCCATTTCCATACGTGTCGACCATACGTTTCCGTTACGAGGGCGCAACCGTATACGCCGATACTAACAGCCGTGATCGCTGCCGTTCCGCGATGCCGATGCGGGGCGGCGGTCGGAACCACGGACAATACGGCATCGCACATCGTAGGAGGTCGCCATGCAGGCCATCGAGCACGTCATCGTCTTCACCGTGGACGATGCGAACACCGTCATCGACGACGCGACGATCCTCATCGACGGCGACCGCATCGCGGCCGTCGGCCGCACGGGCGAGGTCGCGGTGCCGCCCGATGCCGAGGTCATCGACTGCGAGGGACGCTTCACCGCGCTGCCGGGACTCGTCGACACGCACAACCACTCCTCGCTGATCCGCGGCGTGGACGAGAACCTCGATCTGGTGGACTGGCTGCCCGTCTACGATCTGGAGCACCGCACCTGCACTCCGGAGGACGCCCGTCAGGCGTACCGTCTCGGCTACATGGAGTGCCTGCTCAACGGCACCACCACCGTGCAGGACATGCACCGCTTCATGGACCAGGCCGCGCAGGTGGCCGGCGAGATGGGGCTGCGCGTCTTTCTGGCTCCGTATGCCGCCGACGTGCCGCCGTACGACTTCTTCGAGACCAGCGAATCCAACGAGCGGCTCATCCGCGACTGGCACAACAGCTTCGACGGTCGCGTGCAGGTGGAGGCCGGCATCGAAGACGTGTTCTACTCCAGCGCGGACATGTACCGCAGGGCGTTGGACATGCACGAGCGCTACGGCGTGCGCATCCACACCCACGGTCCGGAACACGCCGAGGAGGAGGCGACGGCGCGCTCCCGCTTCGGCATGTCGATCATCGAGCTGCTACGCAGCCGCGGGTTCCTGGGCGACTTCCTCTCGCTCGGTCATTGCGTGCCGATCTCCCGCAGCGACATGGATCTCGTCGCGGAGGCCGGCGCCAGCATCTGTCATTGCCCGATCTCCGCGGCCAAGCTGGGATGCGGCACCGCACCCGTGCGCGACATGATGGCAGCCGGCGTCAACGTCTCACTGGGCAGCGACGGGCCGATCGACAACAACAGCATGGACCTGTTCCAGGAGATGAAGGTCGGTTCGCTCATGCAGAAGGTGCGCTACGCCGACGCCAAGGCGTTCGATGCGACGACGATGCTGCGGATGGCCACGATCAACGGCGCGCGCACGCTGGGCATGGAACACGAGATCGGCTCGCTCGAAGCCGGCAAGAAGGCCGACGTCATCCTGATCTCGCTCGACCATCCAAGCCTGCGTCCGGTGTGCTGGAACGAGAGCCGCACCGAAACGAATCTGCTGTGGGCGCTGGTGTTCGCCACGCAGGGCGGATTCGTCGACACGGTCATCGTCGACGGCGCAACGCTGGTCCGACACGGCCATCTGACGCGCATGGACGAGAGGGAGATCCTCGACGACGCGCAGCGTCAGGGCGCCGACTGGATGCGACGGCGCAACGCCGCCGCCGGACGGATCCTCGCGCCGATCCGCGACTGATCAGCGGTAACGCGATCGGGCAACGGACGCAGATCGGCATACGGACGACAATTCAGACACTACTTCGGACAACAACAAAGGAGCACATCATGGCACAGGAAGAGACCAAGAAGGCCACGCTGTACGTCAACGCGCGTCTCGCGGGAAGCGACGCCCCGCAGGACATCCTCGTGGAGGACGGCAGGTTCGCCGCGTTCGGACAGGGCCTCGCCGAGAGCCTGCCTGCGCAGGGATACGACGTGGCGAACCTCGAAACCGTGGATCTGAACGGCAAGCTCGTCAGCTCGCCGTTCTGCGACACGCACCTGCACCTCGACTACGTCTTCACCGCACGCAAGCCCGGCGCCGTCAACGAGACGGGCACGCTGTTCGAGGGCATCCAGCGTTGGAGCGAGACCAAGTCCGATCTCACGGTGGACGAGATCAAGGAACGTGCGCGCAAAGCCGTGGCCATGGAGGTGCACCACGGCGTGCAGTACATCCGATCCCACGCCGACGTGACCGATCCGAACCTCACCTCGCTCAAGGCGCTGCTTGAGCTGAAGGAGGAGCTCAAGGACATCGTCACCATCCAGATCGTCTCCTTCCCCCAGGAGGGCATGTACTCCTACAAGGGCGGCGACGAGCTCGTGGAGGAGGGCCTCCGCATGGGCGCCGACTGCGTGGGCGGCATCCCCCACTACGAAGCCTGCCGCGAGTTCGGAGAACGTTCGATGCACAAGGTCGTGGAACTGGCCGCCAAATACGGCAAGCTCATCGACGTGCACTGCGACGAGACCGACGACCCGAACTCCCGCTTCGTGGAACTGCTCAGCGCCCTCGCCTATCAGGAGGGCATCGGAGAGATGACCACCGCCAGCCACACCTGTTCGCTCGGATCCGCCGACAACGCGTACTTCTTCCATCTGACCAAGCTGCTCAAGGCCGCGAAGATCAACTTCGCCTGCGCCCCCACCGAGAACCTGTATCTGCAGGGTCGTCAGGACACGTTCCCCAAGCGCCGCGGCATCACGCGCGTCAAGGAGCTCACCGATGCCGGAGTCAACGTCTCGCTGGGACAGGACTCCATGCAGGATCCGTGGTATCCGCTGGGCAACGGCAACATGATGATCATCCTCGACTACGTGCTCCATCTCGCGCAGATGATGAGCTTCCCGGAGATCGACGACGCGCTGAAGTTCCTCACCGTCAACGGCGCCACGACCATGCATCTGGGCGACGCCTACGGCCTGGAGGTGGGCCGCCCCGCGAACTTCGTGGTGATCGACGCCTCGAGCGTGTTCGACGCGGTGTACGAGCGCGCCGGCATCCTGCGTTCCGTGAGGAACGGTCGTACTCTCTTCACCAGCGAAACGCGCGTGGATTCCGACTTCGCGCTGCTGCGCTGACGTTCTTCCGCGTCGAGACCCGACGCGGAGAGCATCGGACGTGCCGGATGCCGCGGGACTTCCTCTCCCCGCGACGTCCGGCAATCATATCCGTGCGGAGCGCGGTACGCCGGCGTCCTGCACGCCCCGTCGTACCGCGCTCCGGCGATGTATCCGGTGATTGGTAAGGTTGACAGGTAAGCGAAATCCCCCAGTTTTACGCGGTTTTGGAAGGAGCTTTGGCTTGTCGGCTGAACTCGAAGACATCCATGAGGAGTGCGGCGTTTTCGGCGTATGGGGACATCCCGATGCCGCCCGCCTGACGTATTTCGGCCTGCATGCGCTGCAGCATCGCGGGCAGGAGGGCGCGGGCATCGTCTCCAACGACCACGGGCATCTCATCGGCCACCGCGGCCTGGGACTGCTCACGCAGGTGTTCGGCGACGAGCGCGAGATCGAACGCCTCAAGGGAGACCGGGCCATCGGCCACGTGCGCTACGCCACGGCCGGCTCCGGCTCCACGGACAACATCCAGCCGTTCATCTTCCGCTTCCACGACGGCGACATGGCGCTGTGCCACAACGGCAACCTCACGAACTGCCGCACGCTGCGCCGCAACCTCGAGGACGAGGGCGCCATCTTCCACTCCAACTCGGACACCGAGGTGCTCATGCACCTCATCCGCCGCTCCAACCAGCGCACGTTCATGGACAAGCTCAAGGAGTCGCTCAACACCGTGCACGGCGGCTTCGCCTACCTCATCATGACCGAGGACGCGATGATCGGCGCGCTCGACCCGAACGGCTTCCGCCCCCTGAGCCTCGGCAAGATGAAGAACGGCGCCTACGTGCTCGCCTCCGAAACGTGCGCGCTCGACGTGGTGGGCGCCGAGCTGGTGCGCAACATCCGCCCCGGCGAGATCGTGGTGGTGAGCGACCACGGCTACAAGATCGTGCAGTACACCAACAAGACCCAGCTGGCCATCTGCTCGATGGAGTTCATCTACTTCGCCCGCCCCGACTCGGACATCTACGGCGTCAACGTGCACTCGGCACGCAAGCGCATGGGCGCGCGCCTCGCCAAGGAGTCCCCGGTGGACGCGGACATGGTGATCGGCGTGCCCAACTCGTCGCTGTCCGCTGCGTCCGGCTACGCCGAGGCCGCGGGCCTGCCCAACGAGATGGGACTGATCAAGAACCAGTACGTGGCCCGCACGTTCATCCAGCCCACGCAGGAGCTGCGCGAGCAGGGCGTGCGCATGAAGCTGTCCGCCGTGCGCGGCGTGGTCAAGGGCAAGCGCGTCATCGTCATCGACGACTCGATCGTGCGCGGCACCACGTCCAAGCGCATCGTGCAGCTGCTCAGGGAGGCCGGCGCGGCCGAGGTGCACATGCGCATCAGCTCCCCGCCGCTCAAGTACCCGTGCTTCTACGGCATCGACATCTCCACCACGCGCGAGCTCATCGCCGGATACAAGACCGTGGACGAGATCCGCGACTACATCGGCGCCGATTCGCTCGCCTTCCTCTCGCTCGACGGACTGGTGGAGTCCATCGGCCTCAACGCGGACGCCCCCTACGGCGGCCTGTGCGTGGCCTACTTCAACGGCGACTACCCCACCGCGCTCGACGACTACGAACAGGACTTCCTCAAGTCCCTCACCCCCGAGGACCGCGTGCGCCTGCCCGAGTTCGCCCTGTACAAGAGCCGCTACGAGGGCAACGAGTACTCCTGCCAGCAAGATCTGGTCCGCAAGGCCGCCGGCGAAGCCGACAACGCCGACTGACCGTTCCAACCCCGCATCATCCCCGAATTTCCGACGTTTCCGCCGGTGCCGCGACAGGGCGGCGCCGGCGTCCGCGCGTCAACCGAACCCCCAGAAAGGATCCATCAATGCCCAAAGCCTATGAGAACGCCGGCGTGAGCGTCGAAGCCGGCTACGAGGTCGTCAAGCGCATCAAGTCGCACGTGGCCCGCACCAACCGTCCCGGCGTGGTGGGCGGCATCGGCGGCTTCGGCGGCCTGTTCGACCTCGCCTCCCTCGGCTACAAGGAGCCGGTGCTGATCTCCGGCACCGACGGCGTGGGCACCAAGCTCGTCGTCGCCAAGATGGCCGGCAAGCACAGCACCATCGGCATCGACTGCGTCGCCATGTGCGTCAACGACATCGCCGCGCAGGGCGCCCAGCCGCTGTTCTTCCTCGACTACATCGCCTGCGGCAAGAACGACCCGGCGCTGCTCGAGCAGGTCGTCGCCGGCGTGGCCGACGGCTGCGTGGAGTCCGAGGCCGGCCTGATCGGCGGCGAGACCGCCGAGATGCCCGGCATGTACGCCGAGGACGAGTACGATCTGGCCGGCTTCGCCGTGGGCGTGGCCGAAAAGTCCGCCATCGTGGACGGCTCCGGCATCGCCGAAGGCGACGCGCTCATCGGCCTGCCCTCCACCGGCGTGCACTCCAACGGCTTCTCCCTGGTGCGCAAGGCCCTGTTCGAGCAGGCCGGCTACACCGTGGACACCGAGCTTCCGGAGCTCGGCGGCGCCAAGCTCGGCGACGTGCTGCTCACCCCCACCAAGATCTACGTGAAGACCCTCAAGCCGCTGTTCGCGGCCGGCGTGGTCAAGGGCGTCGCGCACATCACCGGCGGCGGCTTCATCGAGAACATCCCGCGCATGATCCCCGACGGCCTCGCCGCCGAGATCAAGCTCGGCTCCTGGCCCGTGCTGCCGATCTTCGACGTGCTGGAGAAGGCCGGCCAGATCGACCACATGGAGATGTTCAACATCTTCAACATGGGCATCGGCATGGTGCTCGCCGTGGACGCCTCCCGCGCCGACGAGACGCTGCGCCTGCTCGAGGAGCACGGCGAGAAGGGCTACCTGCTCGGCTCCATCGTGCCCGACGCGGACGGCACGCAGATCTCCCTCAAGTGACGTCCATCGGATATCTGGAAAGGATTCGTGAATCAATGGGTTCCAAGGTTCTGGTCATCGGTTCCGGCGCGCGCGAGCACACCATCGCCTACACGCTGCTCAAGTCCCCCACCGTGGACGAAGTGACCGTCATCCCCGGCAATCCGGGCATGGAGCGCGACGGCATCAAGACCTCGCAGCTGTCCGTCACCAACCACGCCGCGCTCAACGACTACGTCAAGGACAACGGCATCGACTGGGTGTTCGTCGGCCCCGAGGTCCCGCTCATGGAAGGCATCGTCGACGACTTCGCCGCAGCCGGCATCAAGGCGTTCGGCCCCAACAGGGCCGCCGCGCAGATCGAAGGCTCCAAGGACTTCGCCAAGCGCCTCATGGAGAAGTACGACATCCCCACAGCCGCCTACCGCACCTTCGACGAGCTGGCCCCCGCCGAGGCGTACGTGCGCGAGCACGGCGCGCCGATCGTCGTCAAGGCCGACGGCCTTGCGGCCGGCAAGGGCGTCACCGTCGCCATGGACGTGGAGTCCGCGCTCAAGGCGCTCGAGGACATCTTCGTCGACCACCGCTTCGGCGCGGCCGGCGCCAAGGTCGTCATCGAGGACTTCCTCGACGGTCAGGAATTCTCCCTCATGAGCTTCGTGGACGGCGAGAACTTCTGGCCCATGCCCATCTCGCAGGACCACAAGCGCGCCTACGACAACGACGAGGGCCCCAACACCGGCGGCATGGGCGCCTACAGCCCGGTCCCGCAGATCGGCCAGGACGTGGTGGACACCGCCATCGAGACCATCGTGCGCCCCATGTGCAAGGCCATGGTCGCCGAGGGCGTGCCGTTCACCGGCATCCTCTACGCCGGACTCATCGCCACCGCCGACGGCCCCAAGGTCATCGAGTTCAACGCCCGCTTCGGCGACCCGGAGACCGAGGTCGTCCTGCCGCGCCTCACCTCCGACCTCAACGCCGGCATCACCGCCATCCTCGAGGGCCGCACCCCCGAGTTCACGTGGACCGACAAGGGCGCCACGCTCGGCGTCGTGCTCGCCTCCGACGGCTACCCCGTCAACGTCATCAAGGGCGCTCATGTGCCCAGCATCCCCGTCGACGAGGACTCCCACGTCTACTACGCCGGCGTCGAAGCCGGCTCCGAGCCCGGCTCCCTCGTCGCCGACTCCGGCCGCGTCCTCTTCGTCCAGGTGCACGCCGACTCCATCAAGGCCGCGCAGGACAAGGTCTACGGCATCATCGACAAGCTGGAGATCCCCGGCATGTTCTATCGCCACGACATCGGCGCCAAGGCCCTGAAGTAGATCGGCGGAGCGTCGTCAGCTCTTCAGCCGGTGGCCGGGATTCGGTGATCGGCGGGCAGCCAACGCGTCATAGGGCCGCCGTCCGACTTGGATCGGACGGCGGCCCTCGCGTATCCGCGTTCGGCATGTGCCCAGATGCGTCCGTCCCACACCATGCGCTGCCATCCCCGCGGTTGTAGAATGATTGAAGATGAACAGAACCGATCAAAGGGGATTACCGTGAGTGTTCAGACGCCCGAAGCCGTGGCGCACATCCGCATCAACGACCGCATCGAACCGGTGGATCTCGTTCCGGGAACGCCGGTGCGCGTGCGCTGGTGGCCGGCGCAGGGCGCGACCGCCTACCGCGTCACCGTGACCGACCGTCCCGACGCCGAGGCGCCGCTGTGGCGCTCCGGGCTCGTGGACGGCGTCGCCGCGACGATCGAAAACCTCGTCACTTCGCCGTCCGCACGCTACTGGGTCGCCGTCGAATCCGTGGACGCGGACGGCGGATCGGCGATCTCCACACCCGTGACCTTCGGCACCGCGCCCGCGGCGGACGGCTGGACCGCCACGCCGATCTGGGCCGACCAAGCGACCGCGTCCAGCGGCGCGAACGACTCCTCCCCCGCGTTCCCCGGACTGACCGAGGACAGCAGCGACGCCGGCGACGCGTTCTTCCAGCGTCCCACCATCAAGCAGACCGAACACAACGGACTCGGCTGGGCGTTCCTGCACGGCGAGTTCGACGTGCCGGACGCGCCCGTGCTCTGGGCCACGCTCCACATGACCGCCGCCAGCGTGAAGCCCGGCCGCCAGTTCGTCTACCGCGCCTGGCTCAACGGCGCGTTCGTAGGCCTCGGCCCCACGTTCCCCACCGGCGACGAGGCGCGCACCGACGGCTTCGACGTGACCGGTCTCATCCGCCCCGGCGCGCGCAACGCGATCGGCGTGGTCGCGTGGACGCTGGAGGACCGCCGCTTCCTCGCCCAGCTCGATCTGGGGCTCGCCGACGGACGCGTGCTGCACCTCGACAACGGCGGCGCGGACACCCCGGCGATCTCCTGGACCGGCATCGTCGGCAACGCCGCCTACCCCGACTCCCTCTCCAGCGGCACCCAGTACTGCGAGTCCCCGTCCGAGGACCTGCAGGCGCAGCACTACCCGTTCGACCTCGCCGAGGCGGGCGGATGCGCCGGCTGGCCCGCCGCCGCCGTGCGCGAGCCGTTCGCCGCGCTCGAGCCCAACCCGGCGGACAAGGTGACGGTGGACTACGAGCCCGTGGCCAGGGCGACGCGCATCGGCGAGGGGCACGTGGTGCTCGACTTCGGCCGCGCATGGATGGGCGGCATCCGCCTGAGCCTCGGCGGAATCAGCGACAACGGCGGCGAAGACGTCGACGTGCGTATCCGCTACGGCGAGGTCCTCAACCCAGACGGCACCGTCAAGTACCAGCTGAGCGCCTTCAACACGTACGAGGAGACGTGGCACGTCCCCGCGGGGGACCCGGCCGCGCAATCCGCGCAAGCCCTGGAATCCTGGGGCCTCAAGGTGTTCCGCTACGTGGAGCTCATCGGTGCGGACGACGCCGCGTCGCGCGCCGCAGTGGACGCCGTCGCCGCACATCCCGAGACCGTGGACGCCGCCGCGATCGTCTACCCGTTCGACCGCTCCGCCGCCGACTTCACGTCCTCCGATGCCACGCTCAACCGCGTCTGGGACTTCTGCCGCAACACCATCGAGGCGTTCGACGGCCCCATCTACGCCGATTCCTGGACCCGCGAGCGCGCCGCCTACGAGGCGGACGCCTGGCTGCAGTGGCGCGCGCACCTGACGCTGGACGACTCCCCCAGCGTTGGCGCCTATTCGGTGGACTATCTCATCGCCAACCGCACATGGCCCACCGAGTGGCCGCTGTATCTCATCCTCGCCGTGCACGACGCGTGGATGGCCACCGGCTCGCTCGAGCAGGCGCGCCGCGACTACGACCGTCTCACGGAGCTGCTGCCCGACCGCTACCTCGACGAGGAGTCCGGGTTCGTGGTCAAGGATCCGGGCGATTCGAGCGTGATGGACGGCGATCTGGTGGACTGGCCGCCGGCGGAGCGCGACGGGTTCACGTTCGGCCGCGTCAACACGGTGATCAACGCGCTCGCCTCGCAGGCCTACGCGGACATGGCTGAGCTCGCGCACGCTCTGGGCCGCGCGGACGACGCCGCGCGCTTCGCCGACGTGGCCGCGCGCATGCGCCGCGCCATCAACGAGCGCCTGTTCGACGACTTCCAGGGCGCGTATCTGGACGGTCTGGACACGGGCGCGGACGGCCACCCCATCAACCACGCCTCCGAGCACGCCTCCGCGTTCGCGCTGGCGTTCGCCCAGGTACCGGCCGACCGCGTGCGGCGCATCGGCACGTTCCTGGAGGCGAAGGGCATGGCGTGCAGCGTCTACGCGGCGGCCGTGCTGCTGGACGGTCTGTACCGCGCCGGGTTCGGCGACCTCGCCAACCGTCTGATCGCCTCGCACGAGCATCCGCGCAGCTGGTGGAACATGATCCGCTCCGGCGCCGGCGGCACGTCCGAAGGCTGGGACGTCTCGATCAAGGGCAACACCACGTACTCGCACCCGTGGGCCGCGTCCCCCGCGTTCCTGCTGCCGCAGGGCGTGCTCGGCATCCGCCCGACGAAGCCGGGATACCGCGAGTTCGCGGTGACGCCGCAGCTCGGTTCCCTGCGCGAGGTATCCGCCACGGTGCCCACGCCGTTCGGTCCCGTCCGCGCCGAGGCGCGCCGAGACGACGCCGGTGCCACGTCCGTCACGGTGACGGTCCCCGCGTTCACCGTCGCAACGGTGGAGATCGACGGCGAACGCCATACCGTCCCCGGCCCCGCCCACGTCGCCCTGTAGGCGCGTCGCCCTGCGCGGATCGCAGGGCCGCCCCGCTGTCATCCTGAGCAGTTCGCAGGGCCGTCCTCCCCGTCATCCTGAGCAGTTCGCAGGGTCGTCCTCCCCGTCATCCTGAGCGGAGCCCGCAGGGCGGAGTCGAAGGATCCTTGGCATACCGCTCATCAAGGATCCTTCGCTCCGCTCAGGATGACCGAAAACAACCACTCAGGATGGCTGAGAACAACCAACCCCTCAGGGCACCCGAGAACAACCCACCCATACTGGCCGGAAACAAACCCCTGTCGCCCTGCTCGGATCGCAGGACCGCTCTCTCGGTCATCCTGAGCGGAGCCCGCAGGGCGGAGTCGAAGGATCCTTGGCATACCGCTCATCAAGGATCCTTCGCTCCGCTCAGGATGACCGAAAACAACCCCTCAGGATGACTGAGAACAAACCTGGTCAGGATGACTGAGAACAAACCTGGTCAGGATGACCGAGAACGACCAACCCCTTAGAGCGCCCGAGAACAACCCCACTCATTCCGACCGGAAACAACCCCGGTCGGACTCCGGAATTCCCGCGGTTCCGCGTCCGGCCGGGCGTCGCCCTGCCCTGTCGCCCTGCGCGGAATCGCCGTCCCCGACCCTTGAGCTTGCCTCGCGCCCCTGTTAGTCTTCGAATCTGGAAGAGTATCGCTGGTTGTTTGAGGCGGGTATCGCATGATTTCCAAGGTTCTGTTGGGTTTGCCGGGCGCGGACATGCGCCGTTCGGTGTGGATGGGCGTGCTGGCGGCGCTGGCGTCCCTGTGCGAGGTGGCGATGGTGTTCGTCGTGTGCCTCACCGCCGGGGATCTGCTGGGGCTGGCGGTCCCCGCATGGACGTTGCCCGTGGTCGGCGACGTGCGCGTGGCGTTCGCGGCGATGCTGCTGCTCATCGCGGCGCGCACCGCGCTGGGCGCCGGCGTGAACGCGATCTCCACCGCCGTGGCCGGCGACATCAACAAGGCGCTGGCGGACGCGATGTACATGGGCATGTTCCGCGCCGACCGCGCCGAGACCGCCAACGCGCAGCGCGACGACGAGGCGAAGCCGCTGGCCAACCAGTCGCTCGCCATGCTCTCCGTGGAGGGCGTGAAGGCGATCATCAACTACTTCACCGGCTACATCCCCAACTTCGTCCAGACGATGCTCATGATGCTCGTGGCCGCGCTCACGCTGATCCCGCTGAACTGGGCCGCGGGCCTGATCATCATCGTGGGCATGGCCGCGCTGCCGATGGCCGCCAACGCCTCGCGCAAGAAGGACGTGGCGGTGCAGACCCGGCAGCTCAAGCAGTACGAGCACGTGGGCGTGCGCTTCGAGGAGGCGCTGCGCGGCCTGAACACGCTGAAGATCTTCGACGCGGACGCGCGCGAGAGCGAACGCCTGTACAAGGATTCCGAAGGCTTCCGCCGCATCACGATGGCCGTGCTGGGCGGTCAGCTGCGCTCGCTCATCGCCTCGGATCTGGTGATCTACCTCGCGGTGATCGCCGCCGCCGTCACCGCCGCGCTCACCGGCGCCGGACGTCCGGAGGGGCTCATGGTCACGGTGATCGTGCTGGTGGCCGGCGTGCGCCTGTTCGTGCCTGAACGCCAGCTCGTGTACCTGACGCATCAGGCCGTGGTGGCGATGAAGCAGGGCAAGGCCATCGCCGCCGCCATCGCGTCGGCCGACGACCGGAACGCGCACGACGCCGCGGACGCCGATGCCGAAGCCAACGCCGACGCGCAGACCGACGCCGACCGCCCGCTCACGCTGAACATCAACGACGGCATCAAGGCCGAGCATCTCACCTTCACCTACCCCAACGGCTTCACCGCGCTGAGCGACATCGACCTCGACCTGCCGGTGATCGGCCACGTGGCCGTGGTGGGCCCGTCCGGCTCCGGCAAGAGCACGCTGGTGAGCCTGCTCACCGGCGAGCGCCGCGACTACGCCGGCAGCCTGAGGATCGGCGGCGTGGAGCTGCGCGACCTCACGCAGACGCAGATCATCGACGCGGAGACCGTGGTCCGGGGCACCGATCACCTGTTCAGCGGCACGCTGCGCTACAACCTCGATCCGGCGGCGCACGGCTACTCCGCGCAGGAGTTCGACACGGTGCTGCGCGGCGTGGACCTGGACCGCGAGATCGACGACCGCGCAGGCTACGACGCGCCGGTGGCGCCGCAGGGCGGCAACTTCTCCGGTGGCCAGAAGCAGCGGCTCATCATCGCGCGCGGCCTGCTGCGCCACACGCCGATCTACATCTTCGACGAGGCGACGAGCGCCGTGGACCGCGACCACGACGAGACGCTCGCCAACCTCATGACCATCCTCGCGCAGAACGCGCTGGTGATCACCATCACGCACCGTCTGGCCGGCATCCGCAACGCGGACGAGATCATCGTCCTGGACCACGGCGGCGTGGCCGAACGCGGCGACTTCTATTCGCTGGTGGCGCGCAACGGCCTGTTCGCCGCGGAATGGCAGGAGCAGGAGCGCATCGAGAACGCGCAGAACGATACCGACGCACGCAACGAGACCGAGGAGGCGGCGCGATGAGCACGGCGAACGTCATGGACGCGAAGACCAAGGTGGACGGCGCGATGATCGCGCGCATGTTCCGACAGATCCGCCCCCTCGCCGGCGTGGAGGCCAAGGCCATCGTCTGCGGCTCGCTCGGACATCTGCTCGCCGTGGCCGCGGTGATGCTGGGCGTGGTCGGCGCGGTGGACTGGTACCGCGGAGAGCCCGCCGCGGCGTGGATCGCGGCGGCGGTCGTGTGCGCGCTGCTGGTGGGTCCGTGCGCTTTCGGCGAACAGTTCAACAACCACGAGCTCGCGTTCCGCCTGCTGCGCGACATCCGCACGCAGGTGTTCGACACGATGCGTCGTCTCGCCCCCGCCAAGCTCAAGGAGCGCGGACGCGGCAACCTGGTGACGATGCTCACCGAGGACATCGAGCTGCTGGAGCTGTTCTACGCGCACACGCTCTCCCCCATCGCCATCGCCGTGGTGTGCGGCGTGACCAACGGCGTGGTGCTCACGTGCATCGATCCGTGGCTGGGGCTCGCCGCGTTCGTCTCCTATCTGCTCATCGGCCTCGCGCTGCCGTTCGCGTTCGCGGACGTCACGTTCCGCACCGCTTTCCAGGAGCGCGAACGCCAGGGCCGTCTGCACACCGATCTGCTGGAGGCGCTGGACGGCCGCCGCGAGCTGATCGCGCTCGGCGCCGGCCCCAACACGCGCGAACGCCTGCAGGCGGACACGCGCGCCATGACGTCGGCCCGCCGCCGCACGCGCAGGGTCACGGGCGTGAACGCGCTCATCACCGAGACGCTCGTGCTGGCGTGCCTCGCGGTGTTCGCCGTCGCCGTGTGGCTGCTCGTGGACAACGGCGTCATCACCGATCCGGCGCTCGCGCTGGCGGCGCTCGGCGGCTACGCGGTCTCCTTCCCGCCGCTCGTGGCGGTCTCGCGTCTGGGCTCCGGCATCCAGCCCACGTTCGCCGCGGCGCGCCGCGTGTTCACGCTCATGGACGAGACGCCGGCCGTGCGCGAGCACGAGGGCGACGAGGGCGTGAAGCTGGGCGAGTTCACCGGAGTGACGGCGTCGAACGTGTGCTTCCGCTACCCCGGCACCTCCACGAACGTGCTGCGCGGCGTGGATCTGGAGATCGCGCCCGGCGACGTGATCGGCGTGCAGGGCGACAACGGCGCCGGCAAGTCCACGCTCATCGACATCCTGATGCGCTTCCGCGACGCGACCGGCGGCACGGTGACCGTCTCCGACCAGCCGATCGACCGCGTGAACACGCCGTCGCTGCGCGCCACGGAGACGCTGGTGAGCCAGGACACGTTCATCTTCTCGGACACGCTCGCCGGCAACATCGCCGTGGCGCGTCCGGACGCCACGCGCGAAGAGATCGCGGACGCCGCGCACGCCGCCTGCCTGGACGAGGTGATCGACCAGTTCCCGGACGGTCTGGACCACATGCTCGAGCGCAACGGCTCCGAGCTGTCCGACGGGCAGAAGCAGCGCGTGGCCGTGGCGCGCGCGTTCCTGAGCCGCGCGCCGTTCATGCTGTTCGACGAGCCGACCAGCAACATGGACGCGCTCACGGAGGGTCAGGTGATGCGCGCGCTCATCGACCAGCAGCACGGTCGCGCCTACCTGATCGTCTCGCATCGTCCGGCGGTGCTCGCGCACGCCAGCCGCGTGCTCACCATGGAGCGCGGCAAGCTGGCGTAGCTCCCCGGTCATCCTGAGCGGAGCCCGCAGGGCGGAGTCGAAGGATCTCCCCGCTCATCAAGGATCCTTCGCTTCGCTCAGGATGACCAAAAACACCCCCGTCGCCCTGAGCGGATCGCAGGACCATTCTCCCCCGGTCATCCTGAGCGGAGCCCGCAGGGCGGAGTCGAAGGATCCTTGGCATACCGCTCATCAAGGATCCTTCGCTTCGCTCAGGATGACCGGGGACAAGCCACTCACTCCGACCGAAAACAAACCACTCAGGATGACCGGGAACAACCCCCGCCTGCCAGCGGAACGGTCACCGCGTCGAGTCCGTCGGCGCGCACCGTGATCCCCGCGTCTGCCGGCAGCGCCGCCGTCCCGCACGGCACCCGCAACACGGCCTGCGCGCGCCCGAAGTACGTGGTGCATCGCGGGGTGGCGAACTCGTCCGGCGTGATCGGATTCGCGCTGGCCACGCCCTCCAGCGTCACGCCCGCCTGCTGCGCCGCCGCGGTGAGCGTCACCGTCACCGCGCGATCGTCGGCCGACCGCACCTCGCCGCGCGCGTCGGCGATCGCCAGATCCACGTAGAGCAGCTCCCCCGTGCGGAACCGGTCATCGTCACGCCCATACGGCGACGCCAGCCGTTCCGTCACGCGCACGTCCAGTCGCGCGTCGTCCCCGGCGGATCGGACCGCGTCGCGCCCCAGCTCCCGCCCGTCGCGGTCCAGCGCCACGGCGACCAGCTCCCCCGGCTCGTACGGCAGCAGGAACTCGGCGCAGCAGCGGCGCACCGGCTGCTCGTCCACCGTCCGGCCGTCGAGTTCCAGACGCACGCGTGCCCCGCCGGAGAACACCTGCACCACCGCGGTGCGTCCTTCGAACCCGTGCCACGACCAGCTGTGCACGCCGTCGTGCCCACGCTCGATGAACCGCATGGTCCGGTTGAGCCCGTGCCGCCGGTCGTAGCCGCTGAGCCGCAGCGTGTTGAGCAGGCCGTCCACCGCGCGCTGCACGACGTTGTGTCCGCGCACGGAGCCGCCGTAGAGCAGCGTCATGGGGCGCACGGTGACGTACGGCGTGCGACGCGCGCCGGTGACGATCATGCGGTAGTACGCCTGCGCGGTGGGCCGCCCGGTGATGTCCACGAGTCCGCTCGCGCCCAGCAGCGCCGGGTAGCGGCGGTAGGGCGCGGTGCGCATGCCAGCGAGTCCCAGCCGGTCGCCGAACTGCCGCTGCCAGCCGCCCGCGTCGCGCGCGCCTGCGTACGCCCACGCGCTCACCGACGCCTCGCCGATGTAGTCCCATCCGGTCCACACGAAGTCGCCGATCAGATACGGCAGCCGCAGCGCCGCCGGCCAGTTGGCCATGATGTCCTGCGGGTACGTCTCGCTCGCGCAGAACACGCGCTCCGGGTGGCGCCGGTGGAAGTACTCGGGCCCTTCCTTGCAGTAGTTGAGTCCGGCCACGTCCGTCTCGGCGAACACGCGGCGCGTCTGCCTGCCCATGATCCCGGTGCGCAGCGTGAGTGGCATGAGCCGGTCGATGAGCGTGAGCATCGCGGGGCCGGACGCGTGCTCGAGCGTGGTGTTGAGTCCCGGCTCACCCTCCACCCTGGGATCGGCCTCGTCCGGGGCGGCGTTGGTGCGCGCGGCGAACATGAGCGAGATGGTGTTCACGCAGTCGATCACGGGGACCGCGTCGTCGAGCGCGCGGATGGTCTGCGTCATGCGTCGGGCCTGCACGGCGGCGCGCGGCGACTTGGTGTCCGCGATCTCGTTGCCGATCGAGTACAGCGCCATGCACGGGTGGTTGCGGTCCTTGCGCACCATCGCGCCGAGTTCGCGCGCCCATTCGGTGCGGAAATGCGCGGCGAAGTCGTGGCTGGTCTTGTGCATCCACCACATGTCGAACGCCTCGTCCATCACCAGCAGACCGGTCTCGTCGCAGGCGTCCAGGAACGCCTTGGACAGCGGGTTGTGGGCGGAACGCACGGCGTTGAACCCGGCGTCCCTGAGGATGCGGGCGCGGCGGAATTCGGCCTGATCCCACGTGGCGGCGGCGAGGATGCCGTTGTCGTGGTGCACGCAGCCGCCGTTGAGCACGATCCGCCGTCCGTTGAGCGTGAATCCGCGTGCGGCGTCGCAGGCGATCGTGCGGATGCCGAAGCGTTCCGCGTGCGTGTCCAGCGGCGCTCCGATCGGCGCGGCGTCGCGCAGCGTGATGCGTGCGACGTACAGGTGCGGCGCGTCCGGCGACCACAGACGCGCGTGCGGCACGGCGATGCGCAGTTCGCGGTCGGCGGGGCCGGATGCCGTGATCGGGACGATGATGGGGGCGGCGGCGCGGCCGTGCGCGTCGGCACGCCACGGCGTTACCGTGATGTCGAGCATGGCGCCGGGCGCGGCGGCGGTCGGCAGTCCTTCGACGGCGACGCCGATCGTGGCGGTGCCGTCCGTGGCGACGTCGATCGTGCGGATGCGCACCGCGTCGGGGCGAATCACGGGCCGGGTTACAGGGCGGGCCGTCGGACGGCCACCTGTGGCGCGGGACGCCGGACGAAGCACGGGGCAGTCCGCGGGGCATGCGATGCCGCCCGATGCATCGTCGGACGCCCCATCAGATGCACCGTCGGATGCACCGTCCGTCACGCCCGCACACCGCCGCCACAGCCACACCGGACGGTAGATGCCGGCGCCGGAATACCAGCGGCTGTTGGGGATGGCCGTGTTGTCCACGCGCACCGTGATCTCGTTCGTCCCCGCATGCAGCAGCGGCGCGACGTCCGCGAAGAACCCGCCGTAGCCGTAGTGCTGCTCGGCCGCGACCGTGCCGTTGACCTCGACCGTCGCCCCCGGATAGACGCCCTCGAACTCCAGCAGCCACGGGTCGGCGACGCTCCTCGAGTCATTGCCGACCGTGGCATCGAAAACCTCGAACCGCCGCCGGTACTCGTACGCCCCGCCCGGGTAGTAGCCGGTGTTGTAGGAGTTCGGCGTGCGCGGATCGCGGCGCTCGTGCACCATCGCGTCGTGCGGCAGCGTCACCGACCGCCATGCCCCGTCGGCCCGGTCGCCCCGCTCGTCCGCGACCCTGCGGAACTCCCAGCCTTCGTTCCAGTCGAAGCGTTTCATGGCATATCAGTGTAGTCTGGCGAAGGTTCGCGGGCCCTTCGCGTGGGCATCCGATCGACACTCGGCCCTCGGATGCCCACTCAGACGCCGCTCAGCGCACGGCGCCGGCGAACTGGTCCACGAGCGCGTCCATCCAGTCGGTCAGGTCGGCGTATTGCGCCGGCATCTGCTCGGTCAGCTCCACGATCGGCACGTTCGCGGCCTTGGCGGCATCGGTGATCTGACCGGTGACGGAATCGGCCTCCTGCGTGTTGAACACCAGCAGGCGGATCGACCCGGCCGCGAGCGCGCCCGTGTACGCCTTGAGGTCGGCCGGGGTCGGCTCGCTCTCGTTGGCGGCGGCCTGCGCGTAGCCGGTGGGCGTGACGTCCTTCATGCCCAGATCGTCGGCGAGGTACTTGGCCACGGATTCGGTGGCGGCGTACGGCAGGTTCCCGAGCTTGGCGGAGGCGTCCCTGATCTTCGTCTCCAGCGCCGACTCGCGGTCCTTCCACGCCTTGTTGAGTTCCTCGAATTCGCTCTGGTGCGAGGGCGCGGCGGCGATGTAGGCCTTGGTGATGGCGTCGGCGGTCGCCTCGCGCGCCTTGGCGGAGAACCAGACGTGCGGATTGTCGCCTTCCCTGATCCCCGCGGCCTCGGCGGCATCCACCACCGTGGCCTTGGTGCCTTCTGTCGCCTTGGACGCCCACGGGTCGTAGTCGGCGCCGTTGACCACGGCCACCTGCGCCTCGGCGAATCGCGTGACGTCCTGCGTGGTGGGTTCGTAGTCGTGCGCCTCCACGTTGACGTTGCTCATGATGGCGGTGACGTCCACGAGGTCGCCGCCGAGGTCCTTGGCCACGGATCCCCACTGGTTGATGCTGGCGACGGCCTCGATCTTCCCCGCGTCCGATGCGCCCGACGCGGCGCCCGCGGCGTTCGCGGCGTCCGACGCGTTCGCGGCGCCGCACGCCCCCGCGACCAGCAGGATTCCGGTGGCCACGACCGCCACGCAGGTGCGCCTGACGAACCGCATGATGTTTCCCGATGACATGGATGCTTCCTCTCCATTGCGGCGGACGTTCCGCGCCCGCCTTGCTGTGCTTGCGACACCACCATAGCATGATATTGATATCGGTTATCATTAGTGTGTCGCAAAAGCGGTGCTTCGGTCTTCGCAAATACGAAAAGCCGCCCGACCCGCGCATCAATCGCAAGCCGAGCGGCCGTCCCGCCATCCCGAGCGGAGCGCATTCCTCCCCGGTCATCCCGAGCGCAGCATCCTCCCCCGTCATCCTGAGCGGAGCGCATTTTTTCTCCCCCGCCATCCCGAGCGCAACGCCCTTCCCCCGTCATCCTGAGCGAAGCGCAGCGGAGTCGAAGGATCCCCTGACCACCGCACGTCAAGGATCCTTCGACTCCGGCCTACGGCCTCCGCTCAGGATGACAGAAGGAAAGCGCAACCGCCTCCACTCAGGACGACAAGAAGGCAAACACCAGACACCGTCCAGGATGACAGGAGGCAACCACGGCAACCTCCGTCCAAGCTGACGAGGAAGCAAGCGACTCGGAACGGCGGGGAGGCCGAGTCACGCGGCGGATTCGGCCTTCGATCCCGCTGAGCCCTCCTCCGCCTTCTGACAGTCGGGGCACAGCCCGAACACCTCCACGGTGTGGTTGGACACCGTGAACCCGTATTTCGAGGCGGTCCGGCGCACCCACGTCTCGCTGGGCGGCTCGATCTCCACCGTGTGGCCGCATCGCGTGCACACCAGATGATGATGGTGCACGTCGTCGCCGCACAGGCGGAACAGCTGCTGCCCGCCCAGACGGATCGTGTCCGCCGCGCCCGAGTCGGCGAGCGCGTTGAGCTGCCGGTACACGGTGGCGAGCCCGATGCGCTGTCCGGCGTCCTCGAGCTTGCGGTGCAGCTCCTGCGCGGAGATGAACTCGTCGCATTCCTTGAGCGCCTCGCGGATGTGCTCCTTCTGTCTGGTCTGGCGTTCCATGCGTTCGTTCGCCATGGGGCCGCTACCTGCGGTACTTCTTCAGGTCGTCCCAGCAGCCGGTGGCCTCGAGCGCGTCCACGGTGGCCGCGGTGTCGTCGGTGAGCACGGTGATGTGGCCCATCTTGCGGTCGTGGCGCACCTGCGCCTTGCCGTAGTCGTGCACGTTCCACTCGGGGTGCGTGGCGATCTGCGCGCGCGTGGGCATGACGTGCTGGCCGAGGACGTTGACCATGACGGCGGGGCTGAGCAGCCTGGGCTGGGGCAGCGGCCAGCCGGCGATGCCGCGGATGTGCGCGTCGAACTGGTCGATCGAGCACGCCTCGATGGTGTAGTGGCCGGAATTGTGCGGACGCGGGGCGAGCTCGTTGACGATGACCTTGTCATCCTTGGTGACGAACAGCTCGATGGCGAGCGTGCCCGCCAGTTCGAAGCCACGGGCGAGGCGCAGCGCCAGCTCGTGGGCCTCGCGCTCGATCTCGGGGCTCACCTCGGCGGGGGCGATCGTCATGTGCAGGATGTTGTTGCGGTGGTCGTTGCGCACGATCGGGAACGTCACGAAGTCCTTGCCGTTGCCGGACACGAGGATGGACGCCTCGAACGCGAAGTCTACGAACCCTTCGAGGATCGAGGACGGGAAGCCGCCGCCGCGGTCGCCGCGCGCGCGGATCTTCTCCAGATCGGAGTCGTTGCGCAGCACGTGCTGGCCGTGGCCGTCGTAGCCGCCGGAGCGGGTCTTGAGCACGCACGGGTAGTGCAGTTCGTCGATCGCCGCGTCCAGCTCGTCGAAGTTGTTGACGGCACGCCACGGCGCGGTAGCCGTGCCATGCTCGTTGATGAACGTCTTCTCGTTGACGCGGTCCTGCGTCACGCGCAGCAGATCCGTGCCCTGCGGCGCGGCCACGAGGTGACGCACCTCGTCGATGGCCTCGGCGTCCACGTTCTCGAACTCGTAGGTGAGCACGTCGGCCTTCTCGGCCAGATCGTGGATGGCGGTCTTGTCGTCGTATTCGCCGACGACCTGGAAGTCAGCCACCTGCGCGGTCGGGCAGTCGGGAGTCGGATCGAGCACGCCGATGCGGAATCCCATGTACTTGGCGGACAGCGCCATCATGCGGCCGAGCTGACCGCCGCCGATGATGCCGATCGTGGCGCCCGGCTGCAGCATGGTGACGGCGCCGTTGGTTTCCTCAGACAAGCTGGGCATTGGACTCGGCCACCTTCTCCTTGAGTTCGTCACGGTAGTCCTGCAGCGCCTTGGCGAGGCGCTCGTCGTTGGTGGAGAGGATCTGCACGGCGAGCAGACCGGCGTTGGTGGCGCCGGAGTTGCCCACGGCGGTGGTGGCGACCGGGATGCCGCCGGGCATCTGCACGATGGACAGCAGCGAATCCCATCCGGAGAGCGCATGGGAGCGCACCGGCACGCCGATCACGGGCAGCGTGGTCTGCGCCGCCACCATGCCGGGCAGGTGGGCCGCGCCGCCGGCTCCGGCGATGATGACCTTGAAGCCGTTGCCGCGCGCCGCGTGGGCGAATTCGCCCATGAGCTCCGGCGTGCGGTGCGCGGAGATCACCTGCTTGTGGTAGGCGACGCCGAACTGATCCAGTACGTCGCACGCGCGCTTCATCGTCTCCCAGTCGCTCGCCGACCCCATGATCACGGCGACTTCGGGCTTGTTGTCTTCGGCCATAACGGCAATCCTCCGCTCACTGATGAGAACCTAATGAGAATAAGAACCACTGTAGTCCCAGCGCTCGATACGCGCCTCGCTGCGGGTTCCGGCGGTTCGTTGTCTCGTCCCGAGGCCGAACCGGATGCCGGTGCCGTCCCCCGTCCGCATTCGCGTCCGATTCCGTACCAGACGATACAAAAGCGGACGCCCAGCCACCGCCAGCGTCCAATCCTGTACCAGCCGATACAAAAACGGACGCTCACGCTCGCCCAGCGTCCGTTTTCGTACTGGTCGATACAAGAATGGACGCTCGTGACCACTCAGCGTCCGATTCCGTACCAGACGATACAAAAGCGGACGCTCGAGGTCGTCCAGCGTCCGATCCTGTACCATCCGATACGAAAACGGACGCTCAGCCACCATCACCGTCCGATCCTGTACCGGTCGGCACAAAAACGGACGCTCAGACGCCATCAGCGTCCATTTTCGTACTGGTCGATACGAAAACGGACGCAACAACGATGCTCCCGGTCACACGCGCCGCACTCGGCGCCAAGATCGGCGGAACCGGCAGGAATGACAGTGCCGGGCCATCTGTCCATCCGGCCATCCGCATTGTCGTGCCGCGTCGCCACGCGGCACGCCCCCGCTACAGCTCCACGACTACCTTGCCGAACACCTCGCCGCCGGCCAGCCGCGCGAACGCCTCGGGCGCCGCATCGAGCCCCGCGAAGCGCGAATCAACCGCGGGATGCAGGTCGGCGTGCTCCACGAAGCGCAGCAGGCGTGCGAAGTCCTCGCGGCTGCCCATCGTCACGCCCTGCACGCGGATGTCCTGGAAGAACACGCGCGTCAGCTCCGCGCCCGGCTGGTCGCCGCTCGTGGCGCCGCACGTGGCGATCACGCCGCCGGGGCGCACGGACCGCACCGAATGGCCCCACGTGGCGGCGCCCACCGAATCGATCACCGCATCCACCTTGCGCGGCAGACGGGCGCCGGTCTCGAACGCCGCATCCGCCCCCAGAGCCACCGCACGCTCGCGCTTGGCCTCGGAACGGGACGTGACGAACACCTCGAGCCCCGCCGCATGCGCCAGTTGGATGGCCGCCGTGGACACGCCGCCGCCCGCGCCCTGGATGAGCACCGCGTCGCCGGGCAGCACGTTCGCCGCGCGGAACAGCAGCGAGTACGCGGTCAGCCAGCTGGTGCCGAGCGCCGCGGCCTCGCCGAAGTCCAGATTCGCCGGCTTGGGGAACACGTTGGCGCTCGGCACTGCCACGCGCTCGGCCATCGTGCCCGGGTAGCGCTCGGAGAGGATCGACCTGCGCTCCCCCGGCGCCACGCCCGCGCCGTCGGTACCGATGAACGTGTACGGCACCACCTCGGCGCCGGCCCTGAGCCCGTGTTTGCCGGGGATGTCCTCGGCGAGCACGCCCGCGGCGTCGGTACCCAGGATCATCGGCGTCTGCTCGGCGGAGAGTCCCACGCCCATGAGGCTCCACAGGTCGTGGTGGTTGACCGTCACGGCCCGCACCTCGATCGGGGACCAGTAGGCGCGCGGCTCCGGCGCGGGCAGCTCCCCCACCTCGAGCTGCGCCAGCGGATCCTCGCGGTTCACCCCTGCTGCGTATACGGCCTTCATCGTCGCTCCTTCACGTTCGTCTTCACGTTCGTATGCTTCGCGCGCGTCCGTGCGCGGCTCCCATTGTCCCCGCATTCCCCGACGTGCGACGCGGACCGGACGACGCGGACCGGACGCCCCGCGGCGATACGAAGATTTTGGGACGGCTTGCCGAGGCTCGGTCGCGGGGCGCGCGGTTTCGCCTACACTGACGTGCAGTCAGAAACGCTGAGGGGAAGGAGCCGCATATGGCCGTCGGATTGGGATTGCTGGACACGATCGGATCCCCCGACGACCTCAAGCGACTGTCCCCCGACCAGCTCGCCGCGCTGTGCGGCGAGATCCGCGGCGCGCTGCTGCGCTACGGGCATCTGCACGGCGGGCACATCGGCTCGAATCTGGGCGTGGTGGAGCTCACGGTGGCGCTGCACGCGGTGTTCGATTCGCCGCGCGACCGCATCGTGTTCGACGTCTCGCACCAGAGCTACGTGCACAAGATGCTCACCGGTCGCGCCGCCGCGTTCACGGATCCCGCGCGCTTCGGCGAGGTGACGGGCTTCACGAACCCGGACGAGTCCGCGCACGACCAGTTCGTGCTGGGCCACACCGGCACGTCGATCTCGCTGGCGTGCGGGCTCGCCAAGGCGCGCGACATGGCGGGCGGCGCAAGCGTTGCGGGCGGAGCAAGCGTTGCAGGCGGAGCAAGCGTTGCCGGCGGCGCAAGCGGCATCGGCAACGTGGTGGCGGTGATCGGCGACGGCTCGCTCAGCTCCGGCGTGGCGTTCGAGGGCCTCAACAACGCCGCCGAGCAGGGCGGCAACCTCATCGTGGTGGTGAACGACAACGAGATGTCCATCGCCGGCGACTTCGGCGGCATGTACGCCACGCTGGCGCGGCTGCGCGCGTCGGACGGCACCGCGCAGCCCAACCTGTTCGAGGCGTTCGGCTTCGACTACCGCTACGTGGGGCGCGGCAACGACGTGAACGCGCTCGTGGAGGCGCTGCGCGCGGTGAAGGACATCGATCATCCCGTGGTGGTGCACGTGCACACGATGAAGGGGCTCGGCTTCCCGGAGCCCGCGCAGGACGGCGACGCGCACGGCGTCGGCGCGCAGGGCACCGATCGCGACGCGCGCGATCACGCCGCGCACGATCACACCGCCCACAACATCGACCACGCCGAGCCGTGGCACTCCGACCACTGCACGCTCACCGACGCGGCACCCCACGCCGGCCAGTGCGAGGCGTCCCACTGGCAGACCCCGGACGCGGCGCTGGGCCGTCCGGACGATCCGCGCAAGTACTACGGCAAGCTCGCCATGGCGTCGCTCGAACCGCGCTTCGCCGCCGAACCGGGACTCACCGTGGTGGTGCCCGCCACGCCCGGATCCAACGGCATCACGCACGACTTCCGCGAGCGCGCCGGTGCGCACTACGTGGACACCGGCATCACCGAGTCGCACGCGGTGGCGTATGCGGCCGGGCTCGCCAAGGCGGGCGGCATGCCCGTGGTGGCCACCACGGCGTCGTTCTTCCAGCGCGCCTACGACCAGTTCTTCCAGGAGATGAGCCTCAATCGCACGCGCGTGACGATCCTCGACTTCCTGGGCGGCCTGTCCGGTTCGGACAACACGCATTCGGGGGCGTACGACGTGCCGATGTTCGCGAACATCCCCGGCGTGACGATGCTGTGCCCCACGTCCGGCGCGGCGATGCTCGACGATCTGGCGTGGGCCACCATGCCCGCGGGCGCGCCCGGTTGCCCGGACGGTCCGGTGGTGATCCGCATGCCCGGCGAGCGCATCCTTGAGGCCGAGCGTGCGGCGGGCTCGGCCGGGGACGGGCCGGATCTCGAGGCGGGCGCGGCATACGGGCGGCGCATCGCGGCGATGCACGAGACGGGGACCGCGGGCGTGACATCCTCGGAGGCCAAGGAGTCTGGAGCGTCCGAGGATTCTGAGGCATCCGCATCCGGGACGTCCGGAACATCCGGGGTTCAGACGGTCCCGCTGCCGACCACCGCTCCGCTCACCTGGTCCGTCGTGCGTCTTGCCGACGCCGATCGGGACGGCGGCAACGTGGCGATCCTCGCGCTCGGCAACACGCTGCCGCTGGGCCGTCGCGTGGCCGATCGTCTCGACGCCACGCTCGTGGATCCGCGTCAGTGCTCGTCGCTGGACGTGGCCGCGCTGGAGTCGCTGTGCGCGACGCACCGCATCGTCGTCACGCTGGAGGACGGCCAGCTGGAGGGCGGCTGGGGCGAGAAGGTCACCGCGTACTACGCCAACCATCGGGACGGGGACGATTGCGATGATGCCGACACGGGCCGCATTGACGACGCGGATCACGCCGACGATGCGGGTCACGCCGGACGCATCGGCCGCGCTCCGATCGTCCTCAACGTGGGCGCCGCCAAGGAGTTTACCGATCGCGTCCCGCTCGCCGCGCTGGAGGAACGCTACGGTCTGACCTGCGACGCGATCGTCGCGCGGATCGAGAAGGCTCGGCGCGTGCTCGCACAGGATCCGCGTGATCGTGCGTGACCCCGGCATGATCACGCATGACCTGCAAGAGCCGCACACTCGCGCATGACCCGCGGGAGTCGCACGACCTGCAGGATTCGCACGACCCGCACGTCTCCGCCCGTCCCGCCGGCTCGCTAGACTAGGCAAGGTTTGGCCCCGTAGCTCAGCTGGATAGAGCATGTGACTTCTAATCTCAGGGTCGCCGGTTCGAGCCCGGCCGGGGTCACCAGAAAGCCCCTCGGAACCGTTGGAATCCCGCGGTCCCGAGGGGCTTCGTCGTCGCGGAAGCCCCATCATTCCCATCACCCATAGCGGCAGAGCGTCGGATGCCGCAGCACATCCGCACTGACCCCCTGCAGCGACGAGCAATTCCCCCCCCCCGAACTATCGTGAGCTGAGTACGTTGCATACGATGCGGCCGAAAGACGCGGAGAGACTACGTCTGGCCGTCAGACGCAATCCACAGCCGCTCGAATGAAGGCGGCCGATCAGTGAGGAGAAATCATGGGAATCAGGAAAAAGACGGCCGCGGCGGTCGCCGGCGTGCTGCTGCTTGCCGGAGTTGCGGCCTGCGGAAGTCAGACGAGCCAGTCGAACAACGCTGCGGCGTCCGGAACCGGCAACGTCAGCAATTCCGCCGGCGACGCGGCCAAGGGTTCCATCGAAGATTGGATGAAGAGCAACTGCATCACCGCCGCGGATGCCGACAGCCTTGGCAACAGCAGGGCCGCAACGCGCGTGAAGAACATGGACTCAAACAGGTGCGCCGTGCTGCTCAAGGACGGCGAACCGCTCACATTCCCGCTGTACGACCACAAGGACAAGTGGGTGGGCGAGGAGACCGTCAAGGTCGCGCACACGTTCAAACCTGCGTCATCGAACAACGAGGCGAACGGCGAATGGGCGCAGACTCTCATCATCTCCACCAAGCAGGAGGCCGAGGCATCCGACGGCACCACCTACGATACCGATCGTTCGCCGTTCGGTCAGTTCCCCGAGATGACCGCGTTCTTCGACGAGGACGCGGAGCAGGGCACCTCCTCCGGAAGGAGTGCCGATCCCGATGACGATGACGACAGCATGCCGATGCCCAACCAGTCGAAGACTTACGTCAGCTCGTTCAAGGACACGCAGCTGACTGACGAGTCAGGATACGTCATCTACAAGTTCGATGCGTTCGACGCTATCCAGATCCTGAAGTAGCGTCCCGACCGCCCAAAGATCGAGACCATTCCAGATCTCCGCCCATGTGCCGCAGATTGGGCAAAACCGACCATCCGATTTGCCTGCCGCACCGCAGATTTGGCAGAAGTGACCCCGGGGAGCGTTGTGGGACGCTCCCCGGGGTCACTTCTGCCAAATCTGCATTTTCGGACGCCGAACGCATGGTCAGATCCGCCAAATCTGTGTCCGAGTCCGGTGAGAGATGGGCGGTCGGTCCGTCAGCGGTCGCCGTAATGGGTGCGGCAGGAGATGATCTCCAGCCGTCGCTCGTCGCCGACGCCCCGAATGCGGTAGACGATCCGGTTGGCGGAGTCGATCCTGCGAGACCAGTATCCGGAAAGATTACCCCGCAGCGGCTCGGGAAGACCCATGCCGTTGCGCTCGATGTCGCGAATCAGCAGATTGACGCGTTTGAGCAACTTCCGATCCGTGGACTGCCAGCGCAGATAGTCGTCCCACGCCTCGTCGGTCCATACCTTGAGCATTCGTTAGTCCTCGATCAGTTCGTGAGGCTTGCCCATCCCGGCGTCCATCTGCGCCGCCGAACGTTCCAGATGCCGCATGTTCTCCGCGGAGTAGAACGGATCGGCGGTCACGCTGAACGGGATGCGACGCTCGCGCACCATCGTCTTCGCGAAGATGTTGAACGCGGTGCTCATGCTCAGTCCAAGCTCATCGCACAGCGCCGTCATGTCCTTCTTGGTCTGCTCGTCCAAGCGAACGTTCACCACCGCAGTAGCCATGATCTCACCTACCATTCAATATCGAAACACCATTCAAACAATATTATTATGGCACACAATTCATATACAACAAGTGACGAATCCCCAAACAGCATAGGACGACGAGAATCCCAGCAAGGCAACAAGCAACATCTCCTCCTCGGCAACTACCCCGATGCATAGCGCGGATTGGATGGAACGAACGGACCGCATCGGACCACTGCAGACCTGTTCACATGCCACCTCACACCTCCGCACACCACTGTGCTATATGCATTCCGTAGATTTGGCAGAACTGACCATCCGTTTCACCTGCCGCGACGCAGATTTGGCAGAAGTGACCCCGGGGAGCGTCCTACAGCGCGCTCCGGGGTCACTTCTGCCAAATCTGCATCTTCGATGCATCAAGCGCATGGTCAGAAATGCCCAATCTGCGATCGCAGGTCCCGTCGAGACCCCGTCGAAACCCCGTCAAGACCCCTATCCACGCACCGACGACCGGACGAGACGGACACTCAGAACAAGGGACCCGACTTCTGAGTGTCCACCTCGGGAAGAGACGCCGAAGCGTCCGCGACGAGCCACAGGAAAACCGCGGAATTCCGCCGTTCTTGAGATCGACGGAAAGCAGATTCGCCCCGGTCTTCCCGAAACGGACACTCAGAAGTTGGGTCCCTGCTTCTGAGTGTGCCCATCCAGGCCCGCAGCGGTCATAACTGCCCGCATCGCTCGTCGCGAACCATGCACGGCCACACGGAACGGAACGTCATATAGCGCAACATGCCCTGCGCGCAGTCAAGCCGCGCGGCGCACAGCCGAACCGCGCCGCGCACGAAAGCGCACATCGCGCACGGACACACACCACACACCGCGCAACGCGCACGCGCCTCAGTTCAGCACCTTGACCAACCACACGTACGTGTTGACGCGCAGCGCCACCATGTCGGTGTACTGCGGCATGAGCTGGAGGGTGGCGCTCGTCTTCTCGCCGGCCTTGACCTTGGCGCCGTCGGTCTCGTACGTGAAGTCGTGCTGCTCGGAGACGGTCAGGTTCTTCTTGAAGGCGACGGCGACGATCTTGGTGCTCGGCACCACCATCGAGTCCGGATGCGCCATGTTCTTCATCTCCTTGAATTTCGTGGCGTCCGCGTCGAAGGAGATGGCGGAGGCGGACAGGCTGGTGACGGTGATGGTTTCCGTGCCGTAGTAGTAGAGGTCTCCGTTGCCTGGTTCGAGGACGGGGATGGTGGCGGAGTCGCCGTCCATGACGACCGCGCACCTGATGTCGGCGTATAGTCCCGTCAGACCTTCCACGTAGCTTCGGTATTTCTCGGCGAAGTCGTCGCGCGTCAGGCAGTTGAGTTTCTTGGCGAGGTCGCCGTTCTTGTCCCACTTGAGGGGCTCGTCCAGCGTGTTGCCGTCCAGCTCGTCCGGCGCCGCCGTGCCCGACGCCGTGGTCGTGCCCGCGGATGAGGTGGCGGACGACGATGCCGACTGTCCGTCTCCTGCCGTGGCGCCGTTCGTGCCGCCGCATGCCGCGAGCCCGAGCAGCATGCACATGCCCGCCACCGATGCCGTGATCTTCCGTACCGTCCTCATCCCGTACCTCCCGGTCTTCCGTCCGCTCTCCCGCCGCGTCCCGTGTCCGTGACGATCGGCTGTCGCCCATGTTCCCACCGATGCGACCGGGGAAGGTAAACAGGCGTGTTGGCGACGGGTGAGGCGGACCGCCGGGCGAATGCGCAAGGTGCTTGGAGGATTCGCGGGTTCCGGCGTCAGCTCGCCGACGGGACCGAGGGCCTTTCCTGCTGCGCGCGAGTCCGTTCGACGGCGCGTTCGCGTTCGAGTTCGGCGATGCGGCGTTCGAGGTGGGCGATGTAGTGCGCCTGCTGCACGATCATGAGGTCGCGGATGTCGTGCGAGTCACGAACGCCGTGCGAGCCGTGGACGTTGCGGGAGTCGCGCGGGGCGGAGGGCGACGACGCGGAGGCGTCCGACGATGGGGAGGCACTGGCGTCCGATGCGGCGGCGGACGGGGATGCGGTATTCTGTGGTGCGGCGAGGCCGAGGATGGTGAGGCGGTCGGCTTTCCAGCGGGCGAACGCGCGATCGATGCGCTTGTGTCCCACCAGCTCCGGAGGCAGCCCCGCCTCGCGGAACAGCCCGACCGGACTCTCCCCCGCCAGATAGCGCGTGAGGCTCTCGCGCACGAACCCGTCCGCATACGTGATCCGCGACTCCCCCACGCTGGCCACCGCCGGCAGACTCAGCAGATACGCCCGCTCCGTCTCCGTGAACGATCGTCTGGTCATTGGCTCACCTCCTCCAGATATCTGGATACTTCCGAAAATGCGTTTCTTGTACAGGACCTGTCAGGCCAAGGACTTGACGGTCTCCTCGAAGATCTGTTGCAGATAGTCGTCCTTGACCGGTGCCATGGACTTGGCGAGAACGACTCCGTTCATCGGCGGATCGATCAAGCGCTGCAACGAGGTGGCAAGCTTCGGATCCGTGAACAGAATCACATCCGACTCATCATGATTCATCGTGAAATACGTGCTCATGCTGGCGTTGCTGGATCCAAGAGCTATTGCGCAGACATTACCTGAGAGAAGATGTTGCTTGTCATATGGCCCAAGGAAATTGGCATCACTCTCATATAGGAACAGCATTTTCTTATGATCATAATTCGTCATATTTGAGATCGACCCATTAATTGGCTCAGCTGATTGTTGAGTTGTATGCAGATACTTCACATAGTCCTGGCGATTAGTATTCGCATCACGCATCGCATTGAACACAACAACCTTATCGATGAATACCGGAGATGCAATTTGGTTATTCACCTTAATTAAGGCTTTTAGAGTCTTTCCCAGAAAACCAGACGCAACTGCCAAAACCAACACTTTACCACAGCTTAAGTTCTTCAAGAAATACAATTCAAGCAGACGCCAAAGCATCGGCAATGCCTCAGGATTTGACTTCGGATTAGCTTGAGATCCTTGCTGCGGTGGGACATAACCTAAATTATCGCCGTACTTGCTGCTGGCATAACTGGACAACTGATGCCGAAAACCGCCTTGGGACGCTGACTTCTTCTGCACATACAACAAGTAAAGATCCGTCATTGAGGTTTCTTCCCTAAGAAAATGAGCTTCGGCCACATCGAACCCTGATGCGACCGAAGCCCATTCACATAATGACGTCAGTTCACGCCATGAGCTGACGCTTGGTGGCGCGGGACTTGAGGTAGACCGTCACGGCGGCGCCGGCGATCAGCACGGCGATCACCGTGAAGATGGCCGTACCGGCAGCACCGGTCTTCGGCAGCTCAGTAATGGACTTCACATTCACAACCGTAGCTGTCTGACCACCATTAGGAATGGTGACAAGACCCTGAGAATCCCCACCATCAATCTTCTCGAACTTGTAGGTCACAGTAGTACTAGTTCTATCATTGGAGACAGTCAGCTTGAACTTCGGCAGAATCGACATAGAGCCAATACCACCAATGTAACCACTAGGAGCAGCAATCTCCTCAATAACATACTCGCCGAGAGGCAGACCAGACAGCTTCACAGAGCCATTGCCATTAGCAGAAACTCCATCAGTACCGGAAGAGGTCAAGACGGCAGTATCTGCATTGGCCTCTGTGGTAGTGGCTAGGTGAGAGTACTTTCCGTCAGCAAACTGGAAGGTAAGATATTCCACAGGACTGGTTCCCTGCTTGTACATCCTGAACTTAGCACCGCCCAGACCGATACCATTCGAGTCAGTCTTCTGGAACTCAATGTCCGTACCCGAGGTACAATTGTCAGGCTGCTTAGTCTGCTTCTGAATGGCCACGCCGGACGCGACAGTGGACAGCCCCTTGATCACGATGGAGCCTTCACCGTTCGTTGTCATATCAAGATGGGTACCAATCAGAATTGGATCGATCTTTCCGTACTTCCACTGACAATTCTCCCCAGTGGCACCGACCGTATAGTCACCGCTCTGATCAACAAGAATATACAGACCTACGCCACCTTTATCTGCCATATTGAACTCCAAGGACACATTGTCACCGGTGGTATTCAAAGTGGGAGTAACATTGGAATTGTTGTTTCCCAACCAAGTTTGAACCGAAGCATCAGCAAGCAGGCTTGTATTAAACGCCTTCCAATCGGCCTTACCAAATGATGTTGCATCAAGCTGCCCCACCCAAGTCATTGGATCGCCGGATGTCGGAACTACAACTCCCTTATTCGAGAATGCGGCATTCAGTGCCGTACGAACAGCATCAGCAGTCACTCCGGTATCTGAATTGACAATAAGGAATGTATTGCTGTTTATGGTTTGATTACCGGTTGTATCCGTCTTGTAGTCAGCAACCTTCACATACTTGAATTCGCGCGGCGTAGTTGGATTGTCGTTGATGATGAACTGATTCTTGTCATTTTCCGCAGAATAGATGCCAAGCAATGCGCCACTAAGACTCGGCGTGTTATCGATTGCACTGGCGGGCGCGGCGCCGAGGGCGAGGCCGCTGAGCAGCGTCGCGGCGGCGGCGAGGCCGGCGAATAGTTTCTTCATCCTCATGAGATGAATCCTTTCTTGTGTTCCTTCTGTTTCCTTGATGTCGCCTGCGCGACCGCGGAGGGAAGACTTCCCAGGTTCGACTGCCGTCTCGCCCGTCGCCCGTGAACGCCTAGGCATCCACCGGGCCGTTCAGCCCGCGATCCGCAAAATCCTTGATGCGTCGCCAACCCCGCGGGCCGGACCGCCTTTCCGGCGAGATCCGACCCGCGGGCGACGACCCGACGTCACACATCGAACGCCTTCCTGCGACGCCACTCGTACGTCACCGCAGCCGCCAGCGCCGCGGCCACCGCGAACCCGCCGCCCAACAGCAGCCGGCCCCACCCGGTGCCCAGCCCGCCCGTCAACGGCAGCACCGCGATCGCCTTCGCATTCGGAATGGCGTTGTCGGCGACGTATCCGGCACTCAAATCACAACCCTTGGTGCTGAACTGATCGTTGACCGTGCAGATCTTTACCGAATCCGGCTCGGTGTAAGGAATGACAAAGCCATAGGTCTTGTCACTCATGACATATCCGCTAGGAGCCTTCTTCTCCGTCAGTGTGTACTCGCCAGGAGCCAAACCAGTAAGCTGGAACTCTCCCTTCGAGGTGTTGGAATCGGCCCATTGGAGAGGATCGACATCACTGCCAGTGCAGCCGATATCGGAATCATCGATGCCGCAATCCTTGACAGCCCAAGATTTCTGCTTCTGCTTGTCGATCGGCGTAATGGTGTTGCGTGAGTCGATGCTTCCAACCTGAGTCAACGTCCACTCAGCACCGCCGATAGGTGTAGTACCTCCCGACTCCACCTTGGTCCACGACACCTGCGCGGGAGTGTTCGCCACCGAGAGATTCTGCACACCGTTCCCCCATGTAACGGTACGACTGTTGGTGTCACTCGTACCGAGCGTCACGGTGTACGCAACGTTGACCGGCAGCCAGTACCCTTCAGGAGCAGCGGTTTCCGTGAGTGTGTACGTCCCGTTGGGGAACTTCCCCGTATCTCTGATGTCGAGAGCGAATTTGCCGGCAACATCGTCTGCATCGGCTGTCTTATCTTGCGTCACACACGCGGCATCAACAGTACAGTAATCCTTCACTTCAAGCGAAGTGAATCCACTAGGACCGCTGAGACTCCATGTCGCCCCGGAGATCAGATTGCCCCCCACGCCGGTTTTCGACCAAGCCAGCGTGCCTTCGAGCTTCTTGTCACCAATAGTGCGCCCATCGTTCCCAACGGTATTGGCAGTAGGAGAAAGCGTCGGCATTGTCGGCGGCTTACCATCTTCACCCACTGGTTTAATGGTGAAAGTATACTCAGTGGTATTGAGCTCATATCCGGTAGGTGCGGTCTTTTCCTTTAGAGTGTATGTACCCGGTGCAAGGTTGTCAATGCTGATCGACCCGAAGATTTCGTTGCCGCTACCGTCAGTCGGAATGTCGTTATCCCTATCCTTGTCATTATCTCTGATATCCACCGACCATGTGACATCATCACCCGAGATTTGCTTGTTCCAGCAGTTCTTTGCGTCCTGCTGATCGATACACTCGGACGGACGCAAGTCCAATGCCATGTACGGAGACTTCTCTTCTCCGTCGCTTCGCTCGTCGAGTTTGCTATTGGCGGTACTCAAAGTCCATGTGGAGGCCGTGGTCACCGACTGACCGGTATCGGCGTCAACCTTCTGCCATTCCATCGAATACGGAGAATCGAAAATGACACGGCCATCAGAGCCAAATCCACCACCGGACAAGCGCGCACCGTTGCCAGAAATGGTAATCTGCGCAGTGTTCTTTGCCTTGCCGATAGCCGCACTATCCGTAACCACAGCCTTAAACGCAACACCCTGATTGCCATAACTACTGCTTGAATACTGGTTGCAACCTGCAGTAGTATCTATTCCTGTCGCATCATAACCCTTACCACCATTTCTACCACTAGTGTAGTACGAGCACACCATCATCGCATGCGATGTCTCATCGATATCGATCCGATTCGCAGCCGACACAGTGGGATTCTCATATCTCGGCGTGTACTTCGTCTCATCACTTCCTGCCTGCGTGAGAACAGGCACAGACACCTCACGACTGCCGCCAAGATACTTATCGTTATAGCCACTAGCCTCCTTGGCCGGCGTACCATCCCAATACCAATCTACGGTCTTCTCTGAACGGCCAGTGAACCACGTGTCCATGAGCTGGAATGTATTGTTCCTAATGCCCCACGGGCTCTTGTACCACGGGCTCATGATCGCAAGATCATCGCCAGCCATCGTGTCCGAAGTACCCGGGGTCGAATCATTCAGATTATTGGCATCTAACGAATCCTTGACGCTATTCTCAAACAATGCGATATTGCCGCCCTTTGAGGCGGACGATTCTCCAGATGGACAGAACCACAGGCCACCGCCAAAATGCCCCGCAGTGTTATCAAAGGCCACGGCCTTGCCCACATAGGTCGTCGTGTGCTCTTCGGTATAGATACCACCACCCAGATATCCAGAGGCATTATTGATATATTCACCGCCTGTGATGTACGCCACCGATTTAGTGCTCATATTGTCACTACTCGCGTTGTTCAGGAACACAGCTCCACCTGCACCGCCTGCAACAATCTCCGAAGCGGGACCCGTCAGCATCGTTGGCACCTCGCTGTTCGAAGTCTCAGCAGTAGGCTGCGTGATCGAGGCCCAATTGCCCTCGAACCGCGGCTTGCCTGCGCCGACGGCGGAATTACGGATCCACAGTTCCTTCTGAGCCCAGATTGCACCGCCACCGGAGTTGAATCCACGCGCCTTGGCATAGTTGCCTTCGAATACGACATTCCCCTGTACCGTCAGAGCGCTTTTCGACGAGTAGATGGCGCCGCCTCCGGAAGCCGAGGTCCAACACTTACCGCTGTTGTTGTCTCTGCACTGCTGCCCGGGTGCCGGATCCTGCCCGTTCCCTTGGAACGTGCCCCCGTAGACACGGACGGTTGCATCGAAGGCATAAATCGCTCCGCCACCGTTGCTACCACCAGAGCCGGTCATGAGATTGTTCTTGAACAGTCCCCCACGAACTGTCAGTAGCGATCCATATTTGACGTGCAACGCTCCGCCGCCTTGAGACGCGCTCCCCGAGCCAACTGCGATGTTATGGTCGAATGTGCCACTAAGTACATCGACAGTACCGCGAGAGTACATCACTCCGCCGTTGATCGCGGTGTTGTCCTTGAACTTCGGCGAATCGTTGCCGCCATTCGTGCTGCCGAACGTGATAGTCGATTGTCCATCACCCCTCAGCACACCACCGCTGCCTGACTGCGTGGAGTTTCCGCTAAACGTACCGCCCGTGATGTGCAACTTGCCGGAACCGTTCACATAAACCAGCGTGCCGTCAACGGCATCCGTACCGTTCGGCTGTTTGTCGGCACTCAGATCCTTGTAAGTGCCTCCGGTAATCGTCAATGTCGCGCTTCCCGGCACGGTGAATACCGAAGCTGTGCGCATCCGCACGGCAGTGTCGCCATTTTTCGTTCCGACGATGCCTGCCGCGTTATCGCCCGCACCGTCCTTGACACCGATGACGATGTTGGAACCGCTTTTCACCGTGATCGTCTCGCCGGAGACGTCGTCATCGCCGTCGGCCACGATCAGGCCGGCCAGCATCACGCTTGAGCCCTTCTCCACGCAGTCCCTCAGCGTAGCCCAATCAACAACCGCATCACATCCGGTCGCCACCGGTGCAGGAGTCGGGGTATCCGGCGTCGCAGCATCCCCCGTATTGCCGTCCCCCGCGGCATACGTGACGCCGATGGAGCCGACCGCCAGGGTGAGCGCGGCGGCCATCGCCACGCCTGCTGCGGTCCAGCGGGTCAGGATCCTAGAAAGGGATACCCCCCCCGATGCTTCATGGTCAGATCGCTCATCGTCGGCAACACCTCTCAGGCCTCCGCTCCGGAACGGAAGCCACTCTGCAACGTTTCATCCCACATGTTAATCGTTTTACGGGCACCCGCCCGCCGAACGCGTTCGATCAGCGTGTCGCCAAACCACCACGACACGCCGCACCGCCGCGCGCTCGGTCCATCATACCTCGCAGCACCCCGTATCGAACGGGTTCGACTGTTCCCTGCGTCACATTCCGCCCACAATCGCCATCCGCCCTCACCCCAAGCGGGAGAACGGAACCGACGCCCAACCGTGCCGCATCGCAAACGTTTCCGCCCGAACGCACAAACCGCACCGATTGGGCGGAAGCGACCTCGGAAAGCCTGAAATCAGCCTCTCCGGAGTCACTTCCGCCCAATCCGCGCAAGAACGAACGCCCCGCTAGAACCCGATCAGCGCGCCGCCGTCCACCGGCAGGCACACGCCGGTAATGTACCGCGCGGCGTCCGAGCACAGGAACGCGGCGGCCATGCCGATGTCCATCGGGTCGCCCACATGGTTCATGGGGATGCGGCCCAGGATCTTGTTCAGGCGCGGCGCATCGTTGTCGGTCGCCTTGTGGAACATCGGGGTGTCGATCCACCCGGGCGCGATGGCGTTCACGCGCACGCCGCTCGGACCGCCCTCGGTGGCGAGCGTGTGCACGAGCCCCAGATACCCGGCCTTGGCGGTGGCGTACCCGGCCACGGCGGGCTGGCCGATGTAGCTGGTCATGGACGCCTGGAAGATCACCGAACCGCCGCCGTTGGCCTTCATGTGCGCGAACAGCGCCTTCGTCAGCGCGAACGCGCCCACCAGATGCACGTTGAGCACGCCCACGTACTCCTCCACGCTCATCTCCTCGATGGGCTTCTTGCAGTGGTTGCCGGCGTTGTTCACCAGGATCGTCACCGGGCCGCGCTCGGCGATGATGCGCTCCGTCACCTCCGGCGTGCGGTCCGTGTCCGTGATGTCGAAGCGGTAGAACGAGGCGGCGTCGCCGAACTCGTCCAGCGCGGCGCGCGATTCCTCGTCGTAGGAGATCACGGCCACGTGCGCCCCCGCGCCCACGAGGCAGCGCGTGATGGCGAGGCCGAGGCCGGTGGAGCCGCCGGTCACGATGGCGGTGCGGCCGGCGAGGGAGTACTGGGAAAGCGTATCGAACATGGGTTGGGTTTCCTTTCAGACGGGTTCCGATGCGGGTTGCGATGCGGATGCGCGGACACGCCCCGGTCGGCGAGGCCCGGGCGCGCCCCGACGTTCAGCCGGCGAGCATGCAGCGCGGGATCACGCGGTGCGGATCCTGGTACTTGTACGGGATGATGTACTCCTTGTGCCCCAGCGCCTCGGACTTGGTCTTCTCCCCCGCGGCCACGCGCACCACGAGGTCCTGCAGCTTCGCGGCGTTGCGGTCGAGCGTCTCCGTGCCCGCCAGGATGGGACTCGCGTCGAAGTCCATGTCCGGCTCGAGGTTGCGGTACGTGACGGCGTTGCCGGTCACCTTGATAGTGGGCGACACGGCCGAGCCGACCACCGAGCCGCGCCCGGTGACGAGGAACACGATCTGCGCGCCGCAGGAGATGAGGTCCATCAGGCCCTCGGTGTCGTTGGGGTTCGTGATGCCGAACTGCATGAAGTGCGGGTCCGGCGTGGAGTCCAGCATCCACAGGCCGGAGCGCGGCGGACGCTGCCCCACCTTGAGCACGCCCTGGATGGGCCGGTGCCCGGACTTGGCCACGGCGCCCATCGACTTCTCCTCGATGGTGGACAGGCCTCCGGCGAAGTTGCCGGGCGACACCGAATACTGGCGCACGGACTCGCAGTACCGCAGCGCCTTGTCGTACGTGACGGCCAGCTCCTCCGCGGCCGTGGGGTTCGCGGCGCGCGCCACCAGCTGGTCCTTCAGGCCGATCGCCTCCACGATCTCCTCGAAGATCGCCGCGCCGCCCGCGTCGCCCAGCCAGTCGTAGAAGCGCCCCACCACCACGTTGCCGGCGAGGCCGCTCGTGAAGTCGGAGCCGCCGCATTCGCCGCCGATGATCAGGTCCTTCAGGCCCATCGGCGCGGTGGGCGTCTCCGCGTCGAGCCGCTCGCGGAACCGCCGCACGGTCTCCACCCCGCGCGCCACGCTGGCCGCGGTGCCGCCCTGCTGCTGGATGAACATCCAGTCGGTGAGCTTGCCCTCCTCCTTCGCGATGTCGGACAGCCACTCCGGCTGCGTGTACTCGCACCCGAGCCCCACCGCCAGCACCGCGCCCACGTTGGGATGGCGGATCATGGAGATCATCAGATGCACGGCGTAGTCGTTGTCCGTGCAGCCGGTGAAGCCGATCACCTCGCAGTCGTCGTCGTGCGCCTGCTCCACGATGCGGCTCGCCACGAAGTGCGCGCACTCCACCGTGTACATCACCAGGATCTTGTTGCGGATGCCCATCGTGCCGTTTCGGCGCACGAAGCCGCGCCACGTGACCTCGGTCGGCCCCTCCGTGAGGCCACGCTCCCGTGCCTCGGTGCCGTCGTCCACGTTGCCGTCGCTCACGTTGCGGATGTCCTTCACGTCGTCGTCGCTCATTGCCGCTCCCCTCACTCGTACTTCGTGTCCATGGGCGCGCCGGTCACCGCGTCCAGATGACTGGAACGCTCGTCGTACACGCTATGGATGTTGTGCAGATGCACCCATTCGCCGGGTGCGATGTCGCGCATGGCCCGCCCGATGCGGATCGCGTACTTCACCACGTCCTCGCCTTCGCGGATGGGACGCAGCGCCAGCTTGTGCCCGCGCCGCACCTCGCCCGTCGCCACGATGCCGCGCGCGCCGCCGGTCTGTCCCAGCAGCGTCACCTCGCCGGGCTCCAGATCGTCCAGCGCGGTGGCCACGTTGTCCTGCGGTTCGATCACGTATGCCGTCTGCATGGCCGCCTCACCTCACGCCGCTCACAGGATGCCGAACTTGGCGAACGCGTCCGTGGCGCTCATGCCGGCCTCGATGGCCTTGCGCACCACCTTCTCGCCCGCCGCCTTCTCGAACGACTTCGCGATCACCTCGTCCGCCACCTCGGAGGGGATGACGAGCACGCCGTCCACGTCGCCGAACAGCAGATCGCCGTCGCGGATCACGGCCTGGCCGATCTCGATCGGGCAGCGGAAGTCCACCACCTGCGTGCGCACCGAGGAGTCCTGCGCGTAGCAGCCCCACGAGAACACGGGCCAGTGCTGGTCCAGCACCTGCGGGGTGTCGCGATGCCAGCCGTTGAGCACCGCGCCGGTCGCGCCGCGCACACGCGCCGTGGCGGTGAGCAGCTCGCCCCAGTAGGCGCAGCGCTGCGTGCCGCCGGTGGCCAGGTAGATCTCGTCCCGCTGCAGCTGGTCGAGCGCCTCGGTGAGCAGACCGAACGGCTTCTTCTGCGGGCCGTACACGTCGATCATGAGCACGGTCATCGCCTTGCCGGCGAGCTTCATGTGCGGGTCCAGCGGGTGGATGTCCGGCGGCAGGAACTGGTGGGTGTAGCCCATCTGGTCCAGGATGTCGCCCACCACGGGCGTGTAGAGACGCTCGCGCATCAGGGCGAACATCTCGGATTGGGTGGACCAGCACACGGGGGCGTTCGTGGGGGTCTGCGCGGGAACGTCCTGTGCAGGAACTTCTTGCGCGGGAACGTTCACGGGGGAATCGGTCGCCTCGTCGCTCATTCGGAGCACCTTCCTTCGGATCTGCGCGACCGGTCGCCCCTCGCTGGGCGGGCCGCGGAACGGAGCGCCGCGCTGCGTTGCGCGGACGGTATCCCATTGTGGTCCGGATCGGACGAATCGGCAACGCAACGCGCCGTACAACGATGTCCCAATTTTTCTCGCACGGGTCTCCGGCCACCTCCGGACGTCCTTCACGCCAGATTCGCGCCGACCGCCGCACCACCCGAACGGCATTTCCGAGTTCTGCATGCCGAATCCGCGATTCGCCGGATACAGACCGTTGAAAAACGGCGAAACCGCAACGAACGCTATCCGCCACCTCCCCGTTTCGGCATGCAGAACTCGGAAATACGAATCGCGCGGATGCGCAGGCGTCGCGGATCGGCGCCGCCAGCCCGCGGCAGTCATCCGGCCGTCCCAGCCGATCGGCCCAGGAGTCCATTCCGCGCATTCAGCGCTGAATCAGCGCTGTCTCAGCGCAACGATAAGCTGAGACGCATGGGGAAAGGCACCGAACCGATCGACGAGGCTCAGCAGGGAGCCACACCGGGCGCCGCCGAGGGGGCGACGGCGTCCGGCCACGTCCATGCCGGTTCCATGCCCGGCAGTGCCGGCCTCCCGACCGGCGCCTCCGAACCCGCCGATCCCCATCCCGCCGGTCCGGCATCAGATGCCGACCCCAAGTCCACCGACTCCAAGCTCACCTTCCGCGCGGCCGAGGCGGCCTACGCCACCGCCGGGATCGCATGGGACCCCGGACGCCCCGGCGACGCGCGCGCCACGCTCCTCCTGAGCGACCAGAACCCCTACGCCGTCAAGGTGATGCGCTTCGCCGACGAGGACGAGACCGAGGTGCTGGACGCCCGCACGTTCAGCGGATCCGTCATCGCCCAGCTCGACCAGACGCTCGCATACCTCGCGCCCATCATCAGCGCCCCGGCCACCGGGCTGCTCACCGCCGGCCGGCCCTCGTACCCGGCGCGCGCGGTGCGCGAGGCGCTGCTCAACGCGATCATCCACCGCGACTACGGATACACCGGCCCCGTCATCGTCAACGTCTACCCCAGACACATCGACGTGATCTCGCTGGGCGGGCTCGTGGGCGACCTGCAGATCAACGACCTGCTCAACGGCATCTGCCAGCCGCGCAACGACGCGCTGGCGGGCGCGTTCGCCGAGCTGGGCATCGCGCGAGGCTACGGCTCCGGCATCCGCACGATCATGCGCGAATACCGCGACCAGCACATCAGCCCGCAGCTGCGCGTGGCGCCGTCGTCCGTGGCGGTGATCCTTCCGGTGGTCTCCGGACTGGTGGGCGTCCGCGACGCCGAGTCCGATGCGGCCGCCGGCGCGGAATCCGGACGCGGCGCGGGGAGCGGCACGGGCAGGCCGCGCACCGGCGCCAAGATCTACCGCTTCCCCACCGGCGAGGCGCTCAACGCGATCACGCCGCTCAAGGCCACGCCGCTGACCGCCGCGCCGGTCGCGCCCGCAGCACCCGCCATGCCCGCCGCGCCGACGCGAGACGTGCCCACGCGCGACCTGCCCGCTGTCCCGACGTCGCCCGGCGCCGCCGTGGTGCCGGAGGATCTGCCCGCGCCCGTGTACGCGCGCCTGGACCGCAGCGAAGTGGAGACCACCACGCTCGCCTACCTCATCCGGCGCGGCATCCCGCTGCGCCGCGTGGAGATCCAGGAGCCGCTCAACCTCACGAAGAACCAGATGAACTACGCGCTCAACCATCTGGTGGAATCCGGGCAGGTGCTGCGTCTGGGCAGCTCGCGCGCCACGCAGTACGTGGCGGCAGCCGGGTCCGCGGCTAGCATGAGGTCGTAACGACGGCGGCGCGACGATCCGGCATCGGCATCGCGGCGCGCCCCACCCCATGCACATGTGAAGGAGCCCAATCATGGCCGCACCCGCACGCAAGATGATCCTCGACCTGGACACCGGCATCGACGACACCCTGGCCCTCGCCTACACGCTCGCCAGCCCCGAGGTGGAGCTCATCGGCATCACCGCCACCTACGGCAACGTCCGCCTCGAGACCGGCATGCGCAACGATCTGGCGCTGCTCGACCTGTTCGGCCACCCCGAGGTGCCGGTCTTCCCCGGCCTCGACCACGCCAGCGCCAAGTCCGACTTCGCGGTGTCCAAGGTGACCGAGTTCATCCACGGCCGCAACGGCATCGGCGAGGTGGTCATCCCCGATTCCGCACGCAAGGCGGAGACCACGCCGGCGGTCGACTTCATCATCGACGCCGTGCACCGCTACGGCGAGGATCTGGTCTACGTGCCCACCGGCCCGCTCACCAACATCGCCGCCGCCATCGCCAAGGATCCGACCGTGGCGGACGAGATCGGGCACATCACGCTCATGGGCGGCGCGCTCACCCAGCCGGGCAACGTGAGCCCGTGCGCCGAGGCGAACATCGACCAGGATCCGGAGGCCGCGAACGCGCTGTTCCACACGCACGCGCCCATCACGATGATCGGCCTGGACGTGACGCACCGCACGCTGCTCACGCACGCCGAGACCGCCAAGTGGCGCGCGCTCGGCACGCCGCGCGGCGAGTTCCTGGCGGACATGACCGACTACTACATCAACGCCTACGCGGTCAACGCGCCGCAGCTGGGCGGATGCGGCCTGCACGACCCGCTGGCCGCCGCCACCGCCATCGACCCGACGCTGGTGAGCACCATCGACCTGAACCTGCAGGTGGATCTGGAGGGCGCGTTCCGCGGACGCACCATCGGAGACCCGAAGCGCATCAACGAGCCGGCGGGTACCACCAAGGTGGCCGTGGACGTGGACCGCGAGCGCTTCCTGGGCCTGCTCATGGAACGTCTCACCGCGCTGGCGTCCGCCTGATCGCCGCGTCCGCCTGATCGCCGCGTCCGCCTGATCGCCGCGTCCGCCTGATCGCGGCGGCGGGTGGCCGTTCCATCACGCGATCGGGCGGCCACCCCACGCCTACGGCTATTCCTCCAGCGTGACGAGCGTCACCGAATACGGCTTGACGCTCAGCGCGAACCGCAGCGGGCGCCCCTCGTCCACCGGCAGGTGGGACGCATTGACGCGCGAGGTGACGCCCCGCGCGGGCTCCCCCTCGAACTCCAGCGTGTTCCTGGCCTGCGGGGCGCCCATGAGCGTGCGGACCGTCAGACGCACGCGGCGCACGTCCGGCGAGGCGTCCATCGCCACGGCGAGCGTGAGCGGCACGGCGTCCGGACCCGTGTTCACCATCTTGATGAACCGGCGGAACGACGCGGCGGCATGGGCTCCCGCATGGCCGCGCACGCGAACGTGTGCCCGGACGCCCGCCGGCGTACCTCCGGATCCCTCGTCCTCGCCGGTGGCACTGACGAACAGGGTGTCCGCATCGTCCTCGTCGCCGCCCTCCACCGCGTACGCCACGGCGCCCACGTGCGCGCTGAACAGCCGCTCGGCCTCGTAGTTGACGGTGGGTGAGACGCGCGCCGGACTGAACTCGATGAGGTTGTGGTTCCACTGCCGTCCGCCCGCGAGCGCGAGCAGCGGCGCGTACGACGTCATGCGCGCCACGTCCGAGTTGCGTTCGCACCCGGTGAGGAACGCGGCCTCCGCGAGCGCGGAACGCCACTGGTTGGCGCGGGCGAGCGTCTGCGGCTGCGCGGCGAAGAAGCCGTTGGCCGAGTATTCGCCGAAGTACACGCCGGCCCCGCAGCGCGGGTAGTCGTCGAACCGGGCGGCCTGCGAGACGAACCATTCGGGCGAGTGGTACGAGTGCTCGTCCACCACCACCGCGTCGCCCGTGGCGCCGCCGCGCGCGGCCAGCAGCTCGCCGGTGGCGCCGGGCACGCTGCCCGCGGCTATCGTGCGCGCATGGTTCCACGCGGGGCGCATCGGCAGGGAGAACGGGAACAGTCCGGCGCTCATCACGCACAGCATGGACGGGTGCCGCTCGTGGATGGCGGAGCTGATCGCGTCGAACTTGGCCATGTAGTCGGCGCCGAAGTTCTCGTTGCCCACGCCGATCATGTCCAGTCCGAACGGCGCGGGATGCCCCATCGCCGCGCGCACCGCCGCCCAGCCGCCCTCGGCCGGGTCGCCGTTGGCGAAGTCGATGAGGTCCAGATAGTCGTCGATCACCGCGCGGAATGCCGCCGACTCGATGGGCATGTGCTGCGGGTCGCGGTACGGCGACTGGCAGCTGATGCCCGCGAACAGGGTGGGCAGCGGTCGGGCGCCCAGATCCTCGCACAGGCAGAAGTACTCGTAGAAGCCGATCTGGTAGCTCTGCGAGTAGCTGGAGCCGTCCGGCGTCTTGTACGCCCACATGTTCGGCTTCTGGCGGCGGGCGGCGAGCGCGCCCACGGTGTCCTTCCACCGGTATTCGTTGCCCGGCGTGACGCCTTCGGTGATGCATCCGCCGGGGAAGCGCACGAACGCGGGGCGCAGCGCGGCGATCGTCTCCACGAGGTCGCGGCGCAGCTTGCCGTGGCGCCACTTGGGGTCACCGGCGCCCCAGTGGTCGGCGCGCATGAGGCTCACGCAGTCGAGGTCGATGACGGGCGGCTCGGGCGCGGCGGCGGCGCCGACGTTCGTGCCCGCGGCGGCGGCACTGTCCGCGGCGGCACCCACGACGACTGAGCGCGCGCCGTCGAGCACGTCGATGCGCAGCTTGCCGTAGCGCGTGATCGTGCCTTCGAGCGTGCAGCGGACGCGCAGCCAGCCGTCATGCCCCGCCTCCACGACGCCGGACGTCGCGGATCCGCCGGTCGCATCCGGCGCCACGCGCTCCCCCGGCGCCGGCAGGTCGATCACCTCCGCGTCCACCAGCGCCACGCAGTCCTCGTCAATCACGCGCACGCCCAGACGCCCGCGCCCGCTCACCGGACGCACCCACGCCTCGAACTCGTACCGCTCGCCCTCCTCGATCGCCATCGCGCAGCGCTCCGACTGGTCGCCGCCGCCGTTGTACCCCAGGTTCTCGATGTACGACTTGTTGCCGTTCGAGAGCTTCGCCACGCGCACGTACCGGCTGTTGGCGTTGAGCGGCGGCGCCGGACACTGGCGGGGAGTCGCGATCCATTGGCCGCGCTCCCCCTGGATGCGCGACCCGCAGCCGTCCGCCTTGAGCCCCACGAACCGCCAGAAACGCAGCGGGTCGGACTCGCAGCGCCAGCGGTTGCGCCCGTGCACGTGCAGACTGCGATGCCGCAGGTACACGCCGTCGAAGCTGTAGTTGTTCACCATGTTGGCGTTGAGGCCGCCGTCCACCGCGTAGTTGATGTCCTCCAGGAAGACGCCGTAGAGCCGGTCGCCCACGGCGTGCCGCGCCGCGCCAATCGAGATCGTAGCCATGGCACCATCATCCCCCAATCGCGTGCGTCGCGCCAGACGCCGCGGCGCGCGGCGCGGTCCCGTCATGCGCCACCCGTCGCAACGTTGCGACGACTGACCACTGAAAGACACGACATCACCGCCCACAATGGTCTCTCATCGCAACGTTGCGACGAACGACCACCATGGAACACATCACCACCACCCACGATGGTCTCCCACCGCAACGTCGCGACGAACGACCACCGAAGAGAGCGACATCATCGTCCACAATGGCCTCTCATCGCAACGTTGCGACGAACGACCACCATGGAACACATCACCACCACCCACGATGGTCTTTCGTAACAACGTTGCGACAAACGACCATCACGGGGCATGACACCGCCGCCTACGATGGTCTCCCACCGCAACGTTGCGACCACTGACCATCGAAGAGAGCGACATCATCGTCCACAATGGCCTCTCATCGCAACGTTGCGACGAACGACCACCATGGAACACATCACCACCACCCACGATGGTCTTTCGTAACAACGTTGCGACAAACGACCATCACGGGACATGACACCGCCACCCACGATGGTCTCCCACCGCAACGTTGCGACGAACGACCACCGAGCATGGCCATCGGCGCATCCCGGTGGTCGCCCATGGCAACATTGCGACGAACGACCACCATGGAACACATCACCACCACCCACGATGGTCTTTCGTAACAACGTTGCGACAAACGACCATCACGGGACATGACACCGCCACCCACGGTGGTCGCCCATGGCAACGTTGCGACGAACGACCATCGGGAGCGCAAATGTGACCTGCGAGACACTACGGCACCATCATGTCCGCATCGTGGACGCCGCGACCCCGCGCCGACGCCCCGCGCGTATCCCTGTAGCCGTCAACGCACATACGAACGTGAGGAAAGGGGGTTCCGCCATGATGAAGGCGACGCGCATCATTACCGCGATCATTCGAATTATTACCAAGCCTTCGATGGCGGAATGATCCGGTCCCTCACGCATTCACGATCGGTTCGGTTTCCGCCACTGGAGGCGGAGCCGGAAACTCAAGGTGCCCGAACTTCAAGGCCACGAGCCTGATCGAACTTCGATGCGACAACCACTAGCCCACGAGGCGGCCCACAAGGCGCGGCAGCAGCGACACGGCACGGCACGATCCCACTTCGTCCCCGATGGCGGATTCCGCAGCAACAGCAAGCTGAACAACAGCAGACAAGAGGAGATATCCATCATGACTGCAGCGGTTTCCCGCCAGGACGCCCTGACCATGGACGCGACCCGGCTCAACCAGATGAAGCGAGACTCCGTGCCGGAGATCATGGCCGCCTCGATGGTCGGCACCGGCATCGAGTTCTACGACTTCTACTGCTACGGCGTGGCCGCGGCGAGCTACTTCCCCACCGTGTTCTTCCCCGAGCAGACCCCGTTCATCGCCCTGATGAGCACCATGCTCACCTTCGCCATCGCGTTCCTCTCCCGCCCGTTCGGCTCGCTGCTCTTCGGCCACTTCGGCGACAAGTGGGGCCGCAAGCGCACGCTCGTGACCGCTCTGATGCTCATGGGCTGCTCCACGTTCCTGGTGGGATGCCTGCCCGGCTACGCGCAGATCGGCGTGTGGAGCGTGGTGCTGCTGTGCCTGTGCCGCGTGTGCCAGGGCATCGGCCTGGCCGGCGAATGGTCCGGCGCCGCGCTCGTGGCCACGGAGAACGCGCCCGCGAACAAGCGCGCGCTGTACGGCTCCTTCCCGAACCTCGGCGCCCCGGCCGGCTTCTTCTGCTGCTACGGTCTGAACCTCATCCTGCAGAACGTCCTGACCAAGGACCAGATGCTCGCCTACGGCTGGCGCATCCCGTTCCTGCTGTCCGCCGTGCTCGTGGCCGTGGGCCTGTACGTACGCTCCAAGATGCAGGAGACCCCGGTCTACCGTCTCGCCGAGGCCGAGAACCGCACCTCCAAGTCCCCGGTGCGCGACCTGCTGCCCTACTGGCGTCAGGTGCTGCAGGGCACGTTCGCGATGGGTGTCACCTACACGCTGTTCTGGCTGCTCGGCACCTGGTCGCTCTCCTACGGCGTCAAGACGCTGAAGTACTCCAACTCCGAGTGGCTGGTGATGGAGCTCGTGGCCATCCTCTTCTTCGCCGGGTTCATCGTCCTCGGCTGCCTGTGGTCCGACCGCTTCGGCCGCAAGAAGGTCCTCATGGCGTTCACCGTGGCCACGCTCGTCTTCTCCCTGTTCGCCACGTCCATGCTCACGGCCAACAACGTGCCCGGCGTGATGTTCTTCCTGTGCGGCGGCTTCCTGCTCATGGGCGGCCTGTTCGGACCAGTGGGCGCGTTCCTGCCCGAGCTGTTCCCGATGAACGTGCGCTACACCGGCGCCGGCCTGAGCTACAACCTCGCCGCGATCGTGGGCGCCGCGTTCGCCCCGTCCATCGCCACGTACCTCGCGCAGAACTACTCCGTGACCGCCGTCGGCTGGTACATGGCCGTGATGGCCGTGCTCTCCGTGGTCGCGCTGCTCACCGCCAAGGACGGCAGCAACCTCGACTACACCAAGTGATCCGGCGCCGGGCGATCCGGCTACGTCTGGCGTGACTATGTCTCTATGTCGGGTCTGACTACGTCTCTACGTCGGACCTGATCACGGTTGACCCGATCGACGTCCGACCCAATCGACGCCTGATGCATCCGGTTCCGCCCGACGCACGTATCCGCCCCCCCCGATCGTCCGGCATCCCCGCCGGAAGGTCGGGGTCTTTCGTAACAACGTTGCGACGATCGACCACCGAAGCATGGCCATCGGCACATCCCCGACGGTCTTCCATCGCAACATTGCGACGATCGACCATCGAAGGGCACGGCACCGTTGCCCACGATGGCCTCCCACCGCAACGTTGCGGCGATCGACCATCGAAGCATGGCCATCGACACATCCCGGTGGCCTTCCACCGCAACGTTGCGACGATCGACCACCATGGAACACATCACCACCACCCACGATGGTCTTTCGTAACAACGTTGCGACGAACGAGCGTCACCATGGTCGACCGGGGCCTTCGCTATGCTGGGGCGCATGACGCTCACCAAGAAACAGACCAAGCAGCTGCGTGCCATGGCCAACACGCTCAACCCGCTCGTGTACATCGGCAAGAACGATCTGACCGACGCCGTGGTCAGGCAGGCCGACGAGACCATCGAGAAGCACGAGCTCGTCAAGTGCCAGGTGCAGGACGGCTCCGGCTACACCGCCAAGGAGGCCGGCGAGCAGCTGGCCGAGGCGCTGCACGCCGAATTCGTGCAGGCCATCGGCAACCGCTTCGTGCTCTACCGCCGCTCCACGCGCGACGACGTCAAGCACATCAGTCTCGTGCGCGAGTAGCGGAGCCGTCCGTCCGACCGGCCCTTACCGGTCGGACATGCTGAACGCGTTGCGCATCAGGTTGCTCGACGTGTACAGCACGCTGCCCAGCAGCTGCTGCGTCCTCGCGCGCAGGTAGTCGGCCATCGCCTGGTTCGCGTCCGCCAGATCGTTGGACACCACGTACGGCTCCTCGCTGCGCGTGATGTTGTTCACCGAGGCGTCGGCGCGCGCTGAGTCCACGGCGGCGTCGGTGGCGGCCACCAGACGGTGCCCGAACGAGAGCACGTCCTCGCGGTAGTGCTCGATGTCGTTGCGGTTGGCCTGGTAGTGCGGATCCGCGAGCGCCGCGATGATGCGGTTGGTCCAGTAGAACGAGTCGGTGGTCACCTCGCCGGTGGTGTTGGCAAGGTAGTCCGGCGTGGACGTCACGTTGGCGTAGAACGGCGCGAGCGACGTGAACGGGTTGGACCCGTAGGAGATCCACATCACCGAACGGTTGCCCTCCGGCGCGTACGGGCGGATCTGCAGCGCCACGAGCTGGCCGTTGCGGTTGATGCCGATCGGACGGTAGCGGCGGCGCGTCTCCTCGGTGCCACGGGTGCCGTACGGGTCGTACGGCGTGCCCTCGAAGTGCGAGCTCATGAGGAAGTCCACGTCCTCGATGCTCACCTTGTTCTCCGGGCGGCGGCACCACGGGATGTCGTCGGAGATGGGCGTGTAGCGGGCGTTCGGGGAGTCCCAGTCGTCGCTCGGGTTGAGGTAGCGCTGCATGTACCATGCGCGCGGCGTGTTGTAGATGTGGTCCTTGTCCGTGCGGGTGCCGAACAGCGCGCGCGGGTTGAGATGGCTGAGATGGCGCGGATCGGCGTCCATCGAGACGTCCAGATGGTTGGTCTCGATGAACTCGCGCATGTCCGCGCTGCACATGTGCTCCTTCTGGTCGCCGAGCGCGTCCTCCAGGTCGAAGTCGTCCAGACCCAGCTGGTTGGGGATGGCGGCGTAGCAGTCGTCCGGTACACGGCGCGCGATCCAATGGTGGCCGCCGATCGTCTCGACGTACCAGATCTCGTCCACGTCGCTGATCGCGATGCCGTTCGCCTCGTAGGTGCCGTAGCGTTCCAGCAGCGCGCCCAGACGCTCCACGCCCTCGCGCGCGGTGTGCACGTACGGCAGCACGAGCGTGATGAAGTCCTCCTCGCCGATGCCGCCGGGCTGCTCGGGACGGTACCCCTCCTCGCCGGGCTCGCCCACGGCCGGCACGAGCGCGACCATCGGGTCGGCGGCGAGCACGCGCTCGTTGACCGCGATCGTCTCGGTGGCGCTCATCGCCACGTTGCGCACGCTGGCGCCCGCCTCCGCGAGGATGCCGCGGCCGGGCAGCGCGTTCGGCACGATCGAGTACAGGCACGGGTCGTCGGGCAGGTCCTTGACCGCGTGGCTGATCTCGCTCACGTAGCGGCGTGGCTGGTCCTCCGGGCGGACCGCCACGAAGCGCTTCGGATCGTACTTGCCGTGACCCGAATCGTCGTTGCGGGCCACGATGGTGGAGCCGTCGTAGCTGGCGGCCTTGCCGATGAGAATGGTGGTACATGACATGTCTCCACACTGTAGGAGCATCGCTGAACGTTTCCCGCGTCGTCTCCGCCGGCGGCCCTATCATTGCACCAAGAGCGAAGCGACGGCGGAAGGATTGCCAGATGATGACGACGCGACGTGGCGGCGGGAGCGAATCCGGCGGGGCGATCAGACTCGGCGGCGCACAGGCGTACTTCATGTGGGGCATGGGCCTGCTCGGCTACGTGTTCGCCGTGGTGTGCCGCTCGTCGCTCTCGGCCGCGGGCATCGAGGCCGCCAACCACTTCCACACCACGAGCACCGCGCTCTCCGGCCTGCTGTACCTGCAGCTGTTCGTGTACGCGGTGATGCAGGTGCCGGCGGGCGTACTGCTCGACCGCTTCGGCGCCCGCGCGCTCATCTCCGCCGGCGGCGTGTTCATGGCCGCGGGGCAGACGATGGTGGCGCTCGCGCCGGTCATTCCGGTGGCGGTGGTGGGCCGCGGCGTGGTGGGGCTCGGCGACGCACTGGTGTTCATCTCCGTGGTCCGGCTCGTCTCCGCGTGGTTCCCCGCGCGTCAGGCGCCGCTCATGACACAGCTGACCTCCGTGACCGGAGGCCTGGGTCAGGTGATCTCCCTGTACCCGTTCGCGTGGTTGCTGGGGCTGGCCGGGTGGGAGGCCGCGTTCCTCGCCGTCGCCGGCACCGGCGTGTTCGTGGCCGCGGCCGTGTTCATGACGGTGCGCGACGATCCGGCGCAGTCGTCCCGCCACCACGAGCGTCCCCAGGGCGGCATCGCGCGGGCCGTGCGCGGCTTCCGGGAGGCACTGCGCTCCCCAGGCACGCTGTGCGGGTTCTTCGTGCACGCGGTCACCTGGTTCCCCGTCAACATGCTGAACCAGCTGTGGGGTCTGCCGCTGCTGCTCGCCGTGGAGGGCTGGTCGCGCGACCAGGCGAGCGCGTGGCTGGGCGCCGGCGTGCTCGTCAACATGCTGTGGGGTCCGGTGATGGGCCGACTGGCCGGCATCCACCCGTTCCACGGACGCGCCGCGGTGGTGTACGTCTCGGTGGGCTCGCAGGTGCTGCTGTGGACCGTGCTGCTGCTCACGCCCGGCCCGCATCCGATGTGGTTCATGGCGCTGCTGCTCGTCTCGCTCACCAGCGGCGGACCGGCCTCCAACATCGCGATGGACTACGTGCGCGACACCAACGATCCCGCGAATCTGGGGTCCGCCACCGGGTTCGCGAACACCGGCGGGTTCCTGTCCTCCGCAATCGTGTTTCTGGGCATCGGCATGCTGCTGGACGCGCAGGGCGCCACCGATCCGAGCCTGTACACCGACCATGCGATGCGCGTGGCCTCGCTCATCCTGTACCCGCTGTGGGCGGTGGGGCTGATCGGCTTCACGGTCATGCTGCCGCGGGCGCTGCGCGTGATCCGGGACCGGCGCGCGGAGTAGCCGCGGCGGCAGAGCAGTAGCCGGGCCGTCGGCCTGCCGGTAGGCTGGTGGGTATGAGAACCTTAGGCAACATTCTGTGGATCGTGCTGGGCGGGCTGATCATCGCCGTCGAATGGGCGCTCGTCGGGCTGGTGCTGTGCGTCACGATCATCGGCATCCCGCTGGGCGTGCAGGCGTTCAAGATGGCGGGGCTCACGCTCACGCCGTTCGGCAAGACCGTGGCGTACGGCGGCGGGGTGGGCTCCGCGCTGGTCAACGTGCTGTGGGTGCTGCTGGCCGGATGGTGGATGGCGCTGAGCTACGTGATCGCCGGGCTGGTCAACTGCGTCACGATCATCGGCATCCCGTTCGGCATCCAGTCGTTCAAGATGGCCAAGCTCGCGCTGTTCCCGTTCGGGGCGCGCGTGTACTGACGGGACGCCAGTCGAAATCGAGCCGCATCCCCGCTTCCGCCAGCGGTCCCGGGCGGCGGGTCCGCTGCCGTCAGGTCAGGGGAATAAAGACGTGCTGGTGTCCGCGAACAACACCCGCTGCCGGACACACGGGGCTCTTCCGATTTTGGTGTGTAAGGGCCGTGCGGTTTCATTCGGTGTGTGATTGAAAAAGTGAAGGAAACCGCGCGGCTTGTCAACGAGTCTAGCGCGTTCGACGGCCGGGTCCTGCTCGGCCTGG
>NZ_JAAIIH010000010.1 GCF_012932365.1 Bifidobacterium moraviense
GAAGATTTTGCGGTGGTCATGGCCCAGGTGAGACGCCCGGTCCCTTTCCGAACCCGGAAGCTAAGGCCTGGCACGGCGATGGTACTGCACTCGATAGGGTGTGGGAGAGTAGCACGCCGCCGCAATTCACGTCTGGCCCGGAGGGTGTTCCCCTCCGGGCCTTTTTCATACCCGGAGGAGACCGAAGACGATCTCCTTTTTTGTTTGCCTGGGCATCGTCCCGGGCTTTTCCGTACCCGGGCTTCGCGGCCGGCCGGTCCCGGGCGGGGGTTTGCGCCGCTGGTAGTCGTGGGCGGGGTCGAACGTCGGGTATGGATCCGCATGGTCGGGGGATCTCCGGGGATGGTATCCGCATAGTCAGGGGTACTTTTCCGTCTTCGCGGGAAGATATCTCCATAGTGGGGGTACATCGCCCGGGTACGGGGCGACATCCCCGTCCGACGTTTCCGCGGAATTCCGCCGTTTCCACACGCCTGCCCCGCCGCGGGCGGGACGCATGCCGTCCGCGGGGCACCCTGACTATGCGGATATCCGCCCGCGAAAGCCGAAAAGTGCCCCCGACTATGCAGATACTCGGACACATACGGCAGACGGGACGGTGTGGAACCGGTTTCATGCCGTTTCACGCCCGCATCCTGCCGATGGCCGATGATCGACAATCGGCAGTCCTCCCACCATCGGCGGGATCTCGTCCTCGTGTCTACGCTTCGGTGCCTACGCCTGGGCGGCCAGCAGCTCGTGCAGATGCTCGCGATGCAGGCGCTGTTCGCGCGGATCCGGCACCGGCAGCGAGGCCAGCAGCTTCTGCGTATACGGGTTCTGCGGATGCCGCATGATGTCGTCCGCGTCGCCGTGCTCCACGATCTTGCCCTTGTGCATCACCATGATGCGGTCGGCCAGCATGTCCACCACGGCAAGGTCATGCGTGATGAACAGGCACGCGAAGCCGATCTCCGCCTGCAGCTTCTTGAACAGCTCCAGCACCTTCGCCTGCACCGACACGTCCAGCGCGCTCGTCGGCTCGTCGGCGATGAGCAGGCTCGGTTTCAGCGCCAGTCCGCGCGCCAGCGACGCGCGCTGCCGCTGCCCGCCGGACAGCTCGTGCGGGAAGCGCGTCATGTAGGCGCGCGGCAGCTGCACCATCTCCAGCAGATCGCCCACATAGTCCTTCGCATCCGCCACCGACGAGTACTTGTGGTGCACGATCAGCGGCTCAGCCACGTTCTCGGCAATGGTCATCAGCGGGTTGAACGAGCTGCCCGGGTCTTGGAACACGAAGCCGATGTCGGCGCGCTTGGCCTTGAACTGCCGCTCCCTGACGCCGTTCATCTCCACGCCGAGCACGTTGAGCGAACCGCCCGACACGCGCTGCAGGCCGGCGATCGCACGGCCGGTCGTGGACTTGCCGGAGCCGGATTCGCCCACCAGACCCAGCACCTCGGAGCGGTGGATCTCGAAATCCACGCCGTCCACGGCCACGAAGTCCGGCTGCGTCAGATGCCCCGGATACGTGATCGTCAGTCCCTTGGCCTTCACGGCGATCGGCTCGGTGCGCCAGTCCGTGCGGCGTTCGATCGGACGGCCCTCCACGTCGCGCACCACGAGCTTCTGCCCGATGCGCGGCACGGCGGCGAGCAGACGCTGCGTGTACGCCTCGCGCGGATGGTAGAAGATCTGCTCCACGTCGCCCTGCTCGACCACATGGCCGCGATACATCACCACCACCTGATCGGCGACGTCCGCGATCACGCCCATGTTGTGCGTGATGATGAGCACGGACGCGCCGAACTCGTCGCGCGCCAGCCGCAGCAGGTCGAGGATCTCGGCCTGCACGGTCACGTCGAGCGCGGTCGTCGGCTCGTCGGCGAGAATCAGGCCCGGATTGAGCACCAACGCCATGGCGATGACGATGCGCTGCTTCTGGCCGCCCGAGAACTGGTGCGGATAGTAGTCGACGCGCGTCTCGGCGTCCGGGATGCCCACTTTCTTGAGGATGTCGATGGCCTTGGCGCGCAGCTCCTTCTTGTCCTTCAGGCCATGCGCGCGCAGGCCCTCCTCGATCTGCCAGCCGATGGTGTACACCGGGTTGAGCACCGAGTTCGGCTCCTGGAACACCATGGCCGCCTCGCTGCCGCGCACGCGGCGCAGCTCCTCGCCGCTGAGCTTGAGCACGTCCAGCTCCTTGGAGCCGTCGCGGTTCGACAGCATCACCGCGCCGGACGTGGTGGCCGTTTCGGGCAGGAGCTTGATGATCGAGCGCGCGGTCACCGACTTGCCGGAACCGGATTCGCCGACCACGCCGACGATCGTCCGGCGCGGAATGCGCAGGCTCACCTTGTCGACGGCCTTGATCGAACCGGCGTCCGTCATGAACGAGACGCTGAGGTTCTTCACGTCGGCGAGGTCGCCGGACGGGGTCGCCGCCGATGTCGCCGCTGCCGACGTGGCTGCCGCGGAACCTGCGGCTGCTGCGATTGCGTCACTCATGATCTGCTTCCTTTCCCTGCGTGCTCTGCGCGTCCTGCGGACGCTCCAGCGACACGTTCGCCTGCGGCTTGCCGGCGAACTTCAGCTCGGCCACCACCTCGTTCGCCGCGCTCGGCTGCTCGGACGGATCGACGGACGTATCCTCGATCGAGCCGATCACCTCGCCCGCCGACTTGCGGGCGCGCAGACGCGGATCGGCAAGATCGTTCAGCGACTCGCCCACCAGCGTGATGCCCAGCACGATCAGCACGATCGCCAGACCGGGGAACACGGCCGTCCACCAGATGCCGGCGGTCACGTCGGTCACCGACCGGTTGAGGTCATAGCCCCACTCGGCCGCCGCCGTCGGCTCGATGCCGAAGCCCAGAAAGCCCAGGCCCGCCAGCGTCAGAATCGCCTCGGACGAGTTGAGCGTCAGGATCACCGGCAGCGTACGCGTGGAATTCTTCAGCAGATGCTTGGTTAGGATGCGCCACGTCGAAGCGCCCACCACCTTCGCGCTCTCCACGTACGCCGAGCTCTTGATGCGCACCACTTCGGCGCGAATCGTGCGGAAGTACTGCGGAATGTACACGACGGTGATGGAAATGCCGGACGCGAGAATGCCGCTCCACAGGCCGGACTGGCCGCCCGAGATCATGATCGCCATCAGGATGGCGAGCAGCAGCGAAGGGAACGAGTAGATCGCGTCGGCCACGACCACGAGCACGCGATCCACCCAGCCGCCGAAGTAGCCCGACACCAGCCCCAGCAGCACGCCGGCGAAGATCGACAGCACCACGGCGATGATGATCGCGATCACGGCCGTGCGCGCGCCCCACACCGTGCGACTGAACACGTCGTATCCGCCCACCGTGGTGCCCCAGATGTGCGCGGCGCTGGGCGCCTGCTGCGGCGTGAACGAGACGCCCGCGTCGTCCTTCATCTGCGCGTAGCCGTACGGGGCGATCACCGGCGCGAAGATCGCGACGAGCAGGAACAGTGCCGTGAGCGTCAGACCGGTGATGAGCATGCCCTTCTGCCAGCCGACCGCGATGCGCAGATCCTTGACGATCGGCATCTTCGCCCAGAATGACGGCGGCTTGCGCACGTTAAGCGCGTCGAGACGGCTGTCGCCGGGAACGCCCACCGCGGATGCATTGCTGTGCGACATGTCAGTACCTCACTCTCGGGTCGATGAGCGCGGCGACGACGTCGACGATGAAGTTGACGACCGCCACGATGATGGCGATGAGGATCACGATGCCCTGCACGGCCACGAAATCGCGCGCCTTCAGATACGTGGAGAGCATGAATCCCAAGCCCTTCCACTCGAACGTGGTCTCGGTGAGCACCGCGCCGGCAAGCATCAGCGCGATCTGCATGCCCATGACCGTGATGATCGGGATGAGCGCCGGACGCCACGCGTGCTTGTCCAGCAGACGCTTCTCGGACACGCCGCGCGACCGCGCCGCCTCCACGTAGCCGGAGTTGTACGTGGAGATCACGTTCGTGCGCACCAGACGGATGAACACGCCCGCGGTGAGCAGACCCAGCGCCAGCGCGGGCAGCACCGCATGACGCAGCACGTCGGCCAGCACGGTCATGTTGCCCAGCTGCAGCGCGTCGATGATGTAGAAGCCCGTGGGGGAGACCAGACGGTTGAACTGCATCTCGCTGGCCAGATCGGAGCGCCCGGACGGCGGCAGCACGTTGATCCACACGGCGAAGATGAGCTTGAGCATCAGGCCCAGGAAGAACACCGGTGTGGCGTAGCACAGGATCGCGAACACGCGGATGCCGGCGTCGGCGGCGCGGTCGCGGTGGCGGGCGGCGATGCGGCCCAGGCCGATGCCGATGACCAGCGCGACGATGAGCGCGAGGAACGCCAGCTCGAACGTGGCGGCGCCGTAGCGCACGAGGATCGAGATGACCGGCTGGTTGTCGGTCAGCGTGGTGCCGAGGTCGCCGCGCAGCAGACCGCCGAGATAGTCGAGGTACTGCACGATGAGCGGACGGTCGTAGCCGGCCGCGTGGATGCGGCGCTGCAGCTCGTCCGGGGTGAGACGGCCGCCCATGGCCGCGGAGATCGGGTCTCCGGTGGCGCGCATCACGAAGAACACGATGGTGACGAGGATGAAGACGGTGGGGATGATGAGCAGGAATCTGGTGAGGATGAAGCGGAAGAACCCGCCGGACAGGCGGTTCCTCCTCGGCTTGGCGGCGCTTGCGGCGCCGTCGCCCTTGGCGTTGCGGGCGCTCGCCGGCGTCCCCGCCGATGGTCCTGCGGAGGTCACTGCGGTGCTGTTGGACACGGCGAGGCTCCTTTGCGGTGTGGAAGGTATGGAAGATGCGGAAAATGCGGAAGGTGTGGAAAATCGGGTGCGGCGGCAGGCGGCGGCAAGATGCCGCGGAATGCCACTACATGCGGGCGCCCGATCCCGCCGGCGCGCCGGGCGTCGACGGGATCGGGGAGCGAATCGGGGAACTGTCCCCGTGCGTCAGCCCTTGGTGACGGACGCGTAGCGGAAGCGGAACGAGGCGTCGAGCGTCACGCCGCTCACGGACGAGCCGGTCACCGCCACCTGATTGCCCTGCAGCAGCGGGATCGTGGACAGGTCGTCGGTCTCGAGCTTCTGGATCTGCTCCAGCACGCCCTTGCGGGCGTTCTCGTCCTTCTCGCCGGCCTGCTTGACGATCAGGTCGTTGATCTCGGAGTTGGAGTAGCCGTTGTTCACGAAGTTGCCGTCGCGGAAGAACGGGGAGAGGTAGTTGTCCGGGTCGGAGTAGTCAGGGAACCAGCCGAGCTGGTACACCGGGTACGAGCCGTTGGAATCCTCGGTGACCACGCGCGCCTTGTTGTACTGCGTCCACTCGGTCTGCTGCAGGTCCACGGTGAACAGGCCGCTGGACTCGAGCTGCGTCTTGATGGCCGCGTACTCGTCGGCGGACGACGAACCGTAGTGGTCGCCGTTGTACTGCAGCTTCAGATCGACCGGCGTGGTGACGCCCGCGGCAGCGAGCACCGCCTTGGCCTTGTCGGCGCTGGGCTTGCCGTTGCCGTCGCCGTACGTCTCCTTGAGCGTATCGGAGTGGCCCAGCAGGCCATCCGGAATGAACGAGTACATCGGCGTGTACGTGCCCTTGTAGACCTTCTCGCTCAGCTCGGTGCGGTCGATCAGGTTGGCGACCGCCTGGCGCACGGCCTTCGCCTTCGCGGCGTCGGCGTCGGGCTGCGCGGAGCCGTACGGCTGGATCTTCATGTTGAAGACCAGCAGACGCTCCTCGCCGCCCGGGCCCTTGACGACCTTCACCTTGGAGTCCTTGGACAGGTCGTCGATGTCGGTCGGGGTGAGCGAACGGTACGCCACGTCCACCTGACCCTGCTGCACGGCCAGCTTGAGGTTGGAGGCGTCGGCGAAGTACTTCACCTGCACCGCATCGTTCTTGGCGGGGGTCAGGCCCTGGTACGACGCGTTCTTCTCGTAGGCCAGCGCCTCGTTGAGCTTGAACGAGGTCAGCGAGTACGGGCCGGCGAACGCCTTCTTGGACACGATCGTGTCGGAATCGGTGAGCTTGTCGGCGGCGAAGACCTGCTCGTCGACGATCGGTCCGGCCGGCGACGACATGACCTGCTTCAGCGTCACGTCGAACGGCACGGAATCCTTGAACACCACGGTGGTGTCGTCCTTCGCCGTGACCGACTCGATGTTGGCGAGCAGCGAGCTCGGGCCGTTCTCGTCGTTGATGGTCTTGATGCGGTCGTACGAGAACTTCACGTCGGAGGCGGTCAGCGCATCGCCGTTGGCGAACTTGAGGCCGCTCTTGAGCTTGACGGTGAATTCGGTGCCGTCGCTGCTCCACGTGCCGTCGTCGGCGGCGATGTCGGCGCTCAGCTCGGACGTGCCGTAGTTCTGGGCGTACAGGAACGGGAACACCTGAATCTGCACGGCGTAGGAGCCGTTGTCGTAGGAGCCGGCCGGGTCGAGGCTGGTGATCTTGTCGGTGGTGCCGATGGTGATGACGGAATTGCCGGAGGCCGCGGCCGAACCGCCGTCGTCCTTCACGCCGCCGCATGCGGCGAGCGACGCCACCGCGGCGACCGCGGCCACCGCCGCGGTCAGTCTGCTGTTGAGCTTCATGGGGATCCTCTCTTCAATGCCATGAATGACGTTCGATGCGCGCCGCGGGACGCCGGTGATGGGGCGGGATGGGTGGCGGTGTATCGAATACCTGTGATCATGGGCCGGGAGTGTTGCCTTCAGATGTTCGGCTCGGGCGGCTTGTGTTACGAACGGTGACTCGGACGCGGCTCGCGTGCATGAAGCGGTGCTAATGTGAATCGTTTGGGGGCGACGTTGCGGGGCATGGCGTCCGGTCCGTTTTCGGCTCGGGAGGAGAATCCGGACGGTATCTGCAGAGTCAGGGGTAGATTTCGACCGATGCAGCCAGATATCTGCAGAGTCAGGGTGCTCCCGCGGACGGCATATGCCTTGCTCCCGGCGGGATGGTCGGGAGAGAATGGCGGAATTCCGCGGGGCGCCCGCCGGCGATTCCTGCCGTTACCCGGTTGAGGCACCCTGACTCCGCAGATACCTGCCTGCAGAACCGTGAATCTACCCCTGACTCTGCAGATAGCCCGTTCGGGAGTGGTGATGAGCCCGCCTCACCGCCTCGTGCGGCGAATGCCGTGCCGCCCGTTCTGTTCCGGGCGGTGCCGTTGCGCGTCATTGCGCTCGGAACCTGCCATCCTCTCCCATGTCTCCACCATGGAAGGATCCGCCCCGGAGGAACGCTCGAACGGTTCCTCCGGGGCGGCATGATCTCAGTGCAGTTCCAGCGGGGCCTTGGGATGGGCCTTGCGCCACCACTGCTGCGCGAAATACGCGCCGTAGCACGCCACGATGAACAGCAGCTCGGCCACCAGTGCGAACCGCTGCGACTCGTCGAACACCACCAGCAGGAACGACGCCGTGCACAGCACGAACGCGCCCCACGAGACCCACGGGTATCCGGGCGTGCGGTACTTGAGCTCGTCCACCGTGTGGCCTTCGGCCAGCCAGCGCCTGCGGAACACGATCTGGCAGTACGCGATGGCGATCCACACCACCACGGCGGACAGACCGGACAGCGCCACCAGCACCAGATACACGGTGGAGGCGGCGATCACGCTGGACAGCAGCGCCAGCAGGCCGCCCGCCATGGCCGCGCACAGGGCAAGCATCGGCACGCCGCGGCGGTTCGTCTTGGCGAACCAGCGGGGGATCATGCCCTCGTTGCCCATCGACCACACCATGCGCGTGGACGCGTACAGGCCGGAGTTCGATGCGGACAGCACGGCCGTGAGCACCACGAAGTTCATGATGTCACCGGCATAAGGGATGCCGATCGAGTTGAACACCAGCACGAACGGGCTTTCGCCCACGCCGGCCTCGCGCCACGGGATCAGCGCGCACATCACGGTGATCGAGCCGATGAAGAACAGCACGAGCCTCCACAGCGTGGTGTGGATCGCCTTGGGGACGGCGGTCTCCGGGTCGCGCGTCTCGCCGGCCGTCACGCCGATCAGCTCGGTGCCGGAGAACGCGAAGTTCACGGTGAGGATGGTGGCGAACACCGGCATGAAGCCATTCGGGAAGATGCCGTCCTTGACGAGGTTGCCGAACAGCGGCGCGTGCTCATAGCCGGCGATCGGAATGATGCCGAAGATGGCGAGCAGGCCGATCGCGATGAACGCGCAGATGGCGAACACCTTGATGCTGGCGAACAGGAATTCCGCCTCCGCGAAGAACCGCACCGACAGGGCGTTGGCGGTGAAGATGAGCACGATGCACGCGGCCGACCATATCCACGTGGGCGTGTGCGGGAACCATCGCTGCATGAGCAGGCCGGCGGCCGTGAACTCGGAGCCGAGCGCCACCGTCCACGTGAGCCAGTACTGGATGGCGATGACGAAGCCCGTGCCGGGGCCGATGAACTTCTCCGCGTACACGTGGAACGAGCCGGTGACCGGCATGGCGACCGAGAGCTCGCCGAGCGTGAGCATGACGAGGTACACGATGAGCGCGCCGATGCCGTACGCGAGGATGGTGCCGATGGGGCCCGCCTGCTGGATGGTGTAGCCGGAGCTGAGGAACAGGCCGGTGCCGATCACGCCGCCGAGCGAGATCATCTGCAGATGGCGCGACTCCATGCCGCGCCTGAGGTTGGTGTGCAGGGCGTGCTTGCGATGCGGTTCGGTGTCCGCGGCGGCGTCGGTGACGACGGCGTCGATCTGCGTGGCGGCGTCGGCTTGCGAAGCGACGGCGGTGCCGGCCGCGGGCTGGCTCATGTCGGATTCGGACTGGCTCATGATGCTTGGTGCTCTCTCCCGCTCGGTGGTCCCTGACGTTGCGGCCGCCCTGCGCCCGTGCCGTGTGCCCTGTGTTCGGTGTGCCTGTGCCGGCGCGCGTCTGCGGTCCCGAACAGTATACGCGCGCGGGTGTCCGCGGGAGTTCGCGGGTGGGCGGTGCTGACGGATGCGTCCTGCGCATGGCGGCGAGTATCTTCGGACGTAGGCGATCCGGCGATCCGGGCATTGCTCCGTGACGTCGCCCGCCGTCAGAGAGCAAGAGAACAAAAGGAACGATGATGACCATCACTACCCTCAGGAAGGGCGTCGCGGGCCTGATCGCCGCGCTGACGCTCGTCGGTGCCGCGGCATGCAGCGCCAACCCCATGACGATGCTGCAGTCCGACCCCACCGAGCCGCCCACGGACAAGGTGCTGACGAACACCGCGGCGTGGGAAGAGAACTACTACTCGCGGTTCAAGGACAAGTCCTCCAAGGACATCCCGCGCAAGGTCGCCGAGGCCGACCAGCAGGTTTCCGGCATGCTCGGCAAGGACAAGATCGAGATCGAGCCGACGGTGGACGCGGTGACGGAGAAGGATGCCAATTCGGGCAAGTCCACCGGCAAGTACGGTGTGAAGGTCAAGTGGACGAACGGCGACGCCGCCGCCAACTTCCTCGATCGCATCGCCTGGCTGGTCATGCAGGACGACGAGAAGGCCGATGAGTCGGCCACCGAGCAGAACATCGGCAAGGACTTCTACGGCTACGTGGTGACCAACGATAACTACAAGACGTATTCGGAGGAGACCGAGACCGGCGCCACGTCCGAGTTCGAGATCCTGCTCTCCCCGTCCACCTTCGACGCGAAGAAGCCGTTCAAGGTGATCGTCGTCCCGGCGGAGGCCCTGCACGAGCTGCAGAAGCAGCAGACGGACGATCGGAATATCGACACCACCAAGTACGGCAGCGTCGTGGCACAGCTCGATCCCACGCAGGCGGGCGGCAAGACGACCATCTACACCAGCATCTCGAGCAACCCGTATATGGCGGCGGACGAGAAGGATCGCCATGACGGCGAAGGCACCATCGACGACTTCGACGTGACGATCGCCGAGGCGAGGAAGACCACCAGGACCGTGTCCGCCGCGCCGGCCGAAGACATGTTCAGCACGGCCACGAAGGACATCCCGGTGAACGAGTTCGACGTCACGTGGACGAACAACTCGAAGAAGGCCGTTTCGTTCGATGACGTGCTCACGCTCACCGCTCTGGACGGCAAGAGCCTTCCGGACACGTCGACCGGCGTCACCGTGGTGCGTGCGTCGGACTGCGCCGGATGGTACGTGTCCTGCGATGCGATGACCGCCAGGGACGTGGCTGCCGGACAGAGCCAGACGTTCACCGTCTACCTGAAGAGCAGCGACGACAAGTACGTCGTGGTGGGCAAGCGCGCCAAGACGGGCGACGGCACGATCGATGGCTACCTGCGCTGGCCGGTGGTGTATCGCCAGACCAGCTGGTGATGCGGAGACTGGTCCGCGACTGCGCGTGACCGGGGCCGGCTTGTATGCATTCCTGTATTGCGGGCACGGCGACTGTGGCTTCTGCCGTAGTCGTCGTGCCCGTTTCCTGTTGAACGGGTATGCGGCGTGCGGATGGTCACGGGAGGACGATGCGATATCAGGAACGTTTCATAATGCGATCAGAAACGTTTCCATATAGTGACACGCCGTTGTTTTTGGTGGACGTACGTTGTCCCCAGATATCATTGATAGTTGCACCAGAAGCCTGGGCGCGTTGTTTTTCTATGAGGAGAACATGATGTGGTTGCGCAATGAGGGCTCCGTGGTCGGAGCAGTATTGAGAGCGGTCACCTCGGTTCTTGTGACCGTAGGCATGACCGGAACGTTTGCCGTGGACGCGTATGCCTCCGCGGCCGAATCGATCGCGTCGCCGACCGGCGGTGCGGTCGTGACCGACGGCGTCGGCGAGAGCGACGCCGGCAATGATGTGGAACCGGATACGGACAGCACGGATACCGGTGCCGGGACGAATGCCGATGGCGACGGTGCCGGGACGGAAGACGGCACCGAAACCGAGCCGGGCAGCGATGGTTCGGATACCGATGGTTCGGATGCCGATGCGGATAATCCGACGGGGAACGATCTGACGGATTGTTCCGATGCGTATGCATCGTACATGGCGAATCCGTTCGACCCGTCCAATGCGTACAACAAGACGACCGGCTGCGCCCGTCCCGGAACGTCCGTGGCCGATGACGTGTTCGCCGATCATGTGGTCACCGACGACGTGACGGATCCCTCCGGCACCGTCACGAACCTCTTCGACTACTGGTGGGACGAGGAGGACGCTGCGGACGCGGAGTTCGTTGATGACTACTACAAGAACAGCGGCGTCAACAGTGATGACGGTACTCGCCGTCAGCTCATGTTTCGTCGTCAGCAGCATGGCGAACAGCCGTTCAACCAGTACACCGGTGACGTGAAAAACCTAGCAAAAGGCGTCGCTGGGCCGCTGCAGGGTATGGTGAGTTCCACGCTGAAAGACGGTTACCCCGAGCTCGCTGCAAGCGTGGATTCCGAACTCGGTACCGGCAGCAAACTCGGCATCGCCAAGAACGAATCGCTGTCCTATCTTTTCGACAAGACCGAGGTGAACGGCAAGCGAGCCTACCACGACACGAGCGGATTGTTCCGACTCACCGACGGCTACTACGGATACGACAGCCAGAAGAACTTCGTATCGTTCGACCGCAAGACCAAGAAGTTCCGTTTGTATGATGCACCGGGCGTGGCAACGGGCTACGATACTCCGGACGGCGAATTCTTCCCGTTCAACGCACCCGGCGACGTGTTCAAGACGACCACCGATGCCAAGGGACAAACCGTACCCGCCACTGACTCAGCTGGCCATCTGGTGTTGGACGACACCATCAAGTCGACCAATCCTCGGATGAACCACTACCTCGGCCTGAGCATGAGCACGCGGTTCGTGCAGAAGAACGGCGGCAGAACCATCGATGGCACGAACACGCCGGTCACCTACGAGTTCTCCGGCGACGACGACGTGTGGGTGTACATCGACGGCGTGCTCGTGGGCGATCTGGGCGGCATCCACGATCGCTCCTCGCTGAAGATCGACTTCAGCACGGGTAAGGTGACCGTCAGCCATACGCCGGACGGCGGCAAGGCAACGGTCGTGCAGGAGACTGACATCCATAAGATGTTCGAGGCTGCGGGGAAGGACGATACCGTGACGTGGAGCGGCGAAAGCGGAGACGCTTCGGCCACTGCTCTGTCGACCGCCTCGGCCGCGGCCGATGACGCCCCGACTTGTCGCCCAGCCAGCGGTTCGGGGAACGGCAAGACGTTCGCCGACGACACCTATCACACGCTGCAGCTGTTCTACCTGGAACGCGGCGGTCTGGACTCCAACCTGAGCCTGCGGTTCAACTTGGTCACGATGCCGGAGAGCGACATCGTCAAGGTCGATCAGGACGGCAAGGGGATCGCCGGAGTCGGGTTCGAGCTGTACGCCACGGACAAGGATCCCAATGAGCTCGTAGCCAAGGGTACGACCGATGCCAACGGTAATCTGGACCTCATGCATCCGCAGACCTGCCAGGTGGTGTTCATGGACACCATCGCGAAGGAACACGGCGAGCACTTCATCCTTCGTGAAACGCAGGTGCCTGACGGATACCGGAAGGTCGGCGATCTGAAGCTGAAATATGAGACGAATGCCAGCAACGGTCCCGGCACGGATCTCGACACGGGCGTGCTCGTCGTCGATCCCCGCGCGTCCGACGCCGGCAGTCCCGTCTGGGATACCGGTGCTCTGGCGATGGCCAAGGTGCAGGTGCGTGCGCCTGACGAGTCGGCGCTGCTGCACGCCGTGACCAAAAAGAACGCAGGCATCACCGCAGACATGATGCAGGATGGCACGTTGTTCGCCGTCATCTTCCAACGAACCGGTACGGATGATCAAACCGATAAGCCGCAATGGAAGGCCGTCTACGGCGACCAGATCACGGGGTGGAAGCACACCGAAAAGGTCGAGACAACCGGTGAGGAAAGCCGCGCCGCCGTGGTCGAGGCGTTCAGGGCCAGTCCGCGCGTCTTTGCGCTCGCCTCGAGTGGCAGCTACGAGACACTGCTCGAGGACCTGCCCGGCGACATCCGTGACTATCACTATTGGAACAGCGATGCCGATGCCCAGTATTCGGTCGGGTACTACTTCTCGACCGGGAAATACGATCCGACGAAGCCTGCATCGGAGGACAACTCGAAGGACAACATCACCGCGGCCAACACCATCCGGCTGGATGACGCCAAATTCACCCGAATGTTCGCGGTGAAGCTGTACGTTCCCAACATCCTCAACACGGTGTCCGTGCAGAAGGTGGACCAGAACGGCAATCCGCTCACCGACGCGGAGTTCAAGCTGTACCGGGATACCGGGGCTTCAGAAGACAAGGCATGCAATGCATCGGATGCCGGGACCGTGCAGAGCACCTGTCAGGAGCTCGATGCGCTCACCACGGCCGATCACCACACGGCCAAGGGCGTGACGGCTGCCGGCGCGACGATCCCGAAACTCGGCGGCGTGGGCACGTTCCCGAACGACAAGGACGTGCGACTCACGAACGGCACGTACTACATCGTGGAAACCAAGGTGCCCTCCGACAAGTACAAGCTCAACACGGTGCCGGTCAAGGTGATCGTCAACGACTACGGCGTGTTCGTGGACGCCGGTACGGCGAACGACGACATCAAGGTGGCGCGTGGCGCTGGCAACCTCGTCAAGACGATGGCATCCTATGGTGCGACCGGGTCGGTGGACGGCACGCTCACCTGGCTGAAGATGACGCCGACGCTGTATTCGAGCGTGGACGGTTTCCCGACTGCGGATAAAACGATGGATGTGGCGCAGAACGGTGTCCAATCCGCCAAGGTCGATTCGGACGGCAAGATCGTGCCGGAAACGACGATGGCCGAACCCATCCAGCTCACGTACGGATCGTCCGCAGCCACCGTGCTGGAGTACGAACCGCGCAACTCGGATGGCCCCTTGGTGTACGTCTCCGACGTCGGGTATCTGATGCCGACCACGACGCAGGATGATGCGCCGAAGGGCGAGGAGGGCGTGGGACGTGTCGATCTGAGTTCGAAGGCACGTCTGTCCAGCCTCATCACCGGCAGCGCGATCGTGCAGGTGACGAATCGGTCGACCGAGGATCCGCCGACTCCGGGGACTCCGTCCGTGGACGTCACCATTCCGGGCGTGAAGCGGCTCGAGGGGCGCGATCTCAAGGCGGGTGAGTTCCGGTTCGCCATCGCTGCAGCCAAGCCCGCGGGTGCGCCGATGCCGAGCCAAACCACCGTGACGAACGGCGCGGACGGGAAGTTCTCGTTCGGACCGATCCGCTTCACCAAGGCCGGCACCTACGAATACACGATCACCGAGGTGCAGGGGTCGCTGGAGGGCGTGACCTACGACGGTGCGACGTACACGGTGAAGGTCACGGTCACGGGGCCGGACGGCGGCAATAAGCTCAGTGCCTCGTACGAGGTGCTCGGCGCGGACGATCAGGCGGTCGGCGGCCTGACGTTCACCAATACGTATGAGCCGCCGAATCCTCCCGAGCCGCCGGATCCGACCGATCCGCCTGAGCCCACTGACCCTCCGGATCCGACCGATCCGCCGGAACCCGAGGAGCCGGACAACCCGGACCCCGAAGAGCCCGATCAGCCGGGCACCCCGGACGAGCCGGACACTCCGGAGGAGCCCGATCAGCCGGCCACGCCGGACCATCCGTCCGAGTCGGGCGACAACGCCACCCCGCCCCGACTGGTGCAGACCGGCGCGTCGGTCGCCACGATCGTCGCGGCATCCATGGCGCTCGCCGTCGCGGGTCTCACGGTGCTCGCGGCGCGGCTCCGCCACCGTCGACGCACATCGGCGCATGACGCCTAGCGACGCCTAGCGCTCGTCGCGGCATCGCACTCGGGCGCGGATGACGCCAACGAAGCGGACATGACGGCAATCCGCCGCCGTGCCCGCTTCGTCATGTCCGGCCGCATCTTCTCGCGCCCCGGGCCATGGCACGGGCACGACGGCACCCGCCCTATGGTGGGGATGAACGGGTTCATGACGATGCGGAGGGAGACGGATCGTGGTGCCGATCGAGAACGTGTACGCGCAGATCCGCGAGTTTGCCTCCGAATGCGGAGCAGCCGAGGTGATTCTGTTCGGCTCCCGCGCCAAGGGCACGAATCGTCCCAAGAGCGACATCGATCTGGCGGTGAAGGGGTGCGTGAGCTTTGACCGGCTGGAGCATCTGCTGCAGGATGAGCTGTGGTCGCTGCTCAAGGTCGATGTCGTGAACCTCGACGAGCCCGTGTCCGAGGAGCTCCGACGGGAGATCGCCGCAAGCGGGAAGGTGCTCTATGAGAAAGTATGAGAACTACGTCTCGGCGTTGGCATCGCTGCGCAAGGCACCGGAACAGGATCTTGCCAACGAGTTCGTACAGATCGGCGTCATCGACAAGTTCGAGCTGCAGTTCGAATTGGGATGGAAGCTGTTCAAGACGCTGCTGGCCTACGAAGGCGATCCGGTGTCCGCATCGGGATCACCCCGCGATGTGCTGAAGACGGCATTCCAATACTACGACTTCATGGACGAGTCCATGTGGCTGCGCATGCTGCGCGCCCGCAACGACTCCGCTCATATCTACGATGCGAGCAAAGCGCGGCGCTTGGTCGACGACGTCATTCGTGACTACATTCCCGAATTCGAGCGGGTGCGGGAAGGCCTGGAACGGCGATACGGCGACATGAAGTGGTCTAATTTTTGTTCCGTTTCTGCTATGAGATGGAACAAAAACCGGCCACTTCAGTCAGCACCATACTGATATCTTTGGGTAATAATAAACGGTTCATTACCTTTGTTCGTCAGAGTGGCGTTTGGGAACTTATTACCTGTGATGAACACAACTTTCTAGATATCCCAACCAACCTATTTTTGTGGCGTACTTGAACCTGAATTAGGCGTGGTAGAACTTTTTTTAGTTCTATCCTTTTTGCTGCTACTGGAAGTCATGTTCTTCTCCACATTTATGGACTGTTCCACGTTCTTGCTTGACTGACTACCGCATGCGGCAGCACCAGTAGGTATCAAATGTGCAACACCAGCAGCAACAATTCTCTTCACTAATCTGTTTTCATTTCAATTGTCTTGTAAACATCTGTAAACAAACGGCGGCTCCATGAGGGGCCGCCGTGTAATTACTTACCTATTCGACTCAGATAGCGACAACCGTGATTGTTTTGCACTTCGCCATCAGTCTTCAATCTTAAATGACTTGTCAGGGAATACACCATTATCGGTATCTGATCCTACATAACCAGTTAAGCCAGATTTATCAACAGACAAACCGAACGCATCAGGTTTAATTTCCTTTATTGTATCCAACGACACCTTGTAACCAACATCAAACAATTTACAGGTTACGGTTTGTCCTGGCTGAATCTTATCGGTCATTGATCCGCCTGAAACATCTGTGCATAGATTCTTATAAGAAAAATCGGTCGATGATTTAACTATCACCAACGTGTCAGACAATGCCATCTTTCCATCAACAACAGGATAGAATCTAAATTCAAGAGAACCATCAATGGCCTGTTCGCTTTTATTCTTCAGTGTGATTTCAAGAGTCTTGTTGTCAACGCGCTTAACCTTCTGAATATCCCAACCGGCCCAATTGTAAGGTGAGCTTGAATCCATGTTGAGATTAGCGGCCTCAAGTTTTCCGTGATTATCATATAGTCCTTTTTCGGCAGTAGGCGCGAACAACTCCCCCCCCCCCACTCGACTGACCACAAGCAGCAACACCAGTAAGCATTAAACATGCAACACCGGCCGCAACAAACTTCTTCAACGTTCTCAATGCCATTACAATCAGTTCTCCTTAATCTCTCAACCACTTGGCAAAGTAATTCTAGGTCCCTTAACGTCGGTACACGCCCGGGTTCTAAATCTAAGTGCAACACTTGCTCTATGGTTGGAAGTGTTCAAGTTCATAATCGAAGCGAAAGTGTTGTCCTCGATAAGAAAGTTTTATTCCTGTCTGACGGCAGAGGAACGCATCTGGATCGACGAACTGCGCAACAGGGACGTGCTCGGCATCGATGAGATCGTCCGCGAGGTCGGCCGGGACAAGGCGGCCATCAGGCACAAGCTGGGACGCAAATATGGTTCGCGTCCCACGAGAACGAGTCATACCGCTCCTACCGTCCAAGGAGGCTGAGGACGGGTGCGTGGACGTCGCGCCCGTTCCATTCGGGCATGACCGCGCGACGGAACCGAGCAACGCGCGAACGGTCGCGGGACGGCGGACTAGGGTGGTAGGCATGAGTATGCGCGACATGGCACGCGCCAGGCTTTGGATGATCTCCAACGACCAGTGGGACACGCTGCTGCGCTGAGCGAGACATGGACGGGGCCGAAACGGCGGAATTCCGCCGATGCAACCGGTGGTTGCGCTGCGGTTGCGGCGTCGTTCGGGTTGCGTTTCGCCGACGCAACCGGAAGATGGTGGCGCAGGGCGCGCCGCCGTGCCACAGTGAAGTCATCGTCCGGACGTGACGGGACGAAACCACCAGCAAGGGGATGATGACGATGAGCTTCCGTACCAACCTGCAGTACCTTCGATCGCGGCGCAACATGACGCAGGAGCAGCTGGCCATGCTGCTCGGCGTCTCGCGGCAGGCGATCTCGAAGTGGGAATCCGAGAAGGCGTACCCGGAGATGGACAAGCTGCTGGCGATCTGCGACCTGTTCGGCTGCACGCTCGACGATCTGGTGCTCGGCGACGTGAGCCGGCCGACGACCGTCGAGGCAAGGTCCGGCGCGGGGGATGCCGCGCAGACGGCCGCAGCGACGAATGGCATTGTGCCGACCGGCGGCATGTCGACCGGCGGCATGTCGACCGGCGGCGCACAGATGTCCGACGCGCCCGGGCGCGCGGCGTCCCGCACCGGTACGGCGCCGCTCGTCGCTCCCGCGCAGACCCTGCCGAAGGACATCACCGGCTACGACGCCCACCGCCTTCGGTTCTCGATGATGATCGCATCCGGCGTCGCGGCGATCATCGCGGGCGTCGGCGTCGCCAGCCTCTTCGACTCGGAGCATTCGATCATCGGCGACAGCCCGCTCAACGACTTTCTCGCGTTCGTGTGCATCGGCGTGGGCGTGATCGTCGGTCTGGCGCTGATCATCCCGGGCGGCATGGCGCACAGCGACTTCAGGCGCCGGCATCCGTACGTGGAGGACTTCTACACGGAGGACGATCGCTCCCGCGAGACGCGCATGACGGCGGTCGGCGTGGTGGCGGGCATTGCGGCGATCCTGATCGGCATCGCGGTGTCCGAGTATGCGGACACGGTGCTGGAGATCGACGCCGGCTGGCCGATCGCGGTCATGCTGCTGCTGACCGCGGCGGCCGTGTTCGGATTCATCTACTGCGGCATGCGTCGCGGCATGCTGAACATCGACGGATACAACAGGGAAGGCGAGCAGGAGAAGCGCAGGCGCGCCGGGGACGTGCCGCGGTCCGCGCAACTGTCCGGGGCCCTGAGCGGCATCATCATGCTCGTCGCCACGATCGTCGGCCTGACGCTGCTGTTTCTCGTGCCCGGGTCGCGGTTCTGGATGTCGTGGGTGATCGGCGGCCTGCTGTGCGCCGTCACCGGCGTGGTCGTCGGCCTGTTCAAGGACCGCTTCGACAAGTAGCAGGCGAATAGCAAGCGGCCTGACCTACGGCCGCTTCCGCCCGCCGCGCAGATCATAGGGATCGTAGGCCCCACCACCGGGCCCTGGCCGGCGGACGAGGAACCGGCACGCGCGCACGTTCCGATCAGGGCAATCAGACCCAGACCACAGCAATCGGATCACGTCACGCTCAAATCACGGGCTCAAAAGGACGAAATCCACGGTTCTAAGCGCCAAACCCCCGCAATCCCGTCCTTTTGAGCCCGTGATCCGAACGCGAGCAAGCGCATAGCAGAGCAGATGCTCGCATTGCCGGTCAGACAACCCGAGCAATAGCTCACCGCTTGCCGCGCAGGTTGTAGGGATCGTAGGTCTTGGCGTCGTCCGGTCGGCCCGCCCGAGTACGCCGCTCCTCGCGAATCTCCCCAAGCGTTTCACGGTTCAGCCGCCGCAGCTCCCCCGCACGGCGTTCGACCACGCTCTCCTCCTCACCCTTCCATGGTTGCTCGAGGCCGATGATCTCCACCAGCCGAACCGCCCCGGCGGCGATGCTTGCGGCTGCGACAATCGCAACGTCCTCACGCAACAGGACCGTCGGCCATGGCAAAGCGAACGGAATCAGCGCCTTGGCGACGACCATCGGCCACGGCATCGGCGGAGCCGTGCGATTGGCGGCCCGCTGCAGTTCGTAGTCGAGACGCGAATCGATCAGCGAGACGGCGATCCATGTGATCGCCAGCACAACGCCCAGCTCGGCGGCGTCGAACGCGACATGCGCGATGACACGCAGTCCCAGCCACGCAATCAGGAAACTGACCGGGAACGAGACGGTCATGCCCAGCAGCAGATGCCCGCCGAACACATGCCCGTATTTCGGCCGATAATCCGACGTCATGCAGCGTCCCTTCCCGTCGCGCAACCCGATGGCCGCAGCCTGCAATTCAGCTTACCGGGCCATAGCTAGCCGGCGGAGAGCCGGTACACGTGTGTGCACCGGGCACGGCAATCGGATCCAGACCACAGCAATCAGACCATGGCGATCAGATCACGGGCTCAAATCACGGGCTCAAAAGGACGGAATTCGCGATTCTAAGCGCCAAACCCCCGCGATTCCGTCCGTTTGGCGCTTGGAATACCGGATTTCGTCCTTTTCGGCCCGTGATTTGCCCGGCCCGTGATTTGCCATGACTCGTGGTTGGATGATCGGGCCAGATGCGTCGTCAGGCCGCGGTCTCCGTCCGTGTCGCTCGCGTCGGATCCTTCTGCAGGCCGAGGAACACCAGCGCCACCACGAGCAGCACGGCGATCGACAGCACGCCGATCGACGCATTGCCGGTCAGCGACGTGGTGGTCGCCACGAGGAACGTGCCGAGAATCGAGGCGGTCTTGCCGAAGATGTCGTAGAAGCCGTAGTACTCGTTGGCGTGATCCTTGGGGATGATCTTGCCGTAGTAGGAGCGCGAGAGGGCCTGGATGCCGCCCTGGAACATGCCAACGAGAATCGCCAGCACCCAGAACTCGGCCGCCGTGCGCAGGAAGAACGCGGCGAAGAACACAATGCCCATGTACGCGGCCACGGCCACGGCGATCATCGGCTTGCATCCGAAGCGTCCCGCCAGGCGACCATACGCAATCGCGCACGGGAACGCCACGAACTGCGTCACCAGCAGCGCCACCACCAGCTGCGTGGAATCGATGCCCAGCTGCGCGCCGTACGACGTGCTCATCGAGATCACCGTGTTCACCGCGTCGATGTAGAAGAAGAACGCGAGCATGAACATCCACAGCGGCCTGTTCTTCACGATGCTGCGGAACGTGCCGCCCAGCTCGGTGAACGTGCCGCGCACCGCCGCGCCCAGATGCTCGCGCGTGGCGCGGTAATGCACCTGACGGTAGCTCGTGAGCAGCGGCACGGTGAACGCCACCCACCATACGGCCGTGATCACGAAGCTGGCACGCGTGCACGCCTCGGTGGACCATCCGAACAGCGCGGGGCCGCCGAAGATCAGCGCGATGCATGCGATGAACGGCACCGTAGAGCCCACGTAGCCCCAGCCGTAGCCGTGCGAGGAGACCTTGTCCATGCGCTCGTTCGACGTGGTGTCGATGAGCATCGAATCGTAGAACGTGAGCGATCCGTTGAGGCCGATCGTCGCCAGCACATACACCACGAGGAACGGCAGCCACGTCAACGGCAGCGCCATCGCGGCGCACATGACCACGCCCGTGCCGAAGAAGCCGAGGAAGAACTTGATCTTCATGCCCTGCACGTCGGCGATGGAGCCGAGCAGCGGCATGAGCAGCGCGATGACCAGCGACGCGATCGTCTGCGCATAGCCCCACGCCGACACGATGTTGCCGTCCTTGGGCATGAGCGACTGCGCGTAGATGGGCGTGACGGCGGTGCTCAGCAGCACGAACGCCGAATTGCCCACGTCGTAGACGATCCACTGCTTCTCGCGCTTGGTGAGCCTGGCGGTGGCGGGCGATGCCGGGGCGGTCGCCGGTGCCGTGGATGCGGCGGGATTACTGGACATGGACATGGGCGCTCCTCACGTTCAAAACCACCTTTCATCCTAAGGTTTCCGGCTGGGCGGGACGGCGGGCGGCGGTGAACGGCGCATGAATTGTGGTCTCCCTGTGAGTTCCGGACTGTGGGTTCCGGACTATGGGCTCCGCCCTGTGGGTTTCCGCGGGTCCGCCGCGGTCTCCGGGCGGCTTGTGGGCGGCTTTCGGACGGACCGGCCTCCGGACGCGCAGGATTTGCGTTTTCCGACGGCGCGCTGTATCATTGTGAAGTTGTGTGTTCAGCCGAGCGGCAAAAACGCGAGCGCCGAGCACGAAAGGCTTGGAACAGAACCAATAAAGGGAGTCCATCATGGCAACTCGTTGCGCAGTGTGCGGCAAGGGCCCGCAGACCGGCTACACCGTTTCTCATTCGCATATCCGTAACAAGCGTACCTTCCGTCCGAACCTTCAGCCGGTTCGCACCACCGTGGACGGCGCCAACGTGCGCATCCAGGTGTGCGGCAAGTGCCTGAAGGCCGGCAAGGTGCAGCGCGTGGCCGCGTGAATCGCGCCCGCTGCAGTCTGACGCTCAGTCACGTTGAGGCCCCGGAGTCGTTATCGGCTCCGGGGTTTCGCTTTATCTGGCCGCGGCATGGTGGGCGTGCGGGAGCCGGCGGAGTGCACGGATTCGATGAAATCGACGGTCGCTCGTTAGGATGGTGCGTATGAGTGTTTCGCTGGATGCCGCCGTGTCGTCGCTGATGACGAACCGGCGCCGCGTGGGCGCTCTGAAGTCACTGGGCATCGTCACCGTGCGCGACGCGCTGACCTACTATCCGTTCCGCGTGACCGACCCGGTGCCGGTGCGTCCGATCCATCAGGCCGTGGTCGGCATGCCCATCGCGTTCGCGGCGACCGTGGAGGCGCTGCGCGTGGTGCCGATGAACGCGCGCCGCGGATTCCGCCTCGAGGCGATCGCGCGCGACGACGCCGCCACCGCGGCGCGGCTCGTGTTCTTCTCGTACAAGAAGTCGTACGTCGACTGGGTGAGCATGCGCCTGCGGCAGGGTGCGCGCGTGGTGATCTCCGGCGTGCCGAGCGAATTCAACGGGCAGTTGCAGTTCACGCACCCCGAGGTGCTGACGATCGACCCGCTCGGCGGTGCGCAAGGTCCCGGCGTGCAGAGTGCCGATGCGCGGGATCCCGATGCGCAGCGCGGCGATGCGCCGTCGGCACCGGCGCCGCAGCCCCTTCCCGCGCATGCGTCGTCGCTGAAGTTCGACGCCGACACCGAGGAACAGGCGCTGCGCCGCGTGAGCCGACCGCGACCCGTGTACCACGCCAGCTCGCGCATCTCCTCCGAACACATCCACGAGTCGATCATGGGATTCCTGAACATGCTCGACGAGGACCCTGGCGCCCTGCCCGACGTCCTGCCCGAACCGGTGCGCGCGGCGGGCGGCTACCTGCATCGGCGCGACGCGTTCCGTCAGGTGCACGATCCGGACACCACGGCCGGGTTCGCCAAGGCCATCGACACGCTGCGCTACGAGGAGGCGTTCGTCAGCCAGACCGCGCTGGTGCGGTCGCGTCACGCCACGCACGCCATCGAGGCGTACCCGTGCGGCGGCGGCGCGTCGCTGGCCGAACGGTTCGTCGCGTCGCTGCCGTTTGAGCTCACCGCCGGGCAGCGTTCGGTGATCGACGACGTGACGCGCGACATGGGACGCGCGTGGCCCATGCAGCGGCTGCTGCAGGGCGAAGTGGGATCCGGCAAGACCGTGGTGGCGGTGGCCGCGATGCTTGAGGCCGCGGGCGCCGGCAGACAGGCCGTGCTCGTGGCGCCCACGCTGGTGCTGGCCGAACAGCACGCCGAGACGATCCGCGGCATGCTGGAGCGCGCGGACATCGACGTGCCCGTGGTGCTGCTCACCGGCGGCATGAAGCTCGCCGCGCGACGCAGGGCCCTCGCCACGGCGGCGAGCGGCGAGGCGTGCATCATCGTGGCCACGCACGCCGCGTTCTCCAAGACGTTCCAGGCGCCCGGGCTGGCGCTCGTGGTGATCGACGAGCAGCATCGCTTCGGCGTGGAGCAGCGCGAGACCCTGCGGCATCGCTACGCCGTGGCGCCGCACCTGCTGGTGATGACCGCCACGCCGATCCCGCGCACCGCCGCGATGACGTGGTTCGGCGATCTGGACATCTCGTGGCTCACCGAGCTGCCCGGCGGGCGCAAGCCCATCCGCACGTTCGTGGTGCCGGAGGCGGACGCGGGCACGATGGCGCGCATGTTCGTGCACGTCCGCTCGCGCATCGACGCGGGGGAGCGCGCCTACGTGGTCTGCCCGCGCATCGACGCCGACGACGACGGCACGGGTGACGGCTCCGGTGGCGATGACGCGGACATGCTCGGCTCCGCGCTGCTGCCCGACGACGGCGTGGACGGCGACGACGGCACGCCGCGCCCGCCGCTGCACGCGGTGACGGAGATCGCCGAACGTCTCGCCGCGCTCCCGCAGTTCCGCGGCATCCGCTTCGCCACACTCACCGGACGCGACGACGACGAGACCAAGACGCGCGTGATGGCCGAGTTCGCGGACGGCACCACGCCGATCCTCGTATCCACCACGGTGATCGAGGTGGGCGTGGACGTGCGGCAGGCCAGCTGCATCGTGATCTTCGACGCCGACCGCTTCGGCCTGTCCCAGCTGCATCAGCTGCGCGGGCGCGTGGGGCGCGGCGGCACCGACTCGTGGGCGTTCCTCGTCTCGCGCGCTGAACCGGATTCCCTGGCGGCGCAGCGTCTGGCGGTGATTCAGGGCACACTGGACGGCGCGGAGATCGCGCAGGCCGATCTTGAGCTGCGCGGCGCCGGCGACGTGCTGGGCGACGCGCAGTCGGGCGGCAAGTCAAGCCTCAAGCTGCTGCGCGTGGTGAAGGACGCGAAGCTGATCGAACGGGCGCGCGGCGAGGCGGAGCGGCTGCTTGCCGACGACCCGGAGCTTGCCGGGGAGCCGCAGCTGGCGGGCGCGGTGCTCGACTTCACGCGCGGCAACGAGACGTTCCTCGTCTCCACCTGATCGTGGCGCTGCCCTCCCCGTCATCCTGAGCGCGCGTTGCCTTCCCCCGTCATCCTGAGCGCGCGTTGCCTTCCCCGTCATCCTGAGCGGAGGCGGAGCCGGAGTCGAAGGATCTTTGACATGGCACGTGGTAGTCAAGGATCCTTCGACTCCGCCCTTCGGGCTCCGCTCAGGATGACGGAGGGAGGGATGTCTCCTTCAGGATGACGGGGATCGGTGTCTTCTCTCAGCCGTTACGAACGAGTGCCTTCTCGTTGCCGTTCCGGGCATCGTCGGTTCTCTACTATCACCGTTGCCCCGGAAGCGCTGATTGTTGCTTTCCCTGTCATCCTGAGCGGAGCGTAGCGGAGTCGAAGGATCTTTGACATGGTGCGTGGTAGTCAAGGATCCTTCGACTCCGCCCTTCGGGCTCCGCTCAGGATGACGAGACCGGCTGACAATTCGTTCCTTCCGGCCACTCCGCACGAGCGTTGTTCCCTCGGTCATCCTGAGTGAGCGTTGCTTTCCTCGGTCATCCTGAGCGGAGCGTAGCGGAGTCGAAGGATCTTTGACATGGCACGTGGTAGTCAAAGATCCTTCGACTTCGCCCTTCGGGCTTCGCTCAGGATGACGCAGAGGGATCGGGCTCCGCTCAGGATGACGAAGGGGAATGGAGCTCCGATCGGGATGACCGGGGGCGGAGCTCCGCTCAGGATGACCGAGGCGGAACCGGTTCGGCTACAGTAATAGCCATGCGCGTGATTGCAGGACGATTCAAGGGATTCCAGCTGCCGGCGGCCAAGACCGGCACGCGGCCGACCACCGACCGCACCAAGGAGGCGATCTTCTCGCACCTCGACTCGTGGGGCGTGATCGACGACGCGCGCGTGCTTGATCTGTACGCCGGCACCGGCGCGCTTGGCATCGAGGCGCTGTCGCGCGGGGCGCGCGAGCTGGTGGCGGTGGAGATGGCCGGACCGGCGGCGACCGCGCTGAACGGCACGCTCGCGTCGCTGCGCCGCGCCAAGGCGTGGGAGTCCGGCATGGCGGCGCATCTGGTGCGCGGCAAGGCCGAAGCGTTCGTGAACGGGTATCGCGGCGGCGCGAACGCGGCGGACGGCGATGCGGCGCCGGGCTTCGATCTGATCTTCATCGACCCGCCGTATGCGATGACGACCGAGGACTGCGACGCCCTGCTCGCCGGCATCGCCGCGAACGGCGTGGCCGCGGACGACGCGATCATCATGGTCGAACGCTCCACGCGCTCCGCGGCGGTGAGCGCTCCGGAGGGGTGGGAGATCACGCAGTCGCGTGCCTACGGGGAGACGTCGGTCTCCTACATCGAACGCGCGTAGCGTCGGATGCATCGGATGCGTCGGAGGCGCGCGATCGCTCAGGGCCGATGATCGATGCCCCGTTCACCGGTTCGCCTGTTTGTCAAACCAATTGACTGCATGTCGAACCGATTGAATGTGACGCAGCTCACAATGAATTCATTTTGCGGCTTCGACGGAGTTCACCTTGGCGTTTTACCCTGAGGGGGACTTACTCAAGCAGGGGGAACTCTTGGGACGGGGCGGCGGACGGGACGACCGGATGATCCGATCGGACGCTCGCCGCCCTGCCGTCTTCGTCGCGTGATCGAACGCGGGTCTGGACCGTCAGGCGCCGAGCCTGCGCGGGTGCGCGCCGGACACCTCCCAGCCCAGTGCCATCAGCGTCTTGCGGTCGGGCTTGCTCAGTGCCGCGCAGTCCAGCTTCGCGATGAGATCGGGGCGGATCTCGTCGGTGCGCGCGAGCGCCTCGTCGCGGCGGAAGCGGTCGACCTTGCCATGATCACCGCTCAGCAGCACGTCCGGCACGCGGATACCGCGCCACTCGGCGGGCTTGGTGTACTGGCGATGCTCCAGCAGTGCGCCCTCGCCGGTGTACGACTCCTCCACGATCGACTCGGGATTGCCCATGAATCCGGGCAGCAGGCGCGTGATCGCCTCGAGCATCACGGACACGGCCACCTCGCCGCCGTTGAGCACGTAGTCGCCGATCGAATACTCGCGCACGTCCACGCCCTGCGCGCGGTAGTACGCGGGGATGCGCGCGTCGTAGCCCTCGTAGCGGCCACAGCCGAAGAGCAGATGATCCGCGTGGCTGAGCTCGGTGGCGTCGCGCTGGGTGAACAGTGGGGCCGAGGGGTTGGGGAAGATGAGGACCGGGCGGTCGGATGCCGGGGGAACCGCGGAGACGGGCGCGGCGGGTGCATCGGAGGCATCGGCGTTTGCGTCTGCGGTGGTGTTGACGGGGGCGGCGTTTGACTCTTCGGAGGCGGCGATGTCTGTGCCTTCCGGGGCAGCATCGGCGTTGGCGGTACTGGGGACGCTGGCAGTGGCGTCGGTGGTGGCTGCGACGCTGGTGTTGCTGTTGTTGCTGGACGGCGTCACCGTCGCCGGCTCCAGACCGAGCAGATCGTCGAGGCATTCCGCCCATACCGCCGGCTTCATCACCATGCCGGCGCCGCCGCCCACCGGCGTATCGTCCACCGAATGATGCACGTCGTGCGTCCAGTCGCGCAGGTTGTGCGCCGTGACCTCCACCAGCCCCTTGGCCTGCGCCTTGCCGAACAGGCTCAGGTTCAGCACGTCGAAATACTCGGGGAATACGCTCACGATGTCGATCTTCATGGGCTCCAGAGTATGCGATGCGCCGGATAGCGACGCGATGCAACGGCATCACAGTATCGGCGTGGGAACGGATGCGTGGCGGGCATGTGGCGGGCGCGTGGCGAATGTGCGGCGGGCGCGTGACGGGCGCGTGACGGGCGTGTGGCGGCGCTCACACAAAGCACGGATCTGGCTCGCGACGTCACACGGAGCGGGTGTGGCATCACGCGGAGCGTTCGCTCCCGGTGACGCATCCTCTCAAAACGGCGGAATATCAACGTTTTTGGGCGGCCCGTCACGTGGAGCGTCCGCCCCGCGTGACGCAATGCGCGCTCCGCGTGACGTGGTGTGCGCTCCCGGTGGTGCGAATCGCCCTATGCGACCCCCACGCGTCACGCGGACCGCCCTACGCGTCACGTGGACCGTGCATCACGCGGACCGTGGAGTGCAGAATCGTTGCAATTCCGGGCTTTTGCAGATGCGCGGCCCATGTGACGCGCGGCCCGCGTGACGCGGAGCGGGTGCAACGTCGCGCGGGGCGAGTGCAGCGTCATGCGGAGCGGGTGTGGCGTCACGTGGAGCGTTCGCTCCCGGTGACGCGACCCCTCAAAATGGCGGAATATCAACGGTTTTCGGTGGCCCGTCACGCGGAGCGGACGCTCCACGTGACGTGGCGTGCGCTCCCGGTGACGCTTGGGGTGGTTTGAATGGCGCTGCAGTGGTGACCGCCGGGGAGTGCCGATGCCGGGGGAACGTCAGAGACCGGGGATGAGACCGCCGGGCGGGTCGAGCGTGAGATAGCCCTCGCCGAGGTCGATGTCCGGCACGAGCTCGTCCACGAACGGCACGAGTGCGGTCTTCTCCATGATGGGCGTGCCGTCCTTGGCGGTGCCGGTGGTCACGGGATTGGCGAGCCGGATCTTGAGCAGCGACTGCGCCGGCGCGTCGACGACGTCGACGACCTTGCCGACGACGCTTCCCTCGGGCGCGCCGATCGCATTGCCCTCCGCCATGCGCGCCTCAAGGCCGATGAGGTCCTTGGGATACCATTCGTCGGCCTCGAGCATGTCGTCCGGGTCGTCGGCCTCGCCGTACAGTTCGAGCCCGTTGAGCGCCTCCGCCGCGCTGCGGTCGTCGCAGCCTTCGAGCTTGATGATCCAGCGCTGCTTGAAGGTGCGTGACGATTCGACCACGTACTCGTCGTCGCCGTCGTGCGCGTACAGCACCGATCCCGGCTCGAACCGCCATTCAGGGTCGTCGGTGAACACCTGGACGGTGACCTCGCCCTTCAGGCCCTGCGCGCGTCCGATACGACAAACCCTCAGCAGCTCGAGCTGCTGAGGGTCGTCCTGCATATGCTGATCTGCCATGCTAGGCAGTGTACCGCATGGGCGGCATCGCGGCCGTGGCGCTAGCGGCGCACATCCATGATGTCGACGCGCACCTTGTGGTCGGCCAGGGCCTGCACCACGGTGCGGATCGCGTTGGCCGTACGTCCGCTGCGTCCGATGACGCGGCCGATGTCCTCCGGGTTCACGCGCACGCGAAGCAGTTCGCCGCGCGCGTTCTCGTGGGACTTGACGGAAACGTCATCCGGGAAATCCACGATGTTCTTGATGAGGTGTTCCACGGCCTGTGCGAGCATGATCAGCCTTCCTTATGCGTTATGCGTTGGAATTCCCAGCGCCGTGATTCACTCGGCGTCAGCCGGAGCGTCCTCGGCCGGGGCTTCCTCGGCGGCAGCGGCGGCTTCGGCCTCGGCCTTGGCCTTCGCCTCGGCCTCGGACTTCGCGGCCTTCAGCTTCTGGGCCTGGGCCTCGACGGCCTCGACGCGGGCCTCGGCATCCGGGCCGGCCTCAACGGTCTTCAGGGTACCCTCGGCACCCTCAAGGCCCTTGAACTTCTGCCAGTCGCCGGTGATCTTGAGCAGGTTGAGCACGGGCTCGGACGGCTGAGCGCCGACGCCGAGCCAGTACTGAGCGCGCTCGGAATCGATCTTGATGGTCGAGGGCTGGGTGTTGGGATCGTAGGTGCCGATCTCCTCGATGACCTTGCCGTCGCGCTTCTTGTGGGAATCCGCAACGACCACGCGGTAGAACGCGTAGAACTTCTTGCCCTGTCGCTTCAGACGAATCTTGGTTGCCAAAATGGCTCTCCTTGTAAATGAGGGGTGTGGTTTTCTTCTTCTGTGTGGGGCACGGAATCCGAAACCCACGTGTTCCTCACGTCGCGCGAGATGAGAGGGCCTCGCGCGCGCGAATAACTGAGCAATTATAACGCGGGGGCTGACAATCGGGCGTCGGCGGGTTGCGATCGGCGCGGCACTGTGACAGGCCGGCTGAGGTGGCTGGACGGTGACGGGGATGACTGCGAAATACGGGCTGAAATGGACGAAATCTTGGATTGAGAGCGTCAAACGGACGGTTTTGCGGGGGTTTGGCGCTTGGAATAGCGGATTTCGTCCGTTTCAGCCCGTAATTTGAGGGTCCGTCTGCGCGGGAATGCTCCGGAGCTGGCGGGCTGCTGGGCTGAGCGGGCGGGAGGCTGACGGATGCGAGCGGGGCGCGGCGTGCCGGCGCGTACTGCGGGCGTTCCGATCGACTCGGCGCCGCCTCCGAGGTCGCGCATGATCGCAACGTTGCGACGGGAGACGGTGCTGCGGGCGATGGGAGGGGCGTACGGTGGCCGATCGCGGCAACGTCGCGGCCGGCGGACGCCGTGCGGGAGGGGCGATCGTCCAGCGCGGGTCGTTCACTGGGGGACGTCAGGCCTCCGGGCCGAACATCCGATCGTGGACACCAAAGGAGCCGTCATGCCATCGCATTCTTCCCCGCAGCCCGCCTCCCCGTACCCGTTCGAGGCGTGGACCGCCACGTCCGGCGACCTCGCGCAGCGCCGCGCGCCCCTCGCCGTGCCGCCGGTGACGCGCGCCGCGGAGCTCGTCGCGTCGGGCGCCGCGGACGCCGTGCCGATCGTCATCGATCCCGCCGACCGCAGGCAGCCGTGGGTCGGCCAGGGCGCGGCCATCACCGACTCCGCCGCCTCGCTCATCTGGGGCGCGATGAGCGCCGAGCAGCGCCACGACCTGCTGACCGAACTGTTCGATCCCGTCAGCGGCGCCGGCTTCAACATGGTGCGCGTGCCGATCGGCTCCACCGACTTCAACGAGCAGGAGTACTACACGTACGACGATCTGCCGTTCGGCGAGCACGACGCCGCGCTGAGCCGCTTCCGCCTCGGCACCGGCGATCCCGGTGCGCCCGACGCCACCGGCGACCTCAAGTCCATCGTGCCGGTGCTGCGGGAGATCCTCGCCATCAACCCCGGCGTCAAAGTGGTCGCCTCGCCGTGGAGCGCCCCCGCCTGGATGAAGAACACCGGACACCTCACGCTCGGCGGGCATCTGCGCTTCGGCGAGTGGACCGGCAACGGCTTCGACCCGATGAAGGACTCGTTCGAGGGCGTCTACGCGCGCTACTTCGTGCGATACATCGACGAGATGGCCAGGTACGGCATTCCGATCTGGGCGCTGACCGTGCAGAACGAGCCCGCCAACGCCTCGCCGTGGCCGGCGATGATCTGGACGCACGAGCAGATGGCGGCGTTCGGCGCCGACTATCTGCGTCCCGCGCTCGACGCCACGCATCCCGAGGTCAAACTGTTCTTCCTCGACGACAACACGCACACGCTCACGCATCCGCTCGCCGACGACGTCACGCCGCGTCAGGCCGCCAGCTTCGACGGCATCGCCGTGCACACGTACGAGAGCACGTACGGCAACCTGTTCAACGCCACGCGGTCGTTCCCGAACTGGAGCGTGATGATGAGCGAACGCCGCTGCATGATGCGCGACAGCGTCGAGGACGCATCCCACATCATGTTCGGCGTGTCCAGCACGTGGCTCATCCGCAACGGCATGGGCATGATCACGCTGTGGAACCTCGCGCTCGACGAACGCGGCCTGCCCAACCGCGCCGGGTCCACCGGACGACGCGGCGTGGTCACCATCGAGCACACCAGCGGCAAGGTGCAGCGCAATCTCGAATACTTCATGCTGCGCAACCTCGGTCAGGACGTTCCCGCGGGATCGGTGGTCATCGGCTCGTCGTCCCATTCGCCGGACGGCTACACCGGCGGACTCACGTCCGTGGCGTTCCTCGCGCCGGACGGGTCGATCAGCGCCATCATCTACAACCCCACCGGCGCTGCGATTACCGCTCGCGTCGCCATCTCCGGACGCGGCGACGAATGGCAGCTGGTCGACGTGCCGACGTGGGGCACCGTGACGCTGCGCAAGTCGTTCGCGCCGCTCAACCTCGCCGAGGTCCCGGCCGACGACGACTTCCCGCTCAACCCGTCGCCCGACCACTTCCACGGCGACCGCGCGCCCGGACGCGCGTAGGACGCGTCGCGGGAAAGGCAGACGCGTCACGCCCCACGATCGACGCCACGCGGCATACTGGTGCGCAACCACCGCACAGGCAACCGCGTAAGGCGTAAAGGAGCGTGACGCGCATGTTCGTCCCCAAGTACTACGAGTCTCTGGAACATCTGCACGTGGGCACGCAGCCCAACCGCGCGTACTACGTGCCCGCGTCGCGCCCGATGGACACCAGCGTGTCCCGGCGCTCGCAGTCCGACCGGTTCCAGCTGCTCAGCGGCCCCGATGCGGGCGACTGGGACTTCCGGTACTACGCGTCCGTGCACGAGCTCGACGTGCAGGTGCGTCGCGCCCACGCCGCGCACGATCCCGCGTTCTTCGACCAGGGCTTCACGCCGGACGCCGCGGACGGGTTCGCCGCCATCCCCGTGCCGAGCGTGTGGCAGAACCACGGCTTCGACCGCCACCAGTACACCAACATCCACTACCCGTTCCCCGTGGACCCGCCGCATGTCCCTCAGGACGACCCGTGCGGCGTGTACCTCACGACGTTCGACTACGAGCCCGATCCCGCCGCCCCGCGCGCGTTCCTCGACTTCGAGGGCGTGGACAGCTGCTTCTACGCGTGGGTCAACGGCGAGCTCGTGGGCTACAGCCAGGTGAGCCACTCCACCAGCGAGTTCGAGGTGACCGACCTGCTGACCCCGGGCGAGAACACGCTGGCCGTGCTGGTGCTCAAGTGGTGCGACGGCAGCTACATGGAGGACCAGGACAAGTTCCGCATGAGCGGCATCTTCCGCGACGTCTACCTGCTCAGACGCCCCGAGCACGCGGTGCGCGACTACTTCGTGCACACGGCCGTGAGCGCCGACCACGCGCAGGCGGCGTTGGGCGTCGACTTCGACTTCTACGGCGGCGATCCGGTGCCGGTGCGCGTGACGCTGCTCGACGCGGACGGCGCCGAGGTGGCGCGTGCCGAGGCGCAGGTGGTGGACGCGTTCACCGACGGCGAGCGCACGGTGGAGGCGCGCGACGTGGCGCCCGCCGAGCTGCTCGACGACCCCACCGGCACGGCCACCGCGTTCGTGACGCGCGCGCAGGCCACGCTCGACGTGCCGGAACCGGTGCTGTGGAACGCGGAACGGCCCTACCTGTACACGCTGGTGCTCGAGACGCCGGGCGAGGCGATCACCCAGCCGCTCGGCATCCGCGAGATCGCCGTGAGGGACGGCGTGGTGCTGCTCAACGGGAGCCCGATCAAGATCCACGGCGTCAACCGGCACGACTCCGACCCCGTCACCGGGCCCGTGATCGGCGAGGAGCAGATGCTCGCCGACCTGACGCTCATGAAGCAGCACAACGTCAACGGCATCCGCACCAGCCACTACCCGAACGCGCCGCAGTACTACGACCTGTTCGACCGGCTCGGCTTCTACGTGATCGCCGAGGCAGACAACGAGTCGCACGGCATGAACATGGACTACGTGCCCGGCGGCGGCGAGAACCGGCTCGGGTGGAACGAGCGCATCGCCAACAACCCCGCCTGGACCGACGCCACCGTGGACCGCGCGCGCCGCTGCGTGGAGACGCACAAGAACCACGCATCCATCATCATGTGGTCCATGGGCAACGAGTGCGCGTACGGCTGCACGTTCGAGGCGGCGCTCGCCTGGACCAAGGCGTTCGACCCCGCGCGCCTGACGCACTACGAGTCGGCGCGCTACGTCAGCCCCGACGACGCGCCCCACGACTACTCCAACCTCGACACGCATTCGCGCATGTACCCGCCCGTCGAGCAGATCGACGAGTACTTCGAGCCCGGGCCGGACGGCACGCCGCGCGGCGACGGCGGACACGGCGGCAACGGGCACGACGGGCGCTACGAGGACGGCAGCGGCGTCAAGCCGTACGTGCTGTGCGAATTCTGCCACGCCATGGGCAACGGCCCGGGCGACCTGGAGGACTACTTCGAGCGCATCCAGCGCCATCCCGGCGTGGTGGGCGGCTTCATCTGGGAGTGGTGCGACCACGCCATCGACCGCGGCACCGCGCCTGATGGACGGCGCATCTACGCGTACGGCGGCGACAGCGGCGAATACCCGCACGACGGCAACTTCTGCATGGACGGCCTCGTCTACCCGGACCGCACCCCGCACACCGGACTGGCGGAATTCAAGAACGTGTACCGCCCCGCCCGCGTGGTAGGCGGCATCGCGTTCTCCGACGACGGCCATGGCTCCGCCTCCGTGACACTGCACAACTACCTCGACTTCACCACGCTCGGCGACGCGGTCACGCTCATGTGGGAGCTGTACGTGGACGGCGAGCTCGACTCGTACTACCTGTTCGGCGGCGACGACGCGGCGCAGCTGGACATCCCGCCGCACGGCGAGGGGCGCGTGACGCTGCCGGGGCTCGACGTCCCCTCCGACTGGAACGGGCGCATCGCCGTGGTGCTGCGCTACCTGACGCCGGCGCCCACCGCGGACGGCATCAAGCCGGAGCTGTTCGAACTGGGCTTCGACGAGATCGCCGTGCCCACGGCCGACCCGGCCAACCAGTTCGTCAGGGCCAAGCTCGCGCTCGCCGAGGGGCGTCCCGCCGACTGGATGGTGGACTACGTGGACGACGACGAGATCGCGGACGAGCTGCGCCACCGCGAGCCGGTGCGCGCGTCCGAGGGCGCCGACGGCACGTCCGTGGTGGTCCGCGGCGAAGGGTTCCGCTATGTGCTCGACCGCCGCACCGGCCTGTTCCGCGGCATGGTCTTCGACGGGCACACGCTGCTCACGCGCCCGATGGAGCTCAACGTGTGGCGCGCGCCCACGGACAACGACCGCAACATCCGCGCCGCATGGGAGGCCGCGCAGTACGACCGCGCGTATGCGAGGGCGTACGACGTGACCGTGGAGACGCCGGGGGAGACCGGGGACGGCGCGCGGGAGACGCAGACCGCGCAGGATGCCCCGGGCACACAGGGCGCTCCGACCGTGACGATCATGCGCGACGGCAGGCTCGAGACCATCGCTGCCGCGGACGCGCCCGGCTCCGGCGACGTGACGATCCGCGTGCGCATGGCGCTGCTCGCGCCCACCGTGCAGCCGATTGCGCGCATCGACGCCGCGTGGACCGTCCACCCGGACGGCACGGTGGCGCTCGCGATGGACGTGCGGCGCGAGACCGCGATGCCGTTCCTGCCGCGCTTCGGCCTGCGCCTGTTCGTGCCCAAGGCGCTGGATCGCGTGCGCTACTGCGGCATCGGCCCGACGGAAAGCTACGTGGACAAGCGCCGCGCCGGATGGCACGGGGTGTTCGAGGCCACGCCGGCCACGCTGTTCGAGCCGTACGTCAGGCCGCAGGAGAACGGCAACCACCACGACTGCGACTGGGCGCGGCTCGCCGGCGACGGCGTGACGCTCACCGCCTACACCGGGCGCGACGACGGCCGCGGCTTCGACTTCCAGGCGCTGCCGTACACCGCCGAGGAGATGACCGCCAAGGGACACAACCACGAGCTCGAGCCGTGCGCGGACGCCACGGTGGTGTGCATCGACCACATGCAGAGCGGCGTGGGCTCCAACAGCTGCGGGCCCGCGCTCATCGAGCGGTACCGTCTGGACGACGCGGCGTTCACGTTCCGCGTGGCGCTCAAGCCGGAGCGCGACGGCGACTGATCGTCAGATCGTCAGCGTGGCGGTCAGGGCGAGGTGATCGGTGCCGTCGACCCTGAACGACTCCACGCCGTGCGGTTCGGCGCCCGGCGTCACGAGCACATGATCGAGCTCGATGCGCGGCCACGGCAGCCACGCGGGATACGTGGCGTGACGCCCATGCGCCTCCGTGAGCGAGGCGTCGCGGAAGCCGGAGGCCAGCAGGCGGCGGAAGCTCGGATGCTCGATCATCGAGTTGAGGTCGCCCATCACCACCGCGATGCCGTGGTCGCCGAGCCCCACCGCGTTCGCCAGCGCGCCCAGCCCCACGATGCCCTCGGACCACTGCGGGCAGCCGCGCATCGGCGACTTGGGATGCGCGGAGGCGAACGTGACCTCGCGTCCGCCGATCCTGAGCGTGACGGCGGGCACGTCCGCGGCCGGGATCTCCACGGCCTTCACCTGCCGGCCCACCGGCTCGGCGTGGCTGAACACCACGTTGTAGCCGCCGTTGTCCGTCTGCTTCGGCTCGCCCTGCTGCATGTACGGCAGCACGGCGTTGATGCCGGCGTCCTGCAGCGCGTGGATCAGATCGTCGGTGCACTCCTGCAGCGCCAGCACGTCGATGCGGCGGTTGCGCACCGCCTGCACGATCGCGGCGGCGTCCGCACGGCCGTAGCGGCAGTTGAGCGTCATCACGCGGCACGATACGGGCCGCGGCGCGTCCGGCGCGTCCGTGGCTTCGGCGGCCGCGGATCCGGCCTCCTCGGAGGATGCGGCCGGGGCGAGCGGGTCGCGCTGCATCGCCGAGGGGGCGAGCGGATCGCGCTGCGTCGTTGAAGGGGCGAGCGGGTCGCCCAGTGCCGACGTGGGCCGCGACATCCAGCGCGGCAGCAACGAGAGCCGGTACTGCAGGGCGCTGTCCAACGCGATCGCCAGCCACGCCAGGCACAGGCACATCGGTCCCCACTGGCGCAGCACGCCGGACCAGATGCCGATGCCCAGCAGCGGGATCCATGCGAACGGGATCAGCGCGATGAGATACGGCATCGGCATGTGCCCCTCCATGCCCGCCGGCAGCTTGGCCAGCGAGACCCACAGCACGCATACGAACGCCAGCACCCACAGAATCGTCACCATGTCGTTCCTCGTTTCCTTGGTTTCCCGGCCATCCTACTCCAGTCGTAAGGCCCGGCCCCGGGACGCAAGAGGCGCGATCCCGCGCTTGCGCATGCGGGATCGCGCCTCTGTACAGGTTCGTCGGAGCGGACGGACGCGGCTCACTTGCCGCCGAGCAGACCGCCCAGACCGCCGCCCAGGTTCGGGGGCAGCTGGTCGGCCAGATCGCCCAGCCCCGCGGGGAGCGCGGGATTCTGCGGCTTCCTGGCGAACGCCGATCCGCTGCCGCCGCTCTTCTTCGCGCCGCCGCCGGCCAGGCGCTCGCGCAGCGCCCTCTCCTCGGCCTCGCGCTTCATCGGGTTGCCGGACTTGGAGCCGCCCTTCTTCTTGGCGTTCTTCTTGCCCTTCTTGCCGCTGCCGCCGCCGGGGCCGCCGAAGCCGGGGATGCCGCCGCGCATGCCGTTGGACATGCGCTTCATCATCTTGGCCGCCTGCTCGAAGCGCTGCAGCAGGCCGTTGACCTGCGAGACGGTGGTGCCGGAGCCGTACGCGATGCGCGCGCGGCGGGAGCCGTTGATGATCGAGGGGTCGCGGCGCTCGGCCGGGGTCATCGAGCGGATGATGGCCTCGGTGCGGTCCACCTCCTTCTCGTCGAACATCTCGAGTTCCTTGCGGTGCGCGGCCATGCCGGGGATCATGCCCAGCAGGTTCTTCATCGGGCCGAGCTTGCGCACCTGCTGCAGCTGCTCCAGGAAGTCGTCGAGGCCGAAGCTGCCTTCGGACATCTTCTCGGCGGCCCTGCGCGCCTCCTCCTCGTCGAACTGCTTCTGCGCCTGCTCGATCAGGGTGAGGATGTCGCCCATGTCGAGGATGCGGGACGCCATGCGGTCCGGGTGGAACACCTCGAAGTCCTTGAGGCCCTCGCCGGTGGACGCGAACAGGATCGGCTTGCCGGTCACGCTCGCCACGGACAGCGCCGCGCCGCCGCGCGCGTCGCCGTCGAGCTTGGAGAGCACCACGCCGGTGAAGTCCACGCCCTCGTCGAACGCCTTGGCGGTCTTCACGGCGTCCTGGCCGATCATCGCGTCGATGACGAACAGGATCTCGTTGGGCTGCACGGCGTCGCGGATGTCGCGCGCCTGCTTCATCAGCACCTCGTCCACGCCCAGACGGCCGGCGGTGTCGATGATCACCACGTCGTAGAGCTTCTGCCTGGCCAGCGCCACGCCGTCGCGCGCCACCTTCACCGGGTCGCCGCTCGTCTCGCCGGGCGCGGACACGGCGTCGCCGCCGTCGGACTGCACGCCCTTCTCCGGCGCATACACCGGCACGCCGGCGCGCTCGCCCACCACCTGCAGCTGCGTCACGGCGTTCGGACGCTGCAAGTCGGCGGCCACGAGCAGCGGCGTGTGGCCCGTGTCCTTGAGCCAGTAGCCGAGCTTGCCCGCCAGCGTGGTCTTGCCGGCGCCCTGAAGGCCGGCCAGCATGATGATCGTGGGCGGGTTCTTGGCGAAGTTGAGCGGACGGTCCACGCCGCGGCCCAGCACGTCGGTGAGCTCCTCGTTGACGATCTTCACCACCTGCTGGGCGGGGTTGAGCGCCTCGGAGACCTCGGTGCCGAGCGCACGTTCGCGGATGCGCGCGGTGAACGAACGCACCACGTCGAGCGCCACATCGGCGTCGAGCAGCGCGCGGCGGATCTCGCGGATCGTACCGTCGATGTCCGCCTCGGAGAGCTTGCCCTTGGAACGCAGATTCTTGAATGCGTTCGAGAGCCTGTCGGTCAGAGAACTAAAAGCAGCCATAATGCGATTCAGTCTAGCCGTGGCGCGGGAAAAGCGCGGCGCGGCGCGGGATGCGGCGGCGGGCGCGACGTCGGTGGCGGTGCCGGTCGGGGTACCGGTCTGGGCGCGTTTCGCCGCGGGCCGAATCGGGCTTCGGAGGGTCCGGGGGCCGGCCTAGAATGGTATCAACAGTGATATTGTTGATCGATTTCCATGGCGGAGGTTATCTCATATAGCGCTGGACACCCCGATGCAATGCAGTACCGGCAAAGGAGGCCCAGGTATGCCCCAGAAACAGATTGAACGCAACGCCCTGATCGTCGGCATCGTCGTGAACGTGACGACGGTGCTCATGGGCATGACGGTATTCTTCATGACCGGCCTCAAGGCCATGTTCCTCGACACCACGTTCACCGTGATCTCCGTGGTGTCCGGCGTGGTGGCCGTGTTCCTCTCCTCGCACACCGCGAGACCCACCGACCGGTTCCCCAACGGCAAGTTCGCGCTGGAGCCGATCTACGCGATCTGCAAGGCGCTGCTCACGCTCTCGCTGCTGGTGTTCTCCCTGCTGGACGTGACGCAGGTAGCGTACGACTACTTCGCGTACGGGCAGGGCGATCGCATCGAGACGGGGCCGGTGGTGGTGTACGAGATCGTCACCGTGGTCATCTGCTTCGCCCTGTGGGCGTACTACCGCAACCGGAGCCGGGCGATGAACGGGGCCAGCACCATGCTCGCCGCCGAACAGAACAGCACGCTCGTGGACGGCGCGATGTCGTTCGGCATCGGCGCGGTGGCCATCTTCCTGTGGCTGCTGCCCGCCGGCACGCCGCTCGACTTCCTGCACTACACCGGCGACTTCTTCATCACGCTGGCGATCGTGCTGCTCACGGCCAAGGAGCCGTTCGGCGTGCTCAGGGACGCGTTCGTGGAGCTCGTGGGCGGCGTGCATGACGACGAGGAGACGCTGGCGTTCGTGGAGGCGGCGGCGATGCGGACGCTGCCCGCCGGCACCGAGTACGAGCGAACGCTGGTGTTCAAGACCGGCATGAACTACACGGTGGACGTGTACCTGGCCGGCACCGGAGAGACCATCGACGTGGCCGATCTGGTGGGGCGCAAGCGCGCGCTGGAGCAGGAGCTGCGCGGGCGGCTGCACATCGTGGACGTCGACTTCGTGTTCGACTGATCGCCGTCCCGAGCGGCGCGGTCCCTTCCTTGTCATCCTGAGCGGATCAGTCTCTTCCCATCATCCCTGGGCGGATCAGCCCCCTTCTCGTCATCCTGGGCGGTGCGGTCCCCTCCTTGTCATCCTGAGCGGAGCGCAGCGGAGTCGAAGGATCTTTGACATGCGTGTGTGGGTCAAGGATCCTTCGACTCCGGCCTGCGGCCTTCGCTCAGGATGACGGGAAGGGGAGACGGTGTCGGCCTTCGCTCAGGATGACGAGAAGGGGGAGGCGGTGTCGGCCTTTGCTCGGGATGACGTTGGTGGTGTGGTGTTGACCTTTGCTTGGGATGACCGGGAAAGCAAGCCCCGCTTTGAACGAGCGGAGAGACAAACCCGCCTGTGCTCCGTCACCCACCGAGTGGACCGAACCCTTCCCGTCATCCCTGGGCGGATCAGTCTCTTCCCATCATCCCTGGGCGGATCAGCCCCCCCTTCTCGTCATCCTGAGCGGCGCGGTCCCTTCCTTGTCATCCTGAGCGGAGCGCAGCGGAGTCGAAGGATCTTTGACATGCGTGTGTGGGTCAAGGATCCTTCGACTTCGGCCTGCGGCCTTCGCTCAGGATGACGCAGTAGAGGCGGCGTTGGTCCTTACTCAGGATGACAGGAAGGAGGCGTTGGCCTTCGCTCAGGATGATGTTTGGGGGGTGCGGCGTTTCGCCGCACCCCCCAAAAAACGTCACTTGAGGCTCCAGGTGGAGCCCTGCGGGCCGTCCTCGATGGCGATGCCGGCCGCGTTCAGCGCATCGCGGATCGCGTCGGCCTTGGCGAAGTCACGCGCCTTGCGCGCCTCCGCGCGGGCGTCCAGCTGTTCGCCGATCAGCGCGTCCAGCGCCCTGCGCTCCGGAGTGGCGTCGCCGTCGTCGGCCGCGCCAGCCGCGCCGTCGCTCACCCACGGCTCGGCCAGCGGGTCGAGACCCAGCGTGTCCAGCATCGCGCGCAGCGTCAGCAGCTGACCGCGCACCGTCGCCTTGGCGGCGTCGCCGTCCACCTCGTCGCCCACGTTCGAGAGCGTGCCGTTGATCGTGCGGATCTGCGTGAAGATCGCCGCCAGCGCGCCCGGCACGTTGACGTCGTTGTTGAGGGCGGCCGTGAAGTCCGCCGGCAGCAGGTCGGCGTTCACCGCCTCCACCTCGTCGCGCGTCGGCTGCTCGCCGATCGCCGCGCCCGCGCGCTCGATGCAGTTGGACACGCGCTCGTACGCGGCCTGCGCCTCCACCAGCGCCTGATCGGACCATTCAAGCATCGAACGGTACTGCACGGAACCGAGCGCGTAGCGCACTACCCACGCGGAATGGTCGGCCAGCACGCTCGGCACCGACAGGCCGGTGCCCAGCGACTTCGACATCTTCTCGCCCTTGGCGGTCACCCACGCCGAATGCATCCAGCGGGCCGCCGACTCGTAGCCGGCCGCGCGCGTCTGCGCCATCTCGTTCTCATGGTGCGGGAAGCGCAGATCCAGACCGCCGCCATGGATGTCGAACATGCCATCGAGATAGCGGTGGCTCATGGCCGAGCATTCGATGTGCCAGCCCGGGCGGCCCACGCCGAACGGCGTCGCCCAGCGGGCGGTTTCGGGATCGGTGTCCTTCGGCGCCTTCCACAGCGCGAAGTCGCGCGGATCATGCTTGTCGGGGGAGGCGTCGGCCGGATCGACCGGATTGTACTTGTCGTCGCCGGACGCGTCCACGGACGGACCCATGCGATCGGCGACGGCAGCGGCCTCGTCCACCTCGCCGGCGCTCTGCTTCTGATGCGTCAGCTCGCCGTACGCCGGCCAGCTCGCCACGTCGAAGTACACGTTGCCCGTGGGATTGCCGTCGGCATCGCGCACCACGTAGCCGTGGCCGTTGTCGACGATGCGCTGGATCAGCGACACCATGTCCGGCACATGGCCGGTCGCGCGCGGCTCCACGGTCGGCGGCAGCACGCCCAGCTGATCGTAGAAGCGCGTGAACTCGCGCTCGTAGTAGTAGGCGCGCGCCCACCACTGCTGCCCGGCCGCGGCGGCCTTGTCGAGGATCTTGTCGTCGATGTCCGTCACGTTGCGCACGAACGTCACGTCGTAGCCCAGACGCATGAACCAGCGGCGCACCACGTCGAACGCGACGGCAGCGCGCATGTGGCCGATGTGCGGCGACGACTGCACCGTCGCGCCGCACACGTAGATGCCCACCTTGCCGGGCTTGATCGGCGTGAACGACGACACCGCGTGCGATGCCGTGTCATACAGCTTCAGATCGGCGGCCGCCTTGGCGACCGAAGCGGCGGAAGTGCTGAAATTCTGCGGTTCTTGGCTTGTTCCCATAGCCATGAGGGTATGCGCGAAACCAGACAAGCGCAAGGATCGTCCCGCGGCCGCGGAACGCGTGGCCGAAGCGCTCGGCATGGTGCGTGCTTCCGGGTAACAGGGGCTGTGCGCCCACGGTGGCACAATGGGAGCTATGTCCGAACCGCAAGTGCTTATTCTCCAGCATGTCCCGTGGGAACGTCCCGGCAGGATCCTGCAGAACCTCGAGGATCTGGGACTGGGGTACCAGATCCTGTCCATCGTGGACCGCAAGAAGCCCGACCTGCCCGACTTCAAGGACGTGGCCGGTCTGGTGATCATGGGAGGCCCGATGGGCGCGCTCGACTGGGACGAGCATCCGGGCCTCAAGGTGGAGTCGCAGCTGGCGCGCGCCGCCGTGAGCGTGGGCAAGCCGACGCTCGGCGTGTGCCTGGGACATCAGATCATCGGCACCGCGCTGGGGGCGAAGCTGCAGCGCGGCGAGGCGCCGGAGATCGGGTTCGCGCCGATCAAGCGCGTGGACCGTCACGACTTCTTCTCCATGTGGGACAAGCAGATCAGCGTGCTGCACTGGCACAACGACGTGATCGGCGTGCCCGAGGGCGCGCAGGTGCTCGCCCGCACGCACGGCACGAAGGTGCAGGCGTTCCGCGTGGGCTCCGCGCTGGGCATGCAGTTCCACCTCGAGGTGACCGCCTCGCTGCTGGAGGAGTGGCTCGACGAGCCGTCCATGGTGAAGGACCTCAAGTCGGTGGGGCTGTCCAAGTCGCAGCTGCGCGACCAGTTCGCCGAGTTCAACCCCACGCTGCAGCCGCTCGCCGAGCAGGTGTTCTCCGGGTTCGCGGCGCGCTGCAACACGTACGCCAAGGCGCTCGCCGCGTCGCACGCCGAGTAGGTCGGTTCGCGCGTCACGCGGTGCGCGAGGCGTCACGTGGCGCGTACATGGCGTCACGGGGAGCGGACGCTCCCTGTGACGGGGTGCCAAGAATCGTTGATATTGCGCCGTTTTGGGGTGCTGTGTCACTGGGAGCGGACGCTCCGCGTGACGTCTTTCCCTCTCCGCGTGACGCGTAGGGTGGTCCGTGTGACGGGGTCTCGTGGCGCGTAGGGCGCCGCGTGATGTGTAGGAGGCTTCTTCGCATAGGGGCAATTCGTGTGTCACGCGGAGCGCGCGTTGCGTCATGCGGAGCGGACGCTCCTTGTGACGGTCCGCCCAAGAACGTTGATATTGCGCCGTTTTGGGGTGCTGTGTCACTGGGAGCGGACGCTCCGCGTGACGGTGGTGGCGCTCCGCGTGACGCGGGGAAGTCACGCGCAGGGCGGACGACGACGGCAGGCGCTACATTGGTGCGTTATGCCGACGTATGATCTGGGACTTGAACGTGTTTCGCTTGCTTTTGCTACCAAAACCATCTTCACCGATGTGACGCAGGGCGTCTTCGAGGGGGACCGCATTGGCATCGTCGGCCGCAACGGCGATGGCAAGTCGACGCTCCTCAAGCTGTTCGAAGGCGTGCAGACGCCGGATTCCGGCCGCGTCACCAAGCGCAACGGCCTTACCTTCGGCATGCTCTCCCAGCGCGATCCGCTCGACGACGACGCCACGGTGCGCGAAGCCGCGCTGGAGGGGTGCGAAGACTACGAATGGGCTGCCGAAACCAAGTCGCGCGAGATCGTGGAGGCGCTGCTCGGCGGCATCGACCTCAATGCGCGGATCGGCTCGCTCTCCGGCGGCCAGCGCAGGCGTGCGGACATGGCCCGCCTGCTGCTCAAGGACTGGGACATCCTCGCGCTGGACGAGCCCACCAACCATCTGGACGTGGTGACGATCCACTGGCTCGCCGAGCATCTGCGCAACCGCTGGCCGTCCGGTCAGGGCGCGCTGCTGCTGGTGACGCACGACCGCTGGTTCCTCGACGAAGTATGCGAGTCCATGTGGGAGGTGCACGACGGCGTCATCGACCCGTTCGAGGGCGGATACAGCGCGTACATGATGCAGCGCGTGGAGCGCGACCGTCAGGCCGACGTGCGCGAGGAGCGCCGCCGCAATCTGGCGCGCAAGGAGCTCGCGTGGCTGTCGCGCGGCGCGCGCGCCCGCTCCACCAAGCAGAAGTTCCACGTCAAGGCCGCGCGCGAGCTCATCGCCGACGTGCCGCCGATGCGCAACTCCATCGAGCTCAAGCAGATGGCCACGTCGCGTCTGGGCAAGCAGGTGGTGGACCTCATCGACGTGACGCAGGTGTTCGCGCATACGCATGGATCGGTGGCGCGCGACGACGCGGCGGCGAACGGCGGCGACATCGTGCCCTCGCTGTACTCCGAGCCCAAGGCGTACGGGTCGGTGGAGATCGCCGTGGACGACATGGACGATCCGCGTCTGGTGGACGCCGGCGTGACGAGCGCCGAAGCCGCGGCTGCCGCAGCGCAGACGGATGCCACCGACGCGGACGATGCCGAGACGCCGGCCGTCACGTCCGCCGCGCAGAAGGTCACCGTCACCGGCCGCAAGGTGCTCGACGACGTGACGTGGCTGATCGGCCCCGGCGACCGCTTCGGCATCGTGGGTGCGAACGGCGCCGGCAAGTCCACGCTTCTGAAGCTCATCGACGGCACGATCACGCCGACCGTGGGCCATGTGAACATCGGCAAGACCGTGAAGTTCGCCGTGCTCTCGCAGCGCCTTGACGAGCTGGAGAAGCTGGGCAAGTACAAGATCAAGGAAGTGCTGAGCCGCTACAAGCCCAGCTACATCGTGGACGGCAAGGAAGTGACGCCCGGTCAGCTCATGGAGCGCCTTGGCTTCTCGTCCGCGCAGCTCATGACGCCGATCCGCGACCTGTCGGGCGGTCAGAAGCGCCGCATGCAGCTGCTGCTCATCCTGCTTGACGAGCCGAACGTGCTGGTGATGGACGAGCCCGGCAACGATCTCGACACCGACATGCTGGCCGTCATGGAGGATCTGCTCGACACGTGGCCGGGCACCCTCATCGTCGTCTCGCACGACCGCTACCTGCTCGAACGCGTCACCGACCAGCAGTTCGCGCTCATCGGCGGCAAGATCCGCCATTTGCCCGGCGGCGTGGACGACTACCTCGACATGATCGAGCAGGCCAAGAACGCGCCCGCAGCCGCTGCGCCTCAGAACGCTGCGCAGAGCGACGCGGATGCGCAGGCGGACGGCGGTGCGCAGACCGCCGCCGAGCCGAAGCTCACCGGCAAGGCGTTCCACGACGCCCGCAAGCGCGTCAACGCGATCGAGCGCAAGCTTGCCAAGCTGGAGGACCAGAAGAACGACCTCGAGGCGCAGATGGCCGCGCATGATCCGTCCGACTACGAGGGCCTCAACAAGCTCAACGCGCAGCTCACCGCCATCGGCGCGGAGAGCGAGGGCCTGGAGGCCGAATGGCTCGAGCTCTCCGAGCAGCTGGGTGAGTGAGACAGCTGGGGGAGCGAGGCAGCCAGAGGAGTAAGGGCCGAGCGATTCGGCATGCACCCGAGGGGCGCGCTATGCCGTGATCGTCTGCGCGCCGGCGTCCCACGGGTTGATCAGCGTGACGCCGGTGCCGGCGAAGTCCTTGACGTTGCGCGTGGCCAGCGCCATGTCCCGTGATCGTGCGATCGCCGCGATCATCGCGTCCTGCGGGCTGATGGGTCTGCCCATGCGCGTGCGGACGGCCTGTATGTCCGCATAGTCCAGCGCAGCCGCGGCATCGAATGAAAGGATGCTGTCGAGCATCGGGAGGAGCGCATAGTCGATCGCGGCTGCGAGTTTCCGGCGCCGAGCTCCCTCCGGCATGAGGCGGACGCCCGCAAGCAGTTCGGCTACGGTCACCGTGGTGATTGCGAGATCGTCGGGATTCTGTTGGCGATACCAGGCGGCGACGGCCGGAGCGGGGCGCGGGCGCAGCGTTTCGCTGATGAGATTGGTGTCGAGGATGATCATCGTGATCACTCGAACATCACGGGCGGGCGAGAATCTTCGACGCTGCGCTCGGGCAGGGGAAACTCCTCCTCGGTGAATCCCTCGATGCCCTCCTGTTCCATGAACGCGCGCATGCGATCGTAGAAGTTGGTGTTCTCGGCGATGCCGTGTGCCACGTAGCCGGCGAGATGCTCCTCCAGCACCGAGCGCACCTCGGCTTCCATTGAACGATTGTGCTGCGCCGCGGCCTCCTTGAGCTGCTGGATCTGTTCGTCCGGGACCTTGCGAATCGTGAGCGTTCCCATGATGTGCCTCCTTGCCGATGCGAAGCGACTGCTGTCACTCTGCTGTCATGTTGTCGATATGAAGAATGATAGCAGAATGCTGGCAAATTCGCTTGGGGAGAAGAGACGAAAAAGGGGTGTCCCGCCATGCGACGGGACACCCCTTGACTGTTCTGCGGTGGCTGCGCTCCTTAGTGTCGCTCGCGCTACGCTAAGCCCGCTGGGCTCCGTGTTCAACGGAGTGGCCTTCGGCCACGCTGTGTTCGTGCGGTTGCGCTCCTTAGTGTCGCGCAACGCCACGCTAAGCCCACTGGGCTTAGCGTCCCGTTACCTCCGAACCGAGGACCTTCTCGCTCAGGGCGCGCGGGCCGCGCGTGACGGCCACGGCGCCGGAGCGCACCAGCTCGATCACGCCGTAATGCTCCAGCAGGCCGAGCAGCGCGTCGATCTTGCCCTCCGCGCCCGTCGCCTCGATCGTCAGCGACTCCGGATTCACGTCCACCACGCGCACGCGGAACAGACGCACGATTTCCAGCACGTCCGAACGGTTCGACTCGTTCGCCGCCACCTTGATGAGCACCAGCTCGCGCTCCACCGTGGTGGACGGGTCCAGCTCCACGATCTTCAGCACGTGCAGCAGCTTGTTGAGCTGCTTGATGATCTGCTCCAGCGGCACCGCGTCCACGTCCGCGGTCACCGTGACGCGCGAGATGTCCGGACGCTCGGTGGGGGAGACGGACAGGGAATTGATGTTGAACGCGCGGCGCGCGAACAGGCCGGCGATGCGGGCCAGCACGCCGGGGCGGTTCTCCACCAGCACCGACAGCGTATGACGCTCGGAACCGGGCTGGGAGGCGGGATACACAACTGCCATGGAAGACTCCTTACGCTCTTGACGCTCTTGCGCTCACTCGGCGGGCTTGTTGACCAGCGGATTGACGCCCGGGCGGTACGTCACCGTGTCGTTCGAGGCGCCCGCGGACACCATCGGCCAGACCATGGCGTCCTTGTACACGCGGAAGTCGATGAGCACCGGACGGTCCGTGATCTCGTTCGCCTGCCTGATCGCATCCAGCGCCTGCTCCGGCGTGAACGCGCGCAGACCCACGCAGCCGTACGCCTCGGCCAGCTTCACGAAGTCCGGCACGTCGAAGAACTCCTCGGCCGGGGTGTCCTCTCGGGCCTCGCCGTCCAGCAGGTTCGTCTGCGAATAGTGGTGCTGGTAGAACAGCGTCTGCCACTGGCGGACCATGCCGTACACCGAGTTGTTGAGGATGGCAATCTTCACCGGCGCGTGGTCGATGAACGCGGCCGCCAGCTCCTCGCTGGTCATCTGGAACGAGCCGTCGCCGTCGATCAGCCACACCGGCTTCTTCGCCTCGAACTCGCGCTGCGAGCCCACGGACGCGCCGATCGCGGCCGGCAGGCCGAAGCCCATCGTGCCCAGACCTCCCGAGCTGATCCACGAGTGCGGATGCTCGAAGTCCACGAGCTGCGACGCCCACATCTGGTGCTGGCCCACGCCGGACACCCAGATCGTCGACGGGTCGGCGTGCTTGGAGAGCTGCTCCACCACCCACTGCGGCGAGAGCGACCCGTCCGTGGGCTGGTCCTCCGGCTCGTCGTAGTGGATCGTGTACTTGGCGCGCAGATCGTCCAGCAGCTCCCACCACGGCTTGAGGTTCGGCTTGCCCTGGATGGCCTGCGTGCGTTCGATCTCCGGGATGAGGTCGGTGAGCACCGCGGACACGTCGCCCACGATCGGCACGTCCGGCACGCGGTTCTTGCCGATCTCCGCCGGGTCGATGTCGATGTGGATCACGCGGGCCGTGGGCGCGAACGCGTCCAGCTTGCCGGTGACGCGGTCGTCGAAGCGCGCGCCGATCGCCACGAGCAGATCCGCGCGCTGCACCGCGCCGGTGGCCGCGATCGTGCCGTGCATGCCCAGCATGCCGAGGTTGCGCGGGTTGGAGTCCGGGACCACGCCGCGCGCCGGCAGCGTGGTGACGATCGGGGCGCCCGTGATCTCCGAGAGCTTCTCCACCAGCTCGCCCGCGTCGGAGCGCGCCGCGCCGCCGCCCACGTACAGCACCGGGCGGTACGACTGCGCGAACAGCTTCGCCGCGTCGCGCAGCACGTGGCCGTGCGCCTTGACGGTGGGGTTGTAGCCAGGCAGGATCATGCGCTGCGGCCACGAGTAGTACATCTCGCCCACCTGCGCGGTCTTGGTGAGGTCCACCACCACGGGGCCGGGACGACCGGTGCGCGCGATGTAGTGCGCCTCGGCCAGCACGCGCGGGATGTCCTGCGCGCGCGTGACCAGATACGAATGCTTGGACACCGGGTAGGTGATGCCGACGATGTCCGCCTCCTGGAACGCGTCGGTGCCGATGGCGGGCACGCCCACCTGGCCGGTGATGACGACCATCGGGATGGAGTCCATGTTCGCGTCCGCGATGGCGGTGACCACGTTGGTGGCGCCCGGGCCGGAGGTCACCAGGCACACGCCCACGCGGCCCGTGGCCACGGCGTAGCCCTCCGCGGCATGGCCGGCGGCCTGCTCGTGGCGCATGAGCACGAAGCGGAACTTGGTGTCGTCGTTGATCTCGTGATAGACGGGCAGGATCGCGCCGCCGGGAATGCCGAAGACGTCCTGGACGCCCAGATCCTCCAGCGTGCGGACCAGCGCCTTGGCTCCGGTCATCTTCTCGCCGTTGACGATCGTCTGCCGATCGACCTCGGGAGTGGTTTTGGGCAGCGCGCTGAACGCCTGCAGGGGGGTGGGAGTAGCCATGATGTTCTCTCTCCATCAAGTCCGTCAAACTACGTACCGCCCTGCCGCCGCCGACGCGGGTGCGCTTCGGACGGGGCAGGGTCTCCGCGGTGCCGAACGCTTGTGGCGCAAGGCATCGCCGCATTCTTACAGTGTAAGCGCCGTGCCGACAGGCGGACGTCCCGGCGTCTGCATGGTGGCGGTCGGCGCCGCGCGCGTGCCGCCGCCGGGCGCGAGGGACGCCGTCAGCGTCCGCCGTGCCGCTTCGCCGTGCCCTGGCGCTCCCAGTCGTCCAGCGTGTGCCACGCCGCCTCGGCCGCGGCCAGCTGCGCCTTGCGCTTGGACGTGCCCCTGCCCGTGCCGATGATCTCGTCCTTCGGGCCGATCGTCGCCTTGGCCGTGAACTCCGGCGCGTACTCCGGACCGTCCACGCGCATGCGGTAGCGCGGCTCCTCGAGGCCCATCTCGTGCGCCTTGACCGTCAGCGACGTCTTCCAGTCGAGCGCCGGTCCCTCGGTGGCCACCTCGGCGAGCGTGTCGTCGATGAGATGATGCACCACCTTGCGCGCCTCGTCGATGCCGTGGGAGATGAACGTGGCGCCGATCAGCGACTCCACGATGTCGCACAGGATGGAGCTCTTGTCCGCGCCGCCGTCCTCCGCCTCGCCGTGCCCCAGCAGGATGTACGGGCCCACGTGCAGCTTCTCGCGCGCCACCGCGGACAGCGCCTCCTCGCTCACGGCCTTCGCGCGCATCTTGGCGAGCTGGCCCTCCGTCATGTCCGGATGGGCGGTGTACAGCGTCTCCGTGGTGACGAGCTCCAGCACCGCGTCGCCCAGGAACTCCAGACGCTCGTAGTGCCTGGCTCCGGGATGCTCGTGCGCGAAGGAGCGGTGCGTGAGCGCCTGCACCAGCAGCTCGGGCGCGAGCGTGGTGCCGAGCGCCTCCAGCAGGACGTTGCCGCTCATGTCCGGTTCTGGAGCGGCGGTTCGGACGGATTCGTGTTCCTCAGTCATATGTCAATCCCTATCGTCTCGCGAGGACTTTGCGACGCCGTCGCGCCGCCGTCGCGGTGATCGCGCCGACTGCCGCGACGCGGATAGCAAAAAGCCCCGCCACCCGTCGATGGCAGGGCTTTTGATGCTCGCGATCACGTCGCGCCGATACCTCAGTTGGTGTGGGCGGACTTGATGGCGGCGCGGTACACGCGGCCGCGGAAGGAACCGCAGCTCGGGCACGCCATGTGGGGCAGAGCGGGAGCGCCGCAGTTCGGGCAGGTGGTCGTCTGCGCGGCAGACGCCTTCCAGTTCGCGCGGCGCGAATGCGTGTTGGCGCGCGAGGTCTTGTACTTAGGCAGAGCCATGATTAATCCTCTTTTGTCGTTCGAACGAAAATGAGCTTAAGCGTTCAGTAGTGTAGCGCGAGGCGCGAACAATGTCCAATCGACGGCGCGATCCGTCCGTCGCGGCGCGCGTCAGGCGTTGCGCTCCTGCTCCTCGAGCTTCGCCTTGAGATCGGCCAGCGCGGCGAAGCGGATGTCCGTCACGTCGTGATGATGATCGGGATGCTCGTTGAGGTCCACGCCGCACTGGGAGCACAGGCCGCGGCAGTCCGGGCGGCACAGCGGCTGCAGCGGCAGCGTCTCCACCAGCGTGTCGCGCAGCAGCGCCTCGATGTCGGCGAACGCGCCGCCGGAGATCAGCGGATACGTGTCCTCCGACTCGTCCTCGCCGGCCACGATGTCCACCTCGTCGCCGCCCCTGCCGCGGGAATCGCGCGAGTCGCGCGAACCGTCGAACGGGAAGAACGCCGTCACGTCCGCAGTCCAGTCATGCGTGATGGGCTTCAGGCAGCGCGTGCACTCCGCGTGCGCCGGCGCCGTGATGCGACCCGTGAACACGATGCCGTCCACGATCGAATCGAAGCTGCCGGTCACCTGCACGTCATCGCCGGCGGTGACGCCCACGATGCTGTCGCCGATGCCGTCGGGCGCCGGGAACGCCCGGTCGATGGCCTTGCTCTGGCCCGCGCGCGCGGCGATCTGGGCCACGGAAACGGCCCACGGGGAATCTTCGGGACGACTCATTGCTGATCCTCCTGGTCGGTGCCGGACACGCCGTCGGACTGGGCGGCCGCCTGCACGGCGGCATAGTCCTGCGCGGCGCGCTGCTGACGCGCATACAGCACGTTCAGACCGGCGTTCACATCCTGCTTGAGCTTGTCGAGCTGCTGGTCGAGCGACTGCATCACCTCGACGCAGTACTTGTCCGCGCCGTTGGTCAGACGGTCGGACTTGGCCTGCGCGGTCTCCATCGTGGCACGCGCCTTGGCCTGCGCGAGCGCCACCACGTTCTCCTGGCCGGACAGGAACTGCGCCTGGTCGTTCGCCTCCTTGATCATGTCCGCCGCACGCGACTGCGCCGCGGCCACGATCGCGTTCGCCTGCGTCTGCGCGCCCTCCAGACGCCGCTCCGCCTCGCGCATCAGCGCGCTCGCGCGCTCCAGCTGCACCGGCAGCATCTTTTTGAGCTCCTCCAGCTGCGCGGAAAGCTCGTCGCGGTCCACCTTCACGACGTTCGGCGTGAAGAACCCCGCCTTGGCCTCGTTCAGCGTGGACTCGATGCCGTCCAGAATGTCGTAGACCGTGGTGAACTCGTTGCGGGAACGATCGTCGCCGGTGGCGCGCAGATCCGGCATCCGCGGCACCGACGGCTGCTGCGCGGCCGGCCTCGGATCCGCCGACGCCGCCGGGGAGGCATGACGCGCCTTGTGCACCGGCTCCGTGACCTGATCGTCCGCCACCGCCGGCCGAGGCTGCTCCACATGCTCGCGGATCGGCTCCGGGAACGGCAGCGGCGCGGGCATCGCGTCCGTGGACAGGGACGGCGCGGCGGAGGACTGCGCGGCCGGGGCCTGCTGCGCGGACTGCGCGGGAACCGCGGGAGACGACTGCGGCGTCACATCCAACGGGGCGAACGACACCGGAGCCGCCGAATCGTCGGTATCGTCCGAAACGTCGAGCTCCTCCACGCTGCCGGGCTCCACGGTATGCGCCTCGCCCGTATCGTCGTCATCGTCGCGACCGCGCGCGGAGAACTGCTCGGTCCGCTGATCGTCCACCATCACCGGCTCCTTTCCTTGGCCACGGCCTCCTCCAGCATCGTGACCACGCAGCTGGGCACCATGCCCGTCACATCGCCGCCGTGGCGCACCACGTCCTTCACGATCGAACTCGAAATATGCTCCAGCGCCGGATTCGCCGGCAGAAACAGCGTCTCCACGCCCGCCAGCTTGCGGTTCACCAGCGCCATGCCCAGCTCCGCCTCATAGTCGCCGTTCTGACGCAGACCCTTCACGATCACCTCGGCGCCCACCCGCCTGCAGTACTCCGTGATCAGCCCGGAAGTGGAACCGACCTTCACGTTCGGGAAACCATCCTTGTCCAGCGCGCGCCGGATCACGTCCGTACGGGTCTCCACGGAGAACATCGGCGTCTTCGCCGCGTTGATGGCCACCACCACATGCACTTCGTCGAAGAACTTCGCGCAACGCTCGATCACATCGAGATGTCCTGCGGTGACGGGGTCGAACGAGCCGGGGCAAACTGCGATTGTCATGGACAACAGCCTACCGCGGGGCGGCAACTTGTTACGCGTGGAAGACTGACGGAAGCGCGGCCGCCGACCTATGATGGGAGCCATGAACGCTTTCGAAGATGATCTGTCCGACCCGCTGAGCCCCCTCTCCGCCCCCGACCAGGGCACCGGCACCGCCGTGCTCGAACGCCCCGAGACCGAGGAGGAGACCAAGAAGGACGACGGCGGTGACGCCGACCGGTTCGCGCACTACGTCTCCAAGGAGCGCATCGCCGAATCGCGCCTCACCGGCAGGCCCGTCGTGGCGCTGTGCGGCAAGGTATGGGTGCCCAAGCACGATCCGTCGCAGTATCCGGTGTGCCCGGATTGCAAGCGGATCTACGAAGAGATGATGGGGTGAGCCGTTCGCTGGGGTCGCATATGGGGGAAGCCCCGCTTGATGCGAGACACGCTCAAGGCCGCTCGGCCAAGCTTACGGTCTCGCATCAAGCGGGGCTTCCCCCATATGCGACAGGCTTGTGCTCAGGTTTTTTGAGCGCCAAAGACGGGACGCGGCTTATGGCCGCGTCCCGTTGCGCTTAGGCCAGCCTGTGCTCAGGTTGGGAGCACCAGATGGCGATGCGCGGCGGGGCCGGCCGTGAGCGGCCCCTTGCGTGCCTGAGGTGCGGGTCAGACGGATCGGGCGGCGATGGAGTCGATGGCGGAGAGTTCGTCGGGGGTGAAGGTGAGGTTCTTCAGGGCGGCGATGTTGTCGAGGATCTGCTGCGGCTTGGAGGCGCCGATCAGGACGCTCGTCACCTGGCCGTCGTGCAGGATCCAGGCGAGCGCCATCTCGGCGAGCGTCTGGCCGCGCTGCGCGGCGATGGCGTTGAGGTCGCGGATCTGCTGCAGGCGCGCCTCGGTCAGGTCGCTGCCGTGCAGGAAGCGGCCGTCGGTGGCGATGCGGCTGTCGACGGGCACGCCGTTGAGGTAGCGGTCGGTGAGCAGGCCCTGCGCGAGCGGACTGAACGTGATGATGCCCTTGCCGATGCGGTTCGCGGTCTCCTTGAGCCCGTTGCGCTCGATCGTGCGGTCGAAGATGTTGTAGCGGTTCTGGTTGATGACGAACGGCACGTGCAGCTCGTCCAGGATCGCGGCCGCGCGCTCCATCGTCGGACCGTCGTAGTTGGACAGGCCCACGTACAGCGCCTTGCCGGAGCTCACGGCCTGCGCGAGCGCGCCCATGGTCTCCTCCAGCGGCGTGTCCGGATCCGGGCGGTGGTGGTAGAAGACGTCCACGTAATCCAGGCCCAGACGCTCCAGGCTCCGGTCGAGGCTGGCGAGCAGGTACTTGCGGCTGCCCTTGTCCCCGTAGGGTCCGGGCCACATCTCGTAGCCGGCCTTGGTGCTGATGATCAGCTCGTCGCGGTGGGCGGCGAAGTAGTCGCGGATGAGCCTGCCGGCGTTGCGCTCGGCGGCGCCCGGCTCGGGGCCGTAGTTGTTCGCCAGATCGAAGTGCGTGATGCCGTTGTCGAAGGCGGTGAACGCCAGCTGCTTCATCTGCTCGTACGGCGTGTGGTCGCCGAAGTTGTGCCAGAAGCCCAGGCTCACGGCCGGCAGCTTCAGACCGCTCGCGCCGCAGCGGTTGTAGGTCATGGCGTCGTAGCGCCCGGGCGCGGGCTCGTACGTCTCGATGGGCTGGAACATCGGTTCCTCCTTGAACTCAGTGCTTCACGTGAAACAACGTCGGAACAACGTTGTCTTCGCGTCCCATCGTGCCACGAGGTGCCGATGACTCGCGCGCGGGAGGTCGCGCCGCACCCATCGCGTTCAGCCCAGCGGCGCGCGGTCCGGCAGGACGCGGTCGACGAGGAACAGCACCAGACCGCCCGCGAGGAACGCGCCCAGATACGTCACCGCGTTCAGGCCCAGCTGCGCCCAGCCGATCTGCGCGACGTCGACGAATGGGTACGGGTACAGGGAACCGTTGGACAGCGGCGCGTCGGGCAGGATCGCCGCGCGCAGCAGCACGAACGCCAGATACAGCGGGAAGTAGATCAGCCACGAGAACACGTAGTGCCACGCGAAGCGGCGGTGCGCGTCGAAGAGCAGGAAGTCCGCCCCGGCCATGATCGGCGTGATCACGTGCACGATCGTCGGCGCCGCCAGGCCGAGCACCGTGAACGTGTCCGGGCCCATCACCGCCGGCGGCAGCACCAGCCACGCCACCAGGCCGGTGATCGCCATGTACAGCGTCACGCACCCCTTGAGCCACGCCGGCGGCTGCATGCCGCGCACCAGGCTCGCCGCGCCCGCCCACAGCATCACGAACGCGAACGCGAGGTTCGACTGGTTGGTGAAGAACACCCAGTCCCACGGCCGCATGCCCGACCATGTGGGAACGGTGCCGGCGATCGCGAGGCCGGCCGCGACGAGTCTGAAGATCCCTGCCACGAGTCTCATGCCTCCAGCCTAGTCTCCCGCGGGCGCCGCGGCGATGCGCGGTACGCGACACGCGAATGGTCAGAATGACTATAAGTGAGCGAGCGGCCGACGAGTACACTGATGAACCAACTGTGCCAAGTCGCCGAATCGGCCGCGAACGTTGCGGCGGGCGCGCCGGGGCGGGCGGCGAACGCGCGATATGGGCGATCCAAGCGAAAGAGGAACCTGATGGGCGCTTACACCGATTATTCGCCGGCGTTGATGACCGACATGTACGAATACACCATGCTCGACGCATGCCTCAAGGACGGCACCGCCGACCGCAAGTGCGTGTTCGAGATCTTCACGCGCCACCTGCCCGAAGGACGCCGCTACGGCGTGGTGGCCGGCACCGGGCGCATCCTCGACGCGCTCGAGCACTTCCGCCTGTCCGACGAGGACCTGCGCTTCCTCGCCGACCGCAAGGTGGTGGGCCCCGAGACCATCAAGTGGCTCGAGCACTTCCGCTTCACCGGCTCCATCAAGGGCTACCGCGAAGGCGAGATGTTCTTCCCCAACTCGCCGATCCTGCAGGTCGAAGGCACGTTCGGCGAATGCACGCTGCTGGAGACGCTGCTGCTGTCGATCCTCAACTACGACTCCGCCGTCGCCTCCGCCGCCAGCCGCATGGTCTCCGCGGCCAAGGACCGCCCGTGCATGGACATGGGCGGCCGCCGCACCAACGAATGGGCCGCCGTCGCCGCCGCGCGCGCCGCCGTCGTGGGCGGATTCAAGGGCACCGCGAACCTGCTCGCCGCGCAGATCTACGGCCTCAAGGCCATCGGCACCGCCGCGCACTGCTTCACGCTCGTGCACGACGACGAACGCCAGGCCTTCGAATCGCAGATCGCCGCACTGGGCGAAAACACCACGCTGCTCGTGGACACCTACAACATCGAGGAAGCCGTCAAGACCGCCGTGGAGGTGGCCGGTCCGAAGCTCGGCGGCGTGCGCATCGACTCCGGCGACCTCGCCTCGCTCGCCCAGCGCGTGCGCAACCAGCTCGACGCCCTCGGCGCCACCAACACCAAGATCACCGTCACCAACGACCTCGACGAATACGCGCTCGCCGCGCTGCAGACCGCGCCCGTGGACTCGTACGGCGTGGGCACCATGCTCGTCACCGGCTCCGGCGCGCCCACCTGCGCCATGGTGTACAAGCTCACCGAACGCGAAGGCGCCGACGGCACCATGGTCCCCGTGGCCAAGAAGAGCAAGGACAAGGCCACCGTGCCCGGACGCAAGCTCGCGTTCCGCTCCTACGAGTACAACCTCGCCGACTGCGAGCACGTGATCTCCGGCTCCGAGGAGAAGCTCGCCGCCTACGAGCCCGACCCGGAGTGGAAGAACCTGCTCGTGGACTACGTGGACCACGGCGAGATCGACCCGCGGTACCAGGGTCACGACGCGATCACGGCGGCGCACGAATACCGCGCCAAGGCGCTCGCCGAACTGCCGATCACCGCGCAGTCGCTGATGAAGGGCGAGCCGGTCATCCCCACCGAGACGCAGGTGCTGTGACCGCGCGGTGACGCGGTGCGGGTGCGGTGCGCCGGTGCAGAGCGCGCCGATCGTCGCACTGCGCCGCATTTCTGCCGATCCTTGGCACGCATGACGCAGGTGTAGGCAGATCTGCGTCGTGACGGCCGGTTTTCGGGCCCGATGAACGCATTTCTGCCGATCCTTGCATGATGCATGCCAAGGATCGGCAGAAATGCACCCGCACCGGCGGCGGTGATATGCGCCCATGCCGGCCGGGGCCGTCGAACCGCTGCACATCGCGGCAACAGGCGGTCGCCGCGCCGGCGCGGCGGTACAGTGGAACCTGAATTCACTCGCCAATCAAAGGAGAACGACATGAGTGAAGCTGAACCCTGCGCCTACTGCGACGAAGGCGCGCCGCTGGACGCGTTCGGCATCAAGATCACGGAGCTGCCGGCTTCCAAGGTGGTGCTGTTCAAGGAGCAGAGCCATCCGGGACGCGTGATCGTGGCCTCCAAGTACCACGTCAGCGAGATCGTGGACCTCACCCCCGAGCAGCGCGCGGCGTTCTTCGCCGACGTGGAGCGCGTGGCCGAGGCCGTGCACAAGCTGTTCAACCCGGACAAGGTGAACTACGGCGCCTACGGCGACACCGGCCATCATCTGCACTTCCACCTCGTGCCCAAGTACCATGACGATCCGTTCGAGTGGGGCAGCACGTTTGCCATGAACCCGGACCGCAAGCACCTGACGGACGCCGAATACGACGAGCTCGTGGCCAAGTACCGCGAGGCGCTCGCCTGAATTCCGGTCGACGGATGACGGCGATGACGGCCGGCGCGCCTCCCCGCGAGGCGGCCGGCCGTTCGCATGCGCGGGCGGATCGTGGGCGCGGTGCGAGCGCGGCGCGAGCGGGTTCGCACGCGGCGACGTCACGCGCGGACGCGCGCGCAGGTGCTAGGGTGTGCGAGGAACTTCAGGAGGTTACGCATGGCTGAGATCAAGGATCTGCTGGCGGGAACGGGCACCGTGGTCCGTCCCGACGGGCGCAAGGTGGACGAGCTGCGTCCGGTGTCCATCACCCGTCACTTCACCGACGCGCCGGAGGGGTCGGTGCTCATCTGCTGCGGCAACACGCGTGTGATGTGCACGGCCACGTTCACTCCGGGCGTGCCGCGCTGGCGCAAGGATTCGGGGCTCGGCTGGGTGACCGCCGAGTACGCGATGCTGCCGCGCGCCACCGCCGAGCGCACCGACCGCGAGTCGGTCAAGGGCAAGATCGGCGGCCGCACGCACGAGATCAGCCGACTCATCGGCCGCTGCCTCAGGGGCGTGGTCAACATGAAGGCGCTGGGCGAGAACCAGATCCAGATCGACTGCGACGTACTGCAGGCCGACGGCGGCACGCGCACCGCATCCGTCACCGGCGCGTACGTGGCGCTCGTCGACGCGCTGCACTGGGCCGAGCGTCACAAGCACATCCGCTCCGCCGGCCGCGTGCTCAACGATTCCGTGTCCGCCGTCTCCGTGGGCGTGATCAATGGCACGCCGATGCTGGACCTGCCGTACGTGGAGGACAGCCAGGCTATGACCGACATGAACGTGGCGATGACCGGCTCCGGCAAGTTCATCGAGATCCAGGGCACCGCCGAGCATCGTCCGTTCGACCGCGACGAGCTCAACGTGCTGCTCGATCTGGCGGCCAAGGGCAACAAGGAGCTGCAGGCCGCGCAGCGTGCGGCGCTGGCGCAGGACTGATCGATTCGCGACTGATCGATTCGCGGCCGATTACGGACTGATCGCACACAGATCGCACGACACATACGACACACACAGAGGAGGGACCATGGCCGATACGATCACCGTGGTGGTGGCCACGCACAACGAAGGCAAGCTGGTGGAGATCCGCCGCATCCTCGAGGAGGGGCTCGGCGCCGACGCCGCGCGCATCGAGCTGAAGTCCGCGGGGTCGCTGGGGCTCGACGACCCCACCGAGACCGGCGTGACGTTCGAGGAGAACGCGCTGCTCAAGGCGCGCGACGCCGCAAGGCAGACCGGCATGCCGGCCATCGCCGACGACTCCGGACTCATCGTGGACGTGATGGGCGCCGCCCCCGGCATCCTGTCCGCCCGCTGGGCCGGTGCGCACGGGCACGACGCGGCCAACAACGCGCTGCTGCTCGCGCAGATCGACGACATCCCGGACGCCAAGCGCACGGCCCGCTTCCGCTGCGCCGCCGCGCTGGTGGTGCCGGCGGCAGCCGGTTCCGAGACCGGTTCCGAGACCGTGGAGCTGGGCGAGATGCCGGGCGTGATCATCCGCAAGGCGCGCGGCGAGCACGGCTTCGGCTACGATCCGATCTTCGTGCCGGACGACCAGCCCGGCCGCACCAGCGACGACCCCGACCACGAGGGCGAGCCGCTGACGAGCGCCGAGATGACGCCGAAGGAGAAGAACGCGATCTCGCACCGCGGCAAGGCGCTGCGCGCGCTGGTGCCCGCGATCGAGGCGCTGCTCGGCTGACGCGGCAAGCGGATCCGCGCGGCCGATGCGGCTCGCGGGGCCGCGCTCGATCGTGCCGCGCAGGGACATGGCAACGGACGCATGGCAGGGCTGTGCGTCCGCTGCCGTTTTTCATATGCGCGCATACGCAGCTGACGGTATTCGGGCGCTGAAATGGTCGGTTGCGTATGCGTGCATATGCGGACGTAGGGGTTTTGTAGGGTTTCGTCGGTCCGGACGTGCGGGCGGTCGCCTGCGTGCGTGGCGGGAGGTGCCGATCAGGCAGTTTTTCTGGGGAAACTGCCTTTGCGTGACTTTTCAAGGGGCATTCGGGAACACTCAGAAGAAGGGACCCTACTTCTGAGTGGGTGTCTTGGGTAGAGCCTCGTTCGGAGACCTTGACGATTGGCGGAATGATGCGGTTTTCCCGTTGCCGACGACGCGAATTCCGATGGTCCTTGCGCGGACGGACACTCAGAAGAAGGGACCCCTGTTCTGAGTGCCTCTCGCGTCGGGCCTTCCGCGCCGATGCCGGCTCCTCCCGGTCTTCCGCGCCGAAGCGCTGGTGCGCGAGATGGGACTTGAACCCACACGTCTAGGACACAGGAACCTAAATCCTGCGCGTCTACCAATTCCGCCACTCGCGCGTGATGTGCAACCGCATGATATGCAAAACCCTAGGCGTTCCGTGCTCGGACGCGCCTAGGGTGCTGCCGGAGCCACTTGTCAGAATCGAACTGACGACCTGCTCATTACGAGTGAGCCGCTCTACCGACTGAGCTAAAGTGGCGTCGTGCCCGGAAAGCATTCGCTATCCGCACACGAGTATTAGACCATACCGCATGCCGCGGACGTTGTCCAATCCGTCGCGAGTCGCGCATGATGCTTCGGCGCATCGCGGGCGCGTATTCGGTGCGCGTTCGGTGCGCGGTCGGCGCATGGGCGACAATGGAGGCATGACACGTGGCTCCAGTGGTATCGGCGGCGGCAGCGGCGCCGGCTTCGACGACTTCTATGCGATCATCCCCGCCGGCGGGACCGGCACCCGCCTGTGGCCGCTGTCCCGCGCCTCCAGACCCAAGTTCCTGTACGACCTGCTCGGCTCCGGACGCACGATGATCCAGTCCACGTACGACCGACTGGCCGCCATCGCCGGCGGCGACCACGTGGTGGTGTCCACCGGCGCGCAGCACGAGGCCGCCGTGCGCGAGCAGCTGCCGGAACTCGGGGCGCAGCAGCTCTTTGCCGAGCCGCTGCCGCGCGATTCCACGGCCGCGATCGGACTGGCCGCGGCGGTGCTCGCGCGCCGTCACGGGCGCGACATCGTGGTGGGATCCTTCGCCGCGGACCACGTGATCCGCGACGACAAGGCCTTCGCCGAATCGGTGCGCCAGGCCGTGGCCGCCGCCCGCGCCGGATACGTGACGACCATCGGCATCGCGGCCACGCGCCCCTCCACGGCGTTCGGCTACATCCATCAGGGCGCCTCGCTCGCCGACTCCGTGCCCGACGCCCCGGACGCGCGCGTGGTGGAGCGCTTCGTGGAGAAGCCGGACGCCGCCACCGCGCTGGCGTACCTGAACACCGGCGAATACCGCTGGAACGCCGGCATGTTCGTGATGCGCGCCGGCGTGCTGCTGGACCGGCTGCACGAGTACAAGCCGCGGCTGGCCGAGGCGCTCGACCGCATCGCCGACGCGTGGATGGCGGGGCCGGACGCGCGCCTGATCGCGATGGATCGCTACTGGCCGGGACTGGAGAAGATCGCGTTCGACTACGCGATCGCCGAGCCGCTCTCGCTGGCGGGTGGCGTGGCGATGGTGCCGGGCGGCTTCGGCTGGGATGACATCGGCGACTTCAATTCGGTGGCGGCGCTGCTGCCCAGCGTGAGCCCCACGAACGTCAAGGTGCTGGGCGACACGGAGCGCGTGGCGCATCTCGATTCCGCGGGCGACGTGGTGGTGCCCGCCTCCGGGCGTCTGGTGGCGCTGCTGGGCGTGGACGACATGGTGGTGGTGGACACCCCGGACGCGCTGCTGGTGGCGCCGCGAGCCCGCAGCCAGGAGATCAAGGCGATGGTGGAGCATCTGCGCGAGGTGGGTCGGACGGACGTGCTGTAGCCACGGTGCGTCGCGGCGCGTCATGGTGCATCACAGCGCGCATGGCTCGTCGCGGCGTGCGCGGATGTCGCTGCGGTGACGGGAGTGCGTCGCGCGGGTGACGTTTCGGCGTCGCGCGCGTGCCGTCTGCGCGTCGATGCCGAATGTGTGCGGTTCTGTCGGCTTTTGTGAGTATCGTCGTGTCTGGAAGGAAACGCCGCCGCCGCGTTTTCGCATCACGGCGTCGGCGCTTTCAACGTGATGATGAAAGGATCCATTCTTATGGCCATCAATCCTCCGGTTGACGCTACGCAGACCCCGGCCTGGGCCGCCCTGCAGAAGCACTACGACGATCTTCAGGCCGAGGGCATCGATCTCAAGAAGTGGTTCGCCGACGAACCCGACCGCGTCGAGCAGCTGTCCTTCGAGGCCGGCGACCTGCACTTCGACCTGTCCAAGAACCTCATCAAGCCCGAGACCCTGAAGCTCTTCGCCGATCTGGCCAAGGACGTCAAGCTCGACGAGCGCGTCAAGGCCATGGTCTCCGGCGTGCACATCAACAACACCGAGGACCGCGCCGTGCTGCACACCGCGCTGCGCCGCCCGGTGGAGGACGAGGGCAAGCTCATCGTCGACGGCCAGGACGTCGTCAAGGACGTGCGCGAGACCCTCGACCGCATCTACGCCTTCGCCGACAAGGTCCGCTCCGGCGAGTGGAAGGGCGTGACCGGCAAGAAGATCACGACCGTCGTCAACATCGGCATCGGCGGCTCCGACCTCGGCCCCAACATGGCGTACGAGGCCCTCAAGCCGTACGCGGACGCCGGCATCTCCGCCCGCTACATCTCCAACATCGACCCGAACGACCTGGCCGAGAAGACCAAGGGCCTGGATCCGGAGACCACGCTGTTCATCATCGTCTCCAAGACCTTCACCACGCTGGAGACCCTGACCAACGCCCGCGAGGCCCGCACATGGCTGCTCGAGGGCCTCAAGGCCTCCGGCGCGATCGACGGCTCCGACGCGCAGCGCGCCGACGCCATCAAGAAGCACTTCGTGGCCGTGTCCACCGCGCTCGACAAGGTCGAGGCGTTCGGCATCGATCCCGCCAACGCGTTCGGCTTCTGGAACTGGGTCGGCGGCCGCTACTCCGTCGACTCCGCCGTCGGCACCTCGCTGGCCGTCGTGCTCGGCCCGGCGCGCTTCGAGGAGTTCCTGCACGGCTTCCACGAGATCGACGAGTACTTCGTCAACACCCCGGTGGAGAAGAACGTCGTCGCCCTGCTCGGCCTGCTCAACGTGTGGTACCGCAACTTCTTCAACGTGGCCGCGCACGCCGTGCTGCCGTACGACCAGTACCTGCACCGCTTCCCGGCCTACCTGCAGCAGCTCACCATGGAGTCCAACGGCAAGTCGATCCGCTGGGACGGCACCCCCGTCACCACGCAGACCGGCGAGATCTTCTGGGGCGAGCCCGGCACCAACGGCCAGCACGCCTTCTACCAGCTGATCCACCAGGGCACCCAGCTCATCCCCGCCGACTTCATCGCGTTCGTCAACACGCCGAACCCGACCAAGGACGGCGACCAGGACGTGCACGAGCTGTTCCTCGGCAACTACTTCGCGCAGACCAAGGCGCTGGCGTTCGGCAAGACCGCCGACGAGGTGCGCGCCGAAGGCACGCCGGAGGCCATCGTCCCGGCCCGCGTCTTCACCGGCAACAAGCCCACCACGTCCATCCTCGGCGTGGCGCTGACCCCGTTCGCGCTCGGCGAGCTCATCGCCCTGTACGAGCACATCACCCTCGTCGAGGGCACGGTGTGGGGCCTTGACTCCTACGATCAGTGGGGCGTCGAGCTGGGCAAGCAGCTGGCCAAGCAGATCACGCCGGCCATCTCCCAGGACGACGAGGCGCTGGCCGCGCAGGACGCGTCCACGCAGAGCCTGATCAAGTTCTACCGCGAGCACCGCGAGTTCTGATCGCGTTCGCGCCGATCGACTGACGACCGAGGCCGGCATCCGCTGCGTGCGGGTGCCGGCCTCGTCGTATGCGCGGGTCGTATGCGCGGCCGTATCGCGGTGCGCGTCCGCTCAGCCGCGGCTCGGCGCGGGCCCGGTGGAGTCGCGCGTCGCCAGATCGGCCGGCACGAGCCCCATGCCGTGCGCGGTGCGGTCGAACTCCGGGGCGTCGCCCTCGCCGAGCAGCGAGAGCAGCGCGCCGGTGGCCTTGACGCCCACCTGGTCGAACTGCGGGTGCACGGTGGTGAGCGGGGGATAGAAGTTGTCGGCGCCGGGGATGTCGTCGAAGCCCACCACGCTCACGTCCTGCGGGATGCGCAGCCCGTGCTCGTGCAGCGCGCGCATCACCGCCGCGGCCTGGTTGTCGTTCGCGGTGACGATGGCGGTGGGCACCGGCTGCCCGGAGGACAGGTAGCCGTCCAGCGCCTCGGTGGTCGCCGCGTAGGCCGCGGAGGCATCCCACGAGTCCACGTCCAGCGTGCGCGACGCGATGCCGAGCTTGGCCGCGTAGTGGTCCCATGCCATGTGCCGGGTGACGGCGTCGCGCCAGCCCTTGGCGCCGGTGAGGTACAGCGCGTCGCGGTGGCCCAGATCGTGCAGCAGGGTCGCCACGTCGCGCATGGCGCTCCACTGGTCGATGCCGATGAACGCCAGCGGACCGCCGGTGCCGCCCAGCGCCACGGCCTCGTCCGAGGCGAACGTGCCGTGCGACGACGTGAGCAGGATGCGCGGGATCGTGGTGCTCATGCGCAGCGCGGACAGCAGCGTCTTGTCGGTGGGAGCGATGCAGATGAGCGCGTCCACGTCCTGCTCGCTGAAGCTGCGTGCGGCGGAGTCGAAGCCCTGGCGTTCGAACTCGGCGCGCGGCACGATGGCCACGGACAGGAACATGTCGTGCCGGCGCACGCCCGTCTCGATGGAGGCGAGCGTGTTGATGGGGCCGAAGAAGTTGATGGAGCAGGCGATCAGGCCCACGGTGCGCGACCGGTTCGACGCGAGGGCGCGCGCGGAGTTGGAGCGCCGGTAGCCCAGCTGGGCGATGGCGGCCTCCACCTTGGCGCGCGTGGCGTCGGAGACGTCCGGCGAATCGTTGATGACGCGCGAAACCGTCTGATGCGACACCCCTGCGAGTCGTGCGACCTCGAACATGGACGGGCGCTTGCCGCCGCTGCGTTTTGCGCTGGCACCGTTCACTACCACTGCTACTTCTTCCCGAGTGCTTGCGTACAACACTCCCAGCATACACAGGGAGACGTGCGCTTGTGAGCGTTCACGTCAAACGTTCCAAATAGTCGACGACGTCAGCGCAGATGCCAGCTGACGCGGTGCAGCGGCGTGGGGCCGAGTTCCGCGATGGCGGCCCGGTGCGCGGCCGACCCGTAGCCCTTGTTGCGCTCCCACGCGTAGGGCTCCCACTCGGGATGTTCGCGCGCGATGTCCGTCATGAGCCGGTCGCGCGTCACCTTGGCGATCACGGCGGCCGTGGCCACGGTGGCGCAGTGGCGGTCGCCCTTGACCTGCGTGACCACGTGCGGCGCCGCCGGCAGATCCGGGGCGTCGAAGGTGTCCACGGTCCTGGTGATGTAGTCGTACGGGCCGTCGAGGATCGCGCCGATGCGGACGTTCGAGGCCGCGCCGTCCGCGGCGTCGTCCAGCCCCAGCGCGCGTTCGGCCTGGTCGAGCGCGCGCAGCGCCGCCACGCCCAGCGCGTGCCCGATGCCCCACGCGTCGATCTCCTCGTTCGACGCGGACCCCACGGCCCACGCGGCGCACCACGCCTTGAGCTCCTCGAAGATCGCCTCGCGCCGCCGCTCGGTGAGCAGCTTGGAATCGGCCACGCCGGGCGGCACCTCCACGGCGCCGGAACGCAGGTCGCGGGCGCGGATCACCGCCACGCCCACCATCGCGGGGCCGGCCAGCGCGCCGCGGCCCACCTCGTCGAACCCGGCGATCAGATCGTGGCCTTCGTCGGCGAGACGGCGTTCGAGATCCAGCGTGGGCACGGGGACGGTCATCGCGCGGCGACCTCCGCGGTCACGCTGTTCGCCGCGGTCACGTCGTTCGCCGCGCCCGCCGTCGCGGAACCGTCGGACGGCACGGCGTCGAAGACCTCGTGGTGCGCGTCGAGCAGGCTGATGCGGTCCAGCGGCCAGTAGGTGAGGAGCGCGGTGCCGGCGATGTCCTCCATCGGCACCAGACCGTTGTCGCCGTCGTCCTGATGGAAGCGCGAATCGGCGGAGCGGGCGCGGTTGTCGCCCAGCACGAACACGTGTCCCTCGGTCACCGTGACGCTGAACGCCATCGCGCTCGGATCGGATCCGGGGCGGATGTACGAGGTCTCGTCGATCGCCACGCCGTTGATGGTGACCGGATTGCCGGGACCATCGCACGCCACCGTGTCGCCGGGCAGGCCGATCAGACGCTTGATGAGGTAGCCGTCGCCGCCGGAGGTGCTCTCCGCGCCCAGCCAGTTCGCCGGATCCTTGAACACGATGATGTCGCCGCGCTGCAGCTTGGACGTGGGACGGACGTGCGTGCTGACGGTCACCACGCGGTCGTCGGGCAGGATCGTGTCCATCATGGACGACGAGGGGATCCAGTACAGCGGGAAGACGAGGATGCGCAGCGCCAGCACCACGAGCACCGGGATGCCGCACCAGACGAGCAGGTCCCTCAGGCCGAAGCGGTCGTTCGCGCGTGATCCGCGTGATTCGCCGGGCCTGCCGGGCCTGACGGAGTCGGAGCCGCGGCGGTTCGCGGAGGCGTGGCGCGCGCCGCGTCGCGTGGACGCCGCAACCGTCTCCGTCGCGACGGGCACGGGCATGGGGGACGGGTCGACGCCGTGGTCGGCCACCTGGAAGGTGTGGATGTCGCGTTCGGCCTGCGCGCGTTCTGGGCGGGCGGGACGGTCAGGCTGCTCAGGATGCATGTACCCTCCTCATGGTTCGCCACCATCATACGCGCGGGGGCCGCGGATCCCGCGGAACCGGAGGCGGACGGCGCAGCGGCCCACATGGCGAACCGCACGGCGAACCGCATAGCGAACCGGTTCGAGTACAATGGCTCGCAGGAATCGAACGGTCGCCAATGGAGGTGGATGCGATGGTGGGAATGCGCGACGTGGCACGCAAGGCAGGGGTCTCGGTGAGCACGGTGTCCCTGGTGGTCAACGGCACGGGGTACGTGTCCGCGGCCATGCGCGCCAAGGTGGAGGCCGCGATGCACGCGCTGAACTACGTGCCCAACGAACTGGCGCGCAACCTCTACCACGACCGCACCAACGTGGTGGGCGTCATCGTGCCCACCATCCGACACCCGTTCTTCGCCACGCTCACCGCGGGGCTGCAGGGGCGCCTGTTCGACGCCGGATTCCGCACGATCGTGTGCTCCACGGCGGACATGGGCGGCGGCGAGGAGCAGTACGTGGACATGCTGCGCCGGCACATGATGGACGGGCTGATCATGGGCGGGCACACCGCGCACCCGACGAACTACTGGACGTCGATCCAGCGGCCGGTGGTGGCGTTCGACCGGTATCTGGGCGCATCCATCCCGTCCATCGGTTCCGACCACGAACAGGGCGGCGAGCTGGCGGCCACGATGTTCGCGCTGTCCGGCGTGCGGCACGTCGTGGAGATCGGCGGTCCGCGCTCGCAGTACAACGACCTGCTCACGGCGCAGATGGCGGCGGCGCAGGCGGACGTCGCGTCGGATGCCGCCGCGGAGGGGGAGAGCGCACCCGTGCCCGCGTCGGCGTCGGAGGCGGTGTCCTTGTCCGGGCGCAGCGTGCAGGACGTGATCGGCGACCACAGCACGTTCCCGCCCATCCGCTACCACCTCGCCTTCGAGCAGACGCTCGACATGGCGGGCATCCGCTGGGACTATCTGGAGGTGCCCGAGGTCAGCGACTTCGCCGGGTACGAGGCCGCGGCGCGCCGGGCGTTCGACCGTTTCCCCGAGGCGGACGCGATCGTGGCGCCGGACATGGCCGCCGCGTTCTGCGTGCAGGAGGCGCTGCGCCGGGGTGTGCGCGTCCCCGACCAGATGCAGATCATGGCCTACGACGGCACGTACGTGACCGATCTGGCGGGCATGCGCATCACGTCGATCCTGCAGGACTTCGAGGCGCTGGCGGATGCGGCGGCGCGGCGCATGATCGACGCGATCGCCGGTGCCGAGGCGCAGGAGATGCAGGAGAAGCATGTGACGGGTGGTGCTGGTGCCGGTGTCGGTGGCGGTGCTGACGCTGGGAGCGAGGGCGAGGGCGAGGTCGCGTCTGGACGCGGGACCAGGACCGGGGACGGACGCGACGACGCGCCCGTGCCTGCGAAGCCCGCCGGCGTGGTGGCCGACATGGTGCCCATGCAGGTCAAGCTGGGCGAGACGACGCGCATGACCGACGCCGTGCACCAGCTGCTCTTCGGCGCCGAGGCCGCCCAGACCGACTGAGCCGCGGATCGGTGCGTACGAGCCGGCGGCCGGTCGGTCGCGCAGCCGTGAGTTACGCGGAGCGCCGTATGCGTCACGCGGCGCGTTCGCTCCATATGACGGATCGGCCTGAAACGTTGATATTCCAACGATTTGGTGGTCTGCGTCACCGGGAGCGTCCGCTCCGCGTGACGATCGGGACGCTCCGCGTGACAGTGGGCGCGTGAGGGACGGGGATCTGCGACACGCCGATGACGTCGGTTGCGTTCGAGCGGGGTCGTCGGGTACTATCGAACCGGTTCGATAAACAAAGACGTTGTACGCGACAGTTTCCGATGCACCAACGATCAGTTCACCCGGCCATTCCGATGGACGGCGGATCGCGGCGCATGGATCCCGAACGATACGGTGTCCGAGTTTTCCCGATATGGCGACGAGGTTCCGCCGCATCGGTCATCGAACCGGTTCGATACCGTGCGAACGGCATCGGCGACCAGTACGAACAGAACGCCGGACGGCGGCGAGACGGCAACGACGACGATCGGGGCGCGGCAAGGACAGAGCCGCACCGCGGACGCCGACGCGACGCCCCGCACGGCCGGTGCGCAACCGCCAAGGAAATCAGGGAAACCAGGGAAACGAAGGAGTTCTCCATGAAGAACAAGGTCCAGCTCATCACGTACGCCGACCGCCTCGGCGACGGCACCATCAAATCCATGACCGACATCCTGCGCACGCGCTTCGACGGCGTCTACGACGGCGTGCACATCCTCCCGTTCTTCACGCCGTTCGACGGCGCCGACGCCGGCTTCGATCCGATCGACCACACGAAGGTGGATTCGCGCCTCGGCTCGTGGGACGACGTCGCCGAGCTCAGCCGCACCCACGACATCATGGTGGACGCGATCGTCAACCACATGAGCTGGGAGTCCAGGCAGTTCCAGGACGTGCTCGCCAAGGGCGAGGAATCCGAGTACTACCCGATGTTCCTCACCATGAGCTCCGTGTTCCCCAACGGCGCCACCGAGGCGGACCTCGCCGGCATCTACCGTCCGCGTCCGGGCCTGCCGTTCACGCACTACAAGTTCGCCGGCAAGACGCGCCTCGTGTGGGTGAGCTTCACGCCGCAGCAGGTGGACATCGACACCGATTCGGACAAGGGCTGGGAATACCTCATGTCCATCTTCGACCAGATGGCCGCCAGCCACGTCAGCTACATCCGTCTCGACGCCGTGGGCTACGGCGCCAAGGAGGCCGGCACCAGCTGCTTCATGACGCCCAAGACGTTCAAGCTCATCTCGCGCCTCAGGGAGGAGGGCGTCAAGCGCGGCCTCGAGATCCTCATCGAGGTGCACTCGTACTACAAGAAGCAGGTGGAGATCGCGTCCAAGGTGGACCGCGTGTACGACTTCGCGCTGCCCCCGCTGCTGCTGCACTCCGTGTTCTCCGGCGACGTCAGGCCGCTTGCCGCGTGGACCGAGATCCGCCCGAACAACGCCGTCACCGTGCTCGACACGCACGACGGCATCGGCGTGATCGACATCGGCTCCGACCAGCTCGACCGCAGCCTCAAGGGCCTCATCCCCGACGAGGACGTGGACAACCTGGTCAAGACCATCCACGCGAACACCAACGGCGAATCGCAGGCCGCCACCGGCGCCGCCGCGTCCAACCTCGACCTCTACCAGGTCAACAGCACGTACTACTCCGCGCTCGGACGCAACGACCAGCACTACCTTGCCACCCGCGCCGTGCAGTTCTTCCTGCCGGGCGTGCCGCAGGTGTACTACGTGGGCGCGCTCGCCGGCGTGAACGACATGGAGCTGCTGCGCCGCACCAACAACGGCCGCGACATCAACCGCCACTACTACTCCACGGCCGAGGTGGACGAGAACCTCGCGCGTCCGGTGGTCAGGGCGCTCAACGCGCTGGCGAAGCTGCGCAACGGGCTCGACGCGTTCGACGGCGAGTTCTCGTACGAGCTGAGCGAGGACGGCAAGGCGATCACGTTCCGCTGGAAGGGCGAGACGACCGCCGCGTCGCTCACCTTCGAGCCGTCGCTCGGCATGGGCGCGGACAACGAGACGCCGGTCGCCACGCTGTCCTGGACCGACGCCGCAGGCGAGCACGAGACCCGCGACCTGCTCAACGACCCGCCGACCGTGGCCTGAGCCTCGCACCGGACGTTTTCGACCATTCAGACGTTTTCGACATCCCAACCGAAAAGAGCACAACATGAAAGACGACAAGTTCGTCCGCCCGGGCATCGACGACCGTCCGGACTACGACAAGGCGCTGACGCCGTAGCAGAAGAAGGCCGTCGAGCGACTGGCCATGAAGCCCACCGCCACCAAGACCATCGAGGCCGACCCGTCCGAGTCGACCGTGGCCGCGGCGCAGGCGCGCAACGCGAACATCGCCACCGCGGTGTCCACCGTGGACGCCGCCGCGCCCGACCTCAACTCCGCGTTCAACGACCTGCGCGACCCGATGGTCTCCGCCGACGGCCACCGCCCCACCAAGGCCGAGATCATCCGCCTCGGCGTCGGCTTCACGCTCTCCGCCGTGGCCTGCGCGATCCCGTGGGTGGCGCTGAGCTCGCTGATCCTGCCCGAGCTGCTCGACCAGATCGACGCCGCCTCGCGCGACGCGATGATCGGCGCGCTGAACGCGGCCGGCTCCGTGGTGGCCCTGCTCGCCAACGTGATCTTCGGCACGTTCTCCGACCTGACGCGCTCCCGCTTCGGCCGCCGCACCCCGTGGATCATCGCCGGCGGCGTTGTCACCGGCCTGTGCGCGCTGCTGCTGGGCGCCACGCACTCCCACGCGGTGATCATGGTGGCCTGGTGCGGCATGCAGCTCGGCTACAACGTGATGCTCGCCCCGTTCGTCGCCACGATGTCCGACCGCGTGCCGGACAAGGTGCGCGGCACGATCTCCGGCTTCTACGGCGCCGGCATCGCCTGCGGCCAGACGCTCGGCTCCCTGGTGGGCGCGCAGGTCATCAAGGCCGCCGGCCTGAGCACCGGCTTCGTCATGGCCGCGTGCGTGTTCGGCTTCATCGGCATCATCACCGTGGTGGTGTGGCCGCGCGAGAAGTCCAGCCGCGACCTGCCTCGCGAGCCGTTCAGCGCCAAGATGCTGCTCATGAGCTTCCGTCCGCCCAAGAACGCGCCCGACTTCTACTACGCGCTCTTCGGCCGCACGATGATGATGGCCGGCTACAACATGATCGTCATGTACCAGCTGTACATCGTCAAGTACTACACGCTCGCCGGCTCCGGCCTCAAGGAGCAGGCGCTGGCGGACGAGGCCGCGAACATCATCGCCGTCATGGCCACGATCACGCTGGTCGTCTCGCTCGTGGCCGCGCTCGTGGCCGGCCCGCTGACCGACAGGATCGGCATGCGCAAGGTGCCGGTCGCCATCGCCAGCTGCCTGTACGCCGTGGGCGTGCTCATGCCGTGGCTCATCCCGAGCGCGATGGGCATGTACCTGTTCGCCGCGATCGCCGGCTTCGGCTACGGCGTGTACAACGCGATCGACCAGGCGCTCAACGTGTCCGTGCTGCCGAACCCGGACGAGGCCGGCAAGGATCTGGGCATCCTCAACCTCGCGAACACGCTGTGCACGGTGCTCGGCTCGCTGCTCGGCTCCATCGTGGTGGTCATCTCCGGCCAGAACTACATGTGGATCTTCCCGGTGGCGATCGTGCTGGTGCTGGTGGCCGCGTTCCTGATCATGCGCATCAAGAACGTGAAGTGACCTCCTCCTGATCTTCCCCTGAATCCCTGATCCCCTCCGCGGGGCTCCGGCCGTCATGGTCGGGGCCCCGCTTTCGCGTATGCGCTGTCTGATTCGCTTCCTAGGCTTGGCCTCGCGATACGGAAGGAACAGGAGATCGCGCATCCGTCAGGAACGCCGAACGAGGGGAGCACCATGACCACAGACCACGAACCCGCGGTCCGCGAATCAGCAGACCACGAACCCGCAGATCACGAGTCCGCGCCGCGCGAGGAGAACGCCGATCGCCCCGCCGCGAAGCCGCAGGCACCGCAGCCGCAATCGACGCAGCCTCAGCCGCAGCCGCGCCGCTTCGTCATGCCCGGCGACGTGTACGTCCGCCCCGGCATCGACGACCGCCCGGACCCGGACAAGACGCTCACCGCCGAGGACAAGGCCGCCATCGCGCGCCTCGCCGTGCGCCTGCCGAAGAGCTCCATCGACCCCACCGCCGACCAGTCGGGCACCCAGTCCACGCGACTGGTCACCGAATCCGCACCCGCCGTGGCCGCCGCCACCATCGACGCCGCCGTGCCGGACCCGCAGTCCGCGTTCATGGACATGCGCGACCCGATGGTCGCCGCCGACGGCACGCGCCCCGGCAGAACCGACGTGCTGCGCCTCAAGCTCGGCTTCGTGGCCGCCGCCGTGCTGGGCGCCGTGCCGTGGGCCGGCGTGACCGGCGCGCTGATGCCGCAGATGCTCGACATGATCGACCACGCCTCCGCCGCCGCGGCCCTGTGCGTGCTCAACGCGCTCGGCGCCGTCGCGGCGTACCTGTCGCGCAACTTCTTCGCCGCGTCGTCCGACGCCACGCACAGCAAGTTCGGCCGACGCAGTCTGTGGATCATCGCCGGCGGCCTGCTCTCCGGTCTGCTGATGTGGTGCATCGGCGCGCTGTACGGCGCAGCCAGCTCCGCGGTGTTCGTCGTCATCCTGTGGTGCGTGCTGCAGGGCTGCTACGGCGTGCTGCTCGGCCCGCTGGTGAGCGCGATGTCCGACCGCGTGCCGGACAAGTTCCGCGCCTCCGCCGACGCCTGGTACGGCACCGCGCTCGCCGTGGGGCAGATGCTCGGCGGCTGGTTCGGCGTGCTGTTCGTGGGCGATGCGCCGCTGGGACTCGCGTGGGGCGCCGTGCTGCTGGCGCTGTCCGGCGTGGCGGCGGTGGCGATCTGGCCGCGCGAGAAGTCCAGCGTGGAGATGAGCCTGCCGCGCGACGCGACCGGCGATGCGTTCGCGGCGCTGCGTCTGCGGTCCTGGGCGCCCGGGTTCCGCCGCGTGTTCTGGTCACGCGCGTTCATGGCCGCGGCGATGGGCTGCGTGACGATCGTGACGTTCTACATCGCGAAGTTCGGCGTCTTCGGGGGCGCGGGCGACGATGCGGCGGCGTCGAAGGACGCGGCGATGCTGCTGGCGTGGATGGGCGTGGTCGCGCTGGTGGCGTCGATGGCTGCGGCGCTCGCGTCCGGTCCGCTGGCCGAGCGCATGGGCGCGTGGGCGCCGACGCTCGTGGCCGCGGTGCTCGTGGCGGCGGCCGCACTGCTGCCGCTCGTGCTGCCGAACGTGCTCGGCCTGCTGCTGTTCGCGGGACTGTCCGGATTCGGGTTCAGCCTGTTCAACGCGCTCGGCCAGGAGCTGGTGACGGCCGTGCTGCCCGACCCGCGCGACGCCGGACGCGCCACGGGCACGCTGGGCGCGGCCGGGATGCTCGGCACGGTGATCGGCGCCACGGCGGCCGGCGCGGCGCTGGCCGTGGGACACGGCGGCTACGCGTGGGTGTTCGTGGCGTCGATCGCGCTGACCGTGGTCTGCGAGGCGTTCGCCATCAGCGCCGTGGGCGCGGTGCGCCGGTAGAAGCGGCGCGGATCGGCTGGATCGGCGCCGGGCCGCGGGAGCGGCGGAGACGGCGAGGGGCGGCGTCTCCAGTACACTGGCCGTAGACGCGGGGACGGGCGCGCCCGCACAGGGGTCGCGCCGCCTGTCCCTCCGCATCCGCCCGTACTCGCCGAGGAGAGAGAAGGACAACATGGGCACGTCAATCAGCGATCAGCTTCCCCCCGAGGACGCCGCGTGGGCGGCGGGCGTGGCCGCCAGACTCGAGGCCAAGTTCGCCGCCGAGCGCGACCGCATCGGCTCGCGCATCCCGTACATCGCGGTCAACGGCACGTATGAGGAGAACATGGCCGAGGTGTTCCCCGGCTGGTGGACGAACGGCTTCTGGCCCGGCATCCTGTGGCAGATGTTCCACGCCACCGGCGACCCCAGCTACATGACACCCGCGCGCATCATCGAGGAGACCACGCTCGACGACGTGATCAGCGCCTACGAGAAGCTCGACCACGACGTGGGCTTCCTGTGGCTGCTGTCCGCCGTGGCCGACTGGAGGCTCACGCGCAACGAGCGCTCGCGCACGCGCGGCCTGCACGTGGCCACGGTGCTCGCCGGCCGCTTCAACCCGGTGGGACGCTTCATCCGCGCGTGGAACGAGCTCGGACGCGAGGGGTGGGCCATCGTCGACTCGATGATGAACATCCCGCTGCTGTTCTGGGCCACGGACGAGACCGGCGACCCGCGCTTCGCCGAGGTGGCGCGCCAGCACGCGGACACGATGCTCGCGAACGTGGTGCGTCCGGACGGCTCGTGCAACCACATCGTGTGCTTCGATCCGCTCACCGGCGAGTTCCAGGAGGCGCCGGCCGGGCAGGGCTACGCGGCCGGGTCGAGCTGGAGCCGCGGCCAGGCGTGGGGCGTGTTCGGGTTCGCGCGCGCGTACCGCCACACCGGCGACGAGCGCTATCTGGACGCCGCCAAGCGCATCGCGCACTACTTCTGCGCGCAGGTGGCGCTGACGGGCGGCATTGCGCTGGTGGACTTCCGCCAGCCCGCGGAGCCGAAGGTGTTCGACGCGATCGCGTCCTGCGTGGCCGCCGACGGGCTGATCGAGCTCGCCGAGCTGGTGCCGGAGGCCGAGCGCGCGTTCTACCGCCAGTGGGCGATGCTGATCCTCAAGGCCGTGACGGACAAGGCATGCGACTTCGATCCGTCGCGCGACGGTCTGGTGCAGCTGTGCTCCGACAAGTACCACGAGGGCCGCATCCACGTGCCGATCGTCTACGCCGACTACTTCCTGCTCGAATCGGTGCTGCGTCTGCAGGGACGCGCGGCCGACCTGTGGTGATCCGCGTCTGATGCGACCGGCGGCGATGTCCGGGAGGGCGTCCATTATGCGGACCTTCCGGGATCGCCTCCGGCCGCCGTCGGCTACAGTCACGGACATCGGATCCGCCCGACCGGGCGCGTCCGCCATCGCATGCGAAAGGAGGTTCGCCATGATGACAGGGTTCCGCGGCATCGCCGAAGCGTCCGCCCCCACCGTCGTCAGCCTGCTGCTGGCGCGAATTATTATCCCGTCGTCGTTGGCGGACTGATCGGCGCATCTGCAAGTAGCTGTGCCCCGCCAACGAAGCAGGGTCAGCGGACAAAATCCTTGACGGCCCTGCTTTGATCGGCGGGGCTTTTTCGTATAACTCAACCCGGCGCCGTGGGTGAACGGCGCATCGCTCCACTGCATCGCGTGCCGCGACCGCGTCGCGCGCGTCCGATGTCCCGATCGGCGATCCGCTCTCCGCGCATCGCTCCGGCAGGGCGCCCGCACGGACGTTCCGCCGTTGCGCGCCAAGGCTTCCAAGTAGTGGAACGGGGCCTTGTTACGGCAATGTTTCCGGTAGGATGGGCTCTGGTTTGTGAGGACAAAATCCGCGCGAAAGAGACCATACGGCGCAAGCCGCCACACATAGGGCCAACAACACAGTTCCCCCCAACACACATTGAAGGAGTGCCAAGCATGGCAGCACAAATCTGGTACGAGAACGATGGCGATCTCTCCGTCCTCGAAGGCAAGAAGGTCGCGATCATCGGCTACGGCTCGCAGGGCCACGCCCACGCGCTGAACCTGCGCGACTCCGGCGTCGACGTCGTCGTCGGCCTGCGCCCCACCTCCAAGTCGGTCGAGTTCGCCAAGGAGCAGGGCCTCGAGGTCAAGTCCGTGCCGGAGGCCGCCGCCGAGGCCGACATCATCATGATCCTGGCCCCCGATCAGTACCAGGCCAAGATCTTCAAGAACGACATCGAGCCGAACTGGAAGCCGGGCACCGCCCTGGCCTTCGCCCACGGCTTCAACATCCACTACGGCTACATCAAGCCGTCCGAGGATCACCCGATCTTCATGGTCGCCCCGAAGGGCCCGGGCCACATCGTGCGTCGTGAGTACGCCGCCGGCCGTGGCGTCCCGGTCGTCGTGGCCGTCGAGCAGGATCCGCGCGGCGACGCCTGGCAGATCACCCTCGCCTACGCCAAGGCCCTCGGCGCCCTGCGCGCCGGCGCCATCAAGACCACGTTCAAGGAGGAGACCGAGACCGATCTCTTCGGCGAGCAGAACGTCCTCATGGGCGGCATCAACCACCTGTGCGACATGGGCTTCGACGTGCTGACCGAGGCCGGCTACCAGCCGGAGATCGCCTACTTCGAGGTGTTCCACGAGCTGAAGATGCTGGTCGACCTGGCCAACGAGGGCGGCCTGAACAAGGCCCGCTGGTCCTGCTCCGACACCGCCCAGTACGGCGACTACACCTGCACCGTGATCAACGAGGAGACCAAGAAGCGCATGGAGTACCAGCTCAAGCGCATCCAGGACGGCTCCTTCGCCAAGGAGTTCATGGACGACCAGGCCGCTGGCGCCCCGAAGTTCAAGGCCCTGCAGGAGAAGTTCTCCCACCCGCACCTGGAGACCGTCGGCCCGAAGCTGCGCGCCATGTTCTCCTGGAACAACCAGGGCGTCAAGGACGCCGACGAGGCCCAGTCCTTCAACGGCCAGATCGCGCGTACCCAGGTTCAGTGAGCCTGACCTGAGTCCGGTGAGCCCGATCGTCTGATCATCGGGCCGTCCGGGCGCCGATCGACCTGCGCAAGGCCGCCGTTCCGATTCGTTCGGAGCGGCGGCCTTCGTCGTATCACCCATCCGCGTGCCGGCGCTGGCTGTGTGGTGCCGTCTGCGTCTGACACGTCACGCGGCGCGCCACCTGCGTCACGCGGCGCGCCTGATACGTCACGCGGAGCGGACGCTCCCAGTGACGGGCATCGTCGAAAGGTTGGAATTTCAACGTTTTGGGGCATTGCGTCACTGGGAGCGTCCGCTCCGCGTGACGCAGGTGGCGCTCCCAGTGACGCAGAGGCGTTTCCAGCGGCGTGATGACGCGGCGATGCGTCGCTGTGGTGCTGTGATGTGACCATGGGACGTGACGATGTGGCGCGGCCGTGTCGTTCCTGACAACTGTTTGCCGTTCCGTGAATTTCGCGGCCGTCAGACGCGTCGGCCTTTGGTCCGTTCCTTGGCGCGGTATCGCCTTTGACGATCTCTGGCCTCGCGCCGACGGTCATCGTCCAGCAGGGCCTCGTACTCGGGCTGCGGCACGCCGGGAGGATCGATGCCCAACGCTTCGGCGACGCGTTGCGCGAAGAGAGCGCGACCGCGATCCGTGAGGATATCGTCGGCGAACACCACGATGACGGTGAGCCCATCGGCTTGCATGGCCTGCCGTTTGCGGGCATCCCTGCGGTATTGCCTTTTATCCTGACGATGCGCATCGCCGTCATATTCGATGACGACATTGCTCTCCGGATATGCAAGGTCCGTCGTGACGGTTTGGCCAAGCGATGGTACGAAGGTGCTCCATTGCGGCACCGGAGGTGGCAGCCCCTCACGCAGCAACGCCAGCAGTGTCCGGCATTCCATGGATGAATCCGTGACAGTGGAAATGAACTGCAGCGACTGCACACATTTCTTACGTCCCGGGAATGTGCCCAGGGGGCTGAGAAATGACGATATGTCGTCAAGGGACATGCGACTGTCTTCTCCTCGATTCGCCACGCGGGCATCGGCGCGCAGGATCGCGTCCAGCAATGTTATGACCTCGGTGAGCGACAGCCATGCGGCAAGCATCGCCCATGTCACCAACGGATGCGTGCAGACGATTTCGCGGTCCCGATGGATCAACGTGACGGGGCGATGCGTCCGTAGCGCTTCGGGCAGACGAAGATAGCCGGTGTCGTCTCGATCGGGCCTATGCGTTCGCTTGTCATAGAGCACATGGAACGTCTTGCGCTGCAGTCGGGGACAATGGGGAAGCTCGATGCGGCACAGCGTCAATGCGGTCATCCCCGTATATATCAGGGGCCGTGACGTGGTGGTTCGCGCCAGATGGCCGTGACATGCCTCGAGCATGGCGAATTGCTGTCGGGCCAGTGATGCCGCCAGATAGTCGCGCGGCACGTTGTGCTCGAAGGCAGCGTCATACTTCAGGGGATCGGCTGGCGGCGTGAAGGAAGCGGGGGAATCGAATCGGTGCGTCATGCGCCGAGCGTACGGGATGCACGACGTTCGTGGCAACATTGCGGAACACCTGTGGTCGAATGTGGTCGGGAGCGCCGATGTGGTCGAATGTGACCTGAGCCGGGGGAGGGACGGCATCCCATGCGTTCGCAAGGTCTTGCGCGTCGCCAATGTCGCCCTCGGCTACATGAGTGCGTCACGCGGAGCGCCTACTGCGTCACGCGGAGCGGACGCTCCCAGTGACGGGTATCGTCGAAAGGTTGGAATTTCAACGTTTTTGGGTTTGATGTCACTGGGAGCGTCCGCTCCGCGTGACGTGAAGGGCGCTCCCGGTGACGTGCGGGGCGTGTAACGCATGACCGTGTGACGCATGACGCGCGGCAATGGGGCGCAACGGCCCGCGTGACGGTAGGGGGCATGCAGTACGGCCCGCGTGACAGTGGGGAACGTGAAAAAGGCGCTTCGGGTGACGCGTGTGAGGACGTGCCACCCGAAGCGCCTTGCCGCCAGAGGAAGGGAAGGGCCGTCCGCCCTACTTGCGGGCCTGCGTGAGCTGGTATGCGGCGAACAGCACGGCCAGCCAGATCACGCCGGCGATCACGGCCACGCGGTAGCTGGCGGAGAAGCACATGAGCACCACCACGAGCGCCAGGAACGCGAGCACGACCCACGGGGTGACGCGCGCGAACGGCAGCTTGAAGTGGATCGCGTCAAGCGCCTCCGCGCCGGACTTGCCGGCCAGCTCGGTGTCTTCGGGCGCCTTGCCCGCAGCCACCACGCGACGGAAGTGCATCTCGGTGATCATGATCATCGTCCAGTTGATGATGCCGGCGATCGTGGCGATCGACATCAGGTAGTTGAACGCGAACTCGGGCCACAGGAACACCACGACCACGGCCAGCGCGGTGATCACTGCGGACGTGAGCACGCCCGCCACCGGCACGCCGTGCGCGTTGAGCTTGCCCAGATACGCGGGCGCGTTGCCCTGCTTGGCCAGCGAGTACAGCATGCGCGAGTTCGCGTACAGGCCGGAGTTGTAGACGCTCATCACGGCGGTGAGGCACACGAAGTTGAGGATGCCGGCGGCCGCGTGTACGCCCACGGAGTCGAAGATCTGCACGAACGGGCTGGATTCGCCGTCGATCGCGTTCCACGGCACCACGGCCATGATCACGCCGAGCGCGCCGATGTAGAACACGAGGATGCGCCAGATGATGTCGTTGGTGGCGCGGGGGATCGTGGTGCGCGGATCGGCGGTTTCGCCTGCGGTGATGCCGATGAGCTCGGTGCCGCCGAAGCTGAACATCACCACCACGAGCGCCATGAGCAGACCGGTCCACGAGCCGTCGGACGTCTGCTGCATGAGCCCGTTGGGGAAGAATCCGCCGAGGTCGAACCAGTTCGCGAACGACGCCTTGGCGCCCGAATCGGTGGGCAGCGCGAACACGATCACGGCAAGGCCGCCGACGATCATCGCGATGACGGCCACGATCTTGATGATCGCGAACCAGAACTCGAACTCGCCGAACTTCGAGACGCCCAGCAGGTTCGCCAGCGTGATGATCACCAGGAACGCCGCGGCGGACACCCACGTGGGGATCGCGGGGAACCAGTAGTTCACGAACGAGCCCACCACGGCGAGCTCCACCATGGACACGAGGATGTAGTTGAACCAGTAGTTCCAGCCGGAGATGAAGCCGGCGCGCTTGGACCAGTAGCGCGTGGCGTAGTAGCTGAACGCGCCCGCCTTCGGATCCTCCACCGACATCTCGCTCAGGGCGCGCACGATCATGAAGATCGCGAGGCCGCCGATCAGATAGGCCAGCAGGATGGACGGACCCGCCAGCGCGATCGACTCGCTGGAGCCGTAGAACAGGCCCGTGCCGATCGCGCCGCCCAGCGCGATGAGCTGGATGTGGCGGTTCTTCAGCGATTTGCGGAGCGTGGCCGGCACCGGCACGTCGTCGGTTTCATGCTTGCTGCTCATGTGTTCTTCTTTCTTCGTCTTCCGGTGCGCACAGGCGGACGGCCGGCGATCGGGTCGTCGGCGGATCGCCGCCGATGCGCGCAACAGAGGCATTGTACGGCCGGCGCGTGCGGCGCGTGCGTCAGTGCTCAATGTGCGGCGGATGCGGCGGGTGCGGCGGCGGACGCGGTGAGGGGAATGATGGTCGGCAGGGCCATCGTGAAGATCGTGTGGGCCACCGCTTCGGGCGGGTCGCCGAGATCGGTGTCCATCCAGTGACGGATCAGCCCGATGCTGCCGGAGACGACGAAATGCATGCGGCGATCGGCTTCGCTGTCGCCGAGCGAGCCGGCGCCCATGCGTTCGGCGATCACGCTGCGCCCATAGACGAGCCCGAGCAGCCGCTCCGGGAAATCGATGCCTGCCTTCTGACTCATGAGCACCTGCAGGTGACGGCGGTTGTCGGCTATGTAGCGGCAGATGCGCGCGATGTCGTCTTCGATGGCACTTGGATCGGGCCTGGCGGTGATGCGGTCGAGCGCTCCCGTGACCCATGCCATCGTGTCGTCTTCGATGTCCTGCAGCAGGTCCGCGATGGCATCGTAGTGCGCGTAGAACGTGGATCGGTTCACGTCGGCGCGTTCGCACAGGGCCGTGACGCTGATGGAGGACAGCGGATGGTCGCGCAACAGGTCGATGAGCGCGTCGCTCATGGCTTGGCGCGTGTAGCGGGTGCGGCGGCTTTCGGTGAGTGCCTTGGCCATGGGGTGTCCTTTCGCGTGCGGCGGGCATCACGTCGGATGCGGCGCAAACCCACATTCTCGAAACCGACTGTTGGTTGCGAAACCGACAGAGTGTTGGTTCACTGAAATCGTAGCAGCGGTACGGCAGGCGGGAGGCGCGCGGTGGCGTATATCGAGTTCGACCACGTGGTCAAGGAGTATCCGTCCGGCGCCGCGCCGATCCGCGCGCTGGACGATGCGAGCTTCACCGCCGATCAGGGGCATCTCACGATCATCCTGGGGCAATCCGGCGCCGGCAAGACCACGGCGCTCAACATTCTGGGCGGCATGGACACGGCCACGTCCGGGCGCGTGATCGTGGGCGGGCGCGACGTGACGGGGCTGCGCAAGCGCGATCTGGTGGCCTACCGCCGCACGGACGTGGGATTCGTGTTCCAGTTCTACAACCTCGTGCCCAACCTCACCGCGCTGGAGAACGTGGAACTGGCCAGCCAGATCTGCCCAGACCATTTCGACCCGGCGGAGACGCTCGCCAAGGTGGGACTCGCCGACCGCATGGACAACTTCCCGGCGCAGCTGAGCGGCGGCGAGCAGCAGCGCGTGTCCATCGCGCGCGCCCTGGCGAAGAAACCGAAGCTGCTGCTGTGCGACGAGCCGACCGGCGCGCTCGACTACGAGACCGGCAAGGACGTGCTGCGCCTGCTGCAGAACGTGGCGCGCGAACAGGGCATGACGGTGATGATCATCACGCACAACTCGGCGATCGCGCCGATGGCCGACCGCGTGGTCCGCTTCCGCTCGGGGCGCGTGACGGCGCAGGAGGACAACGCGGCGCCGGTGCCGGTGGCGGACATCGAGTGGTGAACGCACGCCGCGGCGATCGGCGCGGAGAACGACGGCAGCCGAGCGGCGGCACGAAGAACAACACAGACATGACGGACAGGCGGCGCGGGAAAGGAGGCCGACGATGAACCGGGCGATGCTCAGGGACATGCTGCGCGGATGGCTGCGCGCGTGGAAGCGGTTCGCGTCGATCGCGATGATCTCCCTGCTCGGCGTGGCCGTGCTCACCGGCATCTATGCCGGCTGCCGCGACACGTTCCTGGCCGCCGACCGCTTCTACGACGCGCAAGGCCTCATGGACATTCAGGTGCTTTCCACGCTGGGCCTCGACGATGGCGACGTGGAGGCGCTGCGCGCGGTGGAGGGCGTGCGGACCGTGCAGCCGGAGCGCTCGCAGAACGTGACCGTGCGCGTGGGCGGCTCGCAGAAGCGCGCGACGATCGGCGAGCTCGGCGCGGAGGGGCTGAACATGCCACGGCTCGAGAGCGGGCGCATGCCGTCCGCGGCCGGCGAGGTGGCCGTGACGGACAAGTTCATCAAGGACAGCGGGCTGGGGATCGGCGACGCGATCGTCGCGACGCCGGACGACGCGGACGACGATGCCGATGCCGAGGACTCCGCCGACGCAGCCGATGCCGCCGATGACGCGGACGGCGTCGGCTCCACGCCGCGCTTCCCGACCGACCTCGTCATCGTGGGCGTGGTGCTCGACCCCGCCGATCTGAGCAACCCCTACGGCTACGCGGGCAAGAACTTCCGCAACAACGCCGCCAGCGACTATGCCTTCTTCGCGTCGTCCGACGGCGTGACCGGCGCCACGTACACCTCGATCAGCCTCACCGTGGACGGCGCCGCTGCGCTGGACACGTTCTCCGACCGCTACGACGCCACCGTGAAGGCCGTGGCCGACCGCATCCGCGACACCGTGCAGACCGACCGGCAGGAGGCGCGTCGGCAGACGCTCGTGGACGCGGCGCAGCGCAGGCTCGACGACGCCAAGGCCGACGCCTACGCGCAGCTCGACGACGCGGCCGCGCAGCTCGACGCCAGCCAGACCGAGCTGGACGCCAACCGCCGGACGCTCGCCGATTCGCGCGCGCAGCTGGAATCCAGACAGGCCGAACTGCGGGACGGCGAGCGGCAGATCGCCTCCGGCCGCACGCAGATCAGGGACGGGCGCGATCGGATCGCGGACGGACGACGTCAGCTCGATGCCGCGCGCGAGCAGCTGAACGCCGGCAAGGCGCAGCTCGCCGACGCCCGCGCGCAGCTGGATGCCGGCAGGGCGCAGCTCGCTCAGGCCCGCGCGCGAATCGAGGAGCAGCTCGCGCAGCTCGCGCAGGCCACGCAGACCACGCAGGCCGCACAGGACGACTCCGCCGCGGACGCCCTGCGCGCCCAGCTCGACGCGATCGCGCAGCAGGAGACCGCGCTGGACGCGCAGGACGCCCAGCTGACCGCCAAGGAGCAGGAGACACAGACGGCGGAACGGCAACTGGACGCGCAGCAGGCCGCGCTCGACGAGCAGTCCGCCGAACTCGAACGCCGGTCGGCCGAGCTCGAATCCCAGGCCGCCCGGCTCGCCGACGGCAGGCACCAGATCGAGGACGGGCTGCGGCAGGTCGCGGACGGCGAGACCCAGCTCGCCGAGGGACAGGGCAAGCTGGACGAGGCGCGCGCCGAGCTCGCCTCCAGACGCACGGACGCGGACGCCGAATTCGCCAGACGACAGCAACAGATCGCCGACATCGCGCAGGCGCGCTGGTACGTGCAGACGCGCAGCAGCATCGGCGGCTTCAACGCGCTCGACTCCGACCTGAGCTCGATCGAGTCGATCGGACGCGCGTTCCCCGTGGTGTTCCTGCTCGTGGCCGCGCTCATGAGCCTGACCGCCATGACGCGCATGGTGGAGGAGGACCGCGGGCTGATCGGCACCTATCTGGGGCTCGGCTACGGCGGCGCGGCGGTGGCGCAGCGCTACCTGCTGTTCGCGCTGCTGGCGTGCCTGATCGGCGGCGGACTCGGCCTGCTGGTGGGGTTCCTGGGCATTCCGGCGTTCCTGCGGCTGGTGATCGACGAGATGTACATGGTGCCGGACGTGCGCCTCGAATACGACTGGGGCATGGGCTCGTTCGGCGTCGCGCTGTTCGTGGCGGGCGTGCTCGGCGCCACGCTGGCGGCGTGCGCGGGGGAGATGCGCCAGACCCCGGCCGCGCTGATGCGTCCCAGGGCGCCCCGCGCCGGCGCGCGCATCCTGCTCGAGCGCGTGCGTCCGGTGTGGCGGCGGCTGAGCTTCCTCAACAAGGTGACGGTGCGCAACATCTTCCGTTTCAAGTCGCGGCTGATCATGACCGTGCTGGGTGTGGCGGGGTGTACGGCGCTCATCGTGTGCGGGCTGGCGATCAACGACACCGTGGCCACGCTGGGGCCGCGGCAGTACGAGGACCTGTACCGCTACGACGCGCTCGTCGTCTCCGGCGACGACACGGCCGACGCGATGTTCCGGCGTCTCGCGGACGACGGTCGCGCCACGGAGACGCTGCGCGTGCGGATCGAAAGCGGCGAGATCACCAACGACGCCGGCGCGAGCGGGGCGATCCAGCTCGTGGTGGTGCCGGACGCGGACGCCGGACGGCTGGGCGACATGGTGACGCTCGCGCGCGCGGAGGGCGACCGCGGGACGGTTTCGCTGGGCGACGACGCCGTCGGCGCCGACGGCGTGATCGCGGAGCAGTCGGCCGTCAACGCGCTCGGCATCCGCGACGGGCAGACCGTCACCGTGGCGGACGGGCAGGGGCGTCGCGCGCAGACCACCGTGACGGCGGTGACGCGCAACCTCATCGGATCGAACGTCTACATGCGCGAGTCGCTGTACCGCAGCCTGCTGGGCGGCGCGCCGGGCGGCACATCGGACGCCGCGTCGTCGGCCGTCACGCCCAACGCCGCGTTCGCCACACTCTCCGGCGACGCCGACGCCCGCATCGCCTACGTCGCCGCGCTCGAGGAGGACCCGGACGTGCTGCGCGCCATGAGCTGCGACGACATGGAACGCAACTTCAGCTTCGACCTCATGGGCGCGGTGGTGGCGCTCATCACGCTGCTCGCCGGACTGCTGGCCGTGGTGGTGCTCTTCACGCTCGCCAGCACCAACGTGTCCGAGCGCGTGCGCGAGATGGCCACGCTCAAGGTGCTCGGGTTCTTCGACCGCGAGGTGCACCTGTACGTGAACAAGGAGATGACCGCGCTCACGCTCATGGGCATCGCGGCGGGACTGCCGCTGGGGCGCGTGGTGGGCGGGCTGCTCACGGCGGCGATCGACATGTCCGGACTGTACTTCGAGGTGGAGGTGAGGCCGTCGAGCTACGCGATCGCCGCGGCGGCCACGCTGGCGTTCTCGATGCTGGTGCAGCTGCTCGCCAATCCGGCGCTCGACCGCATCGACCCGGTCAGCTCGCTCAAGTCGGTGGAGTAGCGCGGAAACATCGCGCGGCATACGCCCGGTTACAATGACCAACTATGTCTCAGACGAAAGCTTCCGATTCCGCGGCATCCGGCGTGGGCGCGCCCGACGACGCGGCCAACCAGATGGCCCGCGGCCTCAACAACCGCCATGTGCAGTTCATCGCCATCGGCGGCACGATCGGCACCGGCCTGTTCCTCGGCTCCGGCAAGTCGATCAGCCTCACGGGCCCGTCCATCGTGTTCGTGTACATCGCGGTGGGCGCGATCATGTTCCTGCTCATGCGCGCCATCGGCGAGATGATGTACAAGGACCCGAGCCAGCACACGTTCATCAACTTCATCACCAAGTACCTCGGCAGGGGCTGGGGGCACTTCGCCGGATGGACGTACTGGCTGGCGCTCGTGCTGCTCGGCATGACCGAGATCACCGCCGTGTCCACGTACTTCGTGACGTTCTTCGACACGTTCGGCATCGACCTCACCGCGTGGAAATGGCTCATCGAGCTGTGCTTCCTCGTGGTGCTCACGTCCGTGAACCTCATCGCCGTCAAGGTGTTCGGCGAGGTGGAGTTCTGGTTCTCGATGATCAAGATCACGCTGATCGTGGCGATGATCGTCACCGCGGTGGTGATGGTGGTGATCGGATACCACTATCCGTCCGTGAGGATCCAGGGCATGGACCAGGTGGGACCGGCCGGGCAGGCGGGGCTCGCCAACATCACGGACGGCTTCTCCATCGCGCCGAACGGGTGGATGGCGTTCCTCATGAGCTTCCAGATGGTGTTCTTCGCCTACCAGCTCATCGAGTTCGTGGGCGTGACCGTCTCCGAGACCGAGAACCCGCGGCAGGTGCTGCCCAAGGCCGTCAACGAGCTCATCGTGCGCGTGCTCGTGTTCTACGTGGGCGCGCTGCTGGCGATCATGCTCATCGTGCCGTGGCGCACGTTCCAGCCGAACGCGGACGGCTCCTTCGCGTCCCCGTTCATCATGGTGTTCCAGTATGCGGGCCTCAACTGGGCGAGCGCGCTCGTGTTCTTCGTGGTGATCACCGCCGCGTCGTCCGCGCTCAACTCGCTGCTGTATTCGGCCGGACGCCACCTGTTCCAGCTCACGGGGGAGTCGAGCAACCCGCGCGTGCGGCGGATCGCCACCGTGTCCGAGCACAAGGTGCCGGCGCGCGCGATCCTCATCTCCGCCGGCCTTGTGGTGCTTTCGCCGATCATCAACGCGTTCCCGAAGGTCTCCAGCCTGTTCGTGCTGTTCGCGTCCGCGTCCTCCGCGGTGTTCATCTTCATCTACATCCTCACGATGCTGGCGCACCGCCGCTACCGCGAGTCGCCGGACTTCATGCCCGACGGCTTCGTGATGCCGGCGTGGAAGGTGACGAACACGCTGGCGCTGGCGTTCTTCGTGTTCATCTACTGCACGCTGTTCCTGGCGGCCGACACGCGCGGTTCCGCGACGGCCGGTCTGGTGTGGCTGGCGGCGTTCGGCGGGTACTGCCTGCTGCGCGAGCGGCGGAAGGCGCGGCCGGCCCGCGCGTGACGCATCGCGTGGCGCGGCGTGACGCGGCACGCCGCTGATCGAGCTGATCGGTCTGATCGAATGGGGCACTCAGAAGTCGGGTTCCGACTTCTGAGTGCCCCTTCTCGCAGGAGGCGGCGTCTCCGCGGTTCGGGCGGGCGTGAAGATCGGCGGAATTCCGCCGATTGTCGGGGTGGCGTGGATCGGTGCGCGGGGGCGTCTTCCCGGGGCACACACTCAGAACTCGGGTCCCTTGTGCTGAGTGCATGAAAAAAATGACCCTTTTTGACGGAAAGTGTTCAAACCTGATCGAAAGTGCGTGTATCATGGTGCGTACAGAGACAATGCTGTCGAGGAAGTGGAAGGAAACGCACGATGCTCTACCCGCAGTCGAACGATGCCCGTCTGGTGTTCAGCCTTGACGGCGTATGGGATTTCCGTACCGCCGGCGAGGAGGACTATCCGAGCGAATGGATCGGCGAGGCCCTGCCCGACGCCATCCCGATGGCGGTGCCCGGATCCTACAACGACCAGAACGACCTGGTCGACCTCTACGAGACCTACGGCTGGGTGGTCTACCAGCGCACCTTCTCCCTGCCGGCCCGCGCCATCGCCGGCCAGCGCGTGGTGCTGCGCTTCGACGCCGCCACCCACGCGGCCGACGTCTACCTCAACGGCGAGAAGCTCGGCAGCCACAAGGGCGGCTTCCTGCCGTTCGAGTTCGACGTGACCGATGCGCTCAAGGCCGGCGACAACCTGCTCACCGTGGCCGTGGACAACCGCATCAACCAGTCCACCCTGCCCATCGGCAACGAGGGCAACGTGGCGTTCTTCGGCTCCGACAACGCGGGCATCCCGTCCGTGGAGGCCGGCAAGCGCTACGCCAAGCCGCAGAACCGCCCGAACTTCGACTTCTTCAACTTCGCGGGCCTCAACCGCCACGTGGAGCTCTACACCACCCCGCTGAACCACATCGCGGATGTGGCGTTCGTCACCAAGTCCGTCACCGAGGGTCTGGGCGAGAGCGAGACCGGCCCGGCCGTCGTGGGCTACGACGTGACGCTGGCCGGCCCGGACGCCGATCCGGCTGCCGTGCGCGTGGAGATCCTCGACGAGTTCGGCAACGTGGTCGCCACCGCCTCCGGCGCACAGGGCGAGATCGCCCTCGAGGACGCGCACCTGTGGAACCCCGGCGCCGCCTACCTGTACGCCGCGCACGTCACCCTCGGCGAGGGCGACGGCGCCGACGAGTACGAGCAGACCTTCGGCATCCGCACCGTGGAGGTGAAGGACCAGCAGTTCCTCATCAACGGCAAGCCGTTCTACTTCAAGGGCTTCGGCAAGCACGAGGACAGCTACTTCCACGGCCGCGGCACCGACCAGCTGCTCAACGTCAAGGACGTCTCGCTCATCCACTGGCTCAACGCCAACTCGTTCCGCACGTCGCACTACCCGTACGCCGAGAACATGTACGACCTGTGCGACCGCGAAGGCATCGTCATCATCGACGAGACCCCGGCCGTGGGCATGAGCTGGCCGCAGTACACCAACAAGCCGCTGTTCGAGCACCACGAGCAGGTCATCAAGGACATGATCTCGCGAGACAAGAACCACCCGTCCGTGGTCATGTGGTCGCTCGCCAACGAGCCGTGGTACGACCAGGGCGGCGAGAAGAGCGAGAACGCGCTCAAGTACTTCACGCCGCTGTACGAGCTCGCGCACGCCGAGGATCCGCAGAACCGCCCGGTCACGATCGTGTGCTGCCAGAACGACTACACCAAGGACCTCGTCACCCGCACGATGGACGTGGTGTGCCTCAACCGCTACTACGGCTGGTACAACCTGTCCGGCGACCTCGACGCGGCCTGCTACGCCCTCAACGTGGAGCTCGACTGGTGGGAGAAGATCGGCAAGCCGGTCATGTTCACCGAGTACGGCGCCGACACCATGGAAGGCGTGCACGGCACCCACGGCAAGATGTGGAGCGAAGAGTACCAGCGCGACTACTTCGCGCGCATCGACGCCGAGATCGACAAGCGCCCGTGGTTCATCGGCGAGCAGCTGTGGAACTTCGCCGACTTCGTGACCATCCAGGGCACCATGCGCGTGGAAGGCAACCGCAAGGGCATCCTCACGCGCGACCGTCAGCCCAAGATGGCGGCGCACTTCCTGCGCGACCGCTGGGCCGCGATCCCGAACTTCGGGTACAAGGCCTGAGCAGCGGCCGAGGCCTGTCCTTCCGTCGTACCGAGCAGGCCTGTCCTTCCGTCATCCTGGGCGGTGCATCGGATGAGGGCTGTCCTCCGCGCGGCGCCGCGGCCTATCTTTCCGCGCGGCGGCCTGCCCTTCTGTCATCCTGTGCGGACGGCCGGGGACTGTCCTTCTGTCATCCTGAGCGGAGGCCGTAGGCCGGAGCCGAAGGATCTTTGCCTTGCCTCGAGGGGTTTCCGTCGGTCAAGGATCCTTCGACTTCGCCCTGCGGGCTCCGCTCAGGATGACGATGTCTGGGCAAACGAAGGGGCGGGTTTCCGTCCGGCCTGTTGGTATTCCGCCGTTTCCGAGAAAACCCGGGCGTTCGCTTGCCGGAAGAGGGGTAATGCGCGGCGATCGTGCGGAGCTGGACGGACATGGACGTGACGTGCGGCGTCGCGGAACGATCATGCGACACCGGCGTCGTGCGACGCGCGTCGCTTGCGTGATTTATCTTTGGGTGTAAGATACTTTGCAGTCGACGAAAGGAGCGCGCATGGGATACGAGCAGGATGCGGTGACGGCGTTGCTGGACTGCATGAAGAACAGTCGCTCGCAGATGCAGCGCGAGATGGTCCGCGGCAGCCACGGCGAGCCGTTCGTGCTGCACGATCTGCTGCGTCGCGGCACGCTGACGCCGTCCCAAGTGGCCGAGGCGCTCAACGCGACGTCCGGCCGCGTCTCCACGCTCCTCGCATCGATGGAGAAGAAGGGGCTGATCACGCGCGACGTGGATCCGGACGACCGGCGCATGGTGCGCGTGAGCCTCACGGATGCCGGGCGTGAGCAGGCGCGTCGCGGCATCGACGAGATGCGCTCGGCGATGGGCTGGATCTTCTCGCAGATGGGGGAGCGCCGCACGCGCGAGTTCGTCGATCTGGTTGAGGAGTTCGTCACGTACATGTCGATCTGCTGCCCCGGACGCCCCAGACCTACGCCCGAGGAGGTGAGGGCCGCGTTCGAGCGGCGGGATCGTTCGGCGGGGTGAGAGGTCAGGGATCCTTCGACTTCGGGCTGCGCCCTTCGCTCAGGATGACGGGGTGAAGGACGTGCTTTTCCGTTCAGGGTGACCGGGGAAAGGGGCATGGCCTTTGCTCAGGATGACGGGGAAAGGACGTGCTTTTCCGTTCAGGATGACGGGGAAAGGGGTGCTTTCCGCTCGGGATGACGGGGAGGGCGTCTGAGGCTCGGAGTGGTGGGGTGCTCATGCCCAATGTCTTACAGTGTAAGTAATTCAATACTAGGAAGTAATCATTCGAATATCAGAAAGGGAGGATGCCGATGTTCCGCATCATGAAGTACCTCTCCGGATCGGAGATCGTCCAGATGCTCGTGGCGCTGGCCACCATCGTCGGACAGGTCTGGTTCGACCTCAAGCTGCCCGACTACATGTCGCACATCACCACGCTCGTAGAGACGCCCGGCAGCGCCATGGCCGACATCTGGATCGCCGGCGGCAAGATGCTGCTCGTCTCGCTTGGCTCGGTGGCATGCGCCGTCGTGACCGGCTTCATCGCCGCGCGCGTGGCCGCGTCCTTCGGCCAGCGCCTGCGCTCGCTCGAATTCGCGCGCGTCGAATCGTTCGGCCCCGCCGAGATGGGCCGCTTCTCCACCGCCAGCCTCATCACGCGATCCACCAACGACATCACGCAGATCCAGATGTTCATCACCATGGGCCTGCAGCTCATCGTCAAGTCGCCGATCATGGCCGTCTGGGCCGTGGCGAAGATCGCCGGCGAAGGCCTCGAATGGACGCTCGCCACCGGGATCGCCACGGCGGTGCTGCTCGTCGCGATCGTCGTGCTCATGGCGCTCGTCATGCCCCGATTCAAGGCGATGCAGCGCCTGACCGACAACATCAACCTCGTCGCGCGCGAGAACCTCACCGGCCTCAAGGTGGTGCGCGCGTACAACGCCGAAGACTGGCAGGAGGCCAAGTTCACGGCCGCGAACAAGGACCTCACCGACACGCAGCTGTTCACCAACCGCGCGATGGCCGTGATGATGCCGCTCATGAACAGCGTGATGAACGGACTGATGCTCGCGGTCTACTGGATCGGCGCCTACCTCATCGACGCCGCCGCGGCCACGGACAAGCTCGGCGTGTTCTCCAACATGATCGTCTTCTCCAGCTACTCGGTGCAGGTCATCATGAGCTTCCTGCTCATGAGCATGGTGTTCGTGCTCTGGCCGCGCGCCGACGTGTCCGCCCAGCGCGTGCTCGAGGTGCTGGACACCGAACCGATGGTGCGCGACCGCGCCGACGGCACAGGTTTCACGGGAAACACCGCCGCGAACGACGTCGCTGCCGCGCCTGAAGCCACGCCCAAGGGCACGGTCGAGTTCCGCGACGTGAGCTTCGCCTACCCGGACGCGCGCGAGGACACGCTCGAGCACATCAGCTTCCGCGCCGAGCCCGGCCAGACCGTCGCGTTCATCGGCGCCACCGGATCCGGCAAGACCAGCCTCGTCAACCTCGTGCCGCGCCTGTACGACGCGACCGGCGGACAGGTGCTCGTGGACGGCGTGGACGTGCGCGACTGGGATCTGACGGCACTGCGCGACCGCATCGGCTACGTGCCGCAGCGCTCCGTGCTGTTCAAGGGCACCGTGGCCGGCAACGTGGCGTACGGCGACCGGCATGACGCCGATCCTGGCTCCGCCGCCGATATGGACGCCGTGCGCGCCGCCGCCGACGTGGCGCAGGCCACCGAATTCATCGAACGCATGGACGGCGGCTTCGACGCAGCCGTCTCGCAAGGCGGCGCCAACGTGTCCGGCGGCCAGAAACAGCGCATCTCCATCGCGCGCGCCATCCACCGCAACCCGGAAATCCTCATCTTCGACGACTCGTTCAGCGCCCTCGACTTCGCCACCGATCGCGCCGTGCGCGACGCGCTCGCCGAACACGCCAAGGGAACGACCAAGCTCATCGTGGCGCAGCGCATCGGCACGATCATGAACGCCGACCTCATCGTCGTGCTCGACGACGGGCGCGTGGTGGGCGAAGGCACGCACCGCGAACTCATGGAGACCTGCGACGTGTACCGGCAGATCGCCGAATCGCAGCTGAGCAAGGCCGAACTGACCGCGTAGGACGGCGCGGACGGTCGCACGGAGTCGCGCAGAGTCGCACAGACAGACACAGAAAGGGACTTATCAATGGCACAAGAATCAACGACACGGCGGCCGATGGGACACGGTCCCGGCGCCATGGGCGCCGCCGTGGAAAAGCCGCAGGACTTCGGCGCCGTCATGGGCCGGCTCGTACGCTTCTGCCGCCGGTACGCGCCCGCGATCATCATCGCGCTCGTGCTCGGCACCGCCGGCACCGTGCTCCAGATCATCGGGCCGGACAAGCTCAAGGACATGACCAACGCCATCGTGCGCGGCCTGCCCGCCATCGTCGACGGCAAGCCCGTCATGGGCGCCATCGACTTCGGCGAGGTCACGCGCATCGGCTGGACGCTCGTGGCGCTCTACGCGGCGTACGCGCTGCTCAGCTACGTGCAGAGCTGGATCATGGCCGACGTCACCCAGCGCACCGCCCAGCGCCTGCGCGAAGCAATCAGCGCCAAGATCAACAAGCTGCCCCTGAGCTACTTCGACAAGGTCAGCTACGGCGACGTGCTCAGCCGCATCACCAACGACGTCGACGCCATCGGTCAGACGCTCGGCCAGTCGCTCGGCTCGCTCATCACGTCGGCCACGCTGTTCGTGGGCGCGCTCGTCATGATGTTCCGCAACAACGTCATCATGACGCTGTGCGCGATCGGCGCCAGCCTCGTCGGATTCGCGATCATGGCGGTCATCATGAAGGTCTCGCAGCGCTACTTCGCCGCGCAGCAGGTGGCACTCGGCGACGTCAACGGGCACGTGGAGGAGATGTACTCCGGCCACCTCATCGTCAAGGCGTACAACGGCGAAGCCGACTCGATCGCCCGCTTCGAACGCTACAACGCCGACCTGTACGACTCCGGCTGGAAAAGCCAGTTCCTCTCCGGCCTCATGATGCCGCTCATGAACTTCGTGGGCAACTTCGGGTACGTCGTCGTGTGCGTGGTGGGCGCCGCGCTCGCCATGGACGGGCAGATCGAATTCGGCGTCATCGTGGCGTTCATGATGTACATCCGCCTGTTCACCCAGCCGCTCAGCCAGTTCGCGCAGGCCTTCCAGAACCTCCAGCGCTGCGCCGCCGCATCCGAACGCGTCTTCGGCTTCCTCGACGAACCCGAAATGACCGACGAAACCGACAAGCCCGCGCTGCTCGGCGCCGACGTCCCCGTGCGCGGCGACGTCGAATTCAGCCATGTGCGCTTCGAATACGAACCCGGCAAGCCCGTCATCCGCGACTTCTCCGCCTCCGTGAAGGCCGGACAGAAAGTCGCCATCGTCGGCCCCACCGGCGCCGGCAAATCCACCATGGTCAACCTGCTCATGCGCTTCTACGACATCGCCGACGGCACCATCACCATCGACGGCATCGACACCTCATCCGTGCCCCGCTGGAACGTTCACGACCAGTTCTCCATGGTCCTCCAGGACACCTGGGTGTTCCGCGGCACCGTGCGCGAGAACATCGCCTACGCCAAGCCCGGCGTCACCGACGCACAGATCGTCGCCGCCTGCAAGGCCGTCGGCCTCGACCACTTCGTCCGCTCCCTGCCCCACGGCTACGACACCGTCCTCGACGACAACACCGCCCTGTCCGCCGGCCAGCGCCAGCTCCTCACCATCGCCCGCGCCATGGTGCAGGACGCGCCCATCCTCATCCTCGACGAAGCCACCTCCTCCGTCGACACCCGCACTGAAGAGCTCATCCAGCAGGCCATGGACGCGCTCACCGTCGGCCGCACCTCGTTCGTCATCGCCCACCGCCTCTCCACCATCCGTGACGCCGACATGATCCTCGTCATGGAGCACGGCGACGTCATCGAGCGCGGCACGCACGACGAGCTGCTGGCGAAGGGTGGGGCTTACGCCCGCCTCTACAACAGCCAATTCACGCTCGCCGGATGACGGAGTGTCCTCGTCGTTGCGGAGAACTCGACGTACTGCAGTACGCCTTCGTTCTCCGCGCCTAGAGGCCACACGCGTCATCCGACTCGCTTCGCTTGCCGATTGATGCCGCGTGCCGGTTGGTTTCGGGCAAGCGAAGGGGCGGGTTTCGGGCGGGCGCGTTGAGATTCCGCCGTTTTCTGGGACACCCGGGCCTTCGTTTGCTCGATGGTGATGAATACCGGTAAGCGCAGGGGCGGGTTTTCGCTGGGATCGTTTGCGGTCCGCCGTTTCCGAGAAAACACGG
>NZ_JAAIIH010000011.1 GCF_012932365.1 Bifidobacterium moraviense
TTGAAGCCGTCCTTCGTGGGGTTGCCCTCGGGGGCGACCACGAAGTAGGAGCCCTTGTCGTTCTTGGCCGCGTCCGTGGTCTTCCACACGGAGCCATCGGCACCCAGGAACGTGGTCACGAAGCCCTTGGTCACACCATCGGAGGCGGGCGTGAGCGTCAGATCAGCGTTCACGGCGTCCACCTTGGTGCCGACGACCGCATTGTTGGCCTTGAGCTTCCAGGACGTCACGGTCTGGTTGGCCTCACCGGTCTGCGGAATGGTGAACCAATCCGGAACGGTGAACGCGGCGCCGGGCTCAACATCCACGCCGAGCTTGTCGTTCACGGTACCGTCGGCCTTGGCGCCCTTCACAAAGCCGTACTGGGCTTTGTCGGAGCCGTCCACGAGCACCTGATAGGCATCCTTGGTCTTCGGAGCGGCGAAGGTGACGGTCAGCTGGGAGACGGTCACGTTGGAACCGGTCACGGTGGCCAGATCGGCCGCGGCCTTGGTCTGCTCGTTGGGGTCCGCGGAGGTGGTGTATACGTAGTCGGTGATCAGGCTGCGGTCGGCGATGTCGACCGGGAGCAGCGTGGCGGGGATGTTCTGATCCTTGGCCACGTAGAACTTCTCGGTACCGGCGGGGAACTGGACCTTGCCCGTCAGTCCGGCCTGAGAGAAGTCGAGCTCCGCGAGGTTGCTCTTGCTGGCGTCATTGGTGTAGCCGGAGGTCAGCCACAGCGCCTTGACGTCGACGTTATTGGTAGACGGGGAGGCGTTAACTGCCGCGTTCCAGTCGACCGGGGTGGTGCCATCAATGGTCCAACCACCGAAGTAGTAGGTGACGCCGTCGACGGTCTTCTCAGTGTTCGTGACCGCGACGCCGTAGCCCTCGTTCAGGTCAGCCAGGGACTCGCCCCTGTAGCCAGCATTAGTCGTCTTGACGGTCGTATTGCCATCCTTGAACGTGACCGTGAAGTCCGCGGCCTGCGCAGCGGCGTTCGCGGCGCTCACGCCCATCGTGGCGAGCATGGCCACCGACGCCAGGCCGGCCAGCGACGCGCGCCACACCTTGTTGTTTCCTGTCATGTCAGGAACCTTTCTTCTAGGGACAGGAGACAACAAGACGAATGGCGAAAGAAGAACGGGACAGGCCCGCATGTCGCTTGCCGCGGCTGCGCCCGCGGATGGCCGTCGGTCTCATGGGCCAAACGGGGAGATGGTCAGCGCGTTTCCCCCGCGACGTATCTCGTGCCGCGCCCCTCGCCCCGTTTCACGGCGGCTCCGCTCGCGACCAGTTCCCTGAGCAGTCTGCCGGCGCCGGATCGCGTCAGCCCCGTGGCCCGCTCCACGTCCGCGCGCGTGGCGCCGCCCGGTCTGGAGACGAGCGCAACCGCGGCATCCCGGTTCGAACCGGGAACCGTTGCGGGTTCCGGCTCGGACATGTTTCCGATGCCGGCGGCTTTCCCCGCGTCCTCTCCGCCGGGCCGGGCCGTGGGATTGTGCGAGGGCAGGACGAGACGGAACGCGTTGTCGCTGATCTCGAACCGGGGCTGCTCGCTCTCGCCCCTGTAGTCGTCGATGATCCGGGGCACGCCGGTGCCGTATGCCTCCACCCAGCCGAGCCGGTACAGCACGGCGGCGAGGTTCGGGTTGCGCTGCAGGGACGTGCCGAGCATCATGTCCCGCTCGGTCATGCCGGCGGGCAGACCGCCGAAGTTCACGAACTCCATCCGGTCGTCGAACACGCTGACCAGCGCCGGCCCGGCGAACGAGTAGTCACGGTGCACGACCATGTTCAGCAGCGCCTCGCGCACCACCGCCGGCGCGTAGTCGCGCTCGTCCACCCGCCGCAGCGACGCGTCGAACGTGGAGCGCGTGGAGTTGTACCGGCCCACCCATTCGGCCACGGCCCGGAACTGGGCGAGCAGGGAGCCCGAGAACTCCGCGCGCGCGTTGAACGTGCGCTTGTCCGTCCCCTCGAACACCGCCGTCTTGATCTGCGCCGTGCACTGGTCCGACAGCAGCCAGCCCAGATTCGTGTACGCGCCGTCCGCGACGGTCATCTTCAGCGTCCTCATGGCCGCGGGGCCGAACGCCACGCCCGCCTCCCGGAACGCTTCCCCGGCCGCGCCGAACGTGAGGTCCTGCTCCACGGACGGCGACTCCTCGAACGACAGGCGCGCGGAGCCGCGGATCATCGCCAGGATCGCGGCCTCCGTGGCGGGGATCGAGCCCGCCCCGAGCCGGACGTACACGCCGGCCGGCCGCGGCCCCTTGTCGCTCAGATAGTACGGGCGTTCCGTGCCGGGCTTCACGTCCACCGCCACGACGGTCCTCCCGTCGCGCACGTCGGCGTGGATGTCCGCGAAACGGGCCAGATCCGGTCTGATGCCGCCGTCGATGGCCTGCATCGCGCGCAGCATCACCGAGTCCGGGTCCTTTACACCGATGGTGTGGCCGTCGTCGTCCACGCCGATCAGGATCGTGCCGCCGCCGGAGTTCGCGAACGCGACCGCGGTCTTCTTCGCGTTGTCGTTCCAATCGAGCTTGAACTCGAGATGCTGTCCCTCGCGGTCCATGTCCTGCCCTCTCTCGACTGCCTTCTGCCATTTTCTGCTACTTTTCTACCACCAGTGGCAGAAAAGTAGCAGAAAATGGCAGAAGCGGCGGGAATCTCACCGGAGACGGGAACCCATGGGAGGACAGGGATGGATCCCGCGTCTTTCTGCCGCGTCGTATCTCCGATCGCGTCGCGTGACCGGATACGCCCTCCGGCGGAACTATGGCTCGGCCACGACGCCCGTGATGACCGAATAGGGAACGTCCTTCGTCCCATCGGTCGACCGCGCCGGTTCCCGCCGGCCTCTTTCCTTGCATCCAGTCGCTTCCTGCCACAGGGACTGTCTCCTGTCCCTAGAAGAAAGGTTCCTGACATGACAGGAAACAACAAGGTGTGGCGCGCGTCGCTGGCCGGCCTGGCGTCGGTGGCCATGCTCGCCACGATGGGCGTGAGCGCCGCCAGCGCTGCCGAGGATACGGCGCAGCAGGTGACCGATCTGGTCACGTTCGAGGGCTCCACGCTTGCTGATGCGACTCTTGACGGTTACAAGGGCGAGTCTCTGGCCGATCTGGTTGGCGGTTACGGCGTCACTCCGGCCGGCATCGACGCAAACAGCACGAAGGACGGCAAGTACTTCGGCGGCTGGACCGTCGACGGCACCACCCCGGTGGACTGGACCGCCCCGGTGACCGGTAAGGTCACCGTCAAGCCGCTGTGGCTGACCTCCGGCTACACCGACGGCTCCAACAAGAGCAACCTCGCGCTGCTCGACTTCACCGCCGCGGCATCCGAAGTGAAGCTGCCCGCCGGTACCGCGAAGTTCTACGTGGCCAAGGACCAGAACATCCCCGCCACGCTGCTCCCGGTCGATGCGCCGAACCGCAAGCTGGTGACCGACTACGTGTACACCACCTCCGTGGACACCAACAAGCAGACCAAGGCCGCGGCCGATCTGGCCACGGTGACCGGCTCCAACGTGACCGTCTCCCAGCTGACCGTCACCTTCCAGACTCCGCAGACCGAAGAGGCTTACGCGGTGACTCTGAACGGTCTCACCAAGGCTCAGTACGGCTATGTGAAGGGCGCCAAGGCCGATGGCACCAAGGACACCACGCTCATCGCGGATGTCGCCTACAACACCGAGTACACCGTTCCGGATTGGTTCACCTTCCCGCAGACCGGCGAGGCCAACCAGACCGTGACGTCTTGGACTGATACCTCCCACAACAACGCGGTCGTCGGCAACAAGCTGACCGTGGCCTCCGATACCACGCTCGTCCCCACCAAGGGCGACGCCGGCGTGACCAAGGGCTACGTGGCCACGTTCCTTGCCGACCAGGACGGCGCCGTGTGGAAGACCACGGATGCCACCAAGAACGACAAGGGCTCCTACTTCGTGACCGTGCCCGAGGACAACCCGACGAAGGACGGCTTCAAGTTCGCCGGCTGGAAGGCCGTGGACGCCGCCGCCCCGTTCGGCGACAAGCTGATCCAGGCCGAGAGCGACGGCACCTGGCCGCTGTTCCAGAGCCTGCCGCTGACCTCCAACGTCACGTTCTACCCGGTGTTCACCAACCGTGACACCAAGCTCGTGGTCACCTTCCGCGACAAGAACTACAACGGCTCCCAGAAGGACGTCAAGGTCGAGGTGACCGTTCCGGGCACGCTCGAGAAGTCCCAGGCCCCGGCTTGGACCCGCGCCGGCTACACGCTGGACGGCTGGTTCGTCGACAGGAACAACAACGGCACCCAGGACACCGGCGAGGAGTACGACTTCACCGAGTGGCTGACCGACGCCAAGGGCGACTTCACGCTGACCGCCAACTGGGAGCGCGCCACCGCCGACAAGGCCAAGGCCGCCCTGAACTACATCGTTCCGAAGTCCCAGGCTGACTTCTACCAGAACGCGCTTGGCGAGGCCGCGACCGGCACTGCCAACGACGGTTCTGACTTCACCGACGATACTTTCGCCGCGTACGAGACCGCGTACAAGGCTGCCGTGGAGAAGTACGCGACCGACGTGTACAACAACCCGAACACCACCGCCACCGAGGAAGCCTCCGCCGCGATCATCAACGATCTGAACGCCGCGCTCCAGAAGCTGCAGTTCAAGCACAACGGCGGCGCCGAGTACGACGCCCAGGGCAAGCTGCAGGGCGTGCACCGTCTCTACAACGGCGCTCTGAACAGGCACTTCTACTCCAACGACGCCAACGAGATCGGCAAGCTGACCTCCACCCAGTACACCAACAGCGGCTGGCAGGACAACGGCGTGATGTTCTACGGCACCTCCGACGCGTACGCTGACGCTCCGGCCGGCATCGAGGCGATCGTGACCGAGTACGTGCGCTTCTTCAACCCGGGCACCGGTGACCACGTGTACACCGTCGCCGGCGGCGAGGAGGACACGAACCTCAAGGCCAACGCCGAGTGGAACCGCGAGGGCACGGCGTTCTACGTCCCGTCCTTCAACGGCACCCAGGAGGTGTCCCGCTACTACAACGAGGGCACCAACCGCCACCTGTTCTCCAGCTCCGCGTCCGAGCAGGCCGGTCTGGTCCAGAACGGCTGGAAGCTCGAGGGTAACGGCTACGCCTTCAAGGGCATCTGATCTAGAATCCGCATAACGGATATCTGATCCGAATAGAGCCCAAGGGGTCTCCCGGAATCATCCGGGAGACCCCTTTCCGCGTTTCCGGACTCTGGTCCGGACGGCTGCGGTCAGCTTCTTTCGGCCGCTAACATGCCGTTCTCACCACGTAAGCTTGAAGTTGCCGTCGTGCTGGTTCAGGTTCGCGTTGATGAACCGCCCCTTCTCGACGGTCGCGTTCCAGCGCATGCGGAACCGCTCGTACTCGCCCGCGGAACGACGCCGTTTCGCGGGATCCCTCTCGTCACGTCCGCGACTGGTGAACTCGTTGTGGTACAGCACGGCGTCCGGCTCGTAGACCACCAGATAACCCGCCTGCCCCACTTTGAGGGCGAGGTCCACATCATTGAGCACCACGGCGAGCTTCTCGTCGAATCCACCCACCTCGTCGAACACGGCGCGACGCACCATCTGGCACGCGCCGGTCACCGCCGCCACGTCCCACGGCAGACGCATGGTGTCCATGTAGCCGGGATCGTCGACCGCGAGATCGTAGCCCAGGTACCCGCACAGGTTGTCGCCCACCCAGATGCCGCCATGCTGCACGATGCCGTCATGGCACACGAGCTTCGCGCCGACCATGCCTACGTCGCCCCGCGCCATGAAGTTCACCATCGACCCCAGCCAGCCGGGAGCCACCACCTCGGTGTCGTTGTTGAGGAACAGGACGATCTCCCCATCGGTGTGCGCGGCACCGTAGTTGCAGATCGCGGAGTAGTTGAACCCGCGCCCCTTCCACGTGACCACGCGGACACGGTCCGATTCCTTCCGGATCCGCTCGTAGTAGGCGAACGTCTCCGGCTCCGTGCTGTTGTTCTCCACCAACGTGACGTCGTAGTTCGCGTATTCGGTCCTCTCCAGCACGGACCGCACGCAGTTGGCGAGCACGTCCGCGTGGTCCTTGGTGGGGATCACGATGCTGACCTTCGGCTCATGGTCAAACGCGTACGTGGTCCGGTACCGGCATGCGCCGGTCTCCCGCACGTCAGCCCTCACGCCGGTCCTCTCGAAGTGCGCGGCAAGCGCGCGACGCCCGGCCTCGCCGCGCGCGGCCTCGTCCGTGGTACCGGTCCCGGCACGGCGGTGGCAGAGCATGAAGGGCACACCGCGCACCTCGCGCGCGACCTCCATGGCACGCAGCCGCAGGTCGTACCCGTACGCGGGCGTGATCTCGCCACCCGGCAGATCGATATGATCCAGCGCATGGCGGCTCACCACCGTCATGCGTCCCATGTAGTCGTACGAATACATCAGATCCCGGTTGAAACCGGGCTTGAACAGCGGATCCCGGTACGTGCCGGCATCCAGCACGTCCTCGTCGCAGTACAGCAGGTCCGCATCGGGATGGTCAGCCAGCTCGGCAGCGAACCGGTACAGGGCATCCGGCTCCAGCACGTCGCCGCACCCCAGAAACGCCACGTAGTCGCCCTCGGCCACGCATACGCCGGCGGTGATGAGGTCCGCCGCGTCATTCCCGTCGGCCTTCACGCTGCGGACGCGCGGATCGTCGCGCACCACGGCGGGAGCCTCGCCGTCTTCCGGAGTCACGACGACGAGCTCGAAGTCCGGGTAGGACTGCGCGAGCACCGAACGCACCGCGTCCTCCGCGTGCGGCGAGCCGTCTGCGGTCATGACGACGCTGAAGCGCGGCCTGTGTTTCCAACCGGCGATCACGACGCGCTGCGCCTCCAGATCGCCGTACGAGGCGCGGTGCTTCTCCAGCCACTGGGGATACGCGCCGTCCGCATGCACGTTACGCGTGTAGTCCCGCGCGCCGTTGACGTACCCCTCGTAGGCGGGCGGCAGGAGGCACGCGAAGTTCCCCACGGCTCCGTCGATCCCGCGACGGGTCACGCTGATGCACACCGTCCGGGCACTCTCGGGCAGACGGATCGAATAGAGACGTTCCCGGTCCCGCAGGAGAGGATCGTCGTGCGAGGCGGTCTCGGCGTCCTCGATGACGATCGGCTCGACGCCGATCCGGTTCGCGGCCCCGTCGTACACGGCGATGTCGTACACGGCGCTCGGGATGAACTCGTCGCGCACCACGAAACGGCACGAGACCTCGCCGCCGCCGATCGGGTACATGCCCGGCACGAACACGCGCAGCCCCTCATGCCGCCGGCGCTCGTCGATGTCGCGCATTCGTGCGGCCTCCTCGGGGTGGAAGCGGTACGTCAGACGCGACCGCACCTTGGAACGCAGGGGACTGAACGGGAACGAGAACAGCGGCTCATTGGACGGGGTTCCCCGACCGTACAGGCGCACGTCCAGATCGGTGCCGTCCAGCAACGGCACCGCTACCACGAACGACACGACGCCGGTCCCGTCCCCGGCATGCGCGTCGCCGTCAAGCCGCACCGCGGCCGGATCCTCCGCGGGGAAGCCGAACGGGTACACCGCGCACGCGATCTCGGCGCCGTTGGCGGCGACCGCTCTGGCGTACAGGTCCTCCGCCCGGACGCCCGGCGCGGACAGCCTGACGTACCCTCTGCCGTTGCCCCTGCACATGCCTTCCAACGCAAACGCCATCTCGTGCTCTCCTTGCCCCGTTCGCCGACTGTCTGGAATGTTTTCCAGAGTACCGGTCACGCCGGATGCCGTGAGCGCATGCCGGAGTCGTCGGCGCTTCGGTACAACGCAAAGGGGTTCTTCCGGAATTATCCGGAAGAACCCCTTCAGGCTTTAGCGTCTATATCGCTGTCCGACTATGCGGACGTGGATCAGATGCCCTTGACCGCGAGACCCTCGACGGTCCAGCCGGTGCCCTGCAGCGTGGCCTGCTCGGAGGCGGACACGGACAGCAGGTGACGGTTCAGCTCGCCGTTGTAGAGGCGGTTGACCTTGGTGGTGCCGGTGAAGGTCGGCGCGTAGAACGCGGCGCCCTCCTCATTCCAGGAATCCTGCGGCTTGAGCGCGTTGTACTCATCGCCGCCCTCGACGGTCCACACGTGGTCGCCGGTGGACGGGTTGAAGAAGCGGACGTAGTCCGTCAGGATCGGGGTGACGACATCCTTCAGAGCCTTAGTATCTTCAGTGAAGGAAGCAAGCGCGTCAGCGTACTGGTCGCCCTTCTTAGCAGTGTAGAAGAGCACGCCTTCGTCGTTCCAGCCGCCATCGGTCGTCAGCTTCTGGGTGAGCATAAGGATCTCGGCCGGGTCGGCGGAGTAGAAGTGCTCGCCCTGGGTGGGGCTGAACAGACGGTGCACAGCCGTGCCGTCGAGGGTGACGTCCTGGCCACCGTTGTGCTCGAAGACGAGCTTCTCCCAAGCGTCCTTCAGCTCGGAGACGAGCTTCGCAGCGGTCTCGGCAGAGGCCTTACCATCCTGAGAGGCGAATACGGCCTGATCGTACTCCTTACGCACGTTGGTGTACGCGGCGGAGTAGGTCTTCCAGGAGTCGGCGGTGAACAGCGCCTTGTAACCGTCAACGTTCAGGCCGGTGGTGTACTTGTTGGACTCAGCGGGCACGTACTTCAGAGCGGCGGGCACGATGTCGGCTTCAACCTTGATCCACACAGGGGTGAGCACGAAGTCGTTACCGCTGTTCACGTCGGAAGCGACCTGAGCGTCGAAGTCGAAGTCGTTGCCGTTGTAGGTCCAGCCCTTGAGCACGTAGCCGTCACGGGTCCAGGACGGGGCCTGGTCCTCGGACAGGAAGTCGTTGCCGTTGACCTTCACGGCCACGTCGGCGTTCTTGCCGTCGTAGTCGGCATCCCTGAACGTGACCTTCAGCTCGGAGGTCGTGGCCTGCCACTGGGCGGTGAGAGTGATCGCCGACTTCGTGTAGTTGACTCGCGGGCTGTTGTCCGCATCGCTCGACGCGGTCCAGTCGATGATCTTGCCGCTCGGGTTCGCCCAGCCCTTGAACACGTAGCCGTCCTTGGTCGGGGCGGTCGGCTCCTTGGCGAAGCCGTAGGTGCCGTTGCCCTGATCCATCAGGACGCGCTCACCGGCGACGGAGGTGCCGCCCTTGGAATCGAACTTCACCACGACGTACTTGACGACGGAGGCCTCATCGATCTCGAAGGTGTCGCCGTCCTTGACGTTGGCGATGTCCTCGCCGACCTTGGTGGAGTGCTTGGTGCCCGGCTCGTTGATCCAAGCGCCGAACGTGACCTTATCCTTGGTCGAGTCCGTGGGGTCCGCAGTCGGCGTGATGATCGTCGGCGCGGCGTAGGAGTTGGCGGTGGTGTCGACCAGCAGGTCGTCGTCATTGGCACCATCGGCGTACGCGTTCAGCGCGTAAGAGGTGCTAGCGAGACCGGTGCCGGACTTGCCGTTGAAGCGCAGGGTCTTGACATCGGAGGCAAACTCCTTGGCCTTGACCGTGACGGTCGCGGCGCCATCCTTCGGACGGGTCACGGCGATCTTGTCGAGCGCGTCGACGGTGCCGTCGGCGATCTTCGTGGTGTCCACGCCGGCGCCCTCCACGGACCAGGCGGTGGTCAGCTGGCCGTCGGCCTTGTCGGTCGGGGCCTGACGGGCGTCAAGGGTGGAGCCCTTCAGCACGTAGCCGGTGGCGTCACCCAGCGGGTAGAAGCCGTAGTCGCCCTCGAAGGTGACCGCGACCACGTCGACGTCGTCGGCGTACTTCGCCACGACCTTGGTGTTAGCGGTCAGCGGAGCGGTGAAATCGAACGGCTGTCCGTCCTCTCCGTAGTAACCGATGAACTTACCGGACGGGGCGGCAGAACCAGAAGCGACAATATCAGCATCGCTAGGCGTCTTGACAATGCCCGCGAGCGCGTCCACGAGGGAATCGCCGTAAGTGACTTCCTGAGTGCCATAAGTCTTGCCGTTGTAAACGAACGTGACCTTCGGATCAGCAACATCCGGGGTCGTCGCGGCGTTGGCCGTGCCGGCCACCACGCCCATCGTGGCGAGCATGGCCACCGACGCCAGGCCGGCCAGCGACGCGCGCCACACCTTGTTGTTTCCTGTCATGTCAGGAACCTTTCTTCTAGGGACATCGGGTCTTCATTGGGGACTCTCCCCATCCCGACTATGAACTTTTCTACCCCTACCCATGGAGATTTGTCAACTTCGGGAGCTCTTTGCGACACGCATCCGAGTTGGTTTCAAGGTTTCTCTCAGGTTCGGCGCTTATGATCACGTCGTTTTGAGCCTGTGGCGTAGCGAATCGCGGAAACACGCCGAAGCCTGCGCCGGCCGCCAAATACGGCCCGCCTCGGGGCCCACGGCCGCGGAGACGCCCCCCCCCCGCCGTTTTCCGGCGACCGGACCGTATGTTTCCAGCGTGTTACATCCGATAGCGGGATATAGGAAACGCCCATACCGATTCCACCGCGGATTTCCCTTTGTACCCGCATTAGGGTATAGTCAGCGCTGAGCATGGAGGGCGGTAGCCAAACATACTCTTCACAATAATCGGGACATCGGTGCTGAGAATGCCCGGTAGCTGGCCAGCCAGCTACCGGGCATTCTCAGTTCTGGAGCGAGGCCGTGCCGCTCACCACTGCAGCTTGAAGTGTCCGTCGCGCTGCACCAGGTTCGCGCCGATGAATTCACCCTCCGGGAAGTTCACCCAGCGCGCACGGAAGCGGGACTCCTCGCCCATGATGCGCGCACGTCCCTTGGGGTTCATGCCGTCGCGTCCGCGGGTGCCGTACTCGTTGTGGTACAGCAGCGCGTCCGGGTCGAACACGGCGAGCACGCCCTCGTCCTCCGCGCGCAGGCACAGGTCCACGTCGTTGAACGCCACGGCCAGCTCCTCGTCGAACCCGCCGATCCGTTCGAACACCGAGCGGCGGATCATCTGGCAGGCGCCGGTCACGGCCGCGGCATCGTACGCGAAGCGCAGCGTACCCATGTACCCGGCGGCATCGCGGTTGAAGTTCTGGTTGATGTACTCGCACCCGTCGGACACCACCCACACGCCGCCGTGCTGCACCAGACCGTCGCGGTACAGCAGCTTCGCGCCCACCACGCCCACCTCGGGACGCGCGAAGAGCCCGGCCATGGAAGCCATCCAGCCGCGCTCGATCACCTCGGTGTCGTTGTTGAGGAACAGCAGCAGCTCGCCGTCGCACTGCGCGGCGCCGTAGTTGCAGATGGCCGAGTAGTTGAAGCCCTTGCCGGGCCAGCGCACCACGCGCACGGGACGGTCGTCCGCCTCCAGCTCCTCGTAGTAGCGGAACGTCTCCGGCTCCGTGCTGTTGTTCTCCACCACGGTCACGTCGAAATCCGGGTAGTCGGTGTTGGCGAACACGGCGTCCAGGCAGGTCCTGAGCAGCGGCACGTTGTCCTTGGTAGGGATGACGACGCTCACCTTGGGCGCCTTGCCCTCCGCGTGGGCGTACGCAGTGCGGTAGCGCGCCGTGACCGACGCGTCCCCGGCCGCCGACTCGTCCACGGACACCGTGGCGTCCACCTTCATGCGCGCCCAATGACGCTCCAGCGCCACGCGGCCCGCCTCCAGCGCGCCTTGGCCACCGCCGCGACCGCTGCGGCGATGCACCAGCACGTACGGCACGTGCCGCACGGCGCCGCCCTCCGCGCCCTGCAGCGCCAGATCGTACGTGTAGGCGTCCGCCACGGCGGCATCCGGCAGCGCCATGCGCTCCAGCGCGCCGCGGCTCACCATGAGCACGGAACCCACATAGTTCCCGGCGTACAGCAGATCCGGGTTGAGACCGGGCTTGAGCAGCGGGTCCGCGTAGCGACCGTCCACCAGACGGTCCTCGTCGCAGTAGAGCAGGTCCGCGGGCTCCGCATCGCCGTCATCGCCGGGCAGCACGGCCGCGGCGTAGCGGTACAGCATGTCCGGCTCCAGCACCATGTCCGGCGTGAGGAAACCGATGTAGTCGCCCTGCACGGCGCACACGCCGGCATTCGTCCAGTCCGCGATGCCGTCGCCGTCCGCGTTCAGTACGCGCACGCGATCGTCGTCCGCGCCGAACGTCTCCCCCACCAGCGCGCGCAGCGCCGGATCGTCGTCCGCGGGCGTGACCAGCGCCAGCTCGTACCTGCCGTACGACTGCGCGACCAGCGAGCGCAGCAGTCCGCGCGTCAGGTCGCGCTCGGCGTCGTTGCGCACCACGCACACAAGGCCGATCAGCGGCGGGTGCTCCCACGAGGCGACCAAGTCACGCTGGCGGCGCACGTCGTTCGCCGTGGCGCGGTGCTTCTCCAGCCACTGCGGGTAGGCGGGGTCCTGCGCGGCGTGCTGCAGCAGGCCATGCGCGCCGCCAAGGAAGCCGTCGAACATGGGCGGGGTGAGACAGGTGAAGTTCGCGGCGGGCGCGGCATCATGCTCGGCGCCTTCCTCGCGCACGCTCACGCACAGCGCCTTCATGCCGGCGGGGACGCGCAGGGAGTACGAGAGCTCGCGCAGGCGCACGCGTGCGTCGGCGCGGTGCCTGCTGGTGCCGTGCTCCAGCACGAGCGGATGCGCGTCCACCTCGTGCCCGGAGGCGTCCACCACCTGCACCGCGTACGTGGCGTCCTCACGGTACGGGAACGTGGCGTGGAGGCGGATGACCACGCTGCCGGGATCGTCCGAAGGGAAGATACCGGTGACATATATATAAGGTGCGCCGGAGAGGCGGCGCTGGTCGATGCCGCGGATCTGCGCGGCGATCTCGGGGTGCCGGCGGTACGTGAGGCGCGAGGTGATCTTGGAGTGCAGCGGTTTGACGGGGAACGCGGCGACCGTGACCGGCCGGGCATTCGCGTCCGACGCGCCGGCGGGCGCGGTGAGCGTGACGGCGAGGTTCGTGCCGTCGAGCATGGGCACGGCGACCACGCAGGTGAGCGCGGAAGCGGTGCCGTCAGTCGCAGCGCCGGCCGCATCGTCGCCCGCCGCACGCGCCGCCGCGGCGTCCTCGCCGGGGAAGCCGATGCGGTACACCGCGCACGGAATGGTCACGCCCGCGGACGTGACTGCCGCGGCGCACAGCGCGTCGGCATCGTTCGCGTTCAGTCCCGCACGCGCGGCGTCGATGCGCAGCTTGTAGTAGATCTTGCCGTCGCCGCGGCACATGCCTTCGATCGCGTAGCACGATTCGCTCACTTGCCTGTCCTGACCTTCCGCATCATGTTGTCGTTCAGCCACGTGTCGTAGCCGCGGTATCGAAGCCCTAGTGTATGCGACCGACCCAACGACGTCGCACGCGAAGCCGAATCGGGCGAGCATCGTGCGAGATTGGAGAGTTGACCGGTCACCCACTAGACTGTTAGCAGCCCATTACGTCCCACTTCACAGAGGTACGGTGTTCATGCCTGCGATCTCCATCGTCATTCCCGCGTACAACAAAGCCGACTATCTCGCTGCGTGCCTGAACAAGCTGCGGCAGCAGACCTTCGAGGACATCGAGATCGTGGTGGTCAACGACTGCAGCCCGGACAACACCCATGACGCCGTGGCCGAACTGGCCGCGCAGGACTCCCGCATCCGGCTCATCGACCAGCCGACCAATCAGGGCACGCTGGTGGCCCGCGTCACCGGCGCGCTGCAGACCACCGGCGACTACGTGACGTTCATGGATCAGGACGACGAACTCGAACCGGACGCCTGCGCCAAGCTCATGGACGAGATGACGCGCAAGCCGGTGGACATCCTGCACTTCGGCGTGAAGGTAGACGCCGCCAACGACCTCGCCGCAGGCGCCGCGCAGGGCATGACCGAGTACATGAACCCCAAGCCTCGCGAACTCTCCGGCGACGACATCCTCACCACCGTGTTCTCCGACGACGGCTACGACTGGAACGTGCACCACAAGCTGTACCGCGGCGACATGCTGCGCGCCGCCGTGGCCGATCTGGCGCACGAACGCCTGACCCGTCCGGACGACGCCTACATCTACTTCGCCGTCGCCGCGCATGCCAGCAGCTACCGCGCGCTGGCCGACGCACAGTGGTACGTCTATCATCTGGGACGCGGCGTCACGCTGGGCGACACGCTGACGCTCAGGACGTTCAAGGACATCAGCGATCAGGACGCCAAGGCGCTGGAGCTGGTGGACCGCTACGTGCACGACCACTGCAACACCGAGGCGGCGCACACCGCGCGCAAGGAGCTGTGCGCCAAGCTCATCGCGAACACCATGAACGAGTGGCAGGACCACATCGACGCGGCACACAAGGCCGAGGCGCTGGGCATCGTGCGCGACTCGTGGAACGACACGCTGGTGGCCACGGAACTGTACCGCTTCCTGCGCGATGCCGCCTACGACGCGCTGCAGCACTACCGCGAGGACGGCACCGTGCCAGCGAAGGACGACGAGGCGATCGAACGCTACCGCACGCTGATCGCCGGCCTGTACCCCGCCTACGACGACTTCACCACCGACGAGCGCTACGCCAGGATGAAGCACGACGCCGAACTGCACCTGAGCGAGTTCGAGTCCGACCGCACCATCGCCGACTGGAACGCGCAGCGGATCCGCATCTTCGTGACCACGCACAAGCCCGTGGACATGCCCAGGAGCAGGATCCTGCAGCCGGTGCAGGTGGGCGGCGGCCTCAAGGACCCGAACTCCCGGTTCAGGACCGCGTTCCACGACGACGACGGGGAGAACATCTCCGTCAAGAACCCCATGTACTGCGAGCTGACCACGCAGTACTGGGCGTGGAAGAACGTGGACGCCGACTACTACGGCTTCTGCCACTACCGCCGCTACTTCGACTTCTCCGCCACCGAGCACGAGGAGAACCCGTACGGCGAGGTGATGGACGACTACATCGACGCCGCCGCGGCCAAGGAGTACGGCCTGGACGACGCGACGATGACGAAGGCCATCGAAGGCTGGGACGTCATCACCACCGGCATCAAGGACCTGCGCGAGGTGATCGACAACCACGGCACCCCGAAGAAGCTGTACGCCGCCGCACCCAAGCTGCACCTCAGGGACCTGCGCCACGTGTACGACATCCTGTGCGCCATGCACCCGGACTACAAGGAGGACGCGGACGCGTTCCTGGACGGCAACACGTCCTGCTTCTGCAACATGTACATCATGCGCAAGGAGCTGTTCTTCGCCTACTGCGAGTGGATGTTCCCGATCCTCGAGGAGTTCGAGCGCACCACAGACATGGCCTCGTACAGCAAGGAGGCGCTGCGCACGCCCGGTCACCTCTCCGAGCGTCTGTTCAACATCTGGCTCATGCACCTCAAGCGCACCACGCCGGAGCTGAAGACCAAGGAACTGCAGTGCGTGCACTTCACCAACCCGGACCCGGCGCCCGTGCTGGAGCCGCTCAGCCCGGCCGTGGTGGACGGCAGGCCGATCGTGCCCGTGGTGTTCGCCGCGGACAACAACTACGTGGCGCAGCTCACCACCACCATCTACTCGGCCATGCGGAACGCCTCGCCAGACCGCTACTACGACGTGACCGTGCTGCAGAAGGACATCGCGTGGGAGCGCCAGGAGACCATGCGCCGGTTCTTCGCCGAGCGCTTCGACAACATGACGCTGCGCTTCGCGGACGTGAAGCGCGAGATCGCCGGATACAACCTCACCACCAGCAACGCGCACATCAGCATCGAGACCTACTACCGCTTCCTCATCCAGAAGGCGCTGCCGTTCTACGGCAAGGTGCTGTACCTCGACTCCGACATCGTGATCCGCGGCGACATCGCACAGCTGTTCGACACCGAGCTCGGCGACAACCTGCTGGCCGCCGTGCACGACGTGGACTACCTGGGCAACCTCAACATGAACGACGGCATCCGCATGAAGTACACGCGCGAGACGCTCGGCATGAAGCGCCCGTACGGCTACTTCCAGGCCGGCGTGCTGGTGCTCAACACCGCCGCCATGCGCCGCGCGTACACCGTGAAGCAGTGGCTGGAGTACGCCTCCGAGCCGAGCTACATCTACAACGACCAGGACGTGCTCAACGTGCACTGCGAGGGCCGCGTGACCTACCTGCCGTGGAACTGGAACGTGATGCACGACTGCGCGAACCGCGTGGCCAACGTGTTCAGCTACGCGCCCAACGCCGCATACGACGCCTACATGGAGTCGCGCCGCGATCCGCAGATCATCCACTACGCGGGCTTCGAGAAGCCGTGGACCAAGCCCGACTGCGACTTCGCGGACGTGTACTGGAGCTACGCGCGCGAGACGCCGTTCTACGAGATGCTCATGCAGCGCGTGGCGCAGGCAGCCGCGCAGCGCGCCGAGGAGACCGCCCGCCAGGTGGCTGCCGAAGTGGCCGCGCAGGCCCGGCCGAGGCACGACCGCGCCGTGGGCGAAACCAGCCCGCTGCGCAAGGTGATCGACCCGATCGCCCCGATCGGCTCCCGCAGGCGCGAGGCGCTCAAGGCCGTGGGACGCGCGGTGCGCGGACGGAAGTAGCGGCGGCGCGATAGACGCCGCAGACAACACGACTGGGCCGGACTCATCGGAATGATGAGCCCGGCCCAGTCATTGAGCGACAACTATTGAACCTTGTATATCCTGTATCCCTCAACATTGTCGATTATCGCGTACTTTCCGCTGCTCTCCAGCGCGGACGCACTGCCGTCGTCGTTGGTCAGCACGTATCCGACGTCCAGCTTCATGAGGTCCGCAACATCGACGTTCAGCTGGATCATATCCGGATTCAGCAGTTGGAACGAGGAATCCTCAGACGTCACCGTAGCGTGGAGATGGGCATAGCGGTTCCATACCTCATTGTCTGAGCCGTCCGGATCCAGCACCGCCCACAGATCCGGATTCGGATACGTGTTGGTGGCATTGATGGTCTTCGCTCCAGCCAATGTGGTGACGTTCGACTGCCAGCCCACGGCGGAGAACCACCGGGCGGAGGGATCCTGTTCCACGATCCTGCGCACCTGCGCCACGACGGGGTTGTCCGTCGCCACGGCGGTGCCACGTTGGACGGGATTCACCGCAACGCCGCAGACCACGGCTATGCAGACGCATGCCGCCACGATCAGACGATCCCGGCGCAGCAGCATCACGATCATCGCCGCAGCCAGCACCATCACGATCAGCAGCGTCTTCAGCCAACCCAGATATCGCGGCTCGACATGCCGCACGCACAACGCCACGCCAACGGCCAGCGCAACGGCGACGACGACCCTCCATGCACGTTCCCTGCCATCGCCCGGCGCGGACCACAGCGTAAGAGCACGGAACAGCAGCAACAGGTTCGCCAATGCGAACACGACTATCGTCCGGCCTCCGCTTGAATAGCTCATCAGCGTCGCCTTGGCCAGCCACGAAGGGAATCCGACAAAGCAATACACGCCGAGCAACACCGTGATCAACGTGAGCGCAATGAGCAGCTCATCACGTACGCGGCGTCCGAACAACAGCCATGCGGCCATCAGCAGGCCAAGCGGGAAGAAATCGAAGAAGCTCGTCCCCACTTCCTGCAGCGTGGTGCTGAGCTGGGCGCCATTACCCATGTAAGGCAGGAACAGGCTGATCGGATATCTGAAGACATCCAGCGTCACATCTCCGCCAGTCCCGATGCGTTTGCCCGGGTAGGCGGTGTTCATCATCGCGCTGATCGCATCCCTCGAAGTAAACACGACATGCAGCAACCCTGCGCAAAGCACGATGCCGGCACACACCAACACGGGGACGTCCTTCCGCGCACGGAACGCCAGCATCCGACGGTCCCGAATCAGCACGCCAGTCAACAGAGCGACCGTGAGCCACGCCATGGGGATCTCCCAAGCGGGATACAACGTCAGCGCGAATCCGCCGGAGCAGAGCACCAGCGGCACCGCCAACAGGATCTTCCGACGAAGAGAATCGGTCAGGAACATCGCGCGGAAGCACAGAATGACGACCTCCGAGAACACGATCATCTCCACGAAGGCGTTGATCGCAAACCACCACTGGACGACCGGGGCCCAAGCGACCAGCGCGGCCAACGCGACCGAGAGCCGCTTGCCGCCGTTCGTCAGCATCATGCCGAACTCGAACGTGGCCATGAACAGTGCCACAAGTCGAGCGCACCAGAAGAACGCCAAACCGTGATCCAGCCCAAACAGCAGATACCCCCACTGGAAAGGACGGAAGACCATGGCGATGTCCCAGACGGGCTGACCGTACACGACGAACATGTCGGTGGGCACACCGCGGAAGACCTCGCCGAAATACGGGAAACGACCCTGCGGATCCAGGAACTGCGCGATCGCCATGGGGGTGTACAGCGCCCACTCATCGGTACGGGATCCACGCGGCGTTCCCATGACGATTCCCGGCGTGTAGTCGCCCGGCAGACTCTGTCCCCAAGCACCTATCGAGGACCCGGAAAACGAGCAGCACGTACCGACGGCAACCACCAACGCCGCGATCCAGAAGCGGTACCGATAGACGAATGCGCCGCTGCGCTTGGGGTACGTCAGGCAGATCAGAACGGCCGAGAAGACCGCAACAGCGATCACAAGGGTGACCGTTGCGCCTTTGACGGTGGAAAGTAGACCGACGGACGCAGCGGCGAACGCCCGGAGCGAGAACAAACCACTATCATCGAAAGTCTGCGGCAGCACCCGATACAGCGCCAGAAACGCCGTGACGGCAACCGCCATCGCCAAGGAACGACACGCATCGACCATACGAAGCGTCATATGCGCATGTTTACCGATCATATTCTCCCATTGCTCTTACGCATGATTCCCGATTTCACGCCTGATGACGCCCAGTGCCATCTTCAGCGCGCCGAACACCAGCCGGTACGCGGCGACGATGAGGCAGGTGATCCCGTATACGACAAACAACCGCACGATCATCGACGGATACTGCATGCGCAGATCCATGCCGGTCCAGTTGATCACCAGCACATGGTACAGGTACACACCCAGAGACAGCCCCGAAAGCGCCTTGATGCAGCGCTTCGCCACGTTCGGCAATCTGCGGAGCAACGGCTCCAGCGCGCGCAGGAACAGGAACAGCGAGAACGCCTGGATGACCGCGAACAGCGAGCCAGCGCTGATGACGTAGCTGTTGTACGGCCTGTCCGGCCCCAAGTTGCCGTAGTGATTGGACCATACGCTGACGAAGGCCATGGTGGCGCCCATGCCGAGAAAGACCAATGCGGAGACCCAAGCCGGGACACGGTCGAACACGCCGAAACGATGGATGTAGTAGCCGCCCACGAAGAACAGCACCGGCGTGGTGAACAGATGCCAGGCGAACAGCGTGGAGTAGGCCTTGGGCGACAGCCCGAGCCAGCTGGCGAAGGGGAACAGCACCGACACCACGAAGCAGACGACGATGACGTATTCCAGCGTCTCCTTCTTCTCGGCGAGCCAGGACAGGATGGGGGTCAGCATGTACAGGTAGATGATGTCGTAGAAGAACCAGTACGTGTCGTTGATGTCGTTCGTCAGGAAGCGCTTGGCGAAGTCGATGACGCTGCGTGTGGTGAACCGGTCCGCGGCGTAGAACGACTGCGGGAACGAGCTGTAGATCAGGTAGCAGACGATGCTGCCGGCCAGCAGCGCCTTGCCGGTTCGCCAGACCCGCTTCCTGAAGAACGTCCACGTATCGTACTTCTGCCGGTACGCCAGCAGGTTCATGCCGCTGATCATGAAGAAGATCGGGATCGCGAAGATGTTGAACGCCTGCATCGTCGCGGAATTGATCCAATCCTGCGTGGGACGCGGGTTGAACACGTCGACCGAGATGTGCAGCGCCACCACCGCGATGCAGGAGACGATGTTGAGCACGTCGGCGAAGATCAGTCGGCTGCCGTTCATCGGCACGGGTGCGGGAACGTTCTCCGAACGCGGCCGTGCCGCATGACTAGCTCTGATCATCGTTCCCGTCTTCTCCTTATATGTTCAGCGACGCTGCCGGTGTCCATGATAGCGAACGACGACACCCGCCGACGCGTATGACCCGCGTCGGATCAGCGCTTCGGCGGCGCAATCCCGCCGGCGCCACTCTCCGATCGCGCGCGCATCGCCATGACGACGAACAGCGGCATCGTGCACATGAGCGGGAACACGTAGCGCGTCGCCTCCTGATACAGCGACGTGGGACCGACGTACAGCGACGCCATGGTCAGCAGCATCGGTCCGAGCCACACAAGCGCCTGCCATCGTTCGCCCCTTCTGCGGCTCACCGCGAGGAACAGGCACAGGAACGGCAGGATGCCGCCCCACAGCGCCTTGGTGAGCAGGACGTTCAGCACCGGGGTCAGATGCTCGACCGCGTCCATGTAGGCAAGGAAAGCGCTGCCCTTGGCGAACTTGTCCCATCCCGGCACCGTGGTCACGTCGTCATAATGGTGCTGCGAATCGGAGGGAATGTCGATGTCCGCGCCGCCGGTATTCGCCAGACCGTCCGCCGTGGGGAACGAGAACCAGCCGGCGTTGAGCCCCGCCGCGGCGCTGACGTATGCCTGCGGATTGATGACCGCATGCTTCATCCAGATCCGGAGGAAGGCGCTCTTCGTTTCCGGAGTGATCTGGACCGGATCCTTGATCGGATCCGCGGCGGTATACAGGTAGGCGGACGCCAGACCATCGACGTCCGTGGCGTAGAACGACCGCAGGAACTCCCGTTCCGACTCCGAGAACGAGTCCGGATCCGTGATCTCCGCCTTGGCCACCTGCTGGAGCAGCAGCGCCAACGACTCCTGCTCCCGCCCCGGCTCGATGGTGATGTACCGCGCTCCCACCTGCGGAATCACGGTGTTGGACACCAGTATCACGCTGACGCCCAACACCACGCAGGCCGCCTTGCACGGCACCTTCAGCCTGGAGAACACCAGCAGGCACATGGCGCCGAGCACGATCAGCGCGCCCGTCTTCTTGGAGACGCCCATCGCCACGCAGACCAGCCAGAACGGGATGACGAAGCCGACGCTCATCAGCCGGCGTCCGCCGGTGCGCATCAGCTCGCCGAACATGATGACGAACACGACGAACAGCGGCGCGAAGATCGTGTCCTTGGCCAGCGTGCCGAACATGCGGGGGAACGCCGGGCACAGCGCGAACAGCACCAGAGTCGCGAAACGCCATCCCCAGCCCACCCCGTACCGATCCATGTACGTCACCGCGGAGCCCAGCGCGGCCGCGGCGGCGATCGACTGGAGCACGATCAGCACGAACAGGCCCCCCAGAGCGTTGTTCCACAGCAGGATGCCCAGATGCTCGAACATCCCGAACAGCAGGGAGTCAACGAACGGATGCTGGTCCCACAGCTCCAGCGGGTCGGACAACGCCTGCGTCATCTGCAGCGTCGTATCCCACCAGTAGATGCCCGGATAGGACAGCACGAGGTACGGCAGCCAGCAGACCATGATAGTCGCGGCCGCGATCCCGGTGCCGCGCAGCGACCAGTCCAGCCCGTACAGGCGCCGAATGCGGCCGGTCAGTCCCGGACGTATCGCCGCAGCGTTCGCAGGAATCGCGTTGTCATCCGCCTCGTCGGCCACATCATGCTTGTGATGACCCCGATGGTCACGGCTCCGGTGATCGCCGATCACCATCCACACTCCGGCGAAGGCCGCCACGAACATCACGGAGAACATCACGATCAGCACGAACAGCTTCGCACTGAGCAGATCGACCTGCCCCTGGTTGTAGCTGGCGTACGTGCACAGGCCGAACAGCACGCCCAACAGCACGGGAACCACATACTGCCATGAGAGGACGCGGGATTCCGCAGCCTTCGCGGCGCGCGTCCCGCCCTTGTCCGAACCGTCGACCATCTTTCCCAGCACTCTCAAGAACCTTTCCTTCGCGGCCCGGATCACGGCGCTGCTGCGCCGGACGACTCGAGAGCCGCAAGCACATCGCAGGGTCCGCTCGTAAGCGGCGGAATCACGGCCGCATCAACGTATCAGAACCATATCATGCCGTTGCGCCGCGTCACATGAGCGTACTACGCTTGACCGTGAGAGTGAGAAGGGTGGCTGATGCCATATGTTCAGTATTACTGCCATTTCATCGCGAGCGCTGCGAAGGTGCACCGTCGTCTCAGCAGGCCTGATCGCGGCCGCAATGTGCGCGGCTGTCTCCCTGCCGTCCGCCTTGGCCGCCGATGCCGGCAACGGGACCGCGAACACGCCATCGGGCGGCATCGTCTCGGAGAGCGCAACGGAGGCAAGCCCCGAAGCCACGAACGCTTCCGGCGACGACGCCGAGGTTTCTTCGCCGGCTTCCCCGACCGCGAGCGCCGCCGATGATGCCGACAATGAGCGCGCGAGCGAAGGCCCCGCAGACAGCGGATCCGCAGACGCCGAATCCACAGGCGCGACTGCTTCCCCGGAAGACTCCGCCGCCGGCGCCGGTGACGCCACCGACGATTCCGCGACGCATTACGACTACCCGGTACCCGGGGATCTCCTCAAGGCCTACACCGCGCTGGGCGGCCCCGACGGCTCGCTCGGGCAGCCCACCGGCAACGCGGTCGAGGCGGCTGGAGGCAGCTGGCAGGCGTTCCGGAACGGCGCGCTGTACTCCAAGGACGGCCAGTCGCATGTGGTGCATGGCGGCATCCTCACCAAGTACTACGAATCCGGCATGGTCGACGGTCAGCTGGGATACCCCACCAGCGACGAGTACACCGGACTGAACGACGGCGGCGCATCCCAGGTCTTCGAGCACGGCCAGATCCATTGGGCACCGGGCATCGGAGCGTGGATCACGAGCGGCGCGATTCAGGACCGCTGGCGTGACCTTTCCTGGCAGGCCGGCATCGCCGGCTATCCGCTGGGAGACGCGACGCCCAGCGTCAACGGAGGCGTGTACCAGATCTTCCAGCACGGCACCATGTACTGGAAGGCCAACGCCGGAGCGCACTTCGTGCACGACGGCTCGTTCAGGGCCTACCGCAACAACGGCTTCGAGCGCGGCCCGCTGGGCTACCCCACCAGCGAGGAGACGCCGACGCGCGACGGCGGCATCTGGCAATCCTTCGAGAACGGCACCATCTAATGGCAGGAGAGCGCGGACGCGCATGCCGTGCACGACGGGTTCTTCCGCCGCTACGCCTCGCAGGGCTACGAGTGGGGCGACCGCGGCTACCCGATCTCCGACGAGTACAATGACCGCGGCGTGACGCGCCAGGACTTCCAGCACGGATCGTACTGGTGGGGCGCCATCCCGGCCGGAACGTACACGCATGGCGTGCCGTTCTTCGCGCAGCCGAACAACTACTTCTGCCTGCCCGCGGCCGGCATGATGGTGCTCGAGGATCTGGGCGCGTGGCACGCGGCGGACGGCGCTCCGCTCAACGTGTACGATCTGGCGCACCGCATGAACACGGACACCTACATGTACACCAGCTTCAGCGAGGCCAAGTTCGCGCAGGGCATGAACTCGTGGCTGGGCGCCAACGTCTACTCCGCCATCCGCACCCCGAGCTACGAGACCGTGCGCGACTCGGTGCTGCACTCGTTCGAGACCGGTTACGCCTCGGTGGTGGACGAGCAGGAGCGCCGCGGCGGCCCGCACTTCAACGGCCACAACAACGGCACATTCGGGCACGGCATGGTGGTCAACTCCTACGACATGTACAACGACTCGGTGCAGTTCGCGGACCCCGGCACGTCCATCTGGGCCGGCGCGTCCGAGTACTTCTGGTACCCGAGCCTGTGGGACTTCACCAGCCAGCATCTGCAGCACCAGTTCGCGCCGCACGACAGTCTGGGCATCTACACGGCTCGATGAGCCGTGCGCCGGCCGATGGCGATCGGACGGTGAACTCTACGGAATCAGGGACATGACGAAGGATCAGCAGAGGCAACAAGGTCGGCAGGGAGGGCAGCGGGCCCGTCTTCACGGGCGTACCGCCTTCATCGCGGTGGTGGCCGCGGTCATCGTGGTCACCGCGCTGGCGGCGACGGCGGTCCGCGCCATGACGAGGCGCGACGGCGGCACGGACTCGACCGCCGGAGCCACGGCCAGCGTGAGCACCGTGGCTCCGGACGCCGCGTCCGCGGCGCCGTCGGCGGGCGCATCGGTCTCCTCGTCGTCCGCGGCAGCCGCCTCGCCGCTGCCGTTCGCCATCGACGGCGTGCCTGCCGACGCCCCGCTGCTGGAAGTGACGGAGGGCACCACGGCCGCCTCGTTGCAGCGCTCATGGACGTTCGGCGGCGACTACGCGACGATCGGATCCTTCCCCATCGACGGCGACACGGCGTTCGGCTCCGCCACCGACGACCCGAACAGCACCGTGGCGTACGTGGGCGCGACCATCGGACGCAACGGCGCCACGCCGCTGGAGTCCAAGCCGTCCACGAACCCGTACTACGAGCCGCAGGACGGCACCGGCAGCGCAAAGCGCGTGGTATGGCGATCCTCCACCATCAACGAGGCCGCGCAGCTGGGCGTGGACAACTGGCGCCTGCAGACGTGGGACGCGGCATCCGGGAACGTCACGACGCTGGGCACCGCACAGGAGCTCAACAACACGGACGCCACGCCCACGGTGTACGGCGAGGTGCTGCCCACGTTCAACGACTCGACCGCCTACTTCGCCTCCAACGTGAACGACGGCGGCCAGTGGCACGAGACCGTGCTCGCCTACGCGCTCGACGGCTCCGCGCCCGCGCAGCGCATCGGCGCCGGCAACTTCCCCGCCGCCACCACGCAGGGCGTGATCTACGCCTCCGATGCCGCGTCCGCCAGTACCAAGGGATTCCGCGGATACGCCACGCTCAAGCGGCACGACGCCTCCGGCGACGCGACCGTGCTCACCGTGAAGCCCGCCGGCGACGGGAACGGTGCGGCCAACACGGCGTGGGGCATCAGCGGCGTGTGGGCGAGCGCGCAGTACCGTGCGGTGAGCTTCTCCGACGGCAGCAACGCCGACGGCTCCTACATCGGCCTGTGGAAGGACGACTTCGCTGCCCCCGTGGCGTGGCTGCATGTCAAGAGCCCGAGCGTGCTCGCCTCGATGAACGACCGGTGGATCGTGTGGGGCGCCGGTTCCCAGGCGGACAACGCCGGCATGTACGCCTTCGACTGGGGCACGCAGGCCATCGTGTATCTGGGCAGCGCGCCGGGATACGCGCGCCCCGCCATCGCGCAGGACTCCGACGCGGTGATGGTGCCGGTCTCCAACGGCGCGACCAAACCGGTGAGCTTCACCGTGGGCATGCTGGACTGACGGGACGTCCGTCCCCCGTTCTCGCCGGCCACGTTGCCGGTTATGATGGGCCGTATGCAAGAAGAGACCCACAACCCCACCATCGCCGTGCTGCTCCCCTGCTACAACGAGGAGATCACCATCGGCAAGGTGGTGCGGGACTTCCGCGCGGCGCTGCCGAGCGCGGACATCTACGTGTACGACAACAACTCCACCGACCGCACCGCCGAGATCGCCACGGCGGAGGGCGCGATCGTGCGCAAGGAGCCGCGTCAGGGCAAGGGCAACGTGATCCGCGCGATGTTCGAGGAGATCGACGCCGACGTGTACGTGATGGCCGACGGCGACGACACCTACCCCGCCGACGCGGCGCCCGCCATGGTGGCCAAGGTGCTCGAGGGGTACGACATGGTGATCGGCGACCGCCTGAGCTCCACGTACTTCCAGGAGAACAAGCGCCCGTTCCACAACTTCGGCAACCGGCTGGTGCGCGGGTCCATCAACCACCTGTTCAACGCGAACGTGCGCGACATCATGACCGGCTACCGCGCGTTCTCGTTCACGTACGTGAAGACGTACCCGGTGCTCTCCCGCGGCTTCGAGGTGGAGACCGAGATGACCATCCACAGCCTGGACAAGAACGTGCGCCTGTACGAGATGCCCATCCAGTACCGCGACCGTCCGGCCGGCTCGGTGAGCAAGCTCAACACCGTGGGCGACGGCATCAGGGTGATGAGCACCATCTTCCGCCTGATCCGCGAATACAAGCCGCTGCCGTTCTTCAGCATCGTGGGCGGCATCGTGGGCCTGGTGGGCATCGGGTTCTTGATCTCCGTGATGATCGACTTCTGGAACACCGGTCTGGTGCTGCGCTTCCCCACGCTCATCGTCTCCGTGCTGCTCATCATGGTGGGGCTGCTGCTCATCGTGGCGGGCATCATCCTGGACGTGCTGGCCAAGAAGGACCGCAAGCAGTACCTCGTGGACAAGAACGAATTCGCGTTCCTGCTGCGCCACGAGCGCTGAGCGCGGCACGCAACTTTTCTTTCGCAAAAGACGCTGATGGGGGAACCGCCAAGTGCGGTTCCCCCATCAGCGTCTTATCGTCTTTGCACCCGTGCGCGCCGATCAGTTGCGGGACGTGGTGATCTCGCCGGTCGTGGAGTTCCAGAACACCGAACCGTTCTGGAACGACTGCTTCACACCACCCTGCACCTCTTCCTCATCGGTGATCGGATAGCCCAGCCAGCCGTTCTCCCAACCCGTCGAAGCCCAGTACGACTGGATCGCGCCACGCGTGAACCGGGACACGCCCGTCGCCAGCGACCAATGGATCTGACCGCCCTGGAACGACTGCGACGCGCCGCCGTTCAGCGCGCCCTCCTCGGACGTGGGCAGACCGAGCGGACCGTTCGCGCCGTTCAGCGACTCGTACTCGTCGCGGATGCCGCCCTTGACCGCATACGTGTCGCCCGTGGTCGCGTTCCAGAACACCGAACCGTTCTGGAACGACTGCTTCACACCACCCTGCACCTCTTCCTCATCGGTGATCGGATAGCCCAGCCAGCCGTTCTCCCAACCCGTCGAAGCCCAGTACGACTGGATCGCGCCACGCGTGAACCGGGACACGCCCGTCGCCAGCGACCAATGGATCTGACCGCCCTGGAACGACTGCGACGCGCCGCCGTTCAGCGCGCCCTCCTCGGACGTGGGCAGACCGAGCGGACCGTTCGCGCCGTTCAGCGACTCGTACTCGTCGCGGATGCCGCCCTTGACCGCATACGTGTCGCCCGTGGTCGCGTTCCAGAACACCGAACCGTTCTGGAACGACTGCTTCACACCACCCTGCACCTGAACCTCGTTCGAGGTGGCGTTGCCGAGCCAGTCGTTGTACCACCGGTACGAGCCGATGGCGCCCTTCAGTTCGAAGGTCTCGACGCCGCTGCCATCCGGCCTGGTGCCGAACGCGTTGAGGTCCACGGTGCCGATGCCGTCCACGTAGCCACTGGAGGTGTACTGCCAGCCGCGGTAGCTGTTCGGGAAGTCGGTGTAGGTGATGCGGCCGGCGTACTGGGCCACCCAGTCCACGCCGCCGTGCACGTACGCGTTGTTCAGCGGACCGTTGAGGTAGCTGGTGTAGGAGTAGAACGCGGTGTTGCGGTAGCCGGCGTCCCACAGCTTCTGGTTCCAGGCGCGCGCGATCTGCTCGTACACGGCCGGATCGGTGGGCGGGGTGTGGCCGGCCCAGCTCCACTGCTCGAGGTCGTAGTAGATGGAATAGCCCAGATCGGACGGGGAGACGCCCGCCTGACGCAGCAGGTTCACCGTGCTCTCGCCCTCGCCGGCGGCGAAGTTGGCGTCATACGCGTAGGAATACAGATACACGCCGAACGGGATGCCCAGACGCTTGCATTCGCTGATGTTGCGCTGCGCCTGCTTGTCGATCGGGTTGCCCCAGCCGTAGCCGATGCGGATGATCGCGCCCTGCACGCCGGCCGCCTTGGCCCTGTCCCAGTCGATGGTGCCGTTCCAGTTGGAGACGTCCACCACCCACTTGGCGTCCTGCACGAAGGCGACGCCGTTGCTCTGGAAGAAGGCGGGCGTGTTGTTGTACGTGCCCCAGTAGGCGCCCTGCGCGTTGCCGGCGGCCGCGGTCTGCACCGTGGAGTCGCCCTCCATGTACAGCGCGGAGGCGGCCGTGGGGACGCCCGTGTAGGAAGCCGTGTTCGCGGCGTTCGCCGTGCGCGTCCTGCCCTGCGCCTTGGCGTCCTCCACCTTCACGGGGATGTACGACTTGCCATCGGTCTTGGCCAGCGGGTCCGGAGGCGTGTCCTCGGTGCCCACGATGGCCGGATCGGTCACGGTCTCGCCGGACTCCACGTCCTTGACCTCGCCGCTCGGCGTGACGGCCAGATCCGGAGAGACGATCGTCGCGTCGTCCGGGATCGACTCCGCCACCGTGTCCGGCAGCTCCTGCGTCTGCGCGCCCGACGCGGCGTTCGCCGTCGCCTGTCGCACCGTCTCCGACGCCTGCGACACGTCCACCGCCGCGCCGGAAGCCGCCGCATCGGACGACACGTTCGACGACGCCGTGCGCACCACCGTGTCGCTGAGCGCGTACGCGCCCGAGCATCCCAGACTCAACGCCAGCGCCGAGGCCACCAGAGCCGCCAGCGCGCCAAGACCACGTTTCATGTTCTTCCTCTTCCCCGATCCGCCGGACGGGCTCGGACAGACCCAGACGGACGGATGCCACAGTAGACGGATTCCACTCGTTTCCAGTTTCCGAACTTAACCCATGACCCCACCAAAACCGCACCGCTTTCAGCCAACGGCGACAATCCCTTCAAAACCATGCTCCGCGGCGCGCGAAAACCTACGGCGAATCCACGAAAAGCCCGCGGAGAACCCACAAAGAGCCCACGCGCACAGACCGATTCCGGGCGCATCGCGGCGGCCGAGTAAGATGGTTCCGTCAGTGGAGCCGAAAGCCACGGCCCGAATCCCGACCCACGGAGGTGTTCCGATGCCCCAAACCGCAGTCCCCGCCAAGCGCAGCGACGCGAACACGCCGGACGAGCGTCCCGTGGTGCTCAAGGTGGACCACGTCGCCAAGTACTTCCGGCTGCCCACCGAGCAGGCCACCGGCCTGAAGATGGCGTTCATCAACTGGACCAAGGGCATCAAGGGCTACACCGAGCAGCGCGTGCTGCGCGACATCAGCTTCGAGGTGCGTCAGGGCGACTTCTTCGGCATCGTGGGACGCAACGGCTCCGGCAAGTCCACCCTGCTCAAGATCATCTCGCAGATCTACAAGCCGGAGAAGGGCTCCGTGACCGTGAAGGGCAAGCTCGTGCCGTTCATCGAGCTGGGTGTGGGCTTCAACCCGGAACTCACCGGCCGCCAGAACGTGTACCTCAACGGCGCGCTGCTGGGCTTCACGCGCGACGAGATCGACGCGATGTACGACGACATCGTCAGGTTCGCCGAGCTCGAGGACTTCATGGACCAGAAGCTCAAGAACTACTCCTCCGGCATGCAGGTGCGCCTCGCGTTCTCCGTGGCCATCAAGGCGCAGGGCGACATCCTGGTGCTCGACGAGGTGCTGGCCGTGGGCGACGAGGCGTTCCAGCGCAAGTGCGACGACTTCTTCAGCCGCATCAAGTCCGACCCCACCAAGACCGTCATCCTGGTGACGCACTCCATGGACGCGGTGAAGAAGTACTGCACCAACGCCATCCTCATCAAGGACGGCGAGATCATCGCCTCCGGCAACAAGAACGACGTGGCCGACCGCTACACGCTGGAAAACCTGCGCGCCGAGGGTATCAACCCGGACACCGTGGACGACGCGGCATCCGACGGCGACGCGGCGGCGAAGGACGGCAAGAGCGCGAAGAGAGGCAAAGGTACGAAGGACGGCGACGCGAAGCCCACGGAGAAGAAGCCGGAGCACGCCATCGGCCTGAGCGACCTGGTACCCGTGCTCACCGCGCGCCCGGTGGGCGACCCGGTCTGCCGCATCAAGCAGGGGCTGGACTTCGTGGTCGACTACGAATACACCGGCGACAAGCCGATCTACGTCTCGCTGGCGCTGCACGATACCAAGCGCGGCGGCGTACCGTACGGCGACAGCTTCGTCCTCTCGCGCGGCGGACGGCAGCAGGTGCACTTCCATCTGCCCACCGACCTGTTCAACAACGGCGACTTCCGTATCGTCGCCGCGATCGTGGAGATGCCGGATGGCGACCACGATCACGACAAGACCGTGGGCTTCACCAATCAGGAGAACTCCTGCGTCTTCTCCATCCGCGACAAGGCCGGCGAGGACAATTTCGCGCTGATCAACAAGACGCAGCTCGCCTACACTACCTCCGACCCGGATCTGGCCACGCGCGAGAAGCAGCGCATCGAGGACTGAGCCCGGGCGGCGCGTCGCCGTTGCGTTCCCGGCGCATCGTTCGCTTCCCCAAGGGACTCCGATACCGCCGTGCCGGTAGACTGCGGGAAGCAACGCAAGGTGGCGGCCACGCGCGGCGACGTTGCGGGCCGCGTGGAGAACGAGGATCGCCATGGACGAACAGCCCGAACCGTCGAGGGACGCAGCGGCGGCGCAGTCTGGCGCGCATCCGCACGCGGCGCGTCCGCGTGCGAGCGTCCTCGCCTGTGCACTGCTTGCCGCCGCCCCTTCCTGCTTCGCGCTGACGGCCTCCTATGCGGACGAGACGGCGTTCACCGATCTGGACCATCTCATCGGCGGCGTCTGGCCGTACCTGAGCGCCTACGGGCCGGTGGCGGGCATGCTGCTGTTCCTTGCCGTGGCGGCCTTGGAATACTGCGGATTCGCGGTCATCGCGCGCAACCGCGCGGCATCGTCCGCGCAATCCCCCACCGCGGCGCGCGAACGCGTCTGGTCCGTCGTGCTCGGGCTCATCCTCGCGATCACGCTCACCGTGCCGCCGCACAGCACCACGCATCTCGTGAGCCAGCTCGACGCCGTGGGCACGCCGCCCGCGGTCGCGTCGGAATACTGGACCGTGTGGTATTGGCTGTACTATGCCGTGCGATACGTGGGGTTCGCGGCGCTGCTCGCCGCGTTGAGCGCGCTGGCGCTGCACGGTGCGGTGCGGGCGATCACGCGGCATGAGCGTCCGGCGGAGGAGCCACATGCCGACGCATCGCACGCCGACGCATCGCACGGCATCGCGGAAGACACCGCATCCGACGCGCACACCGCATCGGTCGAATCCCGTCCGCGCCCTCGCATCGCCGCGCAGCTCCGCTACGTCGCCGCACGCCTCACGCGCACGCTCGCTCGCGCCGTCACCACTTTCTCCCCCACGCACACGTTCACGCTCGGCGCGGTCATCCTCGTCTGCTGGACGCCGTGGATCGTGCTGCTGTGGCCTGCGAACATCGCCGCCGACACCGTCGCGCAGCTGGTGTGGATGCGCACCGGTCAGGCGTGGGACCCGTCCACGCACGAGATGCTGCCCGGCTACGCGCTGAGCAACCAGCACCCGTGGCTCGACTCGCTGATCTACGGCGCGTTCGACCGGTTCGGGCTGTGGATCGGTTCGGAGGCGTGGGGCCTGTGGCTGCTCGCGTTCCTGCAGACCGCCCTGTGCGCGCTCGCGCTGGGACTGGCGATCAACTATCTGGGCGGCGTGCTGCGCCTGCCCACGCGATTCTGCACGGCCGCGCTGGCGTTCATGGCGCTCACGCCGATCTACGGGCGCCTCATGATGTCCGTGGTGAAGGACTCCACGGTGATGCCGTTCTTCATCGTGCTCATGGTGCTCGTCATGGAATACGTGCGGCGCGTGCGCGCGGGACGGCGGCTCGGGCCGTGGCTGCTGATCGGCATCGTGACGCTGGCCGTGCTGTGCGGGGAGATGCGCAAGATCTCGGTGGAGATCATCGCCGTCACGTTCGTGGTGTTCGCCGTCGCGCTGGCACGTCGCCGGTTCACGTCGCTGGCGCTGGCCGTGACGCCGCTCGTCGTCGGCATGATCATCGGCTCGCTCGCCGCGCCCGCGCTGCACGTCGCCCCCGCGGGCAAGCAGGAGATGATCGCCATCCCGCTGCAGCAGACGTCCGCGTACATGGTGGCGCACGGCGACGCGCTGAGCGCCGCGGACCGCGAGACCATCGGCCGCGTCATCACCTGCCCCGCCGACGAGCTGGACGCATACCTCACGTGGAATCCGTGGGACGGCAGGGAGATCGGCAGCGCGGACCTCATCAAGGACCGCTGCTTCAACCGCGACGCCACCACGCGCGACCTGGGCGCATTCCTGCTCGTCTGGGCGAAGCTCGCACTGCGCGACCCCGTCACCGCGCTCTCCGCGACGCCGTGGCTGCGCGACCCGTTCGTGATGGGTCCGGTGTACGACGAAGGCTGGTACGTGCGATGGGGCTGGGAGGAGATGGGCAGCAACATGATCATGCCCGAATACGCGAGCACGTGGACCGACGCGTCCGTGTCCGCGCCGCAGCGCATCGGACGCGCGGCGTACACGTTCCTGGAGAACGCGCCCGGCGTCTCGCTGCTCATGCGCGAGAACCTGTATACCGTGTGGGTACCGCTGTTCGCGGCGGCGCTGTGCTCCGTGCTGCGGCGCACGCGCAACTGGGCGTATATGACGCCGTGGGTGATCACGATCTGCTCGCTGATGCTGCTGCCGGGGCATCAGACGCGCTACACGTGGACGCTGGCGTTCGGGGCGGCGCTGATCGCGGCGATTCCGCTGATTCGGGACGGGCGTGAGACCGATGCCCGTGCTGCGGCGGACTGAACCGCGACTCCTTTGCGCCGTGGAGACGCCCGACGGTGGTTTTGGTGGCTCCCGGGTTTTGAAACTCTGTAGCTCCGCGACGCTGTGACTCGGCAATTCCTCGGTTCCGTGGCCCTGCGCCTCCACGAGTCGCATAATTCCGCAGCTCCGCAATTCCACGACCCCGCAATTCCACGACCCCGCGCCACGGCAGGAACAGAACCAGCACTGACTCGATGGCTGGCGGTCGGGCGCTGCCGACCGCTACCGACGGCTGCCGACCGCTACCGACGGCTGCCGACAGCTGCCGACCGCTACCGACGGCTGCCGACAGCTGCCGACCGCCAACGCGCAATCGCTCGGTGCCCCGCTTGCCCACATAAGTTCCACTCACTTCAGTGCCGCTCATCCCCGTGATTGAGCCGACTGTTGAGGACACTCAGAAGAAGGGACCCTTCTTCTGAGTGTCTCTTCCCGGCACAACGAGCTTCCGCCCAGGTTCCGCATTTACCGAAACGGCCATATTCTGCGGTTCTCAGCACAAGTCATTCCGCTCATGCGCCGTCTCAACTCCGACCGGACACTCAGAAGTCGGGTCCCTTCTTCTGAGTGGGTCCTCTGCACCCCTCCAACGTGCAAGATATGGGCGTTTCAACACCAAAACTCTCTATCTTGCACCTCAATGATGCCGACGGCCGCGTCCATGCCTCGTCTTGCGCGTCGCAAGGCCCCGCAACGCCGCATCAGGCGCATCCGTCTCCTTGGATCGCGTCCGAACGACGCTCCACGCCAAAGCCGAAGGCCGGCTCTCACCCACACGCGCCATGGAAGCCGCACCCGATATACCATGTTCACAGCGACACGCCGTGTTTCGCGATCCATGCGATGCGTGTTATTCTAAAGCGGTTGCCTGAGCGTGCAGCTTGCACGGTTAGCGCATGGAGGATTCGCCTAGTGGTCTATGGCGCACGCTTGGAAAGCGTGTTGGTGTAACAGCCTCACGAGTTCGAATCTCGTATCCTCCGCCATCGCCGGAACCCTTGATTTCCAAAGGATTCCGGCTTTTTTATACCTCCCCCACGGGGTTATAGGCCAAAATGTGTGTCTGGGGTCTAGTCGTTTGACTGCCATTGGACTCGTGTGTGGAAGTCGTTCCAGTCGATGCCGGTGCCGTACCGCATGGGGATGCCGAACGTCTCGTACCGGCCCTGCGGGCTTCGCTCCCAGGCCTGCCTGTAGAGGTCCTCGAGTTGCCGGTCGGTGATCGCGTTGGCCGCGAGCCACGCGTCCGTCTCGGGGTGTTCCGTGTGCTGGTGGCACCACCAGCAGATCGCCTTCAGCCGCCTGACCAGCCGCAGCCCGCGGTGACGGCGCAGCATGTCGCGCAGCCGCCCGTTCCATGATTCGACGAGGTTGTTCGTCGACGGCACCGGACCGCCGGCCTCGAGCTCCTCGTCGAGGAACGTGAACAATTGGTTCTCTTTGATACGCCTGCGGATCATGCGGCGTGCCTTGACGAGCCGCCGGTGCATGTCGTTCACGCTGCCGTCCGCGTACTCGCTCTTCTCGTCGAGGAACCCGGCGAAGTCCTGTTCCCACTGGTTGTAGGAGACGAGCCATGCCGCGGTGTCATCCTTGGTTTTGACGCGCGCCAGCGCCACGGCGATCCGGCGCAGTCGTCTGCCGGCCTCGAGCCTGGGCCTCATGCCGGTCAGCTCCGTGATGTTGGCCTGCACGTGGAACAGGCAGCGCTGGATCCTCGTGTCCGGCCACATGGCCTTCGCGGCCTTGAGAACACCTCCACCGCCGTCGCATACGAGCACGTCCGGCGGCGCGATGCGAGCCATCAGGCACCGCCAGGCCGCCGACCGTTCGCTTCGGGCGATGTGCCAGCCGACCACGTGCCCGCCGGCCACCGCGATCAGGACCACCGCGTCGCGGTGCAGGTGGATGCCGTCCACATGCACCACATGATGCACCTCGTCCACCACGGGCACGGGAGGCCACAGGCTCCACATCAATTCGCACCGGCGGCGCAGCGTGCGCGCCGGCAGCGCATGCTCCGATTGGGATTGCTTCGAGAACAGCCAGTCCAGGCCGCACCGCAGATCATGGGCCTTCACGTCGTAGGCGCGTGACGTCGAGGAACCGCATTGCGTGTTCCTGCACCGCCACCGGGTGCGTCCCGCTGAGGTGGTGCCGTTCTTCTTCATTCCGCCGCCGCACGCCGCGCATCTGGGTGTCCTCATACGACCAGTCAAACAGGAGACATTCAAACGCCCGAAAGGCCTTGTGCCTCAAGGCCTCGCGGCCTGTTGCGGACACACATTCCGGCCGACCTCGAAAGACCCGGCAACCACATTCAAACCAGCGGAACGCCAATCATCCCAAGGCCCGACAAGCCAAAACAGACACACATTCTGGCTTATAACCCGATTTAACCTATAATTCCAGTATCTTCTATAATTTCTTTCTGAAGATTCCCAGAAAGGGGCGATCGATGAAGATCCGAAAATTCCTGAGTTCCGCGATTGCAACCATGACATTGGTTGCAGGCGTCGGCGTTGCCGCCGTCTCCGCAACAACGGCGAACGCCGCAAGCTACAACTGGCGCCCAGAGGGCGTGGCATGGATGGCTCCAGCATCGGGCGAGCAAAATGTTTACCGCTTCTATAACCAGTCTTCGAAAAAGCATCATTATGCTCAGGATCCGCAAGAAATCAAACAGCTCGTCAGTTCAGGATGGATCGAAGAGGGCGTCGCCTTCCGTGCCAACAAGTCTGGCAGCCCGGTGTACCGCTTAAACAACCCGCGCACATACGAGCACTTCTATACATTGAATGTTGACGAGAAAAATACCCTCGCATCCGGCGAATGGACCTATGAAGGCGTCGCTTGGTATGTGAGCGCCAACGACAACGTAGCAGTCTACCGCGTCTATAACCCCAAACTAAACGAGCATTTGTGGACCACCAATGCCACTGAGTATCAGGCCGTTACCGGAGTCGAGCCCACTCCCCTCGCCAAAGACGCCCTGAACCAGCTCACCGTTTCCGATTATCTTGCGCCCGACTACGAACGCGACCAGTTCGGCGAATCATGGGTGGACACGGACGGCAACGGATGCCGCACACGCGACGACATTCTCACCCGCGATCTGGAGAACATCACCAAACTGGACAATTGCCGCGTCGCCACCGGCACGCTCAACGACCCGTACACCGGCACGGTCATCAACTTCGCGCGCGGCACGGACAGCGACAACGACGGCGGCGTGCAGATCGACCATGTGGTAGCCCTGTCCAACGCGTGGAAGTCCGGCGCGAACGGCTGGACCTATGATCAACGCGTCGCATACGCAAACGATCCATACGTGCTGCTCGCGGTGGATGATCAGTCCAATCAGGACAAGCGGGACTATTCGGCCGATAGATGGCTGCCTTCCAACAGGTCCTACCAGTGCGACTACGTGGCCCGACAGATCGGCATCAAAAGCAAGTACAAGCTCACCGTGACCTATGCCGAGCGCGACGCGATGAGTCAGGTGCTCGCCGCCTGCCCGACCCAGACCGTACCGGCAGGCGTCGGAGCGCCCTCCACACCGGCACCTGCACCGGAGCCGGACCCCACCCCGAATCCCGAACCGGCGCCCAATCCGAATCCGACACCCAATCCCCAGCCTCAGCCCAACGTGCAGTACGGCATCAACCCTGGTGGCTGGTGCTCGCCCGAAGGCGCGATCGGATACAGCAAGACCGGCAAGCAGTACAGCTGCCGACCGAGCAACAGCGGCAAGTCACTGCACTGGCGCGTGCCGTGATAGCCTCAGCCGGATTCCCTAGCTGAAGATCATTCCAGATACCCGCGTAGATGTTTTTCCGGGCGACCAACCGACCTGGAAAAACATCTACGTAGCGTGTCTCCGAGGACCGCAACGTTACGGAGAAAGACCATGTTCGAGGCCGTCGGCAGCACCTGCGGCGGCCGTTCATCGCAACGTTGCGGCGAGAGACAGGCCCGCATCGAGCGGAGGCACCACGCCAGAACAACGCCGGAGCTACGCCGATTGTGGGACATCTGCGGCGAGGCACGACGCGCGATTTGCGTCTGACGAAAAGTCATGTATATTGGTCTGTCGTTGCGCGGAAACGCACGACGAGCTCTGACCTGCCCCTGTAGCTCAGTTGGTTAGAGCAGCTGACTCTTAATCAGCGTGTCCAGGGTTCGAATCCCTGCGGGGGCACCACCAAGACCGGAACCGGAAGGCTCCGGTCTTTTGCTATCCTCACGCTATTCGCCGTTGCCGTCCGCGGCGGTCTCCACGATCTGCGCGTAGAGCCGCGCCAGCCGATCCTCGCGCAACGTCTTCGCCAGCTCGCACTCCCACACGGTGATCACGCGCCACCCCGCGGCCTCCAGCTCGGCGTGCTGCGCCGCGTCGCGCGCCCGGTTGCGCAGCAGCTTCGCGCGCCAGAACTCCACGTTCGACTTCGGCATGACGCAGCGCGGGCAGCCGTCGTGCATGTGCCAGAAACAGCCGTTGACAAACACCATGGCGTGATACTTCGGCAGCACCACGTCGGGGTGGCCCGGGTAGTGGCGGTCGTTCTTGCGGAAGCGCAGACCGCGGCGGAACAGGTAGCTACGCACCAGCACCTCGATCGACGTGTCCTTGCCGCGAATGTGCGACATGACGTACGAGCGCGTGCCGCGCTCATAGCGCTCCTGCCGATTCCGCGGCTTGTCCGTCACGCCGGCCGCCCGCACCTTGCTCCGAGTCACGCCGCCACTCTATCGCGCACGCGCACGCGACTTGAGCCACCAGTTGAGCATCGAGCCCAGCGCCACCAGCAGAGCGCCGCACCAGAACGGCAGGGTCAGGGAGAGGCCGAGCAGCACCGCGCTGGCGGCGGTGGACAGCAACGGCGTGGCGTAGGAGGCGAGCGCCAGCGTGGACATGTTGCCGTGGAGGATGCCGTAGCCCCAGCACGCGTATCCGCCGGCGATCACCGCGGCAGCGGCCAGCACGGCCAGCCAGGCGTGGAACGGAGGCACGGCTGCCGGCCAGCCCTGACCGGACGCGAAGTGAATGATCCACAACGCCACCGCCACCAGCGGGAAGAACACCGACGTGCCGTCCTTGCCGCGCGCCATCGCCGGAGTGAACACAGCGTAGACCGACCACGCGAACGCGCCGCAGAACGCCAGCGCGTACGGCAGCGGATTGTCACCGATATGCCGTGCGGCGAGCCCCCAGTCAAGGCCACTGTTGCCGCCGACCGCGAGCGCCACGCCCACCGTGGCGACGACGGCGCCCGGCAGCACGCGCAGCACCGCGCGCCCGCGGGACGGTCCCTGCCCGCGCGAGGACCCCTCGGCGGGAGCGGCGAACGCGGCGGCGAGCAGCACCATCATCGTGGGCCACAGATAGTTCACCAAGCTCACTTCCACGGAGCCCTCCTCGGACGAGGCGAGGCCGATCGACAGGGAGATCGCCGACTCGTAGAACACGAACAGCGCGCCGCCGACGAGCAGGTATCGGCGCGGATACTCGCGCAGCGGGGCGGGCCGGCGGAAGATCATCAGCAGCACCACGCCGAAGGTGTAGATCAGCGCGGAACCGAGCGTGGCGCCGAACGCGTCGGCGACCACGCGCACGAGGCCGGTCATGAGGCTCCACAGCAGGATGGCCAGCAGACCGATCGCGGTGGCGCGCACGGCGGGACTGGAGGGAACGACGGGACTGGAGGGAACGGCAGTGCCGCGCCCGGACTCGGGCTCCCCCGTCGGCCGTCGATGCCGCTGCGCATGTGCCATATCGGTGTTTCCTTCCGTCGCGTCGGTCGAGCCGTCATGTCACGGGCCAGACGCGCCCGTGACGTTGCGCGCCGGCCATGCCGGACTCGCGTATCGAGTCAAGTGTGGTCGCGGGGCTAGACGCGTGGAGAGGCCGGAACGTCCGGAGGCGTCCGGAGCTCCGACAGGACGCGCACGCTGGCACGTGACGGGCGCGTGACTGGCGCGTGATGCGCCGCTGGGCCTCCGGGCGGGCCTTGGGGAAGGTTCCGCAGGGGGTATCTGCAGAGTCAGGGGCACTTTTGGTGGTTTGCAGGCAGGTATCTGCAGAGTCAGGGTGCCCTGACGGCGGCATCCGCCGCAACGGACACTGCCGGGTCGCACGAAAACGGCGGAATCGCAACGGCGCCGATATCCGGGACTCGGCCGGCGTCGGCCTTCGGGCACCCTGACTCTGCAGATATCTGCCCGCGGATGGCGAAAAGTACCCCTGACTCTGCAGATACCGAGCAGTTCGGCGCATTGACCGACGGCATCGCCGGCGCGATCCGTCATTCCGGTCGAACAGAGCAGCTCCGCACTCGACGAACCGGCCGCGGCGGCAGCCATCGCCTTCAACGGTGGTGCGATCCGGCGCACAAGACGAGCAGGCGCCGCCGGCAGCGCCAGCGCACTGGCGTCCGGCGCCACGGCCCAGCGCCACAAGCCGATGCCACAGGCCGACGCCCGATCGTTCACGACGGCGCCCAGAGCGACACCCGAGGCGGTCCCGCAACGACTGACTGAGCCAGTGACTCCAGTGACTTGAGACAGCGACCACGCCAAAACGCAGAATGCCGGTCGGCGCTGCGCAACGCAGTGCCGACCGGTATTCAGTGATTGGCTAGTGGCATTGTCTCCATGTCGCCCGTCACTCAGTCGGCGTTGAACGCGTAGGACGGGCGGCGGATGGAACAACCGCAACCGCAAGTAGCCATATACATACAAATGATCAGCCGCGCGGGCACGCGAGCAACGGCCCCAGTCAGCGGAGCTGAGGCAACTGCGGCAGCACGCACGGCGCAGAGTGCGAAAAGAGTGCGATGCACGATTCGCCGCCCGCAGATCCCATCACGGGCACGCCCACGGCATCAAGGTCGCGAACATGCACGGAGTACAGGGACCGCGCTAACCGCCACGGGACATGGCGGAAGGCCCGCGCAAGGCCGGCGATCACGCACAAGGAACCGTTTTGGCCGACCGGTGATGCCGGCCGAAACGGCAACGGCGTCGGCGGCGATTCCGGGAAGCGGAACCGTCCCGACGCCCGAACGTCAACGCGAATCCGGCGACCGACGCACCCGCCGACCGCGGATTCACATGATCCGCATGTTCAGATGCAGCCCGGCATCGGCCGGCCCGGACGAGCGAACGGACCAGCCCGGCGCGAAAGGCGCCGGACAGGCCGCAGGACTCGCCGCGGAAGGCGTCAGCCCTCGATGGCGATCTGGTGCTTGGCCTCGACCTGCGGCTGCTCCTGCATCTTCGGAACCTGCAGGCACAGCGTGCCGTTCTTGTAGCTGGCGTGGATGTCGGATTCCTTCACGTCCTCGCCAACGTAGAAGCTGCGAGAGCAGGAGCCGGCGTAACGTTCGCGACGCAGCCACTTGCCGTCGTCGTCCTTGTCGTCATGCTCGCTGTCGCGATGCGCGGAGACGGTCAGATAGCCGTTCTGCAGCTCGAGGTTAATGTCTTCCTTCTTGAAGCCGGGCATGTCGATGTCCACGTCGTAGCCGTTGGAGGTCTCGCGAACATCGGTGGTCATCATGTTGTTGGCCATCATGGCGTCCGCGGCGCCGTTCGCCGTGTTGCGCCAGCCGGCGAAGAACGGATCGTCGAACAGATCGGAGAACATCGTGTCATTCATCAGAGCCGGAAACATTGCCATAATCAATACTCCTTGGGAGGAGCTAGAACGATTGGGCTTGACCGGCAGCCTCGCGGCCGCCGACCTATCGTCGTCGTTCCCGGAACCCTTGCCGGGGCTCCATCGATCCTTGTCACTTCCCCCAACATTCCCGCCCGGGGTTCATTCCGCGGTTTTGCTGTGAGTGAAATCGGTGCGGAATGCGCAGAGAAGCGCGGGGATACGCGAAGATACGCGGGATATGCGAGGATAGGGCGCGAAAGAGCCACGGCGGACGAGCGGACGAGCGACGGGACAGCTGGGGCGCGACCTGCGCGCGACCTACACGCAACCTACGAACGCCCGGCGTTGGCGCGCTTGAGCTCGTCGCGGATCTCCTCCAGCACGGCGAGCGTGCGCGCGTTCACGTCGGCCGCTTCGGCGGCGGCCTTGGCCGCGGCGGCATCGACCTGCGACTCGCGCGCCTTCGCGTCGGCCTCCTTCCTGGCCTCGGCGTCGGCCGCGTCGGCTGCGGCATCCGCGGCGTCGCGCTCGAGCACGGCGGTGGTCATGTCGCGCAGCTTGTTGATCGGCAGGATCACGCAGAAGTACACGGCCACGCCCACGAGCAGGAAGTTGAGCACGGCGTTGAGGATGGCGCCGAACGAGATGACCGCGTCGTTGGGCAGGGCGATGTTGAGGATGCCGGACATGTCCGCCTTGCCTCCGAGCGCGGCGATGAGCGGGTTGATGAGGTCCGCCACGATCGCGTTGACGACGCCGGTGACCGCCGAGCCCATGACCACGCCGACGGCCATGTCGATCATGGATCCGCGCGAGATGAACTTCTTGAATCCGCCGAATGGGCCGACGTCGGTGAGCGCGGCGAGCTTGCGCGCACTGGTCGCGGCGGCGTCCCCGGTGACGGCGAGCGCGTCCTTGGCGGCGTTTCTGGCGAGGTCGGCGGGGCGGGTGGTGTGCTTGGCCATGTGGGTTCCTTCCGACGGGCGGCCGCGGGACGTTCCGCGATGGTTCCATTGTCACACCGAAGGGCGTGCGGTGCGGGCGGGCGCAGGGCGCAGCAGAATACGGGGCGCAGGGTGAGCGCAAGGTGCGCGCGGGGCGCAGGGTACAAGCGCTGGACACGGGGCGGGCGGGGAGCTACGGGTGCGCGGAGCGGGCAGACTGATGGGGTACGACGACGGGACGGGTACGGGATCCGTGCATGCGGGAGTTGCGCGATGACGGCCGTGCAGCGCATCACCTGCGCCATACGGGATCCGCACACGCGGGATCCGTGCCGAAGGGGCACAGAAGCTGTGACGAAGGGAACGGGAGCTGCGATGAGGATGCAGGAGCTGTGACGGGAGACGCGGAAACCGCAAAAGAAGATGCACGGCAGGAAGGTCGCATACGCTACGTGCCGTCCCGGATACGCACCGTCCCGGATACGTACCATCTTGCCCACAATTGGCACCGATATTGCGAGAATTGGCGGATCCGCATTCCCAGCGGCGATTTTCGTCCCGGTGCCGTGACGTTCTGCCAATTCTCGCAATATTCATGCCAATTGTGGGCGGAGCGGCATGTGCCGGCGTGCGGGACCGGCGACCGACCGCGGAATCGCGACCGTCTCCCGCGCGCATCGATGCCATACTGAGGGCATGACGAACGAGCATGTGCACGATATGCGGAACGACGATGCCGGCAACGCGACCGGTCTGTCCACCGGCCCATCCACCGAGGAGAGCATCGAGAGGGGCACGGCAAAGAGCAAGACGACGTCCGCCGCACCCGCACCCGCCGCACCGAACGTGGCCTACTTCGCGGGCGGCTGCTTCTGGGGCCTCGAACGGTATTTTCAGGCCGTGGACGGCGTGACCGGCACGACCGTGGGCTACGCGCAGTCGACGGTCCCGAACCCGACGTACGAGCAGGTGTGCTCCGGCTCGACCGATGCGGCGGAGACCGTGCGCGTCGAGTTCGATCCGGCACGCGTGTCACTGCGCACGCTGGTGCTGCTGTTCCTTGAGGTGATCGATCCGTTCAGCGTGGACGCGCAGGGCCCGGATCACGGCCGCCAGTATCGCACGGGCATGTTCTACGTGGCCGATGACAATGTGGACGATGCCGCGCAGGGCGATGCAGACGGCGCAACGACCGATGCCGACATGCCAAGGATCGGCACAACCGACGCTTCCGGCGCCGATGCCGCCGCACCCGACTCCCCCGCCGGTCTGGCCGCACGCAGCGTCGCCGCGCACGCCACCGGCAACGCGCAGCAGGATGTGTACGTGGCCGCGCTGGAGCAGCTCATCGACCGCGATCCGCGCCGCCCGGCCGTGCTGGTCGAGCCGCTGCGCAACTTCTACCCGGCTGAGGAGCATCATCAGGACTATCTGGTCAAGAATCCCGGCGGCTACTGCCATATTCCGCTCGCCGCGATCGCGAACGTGAAGCGTCGTCAGCGCTACGTCGAGCGCATCTGGGATCTGACGCTGGAACAGTTCGCGGTGACGCAGCGCGCCGCCACCGAGCGCCCGTTCACCAACGCGTACGACCGCACGTTCGAGCCGGGCGTGTACGTGGATGTGGTGAGCGGCGAGCCGCTGTTCCTGTCCACCGACAAGTTCGATTCCGGCTGCGGCTGGCCAGCGTTCTCGAAGCCGATCCGCGACGATCTGCTCACCGAGCATGAGGATGATCGCGTGCCGGGCCGTCCGCGCATCGAGGTGCGCACGGCCGATACGCAGATCCATCTGGGCCACGTGTTCGCCGATGGCCCGGCAAACCGCGGCGGCCTGCGCTACTGCATGAATTCGGCGGCGCTGCGGTTCGTGCCGCTCAGCCGCATGGCCGAGGAAGGATACGGCGATCTGATTCCGCGGCTGGAGCAGCCAGCGCAGTAGGGCGGCGACGCCGACGGGCGGGTGCGCCACCCGTCTGAGCGGAGTCGAAGGATCCCTGACACCACGGATGGCCAAAGATCCTTCGACTACGGCCTACGGCCTCCGCTCAGGATGACGGAGGGGAAGCAATCTGTGGCCCGCGCCCAGAATGACAGGTGGGGACGGACCCGCGGGCAAACACCACGTCTGAGCGGAGCACGAAAGCAACCCCACCACGTCATCCTGAGCGAAGCGCAGGCAACCACCCCCGTCATCCTGAGCGAAGCGCAGCGGAGTCGAAGGATCCTTGACACATCCGAGTGCGGACCAAACACGGATGATCAAAGATCCTTCGACTACGGCCTACGGCCTCCGCTCAGGATGACGGAAGGGAAGCAACCTCAGCCTCCGCTCAGGATGACGGAGGGGAAGCAATCTGTGGCCCGCGCCCAGAATGACAGGTGGGGACGGACCCGCGGGCAAACCACGTCTGAGCGGAGCACGAAAGCAACCACCACGTTGTCATCCTGAGCGGAGCACGAAAGAAACCCACCACGTCATCCTGAGCGAAGCGTAGCGGAGTCGAAGGATCCCTGACACCACGGATGATCAAAGATCCTTCGACTACGGCCTACGGCCTGCGCTCAGGATGACGGAAGGGAAGCAACCTCGGCCTCCGCCCAGAAAGACGGGCAATAATCCGCGCTACAGCGCCTGCGCGTTGTCGATGAGCGCCTGCTTGAGGTCGGACTCGAGCTGACGCATCTTCACCTCGGCGGCCGCGCGGTTGGCCTTGCCTTCCTTCTGGATCTGCACGGTCTCCTTGAGCGTGGAGATGAGCTCGGAGTTGATCTTCTCCAGCGTCTCGATCTCCACCACGGAACGCTGGTTGGCCTTCTCGGCGTCCACCGCGCCCTGGTGCAGCGCGGCCGCGTTCTTGGTGAGCAGCTTGTTGGTGATGTCGTCGGCCTTGTTCTGCAGGTCGAGCGCCTTGCGCTGGTTGGACAGGCCGAGCGCGATGACCATCTGGCTCTTCCACACGGGGATGGTGGTGGAGATGGTGGTGTCGATCTTGTCCACGATGGTCTGGTCGGCGTTCTGGATGATCTTGATCTGCGGCGCGGTCTGCAGCGTCACCACGCCGATGCGGTCGAGGTCGTCAATGCGCTTGGCGAAACGGTCGAGCTTGGACTTGAAGTCCTTGAGCACCTGCGCCTGCATCGGGTCGCCGGACTTGGCGGCCTCGGCCTCCAGCGCGGGCAGCTGGTTGGCGTTGAAGTCGGCGAGCGCCTTCTTGCCGGCGAGCACGGTCATCTTGAGTTCGCGGTACTGCTGCGCGTTCTGGTCGTACATCGTGTTGTACATGGCGATGTCCGCCACGAGGCGCGCCTGCGCGGTCTCGAGCTTGGAGACAATCTCGTCGATCTGCGCGTCCACCTTCTGGTAGCGGCGGCGCAGCTTGTCGATCGACACGGCCACCTGCCCGATGATCGGCAGCTTGCGGAATCCGCCGAGCTCGGCCTCGTCGATGGTGGTGAGCATGGTGGCGAGCAGTTCGCCCGCCTCGCCGGTGTCCTTGGAGCGCGTGTCGGACAGGATCTCGTCCGCGAAGGTGCTGGTGGCGCGCTGCACGTCCTTGCCGTACGACGATTCGATGCCCTGCTTGGTGAAGTCGATCGCGCCGGCCATCTGCGCCACCTGCGCCTGCGCTTCCGGGGGCAGCTTGGCGATCTGCTGGTCCGGGGTGAGGGCGGCGTCGGCCTGCGCCTGCGCGGCGGTGGGGACGAGCGATGCGGCGTCCGGGTCGGCGAGCGCGGGGGCGGCCGGCTTGACGGCGCTGTTGCCGGCGAGGTCGGCGAGGGTGATCTGCTGTGCCATGGTGTGGTTCCTTTCGTGGGGCGCGTGCCGTGCGGCGTGCGCGGCGACGTGGCGTGTGCGTGTGTGGGATTGCGGCGGCGTTGGCGGCTGTTGGCGTGGGTTCGTCCTTTACTGTCCTACTGTCCCATCTGTCCCGTGTCCGATCTTACGATTGTCCGCCGAGCACGGCGATGAGCTTCTGCATCGCGTCGTTGTTGGGCAGTTCGCTCACGGCGGTGAGCTGGTCGGCGGCGGAGGGCACGCCGAAGCGGCTGATGGAGTCGGTGCCGGCGAAGTTGGCGGCGCGGAAGCCGTGGCGCTCCCATGCGAGCTTCTGCACGTCCTGCGACTTGAGCACGCTGAGCAGTCTGCGGCCGTTGTCCGTGAGCGGGATGAGCGTGTGCGTGCTCCACACGGTGGGCGTGGGGTACACGATGACCACGTCGTCCTTGATCTGCTGGTAGGCGGCGGGCTGGTTGACGGCGAGGTCGAGGATCTGCGATTCGTAGCCGACCATCATGGGCTTGGAGCCCACGCCGAGCGTGAGGAACTGGTTGAAGCTGTCCTCCGAGCTGGTCTCCATCCAGCCGGATTTGGCGAAGATGGCCTGGATCTTGGCGGCGTCGCGCGTGATCGTGTCCACGGTGGCGGGCTGGTTGCCGCCGCCGAGCACGGTGGCCACGAGCGCCGCGTACTCGTTGCCGGAGTTCGACTTGACGGGGTCGGTGGAGTCGATGCGGAACTGTCCGTAGCCGGCCGCGTATCCCACGTCGGCCCATGTCTTGTTGGCCGTCATGGCGTCCACGGCCTTGGCCATGTCCATGTGGTAGGTCTCGCCGTCCTTGGTGACGAGCCCGCCGGAGACGAGCCCGTCCACCACGGCCTTGTGCGTGTAGAGCACGATCGGCGAGTTGAAGACGATGTCCGAGCCGTCGGCACTCACGCCCTTGGCCTTGCCGTATTCCACGGCGGCGCGCGAGGAGGGGAACAGGTAGTCCATGCCGGTCATGTCCGCGGTCATCATGTCGAGCGAGCCGGCCTTGCGGTAGTTCACGTCGAGCCCGGCGGCCTTGGTGGCGGCGGCGAACTGCGGGTCGTCGAACAGGCCGATCTTCTCGCCGCCGAGGTAGCCGTTGACCTGCGTGGTCTCGACGGGCTTGGGCTGCGCCTGACGCCAGATCATCGTGCCGGCGAGCACGCCCACCACGACGATCAGCGCCACGAGGCCGATGATCCTGGATTTGGTGATCTTCATCGCTGCACCCTTTCCTCGGGGCTGGGAGCGGGGAACGTCTCCGGCGTCTCGGCCGGCGTCTCGGCCGGCTTCGCCGCGGGCCCGCCCGAGGCCTTCGCCGCGCTGACCGGCGGCGGCGCGGGCAGGTCGACCGGCTTCTCGTAGGGCGAGGGCCCCGCCAGATCGTCCGGCGCGTCGGCCACGTCGTACCCGTCCATGCGCGCCAGGCGCTGGATCGCCTCGGAGTCGGCGGCGATGCCGAGCGTCTTGGCCTTGACGGCGCGGCTCAGCTCGCCGGCCGCGGTCTGCTCGAGCACCTGCAGCGCCTCCACGGTCTCGCGACGCGCATCGGCGATCTGGTCGCGCGCGCCGGACGCCTCCACCTCGGCGTACGAGTCGAGCAGGCGCGCGGTCTGGTCGCCGTACACGTTCACGTAGTGCTGCAGCGTGGGGTAGGCACCGGGGTTCTGGGTGACGTAGGCGACGAGGTCGCGCGTGGCGGCGATGAAGTCGTCGGCCTCGCGGCGCACGCCCACGTCGCGCAGCCGCCGCGCGGAGGCCTGCACGCGCATGAGCATCGCGTTGGCGGCGTCCACCGCGGCCACGGCCTTCTGCCCGTTCGGCAGCGCGGAGGCGATCACCGTGCCGAGCCTGCGCTCCGGCGCGGTCAGCGCGCTCACGCCGATGTATCCGCCCACGGCGGCCACCATGGCCACCACCGCGCCCGGCACGCCGCCGCCGGCGAGCCAGAAGCCCAGCGCGCCCAGCGCCAGTCCGGCCACGAATCCCAATATCACGCTGATCATCAGTTGCAGTCCCCAGTCGTGCCTCGTATTGCCTTTAGTTGTAGCCCTTGACCTGACGGAACACGGACGCGAGGCCGCCGGTGCGCCCGTCGAACACCTTGGCGTTGCTCAGGGACGCGATGGCGTCCAGCTGGGCCGGGTCGGCTTCGCCGAACATGATCGAGAAGATCGGCAGGTCCTTGCCGCGCTCGCGGTACGTGGACTCGAACTGCGACTGGTGGTTGGTGACGGACTGGCCGTCGGTCATGAGCACGATCGCGGTGGTGTAGGCGGTCACGTCGGCGGGGAGGTTGTCGAGCGCGCGGTCGAGGCCGTCGTAGATGTCGGTGCCGCCGGCCGCGGCGCGCTCGGATGCGGCGGCGAGCAGCGCGGCGGTGTCCGTGCCGTTGGCGGTGATCGGCTGCGAGGCCTGCGAGGCGAACGGGATGAACACGTTCACGTCCTTGCTGCTCGGCTCGATGTGCGACTGCCTGGCCTGCGCGGGGTCGAGCGCGGCCTGGAGCCCGGCGACCACGCCGTTCTTGCCGTCGCCGGACATCGACCCGGAGTAGTCCACCACCCAGATGGTGTAGCTGGGCTTGCGCAGCGCGGTCTGGTACACGTCCAGCGACGTGCGGATCACGTCCGCGGCGGGCAGCGGGATGGTCCTGAGCGCGCTGGCCTCGGTGGTGATGCCCCAGTCGGCCTTGAACGCCTGCTGCACCTGCGCGTCGGAGGCGTAGGTGAGGGTGCCGCCGAGCCCGGTGCGACGGCCCGCGCGCTCGAATTCGAGCTTGGCGTCGTCCGACTGCAGCGCCTTGACGAAGTCGGCGAACGCGGCGTCGAGCTTCTGTCCGCGGTCCACGTAGCCGAGCGGCGAGTCGGACACGGCGATGCCGTCCGCGGGGTACACGGCGAGCAGCGGGTCGTGCCCGTTCTGCGTGAGCTGCTTGTCCGCCTGGATCACCAGCGACTCGTAGTTGACCATCGCGTCGAAGCGGTCCGGGTTGGCCACCACCATGTCCTTGAGCCAGTCGGAGCTGCCCGAGCTGCGGTCCACGCCCTTGAGGAGCGCGATGAGCTTGGCGCGCAGGGCGTCGTCGTCGAGGTTCGCGGCGGTGAGCGGCTGGTTCGTGCCGGCGAGCGCGGTGGCGAACGCGAGGTAGGCGGAGGCGCCGGAGTTCGACTGCGTGGCGGAGGTCATGGAGAACCTGAGCTTGCCGGCGGTGACGGCGTCGATGATGTCGGTGGTGCCCACGGCCCTGGTCTTGCCGGAGGCGTCGGCCCAGCCGAGTTCCACGGCCTTGGACTTGGCGATGCCGAACACGACGGGCGTGGTGGACGTGCTCGTCTGGTTCTTGACGAGGTGCTTCACGTCGCCCATGGAGATCCACATCGAGGAGGCGGGCCAGACGGCGTCGTAGTTCTCGCCGCCGTTCTCCAGCGCGCTCATCACGTCGAGCGAGCCCATGTAGTTGAGCGTCACGGCCACGCCGGATTCGTCGGCGGCCTTCTGCACCGCGGCGGCCACCTCGCGGTTCTCCGAGCCAGACGCGATGTTGAGCGTGGCGGTGGCCTTCCTGCCGTTGGGCTGGAAGGTCTGCACCTTGCTGGCGTCCTGGTTGGCGGTGTTGGTATTGTCGTCGGTGCCGAACGAGCAGGCGGCCGCGCCGAGCGCCATCGCTCCCGCCGCGATCGCGGCCACGGCCCTCGTCAGTCGCTTGCCTATGCTTCTCATAGCTTCATTGTCGAATACCGAGATGAGGCGCTCCAGACCTCAATGTGTACCCCGGGTGAACGCATGGTGAACTTACGGTGTTGCGCGATGCCGTTCCCGCGAGGCGCCTACAGCGCCACAGTGAGCGGATCGTCGAGGAAGTCGAGGATGCGGTGCACGTACGGCCCCAGCACGGCGTTGGGCATCGAGAAGATCTCGTGCAACGAGTTCGGCACGCGCACGATCTGCGCCTCTCCCCCACCGTTGCGCACCAGGTTCACGAAGTGGTCCTGCGGACCGTTGAGCACCCACATGTCGTGCCCGGCCTGGAACAGCAGGATCGGCGTCTCCACCTGCGCGCACGCCGCGGGCTGGATCACGGCCTGCGAGAGGCGCAGCGCCTGACGCACCCACTCGAACGTGGCCGCGTACGTCTGGCAGCGCTCGTCCTCCACGCGCAGCTGCTGGAACCAGCGCACGCGCGCCTCGGACGCGCCCGGATGGTCGGCCATGCTGATCTCCGGCGTGAACTCGGACTGGCCGAACACGATGTGCCGCCCGAGACCCAGCGCGCACAGACCCTCGGAGAGGATGCGCGCGGCCCAGTTGGGCATGCCGGTGGCCGGGGCGATCATGGGCGCGGTGAGCACGGCCTTGTCGAACAGCGTGGGATGCTGCTCCAGCACGGCCGCGCCGATGCCGCCGCCCATCGAATGCGCGAACAGGTTGATGGGCATGCCGCCCGCGTACTGCTGGCCGACGGTCTCGGCGAACGCGGCCAGATCGGCCACGTACCGCCGCCAGTCGTCGATCCACACCAGCGACTTGTTGTCCACGTCGCGCACCGAATGCCCGTGGCCGCGATGCTCCAGCACGCACACCGAATACCCGGCGAGCAGGAAGTACCAGACCATCTCCGCGTACTTGGCGGCGAACTCGGTGAAGCCGTGACTGATGACGATCGCCCCGCGGAACGCGGCCGTGGCGCCCGATTCGCGGATCGCGTCGAACTTGCCGGCGTCGTAGCACACGTAGTGCAGCTTGCCGGGCGTGGGCGCGGGGTCGAGACCCTCGGGGCGTTCGGTGGCCTCCACGGCGGCGGGATCGAACCAGCCCTCGTCGCGGCAGCGCGCGAGCGCAGGCAGCACGGTGTCGCGCATCTCCTGCGCGTAGCGGTCCTCGTCAATCAGCCGAATCTGCATGACTTCAGCCTAGCGCGCGGGCGGGGCAGCGCGGACCGGGCCGCGGCCGGGCCGGGACCGGGGACCGCGGATCGCAACGTTGCGACGATCGACCACCTGAGGACGCATCGAAGCCTTCCACCACGGTCATCCATCACAACGTTGCGACGATCGACCATCGGGGACGGCACTCCCCGCGCATCCCACGGCCATCCCCCGCAACGTTGCGACGATCGACCACCTTGGGACACCTCGGCCCCCACCACGATGGTCGATCGTCGCAACGTTGCGGCACGCGGCACGCTCAGCGCAGGCCGAGCGCGTCGTACAGGAAGTCGCGCTGCAGCGTGAGCAGGTTCTCCGCCACGGTCTCGTCGTTCGTCATGTGCGTGATGCCCGCGAGCGGCAGGAACGTGTGCGGGCGGCCCGCCGCCATGAGCGCCTGCGACAGGCGCAGGCTGTGCGCGATCGTCACGTTGTCGTCGGCGAACCCGTGGATGAGCATCAGCGGGCGCGCGAGCTTGGGCGCATCCTGCACGATGCCATTGAAGCGGTAGACCTCCGGGTCGAGGCCGAGGTAGCGCTCGGTGTAGTGCGTGTCGTACAGCGTCCAGTCGGTGGGCGGAGCGCCGGCGCACGCGGCCTTGACCACGTCGGGCGCGTCGAGCACGGCCAGCGCGGAGAGGAAGCCGCCGAACGACCAGCCGATCATGCACACCTTGTCGATGTCCGGCTGCGGACCGTCGGGCAGCTCGCGCGCCATGACGTCCGGCAGCGCGTGCACGGCGTCCACCTGATCGTCGATGGACACGTCCTTCATGTGGCCGAACATCTCGCGATCCCACTTCGGGCCGCGTCCGGTGGTGCCGCGATTGTCCGCGGTGACGACGATGAAGCCCTGATCGGCCCACCACTGCGACTCCCAGTGGTTGCGCTGCGCGGCCACGGCCTGCTGGAATCCGGGGCCGCCGTACGGCTTGAGCAGCACGGGCAGCGTGGCGGCATGCGCGTACGGGCTGGAGGCGGACGGCCGCGTGATCACGGCGATCATGCGACGCTCGCCCAGACGCACGAACGCGGAGTTGAGCGCGAATCCGGGCACGGCGGCGGTGCTGGCGATCTCGCCGCGCACCTCGCGGGTCGCGCCGGAGCCGTCGGAGTTGTCGGTGGCCGGGATCTGCGCGATGTGCAGCATCGTGGTGCGCGGGCTCGCCATCGTCATGCCGGTGAGCACCGCGCCCTTCGCGCCGCGCGACGCGGACCACACGCCGGGCTCGCCCGTGTAGGCGGGCGTCACGCTGCCGTCGAAGCCCAGACGCACCACGTCGAAGCTGCGCGCGTCATGCTCGTCGGGGCGCTGCCACGCGATGGTCTGAGCATCGTCGTCGGTCTGCGGCAGCGGGCCTGCGACCTCGGGCGTGCGCTGCACCACGGCGAGCACGTCGTGATCGGTGACGTCGAGCACGGTGCGCACGTTCCATCCGGCCGGCGTGAACGGCACGCCGTCCGCGGTGAGGCGGTTCGTGTCGGCGTCCATGTCGTTGAGCGGGCAGATCAGGCGGCCGTCCGGCGTGAACGCGGGCGTGCCGTCGACGATGTCGATCCACTGGTCGTTGTGATGCTCCTCCAGCATGCGCGTGGCGCCGGCGGCGTTCGCGTCGGCAGGATCGGCTGCGAAGTCGACGCTGACGGCGAGCACGCGGTCGTTGCGCTGGCAGCGGTCCTGCACGAGGATGATCGGATCGCGGCCCTGCTGCCAGTTCACGCGCGCCACGTACTCGTACGCCTTGCGATCCCAGCGGATCTCGCGCGCATCGAAGCCGTTGAGCTCGCCGGTGCCGCGTAGGTCCAGCTCGGCCACGTACAGGCGCACGTCGGCGTTGCGCGTCAGCGCCTGCGCGTAGCGGCGCGACTGGGCGGGCGCGGTCGGATCGGACGGGTCGACGATGTTCCAGACCGGTTCGGGGCTGGCATCGAACGTCTCGTAGATGATGTGGCGCGAGTCGGGCGCCCACCAGAAGCCGTCGTAGCGGTCCATTTCCTCGCCGGCCACGAATTCCGCGAGGCCGATCTTCCATGTGCGATCGCCGTGCGCGCCCTCGCCGCCCGCGCGCTCGGCGGCGTCGTTCGCGTCGCATACGCCGGCGATGCTGCCGTGCGCGTCGGGGCAGGTCGCGTTGACGGCGACTGCGCGCTCCACGGCGGTGACTTCGGCGTCGTCGGCGGATTCGGCGTCAGATGCGCCATCGGCGGCCGTGTGCATGACGGCCGGCGCCTCGTCCCAGTCGGCGATGGTCACGAGCTCCAGATGCTCGCCGGTGGTGTACAGCACGTGCGTGCCGTCCGGGCTGATGCGCGGATTGAGCACCGGGCCGGCCTCGCCGTTCGCCAGCTCGTCCATGCCCCAGTCGTTGACGCACAGCTGACGCGTGCGCGCCGTGGGTTCCGTGGGCTGCGTGGGCTCCGACGACTCGGCAGCCGTGATCTCGGTGAGGAACAGCTGCCCGTTGATCGTGAAGACCACGCGGTCGCCTGCCGCGTCCACGCTGTAGCTCACGATGCCCGCGCCGCCTTCGCGTGCGCGTTCGCGACGCGCCTTCTCCTCGGCCGGCACGTGCTCGTTGTCGGCGTCGGCCAGCAGCTCGCGCGGATCGGCAAGCAGGGTCTCGCGGTGCGCGCCGGACGCGTCGAACCAGCTCAGCCACAGGCTCGTCACCAGATCCTCCGGGCCATCGGAGCGCAGGAACAACGCCCGCGTGCCGTCGCCGATCGTGCGTGCCGATCGCGGCGCACCGCTCTGGAAGCGCAGCGTGCGCGCACGCCTGCGCGGAAACTCGCGGATCGCCGCCGCCTCGTCCGTCTCGACAGCACCCGTCGCGGGCACGCCCTGCGCGCCGGTCGCTCCGGTCACGTCGTCGCCGTCATTCGTCATATCGTCCTCGCTCCTCGCGTTCCTTCGGCAGCGCGACGTCGTCCGCCGATCTCGTCCGCCGGCGTCGGCATCGTCTGCTTCGTTTCACATCCGTCGCGCACGACCTCCCGCAATGACGCATCCGTCGCGCGCGCCGATCGTCGCCCACTATATGCCCGCGCCCACCGGCACGCCCCCGCGCGTCCGCGCCCGCCGCCCACCACGGAGCGCAGCGGAGACGGAGAAGACGGATTAGGGCGGATTCCCCACCGACACGCGATTTCGCCACAAATGTTCGCCGATCGCGCCAGCGTCGCACACGCAGCCGCCGCAAAACGTGGCGAACGCCCCACGCACACCCCACGCGGCCCCACGAAACCCCGCGCGCCCGAGCGAATACTTGCAAGGGTTTCACATCACCGACGCCCCGAGGCCCATGAGCCGCGTACCATGGGAAACAGTATGAAGAAAGGGAGTACCATGAGCTTTCTCGATCGATTCGAGCAGAAGGTCGAAGGCGCAGTGAACGGCGTGTTCTCCAAATTCGGCTCGAAGGACCTGCAGCCGGTGGACCTGTCCAGCGCATTGGAGCGCGAGATCGACGCGCAGGCCATGCCCGTGGGACGCGACCGCACCGTGGCCCCCAACGAGTACCGGTTCAAGCTGAGCACGCCCGACTTCGACCGCATCGAATCGTGGGGCAGCGAGGCGATGGCCAACGAACTGGCCGACAACCTCACCAAGTACGCCGAAAGCCAGCACTACGCGTTCATCGGCCCGGTGGTGGTGATCTTCGAGGAGGATCTGGACCTCGCCAAGGGCGACTTCCACCTCACCAGCGAATCCGTGCAGGGCAACGCCGCGCCCGTCACCGCGCCGAGCGAGACCAAGGACTGCCCGGTGCTGGAGATCAACGGCCGCCAGTACCTGCTCACCGCCTCCCAGACCGTGCTGGGCCGCGGCTCCAACTGCGACATCGTCATCGACGACCCCGGCATCTCCCGCAAGCATCTGGAGATCGACATCACGGACAAGGGCGTCATCGCCCGCGACCTCGGCTCCACCAACGGCACGTACGTCGAGGGCCATCAGGTGCCCGCCGCCACGCTGCTGGACGGCAACACCATCACCATCGGCCGCACGCGCATCCGCTACTGGGCCTCGTCCCAGGAGCAGGAGTAGTCCGCGCCGCGTCCGGCGTCACGACGGATAGGTCGTCATCATGACGGAACTCACATTCGCACTCCTCAAGTACGGGTTCCTCGTACTGCTGTGGGTGTTCGTATGGCTTGCCGTGCGCTCCCTGCACCGCGACATCGCCTCGTTCAGCCCCAAGCCCTCGCGCTCGCGCCGCAAGCGCGAGAAGGCCGCCAAGCGCGCCGCCTCCGCGCCCGTGCCGCAGGCCGAACCGCAGCGCCCGCACACGCAGCAGCCGCTGCCGCCGCAGCCGAACCCGTCCGCCGGGCCCGGCGCGCAGTCGTCCCGTCAGACGCCCCAGAACCAGGGCCCGAACGCCCAGTCCCAGCCGCATCCGCTGCAGGCGCAGCAGAATCAGGCCCGTCGCGCCTCCTCCCCCACGCTGCTGGTGGTGGTGGACGGCCCGCTCGCCGGCGCCACCGTCCCGCTCACGTCGGACGCCATCACCATCGGCCGCGCCGCGTCCAACACGGTCGTGCTCAACGACGAGTTCGTCTCCGGACACCACGCGCGCGTCTACGCCGACCCGACCTCCGGCCAGTGGGCCATCGAGGACCTCGGTTCCATGAACGGCACCGTCGTGGCCGGTCAGCGCATCGCCGCGCCCACCATCCTTCCCGCCCGCGTCCCCGTGCGCATCGGCGCCACCACCCTCGAATTGAGGTAGCCGCCGATGCCCGATTCCGCAACGCTGTTCCTCTACTCCACCACCGTCTCCGACGTGGGGTACGTCCGTAGCAACAATCAGGACTCGTCGTTCGCCGGCGAGCACCTGCTCGCCATCTGCGACGGCATGGGAGGCCATGCGGGAGGCGACACGGCATCGACCATCGCGATCCGCTCGCTCGCGCACATCGAGCACAACGACTCCACGTCCGGCAGCAAGGATCCGGCCGCGGTGAAGACCGTGGCGGAGATGATGGAGAACTCCGTGCTGGCCGCGCACGACGCGATCGTGGGCAAGGCGCGCCGCGAGCGCAAGCTGTCCGGCATGGGCACCACGGTCACGGCGGTGGCGCTGGTGGCCGGCTACTGGGTGCTGGCGCACATCGGCGACTCGCGCGCGTACCTGCTGCGCGACGGGCACCTGATCCGCATGACCAAGGACCACAGCTACGTGCAGCATCTCATCGACACGGGCCGCATCACGCCCGCGGAGGCGAAGAACCATCCGCAGCGCAACGTGGTGATGCGCGTGCTGGGCGACTTCGACATCGACCCGCGCCCGGACGTCTCGGTCCACGTGGCACGTCCGACCGACCGCTGGCTGCTGTGCTCCGACGGCCTGTGCGGCGTGCTCGCGGACTCGACGATCGCCACGACGCTGGCCTCCGTGGCCGACCAGAACGCCTGCGCGCAGCAGCTCGTGCAGATGGCGCTCAAGGCCGGCAGCACGGACAACGTGACGGCCGTGGTGGGCGACGCGACGCTGGCGCTGGACGCGGACGCGTTCGACCTGCCGCACCAGACCCCGCTGATCGGCGGCGCGGCGAGCGCCACGCTGGAGCCCCTCGCGGACATCGTGGACGAGCCCGTGGCGGCGGCGCCCCGGCTCAAGGACGACCACGACTCCCCCGCCTCGCGCGCGGCGGCGCTCACGCAGACCATGTCGCAGCGCATCGCGGCCGAGCAGGCCAGCAAGGGCGCGGACGGCAAGTCCGAGGGCCAGCGCGTGGCCCAGCCCTCCGCCGAGCGCGCGGAGACCGGCGAGCTGCAGGTGCCGGACACCGGCGAGATCCCGGTGGTGCAGAAGCGCGACGGGCGCGTGAGCGCGGACCCGAACGACCCGGACGTGGCCAAGGCGATCGTGCGCGAGCAGCGCGCCCACGAGGGCACCGCGCGCAGGCGCCGCAAGCGCGGGCGCGTGGCGGTGCTGATCGCGGTGCTGGCGGCGCTGGCCATGCTCTGCGGCGCGGTCTACGGCACGTTCGCGTGGATCCGCACGCGCTACTACGTGGGCGAGGCCGACGGCTACATGACGATCTACCGCGGCGTGCCCACGAACATCTTCGGCCTGCAGCTGAGCCGCGAGGTGGAGCGCACCGACGTGAGCCTCGACTCGCTGCCGCAGAGCTGGCAGGACCGGCTCGAGGCGGGCATCGTGGTGGATGATCTGGACGCCGCGCACGAGCGCGCGAACTACATCGACAACGAGATCCGCGCGATCACGGAGAACGCGCAGGCCTCCGCGAGCCCCACGCCCACCGCATCCGATTCCGCGTCGGCGTCCGAGTCCGGCACGCCCGCACCCGCCGACTCCGCGACCCCGTCCGGCGGCGCGTCCTCCGCCGCGCAGACGCAGCCGAACGCGCAGTCGCCCGCGTCGCCGTCGCAGGGAGGCGCGCAATGACCGGCACCCGCATCCGTCAGCTCCTGTTGCTGCTGCTGTCCTTCGCCATCGTGGCGCTCGGCTTCTTCCAGATGTTCGAGCGCACGCTGGGCACCGTCCCCACCGACTTCACGGTGCGTCTGCTCGTGGTGGGCGCGCTGTTCATGGCGCTGTGGGCGCTGCTCGCCCGCTTCCAGCCGTACGGCTCGCAGACGCTCATCCCGTGCGTGGTGCTGCTCAGCGGCATCGGCGTGCTCATCATCGCGCGCATCGACGTGAACCAGAAGACCTCGGTGGCCTCGCGCCAGCTGCTCTGGCTGGCGGCCGCGCTGGCGCTGTGCTGCGTGCTGGTGGCCACGCTGCGCGACTACCGCATCCTGCGGCGGTTCTCCTACGTGAGCATGGTGGCGGGCCTCGTGCTGCTGCTCGCGCCCATGCTGCCCGGCCTGGGCCACGAGGAGGGCGGCTCGCGCATCTGGATCAAGATCGGCTCGTACACCATGCAGCCGGCCGAGTTCGCCAAGCTGTTCCTCGCGTTCTTCTTCGCCGCGTACCTGTTCGACCACCGCGACCAGCTGGCCGTGGGCGGGCGCAAGGTGTTCGGCTTCCGTTTCCCGCGCATCAAGGATCTGGGGCCGATCATGATCGTGTGGGCGGTGTCCATGGGCGTGCTGGTGATGCAGCGCGATCTGGGCACGTCGCTCATGTTCTTCGCGATGTTCGTCTCGATGCTGTACGTGGCCACCGGGCGTCCCAGCTGGATCGTGATCGGCGTGGCGGCGTTCGCGGTGGGCGCGGTGCTCGCCTCCTCGATCTTCAGCCACGTGGGCAACCGCGTCAACGCCTGGCTGCATCCGTTCGACGCCGACGTGTACAACGCGGTGGGCGGCTCCGAGCAGATCGTCAAGGGCGTGTTCGGCCTCGCCGCGGGCGGGCTCACGGGCACGGGACTCGGTCAGGGCCACCCGTACATCACGCCGCTGAGCTTCTCCGACTTCATCTACGCCTCCGTGGGCGAGGAGCTGGGCCTGGTGGGCGTGCTCGCCATCCTGATGCTCTACCTCATCATCATCGGCACCGGCATGGTGACGGCCATGAAGATCAAGGACGGCTTCGGCAAGCTGCTGGCGTCCGGCCTGGTGTTCACGATGGCGTTCCAGGTGTTCACCGTGGTGGGCGGCGTCACGCTGGTGATCCCGCTGACCGGCCTGACCATGCCGTACATGGCGGCCGGCGGCTCCAGCCTCATCGCGAACATGGTGCTCATGGCGCTGCTCGTGGTGATCTCCAACGCGGCGAACAAGCCGCAGCCGGACACCACGTCCGGCACGTTCCAGTACGAGGCGCTGGCCGTGCTGCGCGAGCAGGAGGTGCGCGAGCGCGCCGAGCAGCTCAGGGCGGAGCGCGAACGCAACGCGCAGGCCACGCAGGTGATCGACGTGCGCGGTCCCAGGCACGGCGCGCACGCGGCGGGCGCCGCGGTTTCGGCGGACGCGCCGGAGGCCGAGTCCGGGGAGGCGCCGACCGAGGCGCTGGGCGTGCGCGACGCGGCGCAGGCGTACGAAGGGTACGACGGCGACGGCCGCGACGGCAACCCCTACGCCGACTACGACATCGGCTACGACGCCTACGATGACGAGGACGACGCGGATCTGGACGAGCTCGTGGAGACGCACGAGCAGCCGCGCGTGACCGACGAGATGATCGAACGCCACGCGCGTCACGCCCAGCACGCCCGCGACGAACGCGACGAGTCCGCCGACACGAACCACGAGCACGACCAGAAGAAGGAGGCCGACCGGTGAACAAATCCCTGCGGCAGCTCTTCACGGCCGTCATCGTCCTGTTCACGATCCTGGGGCTCTCCAGCACCATCATCATGGCCGTCCGCGCCAACGACCTCAACGCGGACGGGCGCAACCGCCGCGGCCTGTACTCCGAGTACGGCGTGCCGCGCGGCGCGATCCTCGCCTCCGACGGCAGCGTGCTCGCCCAGTCCGACCCGGTCAACGACGCGTTCAACTACCAGCGCAAGTACACGGACGGTCCCACGTTCGCGGCCGTGACCGGCTACTATTCGATCGTCTCGCGCTCCGACCGCGGCATCGAGGCCTCGCGCAACTCGCTGCTCTCCGGCCAGTCCGACAGCCTGTGGCTCGACCGCATCACCTCGCTGTTCACCGGCTCGCAGACCAAGGGCGCCACCGTGGAGACGTCGATCGACGCGAAGCTGCAGCGCACGGCCATGGAGGCGCTCGGCGACAACGACGGCGCCGTGGTGGCGATCGAACCCAAGACCGGGCGCATCCTAGTGATGGCCAGCACCCCCAGCTACGACCCGAACGCGCTCGCCTCGCACGACGGCGGCACCGCGATCAGCGCGTACCAGCAGGTGGTGGACGCCAACGGCAACCCGATGCTCAACCGCACGATCAGCGAACACTACCCGCCCGGATCCACGTTCAAGCTCGTGGTGGCGGCCGCGGCGCTCGAATCCGGGTACACGCAGGACACGCAGATCCCCGCCGGCTCCAGCTACACGCTGCCCGGCACCGCCACCAACCTGACCAACACCACCAACGCGGCGGCCGGTTCCAACGGGCAGATCAGCCTCAGGGACGCGCTCACGTGGTCCAGCAACACCGCGTTCGCGCAGCTGGGCGTGAAGCTCGGCAACGACGCGGTGAGCGCGCAGGCGGCCAAGCTCGGGTTCGGCACCGACGTGACGATCGACGCGTCCGGCTCCGGCGACCGATCGATCACCGCCACCGCCTCGAACTTCCCCAAGACCACCGGTGACGACAAGCTCGCGCTCGCCTCGATCGGCCAGGGCGACAACGTCGTCACGCCGCTGCAGAACGCGATGGTGGCGGCCGCGGTGGCCAACGGCGGCAAGCTCATGGCCCCCACGCTCGTGGACCGCGTGCGCGGGTCGGACCTGAGCGTGATCGACCAGACCAAGGCCACGGTGTTCTCGCAGGCGTTCTCGCAGAGCACGGCGGACGCGCTCAAGGAGATGATGAAGTCCGTGGTGGCCAGCGACGCGCCGAGCCTGCAGCTGCAGCAGGGCGTGGCGGCCAAGACGGGTACCGCGCAGATCGGCGATGGCAGTAGGATCGACGGCTGGACCGTGGGATTCGCCCCGGCCGACGATCCGAAGATCGCGGTGGCCGTGGTGGTCCACAACGTCACCGGATACGGCGTGACCACCGCCGGTCCGATCATGAAGCAAGTCATGGAGGAGGCGCTGAAGCAATGAGACTCATCGAAGGCCAGCTCATCCATCGGCGCTACCGGCTCGACCAGCGTCTGGCCCAAGGCGGCATGGGCGAGGTGTGGAAGGGCTACGACATCCAGCTCGGACGCCCGGTGGCCATCAAGGCGCTGCGCCGCGACACGCAGGACACCGAGGCCAAGCTCAAGCGCCTGCGCGCCGAGGCCCACAACTCCGCCAATCTGGCGCACCCCAACATCGCCGCGCTGTTCGAGTACTACGAGCACGACGGCATCGGCTTCCTCATCATGGAGTACGTGCCCAGCAAGTCGCTGGCGGACATCTACCACGAGAAGGGCGCCATGAGCCCGCTCGAGCTGCTGCCCATCCTCATCCAGACCGCGCGCGGCCTGTTCGTGGCGCACAGCCACGGCGTGATCCACCGCGACGTGAAGCCCGCGAACATCATGGTCTCGGACACCGGCGAGGTGAAGATCACCGACTTCGGCGTCTCGTACTCCACCAATCAGGTGCAGATCACGCAGGACGGCATGGTGGTGGGCACCGCGCAGTACATCTCGCCCGAGCAGGCGCAGGGACTCACGGCCACGCCGCAGTCCGACATCTACTCGCTGGGCGTGGTGGCGTACGAGGGCCTCGCGGGGCATCGTCCGTTCACCGGCGCCACGGCCGTGGACATCGCCGCCGCGCACGTGAACGAGGAGGTGCCGCCGCTGCCCGACTCGGTGGACACGCAGCTGGCGCACTTCGTGATGGCGATGCTCGCCAAGGACCCGCAGGACAGGCCCGCGGACGCGCTCGTGGTCTCGCGCACGCTCGCGAAGATCGAACGCCGCCTGCTGGACCAGGAGACGCCCAACACCGAGACGATCCTCGGCGCCGGCGGCAGACTTCCCCGACGCGTGGTGAGCGCACCGCACAGGGCGGCGCTGCTCGACGCCCCGGGAACGCATGAGAGAACGAACATTCAGGAGGGATCGCGATGAGCGCAATCATGCCCAGCACTCTGGCGAACGGGCGGTACCAGCTCGGCGAAATCGTAGGCCGCGGAGGGATGGCCGAGGTCTACATGGCGTTGGACACGCGCCTCAACCGCACGGTGGCCATCAAGATCATGCGCTCCGACCTGGCCAACGACGCCATCTTCATCGCACGCTTCACGCGCGAGGCGCAGTCCATCGCGCGCATGAACAACCCGAACATCGTCTCCATCTACGACTCCGGCGACGAGACGCTCACCGCGGAGAACGGGCAGAGCGAGCGCGTCCCGTACCTCGTGATGGAGTACGTCAAGGGACAGACCCTGCGCGACATCATCAAGGCGAACGGCGCCCTGAGCCAGCGCGACGCCGAACAGGTGATGCTCGGCGTGCTCAACGCGCTCGACTACTCGCACCGCATGGGCATCATCCACCGCGACATCAAGCCGGGCAACATCATGATCTCCGATCAGGGCATGGTCAAGGTCATGGACTTCGGCATCGCGCGCGTGCTGGACGACTCCGCCGCCACGATGACGCAGAGCCAGGGCGTGGTGGGCACCGCGCAGTACCTCTCCCCGGAGCAGGCGCGCGGCGAGCAGGTGGACACGCGCTCCGACCTGTACTCCGCCGGCTGCGTGCTGTACGAGATGCTCACCGGCCGTCCGCCGTTCACCGGCGACTCCGCCGTGGCGATCGCCTACCAGCACGTCTCCGAGGTGGCCACGCCGCCCAGCACGCTCGTGCCCGGCCTGCCCGCCATGTGGGACTCGATCTGCGGCAAGGCGATGGCCAAGGACCGCCTCAACCGCTACTCCACGGCCGCGGAGTTCAAGAACGACATCCTGACCTTCATGAACGGCGGCACCCCGGTGGCCGCGGCGTTCAACCCGCTCACCGACCTGAGCAACATCAAGGCGCGCAGGGACGCGGAGGCCGCGGAGAACCCGGCCGCCACCGCCACCACGGCCACGATGGCCATGCCGCCCATGGGCGACACCTCCGCGCCCACGCAGGCGTTCGGCGCGCCCGTGCAGGCCCCCACGCAGGCGTTCAACCCGGTGACCGGCCAGTTCGAGCCCATCACCCCGGCGCAGGCGGCCCCCACCACGGACACGCTGCCCAAGACGCGCGCGGCGCAGCGCAACGCCACCGCCACCGCCAAGAAGCGCAAGCGCAACACGGTGATCGGCATCGTGGCGGGCCTGCTGGTGCTGGCCGGCGTGGTGCTGGGCGCATGGTGGTACCTCTCACGCGACACCACGCAGTACACGCAGGTGCCCACGCTGTCCAGCTCGATGACCGAGGACCAGATCCGCAAGACGCTGGCGGACGCGGGCCTGTCCATCGACGTGCAGCAGGACACCGACTCCTCCGAGGCGGAGGGCACGTTCACCAAGCAGGATCCGGCCGGCGGCGTCACCGTGGCCAAGGGCTCCACGGTGAAGGTGTGGTTCTCAGTCGGGCCGTCCAGCACGCAGGTGCCGGACGTGAGCAACCTCAGCCAGAGCGAGGCCAAGGCCAAGCTCACCGCGGCCGGCTTCTCCGTGAGCCCGTCCAACAAGACCGAGGACAGCGCCACGATCGAGAAGGACAAGGTGACGCGCACCGACCCGGCCGCCGGCTCCGCCGCCGCCAAGGGCTCCACCATCACCATCTACACGTCCAACGGCATGACCACCGTGCCCGACTGGACCGGCAAGACGCAGTCCGAGGTGACCTCCGACCTGAAGAACTACAACTTCACGCCCGTCATCCAGAACGAGGCGTCCGACACCGTGGCCGCGGGCTCCGTGACGCGCACCTCGCCGGCCGCCGGCACCAAGGTCTCGCAGGACGAGTCGATCACGATCTACATCTCCACCGGCAAGGCGAAGGTGACCGTGCCGAACGTGGTGGGCAAGACCGTGGCGCAGGCCAAGAGCCAGCTGGGCGACTACCAGATCAGCTTCTCCGGCCCGTCCGACGACGGCGCCACGGTGAGCGCGCAGAGCCTCTCCGCCGGCAGTCAAGTGGACAAGGGCGCCACGATCACCCTCACCACGCAGGCGGCCGAGATCACCGTGCCGAACGTGGTGGGCAAGACCGTGGCGCAGGCCAAGAGCCAGCTCAGCCAGTTCGACGTGAGCGTCTCCGGCGCCTCCGACGACAACGCCGTGGTGACCGGGCAGAGCCTGTCCGCGGGCAGCAGCGCCACCGCAGGCTCGGAGATCACGCTGACCGCGCGGGCCTCCTCGTCCGGCAACGGGTCCGGTTCGGGCTCCGGCGGGTCCGGTAACGGCGGGTCGGGCGCGACCGGCGGGGCCTCCAGCCCGACGCACTGAGTACTGAGCGGGCGCACCGAACACTGAGTACTGAGTACCGAGTACCGAGTACCGAGCACCGAGCGGGCGCGGCCGACTCATCCGCGTGCACGCGCCCGCCCTTCATCCCGCGCGTCCCGAATCGCGTGTCCTAGACCATATGTTCCAAGCTGAGGCTCCTTCGCCGCAGGTTGGAACATATGGTCCGGAATCACGCCATTGAGCGCCCCGAAAACAGACCGTTCGTTCCAAGCTGGACGCGAGGCGTCTCAGGCTGGAACGAACGGGCAAGAGAGCTGACGCGCGATCGCAGATTGGGCAAAACCGACCATCCTGAAGAACCGCCGATACGCAGATTTGGCAGAACTTGTCTCGGAGAGGACCGAAATCGCCTCTCCGAGACAAGTTCTGCCAAATCTGCGTATACGGGCATGGTTGCGATGGTCAGTTCTGCCAAATCTGCGTATGAGGGCTCGCCCGCGGTGGTCGGTTCCGCGCAATCCGCGCATGTGGGCATGGTTGCGATGGTCAGTTCCGCCAAATCTGCGTGCGCGGACGGCGGAATGCGCGCACTCAGAAGAAGGGACCCTTCTTCTGAGTGCCCGCCCGCGGAAGACACCGTCCGCCGGCATGAGCGGCACTTTGAGGAACCGCGGAATCAAGCCGATTTCGGTGTGCCGGCAACGCCGGAATGGCCGCGTCTACCCGGAAGGCGCACTCAGAAGAAGGGTCCCTTCTTCTGAGTGCGCGGCCGCAACGCAACAACGGATAATGCACATGCGATCGGCAGCGCGAACTATCCACGACGAATACATACGGCGAATGTCTGCGGCACCTGCACGCGAGCCCAGATCCAACCACGACCGGAACTACGGCCGTGTCGGTCCCAGCGCACCGACTCAGCGCACCGGCGCGCCGCGCGTCAGGCGTCGGCGGCGACGTTGGGCTGCAGGCCGATCGAGCGCTCCACGGCGTTCGTCTGCCCGCACACGGCCAGCCAGTTGGCCAGCAGACGGTAGCCGTCCTGCGTCATCACGGATTCGGGGTGGAACTGCACGGCGTACATCGGCTTGTCCTTGACCTTGAGTCCCTGCACGATGTGATCGCCCTTGGTCCACGCGGTGAGCACGAGCGTGTCCGGGATCGAATCGGGCTCCACGGCCAGCGAATGGTAGCGCGTGGCGGTCATCGGATTGGCCACGCCGGCGAAGATCTCGTCGTCGATGTGCTCCACCTCGCTGGTCTTGCCGTGCATGATGGTGGGCGCGTGGCTCACGGTGGCGCCGAACACCTCGGCGAGCGCCTGCATGCCCAGGCAGACGCCGAACATCGGCTTGCCGGTCGCGGCGCACAGGCGGATCATGTCCTCGCTGGCGCCGGACTCCGCGGGCGCGCCCGGGCCGGGGCTGATGAGCACGCCGTCGTAGCCGTCGAGCACGCCGGGCCTGGCCGGGTCGATCGCGTCGTTGCGCACCACGTCCACCGTGGCGCCGAGGGTCTTGAGGTACCCGACGATGGTGTAGACGAACGAGTCGTAGTTGTCGATGACGAGGATGCGCGCGGAATCAGTCATAGGGCCACTCTAGCCCCACGAGGCGCCGCGCGCGTAACGCGGACGGCATAACGCGAGACGCCCGCCGCACGCTACTGCACCGCCACGTACGTGCTCATGGCCTGCAGGATCGGTATGTTGGCCGCAGCCCACGGGAACGCCCATTCGAACAGCGCCGCGCCCGCCGCCGTGAACAGCAGCGCCGCGAGCACGATCCGCACCGGCAGAGGCCCGGGCTGGCGGCGCATCAGCCACCCGTAGAGGCTCGCGTCCGGCCGCCGGCGCGCACCCGAGCGGATGGCGCGCAGCATCGGGTAGCGCCACGCCACCAGCGCGGCCACGTAGATCACCGCGTACGCCACGAGCAGCCACGCCACCACGGGCCTGAGCGAATCGAGGCGTGCCAGCGGCGACGGCGTCTCGTTCACGGCGAAGCGCACCTGCCCGGAGGCGTCCGTGGCGGCGAGCTCCTTGGGCACGCCGTCGGACACCTTGGCCCAGTAGTCGAACGTGCCCCAGCTGATCCAGCGGTGCGTGGCCGGCGTGGGGCTGTAGCGCGGCTCGCAGGTGGTGAGCGTAACGTACCGACCGTTCTGGGCCGGGTAGGCGCCGTACGACGACGGGTCCGCGGTCACCACGCCCACGTCGGTGGGGACGGTGATCTTGTGGTTCGTGTAGCGGTAGACGTACCAGTAGTCCTGCGTGCGGATGATGATCGGGTCGCCCTCCTGCAGCTGGTCCACGTACGCGAGCGGTTCGCCGTAGCCCGCGCGGTGCCCGGCGACGGCGAAGTTGCCGGTCTGCCCGGGGAGCTGCGATGTGGGATAGTGTCCCAGACCGTGGCGCGCCAGCTGTTCGGCGTCCACGCCCTCCACGATGTTGCGCTGCCAGTTGGTGCCGAACCGCGGGATGTACAGCTGCGCGATGAGGTCGCCGCTGCCGGGGTCCTGCGGCTGCGCGGGCGGGTCGCCCTCCTGCGCCGCGGCGATGGTCACGGTGCCGCCGCCGTTGCCCGCGGCCGGGTCCGACCATGAGACGCTCTGGCGCGTGGCCAGCTGCGTGCGCTCCGATTCGACGCCCGTCCACCACATCTGCCACGCCACGTACAGGCCGCACACCACGGCCAGCGTGAGCAGGATCTCGCCGACGATCCCCACCGCCTGCAGGCCGGGGCTGCGGCGTTCCGCGCCGCCGTCGGTTCCGACGCCGCCGACGCGGATGTTGCGGCCGCTGCCGCCGCTGCCGTGCCGTGCCATCAGCGATCCTTTCCGTCGGTGGTGTCCTGGGAGGCGGTGTCCTGGGAGGCGGAGGCGGACGGCGTCGCGCCGTCGCTCGGCGTCGCACCTGAAGCAGCGCCCGCGCTCGCATTGTCGCTCGCACCATCGCTCGGCGAGGCGCTCGCCGCGGCGCCCGTGTCGGACGGGATCACCGCCGCGTACTTGAGCTGCGAGGTCTGCAGCGTGGCCTTGGGGAAGTCGAGCCTGTCCACGGTCTGCACCTTCCAGCCCAGGCCGTAGACCTTCACGTAGTCCTTGTAGATGCGGATCGCGTCGGAGGAGTCGAGCGCAGACAGCATCGACTGCGCGCCGCCGATCGCGGAGACCGTGTACGGGGGCGCGTACTTCTTGTCCTCCAGCAGCAGCGTGTTGCCCACGCAGCGCACGGCCGTGGTGGGGCGCACGCGCTGGTCCATGATCATCATCGCCTCGGCGCCGCCCGCCCACAGCGCGTTGACCACGGCCTCGATGTCCTGCTGGTGGATCACGTACGCGTCCACGTGCTGCGGGTCGTTCGCGGCCTGCTCGCGCAGCGGGGAGTCGTCGAGCGTCACGGTGACGCCGGGGCCGCTCAGGGCGCTCAGCATCGTGTTCAGGCCGGAGTCGGCGTCGGTGCCGGAGGAGGACGACGATCCCGAACCGTCGTCCACGAGCACCTTGAGCGCGTCGATCTGCGACGAGAGGTCGTTCACCTCGCCGCTGAGCCGCTCCATGCGCGAGACCTGCTCCTCCACCATGCCCGCGGTGTCCGTGGCGTAGTACGCGGTGCGGTTGAGGCGCACGTTGACGGCGAGCAGCCAGCCCGTCATGGCGAGGATGAGCACCACGGCCACCGACGCCAGCCACGACCGGCGCACGCCGTGCCTGCCGCGTGATGCCCTGCGTGCCATGTTCCGCCCCGCCTTTCCGCTTCGCCGTCCATCTGGCGCCCGTCCGGCCGTTCGCTTGTCCGGCTGTCCGTCCGCTTGGAACCCCGACGTTCCACCCGGACGGGTAAGGTCTGTAAGGTCTTTCCATATCGCCCATGCGGTCGCCGCTTTCGAGTCTAACCGCTAGTATGACGTATTAGCCTATAAAAGGAGACACACTGATGGCAGAGCAAGAGCTCCACGATACCGACGCGGAGGCCCAGAAGGACTGGCAGGATGCCGCCGACGACGCGGACGTGGCCGAGGACGAGCAGCGCGAGGGCGCCGAGAACGACGCCAAGGATGACGCCGATGACGCCAAGGGCGAACACGACGAGGCCAAGGACGACGACTCCTCCAAGGACGAGGACGATGACTTCGGCGTGCCGATGGACAAGGTCGAGGCGATCCTGAACGCCACGGCGGACAAGGCCTCCCTGAACCCGCAGATGCAGCGCATGATGGCGCGTCAGGCGGAGAACACCAAGCGCGTCGAGGAGTCCATCAAGGGCACCAAGGCGAACCCGGGCTGGTTCGTGCCGCTGTTCTGCGCGCTCATGATCATCGGTCTGGTGTGGGCCGTGGTCTACTACCTGACCTACGACTACCCGATTCCGAACATCGGCGCCTGGAACCTGGCCATCGCGTTCGCGATCATCATGGCCGGCTTCCTCATGACGATGTGGTGGCGCTGACCGGCTCTGCCGTCGGCGATAGCGGCCGAAACGTCGCACGCCATCACCTATACTTGCAATCCCACGGGTCGCGCATCATGTTGCGCGACCCGTTTTTCGTACCTGCGGCACGGCACGTTCGCGCCTGCGGCGTCGCGCGTTCACGTTAACGGTGCCGCATGCCGCCATACCGCATATCGTCCTACAGTGCATTTCTGCCAATCCTTGGCATGCAAATCGCAAGGATCGGCAGAAATGCACTGTAGAAACCCACTTGCGCCCTCTATGAGCGCAGATCTGCCAATTCTTGCAAAACTCGTGCCAAGGATCGGCAGAAATGCACGGGCGGGGATGATGGGCGGTGGCGAGTTGCGGCACGACAGAATCAGGATCGCGGTTTCACCGTGCTCGGGCTGGGGAGAGCGTGGTGCCGCTGCTGGATCGTCTGATGGGGATGCCGGCCGTATCCGGCGCCGGATCGGCGGCGACAGCGTCAGCCAGAAGTCATGCACGGTGGATAACTCGGGTGTGGATTCGGGCCAATCCATCCACTGTGGATAAGTCGACTACGTTGTGCACCGGCTGCAGCGCTGTATCGCAACGTCGTCGGCTGTGCACAACCGTCGAATCGACACCCGCAATCCACGACTTATCCACCGAGATACGCCCAATATCCACGGGATAACTGTGGATATCCACTACTTATCCCCCTGTTATCCACAGAGTTGCTCACACATTGTGGATAATCACATGGGTGTAGTTTGCGTGCAGCGGCCCGTCGCCGATCGGCATGATGGCGAACCGCGGCGACGCGCAACCCGCCACCGTCACCGCCGCCACCAACAGCCTGCCGCGGTCAGCCCAGTCAGCCCCAGAGCCCCGCGAACGGGTTCGCCATCGCGCACAGCACGATCACCGCAACCACCGCCACGCCGACCACGACCCCGTACACCGCCGTGCGCACGCCGATCGACCGCCCGCGCAGCGCGCGCACCCCGGACGTGAGCAGCAGTGCGAACGCACCGCCCACCACGAAGCCGCCCACGTGCGCCTGCCACGCGATGTTCGGCACCACAAGCGGCATCGCGAAGTTGATGGCCATCCACACCAGCATCGAGCGAATGTCCGCACCCACGCGCCGGAACGCCACCAGCATCGCCGCGAACAGGCCGAACAGCGCGCCGGACGCACCGTACGCCGCCGTCATCCAGCCGTACCCGCCCGGCACCGCCACGGCCCAGACCATGAGCCCCATGCCACCGCCCAGCCCGGAGAGCACGTACAGCGCCAGATACGCCCAATGTCCCATCAGGCGCTCCAGCAGCGGCCCCACGCTCCACAGCGTGAGCATGTTGAACAGGATGTGCCACACGCCCGGCTCGTGCAGGAACATGGACGTGACGAGCGTCCACGGACGGTCGGCCACGGTGAGCGGGCTGAACATGCCGGCGCCCAGCATCGCGCGCAGCAGCCCCGGCGCGAACAGGCGCAGCACGATCTCCACCGCCCACGCCGCCACGCACAGCGCCATCAGCACCTCGGTGACCACGGGGTCGCCGGAGCGCCACTGGTAGCGCAAGGCGCGACGGTCGAACAGATCGCGCAGGCGGGGCGTATTGGGAAACAGGCTGAAACGTCCGGTATTCATGCCCAACACTGTAGCGGACCGCGGCGGACGGGCCACGGACGGACGGCAAACAGACCACAGAGGGATGCGCGACGAACGGCGGACGAACGACCTGCCGACGGCGCGAAACCAACGACGCGAAACCAACGACTCGGACGCCACGCGGACGACGAACGCCACGCGGACGACGGACGCGCTGCGGAACCACAAGGAGGACTTCGGCGGCGCACCGACCACCGGCATGTCGATCACCGGAGCACACCGACCACCGGAAAGTGCGGACGTCCTCTCCGGCGTTCCGCCGCCGCGTCTCATTTCCCGCGCCCGACACGCAACCGCCACAAACCATCTCCTATGATGGTGCCTAGCATTTGGCTTGGATGGGCAGGCCAACACATGTGGGAAAGGAGCCGTCATGGAGAACAAGTCCTCGAACGGTTGGAAGTTCTTTGCGTTGCTTTTCGGCGCCCTGCTGGCCGCCGTCGCCGCGCTCTACATCTACAAGCAGCAGAACCCGGACTACGATCCGTGGGAGGAGCCGTGGGAGAACAGCTCCTCGCCGGTCGACCTCGGCCTGACGAAGGACAAGGGCGAGGACGACGATGAGGCCGCTCCGGCCACGGACGAGGCGCCCGCTGCCGAGGCCGAGTGAGCCGACCGCGCGGATGATCCGCGCACGATCCGCATACGATCGCGTATTGCGATGCGGGGTCACGTGGCGTGTGCGCGATGTGCGCCGTGATGCATGACACATGACGACCGGTGCGCGCGGCGATCGGCGTTCGCGTCGCGCACCGCAGAAAGCGCACGTCGCGTGACTGCGTGACCGCGTGATGCGTGAGCGTCGCGCGACGCACATGCGGCGTACATGACGCGCCGACGATCGACGCATCGCGTGCGTTCGATCCGGTATGCATCAATCGACCGAGGGCCGCGTCCATACGAAGGGTATGGACGCGGCCCTTTCGCGTGCGCGTCATGCGACGCGGCCGTCACGCATCACGTGCCGTACCCACGGCGCCACGCAACGCCTCGCCACGCACGCATCGCCCCCCCTTGCCACGCCACATCGCCGCGTCCCACATGTTCGCGCGCCGCCCACATATCGTGCAACCACCGGCACGCGCCTTACAGTCCCATAACACGCGTCCATACAATGGGAACCGGTCGGCGGCGCCCAAGCCCTGCGCGCCCGTGCCCCGCCCAGCCCCCGAAGCAAAGCAAGACACCACAAGAGACCAAGAGACAACGGAGCTGTACCCGTGCAAGTATTTGAACTGATCCTCTGCGTGCTGGCGGCCGTGCTGGTCTCCTCGTTCGTCAGCCGCTTCATCCCGCGCGTCTCCACGCCGCTCGTGCAGATCGCGCTGGGACTGGTGGCCGCATACCTGCCGTTCTTCCCCGAGGTGGACCTCAACCCGGAGCTGTTCCTGATCCTGTTCATCGCCCCGCTGCTGTACGAGGAGGCGCACAGCATCGACAAGTCGGCGCTGCTCAAGACCATGAAGCTCTCCCTTTCGCTCGCCATCGGACTCGCCGCAGCCACCATGGCCGCCGTCGGATTCGCGCTGCACGCCGCATGGCCCGCCGTGCCGCTGGCCGCCGCGCTCGCGCTCGGTGCCGCGCTCGGACCCACCGACGCCGTGGCCGTGAGCTCCCTGGGACGCGAGGCGTCGCTCACCATGCGCCAGACCGCCGTGCTCAAGGGCGAATCGCTGTTCAACGACGCCACCGGCATCGTGGGCTTCCAGTTCGCCATCGCCGCCGCCGTCACCGGCACGTTCAAGTTCGGCGAGGCGCTGGGCGACTTCATCGTCGCGTTCATCGGCGGCACCGTGCTGGGCATGATCTTCGGCGTGGTGGTCAACTGGCTGTTCGAGACGTTCCGGCGCCTGGGCTGGGAGACCACCACCACGCGCATCCTCATGGAGATCTTCCTGCCGTTCCTGCTGTACCTGAGCGCGGAGATGATGCAGGTCTCCGGCATCCTCACCGTGGTGGCGGCCGGCCTGATCATCCGGTTCGACCGCACCGGCGTGGGCCCCAACGTGGCACGCACCAACATCGTCTCCTCGAGCGTGTGGTCGGTGATCGCGTTCAGCCTCAACGGCTCCGTGTTCATCCTGCTCGGCATGCAGCTGCCCAGCGCCATGCAGAAGAGCTGGGCGGACCCGAACATCAGCAACTGGATGCTGGTGGGGCTGATCCTGCTCACCACGGCCGTGGTGGTGGGCATGCGGTTCGTGTGGGTGGCGGCCATGCTGCGGCTCGCCAAGGACGAGAAGACCGCGCAGCGCCGCCCGATGACGCCCGAACGCTGGCGCAGCGCGGCCGTGATGACCGTGGGCGGACCCAAGGGCACCATCACGCTCTCGCTGATGTTCACCATCCCGTACTGGATCGAATACGGCGACGAGTTCCCCATGCGCAACGACCTCATCTTCATCGCGTCGGGCGTCATCATTCTCACGCTCGCCATGGCGAACTTCATCCTGCCGCTGCTCGCGCCCAACCGCCACAAGGACTACTCGGCCGAGCACAACGCCATCATCATCGAAGTGCTGCGCCGCACCATCGAGGAACTCAGCGACAAGGTCACGCCGGAGAACCGCCGCGCCACGCAGATGGTCGTCAGCTCGTACACGCAGCGCATCGGACGCCTCCAGCAGCGCATGGGCGGCCCCGACTCGCGCGACCTCGACCGACTGCAGGCGCAGGCGCTCAAGTGGGAGCACGACTACATCGACCAGCAGCTCAAGCGCATCAAGGCGCACGAGCCCACGCCCGACGGCGAGGAGGACATCGCCGAGGAGGCCTGCGACCAGCTGCTCGAACAGATCTCCACCGCGCTGGAGCACCTCGGCAGCATCGATGAGAACGAGAGCCGCGCGCACGTGGCATGGCGCCACGTCCACCGGCGCCTGAGCTCCATGACCCGCCGCGCGCACAACCTCGCCAAGCGCGTGGAGAACCGCGTGCGCCGCACCGCGCCGCTGATCAGCGACGACGAGATGTTCGCGCACACGCGCCGGCTGCAGGTGGCCGCGATCGACTACACGATCAACAAGCTCTACGGCGAACTGGGCTCCGGACGCTTCAAGACGGAGAACGTCTCCGGCATGATCATCGACTACCAGCGCGCCAAGGCGGCACTGCAGGCGCGGCCGAACGTGGGCTACAGCGCCCGCGCGCAGAACCAGGCCGAAGAGATCAAGAAGCAGAGCTACGCGATCGAGCTGCGCATCATCCAGGACATGGCCGACCAGGGCGAGATCAGCCGCACCGAGGCCAGAAACCTGAGACGCAACGTGTACGTGATGCAGGTCGACGCCGACTCCGGCGTCTGAGCCTGCATCCTTCGCGGCTTTGGCGGCATGTTGGGATCCGCAGCGCCAACGATGCGTGCATATCTGCCGATCCTTGGCACGCGAATTGCAAGGATCGGCAGATATGCACTTTCATAGCGCCTGGAGGCCCTCTCAGAGCGCATATCTGCCGATTCCTGCCATATCGATGCCGATCCTTGGCAGATGTGCGTAGTGAGCTATCGTCCCGGCCGCGCACATTGCCAAGGATCGGCAGAATCGCATAGCGGACGCCGATCGCATTCACGCGGATCACGCCGGGCACATCACGCCGATCGCATCACGCATGTCGCGTCATGATGCGCGGCGAGCGGATCACATCACGCCGGACGCGAGCGCGTTGTTGATCATCCATTCGCGGATGTCGTTGAACTCCTCGAGGTTCACCGCATGGTCGAGCCCGTGGTAGCTCTTGGTCTTGAGCCACGTGTGCTCCTCCAGCCACGCCGCGCAGGCGAACAGCTCGTACTTGGGCACCACGGTCTCGTTCTTGCCGTAGCAGTAGTAGACGGGGATGTCGAGCATTTCGAGGCGGTCGTCGGCGGGCGCGGTTCCGGGCACGCGGCCGGGCGCCAGATACCCCGAGAACGACACGGCCGCCCGGTAGCGCTCCGGGTCGATGCGCAGCAGGTGCACGGCGATCGTGCCGCCCTGCGAGAAGCCGATCGGCACCACTTCGCGCTCGTCCGGCACGTGCTCGCGCACCCAGCGGTCCACGGCCGTGGCCGCCGCGAACACGTCGTAGTCCATGTCGTCGCCGCTCACCAGTTCGTCGTGGAACCACGAGTACGCGCCCGGGATGTACTTGCCCTGCGCCTCCTGCAGCGTGTACGGGGCGCGCAGCGATACGTAGTCGTTGAACGGCGCCACCATCTGGACCAGCTTCTCGGCGTCCTCCTCGTTGGCGCCCCAGCCGTGCAGCGCCAGAAACAGCGGGCGTCCGGGCGCGGACCTGCCGCCGCCCCGCGAAGTGAGCACGTAGGAGTCGTCCACGGTGAACGGATCGCCGAAGCGGCCGGGCACCACCGTGGATTCGCGCCCGATCAGCGGCCTCACGTCATTGTTCTCTTCGTCGTCCATACGTCACCACTATATGCGGGGCGTTGCGGCGCCGATCCGCCGGTTCCGCACCGCAAGTATGACCTTGGTCACGTTGGCGGGAGCCGCGCGCGGGCGGCCGAGCGCGGGCCAAAGCGAGTCGGCATGCGGACTGGCCACAAGCCGGTGCATGGACTTGGTCATCGCCGGCACGCAGGTTGGCACGCGGGTGGCACGCGCTTCGCCGTTGCGCCGGCCTCGAACCGCCGAAGCGCATCGGCGACGCAAGAATAGGCAGTTCGCCGGCGAAAAGTGCTCGTCAGCAACCGATCGCGCCCCACGAATCGAACACTCAGAAGAAGGGTCCCTTCTTCTGAGTGCCCAAGGCGGGAAGACCACCGGAACGCGGGCTGCAGCCGGCGCCGATATTGTTGCAATTCCGCCAATCTCGAATCCCCATGTCGGACATCGCGAGGGTCCGTACTCGAGGTGCGCACTCAGAAGAAGGGACCCTTCTTCTGAGTGCGTGCACCAATGCGTTTTTTATCAACACAGTGTCCATTTAGTGTCTATTCCGCCGCCGCACCGCCGGTCTAAAATTGAGCGAGGAGATATGGAAGACGGCGGAGAGACCGCGCCCGGGGATAATGGCGCGAGACCGGCGGAGGAACGGAAGGTTCGTACGATGAAGACAGGAAAGCAGCTGATCGGGCTCATCGCCGCGGGGGCGAGTGCGCTGGCGCTGTGCATGGGCGCGCCGAACGCAGCGATGGCATCCACCGGGCACGCGGCCCAAGAGACCAGCACGCTCGCGGTCTCGGCCGCGGCCGCGGTGTCCACCGTGCGCGGCGGCGCGCTGTCCGACGCCCTGCAGCAGCTGAGCGGCAAGGCATCGGACGCGCAGAGCGCACAGACCACACAGACCACGCAGCTCAACGAGCAGGTGCGGCAGGACCTGAGCACCATCGGCAAGGATCTGCAGAACCTCGGCACCACGCTGCCGAGCGCCGGCGCAAGCTCCGGCACCAATGCCGGCCCGTCCGCGCAGAACACGTCGGGCACGCCGGCGCAGAACGCCGCGCAGCAGAACGGCACCGCGCAGCAGAGCACGCAGCAGGCCCAGACCGACGGCTCCCGCAGCGCGATTAGCGACCTGCAGCAGTCCATCCAGCACGCACAGGAGATCGCCAAGATCCTGCAGCAGTTCCACGACACCGTCGCCAAGGACATCGACGACGCGTTCGCCAACCTGCAGAGCGACTGGGAGCACCTGCAGAACAACCACGACGCGATGAAGGACGCGCTGCAGCAGGAGCACGACCGTCTGCAGGCCAACATCGACCAGGCCGTGGACCAGCTCATCAAGGACCTCAACGACGCCGGCGAGCACAACGACCAGCTGATCGCCGCCATCCGCCAGATCCACGACGCGATCAAGCAGGACATCGACAACGTGTTCGAGCAGCTGCAGAAGGATCTGGACGACGCCGCCGCGAACCACGACCGCTTCGTGCAGGACCTCCAGGAGGCGCACGACACGCTCAAGGGCGCCATCGACGACGCCTACGACACCCTGCATACCGTGCACGAGCTGATCCACGCGGACGCGCAGGACGCGCAGCAGCACATCAAGGACCTGCTGGCCGACATCAAGGCCGACCACGACGCCCTCAAGCAGTCGCACGACGACTACATCGCGGCGCGCAAGCAGTGGCACGACCAGTTCGCGCAGTCGCTGGCCGACGCGGCGAAGAACGCGGGGAGCGTGACGCCGGGCACGGGCACGGGTGCGACGACGGGCGGCACGAGCGGCACGGGGACCGGCGCGACCGGCGGCGCGACCAACGGATCCGGCGCGACCAGCGGCGCGACGACCGCGTCCGGCGACGACGTGACGCAGGACAACGCCAGGACCACCGCCAGCGAAGCCGCCACGCAGCGCGCGCTCGGCGCCACGGGCGTGGCGGTGTCCGGCGTGTGCGCGCTCGCGCTGGTGCTGGCCGGCGTGGGGTACGCGTTCAAGCGGATCGCCGGGGCGCGGCAGACGGACGGCAAGGGCACCGGCACGGGCGCAGGCAAGGCGGACTGAGCGCGTGGTCGCCCGCGCTGCACGACGGGTCTGTCGCGCGGCGCGGGCGACACGGACTGAGCACGCGCCGACCGCCGATCCTTGGCAATCCTCGGAAACTCGCTGCCCCGCCGTCGCGCCACCCGCTACGATGGTCCGTTGAGGGCGGACCCACATCATCCTGCCGCCCGCCTGCGCGCGGAACGTCAAGACGCCCGGCGCCGCAGGCACGCACGCGACGCACAACGCACAACGCACACGCATGGCGGTCGGCGATCGGCGAGGACGATGCGCCCGGTCGCGCCGCAACCGCGTCCGCGCGCACGGAACGGAACTGAACGAACGAGACCACGGCGAACACGATCGGCACGATCCGCCACGGCGATACGGCAACAAGGGGGCTGGCAACATGGTGTCATTGGGCATCAACACGGTGATGTATCTGGACGCGCTGCAGCAGGGAACGCCGCAGTCCGCGCTGCTCGAAGGCATCGCCACGCATTTCCCGGTGGCCGAGGTGCGCCGCGAGTTCATCGCCGGCGGCAACGAGACGGATCCGGCGTTCGCGGACGAGATCGAGGCGATCCGCCACGGCGTGCGCATGTTCAACCTGCGTCTGTACTACTCGGTGCCTGAGGACTTCTGCACGGACGGCAAGGTCAACCCGAATCTGGAGCGTTACCTGCGCGAGGCCAACGAGATGACCGCGCAGGGCATGAAGTTCGCCGTGGGCGACGTGCCGAACACGCCGCTGGAGACGCTGCGCGAAGCGGCGGCGCTGATCGACCGCTACGGGGTGAGCGTGACCGTGGAGAACGACCAGTCCGCGACGCACGGCAGCCTGGAGTGGGCGCTCGCGTCCATGCGGCGCCTGCGCGAGGCCGACGCCAGCGCGATCGGCTTCTGCTACGACTGCGGCAACTGGGCGTGGGCCGGCGTGAACCCGGACGACGCGTTCGACGCGCTGATGGACATCGAGGCGATCGGCGAATACCAGATCAAGAACGTGCGATTCGAAGGCGGCGCGGGCGGTGCCGAGGATGGCGGCGAGGGCGCGCATCCGACGCCGTCGCTGCTGAACGACGGCGTGGTGGACTGGGCGGCGCAGGTGCGGCGGCTGCCGGCGGACGTGCCGGTGACGCTGGAGTACCCGGCGCCGATCGAGCGGATCGACGACGAGGTGGCGACCGCCAAGCGCGCGCTGGCGTAGCGCGTCGCGGGGCGCGAGCCGCGGGGCGTGCGACGGGACACGCACGACAGGACACGCGCGACCGGGTACGTAACCGTAACGAGGCCGGACTTCCGAGGCTTCCGGACATCGGGCTCTACGCATCGGATCCGCTCATTCCGCATGCTTCCTTGCATGGAATGAGCAGATCGGATGCCGCGTATCGTCAGAATGAGCGAATCCGATGCGGGGCGCCGGTTTTGGCCCCTGTCAGGCATCGGATCTGCTCATTGTGCGACGATGGCGGCACGGAATGAGCAGATCGGATGCGGGAGCGGACCGATCACCCGGTGCCGATTCAGCCTGCTCCGATCAGCCCGCTCCAGCACTCCGAGCGATCAAAGTACGACAAAGGGCGCCCCGCAGGACGCCCCCAAGTCAAGCGCGCATCGGCCGAAATCGGCAATCGGCAATCGGCAATCGAAATCAGCCAAGCCCAATCGCACTCGCGCGAATCACACGCGAATCACGAGAGTGCGAATCACGCGTAGATGTTGCGCGGACGCATGTCGGCCGGCAGGCCCTCGAGCAGATGCGTCACCGAGCGCGACTCGAACACCGAGCGGATGCCGGCGGCCAGCAGCGGCGCCACGGACAGCACGGTCATGTTGGGCAGACGCTTCTCCTCCGGCACCGGAACCGTGTCCATGAGCACGATCTCGCGCGCGCCGCACTGCGACAGGCGCTCCACGGCCGGACCGGACAGCAGGCCGTGCGTGGCCACCAGCGTGACGGACTTCGCGCCCGCGTTGCGCAGCGTGCGGACGGCCTCGCAGATGGTGCCGGCGGTGTCGATCATGTCGTCCACCACCACGCAGTCGCGGCCGATCACGTCGCCGATGATGCCGTGCGCCTCCGCGTGGTTGGGGCGCGTGATGTCGCGGCTCTTGTGGATGAACGCGAGCGGCAGGTTGCCCAGACGCGCGGCCCACTGCTCGGAGACCTTGATGCGCCCGGCGTCCGGGGAGACCATCGTGGCGTTCTCCAGCGGCACGTGCGTGCGCACGTAGTCCAGCAGCACCGGCGTGGCGGTGAGGTGGTCGACCGGGCCGTCGAAGAAGCCCTGCTCCTGCGAGGCGTGCAGGTCCACGGTCATGATGCGGTCCGCGCCGGCCTTGCGGAACAGGTCGAACATGAGGCGCGCGGTGATGGGCTCGCGTCCCTGATGCTTCTTGTCCTGACGCGAGTAGCCGAAGAACGGGGCGACCACGGTGATGGAGCGGGCCGACGCGCGCTTGAGGGCGTCGATCATGATGAGCTGCTCCATGATCCACTTGTTCACGTCGCCGTAGTGCGACTGGATGACGAACACGTCCTCGCCGCGCACCGGCTGGGTGAATCGCACGTACATCTCGCCGTTCGCGAAGTCGTACGCCGTGGTGGGGAACAGCTCCACGCCGAGGCAGCGCGCCACTTCCTGGCCAAGCTCGGGGTACGACCGTCCCGTGACCACCGCCAGACGCTTCTCGGGGACGCCTTCCAGGACTGCCGACATACGACCTCCGCTTCGTTGTGTTTTGGTATCGCCGGGTCTCCACTATAGACGCAGGCATGGCCCGTGGCGAAGGCCCGTGCCAGCACGTGCACGGACCGCACGCACGGACGTATGCACGGACGCGTGCATGGACGCGTCTACGCGCGCTTGGCGAATGCGGGCGTGATCTTGACGGCCACGTACAGCGACCGGATCAGCAGGAACCCAAGGTACGCGGCGAACAGGTACTGGCCCACCACGGGGCTCACCGCGCCGGCGATCCACGTGCCGAACGGGGTGACGCACGCCGCCACGACGCCGATGATCAGACCGGCCTTGAAGTGCACCATCCTGCGCTTGACGTTGGCGACGGTGGTCGTGATGGAATTGGGGAACATGGCGAGCAGCGACGTGCCGCGCGCGATCAGATCGGAAGCGCCGAAGATGATCGACAGCGACGGCACCGCGAGCGCGCCGCCGCCGATGCCGAGCAGGCCGGCGAGCACGCCGATCACCACGCCCAGCAGCGCCAGGCCGATGCCGGTGGTCACGGACATGTCGATGACGGTATCGCGCGACGGCGTGAAGATGAGCTGGTTGACGATCACGAACACCAGGAACACCACGAACACCCAGCGCAGCACCAGCTCGGGCAGCTTGGCCAGCAGCCAGCTGCCGATCTGCCCGCCCACGAACATGCCGCAGAACAGCAGCAGCGCGGCCAGCCAGTCCACGTTGCCGTTGAGCGCGTACGAGACCACGCCGGAGATGGACGTGGGGATGATGGCGAGCATGGACGTGGCCGCGGCGTGACGCTGCGTGAGGCCCAGCCACACCAGCGCGGGCACGATCACCGTGCCGCCGCCGATGCCGAACAGGCCGGACAGGACGCCCACCAGCACGCCCACGACCACCAGCACCACGATGCCGCGCGGCGACTCGTCGAGCTTGTTCTCCTCCTGAGTCCCCGCTGCGGAGACCTCCGCGTTTCCCGTTGCAGCCATCTGCCTCACCGTTCCTCGTCTCGTACGTTCCCTGTGCGTCTCCGCGGGAGGCCTCGATCGGACGGTCCCGTCAGACAGCCTCAGTCTAGCCGCCCACGTCCGCGCACGTCCGCGCACGTCCGCGCAGGGTCCATCATCGCAACATTGCGATTTCCGGACACGCCAACGACTCCGATCATCGCAACGTTGCGACGACCGACCATCGCCCCATCGAAGAGCGACGCACGCTCCCCCACGATGGCGCATCGTCGCAACGTTGCGACGCGGAACCGGCACTCCTGATCGTCTTCAAGCGCGATCGAAGCCCCCCCGGCGATCGACCGATCGACGCTTCAAGACCAATCGACCAATCGGACCAACCCTCTCCAAAGGTCCGATCCGCCCAATACGGAGCCGCTCCCGGCAAACGAAGGGCCAGGTTTTCGAAGAAACGGCGGAACCGCAACGGCGCGATCGGAAACCCGGGCCTTCGCTTGCCACGCGGACGCACGCATCAGGGCACCGCATCGCAACGTTGCGACGACCGACCATCGAAGCGACGCACGCGCTCCCCCACGATGGCGCATCATCGCAACGTTGCGATGCGCGGACACGACGAGGACGGGCGCGGGCGAAGGTATGGACGCGACGCATCAGAGTCCGGACAAAGAGAAACCCGGCGGGTGTTTGGGCCGCCGGGCGAGAGAAAGGAGAGAAGAAGAAAGGATTCTGTTATGCGGGAACTGCCGCCCCCGGCCGGTGGAGTGCTGCCTTCCGCCGACAGTTATCAATAAACCACCCCTACCTTGACGCATCGCGCGTTTTTCCTGAGAATCGGCTGAAAATCCCTGAGCGTACCGCGCCGACGCGTCATCGCCCCGTCGCGTCGCGTCCACGGCAACAACGCACACGTCATGCGCCGCGTACCGATGTCGTGCTCCACGCACTATGCGGTACGGCCATGCCGCGCCCGTCCCGTGTCGCGCCCGCTGCACACGTCGCGCATAGCCTCGAGGTATCGTGCGCCGCATACCGATGTCGTGCTCCGCGCCGCCGCACCCGCCGCATCGTGCCGTGCAGCAGCCGTCGCGCTACACTGGGCGATAGTGAGACAAGGCGTCGGCACCGACGTCAGGCGAACGATGCGCCGCGAACGGTGACGACGCGGCGCGACGTCGATCATGCGGCACGCACCCACGCCGCGCACCGCAACCAGAACGCCGCGCACCGCAACCAGAACGTCGCGCGCTGCGCCGCACGCCAGAACGCCACGCGCCGCGCCATCGCGAATCATCGCCGTAAGGAGAATCATGCTGCTGTCCGACCGCGACATCCGAGCCGCCCACGACGAGGGCCACATCTCGCTCGACCCCTGGACGCCCGAGATGGTGCAGCCCGCATCGATCGACGTGCGTCTGGACCGCTACTTCCGCCTGTTCAACAACCACGCGTACACGTACGTGGATCCGGCCGAGAACCAGGGCGCGCTCACCGAGCAGTTCGAAGTGGCCGCCGACGAGCCGTGGATCCTGCACCCCGGCGAGTTCGCGCTCGGCTCCACGTGGGAGTACGTGAAGCTCGATTCGACGATCGCCGCGCGCCTCGAAGGCAAGAGCTCGCTGGGACGCCTCGGCATCCTCACGCATTCCACGGCCGGATTCATCGACCCCGGATTCGAAGGCCACATCACGCTGGAGCTCAGCAACGTCTCCACGCTGCCGGTGAAGCTGTGGCCGGGCATGAAGATCGGACAGATGTGCTTCTTCCAGCTCAGCTCCCCCGCCGAGCATCCGTACGGCTCCAAGGGCACGGGGTCGCATTATCAGGGTCAGCGTGGGCCCACGCCGAGCCGCTCGTACGTGAACTTCTACAAGGCCGACGTCAGCGACTGACGCCCATCCCGTTCGTTCCAGCCTGCGCCCGCGCACGTCGCAGGTTGGAACGAACAAGAGCGCAGGCATAGCACATGACGTGCAGACACATCGCATGAGCAGACACCACACATAGACGAATCCAGTGCGCGGAGCCAATGAAGGCCCCCATCGCACTGGATTCGCTCAATCTGCTGATTCACTCAGCCCGCAGCGGCTCAGCTCGCAGCGGATCAACCCGCCACGCCGTCACAGCGCCATGCCGTCACAGCGCCACGCCGCCGCCACGCTACGCCGCGATGCCGCGCCTGCGGTCGATCGCGCGCAGCACCAGCTTGCGCAGCTCGGTGGCGATGAGCACGAACGCCGCCAGTCCGATGCACTCGAGCCAGGCCGTCGCGCCGAGCGGCGTGGTGCCGAACGCGGCGTTGAGGAACGGCACGTAGATCACCACGAGCTGCAGCGCCACGGAGATGCCGATCGCGCCCCACAGGTACTTGTTGGCGAACAGGCCCACGAAGGCGCTCTGCTTGGCGGAACGGGAGGCGAGCGCGTTGAACAGCTGGGCGAACACGAGGATCGTGAAGCCCATCGTGCGGGCCTCCACCATCTGCGCGTCATGGCCGAGCGCGTCCACGGAGCGGTCGGTGAACAGGCCGCCGGCGAGGTGCATGTCCATGCCGATGAGCGTCACGGCCGCCATGATCAGACCCACGAAGATGATGTCGCCCCACATGTCGGCGTCGATCACGCGGTCCGTGAGCTTGCGCGGACGGCGGTTCATCACGTCCTCGGTCTGCGGGTCCACGCCCATGGCGAGCGCCGGCGCGGCGTCGGTGAGGAGGTTGATCCACAGCAGCTGGGTGGCGAGCAGCGGCACGGTGACGCCCTCCACGCCCGGCTGCGTGATGCCGAGGAATCCGGCGAGCATCACGCCGCCGAACACGGTGAACACCTCGCCCACGTTGGAGCTCAGCAGGTAGCGCAGGAACTTGCGGATGTTGTCGAAGATGCCGCGGCCCTCGCGCACGGCGGCCACGATGGTGCTGAAGTTGTCGTCCGCGAGGATCATCTTCGCGGATTCCTTGGTGACCTCGGTGCCGGTGATGCCCATGGCCACGCCGATGTCCGCGGTCTTGACGGCCGGGGCGTCGTTCACGCCGTCGCCGGTCATGGCCACGATGTTGCCCTGACGCTGCAGCGACTCCACGATGCGCAGCTTGTGCTCGGGTGCCACGCGGGCGTACACGGACACCTCGCCGGTGGCCTTGTCGAACGCCGCGTCGCCCTGTGCGGCGAGCTCGTCGAGCTGGTCGCCGGTGAGCGCCTTGCCGCCGCGTTCGATGATGCCCAGGTCGGAGGCGATGCGCGCCGCGGTGAGCGGGTGGTCGCCGGTGATCATGACCGTGCGGATGCCGGCGCGATGCGCCTCGGACACGGAGTCGCGCACCTCGGTGCGCGGCGGGTCGATGATGCCCACCATGCCGGCCCAGATAAGGTCGGTCTCGATGGCCTCGGACTGTTCGGCGATGTCCGTCACCTGGCCGGCGGCGTTCACGCGCACGCCGGGCACGGCGGCCAGCGAGTCGGTCTCCAGCGGACGGTAGGCCTCGCCGAGCGTGCGGTACGCCTCGCCGGAGAGACGCTCCACGGTGGCGAGGATGGTCTGGCGATCGCCCTCGGTGAGCGGACGCACCTGCCCGTTCACGGCGATGCGCGTGCAGTAGCTCAGCAGCACGTCCGGCGCGCCCTTGGCGAACACGGTGAGACGGTTGCCGTCGGCGCGGTTGCGCGCGATCACGGCCATGCGCTTGCGTTCCGAGGTGAACGGCACCTCGGCCACGCGCTCGAATCCGGAGTAGGCCTTGAGCGCCTTGATCTTGCGCGCGGCCACCACGAGCGCCACCTCGGTGGGGTCGCCCACGATCTGCCACTTGCCGCTGCCCTCGCCGTCCTCGCGCAGATCGCCGTCGTTCGCGATCGCGCCGGCGGCGATGGTGGCCACGGCCTCGACGCGCAGCGGGGAGTCGGACGGCAGGTCGTTGCCGTCGAGCCCCACCATCTGCCCCTTGGGCGCGTAGCCGGTGCCGGTGAGCTGCACCTCGCCGGACGGCGTGACGATGCGCTCCACGGTCATCTCGTTGCGGGTGAGCGTGCCGGTCTTGTCCGAGCAGATCACGGACGCGGAGCCGAGCGTCTCCACGGAATGCAGCTTCTTGACGATGGCATGATGCTCGGCCATGCGGCGCACGCCCAGCGCGAGCACCACGGTGAGGATGGCGGCCAGGCCCTCCGGCACGGCGGCCACGGCCAGCGACACGGCCAGCAGCAGGGAGTCGATCACGTCCTGCAGCGAATGGAAGCCGCTCATCACGGCGAGCGCCACGAGCACGAGCACGGCGATCACGCACACGGCGATGCCGAGGATCTTGGCGACGTGGTCCATCTCCTTCTGCAGCGGGGAGTCGTCGTCCTCGGTCTGGGCGAGCATGTCCGCGATCTTGCCGACCTGCGTGTTCATGCCGGTGCCGGTGACGATCGCGCGGCCGGTGCCCTGCGTGACGGACGTGCCGTTGAAGATCATGTTGGCGCGGTCGCCCAGCGCCTTGGCGGATTCGAGCGTCTCGGGCTTCTTGCCCACGGGCACGGATTCGCCGGTGAGGCTGGCCTCGGCGATGCGCAATGACGCGGCGGCGAACAGGCGGCCGTCGGCGGAGACGCTGTCGCCCTCGGCGAGGACGAGCACGTCGCCGGGCACCACGTCCGCGGTGGCGATGCGCACGATCTTCCCGTCGCGCAGCACGCTGGTCTGCGGCGCGGCCATCTTGCTCAGCGCGTCCACGGCCTGTTCGGCCTTGGCCTCCTGGATGTAGCCGAGCACGGCGTTGAGGATCAGGATCAGCACGATCACGATCGCGTCGAACGGCAGCGCCTCGCCGCCTTCCCCGTGCGAACGCTCGATGAACCACGCCACGAGCGAGATCGCGGTGGCCACGAGCAGCAGGTAGACCAGCGGGTCCTGGAACTGCGCCAGGAACTTCTTCCACTTGGGCACCGGAGGCGCGCCGGCCAGCTCGTTCGGGCCGAAGCGCTCGAGTCGCCGCTTCGCCTCCGCCTCGCTCAGGCCCACGTTCGGGTCGACGTTGAGCGCGCGGGCCACGTCGGCCGCGTCGGCGAGCGACGGGTCGAGATCGGCGGGAAGCGCCTGCGTCTGCGCGGACGTCTGCGCGGATTCTGGTTTGGACTGATCATTGATGGCCTTGGCCATGATCTCATTGCTCCTCGGGTCGCCGCGGAGTAGTCAACGTCGTGCGGCGCCGTGGTCCGGACGGTGTCGTTGCCGTCCGCCTGTGGCGCGCTCGCGTTGCGCGGTTGTGGGTGCGACGCAGGTGTGCGCCGCGGTTCCCCATTATCGCATACCCTCGTTACCGCGTCCTCCGACAGCGTACGGCGCGGCGTGCGGCGTGGCGCGTGGCGTGACATGACGTGACATGACATGACATGACGTGACGTGACGTCGGCGCGGCGCTTGACGTGGTCCGAGCTCCGCGTCGCACGGCGTGCGCGTCCCGGGTACGGCGTGCGCGTGCGCCCCATGTCCGATCATCGCAACGTTGCGACGACGCGCCACCTTACGCGACACCGCACGACCCCACGATGGCCGATCATCACAACATTGCGATCATCAGCCACCCGCCCCCAGCCATCCCCGACAAACGAAGGACCGGGTTTTTATCGGAATCGCGGAATCACAACGGCACGATCGAAAACCCGGGCCTTCGCTTGCCGGACGATCGACCGATCGGCCGATCCGCCCAATCTGAAGCACTCCTGAGAACGTCCTCCTGCACTCCTCGGCAAACGAAGGGGCGGGTTTCCACAGAAACGGCGGAATAACGCCAGCGCGATAAGAAACCTAGCCCTTCGCTTGCCACGCGATCGGTTTCTCCCGACAAACGAAGGGGCAGGTTTTTATCAGAATGGCGGAATCGCAACGGCGTGATCGAAAACCCGGGCCTTCGCTTGCCGGACGATCGACCGACCCGCCCAAGCTACGGCCCCGCATCGCAACGTTGCGATGATCGGCCACGGTAGAGGAGAGATCCGAGGGCCTCGATGGTCGTATACGGCAACGTTGCGGTGATTGACAGCCGGAGTGGACGAACCAAGAGCGGGCGGGCCAAGGACAGACGGAACAGACGCCGATGTGCCGAGGGGCGGACGAATCGCGAGGGCGGATGCGCCAAGGGGCGGACGACGACCGGGGCGTCTTGCGGGGCGGAGTCGCGCGGCGATAGGATGGGCGACGAAGGGACGGCGTCGGCAGCATCGCGGACGCCTCACAACGCGGTGGAAGAGGGACGGACCGATGGACGAACCGCAGCACAATCCGAACGATCAGCAGACATCGCCCGCACAGCAGCAGCCCCCGTCGCAGCCGCAATATCCACAGGCGCCGCAGACGCCGTATCCTCAGGCCGCGCAGCAATCGCAGTATCAGGTACCACCGCAGCCGCAGTACGGGCAGGCGACGGGCGCGCAACCGTACGAGGCGCAGCAGCCGGCGGCGCAGTGGCAACCGCAACAAGCGCAGTACGATCAGGCGACAGGGCCCGGACAGGCATCGCAACAGTATGCACCGTCAGACGCGCAGCAGCGGGTGCAGCCTCCGCAGCAGACGCCGTATCCTCAGGCCGCGCAGCAATCGCAGTATCAGGTACCACCGCAGCCGCAGTGCGGGCAGGCGACGGGTGCGCAACCGCACGAGGCGCAGCAGGCGACGTCCGCGGCACCGCAGTCGTACGACGTGCAGTCCGCACAGACGTCCGCGCAACAGCCGACGTACGCGACGCCGCAGTCCGATGGAAGACCGACGCTGCCGCCGCCCACGGGCGCGCCGATCTATGCGGCCGCCCCGACGCCCGCGCCCCAGCAGCCGTACGCACGGCCGTATGATGCACAGTCCGCGCAGCCGGCGGATCAGCAGCCGACGCAGCCGACGCAGGAATGGCAATCGCGGTCTGATCAAACGGCGACGCAGCAGGCGCACGCGCCGCAGACACCGCAGACGTACGATGCGCAGTCCGCACAGGCGTACGCGCAGCCCACGTACCAATCCGCGCCGCAGACGCCGTATCCTCAGGCGCAACCGCAGCCGTCGTACGGACAGGCGACGCAGGATCCGCAGCACCCGCAGGCTCCACGACAGCCGTACGCGCAAACGGCGGATCAGCAGGCGGCGGCGCAGCCGACGTACGCGCAACAGACTCCGCAGCCCTCGTATCAGCAGCCGCAGTATCAGACGCAACCGCAGCCTCAGTACGCGCAGGCTCCGCAGCAGCCGCAGTACGCGCAACAACCTCCGTACGCGCAACAACCGCAGCCGCAACGGCCCGGTCGCCACGGAGCCCACGCCGCCAACCCGGCGAGCCCGTCGAACCCAACAACCCCAACAACCCCAACAACCCCAACCACCACGGCAACCACCGCGCGCCGCCACTCCCCCGCGCGCACCGTGCTCATCACGCTCACGGCCGTAGCCGCCGTGATCGCCGTGGTGTTCGGCTACTTCCTGGTGGCGAACCGGCCGTCCGGCGGTCACGTGAGCACGGACATGTCCGTCTACGGCGACAACTTCGACACGTCCAAGTACGACCTGCAGCAGCCCATCCTGGACGTGGCGTCCACGTACACGTTCCGCGAGAAGGTGGGCTCCGCGGCCTCCAAGCTGGACAGCTACTGGTCCACGAGCGGCTACGGCGCCACCACGGACGGCGATCTGGTGGTGGGCGTGTACGCCGATCCGACGTTCCGCAACCAGATGAACATCGCCGTGGCGCAGGACGAGAAGGACCCGGACGTCGTGACCGTCACCGCGCGCAAGGGCCTGCTGTTCAACAACTACTACGATCCGAACACGCAGCAGCTGCACGCCGAATCGTTCGACACCATCAAGGCGAACCAGTACTACTTCCGTCAGGAGCTCACCGAGGCCGACGACGACCACTACTTCGACGCCAAGCAGCACGCCTACGCGCGCTTCACCGGCTTCGGCTCGTACTATCTGGTGGTCTACTTCGGGGAGGACGGGCAGAAGCTCGCCAAGCCAAAGGTGACGTACTTCACCGTCAAGGACGACGTGCACGAGCTGGACGCGCCCCAGAACCTGCAGGCGCGCGTGGACGAGGAAGGCCACGTGAACCTGAGCTGGGATCCGGTGCAGGGCGCCACGCACTACAAGGTGTATCTGCGCGTGGGCGGCGCGTTCCTGGGCGACGGCGCCACCGAGGCGGAGAAGCAGAAGGACGATCTGGGCCTGCAGGACACGTACGTGCTGGCCGTGCCCACGACCAGCACCGTGAACCTCAGGGACTGGGATCCGTCCGCGGCGCCCGGGTTCAAGGACTTCCTGACCGGCATGATCGACCAGTACCAGAAGGATCGCGCCGACTCCGGGTTCGCGCAGACGCCGTACTACCAGAACCTCCAGTTCATCCGGCTGTACGGCAACGAGTCCGAGGACGAGCAGTTCGATCCGGACAGCAACGTCTCCCTGGAGGAGAACCACAACAGGTTCCAGCGCAGCGCCAGCAACACCGAGCTGTACGTGATCGCGTACGGCGACGACGAGGTGAAGACGAACTCGCCGATCGCCTCGCTCAACGTCAACCCGCTGCTCTCGCAGATCCCGGTGGCGCCCGCGTTCAACGCCATCATCGACGGCAACCGCGCCGGCAAGGAGTACGTGAGCTACATCACCGTGGCCGACGGGCTGACGCGCATCGTGCCCAAGCGGTACGACTGGAGCACCGCGCAGGTGGGCGGCGGCAGCGGCGTGAGCGTACGCTACCAGCTGGGCGGCACGATCATGAAGAGCACGGACGACTTCACGGACAAGGGCGCCACCGTGGACGCCGTGAAGGCGCGCGTGGAGCAGGAGGCCTCCGCGCTGCAGGCGTCCGACACGCAGACCGGTCTGGTGCAGCCCGCCGGGCAGGTGGGCACCGTGGACTGGAACGACAAGACCGGCGACCTCAAGTCGGACGTGGACCTCAGCGGCGCGAACGGGTCGATCGACTACGTGAGGTTCGTGGCCGCGAACCTGCTGCAGGAGCGCACCACGATGGACGTCTCCCAGTACGCCAAGGAGGCGGGCGCGCCCAGCGCGAACGACGTGGTCGAGGAGGCGCTGGCGCAGAACCCGCTGATCCTGCACTCCAACGCGTACGTGGCCGTGAAGCGCGAGGGCACGCGCACGCTGCTCAAGGTGCAGTACTACGACGACAGCTACGGCACGGACACGGCCAACGTGCGCACGCAGCTGAGCCAGAAGGCGGACCAGATCGTGGCGCAGATCATCAAGGACGGCATGGACGACCGCGCCAAGACCACCGCCATCAACGAGTACCTGGTGAGCACGTACGCCTACGACTACCCCACGTACGAGAACGAGATGCAGAGCGGCCAGAGCGTGGACCAGGACTTCTTCGTGCGCCACAAGAGCAACCAGAACGCGTCCGGACTGCTCGGCACGTACAACGGCGAGGACCTCACCAAGACCGTGTGCGCCGGGTACGCGAAGTCGTTCAAGCTGCTGGCGGACAAGGCGGGGCTCAACGCGATCTACGTGACCGGCACCGTGAACGCGTCCACGCGCAACGCGCTGCACGCGTGGAACCAGGTGAAGATCGGCGACCAGTGGCTCACGGAGGACGCCACGTGGAACGACACCGGCGGCGGATCGTCCGACGAGTATCTGCTCGTGGGCCCGGACAACGCGTCCGTGCGGCGGCGCAGCCAGGTGGTGGACAACAGCGCGATCGTGGACACGCAGCTGGCGGCGTACGGGATCGGGTGACGCGGGGCGCGTGCGGCTTGTGCTTCGGTGCGGGGCGCGTGCGCGGCATCGCAAGAGCGCACGGGACGCGTGAACCTTGGCTTTGGCGCGGGGTGCTGGGACAATGGACCCCATGGCATTGAAGAAAGGACCGACCAAGGGGTCGGGTGGCAAGCATCGCAACAAGCTCAAGGGTCACGGCCCCACGCCCAAGGCCGAGGACCGCGTCTATCACAAGGCGTTCAAGGCCAAGAAGGCCGCGGAACGTCGCAAGGCGGCCGATCCGCGTCTCGCCGCGAGGCGTCGCGTGGCCAAGTTCGCGTCGGACTCCGACGAGCTGGTCTACGGCCGCAACTCGGTGCTCGAGGCGCTGCGCGTGGGCGTGCCGAGCATGCAGCTGTACATCGCCGCGCGTCTTGAGCACGACGACCGCACGCGCGAGATCGTGAAGATCGCCGGCGCGAACGGCCTGCACATGCTGGAGGCGGATCGTCTGGAGATGGACCGCATCGCGCGCTCCGGCAACCATCAGGGCGTGATCCTCAAGGTGCGCCCGTACGAGTACACGCCGCTGAGCCAGCTCGTGGATCAGGCCGACCGCAAGGCCAAGGCCATGGACGGCGTCTCCGCCAAGGTGCGCATGGAGTCGCGTCCGCTGTTCATCGCGTTGGACGGCGTGACCGATCCGCAGAACCTGGGCGCCGTGATCCGTTCCGCCGCCGCGTTCGGCGCGAACGGCGTGATCCTGCCCGAGCGTCGCTCCGCTTCGGTGACGGCCGCCGCGTGGAAGGTGTCCGCGGGCGCGGCCGCGCATCTGCCGGTGGCGCGCGTGGTGAACCTCACCAAGGCCATCCAGTCGCTGCACGAGCGCGGCTACTACGCCGTGGCGCTCGACGGCGGCGGCGACGCGCTGGTGGGCGAGACCGGCTTCGAGACCGACCCGCTCGTGGTGGTGCTCGGCTCCGAGGGCAAGGGCGTGAGCCGTCTGGTGCGCGAGCAGTGCGACGCGGTGGCGGGCATTCCGATCAGCTCGATGGTCGAATCGCTCAACGCGTCCGTGGCGGCGGGCATCAGCCTGTACGCCGTGGCCAACGCGCGACGCAAGGCGGCGGAGGGTGCGGCCGCGAAGTAGGACCGCGACATAGGACCGCGACGGCCAAGTTAGGGCTGCGGGCATCCGATCTGCTCATTCGCGAGCGTCGCGCATCGGATTTGCTCATTCTGCGAGCGCTGAAGACCAGAATGAGCGGATCCGATGCGCGGTGGCCTGTTCGGGGTTCGTCAGGAACTGGATCCGCTCATTCCGCATCGCGCGCGCATCGGATCTGCTCATTGTGTGCGGTCGATTGCGCGGAATGAGCAGATCCAGTGCGTGGAGGCCGGTTTGAGGGCCGTCAGGAACTGGATCCGCTCATTCCGTGGAAAACCGGCACTGGATCTGCTCATTCCGTCCGATGGCGTATGCGGATTGAGCGGATCCGATGCGCCGTACGCCCGTTTTGTCCCATCAAGCATCAGCCCCGCCCATTCCCGCGACAATGTTGACGCGGCGCCGTTCATGCATCGTGTAAGTCCTACCAGCACATCCACCTATGGGTGCTTTTCTGCCGATCCTTGGCATCGGTCACGCAAGGATCGGCAGAAATACGTTGATTCCGGGGATTTTGGAGCCCAATCAACGCACTTCTGCCTACACATCGAAAAGCCATGCCAAGGATCGGCACAAATGCACCCGCGGCACGGCCCCGCGGACGAACCTACGGCCTCACCGCCGGCCGGGGACATCACGCCCCATGTCGTCACGCGGACCGGACGGGGCGTCACGCGGAGCGCGGGTTGTGTCACACGGAGCGGACGCTCCCGGTGACGCGGGAACCGAAAACCGCGGAACCAAGCCGATTTCGGGCATCGCGTCACGCGGAGCGAACGCTCCCCGTGACGGCCGTGGCGCTCCCGGTGACGATGGAACGTCCCCGGCGACGAACACGCCGCGCGACACCGGCACAACGCGTCACGCGGACCGGGCGGGGCGTCACGCGGACCGGGCGGGGCGTCACGCGGACCGGGCGTCACGCTGGCCGCGGAGTCCGAAAACGTTGAAACCAAGCCGATTCCGGATGCCAACGGCCCACGTGACGCACGGTCCGCGTGACGAGCATGGCGCATGGCGGACGGGCCCGGATACGCGAAGGCCCGTCCCCATGCGGCACATGAACCACACGGGAACGGGCGAAGGACGGCCGCCGGACCGGCCCGCGAGAAGGGGGCCGGTCCGGCGACCTCACGCGCGCGGCGTCACGACAGGTGACGGCCGGACGGGCGACGACGCCTCAGCACGCCACCCAGCAGCGCCAGACCCGCGCCCGCGGCCAGCACCGCCAGCACCGACGCGCC
>NZ_JAAIIH010000012.1 GCF_012932365.1 Bifidobacterium moraviense
GGCGGAACCGGCGCCCGTCGCGCGACCAGGATCACCGCGGCCTTCGTCCTGCTGCTGACCGCGATCATCGTCGTCGACGTCACGTTGCTCGGCATGGGCGCCGTCGCGACGTTCGGCACCTGTCTGACCGCCATGGCCCTGTTCGCCGGGCGCCGGTTCCGCCGACGCGTGCTCGGCCGGGCGTAGCGCGCGCCATCACACCGGCCCGTTCGCACGGGTCCGTTCCGCATCTCGTCGCGCGCACCGTCGTCCGCGGCAGGACCCGCCCCTTCGCCCATCGACGACCGTTGCCGGCAAGCGAAGAGGCAGGTTTTCCATCGTTCCCCGCCATTCCGCGCCCACGTTTCCGCATGGACCCGCATGGTTCCGGGGATCCGTCGCGAAACCCGCCCGTTCGCTTGCCAGGAACGATGCTCAGCGCGCGTTTCCATCGGACGATCCCATCAGGCGTTCCCCATCGAACAGGACAACGTCGCAGCCGCCCCTCCGCCACGCATGCCCGACGCCGCGCCCCGATGCCCCGCGCGACATCTTCGCCCTCTCGCGCATACGGATGCGCCCGGATGCCGCACTGGGCATCCGGGCGCATTCGCAGGAAGGAAACGATCACGAGGATCGGAGGATCATGAGGATCAAGGAACCGCCCGCCGTCCGGCGATCAGGGACCGGAACGGCGGACGGGGCGTCATCGCGTCAGCGGACCTCGGCCAGCGCATCCACGATGTAGTTGTTGATCGTGGCCTTGACGGATTCGAGGTGATCGGACCTGGTGGCGGCGATCAGGTCGGCCTGCGGGATGTCGAGCGCGTAGGATTCGAGCTCGGCCAGCGACGTGGTGCCCTCGTCGATCTTCTTGCCGATGCCCTCGCCGTAGGAGCTGTAGCGCTCCTCCATGAGGTTCTGGATGAAGCCGTCGCGATTCATACGGTCCGCCACGAGCAGGCCGGCGGCGTAGGCGTCCATGCCGGCGATGTGCGAGCGGAACAGGTCCTCCGCGTAGAAGGAGGTGCGGCGCGGCTTGGCGTCGAAGTTCAGGCCGCCGTGCGGGCCGATGGAGCCGGCCTGCAGGACCTCCCACATCACGGCGACGGTCTCGTACAGGTCGGTCGGGAACTCGTCCATGTCCCAGCCGATGAGCTTGTCGCCCTGGTTGGCGTCCAGGGAGCCGAGGAACCCGGACTCGCGCGCCACGCGGATCTCGTGCTGGTAGGTGTGGCCTGCCAGGTTGGCGTGGTTGCCCTCGAGGTTCAGCTTGAAGACGTCGGTGAGGTCGTGCGCACGCAGGAACTCGATGGCGGTGGCCGCGTCGAAGTCGTACTGGTGCAGCGTCGGCTCCTTGGGCTTCGGTTCGATGAGGAACTGGGCGCCGAAGCCGATTTCCTTGGCGTAGTCGGCGCACATGTGGAAGAATTTGGCGATGTGGTCGGTCTCGCGCTTCATCTCGGTGTTCCACAGGTTCTCGTAGCCTTCGCGGCCGCCCCAGAACACGTAGTTCTCGGCGCCCAGGCGCTTGCCGATCTCGAGGCTCTTCTTGAGCTGGCCGCCGGCGTAGGCGTAGATGTCGGCGAACGGCGAGGTGGCGGCGCCGGAGACGAAGCGCGGGTTGGTGAACAGCGAGGAGGTGTTCCACAGGAGCTTGACGCCCGTGGCCTTCATGTTCTCCTCGATCTTGTCCACGACCTTGTCCAGATTGGCGTTGGTCTCGCGCAGCGTGTCGCCTTCGGGGGCGATGTCGCGGTCGTGGAAGCAGAAGTACTCGACGCCCAGCTTGGTGAACAGCTCGAATGCGTAGTCCACCTTGGCGAGGGCCTGATCCATCGGATCGGTGTACTTGTAGTACGGGCGGTGCGCGGTGCCGGTACCGAACGGATCGACGAGCTCCTGGTTGAACGTGTGCCACCAGGCGACGCCGAAGCGCAGCCAGTCCTTCATCTTCTTGCCGGCCACGACCCTGTCGGCGTCGTAGTAGTGGAAGGCGAGGCTCTCCTGCGGCCCCTTCTGGCGGCCGACGTACTCGATCTTGTCAATGTCCCACAGACCCATGGATGGCTCCTTTGCTTGTGCCGATAAGGCGGGGTTCCGTTCGGTGCGTCGGGTTCGACGACCGCATGACTCATATAATAAAACCAGCGAACTAAGTTTGTCAAATCAAAAAACTTATCGGCGTCGCGGCATCACGCCGAGTACGCGGCCCCGTCCGCTCCGGCGATCGCATCCGATACGGCACCTATCCGCCCCACCCCATCCGGCACCCATCCGGCACCCATCCAGGCAAGCGAAGGCCCGGGTTCCAGCAAGAAGCGCGGAATGCCAACGACGCCACCGAAAACCCGCCCGTTCGTTTGCCGCCCGCAGGCAAGCGAAGGCCCGGGTTTCGCCCGCGAAGCCCGGAATTCCGCCCTCGTCGAAAAAACCCGGCCGTTCGTTTGCCATCAACGGCCCGGACGCGCCCATCATCGGGCATCCGCAGGCCGGGCGAGCGCCGCATGGAGCGTCCCGGAGCACCGGACGCGAGACATCCGCGAACACGACGAACGCCCGGGCCCCGTGGAAGGAGACCCGGGCGTCGGACGAGACCATGGACGCGGCCATGGACGCGGCCATGGACGCGGCCGCGAATGAAGCCACGGATAAGGCAAGACACGGCACAAGGCAGGACACGGCACCAGACGCGGGCGCGGGAAACGTCTCGCCTGGCCTCGCGCCAGGAAAACGCCGAAACCGCCGGCGGAAGAGCCGTCAGCGGTTGTGCGCGGCCCGCACCACGGCGCGCACCCAGTCGCGGTCGGTGCGCTCGATGATCGGATCGTCGCCGCTGCCGCCGGGGCCGCCGTCGGACGCGATGATGCAGCGCGCGGACAGATGGATAGACGGCACGCCGGTGTTGAGGACCGGATGCACCAGATCCGGCGTGATGTGCCCCACGGCCATGACGTCGATGCGTCCGGCGGCGTGGCACACCAGATCGTGCAGACGTCCGAGCCCGTCCTCCACGCGGTCGGTGCCGCCGGAGGTGAGCACGCGCGTGTAGCCGATGCCGACCAGCGCGTCGAGGGTGCCGAACGGATCGGAGACCATGTCGAACGCGCGGTTGAACGTGACGGACACGTTGCGCGCGCAGCGTGCGCCCTCGTCCTTGGCGGCGTCGTACAGCCGTTTGGCGAAGGCGAGGTCGATGTTGTTGTGCCGGTCGAGCGCCCCCACCACCACGCCGGAGGCGCCGGCGAGGATCGTCGAGCGCACGTCGGCGAGCATCACGCGCTTCTCCTCGTCGTCATACACGTAGTTGCCGCCGCGCGGCCGGATGCGCGCCTGCACGCCGAGGCGCACGCCCACGTGCGAGCACAGCTGGATGAGGCCGAAGCTCGGGGTGATGCCTCCGGTGGCGCCCATGGCCATGCACAGCTCGATGCGGTCGGCCCCCTCCTCGCGCGCGATCTTGGCGCCGTCCACGTCCTGCACGACGATCTCCACTCGAGGCGCTGATCCGTTGTACTGCGCCTGCGCATCGCTGAACCTGTCGGTGGTGTTCATAGTCTCCGCTCCCTCGCGGCGTTCCTCCTCGAACGCCCTACCCTTCGTAGGATAGCGCATGGCCCGACATCGCGCGTCAAACGTTTTCCACGGGGAAACCGAGGCCGCGTTCCCCTTGCGACACGCCGAGCGATCAGCGTCATGACGCCGCAACGCGCACACGATTTGGACCATCGGATTAACTTGGTTAATATATGAACCACGTTCAGATCAACGACGAATGAGCACGAGGCAAGGAGGCGTCGATGAACACCAACGCGGCAAACGACGCACCGAGCATCGCCACCGTTTCCGAAACCAACCGTTCGCGCATCATGAAGCATCTGTACCACGAGGGCGTCAGCTCCCGCGCGCAGATCGCCAAGGCGTTGCATCTGACCCCGGCGGCGATCACCAAGATCACCGCGCGGCTCATCGAGGCGGGCGTCATCGAGGAGACCGGGGACATGGAGGGCAGCAAGAACCGCCGCTCCATCGGCCTGAGGCTCGACAACGCGCGCTTCCACATCGTCGGCGTCAAGTTCGCCCGCTCGCTGGTACAGATCGGCGTGTTCACGCTCGCCGGCACCGAGCTCTCCCTGGAGACCCTGCCCACGGTCTGGGAGCACACCATCGACGGCACCGTCGCGCTCATCCACGAGCGCATCGAGGACCTCATCGCCCGCGACGACGCCATCGTGGCGGTGGGCATGGCCGTCCCCGGCCCCTATCTGCGCGACTCCGGACGCACCGCCGTGGTCTCCACGATGCAGGGCTGGCGCAGGGTCAACTTCATCGACGAGTTCTCCGAGGCCTTCGGCGTGCCCGTGTTCATCGAGCAGGACGCCCGCGCCGGCGCGATGGCGCACTTCCTGTTCGACGAGCGGACGCACCTCGAGGACGTACTCGGCTACTACCTGATCGGCGAGGGCGTGGGACTCGGCCTCATCGACCACGGCACGGTCATCAACGGGGCGCTGGGCGCCGCCACCGAGATCGGCCACATCTCCATCGACGTCAACGGCAGGCCCTGCGACTGCGGCAACGTCGGATGCCTGGAGCGCTACTGCTCCACCTCCGCCATCCACGCCATGCTCATCGAGGACGGCACGCTGGTGCCCGACGCGGACCGCATGACGCACACCGAGTCGTGCCGGCGGCTGTTCGCGCTGGCCAAGGGCGGCGACGAGCGCGCCGCGACGATGGTGCGCGAGATCGCCCGCTACGTGGCCTACGGCTGCGTGACGATCTTCAACGCGTTCAACCCCAGCCGCATCATCATCGGCGACATCGTCTCCGAGGCCGGCGAGGCGTTCCTCGCACAGGTGCGCGCCACGGTGGCCGAACGCGCGATACCCGAGATATACGAGACCACCGAGATCGAGCTGTCCACGATGCCCACCGACGCGGCGGTGGCCGGCGCGGCGGCGGTGGCGATCACCCAGTTCCTCGATCATCCATCCATGTTCTTCGACGTCGCCTGACACACGGCGTCCGCGGGACGACGGCAGCCGGCCCGCGCCACATTCGTCAATCGATACAATCCCTCCCAAGGAAAGGAAACCCCATGTCCAAGCCCATCGTTCTGTCCCTCGGCGAACTTCTGTGGGACATGCTCCCCTCCGGCAAGCGCGCCGGCGGCGCCCCCGTGAACTTCGCCTACCACGCCATGATGAACGGCGCGGACGGCTGGTCGATCAGCGCGGTCGGCGAGGACGAGCTCGGCGACGAGCTGCTCGTCGAGGCGGAGAAGGCCGGCATCCACACCATCATCCAGCGCAACGCCTGGCCCACCTCCACCGTCGAGGTCGCCCTGAAGAACGGCATCCCGGAGTACACCATCGTCAGGGGCGTGGCCTGGGACCACCTGCTGCTCACCCGCCAGCTCATCGAGGTGGTCGAGCAGGCCGACGCCATCTGCTTCGGCACCCTGGCCCTGCGCTCCCCCGAGACCCACGACACCATCATCGAGCTGCTCAAGCACGCCAAGACCGGCGCGATGAAGTTCTTCGACATCAACCTGCGCGGCGACCACTACTCCAAGGAGCTCATCGAGGAGCTGCTCGGCTACGCCACCGTCTTCAAGATCAACGACGCCGAGCTGCTGCTCCTGCGCGACATGTTCGACATCCGCGGCACCTCCGACGACGACGCCTGCCGCTGGTTCATGACCAAGTACGGCCTGGACTACGTGATCCTCACCGGCGGCTCCACGTTCTCCACCATCATCTCCCGCAACGGCGAGTCCTCCACCCTGGCCACCCCGCACGTCGAGGTGGTGGACACCGTGGGCGCCGGCGACTCCTTCTCCGGCACGTTCACCGCCCGCACGCTGCTGGGCGACCCGCTGACCGAGGCCCACAAGAAGGCCGTCAACACCGCCGCCTTCGTGTGCACCGCCAACGGCGCGTGGCCCGAGTACCCGGAGCAGATCCCGGACTACCTCGCCGAGGCCGGCGAGTGACCCGCCGGATGCCGCGGGAGCACGCCTCTCCCCACGGCATCCGCCCCTGATCGTGGTGCCGGCGCTCGTCGCCGCGGACGCCGGCACCGTCAACGGTCGGAACGCTTCCGAATGGCAGTCGGAGGCGTCCGGACCGCACGCGGCGAACACAGGGAAACCGCGGTCCCGCAAGGGGCCCGGAGGGAAACAACCAAGGGAAAGAAATGAACAACGCTACCCCCAAGACCGGCAACGCCGGACTGAAGGCCATCATCCCCGTGATGTTCGCCTTCTTCGTCATGGGCTTCGTCGACCTCGTCGGCACCGCCACCAACTACGTCAAGGGCGAGTTCGCCCTGGCCGACGGCACTGCGAACCTGTTCACCACGATGGTGTTCTTCTGGTTCCTCATCTTCTCGGTGCCCACCGGCATGCTCATGAACAAGATCGGCCGCCGCAAGACCGTGCTGTGGTCCATCCTGGTCACGCTCGTGGCCATGGCGCTGCCGATCATCGCCTACACCGTGTTCGAGGGCACCCCGCGTCTGGTGCTCATCGTCGCCTCCTTCGCGTTCCTCGGCATCGGCAACACGCTCATGCAGGTGTCGCTCAACCCGCTGCTGACCGTCTTCGTCAAGGGCGACAAGCTCGCCTCCACCCTCACCACCGGCCAGTTCGTGAAGGCCTTCGCCTCCCTGTTCGCGCCGTACATCGCCATCTGGGGCGCCAACCAGCTGGGCATGTGGTGGATCCTGTTCGTGATCTACTTCGTCGTGGGCATCATCGGCTACGTGCTGCTCGCGTTCGACAAGATCGAGGAGCCCGCGCCGGACGCCGGCACCACCACCATCGCCAAGTGCTTCAAGCTGCTCGGCGACCCGATCATCCTCCTGTGCTTCCTCGGCATCGTGTCCCACGTGGGCGTGGACGTCGGCATCAACGCCCAGGCGCCGCGCATCCTCACCGAGCACACCGGCGACCAGTTCACCTCCATCGCCGCCACCGCCACCATGGTCTACTTCGTGGCCCGCATGATCGGCTGCTTCACCGGCGGCATCGTGCTGCAGAAGATGAGCAACAAGATGGGCCTGCGCATCTGCGGCGTCATCATGACCCTCTCCGCGATCTGCTTCGCGGTCTTCGCCTCCACCTCCGTCAACCCGCCGGTGTGGCTGTTCTGGACCGCCGTCGCGCTCGTGGGCTTCGGCAACTCGAACGTGTTCTCGCTGTTCCTGTCCCACGCCCTGATGTACCGCCCGGAGCGCCAGAACGAGATTTCCGGCCTGATGCTCATGGGCCTCATCGGCGGCGCCGTCTTCCCGCCCATCATGGGCGTGGCGGCCGACGCGATGGGCCAGCTGGGCGGCATCATCGTGATGGCCGTGGGCTGCGTCTACGTGCTCGTCATCGGCCTTGGCTACAAGGTCCTCGAGGGCAGGAAGGCCGTGGAGGCCTGATCCCCCTCGCCTCCCGGACGTTCGTTGCGCGGTGCCGTCCAGCGTGACCGCCGCGCAACGCCAACGCATCGGGAGCAACCGCAAACGTACCCCTGAGCAGTCGGGGCCGCACGGATCTGTCCCCCTTCGCCGTCCGGCCCCGCACCCCTTAACAACCCCGTCGACCACAATGCTGCCGTTGGTCGACGGGGTTTCTTCGCATGCCGGGCCACGGCCGGCCCGGGAAGGTCCGGCTGCCCCGTTCCGGACGGTCCGGTGCGCGCGGGATGCGGGAAAGGCAGGGAAAGGAAGAAAGAAACACATCCTGCGCACGCCGGGCCGCCCGGAACGGGAGCCCTCCGCGTCGGCCCGCATGGCAGGCGGACCGACGCGGACCGGAGACCGATCACATGCAGCTCATGATCGCCCACGCCACGTTGGCCGGGAAGCGGCCGATGTCGAAGTGCAGCTGACGGGCCGTGGCGTTGGCGCCCGGAGCCTTGGCGATGCCGTCCATGCGCGCCTTGAGCGCCGGGGCGACGGAGACGGACGGGTCGAGGCGCGGGATCAGCGTGGCCTGGAACGCGTGGTACAGGTCGGACTTGCCGGGCCACACGGTGCCGATGACGTGGTTGTCCTTGTCCAGCTGGTGGAACCAGGAGCCGAGCTCGTGGTCGATGAGGCTGTCGTCGATGTAGTGCCAGAAGCGGGCGTACCACTCGTCGTAGGAGTCGCGGCCGGTCACCCTGAAGAGCGTGGCGGCGGTGTTGACGCCCTCGGCCAGCGTCCAGTGCATGCGATCGGTGACCACGGGCACGCCGTTCCAGTCGGTGGTGTACGCCAGACCCGGCTTGCCGCCCTCGCAGGTGGCCCAGCCGTCCTTGACGGCGCGGTCGAACAGGTGCTCGGCGGCGTCGATGAGATGCGCCTTCTCGGTAGCATCCACGGCCTGGGAGCTCAGCGCGTACTGCGTGATGAGACGCGCCCATTCGATGCCGTGGCCCGGGGTGGCGCCGTACGGCTTGAACTGGTCGGCCTTGTTGTCCGCGTTGTACTCGAGCGCGGGCGTCCAGTCGGACGTGAAGTGCTCGGGGATGCGCCACCCGTTGTGCTCGGCCCAGTCGACCACGTGGCGCACGACGCGTCCGGCGCGCTCGCGGAAGGTCTCGTCCTTGAGCACGTCCGCCAGGGCGAGGAACGCCTCGGTGGTGTGCATGTTCGCGTTGACGCCGCGGTACGGGTCCAGCTCGGTGAACTCGGTGTTCCACGTGTCGACGGCGAGGCCCTCGTCCTCGTTCCAGAAGCGCCTGAGGAACGTGTCGACGGCTTCGTCGAGCAGCGCCTTGGCGCCGGGGCGGCCGATGAGCGTGGCGGAGGACGCGGCGAGCATCACGAAGGCGTGCGTGTAGCAGATCTTGCCCGGATCCGGCGTGCCGTCCACGGCGATCTGCGGGTACCAGCCGCCGTTCACGTCGTCGTGCAGCGGACCGGTGAGACCCTTGAGCGCGGCGTCGACCAGCGCCTCGCTGCCCGGGTGGCCGAGCATCGCGCCCATCGAGTAGACGTGCGCCATGCGGCAGGTGATCCAGGTCTGGATGCCCTGTGCCGGGTCGGTGGTGCCGTCGGCGTTGAGCCACAGGGAGCCGCCCTGCGGCGCCGGGAAGTTGTGGCCGAAGGCGAGCAGATCCTCGCCCGCGGCCTTGAGGAACTCGCGGTTCTCGTCCGTGCCGAGCTGGTAGGCCGCGGAATCGGTCTGATGCTTGAGTGCCATCGTCTGTCCTTTCGTCATTGAAACCGTGGACTGTGTTGCGCGGCGGCGTCGTGGGTGCCGTCACCGCTTCCGGATCCATTACCTGCGATCCGTGCTTGGTGATTCACAGTGTATGAAACCGCTTTCAAAAATGCAAGCGTCGAAGTTTCATGCATACGGATATTTTTGGCTTTATTACGGCGTTCATCACGCAAACAAAGATTTCATGAAACCGTGATCACACGATCATCATCGGCGTGTCGCGTCGCGCGAGAACACATCGCGCGAGGACCGCTGCCTCACGCGAGGCCGTCGCATCGCGATACGCCGCCCCTCCCCGCCGCAGCCGTCCATCGCAACGTTGCGACGACGCGCCGTCGAAGACCCGCAGGACGGGTCGTAAGACGGTCGATCATCGCAACGTTGCGACGAACGCATCGGAGGTCCGACAGGAAAGGTCCCCGGAGATCAGCCGTCGCGACGTCTCGGCGACGGACCTCCGAGGACCTTCGGCAGCCTTCGGGAACCGCGCCCCGAACCTCCGCACCCTAACGGCGCGGATGCGGCGCGGCCGTGGATTCGCGCACCACGAGTCGGCCTTCGATGATGCGGCACTCCGGCTCGGGCAGCGGCTCTCCGGCGCGCTTGGCCTCGATCTGCGCGTACAGCATCTCGAATGCGGCGGCGCCGAGCTCCACGAAGTTCTGGCTGTAGCTGGTCAGCGGCGGATCCCACATGCGGGAGAACGTCTGGTCGTTGTATCCGGCCACGGACACGTCGTCCGGCACGCGCGCGCCCTCGTCGCGCAGTCCCTTGATGAGCGCGATGGCGGTCTCGTCGTTGCCGGCGAAAACGGCGGTGACGCCGTCCTCGTGCGCGAGCCTGCGTCCGAGCTCCACGGATTCCTCCAGATCGACCCCGATCTGATACGCCTCCACGGCCTGGATCCCGGCGGCCTTCATCGCGTCGCGCCAGCCAAGCGTTCGCGTGTTGTTGTTCGGGCCTTCCGCGCGGTGCACGTGCACCACGTTGCGATGGCCGAGGCCCAGCAGATACTCGGTGATGACGCGGCCGCCCTCGCGTTCGGACGGCATGACCTGATACGGCGCGTCGCCGCGGGAGCCGCCGACCAGCACCATCGGCACGGACTTGGGGATCTGGCGCATCACCTGGATGGCGATCTCGTCGGATTCGCTCACGATCACGCCGGCGGGGTTGGCGGACAGCACGCGGTTGATGGTGCTTTCGATCTCGTCGTCGGAGATGCCGTCGAGCGAGGTCACGCCGAACAGGAAGCCGCGGTCGCGCGCGGCATGTTCGGCGCCGCTGTTGACCTCGGTGGTGGCCCAGTAGTTGCTCAGCGACGTGAGCAGCGTGACCGAGTCCATCTCCTTGTTGGCCAGGGCGCGCGCCACGAAGCTGGGCTTGTAGTCGAGCAGCTTGATGGCCTGCGCGATCTTCTCGCGCTTCTCCGCGCTCACCTTGGCGGTGCCGTTGAGATAGCGCGACACGGTGGGCACGGACACGCCCGCCAGCTGCGCCACGTCCTTGATGACCGGCGTGCTGCGCCTACTGCTGGGAGGCATCGTGCTCACCTTGCCCTGTGCCATGGCATTGCTCCTTCGCGTGTTTCATAGCGTTCGTTCGACTCCTTACATCATAGGGCCATCGTGGCCGCGGTAACGATTTCATGCATCGATTGCCGTCACGTGCGGGGGGGGGCCGGCGCGCGTCCCCGCATGGCCGGCCGCTTCGTCTACGCCTCGATCCGCACGTCGTCCGCGTTCGGTCCGATCCTCACGTTCACGGCGGCCGCATCGCCGCATGGCACGCCGTCGCGCCGGAACCCGCGGATCGTCACGTCCCGCACGGGATGGTCGGCGTCGTATCCGGCGATGATCGACGGCTCCTCCCCCGAGCCGGACGCCACGTCCACGCCGTCGACGAGCACATGCTCCACGAGCCGCCCGGGACGGGGATTGTAGTCCTTGTTCCACTTGGTCTCGATGTCGATCACGCGCCCGTGGCGGAACCGTTCGACGCGGACGCACCGCCACGTCACGTCGCGCACGACGTTCGCGTCGCCGGCGTTGATGGCCATGACGCCGAGGTAGTTGTCCTGGTACTCGTTGTGTTCCAGCACGTCGATGTCCTCGAACCGCAGCCGCTCCAGCACGTCGCCGTCATGCTCGTGGTCGCCGTGCGTGCCGATCATCATCGGGTGCGCCACGTCGGACCACAATGCGCAGTCGCGCACGGTCACGTCGGACGACCCGCCGCGATATTCCCAGCGCGAGCCGTAGATGGCGATGCAGTCGTCGGAGGTTCTCAGGAAGCAGCGCTCGACCGTCACGTCACGGCAGGCCATCATGTCCACGCCGTCGCTCCAGCCCTCGCAGCTGAACGATTTGACGTTGCGGATCGTCACGTCCGAGCTGGCGCCGAGCATGACCGTGTAGTGCGGCGGGTTGACGAACGTCGGGCCGTCCACCGTGACGTGCCGGGACTGCGCGATGGTCACGCCGTTCAGCCCGCTGAACCGCTTGAAGTCGGCCTGATCGAACACGCCGCGCCCGCGGATGGCCACGTTGCGCCGTCCGCGGATGCGGAACGCGCCGTCGAGCACCACGCCGCCGGCGAGCACGAGCTCTACGTCGCTCGGCAGGTCCATGACGCAGTCCTCGATGCAGTAGTGGGCGCGGCGCACGAGCACGCGGACCGGGCGCGCGGCAGCGTCGGCACCGACGTCTTCCCGCCGATTGCGCGCTGCCTCGATGCGCCGCAGCACGTCCCGCCCGAAGGTGTTCGGCCCGTTCGGATTGCCCTCGACCGCCACGTCGAATCCGGGCTTCATCAGCGTGTCCATCTCGGCGAGGTCACCCGCGAACAAGTGCAGGTTGCCCATGCGGTTGCGGTTGATCTCCACCGAGCAGTTCGTCGGGCGGTCCAGCGTGAAGCGCACGGCGCGCTGTTCCACGGTCGGCTCGATGCCGAGGCTCAGCGGCCGCACCGCCGCCGTGTAGAAGGCGTCCCATCCGACGGGCGTCACCTCCACCTCGACCGGTCCGGCGGCGAAATCGGCATCGAAGTATGCCATCGACGCGGCATGCACGTCGTGCATGTCCACCTTGACGCGGTAGACGGGCAGTTCCCGCCACCGTGCGTCCGCGGGCGTCCCGTCGGCGGATGCCGCACCCTCCTCACCGTCCACGCCGACGGCCGGACGCACCCGCACACGCCAGTCGGCCCGCAGCGCCGCGCCCACCGGCGCGGGATAGGTCTCGATACGCAACATGCACCTCCCCGTCGGTTCGTGCGCCCCGCGCCGCCATGGCGCACGAACGGCGAACACAACTCTTATGATACCGGTTTCACAATCGTGCGGACGACAAGGCCGCGCCGTATGACGTCAGCGGCACGGCCTCCGTCAGCGCGCCGCCGCGTCGCCGTCCGGCGGCAGGATGGACCGACGCACCACGAGATGCGTCGGCACGGACACGTCGAGCGGCATGTCGCCGAGCCCCACCTTCACGGCGGCGCGTCCCAGGTCGGCGAACGGCACGTGCACGGTGCTCAGCGGCACGACGAGATCCCCGGCATACGGCATGTCGTCGAATCCTCCCACCGAGACCTGCCGCGGCACGTCGAGCCCCAGCGTGCGCAGTCCGTAGATCGCGTCGAGGGCGATCGCATCGGTGGAGGCGACCACGGCGGTGAACCGCCCGCCGGCCGCATAGGCCGCGGCGAGCGCGTCCATGTTCGTCCTGCGGTCGTCCGTACGTGCGACGTCGAACCGGGGATCGTGGACGATGCCCGCCTCGTCGAGCGCGCGCAGGAACCCGCGGTATCGCGCGGAGAACACGCTGGAGATGTCCGCCTTGCCCACGAAGAGGAAGGCGCGGTGCCCTAGCGAGATCATGTAGCGCGTCAGATCATGCATGCCCTGCTCGTTGGCGTAGTCCACCACGCCGATGCCGGGGTTGAGGGAGAGCCGGGGACGTCCGGCGAGCACCGCCGTGGTGCCCACGCGGCTGAGCTGCTCGAACGAGTCGTTGAGCACTTCGTCCTGTTCGACGTCGGTGCCGGCGTCGGCCAGCATCACGGCCACCTTGGGACGCTGGGACAGCAGATCGTCCACGACCCGCTGCAGACCTCCCACGCGCATGCCGGTGGAAATGAGGCGGAACGTCATGCCGCGGCTGGAGACTTCCTGCTCCACGCCGGACATGAGGTCCGCGTAGGTGCCGCCGGAGATGGTGCGCACCACCATCGTCACGGAGTTGGGCGGCGTGGTGAGGGCCAGTGCATGCGCGTTGGGCACATAGCCCAGATCGTCCACCACCTTCATCACCTTGTCGCGCGTGGCCTGGGAGACGCTGCCCTTGCCGCGCATCACGCGGGACACCGTTGCCGTGGAGACACCGGCGAGACGCGCGATGTCGGCGATGTTGGCCTGCCCCGTCTTGGCGGGGCCGGGCTTGGAATGCCGCGCCGCGCCGACTGCTTGCGCTTCGGACATACGTCACCTCACAGAACAATGCGGCATGGCCTGCCCAAGCCGCGCTTGATGAAACTGATTACACCACGAGGATTACATCACACGCGGCGCACAAGATTTCGCGCCCCTCATCTTGTGCGCCGCCATGATGCGCGCATGAACAGGCATTTCCTTGAAATTAGGCCGATTCCGCATAATCGGAATGTGCGATATTGTGCGGCTGGCGTCTCACAAGATGAAGGGCGTGAAATCTTGTGTCCCCGTATCGGCCCGCTAGGCCGCGACCGGAGCGGGAATGCACTCCCCCGCCCATGCCATGATGCTCCCGACCAGCCGATCAGGCGCCTCCAGCTGCAGATAGTGCCCATGATCGGCGCCCCACGCCTCGGTGCGGCACGGCAGGATGCCCGGATTCAGGCTCTCCTCCATCTCGGCCCGGTCGGGCGTGCGGTAGATGCCCAGCACCGGACGGGTGCGCCGGGCCGCGACGCGCTTCGTGGCCGGATACAGGCCCACCTGCGCGTCGGACAGGTACTCGTCCCAGTAGTAGTCGGCCAGGGAACGCGGTTCGGTGCGCCCCACGTCCACGAGGATCGACTCCTTCGCCGCCTCGGACAGGTACGGCGAGAACGCGCCGTGCAGGAAGCGCAGCATGGTGCCGTACGGCCGCTCGCGCAGGTCGTTCAGGTCCTTCCGGTGCTGGGCCACCTCCTCGGGGGTGTCCGGCGCGCCGTAGGCCGGGTCGATCACCACCTCGCCGTCGAGCAGTTCGGGGTGCTCCGCGTTGAGCAGCAGGGACAGCTGCCCGCCCATGGAGTGGGCCACCACGATCACCGGTCGGTCGGACTCCACGTGCGTGCGGATGAACTCGGCCAGCCCGTCGGCCGCATGGCGGATGGTGAAGGGACGGTCGCCGCGGCGGTCGCCGTGCCCGGGCAGCTCGTAGGCGAGCGGGCGCCAGCGCTCCGGCCATTCCACGCCGCGCCAGGCTTCGGGAGAGCCTCCCCAGCCGTGCACCAGCACGACGTACGCCTCGTCGTCGGCGTTCAGCGTGCGCGCGGCGGCTTCGATGGAATCGGACATGATCGACTCACTTCCCTGAAGGGTCCGCCGTTCCGAGGCGGCGGAAACGAAAAACGAATGAGGTCGCGCCCGACGGCGACGTGCCGTCTCCCGCCCCGTCTCGTCGAGGTGGCTGCTGCCTCGCCTCCGGGGCGCGGCGGAACGGGAGGATGCGGCATCCGTCGGGCGCGACGGTCCGCGCACCGCACGGGTGCGGGCACGGACCGTCTGTGCTGCGGCTTCCGTAGAGGGCGGCTCAGCCCTTGACGCCGCCGAGGGCCACGCCGGTTCTCCAGAAGCGCTGCATGGCGATCATCACCACGGCCAGCGGGATGATGGAGAGCACCGAGCCGGCGAGCGCGATGGTGGTCGGGTCGAACAGCGTGGACTGCTTGGTCTGCATGAAGCTGTAGAGGCCCAGGGACAGCGTCCACTTGTCGGCGCCGCGCAGCATGGTGATCGGCAGGTAGAAGTTGTTCCACTGCATCACGAACGTCAGGATGAAGATCGTGGCGGCCGGGGTGGGCAGCAGGGGCATGACGATCTTGCGGAAGATGTGCATCTCGCCGGCGCCGTCGATGCGGGCGGCCTCCAGGAGCTCGTCCGGCACGGAGCCGTCGATGTACTCCTTGGCGAGGTACACGTCGAACGCGTTGACGAACGACGGGATGAGCACGGCCCAGACGGTGTCCGTCAGGTGCATGCCGGCGAACAGCAGGTAGAGCGGCAGGGTGAGCAGGGCGGTGGGGATGAGGAACGAGAACATCACGAGGCCCATCTCCAGACCGCGGCCGCGGAACTCGAACTTGCTCAGCGCGTAGCCGGCCATGATGGAGATCACCATGCACACCAGCGAGCCGACGCCCGCGTAGAGCACGGAGTTGAGCATCCACTTGAAGAAGATGCCGTTCTCGTAGGTGAACAGCTGCTGGAAGTTCTCGAGGATGTGGTTCTCCGAGCCGAACCACAGGCCGTTGGTGTTGTACAGCTCCACGCGGTTCTTGGTCACGGAGACCACGAGCCACCACAGCGGGGCGATGGAGTAGAACGTGAGGACCACGAGGGCCACGATGATGCCGGGACGGGTCCACTTGGACTTCCTGGCCGGACGGGTCTTGGGCTGCATGATCGCGCTGCTCATCTCACTTGTCCTTCCTGTTGGAGACGCCGTAGACGATGGCGGAGATGATGCCGATCACGATGGCGAGCACCACCGAGAGGGCCGCCGCGTAGTTGTAGTCGCCGCCTGCGGTGAACGTGTAGTTGTAGATGGCCATGATCGGCGTGAAGTTCGCGGTCACGGTCTCGGGGGACGCCGAGCGGAACAGCAGCGGCTGGTCGAAGAGCTGGAGCATGCCGATCATCGACAGCAGGCAGGTGAGCACGAGCGTGCCGCGGATCATCGGGATCTTGATGGACCAGGCGATGCGGAACTCGCCGGCGCCGTCCACCTTGGCGCTCTCGTACAGGGACGGGTCGATGGCGGTCAGGGAGCCGTAGAGGATGAGCATGTTGAAGCCGATGTTGATCCACAGCAGCAGGTTGGCCATGGACACCCACACCATGGCGGGACTGAAGAAGTTGACCTCGAGGCCGAAGATCTCGAAGAACTTCTTGAGCGGGCCGATGTCCGGCGAGTACATGTACACCCAGATCAGCGTGGCCACGATGGACGGGACCATGTACGGCACGAGAAGCAGGAAGCGGTAGGCTCGCTTGGCCTTCTTGCGGGCGGAGTCGAGGAGCAGGGCCTCGACGAGCGCAAAGACCATGATGAGCGGCATCACCACGCAGGTGAAGATCGCCACGCGCAGCATGCCCTGCCAGAAGGACGGGTCATGGAAGACGCGCACGTACTGGGCGAGGCCGGCGAAGGAGCGCTTGGCGCCGCCGATGCCCAGACCGCTGGACTTCTTCTGGTAGAGGCTCTCCCACAGCGCGTAGAAGAACGGGATGATGAACGAGAACAGGAACAGAGCGAAGAAGGGCAGGCTGAAGGCGAATCCCTTCAGACCGATGAGCTTCTTCCATTTCGGCGTCGCGTTTTCGCGGATTTCGTTGCCGCGGACGGCCGATGACGCGGAATCGGTGACAGCACTCACGATTCACTCCAATCACAAGCAGATGGATGGGTTTTGCATGACGCCGGCGGCTCCGGATCGGCCGTCGGGCAGGGAAGAAGCCGCGTCCCGCGTATGGCAGTGACGGAACGCGGCTTCGGGAAGGAAAGGAGAAAGGGAAGATCCAGGCGGCATCCCGCCCCGGATGCTCCGGGAGGGACCGTCCGGCGGCGGGGATGCCGATCGCCGCCGGACGGGAAGGCCGGCCATGGGGCCGGTCGGTCATGTCCGAACCGCGGGGCTCAGTTCGCGGACTTGACGTTGATGCCCTTCTGCTGCAGGTCGTTGACGGTCCACTGCTGGACGGCGTCGAGCATCTGCTCGCCGGTGACCTGCTTGTTGAGGAACTTGGCCCACTGGTCCTGCAGCTGCTTGAACATCTGGCTCCAGTTGGCGCCGGTCTTGTACGGGGCGACGGTGTCGGCGGCCTGCTGGACCACCTTGGCGGCCTCGGCGTTGTCGGCAAGGAGCTTGTCGGGCAGGGAATCGGTCGGGTAGCTGCCAGTGTCCTTGAGGGCCGGGAAGGCGCCGGAGCCGGTGGTGGCGTTGGCGGCGATCTTCAGCGCGTCGTCGTTGGTGGCGAGCCAGGTGGCGAACTCGGCGGCCTCCTTGGGGTGCTTGGCGCCGGTCGGAATGGCGTTGCCGGAGGCGTTCAGCGGGGAGACCACGTCGGAGGAGGCGGACTCCTTGGGCCATGCGTAGGCCTTCCAGTCACCGAGGGACTTCTGGAAGTTGGACTGGTAGGCGGACAGCTGCCAGGTGGAGGTGCCGATCAGCGCGAGGTCGCCGGACTGGAAGAACTGCATCAGGGCGTCCCACTCGATGTAGGTCTTCTGGCTGAACATGTCGTTGTCGACGATCTGCTGCAGGTAGTTCACGGCCTTCTTGGTCTCCGGGCCGTTGATGTCCACCACCCAGGTGTCGCCGTCGACGGAGTACCACTGGGCGCCGAACTGCTGGGCGAGCAGCACCAGCGTGGACGGATCCTCGCCGGGGAAGTTCATGATCTTGATGTCCGGATTCTTGGCCTTGAGGTCCTTGCCGGCCTGGATGAGCTCGTCCCACGTGGTGGGCACCTTGACGCCGTTGTCATCGAAGGTCTTCTGGTTGGCGATGATGAACTGCGGGCTGGACTGGGTCGGGATGACGGCCAGCTGGTCGCCGATCTTGAAGGAGTCGACCACGTTCTGGTTGAGCTTGGACAGGTCCGGGTTGTACTGGGCGATGTCCTGGATGGTGCCGTCCACGAGCAGGGACAGGGACGAGTCCATGTCCGCCTCGAAGAGGTCCGGCGCGTTGCCGGCCTTGACGGCGTTGACCACGCCCTCCTCGGTCTTGGCTTTGCTGGCCTGCTTCTTGAACTCGACCTTGATCTTGTCCTGCGACTTGTTGAAGGCGTCGGCCTGCTCCTGCAGGCCCTGGGTGGCGCCCCACCATTCGATGGTGACCGGGCCGTCCGAGCTGCCGGACGCGGTGTTCGACGCGGTGTCGGAGCCGCAGGCGGCCATCGGGGCGACCATGCCGAGCGCGGCGACGGCGGTGATCGCGGTCCTCATCCAACGATTCGAAGCTTTCATGAAACCCTCCTTGGTTTTCCTGTAACTAGTTTCATCGCTGAAACTGATTGAACTATAGCATCCTTTTGAAAACGGTGTCAAATCAGCGTTGTAACCAATTACAGAAAGTCCGTGAACCGTTCTGTTTGTTGGCATCGTTTGCATCGGGAAACGCACATCATCGGCGTGTCGTTCGGACCGTCGGGATGCGTTCCGGCCATATCGTTCAGCTCCTCCGTCCACCGCCCGCGCCGGTTCCCGACCGCGCTCCCCCGAGTCGCGTCTCCGCCGCCCGGCAAGGCCTCGGAAGACCGGGCACTCATCCGGCCAGAGTATCTGCGTTCTCAGGGGCGGATTGCGACAAGCGTCGGCAGATATCCGCATGCTCAGGGGGCCTCCGTCGTGCCGCGCACACCCCCTCCCGACACGAGACGAACGCCAAAACCGCGGAATCGCAACGACGCCGCATCCGGGCGCCACGGCCGGCACTCCGCCGAGGCGCCCCGACAATGCGGATACCTCTGCCCGCGGGACGCCGGATCCACCCCCGAGAACGCAGATGCCCTCCGCAGCCGGACGAATCCGGCCACGGAGGGCATACGGGGGCACGGGACTTCCACCGCGCCAAGGATCGGCGGCACGCCGAGCCGACGCCGCGGCGACCCGCGGACCACTACAGCACGCGCCAGTCCGGCTCCCCCACGGTCGTGCACCCGTCGAGCAGCACGGCAGGCCGCTCGTCGGAGCGCAGCGCATGCAGCCGCACGCCGGTCATGTCGAGCCGATGCACGTTGCGCAGGTCCATGAACGCCGCGCGCGACCAGTCAGGCCAGTAGTTCTCGCTGGACTTCACGCCCGGCTCGACGAGACGATCCACAAGCCGCGGATACTCCCCAGCCGGCGGAATGTCAGCGAGCCGCACTCCCCCGATGAACGTGTAGCGCACGTCGCGCAGCGTCACGTCCTCGATGGGATGCCCGTCCGCCGCGTCGAAGCGGATGCCGTTGAAGCGCGGCTCGCCCATCACGTCGTCGGTGAAGCGCCGGTGTACGTTGGCCATTTCGTCGTCGTCCGTGGCGATGAGCCCGCTGATGGAGATGCGTGCCAAAGCGCCGATTTCTGGCATGTGGTCAAGCTCCACCGAGGAACCGAGGTCGTCCGGCTCGAAGCGGTTGTTGAGGATGGCGAACACGGGCCGCGTCACGTTGCGCATCACGATGTTGCTGAACGCGATGTCCGTGATCGCTCCGCCCTCGGTGGATTCGAGCTTGATGCCCTCGCGCCACACGCGGTTGAGCGTGCAGTTCGAAACGGTGACGTTGTAAATGTCGCCGATGGACTTGAGTCCGAAGCGCAGGCCAGCGCACACGCCGGTGAACTCGCAGTTCGTGATGTGCACGTCATGCACCGGCCAGTCGCGGCTGCTGGCCTGCAGGCACAGGTTGTCGTCGGTGCCGCGCACATAGCAGTCGGAGACGAACACGTGCGCGCAGCCGTCGAAGTCGAGGCCGTCGCCGTTGTAGCGCTTGTCGTTGATGATGCACACGCCGCGCACCCAGATGTACTCGCTGTCGAGGAACGCGGTGGTCCACGCGGCCGCGTCAAGCAGGCGCAGGTCGGTCACATGAACGTTGGAGCAGCGCAGCATGCGGATCATCATGGGTCGGTAGATCGAGCCCTCGTTGGGGAACGATTCCGCGGCCCCGACGATGCGCCCGCGCCCGGTCAGGGCCACGTCATGCGCATCCTCGGCGTAGATGAGGCACCGGTCGAGCTCAGGCTCGTTGCGGTAGCGGTTGTGGTGCACATCCTCGGCGTAGTCGGCGATGTCCGGACTGGCGAGCAGCGTGGCCGAGCCGTCGACATGCAGCTCCACGCCGCTCCTGAGTCGGATCGTGCCGGCAATGAAGGTGCCGCCGTCAAGCGCCACCGTGCCTCCGCCGGCCGCCGCGCACGCGTCGATGGCACGCTGGATGGCGGCAGTGTCCTTGGTCTCGCCGTCGGCGATCGCGCCGTAGTCGCGCGGGTCGAATCGTGTCATGGCATTCACCTCTCAATCACCACAGGTCGATCACCACAGGCGCGCGCCCTTGCCGGCGAGGCGCAGCGCGGCTTCCACGAAGTAGTAGTCGGCGTACATCATCGGCACTTCGCGGTCGTCGGACTTGTGGTAGCAGCCGGTGCACATCTGCACCAGACCGTCGCGCGACGGATCCCAGTCGCACCAGTGCGCCTCCACGGCCCTGAGCAGGCGCACGGCCCAGCGAAGGTACAGCGGGCGCTCGAGCTCGGGCACTTGCTCGGCGATCTCGATGAGGCCGCATGCGGTGATCACGTCGGCGAGGGCGTCCCAGTACTTCGGCTCGGCGGGGGCGCGGAAGTCCACGAGCGACAGGTCGTTTTCCAGTGCCACGTTGGCGAGGAAGTAGTGCGCGACCTTCTTGGCCACGTCGAGGTATTCCTTCTTGCCGCTGTGGTGCGCGGCGAGCGCGTAGCCGTAGATGGCCCAGGACTGGCCGCGGGTCCAGGAGGAGCCGGATTCGTAGCCCTGGCCGCCGGGGTTGTGCCTGAGTTCGCCGGTGACGAGGTCAAGGTCGACGATGTGGTTGCACGAGCCGTCCGGGCGCACGGCGGTGTGGCTCAGCGTGTCCGCGTGCATGCGGGCGATGTCCGCGAAGCGCGGGTCGCCGGTGACGTCGCTCGCCCAGAACAGGATCTGGATGTTGAGCATGGAGTCGATGATGGCCCAGCCTTCGGATTCGGGCAGGTTCCACGCGCGGATGAACTTCGCTTCCGGGTTGAAGCGGCCGGCGAGCAGGGTCGCGGCGGCGAGGCCGCGGTTCTTGGCGCGCTCGTCGCCGGTGAGCCGCCAGTCGGCCACGGCGGACAGCAGCCACATGAAGCCGACGTCGTGGTGCAGACCCATGAAATCGGTGTCGATGACGTTCATGAGGGTCTTCTCGACTTCGCGGGCGGGGCCGACGTACGCCTGATCGCCTGTGGCGTGGAACATCTGCCACAGGATGCCGGGCCAGAAGCCGTTGGTCCACCATGCGGGGTCGCTCACGTCCTTGAGGTCCTTGTAGACGCCGTCCTCGGCGATGTACGGGATGTGCGAGCCGACGCGGTCGCGCTCGGCGGCGAACTTGGCCTCGAGCCTGGGCAGCAGGGATTCGGCCCACTGACGGTCCTGCTCGGGCAGCGCCTCGGGAATGGAGAATGCCATGGTTGTTCTTCCCTTCGTTGGGAGATGGGTGCTGTACGGTCTCGGCCTCACCTGTATACATACTGATGAAACCGATTTCATAATGTATTGAATCACAGATGAAAAACCGTGTCAAAACAGGAAATCCGGCGTGTTTTCGCCCTGAGAGCGATTACATGAAAATCATCTTGGCAGCAAGGCCGGAGCCAAGGCAGCAGACGCCCGTCGCACAAGATTTGCGGCCCTTCACCGCGTGCGACGCAAACCGCACACGGCGTCACGGAAACAAACATGCGGCTTTGGCACAACCGCGCCAAAACCGCAACAGAAACCGAACAGCGGCCTGGCACACAAGACGGCCCCCCTTGCCATCTTGTGCGTCAGGCCGCAGCCGACGACCGCAGCCGGTCAGCGCAGCAGCACCGCCAGACCGTCGAATTCGCGCAACCCGCTCACCCTGAGCACGCCGGCAGCCCCATCCACGGCCACGTCGATGCCGGGTCGCGCCCAGACGTCGTCCGCCACGGACCCCGCCGGCACTGGAATCTCCACGGCGCCGGGCGCGTCGTGGAACGTGTGCAGCACCGCCAGCGTGCGGCCTTCGGCCGGAGTACCGGCCTCGCCCCGGCGCACCACGGCCTGCCAGCCGCGCGGATGCCGGTAGCTGACGATCCTCGGGCCGAACCAGGCGCTCACGCCGTGGTCGATCACCGGAGCCGCCTTGGCATACCACCGTACGGCCGCGGCGATGGTCTCCACCTGCTCGTCGCGCAGCGAACCGGTGTCGCCGGAGAAGCACAGGCGCCCCAGCAGGCCGGACGCCACCTGATAGTACAGCTTGGCGAGCGGCTGGTCGTGCTTGACCACAGCCCAGATCTGGCTCTGGCGCGGCAGGATCATGCGGTGCATGTTGGCGGCGATGACCGGGATCTCGTCGCATTCGTGTGCGTCGGAGAAGCTCGCCATGGAGCCGATCTCCATGAACGACTGCACGAGCCGATGCCCGCCGGACGCGCAGATCTCCACGATGAGCCCCGGCACGCGGCGCTTCATCTCGCGGAAGAACTCCTGGCTGGCGCGGATCTGCTCGACCAGCCCGTCGCCCAGGCTCGCCGGGTCTCCCGGCTCGGCCGCGCGTTCCCCCGCCGCACCCGGCGTTTCGCAGCCGATGCCGATGGTGTCGTTGTAGTCCACCTTGACGTAGTCGAAGCCGTTCTCCTGCAGGAAGTCGATGACCCTTTCGGCAAGGTATGCGCGCACGTCGGGGTTGCGCATGTCCCACCAGCGGCGGTTGCCGGACGTGATGGTCACGCCGTCGCGCGAGAGCAGCCATGCGCGCCGGTTGAAGCACTCGGCGTCGTCGCGTCCGGCGATCTCGAACTCGAACCAGATGCCGGCCTTCATGCCGACGGCGTGCACCCTGTCCACCACTGGTTTGAGTCCGTGCGGGAACGCCGTGGGACTCACCTGCCACGATCCGAGCCGGCTGGCCGCCTCGAACGCCTTGTCGTCGAACCAGCCGGCGTCGATGACGAAGTAGTCGATGCCCGTGCCACCGTTGCGCCTGCGAAGCCGCCCGAGGAACTCGATCTGCTCGTCCACGCTGCACTCGGTGGGCACGCCCCACGTGGTGCAGAACTCGTTGAACACCACGGGCATGGCGCGCTCCGAATCCGGCAGGTCGAGCCGGTGCCGCACGTTGCCGGCGAGCGCCTGGCTGGCGTCGTCCACGCCGCCGTGCACCGCGGTCGCCACGGCGTACGGCGCCGCGAACGTCTCTCCGGGGGCGATGGTGCGCGTCCAGTGCCCGAATTCGCGGTCGGCGATGCCGCCGGAGATCGCAAGCCCGTTGTCGCGCCGGTACAGTTCGATCTGCCAGCTCGACGCGTGCGTGGTGGCCGCGGCCCATGTGACGCCGTGGGTGGTGTCCTCAAGCCCCACGAACGGCGCGTACTGCCGCACGGGGAAGCTGCCGATGGACCCGTAGCGCACCGAGTTGGCGGAGAACCCCTGCCAGCTGGGTTCGAGCTGCTCGTCCTCCACCGGCTCGCTCACGAGTCGGCCTTCGGCGCTCCACGTGCTGCGCAGACGGTGCAGCGTGAGCGTTTCGGGCGCAAGCCCCTGCACGAACGGCGAGAGGGAGCCAAGCGTGAAGCTGGAGAGCATTTCCAGCGTGACCGGCGCGTCGGCGTGGTTCTCGAAGCTCGTGGCGATCTCCACGGCCTGCGAGTCGTCGCCCATGCGCAGCACGTGCACGTACGCGTAGCCGCGCGGGTCTTCCAGCCGGGTGATCACGACGGTTTCGCCGGCGCGCTCCTCGACGCGCTGGCCGGCGTAGCGCATGGCGGCCACGGTGGCGGAGTTGCGCATGGTGCGGCCCTGCGAGAAGCCGAACGGGTAGTCGTCGCCGACGATCTTGGCCTGGACGAGCGGCTCGGCGGCGCAGTCGTCGCGCACGACGGCGCCGGTCAGGTCGACGGGCACGAGCATGAGCTCCACGACGCCGGCATCGTCCCTGCGGTACAGGGCGGCGATGCCGTTGCGGGAGTACTGGGCGATGACGGTTCTGGCCATGGCGATGTCCTTCCCGTTCTCAGTGGATCTCGCGGTAGTCGAAGCCGCGGAAGTCGGCGTGGGAGCGGTGGGCGTCCATGTCCTGCGCGCAGATGCCCACCATGGCGCCGGTGAACACGCAGTAGCCGCGGCGCGATTCGATGTAGTCGTCGCTGATGTGGTCGGCGGGCTGGTCGCCGCCGAGCGGCTGCCAGTCCGGCGCTTCGCCGTCGGATTTGCCGTCGTCGTACGCCCAGAAGAACCGCGCCACCGCGCCGCGCACCTCCACCTTGAGCCGCACCGGCGTGGAGGCGTCCAGCGTCACGGGATCGCTGCCGTAGGAGCCGTCGTGCTCGTCAAGCGTCACGATGCGCAGGATGCGGCGGTCCAGCGCCTCGTCGTCGAACGTCATCATGGCGTAGATCCAGTTGGCGGTGTCGTAGAAGAGGATCAGCCCGGCGTCCTGCTGGAAGTTCTCGGGCGTGAAGTCGATCGTGGTCTCGGCGTCGAAGTCGAAGTGCTCCCAGCGGCGGGCGAACAGCGTCTGCTTGTCGAGGCTCGTCAGGGTCTGGCGGCCGTAGAGGCGCAGCCAGCCGGGGCGCGCGGTCAGCGAGTAGTCCTCCTCCGCGTCGAGGCCGCAGCGCAGCGTCTTGAGGCTTGGCGGCAGCGGACGATCAGGCGCGAAGTCGATGCGCTCGCTGCGGTCGCGGCACTGCACGACGTCGCGCGAGACCTTGGGCGCGGGCACCACGAGATCGGGCATGATGGTGTGGTTCCTGAGGCGCGGCCAGCCGTCCTCGGTCCATTCGATGGGCTGGATGGCGGTTTCGCGTCCGAGCGTGCAGTTGCCGCGTTCGGTGAGCGGACGGGCGCAGATCTGCGTGACGTACCATTCGTCGCCGATTTCGAGGAAGCAGCAGTGGCCGGACTTCTGCAGCGGCGCGGTGGGGTTGTCGCGCGTGGTCATGAGCGGGAAGTACGGCGAGTCCTCCCAAGGGCCGTCGAGCGAACGGGCGCGCGCCACGGTGGCGGCGTGCATCCAGCCGGTGCCGCCGGCCGCGCACAGCAGGTAATAGTAGCCGTCCTTCTTGAGGATCTGCGGGCCTTCGCACACGCCGAGCGACGTGCCCTTGTAGAAGTGCCTGCGCTTGCCCACGAGGCGCATGGCGTCGGCGTCGAATTCCTGGATGACGGTGCCGGCGAATCCGGGGCGGTCGTAGCGCCAGTCGAACAGCATGCTCAGGAAGTAGCTGCGGCCGTCGTCGTCATGGTAGAGCGCAGGGTCGAAGCCCGACGCCGTGACGAACGTGGGCTCGCTCCACGGGCCGGTGATGCTTGGCGCGGTGATGACGTAGTTGAGCGTGTCCTTGAACGGCGCCCAGCTTTTCACGTCGGTGAAGACGAGCCAGAACTTCCCCTTGGCGTAGCTCAGGTGCGGCGCCCAGATGGATCCGGAGTCGAAGTTGCCCCGGAGGTTGACGATGCTGGCGCGGTTCAGCGGCGCGGCCGCCCACTCCCAGTTGACGAGGTCCTTGGAGTGGTAGATGTCCACGCCGGGCCACCATTCGAAGGTGGACGTGGCGATGTAGTAGTCGTCGCCGACCTTCAGCGCGCTGGCGTCCGGGTGGAAGCCGGGGAGGATGGGGTTGACGATGGTGCCGGGCGCGCCGGCGGCTGCGGGCATGTTCATGATGGACCTCGTGGTGAGCTTCGTTGCTGTGGTGCGCGGCGCGGGAGCGAATCCGTGCGTCGCGTCCGTTTCGGATGGGACCAGCATAGCGTGAAACCGCTTTCATGCGCAACCCGCGTGTCCGTCTCACCGTCCGCGGCGCCGACGCCGACGCGATGCGGCGTGATGCGATGCGATGCCCGTCGCCCGGACGCACGATGTCGCCCGACGTTTGCGTCCGACACCCGCACGGGCGTAGCATCGACGGTGAGGGACGCAAGGAAGCGAAGGACGCAATTAACACACAGCGCGAGGAGGCGTCATGGCAGCGAACACGACGGACAACAGGAACGGAACGGTCATATCCCTGAGCGAGGTGGTGCCGGACATCATGCTCGGCGTCGGACAGGTGCCGGCGCAGGGCGGCTACGCGGTGGCCGGCGCGCCGAAAGTGTCGATCGCGGCCGGATACCGCGTCATGCGCGCCGCGCGGCGCATGGGCGCTCCGGTGAGCCACGCGGGCATCCTCGGCAACGGTCCGCTCGCCTCGATGATCCACCTCGCGTTCGACGAGGCCGGCATCGCGCACATCGGACAGGACCGCATCGACGAGGACTCCGGCTTCCGCATCATGCTCACCGACGACGCCGGCGTCAAGACCATGATCGCCGCCTACGGCGCGGAGGCGCACGGCGAGGGCGACTGCTTCGCCGCCGTGGAGCCCCAGGCCGGCGACGTGGTGCACATCAGCGGCAACACCCTGACCAACCAGACCGCCGAGGGACTGGGCGAGTTCCTGGGACGCGCCTCGTGCGCGCCGCGCGAGCGCCGCTTCGACATCGTGCTCAACCCCACCAGCGCGCTGCAGCAGGTGAGCGACCAGCTGCTCGAGACGCTCACGCTCGCCCGGCCGATCTGGTCGTGCAACCGCCGTCAGGCCGACGTGCTCGCGCTGCGTCTCGGCGTGCAGCCCACGGACGCGCGGCGCATCACCGTGGGCGGCGACATCGACGACGCGATGGACGACCTGTGCCTGCGGCTCTCCGACGTGCTCGGCGCCTCGCTGGTGATCCGCTGCGGCGCCAAGGGCGCGTGGGTGGTGGACCGCACGGCGGAGAAGCGTGGAACGCGGCACGAGGTGACGCACGTCGCCGCGATCCCCGCCAGGGGCAGCCACACGCGCTCCGCCGGATCATGCCACACCGGAGTCGTCTGCGCGCGTCTCGCGGCCGGCGACGGGCTCGTGGACGCGGTGCGTCTGGCCAACGCCGCGGCGACGATCGCCATCGACCGCAGCGAGAACGGCGTGCCCAGCTGTCCGCCGTACGCGGACGCCGTCGCGCTGCTCCGGAAGGCCGACGCCTAGCGCCTAGCCGCGCGGGGCCATCAGCTCGTCGGTGTCCATGACGATGGTGACCGGCCCGTCGTTGACCAGTCCCACGCGCATGTGCGCGCCGAAGCGTCCCTCGCGCACCACGAGCCCCGCGGAGCGCAGCAGCTCGTTGAAGCGGATCCACATGATGTCGGCGTGCTCCGGCCTGCCGGCCTTCACGAAGCTCGGACGGTTGCCCTTGCGCACGTCGCCGAACAGCGTGAACTGGGAGATCGAGAGGATCTCGCCGCCCACGTCCTGGATCGACCGATTCATCTTGCCGTGCTCGTCCTCGAAGACGCGCAGGTTCGCGATCCTGTGCGCGAGCCACTGGATCTGCTCGTCGCCGTCCGCGTCCGCCACGCCCACGAGCAGCACGAAGCCGGGACCGATCTGCTGCGGCAGGAACGTGGGATCCACCTCGCCATTGACCTCGTTGACGACGTCCACCGATGCCTGCGACACGCGCTGCAATACGATTCTCATGCGCACCAGCCTAGGCCCGACACGGTACGGGACGCCGGAAGCGGACCGCGCGCATACGACGAAGGCCTCGTGATCGGCGTGATCACGAGGCCTTCAATGAGTGGAGGCGCGGGGAATTGAACCCCGGTCCGATGACCGAGCCCGCAGTCTTCTACGTGCGTAGTCTGCTGGCCGTGCGGCGGTTTTTCTGCCCCCATCGATGTCGCAGACGACTGATGGCGAGCATATCCGCAGTTAAAGTCCCGATGCCGCCCTGTGGCGCAATGGCATCAGCAAGTCCTCTGAACGACGCTCAGCATCCTCCCAAGGACGAGGAGGAGTGAACGGAGCGGCTGCTCACTGGTTAGTCCTGGCGCGAAGCTCAGGCAGCGAGAGCAAACTCAGTGCGGTTAGATTTAGCACTTATTTGTTTGTAGGGGTCATCCACGAGCGGACCCTACGTTCTCGGCACGCTTCCCTGCGACGAACAGGTCACCGTCGAAACCGATCGCCCCCGATCTTGAGTTGTCAAGCACCCGCATGCCTTCCGGTACGCGGACTTTTCAGAATACACCGATCGGGCGGACACGCCAAACCACGCGTCGGGATTCATCCCAGAGCCTACTTGATGATCGGCTTGCGCGGGGAGGAGACGTTGACCTGGTGCTTGTCGCCGATCACGGCGGGATCGTTGATGATCTTGTCCACCTCGGCCTTCTTGAGGTCGAGCTGCGAGGCGTCGCCCCACACGATCACGTAGTTGCCGCCGTCAAGCTCGGTGGTGATGGAGTCCTGCGTCTTCGCCGTGACCTTGCTGATGCGCTGGCGCATCGACTCGGGCAGGGACGCCACGATCTCGAGCGTCTGCTGCACGGCCTTGTTGGCCAGGCCGGACGTCACGTCGTCCACGTCGATGACGGGGATGCCCGTCACCGAGGCGCCGACCGCGTTGAGGATGCGCGCCTGGCTGTCCACGGCGGTGAGCGAGCCGTCCGCGGCGCGTAGGATCGCGGCGGGCTTCTGCGCGGCCACGGTGATGGTGATGCCGTGCGGCCAGTTCTTGGCGACGCTCGCGGACGTGACGCCCGGCAGCGCCTTGAGCTGGCGCGCGATGTCGCCCGTGGAGACGATGAGCAGCGAACGGTCGACCTGCGGCTGCGCGACCGCGGCCACCTCCTCGACGCTCACCCACTCGTTCGCGCCCACGACGGCGATGCGCCCCTCCTGCAGCTTGAGCACCGGAGAGAAGAACAGCAGCCAGACGATCGCGGTGATCAGCGCCACCACGCCCGCCGCGATGCCGCCGCGGATGAGCAGCGCCACGCGCCGGGCGCGACGCCGCTCCCTGTCGCGCGCCTGGAATCCGATCACCTTGGGACGCAGCAGCGGCCCGCGCTGCGCGTCCATGCCGAGCCGTTCGGACACCTCGCGATCCGACTTCAGCCCGCGTGCGTCCACGAACCCGCCGGGTCTGGAGACGGTGACGCGGTCCACCGCCGCGGCGCCCGAACCCGCGGCGCGCACCTCGCCCACGGCGGAGGACACGCTGCGGGAGGACCGGGAGGACCTGCCCGTCGCCTCGACGTCCGCGGCCCCGCGTCCCGACGACGCCGAACGCGCGGCGCGGCCCGCCGCCTTGCCGTGCCGTGCGGCGTCGTGCCGCGGGGAGTCCCCGGGGTGATCGCCGGACTGCTGGGAGGAGACCACGCGACCGGTCATTGACGCTCCGGCTGGGTGGCCTCGCGGATCTGATGCGCCTCGCGGTGCGCCTCGAGCACGCGCAGCAGCACGGTGGACATCTGCGTCACGTCGCCGGCGCCCACGGTGAAGATCACGTCGCCGCGATGCGCGCGCATGGCGAGCATCTTGGCGGCCTGGCACATGTCCTGCACGGCGCTGATCCAGCCTTCGGCCGGATCGTGCGGCACGCCGTCCGCCGCGTTCACCACGGTCAGCGCGCTCACGCCGGGGAAGTCGGCGGGCTTCTCGCGCGCCGGGAAGATGCAGGTGACGATCACGTCGTCGGCCTTGGCCAGCGCCTCGGCGAACTCGCGGGCGAAGAAGCGCGTGCGCGAGAACAGGTGCGGCTGGAAGAGCACGCGCAGCGTGGAATCCGGGTAGCGGCGGCGTGCGGCGTCGAACAGCGCGGCGATCTCGGTGGGATGATGCGCGTAGTCGTCAACCACGGTGACGCCCTCGACGCATCCGCGGATCTGGAAGCGACGCGCGGCGCCGCGGAACGATGCGGCGGCCCCGGCGGCGGCGCGCGGATCCATGCCGAGCAGCGCGGCGGCGAGAATGGCCGCGGTGGCGTTGCGCGCGTTGTGCAGACCGGGGATGATCAGGGACACCGGCACGTCCTCGGCCGCGCCCTCCCCCGGCAGCAGGCCCGCGGGGATGTGGACGGTGAAGCCCTCGGCGCCGGATTCGGCCGCCTCGTGCTCCTGCTCGATCTCCACCACGCCCTCCACACGGGCGGCAAGGGATTCGGGCAGCGCGGAGGCGTCGGCGGCGTAGACGATCGTGCGCGCGGCCACGTCGTCCGGCAGCGCGGCGAGCACGTCGCGCGCGCCTTCGTCGTCGCCGCACACGATCACGTGCCCGGTGGCGTGGCCGGCATGCTCCACGAACGCGGCGTGGTAGTGGGCCGCGTCGCCGTAGTGGTCGAGATGGTCGGGTTCGGCGTTGGTCACGATGGCGATCTCGGGACGGTACTTCTCGAAGCTGCCGTCGGATTCGTCGGCCTCGGCCACCAGCACCGCGCCGGTGCCGGCGTGCCCGCCGTCCCTGACGCCGCCGTCCGGGGTCTGGATCGAGCCGCCGATCGCGTAGCTGGGATCCGCCAGGGCGCCTTCGCCCGCGGTGACAAGAATGTGCGCCAGCAGCGCGCTCGTGGTGGTCTTGCCGTGCGCGCCGGCCACGGTCACGCCGCGCCTGGCGCCCAGCAGCAGCGCCAGGATGTCGCTGCGGTGCACGATGCGCACGCCGGCCTGCGCCGCCGCGACGATCTCCGGATTGTCCGGCTTGATGGCGCTGGAGAACACCACCGTGGAGGCGCCCGCCACGTTCTCGGCGCGCTGGCCGATGTGCACGGTCACGCCCAGCTCCCTCAGGCGCTCGGTCTTGGCACTCTCCTCGCGGTCGGAGCCGGTGACCGTGACGCCCTGCTCGTGCAGCATCTCGGCGAGCACGCTCATGCCGGCCCCGCCGATGCCGATGAAGTGGGTGACGCCCAGATCGGCCACGGTTTCGGTGGGCGAGAAGGACGCATGGGTGGGGTCAAGCACGATGGTGGATTCGGTCACGACGGGAACTCTCCTTAACGACGATGCGCGACGATCGCGCGCGGTCCCCATTATGGTCGCGCGGCGCGACGGGACGGGAACCACGCCCGTGCGGCGATCGGACGGACGCTGCGGTCACCTGGCCAGCGCCAGCACGCGCTCGGCCATCACCTGCGCGGCGTCGCGGATGCCGTAGCCCCACGCCGCCTTGCCCATGGCCTTGAGCGCGGCACGGTCGGCCAGCAGACCCGGCACGTGGGAGCGCACCCAGTCGGAGGTGAGATCCGCGTCGGCCACCATGATGCCGCCCTTCGCGTCCACCACGGGCTGCGCGTTGAAGCGCTGCTCGCCGTTGCCGATGGGCAGCGGCACGTAGACGGCGGGCAGTCCGAGCGCGGCGATCTCGCTGACGGAGCCGGCGCCGGAACGGCAGATGATGAGGTCCGCGCAGACGAAGGCGCGGTCGATGCGCTCCAGATACTCCACGGCGTGGTAGTCGCCGTGGCCGACCGTGTCGAGCCCCAGCCCGTTGAGCGCGTCCGCGCCGACCGACGCGGTGACCAGACGGCGGACCTCGTCGAGCTTGCCCCTGCCGGTCAGATGCACCACCTGCGCGTGCGCGAGCAGCTCGGCCGCACTGCCGGCGACCGCCTCGTTGAGGCTCTGCGCGCCCAGCGACCCGCCGGTGACGAGCACGAGCGGGCGCGTGGGGTCCACGCCCAGCGCGGAGGCCGCCTCGACGCGGGCGAGCTGCGGGTTGTCCTCCAGCATGCGCGCGAGCCGTGCGATGGCGGGACGCAGCGGCAGTCCCACACGCTCCATGCGGGTGCCCTTGCCCGGCTTGAGGCCGGTGTCCTCGTAGACGGTGCCGATGAAGTCGGCCCACGAGGCGCCCAGCTTGTTGGCCATGCCGGCGCGGGCGTTCTGCTCGTGGATGGCCAGCGGGATGCCCATCTTCTTCGCGGCGCGGTACACGGGCGCGGACACGTAGCCACCGAATCCGCACACCACGTCCGCCTCGCGGCGGGCGAGGATTCCCTTCACCCTGCGCACCTCGCGCACCCACCGGTACGGGAACGCGAACGCCGCCCCGTTGAGGGAGCGCGGGAACGGCACCTTGTCGATGGTGTCCATCTCGAAGCCTGCGGCGGGGACCAGTTCGTTCTCCAGACCGGTGTTGCCGCCGAGCACCGTGACCACGGCGTCGGGATCGGCCTCGCGGATGGCGTTCGCGACGCTCAGCAGCGGGTTGACATGGCCGGCCGTCCCACCGCCGGCCAGCACCACATGAACTCTCTTACCACTCATGGGATACCAGCTTAATCGTTTGACGGACGCATCGGCGCCGGGGCACGCGGAAACGCGCGCGGGAAAACGCGCGCGTCCGCGAAACCGCGCTCACTCCCTGACGAGCGCCGCCCGGATGTCGCCCTGCTGGCGCATCATCTGCACCACCACGCCGGACGCGCCGAGACACATCACCAGCGCGGATCCGCCCGCGGAGACGAACGGCATCGGCAGGCCCATCACCGGCAGCAGCCCCAGCACCACGGCGATGTTGATGAGCGCCTGACCGACGATCCACGCGCCGACGCACACGATGACCATGCGCGCGTAGGGGTCCTTGCACTGCAGGGCCACGCCCACCATGCACCATCCCATCACCACGAACCCGAGGATGAGCAGGGCCGCGCCCACGAACCCGAGCTCCTCGCCGATGATGGCGAAGATGAAGTCGTTGTGCGCGGCGGGCAGGTAGTTCCACTTCTCGCGCGAATTGCCCAGCCCCACGCCGAACAGGCCGCCGGAGCCCATGGCGAAGTTGCCGTGGATGGACTGGAAGCACACGCTCTGCGCGTCGTCGGCGGAGCAGGTGCCGTACGTGGCCATGATGCGCGACATGCGGTTGCCGCTGCCGAACACGAACAGGCCCAGCACGGCGGCGCCGCCGACCACGGAGAAGATGCCCAGCAGCTTGAGCGGGAACCCTCCCACCAAGAAGGCGAACGCGCAGATGAGGGCCACGATCATGCCGGTGCCCAGATCCTTGCCCAGCATGACCAGCGCGAAGCTGACGAAGGTGACGAGGAAGACCCCGGAATACGCCTTCCACCACACTTCGGTGCGCATCTTCCGCTGCGCGGCGAGCATGCCGGCGGGCAGCCAGACGCACAGCGCGAGCTTGAGGAACTCGGCCGGCTGGAAGGAGACGCCGCCCACGCTGATCCAGCCGTTGTTGCCGTACGCGCCCTGGCCGAGCCCGGTCATCGTGAGCCCCTGCAGCACCCACGCCCCGCCCACGATGTAGATCGCGAGCCTGCGGTAGAGACGCTCGGGCACGTGCATGGTGAACAGGGCGAACGCGACGCCGATCGCGCAGAAGATGGCCTGGTCGCGCAGCTCGGCCCACGGCGACTTGCGGCTGGAGATCACGTCCACCGTGGAGCTGGAGAACACCATGAGCAGGCCGAACACCGTCACCACGATCACCGAGGCCATGAAGCCCCAGTAGCACCACAGCGGGTTGAGGAGCACGCGCCATCCCACGTACTTGCGCGCGGAGGGACGGACGGGCCTGGTCTTGGCGGTCTTGCCCGCGCCGCCCGATCGTGCGGTGCGCGTCATCGGCGCCCGCCGTGCGCGTCCACCCAGCGGGCGGCCTCGGCGGCGAACTGGTCGCCGCGGTCGGCGTACGACCGGAACTGGTCCATGGAGGCGCATGCAGGCGCCATGAGCACCACGCTGCCGGGTGTGGCGTACTTGCCCGCGGCGTCCACGGCGCGCGCCATCACGGTGGCGTTGTCGGACGGGTCGATGACGGTGAGCGGGATGTCGGGGGCGCTGGCGGCGAAGGCGTCGAGCATGGGCCGCTGGTCCCTGCCGATGATCACGGCCGCGGCGATGGTGTGCGCCTGGTCGGCGACCAGATGCTCGAAGCGGCTGCCCTTGGCGAGTCCGCCGGCGATCCACACCACGCGCTTGGGGCCGAAGCTGGACAGCGAGGCGTGCGCGGCGTGCGCGTTGGTGGCCTTGGAGTCGTCCACGAAGCGGATCGCGTCGGCGCCCTCGCCCAGCGTGGCAACGGTGGCGATGCGGTGGCCGCCGGGGGCGAACGCCCGCAGCGCCCTCACCGCCGGCTCGAGCGGCACGCCGTAGCCCAGCGCGAGCGCCAGCGCGGTCAGGCCGTCGGCCAGCAGATGCGGGTACACGGTGCCGTCCGGCTCGGTCAGATGCGTGAACGAGGCGACCTCGGCGACGCGCACGGCCTCTCCGGGCGCTCCCCCGGCCACGCCGCTGCGGTCGACGATCCAGCCGTCCTCCACGCCGATCTGGCCCGCCTCGGGCGCGCCGAGCGTGAAGCCGATGCGGCGGCAGCCCTCGGCGGGACGCGCCTCGCGCGCGAGCGCGGTGACGCGCGCGTCGTCGGCGTTGTAGACCAGGGCGCGCCTGACGCCGCGGTACACCTTGGCCTTGTCGTGCGCGTAGTTGTCGAATCCGCCGTGCCAGTCGAGGTGGTCGTCCGCGAGGTTCGTGATGACCGCGCATTCCAGGGCGAGCGACTCGGTGAAGTGCAGCTGGAACGAGCTGAGCTCCACGCACAGCGCGTCGTTGCCGGGATCCACGGCCGCGTGCGACACGGCCCTGCCGATGTTGCCCACGGCCGGAGCCGTCAGGCCGGCCTCGGTGAGCATCGCGGAGGTCATCTCGGTGGTGGACGTCTTGCCGTTGGTGCCGGTGATGCCGATCCATCCGGCCGGGCGCCCGGTGCGCTCGTTGTCCGCGCGCAGCAGCCAGGCGATCTCCACCTCGGAGACCACGGGGATGCCGCGGCGCTGCGCCTCGAGGATGAACGGAGTGCGCGGGTTGAACACCGGCGAGGTCATCACCATGTCCACGTCGTCCCAGTCGATCGCGTCGAAGGAGCGCAGGTCGGCGTCCTCGCGGCGTTCGTCCACGCCGATCACGCGCCTGGCGCGCCCCTGCAGCACCTCGCGCACGCTGCGTCCGGAGACGCCCAGACCGGCCACCAGCACGGTCTTGTCGGAAAAGTCCATCATGTCAACCACTTCCCTTGTGCATCGGCGCCGGCGGACCGGCGCGCATCGTCCCCGCGTCGCCGCGCGGCGCGTCACCACAGCAGCCCGGACCGGGACGCCCAGTCCGAGTAGAAGAGCACCAGCGCGACAAGCACGAACATGAGCTCGATCATCCAGAACCGTACCACCACGCGCGTCTCCGGCCATCCGCACAGCTCGAAGTGGTGGTGGATGGGCGCCATCTTGAACACGCGGCGGTGCGTCATCTTGAAGTAGCCCACCTGGATCACGTCCGAGCAGGTCTCGATGACGAACAGGCCGCCCAGGATCACGGCGAGGAACTCGGTGTGCGTGGCGATCGACAGGGCCGCGAACAGGCCGCCCAGCGCGAGCGAGCCGGTGTCGCCCATGAACACCTCGGCGGGGTTGCAGTTGTACCACAGGAAGCCGAAGCAGGCCACGGCCGCGCACACGGCGATGATCGTCAGGTCGAGCGGGTCGGACACCGCGTAGGAGAAGCCCTCGTGCGTGCCGCCCTTGATGTGGTAGCTCTCCCAGAACGCGATGATCGCGTAGCCCACGAACGCGATCATCGAGCTGCCCGCCGCGAGCCCGTCGAGGCCGTCGGTGAGGTTGATCGCGTTGGTCCAGGCCGTCAGCAGCAGGTTCACCCAGATGACGAACAGCACGATGGCCACCACGCGCCCGGCGAACTCGAAGCTCAGGAACGGCGTCTCGATGAAGCTCATGCCCGCCTGCGCGCTCGGGAAGCCCGACTTGGTGGGGACGAGCAGCGAAAGCACCGCGTAGACGGTGGCGAACACGAACTGTCCGAAGAACTTGCCGCGCACGGTCAGGCCCTCGCTCTGCTTCTTGCGCACCTTGGCGAAGTCGTCGATGAAGCCGAGCACGCCCATCGACAGCATGGCGAACAGCACCAGCACGGCCGACCACGACGGCGTCTCCCCCGTGCGCGAATACCGGAACAGCGCCGAGCAGGCCCATCCCAGCAGCACGGCGAGGTTGATGACCACGCCGCCGAGCGTGGGCGTGCCGCGCTTGACCAGATGCGACTGCGGACCGTCCTGGCGGATGTACTGGCCGTAGTGCAGCCTGTGCACCAGCCTGATGAGCAGCGGCGTGCCGACGATGGTCACGATGAGCGACACCAGCATGCCGATGATGAGTGCGATCACAACAACACCTTCCCTCTTGACGACCTCATGGTAGCTATGGTTGCGCGCGACGCGTCACGCCGCGGCCCCTTCCGATCCCCAGCGTTCGGCCAGCGCGCTCAGGCCGGAGGCGTGCGACCCCTTGAGCAGCACCGTCGTGCCGGGATGCGCCGCCGCGATGGCGCGCACCGCGCGGTCCGCACCGTCCACGTCGTGCACCAGCTTCACCGAGACCGGATGCGACGCGTCGCGCCCCTCCGCGGCCCGATCGGCGCCCGCGGCGATGTCGCCGGCCAGGGCGTCCAGCGCGGCGTCGGACGCGCTGCCCACCGCGATCACCGCGTCCAGCCCGAGCGAGACGGCGTACGCGCCGATGGACCGGTGCAGCTCGTGCTCGTCGGCGCCGAGCTCCAGCATCGCGCCCAGCACGCCCACGCGCACCGTGTGCCCGGCGCGGGACGCGCCCCACGCGGCAAGGCCGTCGAGGCCGGCACGCATCGAATCGGGGTTCGCGTTGAACGAATCGTCGATGAGCGTGAAGCGCACGCCGTCGCGGTCCACCTCGCCCACGGCCATGCGGTGCGGGCTGATGTGGCGCTGGTCGGCCAGCACCGCCGCGATGCGCTCCAGCGGCAGGCCCATGAGGTCGGCCACGGTGGCCGCGGCCAGCGCGTTCATCACGTTGTGGTCGCCGCAGATCGCCAGATGCACGTCCACGGACCGGTCCCCCTTCGTCAGGGTGAACGAGGGATGGTCGAGCTCGTCGTGGTGCACGTCGCGCGCGCCCAGCGCCGTGGGACGCTCCACGCCGTCGCCGAGGCCCGCGCCGCGGCCGAACCACACCACGTCCCCGGGCGCGATCGCGGCCATGGCGGCCACGTGCGCGTCGTCGGCGTTGAGCACGGAGACCCCGTGCGGCACCAGACCGCGCACCAGCTCGCTCTTGGCCTGCGCGATGCGCTCCACCGAGCCGAACTCGCCCAGATGCGCCACGCCCACCTTGAGCACCACGGCCACGTCCGGCGGCGCGATGGTGGTCAGGTGCGCGATCTCGCCCACGTGGTTCGCGCCCATCTCGGCCACGAGGAAGCGCGTGGAGGCCCCCACCTTGAGCGCGGTGAGCGGCATGCCGATCTCGTTGTTGAACGATCCGACCGGCGCCACCGTCTCGCCCAGCTCGGCGAGCATGGCGCGCAGCAGGTCCTTGGTGGTGGTCTTGCCCACTGAACCGGTGATGCCGATGATGGTGAACGGATCGGCCTGTTCGCGGCGCAGACGCAGGTTGTGCCGCGCCAGATCGCCCAGCGCCCGCACCGAGTCGTCGACGACGATCTGCGCCAGCGCCGCGCCGGGCACCTCGTGCTCGACGATGGCCGCCGGAGCCCCCGCCCCGGCCGCGCGGGCCACGAAGTCATGGCCGTCCACGCGCTCGCCGCGGATGGCGACGAACAGCGTGCCGGGCGTCACCTGCCGCGAATCGCTGACCGCGCCGGCGACCGCGGGACCGTCGGCTCCGCGCTCGGAGCCGGGCGCCTCGACGAGTCTGCCGCCGACCGCCTCGGCGATCTGGCGTGGGGTCATGGACATCATGTTCGTTCTACCAACCTTTCCTCTGAACCTTTGCGTCGGTTACGTCAGTCATTCACGTTCGTTGCGGCGCCGCAGACGGGGGCGCTCCCCGCCGTCCGCCCGCACCGTCACGACAGCTCGTGCGAGACGCGCAGCGCGCTGCGGATGTTGCTGCGCCGCACGCCCGCGGCCATCACCATGGCGATGCCGCAGGACAGCCGCGCCACGTCGACGGGGTCGTGCACGTCGCCCGACTGCTGCGCCAGCGCGTCGGAGTCGCTGGTGCGCCAGGCCACGTGGGTGTCGTCGTCGATGCGGAACCCGTAGCGCCGCGCCGCGGCGTCGAGGATCCTGCGCTGCTCGTCCACGCCCATCCGCGACGTCGAGGCCACGGCCAGCACGTCGAACTTCACACCGCCGAGCGTGCCGCCGCGCAGCGTCGCGTCGTCCACGGACAGCACCGCCGCGGCCGCGCCGTCCTCCGCGCACACGGACAGCACGTGCTGCACGTCCAGGCTGTCGAGCGGATAGTCCAGGGACAGGTCCCGGTCGAGCGAATACGATTCGCCGGCGCCGATCCTGCCCACCGGATTGCCGAGCACGTGGAGGAACGAGGCGAGCGCGCGGGCCGTCCCCGCGCCGTCCGGCCCCACCACGCCGAACATGGCCAGCCCGTCGGACGGCTCGCCGGCCATCCACGCCGCCAAGCCGCCCACCTGCCGCCCGTCCAGATCGCCGTAGAGCACGGGGATGTCCGGGTCGTCGATGGTGCCGCGCACCGCGCCGGGCGCCAGCACCGCGTACGCGCCCAGCAGCGAGGCCCGGCGCACCAGATCGGTGGTGGGGTCCGCGTCCGCGGGCATGTACAGGGAGCCCGGACGGATGTCGTCGAGCTCGTCCGCCAGGGACGTCACGGTCACCGGGGACGCGAACGGCGGATCGAGCATCAGCCCGTACCGGTCCGCCAGGGCCCCGAGCGTGATCCGCTGCGCCAGCGCTTCGTTCACCGCACTCATAACGTCGCTCCTTCCCCTCACCAGTCCACGGGGATGGCGTCCGTCCGCGGCGCGGAGGGCGTCACCTCGTACTTCTGCATGAGGAACTGGCCGATCTGCGCGAAGATCGGTCCGGCGGTCATGCCGCCGTAGATGCCGGACGGGTCCTTGAGGACCACGGTCACCACGAACTGCGGGTTGTCGGCCGGCAGGATGCCCACCCAGTCGGCCACGATCGACGTGAGCGACCCGTTGTCCCCGGCCACCTCGGCGGTGCCGGTCTTGGCGGCGATGCGGTATCCGGGCACCGAGACGACCTTCCTGTAGTCCTCGGCCACGGACTCCATCGCGTTGAGCGTGTCCGCCGCCACCTGTTCGTCCACCACGCGCGTCGCCCCGTCGTTCGAGGCGGCGGTCTCCTTGCCGTTGGCGTCGATGACGGACTTGACGAGCCGCTGCTGCGGCTTGACGCCCTTGTTGGCGATGGTGACGCCCATGTTGGTCAGCTGCAGCGCGGTCATCGAGTAGCCCTGGCCGAACAGCACGGTGTTGCGGGTGCGGCGGTCCCAGCGGTCCGCGGACGGGGCGAGGTACCCGTTGGATTCGCCGGGCAGCCCGATGCCGGTGGACTGGCCCACACCGAACTTCGTGAGGTACTCGTAGCGCTTGGCGTCGGAGTAGTTCTTGGAGGCCATGATCATGCCCACGTTCGAGGAGTTCTGCAGGATGCCCGCGAGCGTCCACTGCGAGGTGCCGTGGTCGTGCGAGTCCTTGTAGGTCTGGCCGTCCTCGGTGATGGTGGACGGCACGGAGAACTGGTCGGTGGCCTTGTGCAGGCCCTCCTGCATGAGGGCGGCCATGGTGATGACCTTGCCGGTGGAGCCCGGCTCGAACGTCTCGGTGCCCACGCGGGAGGCGTGCATCTTGGCGTCGGTGCTGCCGGCCTCGTAGGTGTCGGAGTCGGCCATGGCGATGATATTGCCCTGGAGGTCGGAGACCACGGCCATGCCCCACTTGGCGCTGTATTTCTTCGTGCCCTCCTGGATGGCCTGCTCCACGTACCACTGCACGTCGCGGTCGATGGTGAGCTTGACGGTGGAGCCGTTCACCGGGTCCACGGACTCGGTCTGCGTGCCGGGGATCTTCTGGCCCAGATTGCCCTGCTGGTAGATCTGGTAGCCGTCGGTGCCGGTGAGCACGTCGTTCTCCATCTGCTCGAGTCCCGCCACGCCGGCGCCGGAGTCGTCCACGCCGCCGAGCACGGCGCCCAGCAGCGTGCCGTTGGGGTAGGTGCGCTGGCTGGCGTTCTGCGCGCTGACCACGCTGGAGATGTGCAGCTGGTCGATCTGGCGCTTCACGGTGGGCTCCACGTTCCTGGCGAGCACCACGTAGCGGCTGGTGCCGGTGAGCTTGGCGCCCAGCTCCTGCGCGCTCATGTTGAGCAGCGGCGCGAGCAGTCTGGCCACGGCGGCCGGCCCCGTGTCGCCCACGTTCTGCCCGTCGATGCTGTGGCAGTATCCGTTGCTCTTCGCCTCCGCGGTGCCGCAGTCGATGGGCTTGAACGAGGAGGCCATGAGCGGGTCGCCGATGAGCGTGTACCGCTCCACGCTCTGCGCGAGCACCGTGCCGTTGGCGTCCACGATGGACCCGCGCTGCGCGTACAGCGTGGTCTTGGTGGTGCGGCTGTTGGTGGCGGCCTGCGCGGTGGCCGAGCCCTCGAGCAGCTGGATGGTGGCGAGCTTGACGATCGAGAGCGCCGCGATGACCGCGAAGACGACCGCCACGGCGACCACGCGGTTGAAGAACGGCGTGTGCTGGCTCAGACGACGCTTGAACGATGCGAACATGGGGGTCACTGCGCTCCTTCCGCGCCCGTGGCGGCGCCGGATGCCGAGGCGGACGGCGAGTCGGCCGGCGCCTGATAGCCCTGCAGGTCAATGGTGATCGAGCCCTGCTGCGGCACCATGCCCAGATCCTTGGCCTTGGTGGGCAGCTGGGCCTCGAGACGGTCGAGCTCGCTCTGGTAGGTCTGCGCGTCCTGCGTGAGGTTGCTGATCGACCGATTCAGTCTTGTGGCCTCGAAGGAGTTCTCCACCATCTGTGTGCGTAGGGCGAGGGTGCCCAGCAGGGTGCCGATGAGGAACAGCGCGGCGAGCACGGTGGGCAGGAACGGCGCCCTGCGGTTCATCACCCAGCGCAGGATGCGGCCGAAGCCCTCGCTCATCGCGGAGACGTCCACGGAACGCTCCCTGCGGGCGCGGGATTCGCCGCGGGATTCGTCCGGTCTGGCGGCCGTGCGCTCGTCCGTGTGGGGACGGGGACGACCGGTCTCGGCGCTGCGCGCGGAACGCGCCACGCGCGCCGATCGAACGGTGAGCGTCATCGTCCCGACCTCCCGTACGCGCCGGACTCGGCGTCCTCGGAGAAGCGCCTGACCCACCGGTCGGGCAGCGGCCGCGTCATCTCCGCGGCGCGCAGACGCACCGAGGCGGAGCGGGGGTTGCGCGCGATCTCGGCCTCGTCCGCCTTGACGGCGCCGTGGGTCAGGTCCCTCAGGAACGGCATGGCGTCCTCCGGGATCACCGGCAGGCCCGCGGGCACGTCCGCCTTCAGGCCCTGCGCCATGAAGCGCTTGACCGTGCGGTCCTCGAGCGAATGGTAGGACTCCACCACCAGACGGCCGCCCACGTTCAGGTGCAGCGCCGCCTGCGGCAGCGTGCGCGCGAGCTTGTCCAGCTCGCCGTTGACCTCGATGCGCAGCGCCTGGAACACGCGCTTGGCCGGGTTGCCGGCGGGACGATGCGCCTGCGGCACCACGGCGTCCACCAGACGGGTGAGCTGGCCGGAGCTGGTCAGCGGCGCGTCGGCGCGGTCGCGCACGATGCGCGCGGCGATCTGGCGCGCAAACCGCTCCTCGCCGTACTCTTTGAAGATGCGCGTCAGCTCGCGCTGGTCGTAGGTCGCCAGGACGTCCTGCGCCGTGAGCGGCTGCGTGGGATCCATGCGCATGTCCAGCGGCGCGTCGTGCGCATAGGAGAATCCGCGGTCGGTCTCGTCGATTTGCAGGCTGGAGAGGCCCAGATCCATGAACACGGCGTCCACGGCGTCGATCCCGCGCTCCTCGAGCACGTCGCCCAAGGCGTCGAACGCGGCGTGCACCGGCGTGAAGCGGTCGGCGAACCCGGCCCTGGCGATGCGCTCGGTGGCCAGGGACAGCGCCTCGGCGTCGCGGTCGATGCCGATCAGGCGCGCCTGCGGCGCGGCGGCGAGGAACGCGGTGGAATGCCCGGCCAGGCCCAGCGTGCAGTCGACCGCCACGGCGCCCGGACGGTCCAGCGCGGGCGCGACGAGGCCCACGCAGTCGTCGAGCAGCACGGGCTGATGAATGGCGTTGAAATCGGTCGTCTCGGTCATCGTCATCAGAAATCCACCACCGGCAATACGTCGTCCGCGATATCGGAATAGGCCTCTTCCTTGGCGCTCAGGTACTCCTCCCAGGAGGCGCGGTCCCAGATCTCGGCGCGGGTGCCCACGCCGATCACCACGATGTCGTCGCCAAGGCCCGCGTAGTCGCGCAGCATCTGCGGCACGAGCACGCGCCCCTGCTTGTCCGGCACCTCGTCGGTGGCCCCGGACAGGAAGATGCGCAGATATTCGCGCGCGGCCTTGTTGCCCAGCGACGTGCGCTGGATCTGCGCCGCCACGCGACGGAACTCCGCGATGGGCAGCACGTACACGCACCGCTCCTGACCGCGGGCCATCACCAGCCCTCCCCCGAGCTGGGCGCGGAACTTCGCGGGCAGCGCCATGCGGCCCTTGGCGTCGATCTTGGGCGTGTAGGTGCCCAGCAGCAGCGGAGGCAGCGCATCGAACACGTCTTCGGATTCTTCCGGCACGACCCCCACCTCCTTTTTTCGTTGCTGAGCTGCGCCTGAACGGCATCAAACGCACGACCACGCGGACACTTCCGCGGAACGTTCCCCACTCTACCCCACGGCTCCCCAAAACTCCCCACCACGCCGTCAAAACCGCCAATTTCCTCCACACCTGCCTGCACGGCCGCGCACACGGCCCCCACGGGCGTCCGGGGACGTCCGCGCGACCGGCGGCGCGGCACGTGCGCGGACGCGGCGAGTTCACCGTGAATTCACCTCGCCGGGCATCGTCGGACGACTCCCCGTAGGGAGGTGGGAGTAAGTTGGTGGTCCTAGTTTTTCCAAGTTGTCACTGCGCGGCCCCGGTCCGAGGGCCGCGAGAACGGAGCGATATGTCGGGTTACGCGTCCCAGCTGAGCGAGGAGCAAGAGGCCGTCGACCGCGCCTACGGCCGTCTGGATGCGCTGCGCACCCAGGCCCGTACGCGTCTGCGCGACGTGCGCGCCGCCGGGTCGCATGGATCCCCCACCCAGCGCACCGAACGCGACTCCTTCGCCACGATGTACGAGGACCGCCTGGCCCAGCTGCGCGCCGTGGAGGACCGTCTGGTGTTCGGTCGCCTCGACACGTCCTCGGACGAGCGCCGGTACATCGGACGCATCGGCCTGTCCAGCGAGGCGCACGAGCCGATCCTGACCGACTGGCGCGCCGAGGCCGCCCGCCCGTTCTACGAGGCCACGCCGTCGGCGCACGGCGACATCGTGATGCGCCGCCACATCACGCTGAGCTTCCGCAAGGTGGTGGGCGTGGAGGACGAGGTGCTCGACGTCCACTCCGATCAGGTGGGCGAGGCCTCGTCCGCCGGCACGCTCACCGGCGAGGGCGCGCTGCTCGCCTCGCTCAGCTCGCGCCGCACCGGCAAGATGACGGACATCGTCGCCACCATCCAGGCCGAGCAGGACCGCATCATCCGCACCGAGCTCAAGCGGGCCGTGGTGGTGCAGGGCGGACCCGGCACCGGCAAGACCGCCGTGGCGCTGCACCGCGCCGCCTACCTGCTCTACACGCATCGCCGCGCGCTCGAGCACTCCGGCGTGCTGGTGGTGGGCCCGTCCTCCGCGTTCCTGCACTACATCGACCAGGTGCTCCCCTCGCTGGGCGAGACCGGCGTGGTCAGCCGCACCATCGCCGATCTGATCCCGGGCATCGAGGCCACCGCCGTCGACTCCCCGCGCGCCGCGCAGCTCAAGGGCGACCGCCGCATGGCGTCCGCGGTGGCCAACGCCGTGGCTGCCCGCATCCGCGTGCCGCACGACCTGCCGCGCATCCCGGTCAACGGCTTCATGGTGCCGATGACCGCCGCGGACATCGAGCAGGCCCAGCTGGATGCCAGGCGCACCCGCCAGACGCACAACAAGGCGCGCGAGACCTTCGTCAAATCGATGCTGCGCGCCATGACCGCGCGCTACGCCGAACAGCTCGACTACACGCCCGAGCAGTCCGAGCTGAGCCGCGTCACCTCGCTGCTGCGCATGAACGACAAGGTGCGCACCACGCTCAACCTCGCCTGGCTGCCGATGAACGCGCCGTGGCTCATCGACAACATGTTCAGCAAGCCCAAGCGCCTGCGCCGCTTCGCCCCGTGGCTCACGGACGCCGACGTGGCCGAGCTCGCGCGCCCCAAGGGCGCGCCGCTCACGCGCTCGGACATCCCGCTGCTGGACGAGGCGTTCGAGCTGCTGGGCCCGGATCCGAAGCTCGCCGGGCGCAACGCCGCGGCGGACGCGCAGCGCGCCGAGGAGGAGCAGTACGCGCGCGACACGCTTGCGCAGGCCGGCATCGGCTCCGGCATCGTCACCTCGCAGATGCTCGTGGACCAGATCAACGGCATGGACGACGAGACCGCCGCGCAGCGCGCCGCCGCGGACCGCGAATGGACGTACGGGCACATCGTGGTGGACGAGGCGCAGGAGCTGACGGCCATGGACTGGCGCATGCTGATCCGCCGCTGCCCCTCGCGCTCGTTCACGATCGTGGGCGACGTGGCGCAGACCTCGGCGCTGGGAGGCACCCGCCACTGGGCACGGACGCTGGACCCGCTGTTCGGCGCGGACAACTGGGACCTCAACGAGCTGACCATCAACTACCGCAACCCGCAGGAGGTCTCGGACATGGCGGCCTCGTTCGCCACCGCCGAGGGCCTCTACATCTCCACGGTGAACGCCGTGCGCCAGGTGCCCGGCTCGGTGCAGCGGCTGCTGGCGGAGGACGACGACGATCTGATCCGTCGCACGGCGCGCACCGCCGCGCGACTGGCGCAGGAGTTCGTGTCCGCGGACGGCACCGGCCGCGTGGCGGTGATCGCCCCGGACGCCCGTCTCGCCGCGGTGCGCAAGGCGGTGGCCAAGGCGGTGGCCAAGGCGCTCGGCGAGGCGAACGCGCACCGTCTCGAGTCGCAGGGCGACTGGGACCGTCAGGTGGTGGTGTGCGGCACCGAGGAGGTCAAGGGACTCGAATACGACGCGGTGGTGGTGGTGCAGCCCGGCGAGATCGAGGAGGACGCGGCGTCCCGTCTGGTGGCCGCATCCGACCTGTACGTGGCGATGACCCGCCCCACGCAGCGCCTCGTGATCGTGCGCACCGAACGCGATGCGGACGAGCTGCCCCTGTAAGACGACCTCACCTTCTAGAGTGGGTGGCATGCCTAAAGCACTACTTCTGGAAAACATCCATCCGTTTGCGGCCGAAAGCCTGCGCAACCATGGCTTCGAGGTCGAGACCATGAAGGGCGCCCTGGGCGAGGACGAGCTCATCGAGGCCCTGGACGGCGTCGACGTGCTCGGCGTGCGGTCCAAGACCAACGTCACCTCCAAGGTGCTCGCGGCCCGCCCGGGCCTGACCGCGGTGGGATGCTTCTGCATCGGCACCAACCAGGTCGACCTGGCCGACGCCGGGCGCAGGGGCATCGCCGTGTTCAACGCCCCGTACTCCAACACGCGTTCCGTGGTGGAGCTGGTGATCTGCGACATCATCTGCCTGATGCGCCGCATCCCGGCCCACACCCACCACATCAAGCACGGCGTGTGGGACAAGTCCGCGTCCGGCTCGCACGAGGTGCGCGGCAAGACGCTCGGCATCATCGGCTACGGCAACATCGGCTCCCAGCTGTCCGTGCTGGCCGAGGCGCTGGGCATGCGCGTGGTGTTCTACGACCTCGAGGAGAAGCTCGCGCTGGGCAACGCGCACCGCTGCGCCACGCTCAACGAGCTGCTCGAGCAGTCCGACGCCGTGACGCTGCATGTGGACGGCCGCAAGTCGAACACCGGCTTCTTCGGCGAGGACCAGTTCGCGCACATGAAGCCGGGCGCCATCTTCATCAACCTGTCGCGCGGCTTCGTGGCCGATCTGGACGCCCTGAAGCGGCATCTGGACGACGGCAGCGTGGCCGGCGCGGCCGTGGACGTGTTCCCGGTTGAGCCCAAGAAGGCGGGCGACCCGTTCGCCACGCCGCTGGCCGAGGAGGACAACATGATCCTCACCCCGCACATCGGCGGGTCCACGCTGGAAGCGCAGGAGGCCATTGGTCACTTCGTCTCGCAGCGTCTGGAGGACTACTTCGAGAAGGGATCCACGTCGCTCTCGGTGAATCTGCCGCAGATCAACCTCGGTCCCCACACCGGCGTGGCGCGCATCGCGCACCTGCACGAGAACCTGCCCGGCGTGCTGGCCCGCGTGAACCACGTGCTCGGCGACGAGAACATCAACATCTCCGCGCAGTCGCTGGCCACCGAGGGCGAGCTGGGCTACGTGGTCACCGACGTGGCCACCATGCCGAGCCAGGAGACGCTGGACAAGCTCGCCCACCTCAACGGCACGATCCGCATGCGCGTCGTGCGCTGACGGCTTCTGCGCCGCGGGAACGCCGGAGCCTCCCGGCGGATGGCTCCCCGCACGCACGCCCATGGTTCGGCCCCGGCACCCTTACGGCGCCGGGGCCGAACCATGTCTCCGGTCATGCACGTCATTCGGGCACGGCGGACATGGCCCCCGGCGTTGTTTGACCGGTCGTCGTTCGCCTGACTGTTGTTTGGCCGGTCGTTGTTTGACGGTCGTCGCGTGGCCGGTCGTTGTCTGGCCGGCCGTCGAGTGGTCAGTCGTCGAGTGGTCAGTCGTCGCGGCGCTTGAGGTCGTTGATGGCCGCCTCGAAGTCGGCCAGCCCGTTGAAGTGCTGGTACACGCTGGCGAACCGCAGGTACGCGACCTCGTCCAGATCGCGCAGCGGCTTGAGGATCGCGCGCCCCACCTCGTCCGAGTCGATCTGCGCCAGACCGCGGGAGCGCAGGTCCTCCTCGACCTTCTGCCCGAGCAGCTTCAGGTCCTCCTCCCTGATGGGCCTGCCCTGACACGCCTTACGCACGCCGGAGATCACCTTGTCCCGGCTGAACGGCTCGGCGTTGCCCGAACGTTTGAGCACCAGCAGCGTGGACGTCTCCATGGTGGTGAACCGCTTGCCGCACTTCGGGCACTCGCGGCGGCGACGTATCGCGTGGCCGTCCTCGCTGATGCGCGTATCGACGACCTTGGTGTCGGGATTCTGGCAGAAGGGACAATGCATGCCTCTACAGTATCCCAACCATGCCGACGCACGACACGGCCGGCACGTTGCGGCATCGATCGCTTCCCCGCGCGGCGTTCCCCGCGCCACGGTCACGACTCCGCGACCGGCACCAGGATGCGCTGCCCCACGTCCAGCGTGACCGAATCGAGGTGATTGATCCGCGCGCATCGACCGAATCGTTGACGTCGCCGCCCGCCGGCGTGGCCCTGACCGCATAGCCCCACAGCGTATCCCCCGGCTGCACGGTGTAGGCGACGAACGCGCGCGGCTCGTCGACGCCCCACGCCCGGTGGACCATCGGCGCCACCATGAGGCACATGCACAGCGCCCCGACGCACGCCGCGGCGAGCAGATCCCGCACGGCGCCCCCTCGACGGCGTCCCGTTTCACCGCCTGCGTTCTCGACGTGCCCGACGACGTCGTTCCCGAGTTCTCCTCCGATGGCCGTCATCGCGGCGGCCGTTGCTCCCCGTGCCATACGACCACTCCTTTCGAACATGCGTACTATCGAACGTATGTATCATGATGGCACATCTGTTCGACGACACGCCGAAACACCTTCGAACAGATGTTTGATTTCACCGGGCGTTCACGCTACACTGGCAACAACGACGAAAGGAGCCCCCGTGACCACCATCCCCACCAACCCCGCACGCGGTCAGGCGGACCGGGACGACGCGGCGCTCACCGAGCGCCAGCGCAAGGTGCTGGAAGCCATCCGCACGCACGTCAGCAGGCAGGGCTTCGCGCCGTCGTTCCGCGAGATCGGCGAGGCCGCGGGCCTCAAGAGCCCCTCATCGGTCAAGCATCAGCTCGAGGCGCTTGCGCAGAAGGGCTTCATCCGCATGAACGCCAACAAGGGGCGCGCCATCGAGATCGTCGCCGACCAGACGCCCCGCCCGCGCGACGGAGGCGCGTCCGTCGTCGCGCCCATGCCGCCGAGCAGCGGACGGTCGGACGCCCCCGTCTCCATCATGCAGTCGCGGGACGTGCCGCTGGTCGGCCGCATCGCCGCCGGCATCCCCATCACCGCCGAGCAGCACGTCGAGGACGTCATGCGACTGCCGGAACGCCTCACCGGCGGCGGCAACCTCTTCATGCTCGAGGTACACGGCGACTCCATGGTCGACGCCGCCATCTGCGACGGCGACTTCGTGGTGGTCAGGGAGCAGCACTCCGCCGTCAACGGCGACATCGTGGCCGCACTGCTGGACGACGAGGCCACCGTGAAGACCTTCCGCAAGGAGAACGGCCACGTCTGGCTCATGCCGCACAACCCCGCCTACTCCCCCATCGACGGCACGCACGCCGAGATCATGGGCAAGGTCGTCACCGTGCTGCGCAAGCTGTAGCCGCCGCACGGAGCCCGGCCGCGGGACGCACGATCAGGAATGCACGATCAGGAGTGCATGCCCTCCTCGTGGTTGCGCAGCTCGTAGCCTTCGGGCTCGAGCTGGAACGTGGTGTGCTCGATCGCCACGGGGAAGTGCTCGCGCAGGCATTCCTGCAGCAGATGCAGCACCTGCGCCGCCTGCTCCATCGAGAGGCCCCGCTCCACCACCACGTGCGCGGTCAGCCTCGGCAGGCCGGTGGCCACCGTGCTCGCATGCAGGTCGTGCACGGCCACCACATGCGGCACGTGCTCCAGATGACGGCGGACGGCGTCGAGATCCAGCCCGCTCGGCGTCTCCTCCAGCAACACGCGCACGGCGTTGCGCAGCAGCCCGACCGCACGCGGGATCATGAGCACCGCGATCAGCGCGCCGGCCACGGCGTCGAAGCCGTCCCAGCCCGTCGACATCATCACCAGCGCGGAGATCACCACCGCCACCGATCCGAGCGCGTCGTTCATCACCTCGAGGAACGCCGCGCCCATGTTCATGTTGTCCTTGTGCTGCGAGGCCAGGATGCCGATGGATCCCAGATTGGCCGCCAGTCCCAGCACGCCGAAGAACAGCAGCAGGTTCACGTCGTGCACCGCATCCGCCCTGCCGCCGAACAGTCGCATGCCGGCCTCCACCAACGCGTAGACGCCCACGACGAACAGCACGATCGCGCCGCCCGCGGCCGTGAGCACCTCCAGACGGGCCCATCCCCACGTCCGGCTGCTGTTCGGCTTGCGCCGCATGAGCGCCGCCGTGATCGCGGAGGCGATCAGCACCGACATGTCCGTAAGCATGTGGCCGGCATCCACCAGCAGCGCCAGCGACTGCGTGACGACCGCGCCGATCACCTCGGCCACGAACACCGTGCCCGTGAGCCCCAGCGTCATCAGCAGTCGCCGCTGATGCGAAGCCCCCGCATCCCCGGACGTCCCGGACGTCCGCGCAGCGGCATGATCGTGAGCCATGCGTCACCCCTTGATTCTCAATAACGAAACTTTATTGAGAATAGACCCGATCGCCGCGACCCGCAAGACGCCGGTGGGAACACGACGGAACGCGCCGACGGGCGCGCCGCGGACGGAACCCGTTTCCGAATGCGCGACACACCGCAGATTGAAACCGGTTTCATTACGTTGTACCGTAACGGCAGCCACAACAAAACGGCGGTCACGCATCGGACGCCACCTTGCATTGCAGCACTTCAACCGTGCAGCGAATCACAGAACCCCGCATTCGCCCGCAATGCAACGCAGGCGCTATGAAAGCGCTTGCAAGATCCGATGCCGTCCGCCGCATTCGCCGCATCGCAAAGGAGCATCCCGGGCCGCCATGAACATCAACGTCGCCAACGCCAGCATAACCGACGCGCAGCAGAGCCGCTTCCCCTGGCGCCCCTCCATCGCGCAGTTCTTCGCCACCATCGGCTTCTACGCGCCGTTCTTCGGCATCAGCGCCGTGCTGCTGCCCGCCAAGATCGCGATGATCGACCCGGACAACAAGGTCGCGATGACCGCCAGCGCCACCACCGTCACGCTGCTCATCTCGGTGTTCGCCGGCTTCATCTGCGGCGCGCTATGCGACATGACGCGCTCCCGGTTCGGCGCCCGCACCCCGTGGATCGTGGGCGGCGGCGTCCTCGCCACGGTCTGTCTGATCGTCTTCGCCACCGCATCCGACACCACGCTCGCACTGGGCGCATGGTACGTGTACGTGGTGTGGTACAACGCGATCATGGCCGCGGCCATGGCGTGGATGCCGGACATGATCGCGCCGAGACATCGCGGCTCCGCCTCCGCCATGTTCGGCGTGGCCACGCAGATCGGCCTCAACGGCGCGCAGTCGCTGGCGTCCCTGTACATCACCGACGTGTCCACGGGCGTGTTCACCCTGCTGATCATCGCGGACATCGCGCTGATCGTCGCCGTGGTGATCTGCCGTGAGAAATCCAACCGCCACGTGCCCCGGAAGCCGTTCTCCCTCGAATCCCTGAAGGAGAGCTTCCTGCCGCCCCGCCGCGCGGGACGCGACTACTGGTTCGCCGCCGCCGCACGTCTGATGTACATGATGCCCGGCGGCATCGGCACCTACCGTCTGTACACGCTCACCGACTACATGGGCACCCCGGCCGAGGCCGCCGCGAAGTGGATGAGCCTCATGGCGGCGCTGAGCCTCGTCATGGCAGTGGCCGCCGCGGTGCTGTCCGGGCCGCTCGCCGACCATCTGAAGACCATCAAGGTGCCGGTGGCCATCGCCGTGTTCCTGGTGGGCGTGCCCTGCTGGCTGCCGTTCTTCATCCCCACCCCGCTCATGTACACCATCTACGTGGCGCTGTCCGGTCTGGGCGGCGGCATCTTCGTGGCGCTCGACCAGGCGCTCATGACCTCGGTGCTTCCCAGCAAGGACACCGCTGCCAAGGATCTCGCCTTCCTCAACGTGGCCGGCACCATCGGGCAGATGCTCGCCCCGCTGCTGGCCGCCGCCGTGATCGGCATGTTCGGCTACGCCGGGCTGTTCCCCATGGGCTTCATCGTGCTGACGATCGCCGCCGTCTCCGTCTTCGGCATCAAGAACGTGAGGTAGCCGAGCAGTGCGCCGCACACACGCCCGACATATGCGTGAGGCCCGGTTCGCGAATCTGCGAACCGGGCCTCACGCGCGATCTGCGGCCGAAGACGGCCGAGCCGATCAGAAGCCGAACTTGGCGGCGGTCTCCTTGAGCGTCTCCGCGGAGCGCTTCAGGGCGGCCAGCTCGTGGTCGGACAGCGGGGTGTTGATGTGCGTGTTGACGCCGGCGCGGTTGAGCACGGACGGCACGGACATGCACACGTCGGAGATGCCGTGGAAGTCGTCGAGCAGCGAGCTCACCGGCAGGATGCGGTTGGTGTCGTGCAGGATGGCCTCGATGATGTCCACGCCGGACATGGCGATGGCGTAGTTGGTCGCGCCCTTGCCCTCGATGATCTTGTAGGCGGCGTTCTTGACCTCCTGGTGGATCTCCTCGCGCTTGGCGGCGTCCAGCGGCTCGTGGCCGGGCAGGGCGGTCCAGTCGCACATCGGCACGCCGCCGATGGTGGCGGAGGCCCACAGCGGAACCTCGGAGTCGCCGTGCTCGCCGGCGATGTAGGCGTGCACGTTCTTGACGTTGACGCCGGTCTGCTGCGCGATCAGGAAGCGCAGACGGGCGGAGTCCAGGTTGGTGCCGGAGCCGAAGATCTGGTTGGCCGGCAGGCCGGAGAGCTTCATGGACACGTGGGTGACCACGTCCACCGGGTTGGTGACCAGCATGTAGATGGCGTTCGGAGCGACCTTCACGAGGTTCGGGATGATGGACTTCATGATGTTGATGGTCGCGCCGGCGAGGTCCAGACGGGACTGGCCGGGCTTCTGGCGGGCGCCGGCGGTGATGACCACCATGTCGGCGTCGCGGCAGATCTCCGGGTCGTCGGAGCCGCTGATGGACACGGTCGGGTAGAAGCTGGAGCCGTGCTGCATGTCGAGCACCTCGGCCTCCACGCGCTCCTTGGCGATGTCCTCGAGGACGATCTCGCGCGCGACGCCGCGCTGGGCGGCGGCGAAGGCCATGGTCGAACCGACGGCGCCCGCGCCGATGATGGCGAGCTTCGTGGGCTTGATGGGCGAATTAGCCATAGTTACTTACCTCTCCTTGGCGTCCGGCCCGTCCACGGGGGCGGGCCGCATTCCATTCCGTTCCGTTATCACACTGTAACCACATCTCATGACGAAAAGGCAACTCGAGGCAACACGCTGGACACGCGGCGCGGGAACGTCTGTTATCGCTCACACGACGTCGGCGCACGGCCCCGCGAACCGCTCCGGGCTACGCTACGGCGACGTCGATGACCTGCGCCGCCAGACGGTCGCTGACGTCGGCCTCCACGTACACGCCGTCGGCGCGGTAGTCGACCTTCCCCACCTTGCCGTACTCGCGGATGCGCGACAGCAGCGCCCCGGCGGCATACGGCAGCACTGCCTCCACGTGCACGTTCGGCACCGGCAGCAGCGCCTCGATGCGGTCGCGCAGGGCGTCGAGCCCGTCCCCGGAGAACGCGGAGACCAGGAACGCGTCCGGGTCCAGGCTCGTCAGGCGATCGGCCGTGGCGGCGTCGATGCGGTCGGACTTGTTGAACGCCACGATGCGGGGGATCGACTCGGCGCCCGGGATGTCCGCCAGGATGGCGTTGACGGCGTCGATCTGCGAGAACGGGTCGGGGTGCGAGCCGTCCACCACGTGCAGGATGACGTCCGCGTCCGCCACCTCCTCCAGCGTGGACTTGAACGCCTCCACGAGCTGCGTGGGCAGGCGGCGCACGAACCCGACCGTGTCCACGTAGGCGTACTGGCGTCCGTCGCGCGACACGGCGCGGCGCACGGCGGTGTCCAGCGTGGCGAACAGCGCGTTCTCCACGAGCTCGGCGGAACCGGTGAGCCGGTTGGTCAGCGAGGACTTGCCGGCGTTGGTGTAGCCCACCACGGCCACGGTGGGCAGCTCGTAGCGGCGGCGGGAACCGCGCTTGACCTCGCGCGCGGGCGCCATCTCGCGGATCTGGCGCCTCAGACGCGCGATGCGCGAACGGATGACGCGGCGATCCATCTCGATCTTCGTCTCGCCGGGGCCGCGGGAACCGATGCCCGCGTCGGCGCCGGCGGCGCGTCCGCCCGCCTGACGGGACAGCGAACCGCCCCAGCCGCGCAGACGCGGCAGCATATACTCCAGCTGCGCCAGCTCCACCTGCGCCTTGCCTTCGCGGCTCGTGGCGTGCTGGGCGAAAATGTCGAGGATCACGGCCGTGCGGTCCACCACCTTGACCTTGGCCACGTCCTCCAGCGCTCGGCGCTGCGAAGGGGCCAGATCGTCGTCCACGACGATCGTGTCGGCCTCGTGCCGGGCCACGATGTCGGCGATCTCGCGCGCCTTGCCGGAGCCCACGTACGTGGCCGCGTCCGGCTTGAGGCGATGCTGCAGCAGGCCGTCGCACACCACGGCGCCGGCGGTCTCGGCCAGCGCGGCGAGCTCGCGCAGCGACTCCTCGGCCTTCGCCTGCGTGGTCACGGCGCTCGACCAGACGCCCACAAGCACCACGCGCTCCAGACGCACCTTGCGGTATTCGACCTCGGCGACGTCCTTGAGCTCGCCCAGACCGGCCACGTGCTTGAGCTCGTTGCGCTGCTGACGCTCCTGCCAGTCCAGATCATGCCGCTCGGCCGCGCCGACGCCCGCGGCGCCCTCGTCGAGCAGGATGTCGGAACGCCCGGCGAGCACGTCACCCGCGCCGCCCTCGGCGCCCGAAGCGCCATCGTTCCCGGCGTCGATTCCTCCGGCTCCCCCAACGGCTCCGGCTACCCCAATGACCCCGGCGCCTCCGACGCCGTCACCGTCGACGTCGACGTCGGATCGCCGGATGAACGGACGCTGCTCGCTGCTGCTGGAATTCAAGTGCACCTCTTCAAGCCCTACGGACGCGGTTCTTTTCCGCTTCATTATTATCATCGGTTGAGAAGACAGGACGGACGGGTCCGGAAACGATCCGCGACGCCCCGCGGACGACCCACGAAGACAGGACGGAACGCCATGAACGCATCATCGAGCACACGCGCCTCCGCGCGGCACGCCGACCGGCGCGCGCACGCCGCCGACGGCGAACAGTACTTCAACGCCGCGCCCACCTCCGCGGACGTGCGCCGCACGCTCACGGTGACCCTGCGCGGCCGCGAGCAGCGGGTGCAGGTGTCCAACGGCGTGTTCTCCGGCAACCGCGTGGATCTGGGCACGTCGGTGCTGCTGCGCGGCGCCCCGGAGCCGCCCGAGACCGGGCGCTTCCTCGACGTCGGCTGCGGCTGGGGGCCGATCACGCTCGCCCTCGCCGAAGCCTCGCCGAACGCGCAGGTCGTGGCCGTGGACGTGAATGAGCGAGCGCTGGAGCTCACCTCGGCCAACGCGAAGGCCAACGGCTGCGGCAACGTGACCGTGCTCGCCGCCGACGCCGTGCCGTCCGACCTCACGTTCGACCTCATCTGGTCGAACCCGCCGATCCGCATCGGCAAGGACGCGCTGCACGAGCTGCTCATGACCTGGCTGCCGCGCCTCAACGCCGGCGGCGGCGCCTATCTGGTCGTGCAGAAGAACCTCGGCGCCGATTCGCTCATCCCCTGGCTCGACGAAACGCTCGGCGACGACTTTACCGTGAGCAAATACGCCAGTTCCAAGGGCTACCGTATCATTGAGGTTTTGCGCCGATAGCGCATCCCGCACCGCCCCGACGCTGCTCAGGCACGGCCGAGCGGGGCCGCCGATACGCGCCACTGACTTATTTCCAAGGATCTGCTGAACGGACATGAACTTCGAATATCCCACTGAACTGCCGGTTTCCGCTGCACGCGACGAGATCGCCGAGGCCGTGCGCACCTCGCAGGTGGTGATCGTCTCCGGCCAGACCGGCTCCGGCAAAACCACGCAGATCCCGAAGATCCTGCTGGAGATGGGACGCGGCACGCACGGACGGCAGATCGTACACACGCAGCCCCGCCGCATCGCCGCGCGCACCGTGGCCGAGCGCATCGCCGCCGAGCTGGGCGTGAAACTGGGCGATGAGGTGGGCTTCCAGGTGCGCTTCACCGACGAAAGCTCGCCGAAGACCCGTCTTCGCGTGGTCACCGACGGCATCCTGCTCGCGCAGATCCAGCGCGATCCGAAGCTCAGCCAGTACGACACGATCGTCATCGACGAGGCGCACGAGCGCAGCCTCAACATCGACTTCCTGCTCGGCTACTTCACCGCCCTGCTGCCCAGGCGGCGCGACCTCAAGCTCATCATCACGTCCGCGACCATCGACTCGGTGAAGTTCAAGGAGCATTTCGAGCATGCGCTCAAGGCCAAGGTGCCGGTCATCGAGGTGTCAGGCCGCACCTACCCCGTGCAGGTGCTGTACGAGCCGCTCGGCACCGCGCCGGCGCTGATGCGCGAGGTGCCCGGATTCGCCGTGGGCGCGCGTCCCGGCGACGCCGACTACGAGGAGCTGTCCACCGCCATCGCGTCCGACGACGACGCGCCGCGCGGCGGACGGTCGCGTTCGGGAGGCGGCGCGGACGACGGCATCACGGACATGCCCACCGCCGTGGCCCGCGCCTGCGCCGAGCTCGTCATCCATTCGAGCCACGAGCGGGGCGCCCGCGACATCCTGGTCTTCGCCTCCGGCGAGCGCGACATCCACGACTTCGAGAACGCGCTGCACCGTCACTACGGCCCGCGCGCGGACGACATGCGCCGCCCGGACGCCATCGAGATCATGCCGCTGTTCGCGAGGCTGTCCGCCAAGGACCAGCATCGCGTGTTCGAGCCGCACACGCACCAGCGCATCGTCATCGCCACCAACGTGGCCGAGACGTCGCTGACCGTGCCGGGCATCCGCTACGTGGTGGACCCGGGCACCGCCCGCATCTCGCGCTATTCGAAGACCGCGAAGGTGCAGCGTCTGCCCATCGAGCCGATCAGCCAGGCGAGCGCCGACCAGCGTTCCGGCCGATGCGGCCGCATCGCCGACGGCATCGCGATCCGCCTGTATTCGCGCGAGGACTACGAGACGCGTCCGCGCTTCACCGAGCCGGAGATCCTGCGCACGTCGCTGGGCGCCGTGGTGCTGCACATGCTGTCGGTGGGCGTGGCGCGCACCGCCGAGGACGTGACGCGCTTCGGATTCATCGACCCGCCGGACATGAAGGCCGTTTCCGACGGCTTCAACGAGCTCACCGAGCTCAAGGCGATCGGCCGCCGGCGCGGCGAGGTGACGCTCACGCACATCGGCCGCCAGCTGGCGCGCATCCCGATCGACGTGCGTCTGGGACGCATGGTGATCGAGGCGTCCAAGTCCACGCCGGACACGCTGGCCGCGGTGCTGGTGATCGTGGCGTTCCTGAGCCTGCAGGACCCGCGCGAGCGCCCGGACGAGAACCGCGACGAGGCCGACCGCATCCACAACCGCTACGCGGACCCCACCAGCGACTTCCTCACGGCCCTCAACCTGTGGGACCGCGTGTTCCAGGCGGACGGCGAGCCGAGCAACTCGGCGCTGCGCCGCATCTGCAAGACCGAGTACCTGAGCTGGCTGAGGATGCGCCAGTGGCGCGATCTGGTCCATCAGCTCACCGAGATGTGCCGCGAGCTCAAATTCAGGGTGGGCGTGCCGCAGCCGGCGTCTCGTCCGGACCTGACGGTGCGTCAGCTGCCGATCAACCAGCAGCCGGCGCGCAGCATGATCTGCTCGTGGGACGACCGCGGCATCCACACCGCCATGCTGGCGGGACTGCTGTCCAACATGGGCATGCAGGTGGTGCGCGAGCCCAAGGCGTCCGACTTCGCGGGCCTGACGGGAGCCGCGCGCGCCCGCGCGATGAAGCGTGCGCAGAAGCAGTCGAAGAACGAGTATCTGGGCGCGCGCGGCACGCACTTCGCGCTGTTCCCCGCCTCCGCCGTGGCCAAGTCGACGCCGCCGTGGGTGATGAGCACGGAGCTGGTGGAGACGAGCCGGCTGTGGGCGCGCTACTCGGCGTCCATCGATCCGGCATGGGCCGAGCCGCTCGCCGGATCCCTCACCCGCACCACGTACGCGGAGCCCCACTGGTCCGGCTCGCGCGGCTCCGCGGTGGCGAGCGCGCGCGTGCTGCTGTACGGCCTGCCCATCGTGCAGGACCGCACCGTGCAGTGGGGACGCATCAACCCGGCCGAGGCACGCGACTTCCTGCTGCGTCAGGGCCTTGTGGAGGGCGACGTCCAGCAGCGTTTCAGCTACGACGAGTTCGTGGCGCGCAACCGCGACATCCTCGAGGAGGCCGCCGACGACGCGAACCGCACGCGCCAGATGGCGCAGACCGTGAGCGACGAGGACCTGTTCGACTTCTACAACGCCGTGGTCCCCGTGGATGTGACGTGCGTGGCCGATCTGGCGAAGTGGTGGAAGGGCGCGCACGACGCGCACCCGCATCTGCTCGACTTCGACCCGGACAAGGTGGAGCGTCTGGCCGACGCGGACGCGGTGAGCCTCGCCGACTATCCCGATCACTGGCACGCGTTCGGCACGGACGGTTCGCCGATCGACCTGAGGCTCAGCTACGTGTACGATCCGCACGACCCCGCCGACGGCGTGACCGTGCACGTGCCGATCAAGGTGCTCTCGAGGCTCACGCCCGACCAGTTCACGTGGAACGTGCCGGGTCTGCTGGACGAGCTGATCCTAGGCCTCATCAAGGCGCTGCCCAAGCAGCTGCGCGTGCAGTTCGTGCCCGCGCCGGACGCCGCGAGGAAGATCCGCGCGTGGATCGACGACCAGTACCCGGATCTGCCCGGGTCGGGCGACCGCGGCAAGCCGGCGCTGTCCGGCGCGTCCCCGGTGCCGGACTTCACGCACCTGTTCACCAAGGCGGCCATCGCCACGGTGGGCGCGCAGATCCATCCCGAGGTGCTGAACGCCGAGCTGTGGGGCAAGCTCTCGCCCTACCTGCGCATGACGTTCGCCGTGGAGCAGGAACTGCCCCAGCCACGGAACCGCCGAGGACGCGGACGCGCGCCGGTCAGGACGCTCGGCACCGGCAAGGATCTGACGGAGCTGCAGCGCCGGTTCGCCGCGCAGGCGGAGGCGTCCGCACGCAGGATGGTGGAGCGCAAGGCGGCCGCCGCGGGCGATCAGGGCAAGCTGGTGGAGCAGGCGAACCTGCTGCACAAGGCCGGCGCCACGACCGAGTCGCGTGCGGAGATGCTGTGGAGGGGCGCGCTGGACGCGCTGCGGCTGCCGTCGGAGCGCGTCTCGTCCCGCTGGCTCGGCGCCGAGGCGCTGATGTTGGCGTCCGCGCCCTACAAGTCCACGAAGGCGCTCGTCGAGGACCTGCAGCTCGCCGCGGTCAAACGGCTGCTGCCGGACGTCGACAAGCTGCCGAACGACGACGCGCTGGCCGACGCCGTGCTCGGCGTCACGGAGGTGTTCGAGGACACGGTGTATCAGGTGGCGCACGACGTGATCGCGATCCTGAAGCGCTACGCGGAGGTGGACAAGGCCGTGTCCGGCAAGGCCGATCTGCCGATGCTCTCGGTGCTGCAGTCGGTGCGCGAGCACATCGCCACGCTCGTGCATCCGGGCTTCATCGGGGCCACGCCGCCGTATGCGCTGCGGCACATCGAACGGTACCTGCGCGCGGATCTGGCTCGTCTGGCCAAGGCCAAGGCCGACAAGAACCGCGACGTGCGCTGGGCATGGCAGGCCGACGAGGCTCGTCAGATCGTGGACAAGGCGGCCGCGCGCGCCAAGGCCGAGCCGGCCGGGCCCCGCCACGAGGCGCTGTCGGCCAAGGCCGAGGAGGCCCGCTGGATGCTCGAGGAGTTCTACGTGTCCCTGTGGGCGCAGGAGCTCGGCACGCCCAGGCCCGTGAGCGTCCAGCGCATCAGGAAGATCGTGGCCTGAACCGTCCGTCCGCGCATTCCTCCCGCGCGTTCCTTCCGCGCAGGGCGGACGCACCTTCAGACGGGGACGCTACAATGTCGCCCGGCATGACGAACAACAGGAATCGCAATCGGTCGAAGTCCGCGAGACCGAACGGACGGGCGGGGACGGAGAAGCCTCGGACGCAGACGACGCCGGGGACCCGACGCCGGGCGTTCCGCATCCCCCGTCTGTCCCGCCTCTCCCTGCTCTCCCATCCGATTCGCTCGTGGCGTAACGGCGGCACTGCCGGCAGGGCGCTGACCGCGGGCACGGCGCTGCTCGCGGCGGTGCTGGTGACGGCGCTCGTGCTGGCGCTGGTGCGCGTGGTGCGCTATCAGCGGATCGCGGCCGCGGCGCGCGCGCAGCAGCAGGAGCTCACCGTGGAGTACGACTTCGACCCCGGCAACATCATCTCCGACGCGCAGTTCTTCGACGAGGACGCCATGAGCGTGGACGAGGTGCAGGACTTCCTCGACGACAAGGGTTCCGCGTGCTTCGGCGACCAGTGCCTGCGCAGCAGGACCTTCGACGTGCCGGCATCGGACGCCGACGGCCTGTGCGACGCCATCGCCGCGGCCGGCGCGCGCACCGCGGCGCAGGTGATCGACACGGCCGCGCACGCCTGCGGCATCAGCCAGAAGGTGCTGCTCACGCTGATGCAGAAAGAGCAGCATCTGGTGACCGCCAATCCGCCGACCGACTGGAACTATCAGGCGGCGATGGGGCTGAGCTGCCCGGACGACGCCGACTGCGACCCGCAGTACGCGGGATTCGTGAACCAGGTGATCGGCTCGGCGCGGCGGTTCAGGTACTACCTGTCCCACAGGCAGCAGTACCGCTTCCGCACCGGCAGGGTGAACGCCATCCAGTACCATCCGAACACGGCGTGCGGCACCGGCAACGTGTTCATCGAGAACGACGCCACCACGCTGCTGTACATCTACACGCCGTACCAGCCCAACGCGGCGGCGCTCAGGGCGGGCACAGGCACCGGCGACTCCTGCTCCAGCTACGGCAACCGCAACTTCGCGATCATCTACACGTCCTGGTTCGGCGATCCCCGCCTCTGACGCGATCAGCGAGATCACACGACGCACAAGATTCTCATGGCCTCATCTTGTGAGTCGCCGAACGCACATCATCGCACATGCCGTCTTCGCGCAATGGCGGAATTCCGGCGAAGCCCGTGTGCGCATTCACACGGCCCGGGGTCACAGGACGGAACCTCGAAAATCTTGTGCTTCCGCCGTCACGCGCACCAGTCGACGATGGCGTCGATGACCGGCGACGAGCCGCCCCTGCCGGAGGCCACGGCGGCGGTGGATTCGCGTACCACGGCCTCGCGCTGCGCCGCGATGCGCCCGGCAACGTCGCTGCGGAATCCCTTGACGTCGGGCATGCCGTCCGTCGGCACGACGACCGTGCCGTTGACCAGACCGGCCGCGAAATGGATCTCCCGATCCAGCAGCGACCACAGCGTGACGCCTTGCCTGTCCGCGGCCACGCGGTAGCACAGCGCCCCGTCGACGAGCTCGGCCCGCGGGTCGAGCACCGCGAACGGCAGACGCACGTCGTAGCCGTCCGCCAGACGCTCCTCGAATCCCAGCGGCGTCACGCGTCCGCGCATGAGCACGTTCCACTGCCGCACGTCGGGCTGCGCCAGCTCCAGCGCCTCCACGTTCACGCCGCGCGCCTCGAACCACCGCTTCGCCAGCGACCGCTGGCTGGCGAGCACCAGACGGGGCCTGGCCAGTCCCAGCAGGGCCAGCAGCCACTGCACCAGACAGAAGGCGAACAGGATCGTCACGCCGGTGCGCTGCGACGCGTCGATGACGCCGGCGATCAGCAGGATCAGGCAGGTCAGACCGGCGAGCATGAACACCGTGGAGAACCCGGTGAAGATCAGGAACCCCTTGCGCAGTTCCTTCAGGCCGCGGGAGGCGTACCAGCGGCGGTACCCCTCGTAGTCCACGGCGAACGAGTACGGGCCGTACAGCGTCTCGTCGGCCGTGTCTCCGGCATTCCCCGTCGTTTCGTCAGCCATGGTGCACTCCCCTCGCTCCGCGGACCTCGATGCGCCGCCGGCGCGGCGCTGGTGTTGCATGATACCAGCTCAGCGTGCGGCGGAGGCCGCCGCGTCTCCCCCGGCCGGCACGAACGGGCGCAGCGCGGTGACGGCGAGCGCGGCGAGCAGCGCGAAGACGGCGCCCACCGGGCCGAGCCACGTCAGGCCAAGGTGGTCGTTGACGAGTCCGCCCACGGCCGAACCGACCGCGATGCCGATGTTGAACGCCATGGAGTTGAGCGACGCGGCCAGATTGGTGGATCCGGGGTGCGAGGCGGCCGCCACGTCCATGTAGAGGATCTGCGACGGCGAGTTCTGCAGGTACATCAGGCAGCCGAGCGCGATGAGCGCCGCCGCACCGTAGACCGGCAGCGTTCCGGCGAGCGCGAGCGAACACAGCACCGCCGCGTGCGCGACGTAGATGGGGCGCACGTGCGTGAGCGGCTCGACGCCGGTGCCGCGCGCCGCCAGCCTGCCGCTGGTGAGGTTGCCCCACAGGCAGGCGAGACCGTACACCACCAGGCCGAGGCTGACCATGTTCTCGTCGAATCCGAGGTCGTCGCGCATGATGGGCGTCAGGTACGTGTAGACCACGTAGGTCGCCGCGGCGCCGCACACCACGGCCGCCACGCCGAGCTGGATGCGGCGGTCGAGGAACAGGCGGAACTGCGGCAGGAAGCCGATCCTGAGCTGTTCGGGCGAGTGGCGCGGCACCGAGATCACCATGAGCGCCATGAACAGCACCGTGAGGATGTTGACGAGGTGGAACGCCCAGCGCCATCCCAGATTGTTGGCCACGGTCGTGCCCACCGGCACGCCGACGACCGAGGCGATCGAGAAGCCGGAGAACACCCATGCGATGAACCGCGTGCGATGCTCCGGGCGCGCCACGTCCGGCGCGTACGTCATGGAGATGGACACGATGGTGCCGGAGACCATGGCGATGAGGATGCGCGCCACCACGAGCACGGCGTAGTCGGACGCGAACGCGCACAGCAGGTTGCCGGCGAGGAACACGCCCATGAGCCCCAGATGCGTGGCGAAGCGCGGGAACCTGGCGGACAGCGCAGACCCGAGCGGGGTGCACGGCGCGTAGACGAACGCGAACATGGCGACGAGGTTGCCCACCGTCACCTCGGAGACGCCCAGTCCGGTCGCGATGTCGGGCAGGATGCCCACCACCACGAACTCGCTCATGCCGAGCATGAAGCTCAGCCCCACCAGAGTGATCACCGGCAGCGTGAAGAAGCGTTGCTTGGCCATCGAGCCGTCCTTCGTGACGCGCGGCGGCGCACCGTTCGGACGAGGCGCGCGGCCGCAATGCGGATGCAGGGATTGAATCGTTTGACGCGATGCCGACCGACATCGCCGCACTTACGATACCCAGCCCTCGGGATAGACTGGCGGTGACGGCGACACGAGGCGAGGGGGCTCAGATGGGATTGTTCTACGGCAGGGACCGCAACGGCGACGGATACGTATCCCCGTTCGACGCCGACGAGACGCAGGACTACGTGGATCCGGCCAAGGCGCTGGAACGCGAGGAGAAGCAGGCAAGGAAGCGCGATGCCAGACGCCAGACGCTCGACGCGCACAACGACGCGCAGGTGACCGCGGCACGGGGCGGCGGCAGGGGAACGAACGGCGGCTCCGGATCCGCCGCCAAGCCGCCGCTCTCGGCCAAGCAGCGCCGGAACGCCGCGATGTCCGGCTCTCGCCCGAGCCGACCGGCCCCGGTGCGGATCCAGACGTCCGACCACGTCGGCGACGACTCGGGACAGGACCGGTCGTCCTTCCAGCAGACGCCGTACGAGCAGAGCCCGTACGATCAGCAGACGTCCCCCGCTCCGCGCGCGCAGACGCCCGGCGGCTCCCACGGCCATGCCCAGACGTCCCGCGGCGGCGCGAAAGGCTCGGGCGCATCGGGCTCCGCCGCGGCGTCCGGACGCACCAACGGCTGGGCCACGGCCGCGATAGTCCTCGCGATCATCGCGTGGTGCATGAAGACGATCCCCGTCCTGACGACGGCGTTCGGTGCGGCGGCCGCGTTGTGCGGACTCATCGCGCTCGTGCGGACGGCCGGCGGTTCGGGGCGGGGCGGCAGGGGACGGGCGCTGTTCTCCCTGGCGCTGTCGGCATGGATGATCATCAGTTCCGCCTCCGCCGCGGTGACGGTGGTGCGCAACGGTTACAACCCGCTCATGTCGTACGGCACGTCGCGGTCCTGGTCCTGGTCCTGGTCGTCGGACGGCTCGTCATCCGACGACGACTCCGACTACTCCTCCGACGACGAGCCGGAGGTGGACGACGATCCCGTGGTCGCCTACGAGTCCGGCACGATCGCCCGATTCGACGACGACAAGGCCGACGTGTCGATCACCGCGGCCCGGCGCGCCGCGGACACCTACGAGGGCAGCAACAAGCCGGGCAAGAAGACCGTCATGATCACGTACCACGTGACGAACCGCGGCTCGGAGGCGCAGTCGTTCGACTCCTTCGGGTACGCGGCATACCAGCACGGCGTGGGGCTGGACGAGACGAACATCTACGACTTTGACCATATGTCCGATGCCGACCCCGACGGCCTGGACTACTACGACTCGCGCTCGCGCAGCACCGACATCCAGCCGGGCGCCACGCTGGACGTGACCATCGCCTACGTGCTGCGCGACGACTCAGACGTGATGGCCGAGGCCGGCGACTACTACTCGGACCGCTACGTCCGCCGCGGCTTCGCGTTCGCCGACGGCGCGGACGCGATGACGCCGCTGGCGCAGTCGGACGCCGAAGGCGCCCTCAGGCCCGAATCCGAGGCGGACACCACCGGCATGACGCAGACGTACCGGCTCTACAAGTCCGAGCACACCGTCATGTCCATGGCGTTCCGCGTATCCGGTGTCAGGTACGTGGGCAAGGACTACGACGACAAGGACGCGGTGCTGGTGACGTTCGAGTGGGTCAATCAGGCCAAGCACCCGTTCTCGTTCGAGGATCTCTCGTATCCGAAGGTCACGCAGGGCGGCACGGAGCTCAAGAGCACGTCGCTCGACGATCCGGACGTGGACCAGAGCCGCTCCCCGTATCGTCGGCTCCAGCCCGGCGCGGAAGGCACGGTGACCGAGGTGTATCGACTGGAGAACACCACCGATCAGCTGCACGTCACGTTCGGCGGATACCGGGCGCCGCAGCTCGACCAGGACTTCGACGTCGACGGGCTGCCCGCGAAGTAGGACCGCTCGGCGGCGCATGGTAGCGCGCGGCGCGAAACACGACGATGGCCCGGTCTCCACCACGGGAGACCGGGCCATCGTCGTGGCGTTGGACGCTACAGGCGGCGCAGGTACTTGGCCAGCTCGAACGGCGTGACCTGGCTGTTGTATTCGGTCCACTCCTGACGCTTGTTGCGCAGGAAGTACTCGAACGCGTGCTCGCCGAGCACGTCGGCCACGAAGTCGGAGCGCTCCATGATCTTGAGCGCCTCGTCGAGCGAGCTCGGCAGAGGCTGGATGCCCATGGCCTGACGCTCGGCGTCGGTCAGTTCCCACACGTCGTCACTGGTGGGCTCGTCCAGCGTCATCTGTTGGTCGATGCCGTCGAGGCCCGCGGCGAGCAGCAGCGAGTACGCGAGATACGGGTTGGCCACCGGGTCGAGCGCGCGGTATTCGATGCGCGCCGAATTGCCCTTGCCGGGCTTGTACTGCGGGATGCGCAGCAGCGCGGAACGGTTGTTGTGGCCCCAGCAGATGTAGCTCGGCGCCTCGTTGCCGCCCCACAGACGCTTGTACGAGTTGACGTACTGGCAGCACACGGCGGTGATCTCCGCGGCGTGGTGCAGGATGCCCGCCGCGAACTGGCGCGCGGTGAGCGACATGTTGAACTCCTGGCCGGCCTCGTAGAACGCGTTGGAGTCACCCTCGAACAGGCTCAGGTGGGTGTGCATGCCGGAGCCGGCCGCGTCGGCCAGTGGCTTGGGCATGAAGCTGGCGTGGATGCCGCGCTCCAGCGAGATCTCCTTGACCACGGTGCGGAACGTCATGATGTTGTCCGCGGTGGTCAGGGCGTCGGCGTAGCGCAGATCGATCTCGTTCTGGCCGGGGCCCGCCTCGTGATGCGAGTACTCCACCGAGATGCCCATCTGCTCGAGCATGTTCACGGTGGCGCGGCGGAAGTCCATGCCCGGGCTGCGCGGCACGTGGTCGAAGTAGCCGCCGTCGTCGATGGCCTTGGGCGGCTTGGACCAGTCCTCCTGGTTCTCGAACAGGTAGAACTCGATCTCGGGATGCACGTAGAACGTGAAGCCGCGGTCCTTGGCCTTGGCGAGCGCGCGCTTGAGCACGTGGCGCGGATCGCCGAGCGACGGTTCGCCCTCGGGGGTGAGGATGTCGCAGAACATGCGCGCCGTGCCCTGCGGGCCGCCGCGCCACGGCAGGATCTGGAAGGTGGACGGGTCGGGCTGCACGATCATGTCGTCCTCGGACACGCGCGTCATGCCCTCGATCGCCGAACCGTCGAATCCGAGCCCCTCCTCGAATGCGGCCTCCAGCTCCGCCGGAGCGATCGCGACGGACTTCAGCGTTCCCAGCACATCGGTGAACCACAAACGAATAAAGCGCACGTCGCGTTCCTCGACCGTGCGCAGAGCAAACTCCTGCTGTTTATCCATGCGGACCATGGTGGCATGACATTATTACGTCATGCGTTAACACGCGGCGGGGATTATGCTAGTCGGCATGAGCGAGAAGACCAGCACCGCGGCGCCGCAGCCGCGCGAGTACCCGCAGGTGGACGTCGGATCCTGGGTGGAGCACGACGATCCGCGCCAACGCGCCCGGGCCGGCATCGCCGCGCGCGCCAAGGCGCCTCTGGAGAGCCACGCGATCTGGCAGGTGCGCGAGGGCCGGCGCGACGTGATCGGACTGCTGGAGGAGCAGTCGGCGCAGCGCGTGCCGGATCTAGTCCCGCTGCGCTACGCGCGCATGAGCGCGAGCGCGTTCACGTTCTACCGCGGCACGGCGCTGATCATGGCCAACGATCTGGCACGCACGCCGGTCACCGGCATCCCCGTGCAGGCCGTGGGCGACGCGCACATCGGCAACTTCGGCATCTTCCGCTCCCCTTCGGCGCACCTCGTCTTCGACATCAACGACTTCGACGAGACCGCCACCGGCCCGTGGGAGTGGGACATCAAGCGCCTCGCCGTGAGCGTCGAGGTGTGCGGCCGCGCCAACGGCATCAAGGAGAAGGCGCGTCGGGCCGCCGTGGAACGCTGCGTGCACACGTACCGCAACCGCATCGACCAGTTCTCCAAGATGGATTATCTCGAAGCGTGGTACGACCATCTGGACGTGGAGCATACGCTGGACCGCTACGAGTCCACGCGCGACGGGCGCAAGAACCGCACGCTGCGCGCCGCGGCGATGAAGGCGCGGCTCAAGGATTCCGATGCGGCGGCCGCCAAGCTGGCGCACTTCGAGGGCGACCGGCTGTGCTTCAACAGCGCGCCGCCCGAGCTGGTGCCGATCGACGAGCTCACGCAGTACGCCGACCACGAGGCGCTGCGCGAACGCATCGACACGCTGCTCGCCAACTACCGCGACAGCCTGTACGACGACCGCCGCCGCGTGCTCGACCACTACCGGTTCCACGACGCGGCGCGCAAGGTAGTGGGCGTGGGCTCGGTGGGCCAGCGCGCCTGGGTGGCGATGTACACCGGTCGCGACATCGACGACCCGCTGATCCTGCAGATGAAGGAGGCCACCGCCTCGGTGCTGGAGCGCTTCTGCGGCAAGAGCCCGTATGCCACGCACGGCGAGCGCGTGGTGCAGGGGCAGAAGCTCATCCAGTCCACGGCGGACGTGATGCTCGGCTGGTCGTCGTTCATCGCCGAGGACGGCCGCCCGCGCGACTACTACGTGCGCCAGCTGTGGAACGGCAAGGGGTCGATCGACATCGACCATCTCAACGACCTGGCGCTGTCGGATCTGGGCCGCATGTGCGCCTGGTGCCTGGCGCATGCCCATGCGCGCACCGGCGATTCGACGGCCATCGCGAACTATCTGGGCGGCTCCGACGAGTTCGACCGCGCGATCGCGTCCTTCGCGGTGAGCTATGCGGACCAGACCGAGGAGGACTACAAGGTCTTCAAGTCGCTCATCAAGAAGGGCGTGCTGCCCTGCGCCAAGTGACGTTGCCATGCGCGGCACCCCGTCATCCTGAGCGGGCGCGCCATCCTCGTCATCCTGAGCAGGCTGTTTTATCCGTCCCGTCATCCTGAACGAGCGTGCCACCCGCGCCACCCCTAAGCAAAGCGCACCACGCCCGTCATCCTGAGCGAGCATTCTTTACCTCGTCGTCCTGAGCGAGCGCAGCGAGTCGAAGGATCCTTGACATGCACCGAAAGGATCCTTCGACTACGGCCTACGGCCTTCGCTCAGGATGACAGGGGGATAAAGTCCACTCAGGACAGCGGAACGGTACGGCCCCCTCATGATGACGCGGACGCAAAGGACGCGTCGCCGACGGTCACCCGCCAAGCCGACTGACGCGTGCGGCTCCAAGGCACACCACGGGACGGCGCGTCGCACCGCCGATCGGGGAACAACACGGAAGACAGCCGTAGCGAACGCAACCACCCGCGTCACCCCTAAGCAAAGCGCGCCCCTCGTCATCCTGAGCGAGCATTCTTTACCTCGTCATCCTGAGCGAGCGCAGCGAGTCGAAGGATCCTTGACATGCAACAAAAGGATCCTTCGACTACGGCCTACGGCCTTCGCTCAGGATGACGGGGTGGGTAAAAGCCGTCTAGCGCGACGAGAACAAAGCCGCCCAGGACGACGGGGGTAAAAAGCCACCCAAGGACGACGGGGATAAAAAGCCACCCAAGGCTGACGGGGCACAACGCGCGCCGTCAGGCCGCGACCCTGAGGGCCTCCTCGAGGGTGAACGCGCGGGCGTACAGGGACTTGCCGAGGATCGCCGAGTCGACGCCGAGGTCGGCGAGCCCGCGGATCGCGCGCAGATCGTCCAGCTTGGCGATGCCACCGGACGCGGTCACCTTCGCGTCGGTGCGCTCGGCGACCTCCCTGAGCAGCGTGAGGTTCGGGCCGCTCATCATGCCGTCGCGCGCGACGTCGGTGACCACGTAGCGCGAGCAGCCCACGGAGTCGAGGAATTTCATGGTCTCGAACAGGTCGCCGCCCTCCTTGACCCAGCCGCGGGCCGCAAGGGTGTGCCCGCGCACGTCGAGGCCCACGGCCACGCGGTCGCCGTACCGGCGGATCGCCTCGGCGGTCCAGTCGGGGTTCTCCAGCGCGGCGGTGCCGATGTTGACGCGCGCGGCACCGGCTTCCAGCGCGGCGTCGAGCGACGCGTCGTCGCGCACGCCGCCGGACATCTCGATGTTGACCTTGTCGCCCAGCTCCCGCACGATCTCGCGCAGCTGGGCGCGGTTGTCCCCCGTGCCGAACGCGGCGTCCAGATCCACCAGATGGATCCACTCGGCGCCGGCCTCCACCCACGTGCGGGCGGCGTCGAGCGGCGAGCCGTAGTCGGTCTCGGAACCGGACTCGCCCTGCCTGAGCCGGACGGCCTTGCCGTCGCGAACGTCCACGGCGGGCAGCAGCGTCAATGACATAACGGATTCCTTTCGTTCGATGTCTCGTTCGGTGTCTGGAACTTGCCGGATCGGCCGGATCAGAACGACGCGATCCAGTTGCGCAGCAGCTGCGCGCCGGCGTCGCCCGACTTCTCGGGATGGAACTGCGTGGCGGCGATGCGGCCGCGCTCGTAGGCAGCCACGAAATGGCTGTTGCCGTATTCGCACCACGAGACGTGCTGGTCGACGCCGTCCAGGTCGATCTGCTCGCGGCTCAGATCGGCCGGTTCGGCGTTCATGGCGGCGTAGGAGTGCACGTAGTAGAACCGCTCGTCCTCGATGCCCCTGAGCAGCGTGGTGCCGGGATCGGCCTGCACGGTGTCCCAGCCCATGTGCGGTACCACGGGCGCGTCCAGCGGCGCCACGGTGCCGCCGATGAGGCCCAGTCCCTGTGCGTTCTCGCCGTGCTCGAGGCCCAGATCGAACATGATCTGCAGGCCCACGCACACGCCGAGCACCGGACGGTCGGCCCGGATGCGGTCGTAGATCACGCGGTCGCCGCTTACCTGCCTCAGTCCCCGGACGCAGGCGGCGAACGCGCCGACGCCGGGCACCACGAGGCCGTCGGCCTCGAGCGCCTGACGGTAGTCGGACGTCAGCGTGGCGTCAGCGCCGAGGTTGGCGAGGGCACGCACCATCGACCGCACGTTGCCGAAGCCGTAGTCGAATACCACGATCTTGGTCATGTCACACTCCTTCAGGGGTTGCGAAACGGATTCTAACGGTCCGCTGTTTCGGCACGGTCACCGGGTCCGCGGTCACTGGACGCGGGAGCCGTGCGTGGCGCCGCCGCGGCCGAAGCGGGTGTGTTCGGCGATCACCTTCATGGCGGCGTCATGGTCGTAGCCGGACGTGGGCACCACGGCGAGGCCCTGGCCCCTGAGCCCGTCCACGGTGGTGATGCCGAGCATGAGGTCCTCCACGAACGGCGCGGTGGACGAGAACAGCACGGGCGGCGCGAAGGTCTCCCCCGCCTTGCCCTTGAGATACATCGTGGCCTCGAGCTTGTCCGCGCGGTTGACGGCCAGCACGATCGCCATGCCGTTGACCACGGTCGTCAGGTCGCGCGCCGCCGCCTCCGGACCGTCGCCGGACAGGTTGGAGAGCACCGCCACCGCCCCCTCCTTGGAGGTGACGCAGTCGGCGGAGATGTCGGAGATCTGGCAGAACGCGGCGAGCAGTTCGGCACTGGCCAGACGCGTGATGAGCACGGCGGCCTTGGCCTTGTTGCCCAGCAGCCCCTCGAGCTCGTCGTCGAATCCGGCGGACGGGTCGCCGTCAAGCTCACCCGTGCCCGCGTCGGCGTCGCCCGCCGATGCGCCGTCGTTCTTCGCGTCGTTCTTCGCGTCCTCCTCGGCGAACTCCTTCTCGAATCCGGCCAGCGCCGCCTCGAGCTCCTCGTCGGAGAAATGCGCGTCGTCGGAGTTGAAATCGTCGTTGAAATCGTCGTTGAGGTCGTCGGAACGCGGATCGTCGCTCATCACAGGCTTCCCTTCGTGCTCGGGATCAGGCCCTGGATGCGCGGGTCCGGTTCGACGGCGAAGCGCAGCGCACGCGCCAGCGCCTTGAACTCGGCCTCGGCGATGTGGTGCGGGTCGCGCCCGGCCAGCACCTGCATGTGCAGGCAGATGCCGGCGTGCAGAGCGATGGATTCCATGACGTGGCGCACCAGCGAACCGGTGAAATGACCGCCCATCATGCAGTATTCGAAGCCTGCGGGCTCGCCGGAGCACACGCAGTAGGGACGTCCCGAGATGTCGACGACGGCCTTGGCGAGCGCCTCGTCCAGCGGCACGGTGGCGTCGGCGAAGCGGCGGATGCCGCGCTTGTCGCCGAGCGCCTGCCTGAGCGCCTCGCCGAACACGATGGCCGTGTCCTCCACGGTGTGGTGCACGTCGATGTCGGTGTCGCCGTGGGCGTGGATCCTGAGGTCGATGAGCGAGTGCTTGCCCAGCGCGTTCATCATGTGGTTGTAGAACGGCACGGACGTATCGATGTCGGTCATGCCGGTGCCGTCGAGGTTGAGTTCCAGATCGATGCTGGATTCGCTCGTCTCGCGGACGATGTGTGCGGTTCGTGCCATGGTTCCCTTTTCCTTGCTCTGCGGGTGTCGGGCCGTCCGGTCGGCCCATGCGCGAACGGGCGGACGCCGATATGGTGTCCGCCCGCCGCGCGACGTCGAAGCGTCCGGTTGCGTCCGGTTCAGCCGGCTTCCACTATACGCAGCACTTCGGCGAGTCCTTCGCGGAATTTCGCCATTTCGTCATCCGTGCCCATGCACACGCGCAGCCAGCCGTCCGGGCCGACCACGCGGATGAGGATGCCGCGCTTGAGCAGCTCCTCGAAGATGGCGTCGCGATCGTCGAAATGCCCGCCGAACAGCAGGAAGTTCGATTCGGACTGCGCCACCTCGAGCGGCTGGCCCTTGTACGTCTGCGCCCTGAGCCATGCGGCGGTCGCCTCGCGCGTCTCGCGTAGATGGCTCACGCGGCTCAGCTGCTCGTCCGTGTGCTCGAACGCGGCGATGGCCGCGGCCTGCGTCACGGCGGACAGGTGGTACGGCATGCGCACGATGCGCACGCAGTCGATGATGCCCCTGGACGCGGCGAGATAGCCGACGCGTGCGCCCGCGAACGCGAACGCCTTGCTCATCGTGCGGCTCACCGCAAGGTTCGGATGGTCCTTGATCAGCTCCACGGCGCTGGGCGTGCCGGGGTTGCGGAACTCCACGTACGCCTCGTCCACCACGAGCACCGGGTGCACGCCTTCGGGCGCGCCTGCCACGTCGGCGGTTTCGCACGCCTTGAGCAGCGCCTTCAGGTCGGCGGGGTCCAGCGGCGTGCCGGTGGGGTTGTTGGGGCTGGTGATGAGCACCATCGCGGGCTTCACGTCGTGGATCGCCTCGATCGTGCGTTCCACGTTGAGCGTGAAGTCGGGGTTGCGGTGCGCGAGCTTCCATTCGGTGAACGTGTCGCGCGCGTACTCGGGGTACATCGAGTACGTGGGATCGCAGCCGAGCGCGATGCGGCCCGGGCCGCCGAACGCCTGGAACAGCTGGAGCATGATCTCGTTGGAGCCGTTGGCGCCCCACAGCTCGTCCACGTCGAGCCTCACGCCGGATTCGCGCTCCAGATACGTGGAGAACGCGCGGCGCAGCTCGATGTGCTCGCGGTCCGGGTAGCGGTTGAGCGTCGGCGCGATCTCGCGCACGCGGCGGGCGATCGTGTCGCACACGGCCGGGTCGGGCGCGTACGGATTCTCGTTGACGTTGAGGCAGACGGGCACGTCGAGCTGCGGCGCACCGTACGGCTCCTCGCCGATCAGGTCGTTGCGCAGCGGCAGGCTTGCGGGGATCGTGCTCATCGAAGGCCCGCTTCCTTCTCCTGCTCGCGCAGGGTCGCCTTGTCGTACGGGTCCCTGACGAAGCGGGACAGGACGCACTCGCCGTGCGCGGGCAGGTCCTCGGACACGGCGAACGCGTTGATGCGCGCGGCCAGCGCCTTGAGACCTTCCTCGTCGTATTCGATGACCTCGACCGGCTTCATGAACGTGTGCACGCCAAGGCCGGCGGCGAAGCGTGCGGTGCCGCCGGTGGGCAGCACGTGGTTGGAGCCGGACATGTAGTCGCCCAGCGGGACCGGCGAGTACGGGCCGCGGAAGATGGCGCCGGCGTTCTTGATACGCTTGACGACGGCGTCCGCGTCGGCGGTCTGGATCTCCAGATGCTCGGCGGCGTACGCGTTGGCGGCGTCGATGGACTGGTCGAGGCCGTCCGTGAGGACGATCGCGGACTGGGTGCCGGACAGCGACGTGTGCACGCGCTCGGCGTGCTCGGTGCGCGGCACGCGGTAGGCGAGGTTCTCCTGCACCTTCTCGGCGAACTCCGGGGAGTCGGTGAACAGCACGGAGCCGGCGAGCTCGTCGTGCTCGGCTTGGCCGATGAGGTCGGCGGCCACGAGGCTCGGGTTGGCGGTCTTGTCGGCGATGATGCCGATCTCGGTGGGGCCGGCCACGGCGTCGATGCCCACGAACGCGGACACGAGCGACTTGGCGGTGGCCACGAAGATGTTGCCGGGGCCGGTGATCTTGTCGACCGGATCGCACAGCACGTCGCCGTCCTGCGGCTCGGAGCCCTTGGCGCCGTACGCGAACATGGCGATGGCCTGCGCGCCGCCCACGGCGTATACCTCGTCGACGCCGAGGATCGCGCAGGTGGCGAGGATGGTCTTGTTGGGCAGGCCTTCGGCGTCATCGCGCGCCGGCGGCGTGGCGATGGCCAGCGATTCAACGCCTGCGGCCTGCGCCGGCACGGCGTTCATGATCACGGAGCTCGGGTAGACGGCCTTGCCGCCGGGCACGTACAGGCCCACGCGCTGGATCGGGATCCAGCGTTCGGCCACGCGGGCGCCGGGGGCGAGATCGGTGTGGAAGTCCTTGGGGACCTGGTTGGCGGCGACGGCGCGGGCGCGGCGCACGGATTCCTCGATGGCGGCACGCACCTCGGGGTCGAGGGTGTCGAGAGCGGCGGCGATGGCCTCGGCCGGCACGCGCAGGTGCTTCGGGCGCACGTGGTCGAACTTCTCCTCGAAGTCGCGCAGGGCGGCGGCGCCGCGCTCCTTGACGTCCTCCAGGATCGGACGCACCAGATCGGAGGCCTCGGAGGTGCCCATCGCGGCGCGCGGCATGGCCGCAAGCAGCTCGGCACGGGACAGTTGACGGCCACGAAGGTCGATGATTCGCATGATGTTCTCGCTCATAGCCCTCAGTGTAGGTTCCCGCGCTGACCGGGCGGGGCCGCTGCGGACCATCCGTCCGAATGCTCCCGAATGCTGAGATGGCGCGCCCGCGGCCGGCCCCGTAGACTGGAGGGGACCATCGTCATCCGCACGTCAACCACGGAGGTTCCCATGATCGTCACCACCACCCCCACCGTCGAGGGCTACAGCATCACCGGCTACTACGGCATCGTGTTCGGCGAGGTCATCAGCGGCGTCAACATGTTCAAGGACATGGGCGCGGGACTGCGCAACATCTTCGGCGGCCGTTCGCAGGGCTACGAGAACGAGCTGGTCAACGCCCGCCAGCAGGCCATCGCCGAGATGGAGCAGCGCGCCGGCGAGCTGGGCGCGCATGCCGTGGTGGGCGTGGACGTGGACTACGAGGTGCTCGGGCAGGGCGGCGACATGCTCATGGTGACGGTCTCCGGCACCGCCGTGCAGCTCGCGCCCATCGCACGCCAGTAGCCACGCCCGCCCGCGGTCCGTCCCCCGCCTCTGAGCCGTCCCAGCGCACGAGCATGCAGTAGCTGCGCGCACTCGCGGTCCGCTCCCCCGCCCTACTACTCGGAGTCTGACTGTCTCCCCCGAAAATTGCGGGCTCAAAAGGACGAAAACCGGAATTCCAAGCGCGAAATGGACGCTCCGGCGGGGGTTTGACGCTTGGAATCCGAGATTTCGTCCTTTTCAGCCCGTAATTCACGGGGCCGGTGTCCGGGGCCGCGCGTCTACGTGGTGTGCGATGTTTCAGCCCGTCATTCACGGGCCCGGCACGGCAACTCCGGCACGGCAACTCCGGCACGGCAATTCCGACGTGACAATCCCGGTGCGGCAATTCCGGTGAGGCGGTTCCGCCCATCTGTCTCGCCTATCGGCCTCGCCCATCTGCTCGTCCGGCCGCCGTCGTCCGGCAACCGTCCGGGCCCATCGGGTCAGAACAGCGACGGCTGCACAGGCGATCCCGGGGAATGCGCGGCGTCAGATCGCGCCGCACCAGACGGCACAGCACGCCCAGGCTGCCCAGTGCGCCCAGACTGTTCAGCCCGCCCAGAACGCGCAGCCCATGCCGCCTGTCCAGAGCGCACAGACGGCACAGCACGCCCAGCCTGCTCAGCCCGCCCAGTGTGCCCAGTCTGCTCAGCCTGTTCACCCTGCCCAGTGCGCCCAGTCTGTTCAACCCGCCCAGAACGCGCATCCTGCTCAGCCTGCCCGGAGCGCACAGGCGGCATGGGCGCCGGCGCGGGATGTGCGGCGAGGTCGCGATCGATCCACGCCATGACGAGGTCCGCGAGCCGGTCCGTTTCCTCGTCGGTGAGCGCGCGCCCCTTGGGGATGCCGTGCCACTTGGCGATGCATCCACGGCAGCAGGTCGCCGTGGCATGCTGTGCGGTGAACACCGGGTGCCCGCGCCATGGCGTCTGCCGCCCGTCGTTGCGAGGCTCGGCATCCCCCACCCGCTCGCGCAGCATCTCATGCGCATGCCGCGCGATCGTGACGCGTCCCTTGGCACGGGCATAGGCGCGATCCCTGGTACTCAGCGTGAACCTAGCACGGAACGCGGATCGCGACAGCCGCTGCAGCGTCGCCGCGATCCACGCCCGTTCGTCGTCATCTGCCGGCGCGCTGTTTGCCGATGCACTGCCGACCGACTCGCCGTCATCCATGCCGCGCCGCCCGTCAGACGTTGCCGCGCGCCTTCTGGTCGGCCCACGACTGCGACTGCACGTACGTGACGGGGTCGGCGCCGATGCGTCCCTCCGGCGCATCCAGCGCGTCGATGGCGGCGAGCTCGGCTGCGGTGAGGTCGAAGCGCGCGGATGCGAGGTTCTGGCGCATGCGATCGGGGTGCTTGGACTTGGGGATGATGATGCGGCCGGACTGCGTATGCCAGCGCAGCACCACCTCGGCGGGCGTGACGCCATGCGCCTCGGCCGCCGCGACGATCGGCTCGGCCGACATGTCGCCGCCGTGGCCCAGCGGGCTCCACGCCTCCACGGCGATGCCGTGCTCGGCGCAGTAGGCGCGCGTGGCCGGCTGCGAGTATCGCGGATGGTTCTCGATCTGGTTGACGGCGGGCAGTTCGCCGGAATTCTCCTTGAGCGCTTCGAGATGCTCGGGCAGGAAGTTGCTCACGCCCGCCACGCGGATCGCGCCCTCCTCGCGCAGCTTCAACAGCGCCTTCCACGTCTGGCGGTACGCGTCGATGCGCGGCATGGGCCAGTGGATGAGGTACATGTCCACCACGTCGAGGCCGAGCTTGCGGCGCGACTCCTCGAACGCGATGAGCGTCTGGTCGTAGCCCTGATCGCAGTTGCGCAGCTTCGTCGCCACGAAGACCTTGCCCGCCATGCCGGTGGCCCTGAGCGCCGCGCCCACGGCCTCCTCGTTGTAGTAGGCGGCTGCGGTGTCGATGTGGCGGTAGCCGATCTCCAGCGCCTCCTCGACCGCGCGCTGCGTGTCGGCGGCGGGGATCTGGAACGTGCCGAATCCGATCTGCGGGATCACGGTGTGCGCCGGGTCGTTGAGCGTGAGGGTCGGGGAACGCAGCTCGTCGGCCGCGTCCGCCATAGGTTCAGTCGTCATCGTCCGTCCTTTCGCGGGGAAGTGTCCTTCACGGCCGATGATACGACGGGCCGCCGATGCGATGTCGCCAGCACGATGCCGCCGGCGTGACGGTCCGGCATTCCCGACGCGGCCGCCGATCATCGCAACGTTGCCGCGGACTGCCGTCGAAACGTCGGCGAGCCGGTTCCTCGATGGCCCTTCGCGGCAACGTTGCGATCGGCGCACTCCCCCGAGCCGTCGCGCACGGGTCGCATGGCGCCGCGACGACGAAGGCCCCGATCCGCATCGCACGGATCGGGGCCTTCGCCCGGAATCGGACGATCGGACGGGCATCACGCCGCGATCGGCGTCATGCCCGTCATGCCACGGCGATCATCACGTCGCGGCGATCGTCACTCCTCGGTGGCCTTGGCGACCTTGACGCCGAGCTCGTCGCCGGCGGTCACGGTCAGCGAGGTGGCCAGCGTCTCGTGCGCCACGAGGTCGCGGAATTCCTCGACCTTGGCCACGTCGTCGGCCGGCACCGTCAGCTCGAGGCTGATGCGGTCGGCGATGTCGAGGTCGGCGGCCTTGCGGGCGTCCTGCACGGCACGGATCACGTCGCGCGCATAGCCCTCGGCCTCGAGCTCCGGCGTCAGCGCGGTGTCGAGGATCACGAAGCCGCCGGTCGGCAGCGCCGCGGACACGGACACGGACGCCTCGGCGGCGTCCTGCTCCTCCACGCGGTTGATGAGCTCGTACTCGCCGTCCACCAGCGTCAGTTCGCCGTTCGGGGTCTCCACCACGGGCGCGCCGTCCGCGCCCACGTGCCAGGCGCCGCTCTTGGACGCCTTGATGGCCAGCTGGACGTCCTTGCGCAGACGCTTGCCGGCCACGCGCGCGTTGACACGCAGCTCGTGCACGATCTTCAGACCCTGCGAGCCGGCGTCCTCCATGGTGCAGAACTCGATGTCCTTGACGTTGAGCTCGGACTTGAGGATGTCGGCGTACGCCCTGACGTCGTCCACGTCCTCCACCACCACGGTGAGCTTGGCGAGCGGCTGACGCACGCGGATCTGCTGGGCCTTGCGCAGCGAGAGCGTGCCGGAGACCACCTCGCGCACCTTCTCCATGGCGGCCACGAGCTTGTCGTCGGCCACGAGCACCCTGCCGAGCTCGGTGGGCTCGCCGGTCTTCTCGTCCGCGAGGAACGGCCAATCGGCCAGATGCACGGACTCGCCGCCGGTCAGGCCGCGCCAGATCGTCTCGGTCTCCATCGGGGCGAGCGGCGCCATCACGCGGCACAGCACCTCGAGGGCGGTGTACAGCGTGTTGAACGCGTCGGCGTCCTCGTTCCAGAAGCGGTCGCGCGTGTTGCGGATGTACCAGTTGGTGAGCATGTCGATGAAGTCGCTCACCTCGTCGCACGCGTCGGAGATGGCGAACGTGTCGAGCGAATGCTGCACGCCGGCGACGAGCCTGCGCAGACGCGCCAGCAGGTAGCGGTCCATCTCGGGCAGCGCGGACACCTCGTCGGCACGGAGCAGACGGGCGTCGAAGCCCTTGCCCTTGTTGGCCGCGTTGGCGTACAGAGTGAAGAAGTAGTAGGAGCTCCACAGCGGCAGCATGACCTGGCGCACGGTGTCGCGGATGCCCTCGGCGGTGACGATCAGGTTGCCGCCCCTGAGGATCGGGGACGACATGAGGAACCAGCGCATCGCGTCGGAGCCGTACTTGTCGAACACGCCGTTGACGTCCGGGTAGTTCCTGAGGTGCTTCGACATCTTCTGGCCGTCGGAGCCGAGCACGATGCCGTGGCAGATCACGTTCTTGAACGCCGGACGGTCGAACAGCGCGGTGGCCATGACGTGCAGCAGGTAGAACCAGCCGCGGGTCTGGCCGATGTATTCGACGATGTAGTCGGCCGGGAAGTGCTGCTCGAACTTCTCCTTGTTCTCGAACGGGTAGTGGAACTGCGCGAACGACATGGAGCCGGACTCGAACCAGCAGTCGAGCACGTCGGGGATGCGGTGCATGTGGCTCTTGCCGGTCGGATCGTCCGGGTTGACGCGGGTCAGGTCGTCGATCCACGGGCGGTGCATGTTCACGTTGCCGTCGCGGTCGCGCGGGTAGTCGCCGAAGTCGCGCTTGAGCTCCTCAAGCGAGCCGTACACGTCCACGCGCGGGTACTTCGGGTCGTCGGACACCCACACCGGGATGGGCGAGCCCCAGAAGCGGTTGCGGGAGATGGACCAGTCGCGGGCGTTGGCGAGCCACTTGCCGAACTGGCCGTCCTTCACGTTCTCCGGGATCCAGTTGATCTGCTGGTTGAGCTCCAGCAGGCGCGGCTTGATCTTGGTCACGGACACGAACCAGGAGCTCACCGGCTTGTAGATGAGCGGCGTGGCGCAGCGCCAGCAGTGCGGGTAGGAGTGCACGTAGCTCTTCTCCTGGAAGAGGATCGCGCGCTTGTCCTCGTCGATCTGGGCGAGCGGGCCGTCGCCGTTGCGCAGGTTGCGCAGGATCGGCGTGTTGGCGTCGAACACGTACATGCCCTCGTAGTCGGGGCACTGCGCGGTGAAGCGGCAGCCGGCGTCGAGCACGTCGGTGCTCTTGACGCCCTTGGCGTTGAGCGTGTTCATATCGTCCTCGCCGTAGGGTGCCTGGTGCACGAGGCCGGTGCCCTCGACGGTGTCGACGTAGTCGGCGGTGAAGATCGTGTAGCCGTTCGGTCCGGGCACATGGCCCTCGGACTCGGCTTCGTCGCCCGCGAAGTACGGGAAGACGGGCCAGTAGCGGCGGCCGGCCAGCTCGGAGCCCTTGAGCTCGCGCACGATCTCGTAGTTCTCGCCGAGCTCCTTCTCGTAGTGCGGCAGCAGGGCCTTGCCGAAGTAGAACTTCTTGCCCGCGTACTTGCCTTCGGTGGGCTTGACCTCGACGTAGTCGATGTCGGCGCCGACGACGATCGCGAAGTTGGTGGGCACGGTCCACGGCGTGGTGGTCCAGAACACGGCGTAGGCATCCTCGTCGCGCAACTTCACGGCCACGGAGACGGTGGTGTCCTGACGGTCCTGGTAGACGTCGGCGTCCATGCGCAGCTCGTGGGCGGAAAGCGGCGTGCGGTCCTTGGGGCAGTACGGCAGCACGCGGTAGCCCTGATACGCGAGGCCCTTGTCGTACAGCTGCTTGAACGCCCACATCACGGACTCCATGTACGGGATGTTCAGCGTCTTGTAGCCGTGCTCGAAGTCGACCCAGCGGGCCTGGCGGTGCACGTAGTCCTGCCATTCGTGCGTGTACTTGAGCACGGAGGCGCGGCAGGCGTCGTTGAACTTGTCGATGCCCATCTTCTCGATCTGGTCGACCGAGTCGATGCCGAGCTCCTTCTGCGCCTCGAGCTCCGCGGGCAGGCCGTGCGTGTCCCAGCCGAACACGCGATTGACCTTGCGGCCCTTCATGGTCTGGTAGCGCGGGATCACGTCCTTCGCGTAGCCGGTGAGCAGGTGGCCGTAGTGCGGCAGGCCGTTCGCGAAGGGCGGGCCGTCGAAGAACACGAACTCGTTCTGGCTGTGGTCGCCGGAAGGATTGCGCTCCACGGACTTCTGGAAGGTGTCGTCCTTGTCCCAGTAGCCAAGGACCGTTTCCTCCATGTTGGGGAAGCTGGGGTTCGGCGCGACGTGCGCGGTCTCGCCGCCCTCGTTCGCCTTGGGATATACGTTGTCGCTCACCGTTGTCTCCTCGTGCGTGAGTCTTCGTTGTTCCACTCACGAGGACGACGAACCGAGCACTGAGCCCCGCCCACCGCGGTACCACCTCGCTTGCCGCGCGCCGCGTTCCTGACTGCTTGCGCCGCGCACGACCACTTGCGACCGGCTGTCTCGGGCCGGACCCGTCGGTTCTACTGGGCACGGGACCATACGCGATGCGCGCGGCGCCGGGCCGTTCTTCCGAGCGCTCCCCGCTGATAACGGATCATCGCGACACGGGGCACACTATAGCACCACGCCGCCGACCGCGCGTGCCGGCGTCCGCAGGCGGGCGCGCGTCGGCGTCGATCGGGCGATGAACTGCGACGACGATCTGCGACGACGACCCCGTTCGCGCCGACGGAACGGAGTCGTGCCGACGGCGATCCCCGACCGGCGCCGCCCGGCTTCCTTTCGGCAAGCGAAGGGGCGGGTTTCCGATCGGGTCCTTGAAATCACGGGCGTTTCAAGAAAACCCGGGCCTTCGCTTGCCTGGCTCGGAGCCCTTCCGACAAACGAAGGGGCAGGTTTCCGATGATGCCCTTGATATGACGCCGATCGCGCCGAAACCCGGCCGTTCGCTTGCCCGGAGGGGCCCGATGGGGGGGCCGCGACCGGACCGTCGACGCGCCCCGTCCCCCGATCGCGCCTACGATTGGCCCCATGAGCAGCACCGAACCGAACACTGCAATCAGTCATCCCGATCATCCCGAAACGGAACTCCCCCGACGTCTCGAGGCGGGCGAGACGGCGCCGGACTTCGTCCTGCCGGCCGTCGTTCCCGCGCAATCGGACGGCACGGACGACGCCGCGCAATCAGACGCCACGCAGCGCCACGCCGATCGCGAGGTGTCCCTGTCCGAAGTCCTCGCGCAGGGCCGCCGCGTGGTCCTGTACTTCTATCCGGCCGCGATGACGCCCGGATGCACCACGGAGGCGTGCGACTTCCGTGACAACCTCAATCGCCTTTCCGCGGCGGGCGTGACGGTGCTGGGCGTCTCGAAGGATCCGCTGGCCAGGCTGCGCCGCTTCGCCGAGCGCGACCATCTGACGTTCCCGCTGCTGAGCGACCCCGATCTCGCGCTGCACCGAGCGTACGGCGCGTGGGGCGAGAAGAAGCTGTACGGCAAGGTCCACGTGGGCGTGATCCGCTCCACGTTCGTGATCGAGCCGGACGGACGCATCGCGATCGCCCGGTACAACGTGCGCGCGAAGGGTCACGTCGCCTCGCTGATGAAGGCGCTGGATCTGGCGTAGCGACGCCGGATGCGCGAACGGCCGGCGTCCCGCAGCGATCCGCGGGGCGCCGGCCGTCGAAACGCGAACAGAACCGGTTCAGGCCTTGCGCGCCTGGGACGCGGCCTTCATCGCCACCGCGCCCACGTAGTAGATCGGCTTGTCGAAGTTCGGCTGGAACAGGAAGTCCACGTTGGCGAGGTCCTCGACCGTGTAGTGCGACTGGATCGCCATCGAGACGACGTTCGCCGCGCCGGAGATGTCGGCCTTGGAAAGGAACTGGCCGCCCTTGACCTCGAACGTGACCGGATCCCAGGTGAGGATGCAGGTGACGGGCGTGGTGGAGACCATGAAGTCCGGACGGTAGTTCTCCGTGAGCTCGGTCTGGCACAGCTCGATGCAGCGGCGGCGCGCGCCCTCGAACGTGAGGCCGGACGCGGCGAGCGACAGGTCGTACAGCTGCACGGCGCTGGTGGCCTGCGTGCCCATGTAGGCGCGCGTGGCCTTCTCGATGTTGCGGCCCACGAGCAGACCCTGACGCACGGCGTTCGTGGCGAGCGGGATGTAGTCGTAGCGTCCGGAGGGGTTGAAGAACACGGTGGCGGCGTCGCCCGCGGCGAACACGTCCGGAACGCTGGCGCGCATGTACTCGTCCACGACGATCGCGCCGTTGGGCAGCATGTCCACCTGGCCGGACAGCAGGTCGGTGGCGGGCAGGAAGCCGATGGCCAGGATCGCGAAGTCGCCCTCGTAGCGTCCCTTGTCCGTGACGACGGCGATGCCGTCCTCGGTCTCCTCGAACGCGGTGGCCTTCTGGTCGAGCGCGAGTCGGACGCCGTGGCTGATGAACGCCTTCTCCACCTGCGCGGTGATGGCGCCGTCGAAGTTGTTGGCCAGCACGCGCTCCGCGGCGTCGACGAGCGTGACCTTCACGCCGGCGAGGCTCAGCTGCTCGGCGAGCTCCGCGCCGATGTAGCCGGCGCCCACCACCACCACGGACTTGGCGTTGCGCGCGCGGCGCTTGATGGCCTGGCCATGCTCCCAGTTCTTGCACAGCATCACGCGGTCCGAGTCGATGCCGGGGATCGGCGGCACCACGGGCTTGGAACCGGTGGTCACCACGAGCTTGTCGAAGGAGTAGTCGGTCTCCTCGCCGGTCTCGAGGTCCTTGGCGCGGAGCGTCTTGGCGGCCACGTCCACGGAGAGCACGTCGGTGCGCATGTGCATGGTGGCGCCGAAGTTCCCCAGCGTCTCCGGGGAGGAATAGAACATCTTGGCCGGGTCGGACACGTTGTCGCCCACCCACAGCGCGATGCCGCACGACAGGAACGACAGCGTGTCGTTGCGCTCGAAGACGTGCACGGTCCAATCCGGGTGTTCCCTGAGGATGGACTGTGCGGCGAAGGTGCCGGCATGCGTGCATCCGATGACTGCGACGGTGGTCATATGTCCCTCTGTTCTCTCATCTCTCGTCCGGGGCGCCCCGCGCGATCCGCGTCCGACGCGCCCTCCTGCCGGCCCCACACGGAACCTTCACATACTGTTGCGCGCAGGCCATGATAGCGCCGTCGCGGACGAGACGCGCGCGACGGCGAATCGGCGGCGCCGCCCCGGGCGGCATGGCGACGCGTCAGCGGCAGGGCCGCGTGAACGCGCACGCCGGCCACGCCGTGCACCCGTAGAACGCGCCGTCCCCGCCGCGCGACGCCGCGTGCCGGAGCGTCAGCGCCTCGCCGCAGTCCGGGCAGCGCGGAGGCAGCGTCACGCCGCGGAACGCGCCGGGACAGATGTCGCGCAGCTCGTACATGAACCGCGAGGGACGCGCGCGGTCCACCACGAGGAACAGCTTCCTGCGGCACCGGGTCATCGCCACGTAGCACAGGCGGCGCTCCTCGGCGTCCGGGAACGACTCCGTCTCCGGCAGGATCAGCCCAAGCAACGGCTCGTCCGGGACGGCGCTCGGGAACCCGCGCACACCGCCGGAACAGCTCAGCAGGAACGTGAAGTCGCACTGCAGGCCCTTGGAGGCGTGCACGGTCATGAATCGGATGTCCAGATCCGGACGGTCGCGGAACACGAGACGACGCCCCGCGCCGCCGTCCGTTCCGGCGTCCCGCAGCTCGAACAGTCCCTCGCGGTCGTTGTCGAGGATCAGTCCGACGTCCGACGCATACCGCCCCAGCATGAGCACGGATGCACGCCTGGGCAGCTTGGCGAGCTGCGCCGTCACCACGTCGAACCGTTCCGCCGCGGTCATGCCGCCCAGCGCCTTGACCGAATGGTCCTGCTTCTGGTTCTCGCAGGTGAGCCGCTTGGCGTAAAGGTGCCCGTCCGCCATGACGAACCGTCCGCTCGCCTCGATGAGGCTGGTGCGGAAGCGGCGTGTGACGCTCAGGCGGAACATGCGCGACGGCCCCCAGTCGCGCCACACGTCGGGGAAATCGAGGATGAGGCGGATGTCGCTGCCAGCGAAGCGGTAGATCGACTGCCAGTCGTCCCCCACGGCGAAGAGGTCGAAGTCGCGCTGCTCGCGCAGGGCGCGGATGAGCTCGCAGCGCGGGCGGGAGAGGTCCTGGTATTCGTCGACGAGCACGTGCGTGAAGCCGTGCACGTATCGCCCGACGCGCACCTGATGGACGGCGTCGGCGATCATGCCGGCGAAGTCCACGCCGTGTTCGGCGGCGAGCGCATGGACGTAGGCGGCGTAGAGCGGTTCGATGACGGCGAGGAGATCGGCGTTGCGGCCGATCGCGCGCGGGGCGGGGCCGGCGTTGGAGCGGACGGCGGATCGCGCGGCGGAGTGTGCGCCGGAATGCGCACCGTCCGCGTTGAGGCGGCGCAACGCGGCGACGTCGAGTCCGTTCGCGCGCATGTGCTGGATGATCGTGCGCGCGTCGGCGAGCAGACGGTCCGCGTACTGGCGGCATGCGCGGGCGGCGGCGGTGTCGGACGCGGCGGCGGATGCGGCGCCACGTGCGACTCCGGGCGTGGATGAGACCGATGTCGCGTCCCCGACGGAATCGCCGCCCGAGACCGCGGAGGAATCGCCGCGCACGTTCTGCCCCAGCAGCGCGCGCCATCCGCCGCGCACCGCGGGCGGCAGCATGGCGAGCACCAGTCGCCTATAGTCCTCGTCGGCGGCGAGCCTCGCGCGGAAGGCGTCGGACACCACGCGGTCGAGCCGGTCGGGGCCCATCACCGTGAGCCTGGCGCCGGTGGCGGCGCGGCAGATCTCCAGTCCGAGGCTGTGGAACGTGCAGGCGCGCACGCGCTGGCCGGTCTGCATGCGGATGCGCGCGGCCATCTCGTCCGCGGACGCCTTGGTGAAGGAGAGCACCAGGATCTGCTCGGGACGTGCGCGGCCGGTGGCGAGCAGCCACGCCACGTATCCGTTGATCACGGTGGTCTTGCCGGTGCCGGCGCCCGCCAGCACGAGCGTGTTGTGTCCGGCTCCAGCGATGGCGCTGAGCTGCTCGTCGCTCAGCTCGTGGCCTTCGACGGGACCGAGCACGGCACGCGCCTTGGCGAGACGCGCCTCGGAGAGCGGCGGGTGGGCTTTGAGGCGGGGGCGTGCGGAGACGTTGGAGGCTGCCGCGGTGTTGGAGGCTGCGGCGACGTTGGATGTGGTGGCAGAGCCGGACGTCGCCGTACGCCCTTCCGGTTCGGGCCATAGCATCGGCTGCACGGCTTCCGCGGATGATGCCGGCTGAGCGGTCTTCCGAGTCGCCTGTGTCCGCCGCGTCTGCCGTGGCCGCTGCGCCTGTTGTGTCTGTTGCGTTGATCGCGATGCCGTCGTCTTGGGCCGTCGGCTGCGACTCGTCGACACGGACGCGGAACCGGAGCCGCCTGCGGTCTTCGATCCCCTGCGTGAGTTGCACGAGTCCGAGGGCGCCGCGGACTTCCTCCCCGTGGTATGGGCGGCAGTGGTATGGGCGGTACGAGCAGTGCGGGAGGCCGATCCGCCGCCGGAGGTGCGATGGGACGCGGACCGACGGGCATCGGGGCGATCAGAGCTGTCGAACCGACCGGAATCGGGTTCGCCGATCTCCCCCATCACCAGCCTCCACAACAGCCTGAGCAGCTTCACGCGAACCTCCAGTCATCGCAGACCACGCCATTGTAAGAGATCACGTGCGGGAGGGCGAGGACGCAAGACGGATCGGGACTCGTGACCGGTGGGAGCGTCGCCGCTCGCCTTCTATCGACCATAAATCATCGCAAGAACGGCAAGTCCTCCAGCTTGGACTAACTTCTCTTGCGCCTTCTCGGCACATTTCCAAAGCGCACCTGAGGCGCACGGAGGCACTCAGAAGAAGGGGCCCGACTTCTGAGTGTCGATCCGCGGTACAACGGCTTCCTGAGAGGCGAAAACCTGCGAAATACCGTCACCGATTCATCGCCCATATCCCGACCGCACACTCAGAAGTCAGGTCCCTTCTTCTGAGTGTCCCGGCGACTGTCGCGAGTGTCCTCCCACGCCGGCTGCATCGGCCTGCGCGCTCCGCAGCGCCGGACATCGACGACTCAGCTGCAGCCGGGACCGCCATCAAACTAGTTGACACGCTTTGATTGTAATCCACACGAGATTCTCAACGATTAATGCATGTCCAACAGTAGGCGTTATTCGTCATCGAAACCGATAGCATCAATTAATTCTTTCCTGCATGTGTGGAAGACAGCCCGGCACCGGCCGCAACCTGAGCGTCAGTAGGTGGAACGCCTATATGGAACGTCTCTTCCGCACTTTCACCAGGATAATCGCCACGCTCGGCAGCTTCGCCCCAATCCTCAAGCATCGCATCAGTGACCGTAATGCCGCCCTCACCTTTGAAACTCTTCATAGTGCACCTCCTCTACTGGTCCAGTTTCAATCCATTATAGTCACAAAAAATTATATTACATCTCTCCAATAAAGTCCTTGCCGTGGCAACTAGGAGACTTCTATCTGCGCAAACGCATCGGTCTGCAGGTTAAACCTCAATGAAGTCTCCACATTGAAGACAATGAGACCACAGACTGCCGGCAGCTGCAGCGAGTTCTGCACTCCTCAATGAAGCTCCCGTCTCAAGAGCAAGAAACACCTCGAACAACAAGCTTCGATTCTTACCAACGCCTTTTCTCAATGAGGTCCCCTTTTTGAGAGCAAACCGTGTCAGTAGGCTGATTACCTTCCGGAATTGCGATCCCTCAATGAAGTCCCGTCATAGAGACAGAGAGACGTTATGAATGTGGTATCGGTCGATATGCATGGCGATCACGCCTCGATGAAGTTCCCGCCCTGAGGGCAGGAAGACCTGCCGCAGGCCAGGACACGGCCGTGGGCGGCAACTTCCCTCAATGAAACCCTTGCCTTAGAGGCAGGAAGACGTCACCCAACTGTCCGGAACCGTTGTAGCCCCACGCCCCTCAATGAAAGCCCTGTCCTGAGGGCAGGAAGACATCATTAAAATGATTCCAACTATCCTAACTAGCCAAAACCCTTCGAGACGATCTTACAACGAGATCCATATCTCAAGGGTATCCCTGCATTAGAGGCAGGGATACCCTTGCCGACGAAGCGCACCGTGGCACAGTTCTTTCCTCAATGAAAACCCTGCCTTGAAAGAAGGGCGACTGCCCACCTGGCGCTGCACCGTGGGCACTAGCGTGTCCCCTCAATGAAAGCCCTGCATTGACGGCAGGGAGACCGTGAGGCATGCCCGGAGTCCTTGTACGGGATCGCTCCTCAATGAATCCCTACCTTAGCGGCAGGGAGACCTGCCGGCCGCGTTGTCCACAGCCAGCCGGTTCATGTCTCCTCAATGAAATCCCCGCCTTGACAGCAGGGAGACCGTTCGACGTCCTCGCGACTGTTCTGGTGTACGAGTCCTCAATGAAATCCCTGCCTTGACGGCAAGGAGACGGTTTGTCGTGGTCGATCACATACGTGTCGTCCATTCCTCAATGAAATCCCTGCCTTGACAGCAGGGAGACCCGCCGCCGCGGCAGCAGCCCCGACCAAGGCCGATCCTCAATGAAATCCCTGCCTTAACGGCAGAGAGACGGTGCCGGTCTGCACGGTCATGGTCGCCGCGCCCTCTCCTCAATGAAATCCCTACCTTAACGGCAGGGAGACACTACCATTCTCTGGCGGTTGGTTCAGACGGCAACACACCTCAATGAAATCCCTGCCTTGGCGACAGGGAGACTGCCAAAAGGACCAACATCCTTATTGCATTGATCCTACCTCAATGAAATCCCTGCCTTGGCGACAGGGAGACACTCGCTTGTATACCGGGTCTGCCCCTGCTGGTCCTGCCCTCAATGAAATTCCCGCCTTGGCGGCAGGGAGACCTCGCCGTCCGAGCCGGTGGCGGTCTTGCCGTATACCCCTCAATGAAATCCCTGCCTTGGAGGCAGGGAGACTGACATCCCGCTGCTGACGTCGCCGCCGCTCATGCACCCTCAATGAAATCCCTGCCTTGAAGGCAGGGAGACTTGCGGTCGCCGGTCACGGCCGCGATCTGCGGCATCCCTCAATGAAATCCCTGCCTTGAAGGCAGGGAGACCCTGTTCGACCTTCTGCTTGCCGTAATCCTTGACCGGCCCTCAATGAAATCCCTGCCTTGAAGGCAGGGAGACGACCCGAACAAGGAAAAC
>NZ_JAAIIH010000013.1 GCF_012932365.1 Bifidobacterium moraviense
GGCGCGTCGGTGCTGGCGGTGCTGGCCGCGGGTGCGGGGCTGGCGCTGCTGGGTGGCGTGCTGAGGCGTCGTCGCCCGTCCGGCCGTCACCTGTCGTGACGCCGCGCGCGTGAGGTCGCCGGACCGGTCCTTCTCGCGGGCCGGTCCGGCGGCCGTCCTTCGCCCGTTCCCGTGTGGTTCCTGTGCCGTATGGGGACGGGCCTTCGCGTATCCGGGCCCGTCCGCCCCGTCATCGGGAGCGCCATGCTCGTCACGCGGACCGTGCATTGCGCGGATCATCCGTCACACGGACCGTGCGTCGCATGGGCCGCGGCATCCGGAATCGGTTTGGTTTCAACGTTTTCGGACTCCGCGGCCCGCGTGACGCCCGGTCCGCGTGACGCTCCGTACGCCCCACGTGACGTCCCCGCCCGTGCGCGACGCGGTCCGCCCGTCCCGCGTCCCGTTCGTTCGTCACCGGGAGCGTCATGCCCGTCACGGGGAGCGTCCGCTCCGCGTGACGCGATGCCTGGGATCGGCTTGATTCCGCGGTTTTTGTCCCCTGCGTCACCGGGAGCGTCCGCTCCGCGTGACGCGTCCCACCTTCCCTGATCCGCTCAACCTGTCCCGCAACGTCCTGCAGCTCATTATCTATGGAAAAATGCGCTACAATACATTTTTATCTACATAAAAATGCACTTCATGCCATTTTTCCATAGATAACAGGATCGTGGTGCGTCGCACGGCACATCAGGCAGACACATCGAGCGAACGCATCACGCAGGAACCGAATCGAGGCCAGGAATGCACCGGAACATACTCGCCCGCCTGCAGGAATGGGCCGCATCGCGCGACCGCAAGCCGTTGCTGCTGTACGGTGCGCGGCAGACGGGCAAGACCTATCTGCTTGCGGAACTCGCACGGACCGTCTTCCCCGACAACAGCGTCCGGTTCGATCTGGAACGCGACGACCGCGCGCGCAGGGCGTTCGACGCGGACCTCGACGCGGCCACGCTGGTGCGTCGCCTCGAACAGGTCTCGGGGCAACGCATCGACCCCGGTCGCACCCTGCTGATCCTCGACGAGATCCAGGCGTCCAATCGCGCGCTGGCCGCCCTGAAGTACTTCCGCGAGGACATGCCGCAGCTGCACGTGGCCGCGGCCGGCAGTCTGCTGGGCTTCAGCATGCCCGTGGGCAAGGTGGAGACGCTCACTCTGCATCCGATGGGCTTCGACGAGTTCCTCGACGCCGTAGGGGACGGCGCCATGGTTCCGGAGATCCGCTCATGCTACGAAGGCGCGGAGTCGTGCTATCTCCATGACGCGATGATGGAACGGTTCTGGCAGTACCTGATGGTCGGCGGCATGCCGGAGGCCGTGGCGCGGTTCGCGCGGGACGGCGACTACGCCGCGGTGCGGGACGTCCAGAACACCATCGCCGACCTCTACGTCGCCGACATGGCCAAGTACGCCACACCTACGGAGACCGCGCGCATCCGCGACACGTGGAACAGCGTCCCCGCCCAGCTCGCCAAGGAGAACCACAAGTTCCAGTACAAGCTGGTGCGCAGCGGGGGACGCGCCTCGACGTACGCCGCCGCCATATCCTGGCTGCTCGCGGCGGGGCTGGTGGACCGCTGCGCCTGCGTCTCCAGCGGTCAGCTGCCACTGGCCGTGCATGAGGACGCCTCCGCGTTCAAGATCTACATGGCGGACACGGGTCTGCTCGCGGCGCGCAGCGAGCTGGACGCCGGCATGGTGCTGGATCCGGGGCGCCGCGGCCGTCTCGATCTGGGCGGCATCGTGGAGAACGCCGTCGCGCAGGCGCTGACCGTGAACGACGTGCCGCTGCGCTACTGGACGAGCGGCAACACCGCGGAGGTCGACTTCGTCATGCAGTCCGCGGACATGACGGTCGGTATGCCGATCGAGGTCAAATCGTCGCTCAACACGCGCTCGCGCAGCCTCGCGGTCTACCGCGGCAAGTATGGCCCGGAGACGGCGATGCGTCTGTCGCCCAAGAACTTCGGCACGGACAACGGCACCCGCAGCGTGCCGCTCTACGCCGCGTTCTGCATTGGACGGTGACGCGGGACGGTATGCGTGACGCTCCGCGTCGGTCTTGCGCGGCGTGTTTTCGTCACTGGGCGTCCCGTTCGTTCGTCACCGGGAGCGCCATGCCCGTCACGGGGAGCGTTCGCTCCGCGTGACGCGATGCCTGAGATCGGCTTGATTCCGCGGTTTTGTCCCCTGCGTCACCAGGAGCGTCCGCTCCGCGTGACGTCCTGTCCGCTCCCTGCGACGCACCCCGCGCTCCGCGTGACGACGCAGGGCGTGATGTCCCCGGGGCCGGTGGCGAGACCGCGCAGGCATGAAGAAAGGCTCCCGAACCGGCGGAAGGGGACGGCCGGTCGGGAGCCTTATGGTCGCCGCGCCGCTTGTTGAAGGGGAGGTCTGCGGCTCGGCGGATGGGTACAGGGGTACGTCTGTAGTCGTCGGGGTATCCCACGCGTCGTATGGCGACGCTTCGGACGGCCGACATGCGGTTATAGGACTATGCGGTGTGCACCGCGGTTATGCGCCCGTGGCGCGTCTGCATGATCGAATCGGCAACCCCCGAACGACATCACTGTCGCGCGGACCCGGCCGGATGCGGAACCTCGTGCATCCCGTCGTCGCCGATCCGCTTCCAGTGTAGCGCGGAACCGCCCGTGCCGCGCCCACATATCGCGTGCCGCACCTCAGTCGCGCACCACCTTGCCATCGCCGCGCCCCACGCTCCGCTCCGCGTCCCGCTCCCGTCCCGTCACGCGCCCGCCGCGCCTCGCGCCCCGCGCCCGCCGCGCCTCGCGCCCCGCGCCCGCCGCGCCTCGCGCCCTGCGCCGCGCACGCAAAAGGCCGGCCGGCCCGCCCGCGGAAAACGTCGCGGACGGAACCGACCGGCCCAATGGGGAACGGAACGGAAAGGAACGGATTGATTTGCCTCGCCTTGACTACTGCGCCTTGGCCTACTTCGCCTCGGCGCGCTTCGCCTTGAGCACGGCCACGTTGGAGTCGACGCGCTTCTTGTTGAGCGGGTAGAGGAAAATCAGGATCAGCACGCCGATGAACAGCGTGACGGCCGGGATCATGGTGCTGAAGTTGTAGATGTTGTTGCGCACGGCGTCGGTCTGCACGGCGGTGGCGCCGGACTGGTAGCCCACCCAGGCGAGCGCGTTGCCGGAGATCCAGCCCGCGATGGCCTGGCCCACCTTGCGGCCGAACGAGTACACGGAGTACACGGTGGCGTCCTCGCGCATGTTCTGCGTGACCTCGATGTCGTCGATGGTGTCCGTGGCCATGGCGTAGCAGACCATGTTGCTCAGGCCCACGCCCAGGAAGATGAGCACGTAGCCCACGGTGAACACGATCGGCTGGTCGGTGTGCAGCACGAACAGCAGCGCCACGATGCAGCACGCGAACGCCTGACCGAGCACGGCGCAGCCCTTGTGGCCGATCCTGCGCGAGAGCGGCTTGGCGATGGGCGCGCAGGCGAGCATCGCCAGCGAGCCGCACATCACGGTCAGGGAGATCATGGCCGCGGAGCCGAAGTAGTCGGCGTAGATGTAGTTGACCATCTGCATGAGGAACAGCATGGCGATGGTGGCGGAGAGGGACATGAGGATCAGACCCCACAGGGAGCGGCTCTTCAGCGCGTTGCCGATCATGCCCAGCGTGGACTTGCGCTCGTCGGCTGCGGAGGCGCCGGCCACGTGGTGGTTCTCCGGCTTGACGCGCTCGGTGCACAGCTTGTAGCAGGCGAAGAAGCACAGGATCGCGAGCACCGCGAACACGCCGGAGACGAACGCGAAGACCTGCGTGCCCTCGCCGCCGCGGATGATCTGGTTGCCGTTCTCGTCGGCGGTGTAGATGATGATCGGGGCCACCACGCCGATCACCAGGCTGGCGCAGGTGGAGCCCACGGTGCGGAACGTGGACAGCGACGTGCGGTCCTCCGGCTCGGCGGAGATCAGCGACGCCATGGAGCTGTAGGGGATGTTCACGCAGGAGTACAGGATACCCCAGATGATGTACGTGACGTACATGTAGACGATCTTGAGCCACATCGGGGAGCCGATGGCGAACGTCTGGTACATGAGGAACGAGAAGATGACGACGGGCGGGGCCATCTTCATCATGACCGGACGGTACTTGCCGCCCTTGCCGGCGGGCAGCTTGTCCACTACCACGCCCACGGTCACGTCCGCGAACGCGTCAATGATGCGCGCGATGAGGAACATGGTGCCCACGATGCCGCCGTTGATGCCCATGACCTTGGTGTAGAAGATCAGCAGGAACGAGCTGGCGAACGTGAACATGAAGTCGTTGCCGAAGTCGCCGAACAGGTAGCCGAGCTTGTCGGACATGCCGAACGGCTTGACCTGCTCGCCCTTTCCGGACTCGATGGGGGTTTGCACTGCGGAAGTCATCTCTCTACTCTCCTTCGAATAGCCGCAACATTGTGGTTGGTTCCAATGTACGTGGGCGTGCGCACGCACGATTTTGTTTCACGGGTTTTCATCCGGGGCGGTCCGGCGTTGCTGCGTCCCGGCGACGGCTGCCGCCGCGGGCGCGCAACGGCCCGTTCGTTCGCTGCGATGCGCCCGTCTGCCGTGTGCCGCATCCGATCCGCTCATTCCGTGCGCGCGGAATCATGGAATGAGCAGATCCGATGCCTGAGGGGGCTCAAATCGGTTGTCCGGCATCGGATCTGCTCATTGTGTGGTTGATTGGCATCCGATCCGCTCATTCCATGCGTGTGAGGTCACGGAATGAGCGGATCCGATGCGGGGCGGCCGTTGCGTGACGGCCATCGCGCATTCGTCACGCGCATTCGTCACGCGCATCCGTCGCGCGTACCGCCGTCGCGTATGCGCGATCGCGTCATCGCGCGCCGCGCACTACTCGGCGTCGGCCGCCTTGGCGATCTTCTGCAGCTCGGCGTTGGCGTACGCGAGGCGCTTGGCCATCTCGTCCGGGTCGACCGGCTTGCCGGACATGCCGCCCATCTTGGCGAACAGCTCCTGGACGGTGGAGGTGCCCATCATGCCGAACATGCTGGCCTTGAGGCGCATGCCGGAAAGGCTGGACGCCACGTTCGCGAGGATGCGAGAGGCCTCCTTGTTCTCCAGCACGTCGTTGATGACGTCATTCACCGAGTACTTCGTCGGGTCGATCGGCGCCTCCTCGTCCACGGCGTCCAGGTTCACGTCGTCGAACCAGTTGGCCACGCCCGCGCCGCCGTCCGGATCCACGAAGGTGTACGGCGCGTACGGCTCGGCCACCTTGGTGAACGTCGCGGAGTCGGCCAGCGCAGTGCCGTCGGAGCCGGTGGCGCGCGCCTCGATCACGGTCGCGCCCTCATGCAGCGGCACGTCCCTGAACTCGAACACGCGGTGCGCGGCGAGGGACGCGAACGGCTTGCCGTCCACGAGCAGCTCCACGGAGTCGGCGTTGGAGTAGACCTTGACGCTGATCGTGTCCGCGGCGCGCAGGGCGTAGCGCTTGGAGGCGATGTGGATCATCGGATCCTTGGACCAGTAGGCCTGGTAGACGTAGAACGAGTCCTTCTTCACCGCGCGGTCGATGGTCATGAGGCCCTTGTTGTTGCGGCCCTTCACGCCGCCCTCGTCGCGCGAATCGCAGCCGAAGTCGAACATGTTCCACACGTGCGTGGCCCACAGCCACGGGCGCTCCTCGATGATCCGCGCCATGTGCTCGTGGTACAGCGCCTGGTACTCCTCGGAGTAGTCGCCGCACTGCGGATTGTCGGAGTGGTAGCTGATGATGCCCTCGCAGCCGTACTCCGAGATGCCGGTGGCGCGGTCCGGGTGCATGGCGTGGAACTCGTCCAGCCACTCCTCGTTGTCCTCCAGCTTGCCGCCGTACCAGCCGAAGTAGTGGTTGTAGCTGAGGATGTCGGTGATCTGGTTGTGCTCGGAGTCCTTGGGCGTGTTGGAGACCTGCGCCATGGTGGTGACGCGCGTGGGGTCGAGCTGGTGGCACAGCTCGTTGAGATCCCTGAGGTTCGCGACGAGCTGCGGGCTGTCCCCGCCGATGAGGATCTCGTTGGAGATGCCCCACGTCACGATCGAGGCGTGGTTGAAGCTCTGCACGATGAGCTCGGTCATCTGCTGGCGGCAGTCCTGGTGTGCGGCCGGATCCTCGTTCATGCGCGAGATGAACGGGATCTCCGCCCAGACGATCAGGCCCAGCACGTCGCACAGGTCGTAGAACTCCTGCGCCTGCTGGTAGTGCGCCAGACGCACGGTGTTGGCGCCGAGCTCCCTGATGAGGTAGGCGTCCTCGATGTGGTCGTCCATGCTCAGCGCGTTGCCCTTGCCGAGGCGGTCCTGATGGCGCGAGACGCCGCGCAGCGGGGTGAGCACGCCGTTGAGGAAGAAGCCCTGCTGCGGGTCCATGCGGAACTCGCGCACGCCGTGGTGGATCTCCACCTCGTCGAGCACCTCATTGTGGCGGATGATCGAGGCGACCACGGTGTACAGGTACGGGTCGTCCACGCCCTGCCACAGGTGCGCGTCCGGCAGCTCGATCGTCACGCGCACGCGCTCCGCGGCCACGGTGCCGGCGCCGGCCACCTCCGTGCCGTCCTCGTCGAGCACCTGGAAGTTCACGATGTCGCCCTCCTGCGCGCCCGCCACCCAGGCGCGGGCGTCGATGGTCGCGGCGCCGTCGCCGCCATCGGACGCGAGGTGCGGCTTGGAGGACACGGTGACGCCCGGGCCCACGAAGTAGTCCAGGTCGAAGTGCGTGGGGTTCACGGTGAGCAGCTCCACCGGGCGGTACAGGCCGCCGTAGAACGTGAAGTCGGCCATCTGCGGGTACACGTCGGAGCGCTCCTCGTTGCTCACGCGCACGGCGAGCACGTTCTCGCCGGGGATGAGCATGGAGGTCACGTCCGTGCGGAACGTGGAGAAGCCGCCCTTGTGCTCGGTGGCCTTCACGCCGTTCACGTACACCTCGGCCACGTTGGCGGCGCCGTGGAACTGCAGGTAGGTGAGGGTGCCGGGGGCCTGCTCGCCCACGGTCAGGCGGCGCACGTACCAGCAGGCGCCGCGGTGGTAGTCGGAGCCGCCGTCCTGGCCGTCGAATTTGTTCCAGGTGTGCGGCACGGTGACCTCGGTCCAGCCGGCGCCCGGCGCGTAGGCGGGCACGCCGTCCTGCTCGTCCTTGGTGAACAGCCAGCCGTCGCTCAGGGTGGTGATGGTGCGCATGGTCTTCCTTTCGTCGGAATCCTTCGTGGACTCGGGTCGCGGGTTTTTCTGGTCTGGCGCTGCGGGGCGGGAACGTCACTGTCTCCCGTTATCCCGTGCGGATGGTCTCAGGCTACCGGGTGCGGCGGCGGCGCGGTTTTGTTTCAGGGGTTTTCCATCGCGCCCATCGCGTCCCATCGCGTGGCGTGTCCGCGGCACGGCGGTGCTGCGGCACGGCGGTGCTGCGGCACGACGGAGGACGGACGTCGGACGTCTCCGCGGCTACAGTGGTGCGCATGGCGAAGGTGACGATACGCGACGTGGCCGCTGCGGCCGGGGTGTCCGCGGCGACGGTCTCGCGCGCGCTCAGCCAGCCGGGGCGCGTCACGCTGGAGACGGCGCAGCGGGTGCGGCGCATCGCCGACGAACTCGGCTACCGCGCGCGTGCCGTGGACGTCGATCCGCTCGACGTGCAGCTGGTGGGGGAGATCGGCGCGCTGGTGCCGGACCTACGCTATCCGATCTTCGCGGACTATCTGCACGGCATGCAGGGACAGTGCGACGCGCGCGACTTCGTGCTCACGATCAGCTCCACGCGCGACTCGGGCGAGGTGGAGCGCGCGCTCATCGACCGGGCGATCAGGCGCGTGGACGGGCTGATCCTCGTGGCTCCGCGCGTGCCGGACACCACCATCCGCCGGGCCGCGGGCGTCAGGCCGGTGGTGGTGGTCAACCGTCTGGTGCGCGGCGTGCGGTCCGTGATCGCCGACGACCGTCCGAGCATCGACGAGATGGTGCGCGCGCTGGCGCGGCTGGGGCACCGGTCCGTGGCGTACGTGCCGGGCGGCACGTCGTCGTGGCAGAACGGGCTGCGATGGCAGGGGCTGCTCACCGCGTGCCAGCGCGAGGGGATCCGACTGCGCAGGCTGGAGTGTCCGTACGATTCCGGTCGCGCCGGCACGGACGCCTCGGCCCTGCTGGACGGCACGGTGATCGACAGCTTCCTGGAGCGTCCCGCCACGGCGCTCGTGGCCTACAACGACGCCATCGCGTGCGCGTGCATGCGCGCGCTCGCCTCGCGCGGGGTGCGCGTGCCGGGCGACGTCTCGGTGGTCGGCTTCGACGACACGCAGGAGGGCCGCATGAGCGCGCCGCGGCTCGCCACGGTGGGCGTGGATCGCGAACGCATGGGCGAGCTGGCCGCGGCGAGGCTCATCGAACGCGTGCTGCACGTGGGCGACGCGGTGGACGCGCCCGTGGTGGAGACGGCGCGGTTCATGCCTGCCGCGAGCCTGGGCGCCGCACCCGTGCGCTGAGCGCGTGCCCGCGTCCGCGCGCGGCTGGTGGCACAATGGTGGGCGTGTCCGTGTTCCAGTCCATCAAAGGCATCTTCCAGACCCATGCCGCAGGCGAGCGCGCGTTCGTGATGCCCGAGCGCCTGAACGCGCCGCAGGGGTTCGCGCAGATCAGTCTGCGCCCCATCACCGAGGACGACCAGCAGGAGTGGAACGACGTGCGCTGGGGCAACCGCGACTGGCTGGCGCCGTGGGAGTCCGGCGACCCGATGAGCGGCAGGCTGCTCTCGTTCAACGAGTGGGTGCGTCGGCTGCGTGCGGGGGAGGAGGCCGGCACCGGCGCCGTGTTCCTCATCGAATACCAGATGCGCATCGTGGGGCAGATCTCCATCGGCGCCATCAGCTACGGGTCGCTGCGCACCGGGATGATCGGCTACTGGGTGGCGCGCGACTGCGCCGGACGCGGGTTCGCGCCGCTCGCCGTGGCGATGCTCGCCGACTGGGCGTTCCGCGATCCCACCGGTCCGCGCCTGCACCGCATCGAGATCGCCATCCTGCCGGAGAACGAGCGTTCGCGGCGCGTGGTGGCCAAGCTGGGGCTCACGTACGAGGGGATCCGCCGCCGGTACATGTTCATCGGCGGGCAGTGGCGCGACCACGAGACCTACAGCCTCCTGTCCACCGACCAGCCCGGCAGCCTCACCGCCCGCCTGCGCTAGCCGGCGCCCGCGCTCGCGTCCGCGTCCGTTGATCGCAACGTTGCGGTGATCGGCCATGTTGTGGGCGTGCGGGTGACGCTTCGGTGGTCGCTGATCGCAATGTTGCGATGATCGACCATGTTGGGAGCGTGCGGGTGGTGCCTTGATGGTCGTTGGCCGCAATGCTGTGATGATCGGCCATGTTGGGAAGGTTCGGATGGTGCTTCGGTGGTCGCTGATCGCAACGTTGCGATGTTCGGCCAAATTGGAGCGGTTCGGATGACTCCCCGGTGGTCGTTGGCCGCAATGCTGTAATGATCGACCAAATTGGGAAGGTTCGGATGGTGCTTCGGTGGTCGCTGATCGCAATGTTGCGATGTTCGGCCAAGTTGGAGGTGTGTGGGTAGCGCTTCGGTGGTCGCTGATCGCAACGTTGCGATGATCGACCATGTTGGGGGCGTGCGGGTGGTGCCTTGATGGTCGTTGGCCGCAACGTTGTGATGATCGACCAAATTGGAGCGGTTCGGATGACTCCCCGGTGGTCGTTTACCGCAACGTTGCGGTGATCGGCCATGTTGTGGGCGCGCGGGTGACGCTTCGGTGGTCGCTGATCGCAATGTTGCGACGATGTGACGGGCGGGGGCGACACGCGTCGGGAAACGGCGGGTAATTTATCGTGTCCGCGGCTATGGTTGTCCCTATGGGTTACGAGTCGTTGAGCAGCGTTGTGCTGGTCGCGATCGCCGCTCTGCTGATGTTCGTCTGGGCGCCGCGCAAGGCCCGCAAAGGCATGAAACGGGCCAGCGAGCATCGGTCGGATCGGTTCTCGGCCTCGCTGCACCTCGTGGACGAGTCAGGCGTCACGCGATTCAACGACACGACACCCCCCATTACGAAAGGCTTACTGATGCAGGCAGAACAGCAGCGCAAGGCGTCCAGGCTCACTCCGCAGCGAATCGCGCGGGTCCGCGAGCTGCGCAGGGCGGCGATCCGTCGTCGCCGCATCGTGGTGTGCGCGCTGTTCGTGGCGACCGTCGTGGTGCTCGCCCTCGCCCTGACGCTGCGCTTCAGCCCGCTGTTCGCGCTGATCCCGTTCGTCCTGATGGTCACGGTGCTCGGATTCGGCGCCCACGCCTCCGCGCAGGCGCGTGCGTGGGAGGCCGAGGTGGCCGCCGTGGCCAAGCGCGGCGCCGGCGCCTCGCAGATCCTGCCGCAGACCGTGGGCAAGGCCGCGCGTCCGGTGAGCGCCGCCGCGAAGCCCAATAAGGCCGTCAAGTCCGCCAAGCCGGCACAGTCTGCCGCCGCGGCGCAGCCCGCCGCCAAGCCGTCCGCCGGTGCGGACACGGACGTGATGATGACCAGCGAGATCCGCGCCGTGCTCGATCAGGCACGCGCCGAGCAGGCCGTGGCCAAGGCCGAGCGCGCCGCCGCCCGGGCCGATGCCGCCAAGACCGATGCCGCCCGTGCCGCCGCCGAGCCCGCATCCGCCGCTCCCGCCCAGTCCGCCCAGTCCGCCCAGTCCGCCCAGTCCGCCGAGCCGGATCCCGCCGCCGACGCCGCGGACGTGGCCCGTCAGGCCGCCGCCGTGGCCGCCGAGCCGTCGGACGCCACCAACGAGCTGCAGCGCATCTCGCCCTCGCACGTGCTGGACGCGTTCGAGCTGGCGTCGTCGCAGGACCTCATCTCCTTCACGCTCGGCGCGCCGCGTTCCGGCAAGCCGGTGGCGCAGGCCGAACCGGAGAGCATGGAGATCAAGTCCACCCGTCAGGTCGCCAAGGCCGTGCCGCCCGAGCAGCAGCAGCCGCAGACTCAGGCCCAGTCCCAGTCCGCCCAGTCCGCCGCGCAGGCCCCCGAGTCCGTCACCCTCGCCGCCTCCGCCGCGGAGCCGGTGGAGGTGGAGGCGCCGGAGGTGTCCGCCGAGTCGCTCGGCGTGGACGTGGACGCGGTCATCGCGCGCCGCGGGCACTGAGCCGCATCGCGGAGCGCATCGCATTGCGCCCCGCGAGGAGCGTCGCACGCCGCCCCGCGCGTTTCTCCCACAGCGTTAGCACTCGAGTTGGCAGAGTGCTAAATTCGCGCTACCATGAACCGTAGCGCGTGAGGGTTCGGCTCAAGTGATCGTCAGCCTCTTAGCCCAGGCCTTGGCGCGGGAACTATTGGTTTTCTGTTGCATGAGGAGGCACACAGTGTCCATCGCACTTACGCCGTTGGAAGACAAGATCATCATCAAGCAGGCCGCTGCCGAGACCCAGACCGCTTCCGGCCTGTACATCCCGGACAACGCCAAGGAGAAGCCGCAGCAGGGCGAGGTCCTGGCCGTGGGCCCGGGCCGCCGCGACGACAAGGGCGAGCGCATCCCGATGGACGTCAAGGTGGGCGACAAGGTCCTGTACTCCAAGTACGGCGGCACCGAGGTGCACTACCAGGGCGAGGACTACCTGATCGTCGGCGCCCGCGACGTGCTCGCCATCCTCGGCTGATTCGGTTCGGCTGATTCGGTTCGGCTGATCGCGCGAAGAGCGTTGCGTACGACCCCGGTCGTCTCCTGTGGGAGGCGCCGGGGTCGTCGCGTATGTATGTCGCGTATGTGCGCCGGGCGACGTGCCGCGCGCGTCGTGCGGCGCGCGCTACGCCCGTGGAGAAGACGACCGCGGCGTCCGGGGTGCGCGACGTGGGCGGGCGGTACACTGGGCTCAGGCCTACAGGGGGAGAACGATGATGTCCGAGCAGCCCGACCGAACCGTATCCGCATCCGTTTCCGGCGCCGCATCGACGGCGCCGTCCGCGTCGCCCGCGCCGTCCGTGCCGAGCGTGCAGGACGCCGCGCGCACCGTCAACGCCGTCATCAACGCGCTGGACGGGACGCTCTCCTGCGGGCGCGAGCCCATCGAACTGGCCGTCACCACGCTGGTGGCCGGCGGGCATCTGCTGCTGGAGGATCTGCCCGGCGTGGGCAAGACCACGCTGGCGCGCGCCCTGGGTACGGTGATCCGCGGCGACGTGCACCGCGTGCAGTTCACGCCGGACATGCTGCCTAGCGACCTGACCGGCGTGAGCGTCTACAACCAGTCCACGCACGAGTTCGACTTCCATCCCGGCCCGCTGTTCGCCAACATCGTCATCGCCGACGAGATCAACCGCGCCAACCCCAAGACCCAGTCCGCCATGCTCGAGGCCATGGCCGAGGGGCAGGTGAGCGTGGACGGCGTCACGTACCGGCTGCCGGACCCGTACGTGGTGATCGCCACGCAGAACCCCATCGAGCTGGAGGGCACGTTCCCGCTGCCGGAGGCGCAGATCGACCGCTTCATGACCTGCACGTCGCTCGGCTACCCCAGCGCGTACGCGGAGATCGCCACGCTCACCAGCGCCTACTCCAAGCGTCCGCTCGACCGGCTCAGGCCCGTGTGCTCCACCGACGACATCCGCGGCGTGCGCGCCGCCGCCGATCTGGTGCACCTGAGCGACCCGGTGGCCTCGTACATCGTGGCCATCACCACCGCCACTCGCCGGCGCGACGACGTGCGCTACGGTGCCTCGCCGCGAGCCAGCCTGTTCCTGGCGGCCATGGCCAAGGCACGCGCGCTGGTGGCCGGGCGTGGATTCGTGCTGCCGGACGACGTGAGGACGCTGGCCTCCCCGGTGCTGGCGCATCGTCTGGTGCTGCCGGACACCGCGTTCGGCACGGGCGACTCGGCGGGCGGCAGGGCCGTGATCGCCGACGTGCTCGAGCACGTGCCGGTGCCGCACGTGAACGGAGACTGACATGGGCGGGCGCGCAGACGGGAGTGCACGCAAAGTCCCGCGCAAGGGCCGGCGCAAGGGCTCGCACGAGGGACGCTGGCACCGCCACGGCCTGATGCGCCCCACCGTCGCCGGCCTGCTGGTGCTGGCGATCTGCGCCGGCTGCTGCTTCCTCGCCCTGCTGCTGGACGACCGCGCGCTGAGCGCCGCCACGCTGGCCCTGCTCGTCGTCACCGCCTGCTCGTGGATCGTCGTCGGCGTGCAGCGCCGCATGATGGGCGCGCCGCTGGCGCGTGCGGTGATCGAGTCGAGCACGCTGCCGCGCACGCGCGAAGGCTTCATAGGCTACGTGCCCGCACACGGATGGCGCCGGTTCGTGCTGCCGCACAGCATGACCGTGGCCGTGCAGTGGGAGCGGCTGGACCAGCACGGCGACGTCGTCGACCGCGGTTCGGGCGCCATCCCGCATAAGCGCGGCCGGTACCGCCACCGCGCGCTCGCGGCCACGTGGTCGGACCCGTTCGGCCTGGTGCGCCAGCGCCTGCTGATCCGCGACGACGGCGAGACGCTGATGCTGCCGGCGCCCGATTCCGGCGCGCATGGCGGCCAGTCGCTCGCCGCCGACGCCCGGCTGCAGGACCAGTCAGCCAACGAGGGCGCCAGCGGCATCCGCGAATACGCGCCCGGCGATTCGCCGCGCATGATCTCGTGGCGCCACACCGCGCACCACGGCGAGCTCATGACCCGCGAATCCGACCGCGACGTGCAGGCCATGACGCTGATCGTGGTGGACACCGCGGCCGCGTCCGGCACCGATCTGGACGCCGCGGCGGCGGACGTGATGCGCCGGCTGCGCGCGCTGCAGGGGCGTGGCGCGCCGATCGCGGCGGGCGACGGCACGCGCTTCCACGGCGACCGCCTCGCCATCGCGCGGTTCCTGGCGGCCATGCGCCCGGACGCGCGGGAAGGGCAGGAGACCGATCCGGCGTCCATGGCGGGCCGCACGGCCCGGTTCGCCGCCGCGCAGCATCATCCGCTCACGGTCACGCTCGTCACCGCGGAGACCGGCGGCGCGCTGGAGCGCGCGCTCAGGTCCACGCCGGTGGGTGCCGCACTCGTGGTCCGCGCGGTGGGGCACGCATCGGGATATGCGGCGGATCATGCCCCGGATCGTGCCGCGCGGGACGACGCGTCCCCGTCGCTGCCCGTCGAACCGCTGCCGCTGCCCGCCGCGCACCGCGCCTCCGGCGTCTCCAACGGCTCCAACGGCTCGCCCACGCGCGACCCGTCCGCGGAACGTGGGGCCGCGGCGCTCGCCCCCGAACCGTGGCACCACCCGTGGAGGCGGCATCTGCGCCTCGCGCGCATCGTCACCGTGGCGGCGCTTGCGGTGCTGTACGTCTGCACGCTCGTCGCGCTCAACCCGCTGGTGGGCGTGAGCGGCACGTGGTGGCCGTTCCTGCTGGCGGGGCTCGTTGTGGCCAGCGCCGAGGCCATCCTGCTGCCGCCGAGCACGGCATGGCGTTCCGCGCTGCGCACGCTTGTCGGGGCGCTCGCCGCCGCGCTCGTCGCGTTCGCGCTGATCGTGTTCGCGATCCATGACGCCGCCCGCACCTGGCCGTTCGGATCGGTCACCTCCGTCGTCACGGACGCCTCGGGCGTGGAGACCACGGTCACGCGCTCGAACCTGCGCCTGTTCGCCACCGCCTTCGAGATGGGATTCGACGAGCTGTACGCGCAGCTGCCGCCGGTCACGGTGGGACGGTGGTCGAACGTGGTGCTCATCGCGCTGGCCGCGGCGTTGATCGTGCTGATGCGCTGCCTGCTCACCCAGCCGCTCGCCGTGCCCGTGGTGGCCACGATCCCCGTGGCCGTGATGGGCCTCGCGTTCGCGTTCGTGGGCGCGGTGCCCTCGTTCCCGCTGGTGGGGTTCACCGTGCTCGCCGCGCTCGTGCTGCTGTGGTCGGTGCGTCCGGTGCGCGCGCTCGCGCCGCTGCCGCTGGGCGCGTCCGCGCTGGCCACCGCGCTGGTGCTGGCCCTCACGCCGTCCGCGCAGAGCTTCGCGGTGAGCGTGCCGATCGCCGTGGGCACGCCCGGCGGCCTGTTCACCACCAGCACCGTCAACCCGCTCGTGGATCTCAAGCGCGGACTCAACTCCGGCTCCAGCTCCATCGTGTTCACCTATTCCAGCGCCTCGGGTTCCCCGTACTACTTCCGCATGGCCACGCTCGACGACTTCAACGGCGACACGTGGCGCTACGACCCGCAGCTCGCCACCGACGGCGGCCTCTACGGCGGCCACGTGAACCTGCTGGGGCGTCCGCAGTCCGACGACACCACGGAGACCGGGCAGGGGCGCCGCCTCCAGGGTCGGCTTTCGGTGCTGGGGCTCATGGACGACGACGCGGTGCGCCGCGCCAGCCCCTACGCGCGCACCATCCGCGCGGTGCAGCTGCTGGGGCGGTCGAGCAGCTTCTCCTCGGGATCGCAGTACTACGGCGGCCCGTACTCCGACGGTTCGGGCTACTACGGCGACTATTCCAGCCGGGCCACGTCGCGCGGCACCGGCATCGGCACCGGCTCGGCGGACGGCGCGGGAACGTCCGGCACCTCGTCCGGCACGACCGGCGGCCTGCAGATCAGCGACCTGTTCCAGACGTACGGCATGACCTCGAACACCGGCGTCACCATCCGCACGCTCGGCTCGCGCTTCCTGCCCCTGCCCGGCGAGACGCTGAGCCTGGTCGGGGACGTCTCCGGCGACGGGTGGTACCGCGCGGACGACGGCACGGTCTTCTCCACCGGTCAGCTCACCCGTCAGGACATGGACTACACGAGCGTCGGCGTCTACCTCGCCCCGATCACCTCGGAGGACCAGTTCGGCCGGCTCGACGCCATCGACCAGCTGCGCGAGGCCGCGACCGCGGAGCTCGACTCACGCGTCGTCACGCCGCAGACGCAGGAGGAGGCGCGCCGGGCCTACGCCGAGCAGGGACTCGGCACCGTGGACGGCGACTGGCTGATCGTGCCGCTCCACCTCGAGACGCGGACCGACTACTCCGGTCGCGCGCAGTACCTCGTCTCCGATGCGTCCGGCAGCGCCGTCTCGGACCAGGACTACCCGTTGGTCTCCGGCGGCACCATGGCCATCGAGTTCAACGACGACTTCCGCAACCGCCTGCGCATCGAGGACGGCGAGCTCTACGCGGTCGGCTACGGACGCGACCACACGTTCACGCTCGCGCTCAGGCTCACCGGATTCGACGAGTACGGCGCCGACGCTGCCGACTCCGACTCCGGATCCGCGAGCGACGAGCCCACCGGCACCGGCGACGACCTGAACGGCGACGGCACCGAGGACACGACCGTCTCCGCGGACGCCGCGCGCCGCCGCGCCGCACGCATCGAGGAGCTGGCCCGGCAGCGGGACGAGCTCTTCGACCGCCGCGGCGTGGACACGTCCGACGGCGTGACGATCGGCGCCGTGCGGAGCGACGACACGGACTGGGACGCCGCCGCCGTCAAGGAGCTGAAGGCGAGCGACCTGACCAGCACAGGCACCGGCCTTGCGCTGCGCTCGCGCTACGGCGGACTGCCCTCGCGCCTGCCCGAGCACGTGCAGGCCGTGATCGACCAGGCCAAGGCGGAGGGCGTGCCCACGGACGGGGCGAGCGAGCAGTCGCAGACCGCGGCGATGCGCTGGCTCGTGCGCTACTTCACCCAGCCCGACTTCGTGTATTCGCTGAGCCAGCCGGACGGCAACGGGCGCAACAACCTCGAGGTGGTGGACGACTTCCTCGTGGACCGCTCCGGCTACTGCACGCACTACGCCACCGCGCTGGCCGTGCTGGCGCGCGGGCTGGGGCTGTCCAGCCGCATCGTGCTCGGCTACGGCGACAACGCGCGGCTCACCGGCGCCGACTCCGGATCGTCCTCGTCCGGCTCGCAGGGCTCGTCCGGCACGGACCCCGGCTTCGGCCTCTCCAACGGCGCCATGTACAACGTGATGGCCAAGCAGCTGCACTCGTGGACGGAGGTGTACGTCGACAACATCGGCTGGGTGCCGTTCGACGTGACGCCCGCCGCCGATTACACCACCGCCTCGTCCGGCGCCGACGACTCGTCCACGGCCTCCGCCTCGGCGAGCGCCTCGGACACCGCGTCGTCCTCGGATTCCGCCTCGGCGAGCGCCTCCTCCTCGAACGACGCCTCGGACGAACCCACGGACGAGTCCACGGATGCGACCGAGGATTCTCAGGCCGGGACGGCCGTGCAGCGCCCGGGCGTCACGGCATCGTGGCCCGACTGGGCGGTGGTCGCGCTGCGCGTCGCCGCCGCGCTGCTGGCGTGCGCCGCCGCGCTGCTCGCGCCGTGGGGCGTGCGGCGCCGGCGCAGGACGCGGCGTCTGCGGCTCGTCGACCAGGCGATCGCGGTGGGCGACGACGCGGCGCTGAACCGCCGGGCGTGGACCGCCGCGTGGGCGGAGATGACGGACACGGCGCGCGACGCCGGCGTGGAGTGGCCCGCCACGGCCACGGACGTGCAGATCGGCGAGGCCGTCGAGACCGCCGCGGTCACATGGAACGTCGAAGCGCCGGGGTCGGCGCCGGAACGCGAGGATGTGCACGCGATCGCCGCCAACGCGATGGCCGCCGCATGGGGCGGGCCGGACGCCGGGCCCGAACCGCTCGACGCCGCCGTGCCCCGCGCGCTCGGCCTGCTGCGGGCGCACGTCACGCGCGCACGGCGCCTCCTCCCGCCTTCGCTGTTCGGACATGGGAGGAGACGCGGGCGCGGCTAGCGGACCGGGAACCCGGCCTCGGCCAGCGCGTGGTCGATGTCGCGGATCAGGTCGTCCGTGTCCTCCAGTCCCACGGCCAGACGGAAGAAGCCGCGATGGAACTCGGGCGGGTACAGGTACTGGCGCTCGTCGTCCTCGCCGAGGAACACGATCAGGCTTTCGTCGTGCCCCAGCGACACGGCGGACGTGATGACGTTGAGCTTGGAGACGAAGCGGTTGTGCCCGTCGTGGTCCGCGTCCAGCCCGAACGCGAGCACGCCGCCGAATCCCGCGTCGTCGCGTGCCAGCTGCGAGGCGGCCACGGCGTGCCCCGGATGCGACTCCAGCCCCGGGTAGCTCACGAACCGCACCGCCGGCAGCGACTCCAGATGCCGCGCGATGGCCAGCGCGGACGCGTTGTGCTGCCGCATGCGCAGCGGCAGCGTCACCGAGCCGCGGTTGATGAGCCACGCGTTGAACGGCGAGATGATGCCGCCGTAGTTCACCTGCGCGGTGAAGCGGATCTGGTCGGTGCGCGCCTTGGTGGTGGCGATCGCGCCGCCCAGCGCGTCGCCGTGGCCGTTGATGTACTTGGTGAGCGATTCGATGACGACGTCCGCGCCCAGATCGAGCGGACGCACGTTGAACGGCGAGTTGAACGTGTTGTCCACGCTCACCAGCACGGGGTTGCCGGTCTTCTCGCCGTGCTCGTGCGCCAATGCGGCGATGGCATGGATGTCCGACACCTTGAGCGTGGGGTTGGCCGGTGTCTCGATGTGCACGAGCTTTGTGTTGGGACGCAGCGCGTCCGCCACGTTCCGCGGGGCGGACGTGTCGACGATCGACGTCTCGATGCCGTACTTCTCCGGCAGGATCTGGTTGAGCAGACGGTAGGCCGCGATGTACGTGGTGTCGGAGAAGATCGCGTGGTCGCCGCGATTGAGGAACGTGGTGAACGTGGCCGCCAGCGCCGCGACGCCCGAGGCGAGCACCACCGCGTCCTCGGCGCCTTCGAGGTTGGCGAGCTTCGCCTCCAGATAGCGCTGGTTCGGATGCCCGTTGCGGGTGTACAGGTTGACGTCCGAGCTGGACCAGTTGATGTCGCTCGGGTCGTAGGGCAGCGCGTAGGCGTTGGCCAGCGTGATCGGACGGCGGATCGCGCCCGTCTCCGCGTCCACGCCGTTGCCGAGGTGGATCGACTTGGTGGCGAAGCCCAGCGGCTTGCCGTCGAAGGATTGTCCGTGATGCACGAGATCTGAGGTCATGGCCCAACTGTCGCATGCCCCGCCGTGCGGCGCAACGGGCCGCGGGACGCGAAGAACGGCGGAACCGCAACGTTTTGCAGCCGCGCATAAGACATTGGTATAGCGAATCGCGTCTCGATGTCAACAATGGGCAATTGTTGCCATGAAAGTTTTCCACTGTGCCACAGTGGACCATAGACGCACAGTGCGCCGTCACCATGGACGGCGACGACGATGTATGGAGGATCACGTCATGACTGCAACGACTGCAGGACTGCTGTTCGACGGACGCAACGCCGCGCCCGTCATCGTGGACGCGGCATACCGGGGGGACCGTTTCGCCGAACGCGCCCATCGGCAGGTGCTGCGTGCCGTCACCGATCTGCGTCAGGATCTGGCGATGGTGACCGGCGCGATCGACTGGCGCGCGGTGCAGCGCGCCTTCGTGGATTCCACGGCCGATCGCGAGGCGAGGCTCGCCGAGGCCTCGGACCCCGCGCGATCCGGCGCGGACGCCGCCGCGCGCGTGCCCCGGCTCGCGGTCGCCGAATCCGCCGCGCCGGAACGCGTGCGCGAGGCGCTCGGCGCCGCGTCGGACGTGACCGCGGACGCCGCCGTGCCCTTCGCCGTGATCGTGGGCGTGCTCGGCATGAGCCCGCTCGTCGACGCCATCGCCGCCTCCGGACGCCTTCCCGGCGCCGACCGCATCCGCGGCCGCTGGGAGGCCACCGCCACCGCCGTGGTGGACGATCCGCTCCCCGGCTCCGGCATCGCCTCCGCGCTCGTCATCGCCGGTTCGGACGCCCGCGGCGCCATCTACGGCGTCTACGCGCTCTCCCAGGCCGCCGGCGTCTCCCCGTGGTACTGGTACGCGGACGCGCCCGTCGCCACGCTCGCCCCCGGCGCCGTGCTGGACGCGCGCGCCCTGTTCCCCGAGCCCGTGGTGGACGAGGGCCCGGCCGTGCGCTACCGCGGCATCTTCATCAACGACGAGGAGCGCACCATCGAATGGTGCGAGCGCAAGTTTCCCGCCAGCCCCTCCGCGCACAAGGCGCCCAACGTGGACTTCTACCGCCACGTCTTCGAGCTCATGCTGCGCCTGAGGCTCAACGCCATCTGGCCGGCCATGCACCCCGGCACCGCCGCGTTCAACGAGGCGATCGCCCCGGACGGCACGCCGATCAACGCCGAGGAGGCCGCCCGCTACGGCGTGGTCGTGTCCGCGTCGCACTGCGAGATGATGCTGCGCAACAACGTGGGCGAATGGAGGCCGTGGTTCGAGGCGCACCGGGACGACTACGACTGGAAGGGCGACGACGCCGTGGCCGCCTTCGACTACACGCGCCACAAGGACGCGATCCTCGACTACTGGCGCGGCGCGCTGGAACGCAACCGCGAGTACGAGAACATCTACCCGCTGGGCATCCGCGGCATCCACGACGGCGCCTACCGCTGCGCGGACCTGAGCGAGACGTTCGGCACCGAGGTAGCGATGATGGCGGACGTGATCCGCGAGCAGCGCCGGCTCATCGCCGAGGTGTTCGGCGCCGAGGACGCGGTGGCGCAGGTGTTCGTGCCGTACAAGGAGATCGGCGAGCTGTACAACCACGGGCTCAAGGAGCACGTGCCGGACGACGTGATCCTGATGTGGGCGGAGGACAACTACGGCTACGTGCGCCAGATCCCCACCGCCGAGGAGCGCGAACGCTCCGGCGGCTCCGGCGTCTACTACCACAACTCGTACTGGGGCTACCCCAAGAGCTGGCTGTGGCTCAACTCCATCCAGTACGCGCTCATGGCCGAGGAGCTGCGCCGCTCGTACCTCACCGGCGCCACCGGCTTCTGGATCCTCAACGTGGGCGACATCACGCCCGGACAGATCGGGATGGAGCTGTACGCGCGCATCGCGTGGGACCCCGAGTCCGTGACCGCCGCGCGTCTGCCCGAGCTGTACGCGGCCCACGCGCGCCGCGACTTCCGCGCCACCCCCGCGCAGGCCCGGCGCATCGGGCGCGTCATCGGCGAGTTCTCCCGGCTCAACGGCACCAAGCGCGCCGAGTTCTTCGGCGTGGCCAACCCGGTCTCCACGCAGTCCGTGGGCTTCAACCGCGCGTGGGAATACCCGTTCTCCCCGGTGGCGGACGGCGACGAGGCGCTGCGGCTGGTGCGCCGCTGCGACGCGATCGCCGCGGAGCTGGACGCCGTGTCCGAGACGCTGCCCGAGCCTGCGCGCGACGCGCTGTACCTGGAGCTCGGCCACCACGTGCACAGCTACGCCGCGGTGGCGCGCGAATACGCCTACTTCTGGAAGCATCGCCTCGCGGCCGCGCAGGGGCGCGCCAACAGCGCCGCCGCCTACCGCGAGCTGTCGCTGAAGGCCGCGCGGGAGATCGACGAGCTGGAGCACCGGTTCTGGGCGGTGAACGGCGGCAAGTGGGACCACGCCATCGGCCACGCGCACCCCGTGTCCGGGGATCCGTACAACAGCAACGAGGGCATCCTGGTGCTCGACGCCTCCAAGTTCGCGCCCGTGGAGCCCCTGCCCGCCGGTGCTCCGGCCGCGCTGCGCCTCGGCGCCTCGGCGGAGGGCTCGTGGGGCGCCGGCTCGGGCACGCTGCGCTTCGCGGCGCAGGACGCCGAACCCATGCCGCGCTACTTCGACGTGTTCAACCGCGGCGCCGAACCGGTGGCGTGGCGCGCCGAGGCCGACCCGTGGATCGTGCTCTCGAGCGAGGGCGGCACGGTGCGCGGCGAGCGCCGCGTGGCCGTGGGCGTGGACTTCGGCGCCGACGCGCTCGCCGGGGCGGAGGTTCCGGTCACGGGTGCGATCCGCGTGTACGCCGTGGGCGGCGCGGACGGCGATGCGGCGGGCGACGTGCAGGTCGCGCGCTTCGACGTGACGGCCGACCCGCGCCGCGTGACGTTCGACGGCCTGTCCTTCGCGGAGGCGAATGGGCGCGTGGTCATCGATGCGGCGCACGTGAGCGCCGTGTCGGCGGGCGAGGACGGCTCCACGTGGGCGCCCGTGCCGGGTCTGGGGCCGCGCGGCGGCGCGCTCAAGGCGTATCCGGACACCGCGGCGCGCGTGGATCCCGCCGACTTCGCCGGCACGGCCAGGGCCGTGTACCGCGTGCACTTCACGTCCTCCGGACGCTTCCGCGGCGTGTTCACGCGTATCCCCACGCTCAACGAGGGCCCCGACTGCGACGCCTACGTGAAGGTGGGCGACTACGAGTACGAGGAGGAGCCGCCGTTCACGTGCCGCACCGCCATCGGGCTCGACGGCGCGGTCCCGGATCGCGCGCAGCTCGAGGGCGAGTACCGCTGGCGCGGACCGCGGTGGGCGAGCAACATCATGCGCATGGTGGAGCCGATCGAGTTCACCATCGACGTGCCCACGCCCGGCTGGCACGACCTGACCGTCTACCGTTCCGACGCCTCGATCGCGTTCACGTCCATCATGATCGAGACGGTCCCCGGCGCGCTCGGCGACGGGCTGGTGGGGCCGGAGGAGTCGCCCAATTCGTTCGGCGCCGGCGCGGAGGTCGCCGCCGATCCCGGCGCGTTCGGGGACGACGGCCCGCTCGGCGGCGGCTATGCGCCCGCGTCGACGCCCGAGGAGTGCCGGTGACGTCTGCGCCGTCCATGGTCACGGCCGGTTCCGCATTGCGCGGGCCGGCCGTTCGTCGATAGCATGGGGAGACGCAGAGGACAGAGGAGGTGCCGGTGACGATGAGCGCGGGCGAGGACGGGGAGGAGCGTGCCGTCAGCAAGGCCGAGCGCGCGTATGCGTTCCTGCGGCGGCGCATCGTGTTCTGCGAGGCGCGCCCTGGCGATCTGGTGGACGAGAAGGCCATCGCCGCGGATCTGGGATTCAGCCGCACCCCGGTGCACGAGGCCATCGCCCGGCTCGCGGAGGAGGGGCTGCTGCGCGTCTACCCGCGCCGGGGGATCGTGGTGACGCCCATCTCCGTGGCGGGCATCGACGACATGCTCGACGCGCGTCTGGTGATCGAACCCGCGTCCGTGCGCGCCGCGCTGGCGCGGGGGAGCGTCGACCGCGCCGTGCTGCTCACGTTCCGCGACGACATGGAACGCCGCATCGCCGGGGGCGGCGGCCAGTCCGACACCATCGAGGACGACTTCGACTTCCGCTTCCACATGTACTTCGCGCAGGCCGCCGGCAACCGGTACCTGACCGAGCTCATGGCGCGGCTCATGGCCGTGAGCCAGCGCATCCGCTTCTTCTCCGCGCTGGCGCCGGACCGCATCCTCGCCTCGTACCGCGAGCACGTGGCGATCATCGACGCGGTGCTCTCCGGCGACGCGGACGCCGCCGAGGCCGCGCTCAGGGCGCATCTGGACGCCACGCGCGAGGGGTATCTGGCGATCGCCGATTCGCGCGCGGACTTCTTCGCCGAATAGGCACCGAGGCGCCACGCAAGCAAGTCGTGGCAACGCATGAAACGGCGGCGGTCGCCGCGTCTATCATCTGATATATCAGTTGATATATCAGACATGGAATCCCAAGGAGGGGATCGTCATGACCGCCACCATCGCCGCACCCACCTTCACCGCGCCGCCCGAACCCGAATCCGGGCCTGACGCCGACGCCCTCGACCCGTTCGCCATGCAGGCGCCGGAGGACGCGGACGCCCGTCGCCGCTACGACCCGGCGAAGCTGCGCGAACTCGTCGCCGGCATCATGGGCGCATGGGGCTACACGCGCGAGGAGGGGCTCGTCGTGGCCGACGTGCTCGGCTTCGCGGACCTGCACGGCATCGACTCGCACGGCCTGCAGCGCTTCCAGCTGTATGCCTCCCAGATGGGCGGCAAGATCGACCCCGCCGCCCGCGCCGAGACCGTGCTCGACACCCCGGTCTCGCGCATCATCGACGGCCACCGCCGCATGGGCCAGCTCAACGGCGTGGACGCCATGAACGCCTGCATCGCCAAGGCCAGGACCACCGGCATCGGCATCGCCGCCGTGCGCCGCTCCTGCCACTACGGCGCCGCCGGCTACTACGCGCACATGGCCGCCGAGCAGGGGCTCATCGGCATGTCCATGACCAACACCGAGCCGATCGTGCTGCCGCTGTACGCCAGCCGCCCGTTCCTCGGCACCAACCCCATCGCCGTGGCCATCCCCGCGGACCCGCACCCCTTCTTCTTCGACGCCTCCACCTCCGTGGTGGCCTACGGCAAGGTGGAGCTCTACGCCAAGCAGGGCAGACGCCTGCCGGCCACGTGGGTGGTGGACCCGGACAACGAGCCGATGAACGACTCGGCGGACGCGCTCGCGCATCTGCTGCGCTACAACGACGAGGCCGGCATCGTGCCGGTGGGCGGCAACGCCGAGTGCACGGGCGGACACAAGGGATACGGCTTCTCCATGCTCGTGGAGTTCTTCTCCGCCATCGTCTCCGGCGGCGCCACCACCGACTCCACGGCCAAGGGCGACCCGGTCAACGGCATCTGCCACGCCTTCGTGGCCATCGACCCCCGGATCTACGGCGACCCCGAGGCGATCCGCGCCCGCTTCTCCGCCTATCTGGACGAGATCCGCGCGCTGCCCTCGGTCCCCGGCCGCCGCGTGCTGGTCCACGGCGACAAGGAGGCCGCGGCCTACGAGGACCGTCTCGAGCGCGGCGTTCCGCTGTACCGCAAGACCGTCTCCGAGCTGAAGGCCATCGCCGAGGGCGTCGGCGTGGACTGGAGGGACGCGCTGGGCTGAGGCCCCGCCGGCGTTCCCGTCGGCGCCCGGCCGTGGCGTTCGGCCGCGGCGCCCGGCGCTCCTCCGACGTCTCCGCCGTGTACGCTGTGCTGGTACGGGGCCGGCGAACCGGCCCAACGGACGACGTCGAAGGAGCCGCGAATCATGGCACGCCGCGCACGCGTGAACCTCACGGATGTGGCCAGGGCCGCGGGAGTGTCCGTGGCCACGGCATCGAAGGCGCTCAACGACGCCCCGCAGGTGCGCGCCTCCACGCGAGAGCGCGTGATCCGCTGCGCGCAGGCGCTCGGCTTCGAGCCGCGCAACGCCTCCGCCGCCGCGGTGGCCGGCGTGCGCCCCATCGGCATGGTGGCCTCCGACCGCATGGGCCTCATGGCCATGCCGGTGCTGGCCGGCGCCGAACGCTACTTCAGTTCGCGCGGCGTGCCCGTCTTCTTCGCCAACGCGTACGGCGACCCCGAGCTGCGCAACCGGTACGTGGACTCGCTGGTGCGCTACGGCGTGCGCGGCCTGCTGATGATGGGCGACAACGCGAACCCCAGCGAGCCCTCGGTGGACTGTCCGGTGCCGGTGGTGTACGCGCGCCGGCGTTCCACGGACCCGAACGACTTCGCCGTGCTGCACGACGACTGCGGCGTGGGCGCGATGCAGGTGGACCATCTGGTGGAACGCGGCTGCACGTCCGTGGGCATCGTGGTGGGCGATCTGACGCGCCGGTCCGCCGTCGAGCGGCTCAGGGGCGCGCGCGACCGCCTGCGCGAGCTGGGGCTCTCCCCGGCCTTCGTCTCCGTGGGGGAGACATGGCGCGAGGAGGGCGGCCGGCGCGCGGTGGCGGACGCGATGGCGCGCGGCGCCGCGTTCGACGGGCTGGCGTGCGGCAACGACGAGCTGGCCCGCGGCGCCCTGGACGCCCTGCGCGAGCGCGGCGTGCGCGTGCCGGACGAGGTGCAGGTGATCGGCGTGGACAACCGCGAGACCGAGGTGCGCAACGCGCGCCCCACGCTCACCAGCGTGGACCTGCGGCTCGTGGAGCTGGGCGCCTTGGCCGCGCAGCGGCTGGTGGAGCTCATCGACGGCGCGGGGCACCGCGGCGTGGAGCGCTTCGGCGGCACGGTGGTGCAGCGGTCCTCCACGCGCGGTGTCTGACCGCCCGATCGTCCGGTCAGACGGTCGCCTGGCGCTCCGCGACCTCGCCGAACACCTCCTTGACCGCGTCGTACGCCATCTTCGGGCGGCGGAACTCGTCCACGATGCCCTTGTCGTTGCGGCGCTTGGCGCGCACGCGCCACCATTCGCGGTCCACGCGCACGTCGCAGAACTGCCAGATGAACACGCCGGTCACCGCGGGCTCATCGAACGCCTCCGTGAGCTGCTTGCGCAGCGTGTTCGCCTGGTACTCCTCGGTCCAGATCTCCTCGTCGCGGTTGCGGAAGCCGTAGATCGCGCCGGCGCCGATCTCCGAGATGATGAGCGGCTTGCCCGCCCCGCCGTGCTCGCGCGTGTAGGCGAGCTGGTCGGTGATCATCCGCGTGGCGCTCTTGGCCTCGTACCAGTACGGATAGATGTTCCACGAGACCACGTCGGGCAGGTCGAGGCACATGTCGTCGCGCATGTGGCAGGTGGCGGAGGTGACGGGGCGCGAGACGTCGAGCTCGCGGATGAGCGCGTACTGGCGCTCGTAGCATTCGCGGCCGTACGCGGTGTTGCTGGCGCACTCGTTGAGGATGCCCCAGATCACGATGGACGGGTGGTTGTAGTGCGTCTCGATCATCTCGCGGATCACCTGCGCCGCCTGCGCCTGGAAGTGCGGGTTGCGCATGTGCTCCTCGTCCATGCCGCGCGCGTGGTTCTCCTCCCACACCAGCAGGCCGCGCTCGTCGCACATGTCCAGGAAGCGCTCGTCGTTGGGGTAGTGGCTGGTGCGCACCGCGTTGCCGTGCATGTCCTCGATGAGGTCGAGGTCGACCTGCATGGCCTGCGGGGGCAGCGCGTTGCCGAACGCGGGGTGGTCCTCGTGGCGGCAGAAGCCTCGGATGACGATCGGTTTGCCGTTGAGCTCGATGCGGTCGCCGTTCACGCGCACGGTGCGGAAGCCCACGCGGTCGATGAGGTCGTCCGCCGGCCTGCCGTTGACGAGCAGCGTGGCGGTGACCGGGTACAGCGCCGGGTCTTCGCAGGTCCACGGGCGGACGCCGGGGCACTCCACGGTGGTGGCCAGCGCCAGGTACTCGTACTCGCCTTCGCAGGGCGTCACGTCGGCCTCGACGGTCTGACCCGCCAGCTCCACGCGCAGCGCCATGCGGGTGCCGGCGCGCGGCTTGCGCAGGGTGCGGCACCAGACCTCCACGTGCGCCTTCCAGACGCCCTCGCCGTCGCCGTTCCCGTTGCCGTCGCCGTGCGCGGGCGTGACGGGCGTGACGTGGACGCGTTCGATGGACGTGTCCGGCACGAGGTCGAGCGCCACCGGGCGCGAGATGCCGCCGTACGACATGTAGTCGTTGGGGAAGTTGAGCGCGTAGTCCTCGCGGAAGGCGTTGTCCACCGTCACGTCGAGCCGGTGCTCGCCGGCGGCGAGCGCGGGGACCGCGAAGACGAAGGGGGTGTAGGCGTTGTAGTGCTCGCCGAGGAGCCTGCCGTCCAGCTCCACGCGCGCGAAGTGGCTCACGCCCTTGAACTCGAGGCGCACGTTGCCCTCGGCCTCGAACGTGGTGGAGTAGCGCGCGCGGCCGCGGTAGTTCTCCAGGCCGGGGTAGGTCTGCCAGCAGGAGGGGACGGTGACCTTGCGCGATGCGGCGGGCGCGGGTTCGGATGCGGCGGGTTCGGTGGCGCCTTCCGCTGGTTCCTCGGGCAGGACGGTGAAATCCCACAGGCCGCCCAGTTCGGTGGTGCGGCGGATGCGGTGGGTGTCGAAGGTGCGGAGCATGGGGACCTCGGTTTCTTGGGGTTCGGGCGGCGTCGGCGCGGCGCTGCGTCGGGTGGGGTGGTCCGCGTCGGCTCCGGCGTGCCGTGCCGTCGTCCTCGGCGAACCTCATGACCGCAACGCTACCGGGGCTTCCGGGGGTCCGCATCGGGGCGTCGGCGCATGCCCGGCGGCGTGTCGCCTTGGGACGACGCCGATTCGCACGCCGACCGAAAAATTTCGGTATGTCTTTCGCGAATCGTGTGTTTCGCGGCGCGGGGCGCGATGCGCGGACGACCGGAAAGCCAAGCGCCGCAACGGTTCTCGGGCCGTTGCGGCGCGCGTCGCGGAGACGTGCGGCGCGATCGCGGGGCCGTCGCGCGACTGCCGCGTGCCGCCGACCTTCCGTCCGACCGCATCGGCGCGGTCCGGCCGAAGGAACGATGGCGTGAGATCCGCGTCGTTCCAAGGGTTTCGCGGCATGGCGACCGCCGCGCGCCGCGTCCCGTGAGGCTCCGTCGGCCCCGGCCCGCGCCGCGTCGCCGCGCGCCTCGGACTCCGTCTCCGGGACCGTCGCGCAGCCGTTACGATGACAGCCATCAGAACGCCGCACGGTCGCTGCATCGATCCCGCATCGCATCGATTCCGTGCACGGCGTCATCTGAGACATTTCAAGGAAGAAAGGTCACGATCATGAACAACCATGTCAGGAAGGCCATCGCCGTGGCGGCGATCGGCGCGATGTCCGTCTCCCTCGCCGCATGCGGCGGCGGGTCCTCGAACGGCTCGTCCGATTCCGGCAAGCTCACCATCGCGTGGTGGGGCAACCAGACGCGCAACGAGCGCCAGCGCAAGGTGGACGACCTGTTCGCCGGCAAGCACGACGGGCTGACCATCGACGGCCAGTTCTCCCAGTACAACGACTACTGGCAGAAGATGGCCACCAACGCCGCCGGCAAGACCCTGCCGGACATCATCCAGATGGACTTCTCCTACCTGAGCCAGTACATCGACAACAAGCTGCTCGAGCCGCTGGACGACTACGTCTCCTCCGGCAAGATCGACCTTTCGGACGTGGACGACAACACCGTGTCCTCCGGCCGCGGCACCGACGGCAAGCTGTACGCGCTGCCCAGCGCCGTCAACGCGCCCACCATGGTCTACAACAAGACCCTGCTCGACTCGCTCGGCATCACGATCCCGGACAACTGGACGCTCGACGACTTCCAGAACATCGCCCGCGAGGTGTACGCCAAGGCCGGCGTGCGCACCCACTTCGGCTACATGGGCGACGCCTACAACCTCGAGTACAACCTGCGCGCCCACGACGTCTCGCTGTTCGACGGCGACGCCCTCGGCACCACCGATCCCAAGTACTACGAGGAGTACTTCAAGGTCTTCGAGAACGGCTACAAGGAAGGCTGGCACCTGACCGCCGAGTTCTACACCGGCATCACGCTCAACTCGCAGGAGCAGTCCCCGCTGGTCAACTACTCGTCGCCGGACACGCAGTCCTGGGTCTCGCTGTCCTGGTCCAACCAGATCGTCTCCTTCGCCAACGTCAGCGACAAGAACGAGCTCGCCCTCGCCCCGTGGCCCAGCGCGAACGTGAAGAAGTCGAACTACGTGCACCCGAGCCAGTACTGGGCCATCTCCAGGACCTCCAAGAACAAGGACCTGGCCGCCGACTTCATCAACTTCTACACCAATGACGCCGAGGCCGCCAAGATCATGCTCACCGACCGCGGCATCCCGATCTCCAGCAAGATGATCGACGCCATCACCCCGTCCCTCACCAAGTACGAGAAGGTGGCCGCCGACTACCAGAAGACCGTGGGCGAGAACAGCTCCCCGATCAACCAGCCCATGCCCGCCAAGGCCGCCGAGATCAACTCCACCGTCATCCCCACCATCGAGGAATCGATCATGTACGGCAAGCTCGACGCCGCCGGCGCCGCCCAGGAGTTCATCGCCAAGGCCCAGGACGCCCTGAAGTAAGGGCTCCGCGGCCGCCGGCCCGGTTTCCGCGACGGCCCGGTCCATGGGACGGAGGTCTCTTCGCCCCGTGGGCCGGGCCGTCCGCGCATGGGACGCCGAACGGCGCAAGAAAAGCGAACGACTGAGCCAGAAACGTCAATGCGCAGCTGATATATCAATGCCGTCGGCGGGTATATTGGCAACCATCCATGAAGTACACCGATGTACGGGGAGCTGATCGAGAATGACGGAACACGCGAAGCGCATGCGGACCGGCGACGCCGAGCTGGTCGCGCCGGACGGCGGGCCCGTGGCGTACGACGCGGCCCGCGGCTGGGGTCTCGTCACGCCGCAGGTGCGCGCCGACGGCGCGGTGCCGCCCGACGCCGAGCTCAACGGCGGCTTCGGGCCGTTCGGCTGGTACCGGCCGGGCATGGCGTTCCGCGCCGGGCAGACCTCCGGATTCGTGCCGTCCGTGGTGCGCGTGGACGTGCCGGCGCACGGCAGCTACCGGGTCCGTCTCGTCATCGACGGCCACGGGCCGGACGCCCGTCACGGCGACGTGTCCGACACGGGTCTGGACGGGCGCGACGTGCTGGTCTTCGCCGGCGACAGGCAGCTGGCGTACCGCGGCGAACTGCCCGCGGACGGCTCGCCGCTGGAGGTGGAGGCCGTCGTCAACGTCTCCGACTTCGTGCCTCGCGGTCATCAGGCGCCGCAGGCCGTAGGCTTCGTCGCGCTGGCGGTGGTCGGCGCCCACGCGCGTCCGGTGCGCGTCCATGTGGAGCCCATGGACGACGGCTCCGGGCCCGCGTGCGGCGCCGACGGCACGCGCCGCACGCCGGTCGTGTGGATCGCCGGCGACTCCACCGTCACCGACGAGGGCGCCCAGTACCCGTACGCCCCCTCCGACCCGTACTGCGGCTGGGGCGCGATGCTCCCCGCCTGGCTGGACCTCGGCGTGGCCGTCTCCAACCACGCCCGCTCCGGCCTGACCACGCTCACCTTCCGCTCCGGGCGCCACTACGAGCCCGTGCGCGCGGACTGGCGCCCCGGCGACTATCTGGTCATCCAGTTCGGGCACAACGACCAGAAGCGCCCGGAGCTCGACGCGCGCGGCGGCTACCGGCGCGAGCTCGCCCGCTACGTGGCCGAGGCGCGCGCGGCCGGCGTCCGCCCGATCCTCGTCACATCCCTCGCCCGCAACACGTGGAACCCGGACGGCACCTACCACGACCTGCTCCGCGACTGGGCGCAGGCCGTGATCGAGCTCGGCCGCGACGAGCACGTGCCGGTGGTCGACCTGCATGCCCTGAGCATGGCGCTGGTCACCGGCCTCGGCGACGAGGGGGCGCGCCCGATGTACCACGCCGGCGACCGCACCCACATGCACGACGTGGGCGCGTACCGCATCGCCGGCATGGTGGCCGGCGAGCTGCGGCGCGTGCTGGGCTCGTGGGACGCCGGCGCCGATTCCGCCGAGGCGCGCGACTACCGCGCGCTCGCCGGGCACGTGACCCGCGGCTTCGGCGACTGGCCGCTGCCCCCGCGCGCCCACGACGTGGACCGCCCCCAGCTCGTGGTGGACCAGTACCTCGACCCGCTGTACCTCAAGTACACGGCCGAACCGTACGTCGCCGGCGACATCTCGCCGTTCCGCAAGGTCCGCCTGCTCACGCCGATCCCCGGCGCCGCGTCCGCCGATGCCGCCGCTCCTGCCCGCCGCCCCCTCGACGTGCTGCTCTACGTCGGCGAGGCGATCGACCCCGAGCCGGTCGTCGCCGCGCGCCCCGCGCTCGCCGACGCGCTGGCCGCAGGTCACGTCGTGGCCCTCGTCGCCTACCGCACCGAGGAGATCACGCAGGATCCGGCGCTGCCCATCGTGCCCGTGGCCGCGATGGGGTACCTCGCCGCGAACGCCGACCGCTTCGGCATCGACCCGCGCCCCGCGTCCATCACGCTGGCGGGGCCGCTGCCCTGAGTCCCCGTCCGTCGCCCCGCCTTGTTCCTCCCGTCTCGCTTCCGCCCGCCGCATCTTCCGAACGCCCGCTCACCCCACCGATCCCCGAAAGGACCCCCATGGACTACGTCATCACCGACTTCGGCGCCGTGCCCGACGGCGTCACCAACAACCGCGAGGCCATCCAGACCGCCGTGGACAGGGCGCACGAGGCCGGCGGCGGCCGCGTCGTGGTGCCCACCGGGCGCTTCCTGTCCGGCGCGATCGTGCTCAGGAGCCACGTCACGCTGCATCTGGAGACCGGCGCGTGGCTCATCAGCAGCCTCAGGTCGGAGGACGGCATCGACTTCGCCGCCGAATTCGACGACGACACCGAGAACGCCGGCTGGGAGGGCGGCTGCTTCCTGTTCGCCCGCCACGCCGAGGACATCGTCATCGAAGGCCACGGCACCATCTACGGCCAGGGCGACAAGGTGTTCTGGGACGACGACTCGGACAACGGCTTCCACGAGTGCCCGCTCGCCGTCAGGGGCGAGCTGTGGGGGCGCCCGCGCACCACGTACTTCGAGGACGTCACCGACCTCACGGTGCGCGACGTCACCTTCCGCGACGCCGCGTTCTGGACGCTGCACATGGCCGGCTGCAACCGCGTGCGCGTGGAGGGCGTGCGCATCCTCAACGACCAGCGCGCCCCCAACAACGACGGCATCGACCCGGACACCTGCAAGGACGTGGTCATCTCCAACTGCATCGTGGTCACCGGCGACGACGCGATCGTGGTCAAGAACACGCCGCCCATGGCCAAGCGCTACGGCGCCTGCGAGAACGTGGTCATCTCCAACTGCGTGCTCGCCTCGCGCGACTCCGCGCTCAAGGTGGGCACGGAGACCGGCTCGGCGATCCGCAACGTGATCCTGTCCGACTGCGTGTTCCGCGACTGCTCGCGCGGCGTGGGCATCTGGGTGCGCGACGGCGCGACCGTGGAGGACATCCACGTGCACCACGTCTCCGGCGCCACGAGGCAGTACGCCGACTCCTACCGCGACGGGCGGCGCGGCGGCTGGTGGGGCAAGGGCGAGCCGATCTTCGTCTCCGCCACGCCGCGCGCGCGTCCCACCGTGCCACGTCCGGGCGTGATCCGCAACGTCACGTTCGACCACATCGCCATGACGTGTGAGTCGTGCGTGTTCATCGCGGGGGAGGAGGACGCGGTGATCGAGAACGTGCGCGTCTCCGATCTCGACCTGACGATGCGCGCGCAGGGCACGCAGCCGGCGAGGTGGTTCGACGAGCAGCCGAGCGCCCGCGGCCTGTACGAGCACGAGATCCCGGCGGTCTACGTGCGACACGCCGACGACGTGCGGATCGAGGGCACGCTCAGGCGCGAGGGCGCGTACGCCGACACGCCGATCGTGCTCGCCGAATCGGCGCGCAGGGTGCATGTGAACCTGGCCGAACGGTGATCCCGGCGAGGGGCGCCCGATGCGAGGGGTGCCCCAAAACGGCGGAATTTCACCGCGTGTCGCGGAATTTGCATTATTCCGGATTCCATGGCATGATGGTCAAGTTGCCGCGCACGGCCTTGGTCAAGTGCGGCAATGGCGGATTTCCCAAGCGGTCAAAGGGAGCTGACTGTAAATCAGCCGCTTCGTGCTTCAGTGGTTCGAATCCACTATCCGCCACGCCCCGATAGCTCAGTGGTAGAGCACTTCCTTGGTAAGGAAGAGGTCGTGAGTCCGATTCTCACTCGGGGCTCTCCATGGCGGGGTAGCTCAGCTGGCTAGAGCGTGCGACTCATAATCGCAAGGTCAAGAGTTCGAGTCTCTTCCTCGCTACAAAGGCCGACGGCAGTCGGTGAACACACGAAGACAGAGGTGACAAGACATGGCAAGCAAGAGCGCCGACATTCGCCCGGGCATCACGCTCGCATGCACTGAGTGCAAGGAGCGCAACTACATTACGACCAAGAACCGTCGTAACACCCCGGATCGTCTCGAGCTCAAGAAGTTCTGCCCGCGCTGCGGCAAGCAGACCGTGCACCGCGAGACCCGCTGAGTCTCCGTCTGTTCCAAGACTTTCGAAACCCGACCCTCACCGGTCGGGTTTTCTTGTATCCGCGCCCGGCGTCGGTGCCGGCGCCCGGGCGCCCGCTGTGAGGCATCTCACGCGCCCGGCTCTGGCCGGACTTCCCGCGCGGGCACTAGGGTGGTGACCATGACTTCGTTCGCAGACATCACCACCATCGGCGTGGGCGGCCGCATCGCCCGGTTCATCGAGCCCACCTCCCGCGTGGGCGTGATCGAGACGGTGGAGGACGCCGACGAGCGCGGCCTGCCGCTGTACGTGATCGGCGGCGGCTCCAACACGCTCGCCTCGGACGACGACTTCATGGGCTTCGTGGTGCGCGACGCGCGCCGCCTGATCACCGTGCCGGACGAGGCCGCGCCCGTGGAGGGCGCCGACCGCACCGTGCACGTCAACGCCGAGGCCGGCGCCAACTGGGACGATCTGGTGGAGTTCTGCGTGCGCATCGGACTCGAGGGCGTGGAGGGTCTCTCCGGCATCCCCGGCACCGTGGGCGCCAGCGTGGTGCAGAACATCGGCGCGTACGGCCAGGAGGTGGGCGACGTGGTCGAATCCGTGGAGGTGTGGGACCGCGCGGAGAAGAAGACCCGCGACCTTGCGCACGACGAACTCGGCTTCGGCTACCGCACGTCCGCGCTCAAGGCCAGCATGTACGCCGCGCCGGCGGTGCCCGCCGACCGGTTCTTCCCCACGCCGCGCTACGTGGTGCTCTCCGTCACGTTCGCGCTGCGCCACAGCGCCACCGGCACGGTGGGCTACGGCCAGCTCGCCAAGGCGCTCGGCGTGGAGGTGGGCGACCGTCTGGAGACCCGCGCGATCCGCGACGCCGTGCTGCGCGTGCGCGCGTCCAAGGGCATGCTCGAGGACCCCAACCGCTACCTCGCCGCGGACATGGCCGGCACCAAGCGCGAGGCCAACGTGGCCGCCGACCTGGCCGCCCTGCGCGAAGCGAACGGGAACGACGAGAAGGACTTCGACCGCCACAGCTGCGGCAGCTTCTTCATGAATCCGGTGCTGCCCGCCGATTCGCCCGCGCTCGCGACGCTGCCCGCCGACGCCCCGCGCTTCGCCGCGACGCTGCCGGACGGCACGCCCGGCATCAAGACCTCCGCCGCCTGGCTCATCGACCACGCCGGATTCCCCAAGGGGTTCGCCGCGGACGGGCGCACCGCCGCGGACGCCCCCGCGTCGCTGTCCACGCGCCACACGCTGGCGCTCACCAACCGCGGACGCGCCACCGCCGCGGACGTGGCCGCGCTGGCCCGCACCATCCGGGACGGCGTGCAGGAGCGCTTCGGCATCCGCCTCGTGCCCGAGCCGGTCGTCATCGGCATGGATCTGGCGTAGTCGCGCGGCACCCGTGACGGCGCAGCTGCAACGCGTGGCAATGGGTTGCGCCGTCGCGCCATGACCGCCCTAGTCTGGAGACACCAGACGAAAGGAACACACCAGTCATGGAAAAGCTCAATGCCAATGTCGCCATCGAGCGGGGACTCACCACCGCCGATGCGGCCAACCGCCCGATCAAGCTCGTCCAGTTCGGCGAAGGCAACTTCCTGCGCGCCTTCGTGGATTGGATCGTGCAGCAGCTGAACAACAACGGCCTGTTCAACGGCAACGTCGCCATCGTGCAGCCGCTGCCCACCGGCCGCGTCGCCGAGCTCGAGCAGCAGGACCGTCTGTACACGGTCATCCTCGAGGGCCTCAAGGACGGCAAGGAGGTCCAGTCGCGCGAGGTCATCGACTCCGTGGGTCTCACCGTGGACCCGTACGCCGACTTCGACGCCTACCTGGCGCTCGCCGACGACCCGAACGTGCAGATCATCGTGTCCAACACCACCGAGGCCGGTATCGCGCTGTCCGACGAGGACGCCGCCGACGCCCGCCCCGCCAAGAGCTACCCGGGCAAGCTCGCCCAGCTGCTCAAGCGCCGCTTCGACAACGGCCTGCCCGGCTTCCTCATCGTGCCGTGCGAGCTCATCGCGGACAACGGCGTGGCGCTGAAGCAGTGCCTGAAGGAGACCTCCGAGAAGTTCGGCTACGGCGAGGACTTCGTGGCGTGGCTGGAGAACGAGAACACGTTCGTCTCCACGCTCGTGGACCGCATCGTCCCCGGCTTCCCGCGCGACAACGCGGACGCCCTGTGGGACGAGCTGGGCTACCGCGACGACAACATGGTCAAGGCCGAGCCGTTCCTGCTGTGGGCCGTGGCCGGCTCCAAGGAGGCGCAGGCCAAGGTCAACGAGCTGCTGCCCGCCCGCAAGCTGGGCATCGACCTGGTCACGGCCGACGCCGTGCAGCCGTACCGCGAGCGCAAGGTCTACCTGCTCAACGGCCCGCACACCACCATGGCGCAGGTGGCGCGTCTGGCCGGCTTCGCCACGGTGGGCGAGGTGATGAACGACCCGACCATGCGCTCGTTCATCGTCAGGGAGATGCACGAGGACATCATCCCGGTGCTCACGCTGCCCGAGGACGAGCTCAACGCCTTCGCCGACGCGGTGTGCGAGCGTTACGCCAACCCGTTCGTCAGGCATGCGCTGGATTCGATCGGTCTGAACTCCGTCTCCAAGTTCGCCGCGCGCCTGATGCCGGTGGTCCACGCCAACGTGGACGCGGGCAAGGGCCTGCCGCCGCGCATCACGCTCGCGCTGGCCGCGCTGCTGGCCACGTACGGCGGCCTGACCGACGTGGAGGTGCGCATCAACGACTCCGACGACGTGGTGGCCGCGATCAGGAACGCCGCGCAGGACCGCGCCTCGTTCGTGACGACCGTGCTGTCCGACGCGTCCCTGTGGGGCGAGGACCTGACGGCGGTCGAGGGGCTGGCCGAGGCCGTGGAGGCCGACGTGAAGGCGATCGAGGACGGCGGCATCAAGCCGCTCATCGAGGCGCTCGCCTGAGAGGGCCCGGCATCTAAAAATTTCCTTCCCGCATTGCCGAGGATCGGCGGGGTCGGTGTCACGTCCGCAGCGGCGTGGCGGCGGCCCCGCCTTTTTGTCCCCATATGCTCCCAACATGTGGGATGGCTCGCCATAATTCGGCGTCGTGTGCGACACGCGCGAAAATCCCGTGCAAACGCTGGCAACGCGTTCGATGTAAAAGTTTCGCCGGTGTGATGATATTCTTAACTCAAGCGAAACGATCGGCGTCGATCGGGCCGCGAGATTCGGCAAGGCAAGGCAGCCTGCCGGCAGGGAAAGGAAACATCATGCATACGTTCAAGAAGGCGCTCGCCATCGTGGCGGCCGGCGCGGCCTGTCTGTCCATGGCGGCGTGCGGCGGATCCTCCAACGACTCCAAGTCCGGCGAGGGCAACCTCACCGTGTTCTGGTGGGGCAACCAGCAGCGCAACGAGCGCACCGCCCAGATCAATGACATGTTCATGAAGGAGAACCCGGACATCAAGGTCACCGGCCAGTTCGCCGAGTTCGCCGACTACTGGCAGAAGCTCTCCACCAACGCCGCCGGCAAGACCATGCCGGACATCATCCAGATGGACGTCAGCTACATCTCCCAGTACATCGACAACGGCCAGCTGCTCGACCTCAAGCCGTACATCGACAACGGCTCCCTGGACGTCTCCGACGTCGACCCGAACATCCTCAAGGCCGGCGAGTCCGACGGCAAGATCTACGCGCTGACCGCCGCCACCAACGTGCCGGTCATCATCTACGACAAGACCCTGCTCGACGAGGCCGGCATCACCATGCCCGAGCAGCCCACCGTGGACGAGTTCGAGGCCGTGGCCAAGCAGGTCTACGAGAAGACCGGCTACAAGACCAACTTCCGCTACTACGAGGGCTACCAGCTGCCCGAGTACATGCTGCGCGCCGAGGGCAAGACCCTGATGGAGAAGGGCAAGCTCGGCGTGGACTCCGCGTCCGACCTGCAGCCGTACTTCGAGGTGTACGAGAAGGGCATCAAGGAGGGCTGGCACATGAGCCCCGAGACCTTCTCCGAGGTGAAGATCGGCTCCGTGGAGCAGGATCCGCTGGTCTACGGCACCGCGCCCGAGCGCATGAGCTGGTGCACCTTCCGCTACTCCTCGCAGTTCGCCGCCTACACCAAGCTCGCCCAGAACGGCCACGAGCTCGCCATGGCCACCTGGCCCAGCACGGACGTGAAGAAGTCCAACTACATCCGCACCTCGATGTACTGGGCCATCTCCGCCACCTCCAAGAACAAGGACCAGGCCGTCAAGTGGCTCAACTGGTACACCAACAACGTGGACGCCGCCAAGGTGATGCTCACCGACCGCGGCCTGCCGATCAGCACCAAGGTGCTCGACGCCATCAAGTCCGACCTGCCCGACGCCGACCAGAAGGCCCTCGACTTCCAGCAGAACGTCGTCACCCCGAACAGCTCCCCGGCCAACCCGCCCGTCCCGGTGGGCGCCTCCGAGCTCAACACCAAGATCTATCCGACCCAGACCGAGGACCTCTGCTACGGCAAGATCGATGCCGCGACCGCCGCGCAGAACGTCTTCGACCAGGGCAACGCGGCCCTCGCCAAGGCGGCCAAGTAGCCCGACCCGCGGGGCGCTCCGCATGGCGACGTGACCCGATGCGCGGAATCCACTGCCCGCGCGTCGGCGCTCGCCGCCCAAGACATGCGCCGCGCCCCGCATCCCCATAACCAGAAACCGTGCGCCGGCGGTTCCCCTTCCCGCCGGCGCCACCCCTTTCTTCATCTCCTCTCTCCTTCCTTCCTCAGGTCGCCCCGGACGTATGCCGCGCCCGGGGCGACCTGTTTTCGTATGCCGGCACCTGGTCGCCCGGCATGACGGCGCGGCGCGGTGGCACGGCGGGGCAGCGACGAGGTGGCGGCGAGGCAGCGATGCGACGAGGCGGAGGGGCGGCGCGGTGGCGAGGTGCCGCGCCGGTCCGCCGGGCGGGGCCGTGCGGGTTTCGGCCGGCCCTTTGTGTCTTCTTCCCGTTCTCTTCCGTCTCGTTGCGCGCCGGTCGGCCGGGTATCTGCATAGTCGGGGTGATTTTCCGAGGTCTGCTGGCAGATATCTGCGGAGTCAGGGTGCCTCGGAGACCGATACCCCGGATATCGGCGGAACGGGGTCGTTGCAATGACGCCATTTCTCGGGTGTCGTCACCGTCCGTTTCCCCGTCGAGGCACCCTGACTCCGCAGATACCTGCCGACGGAAGGCGAAAAGTACCCCTGACTATGCAGATACCCTCGTCGGCGCATGGCCCGGACGTGCGATTGTGTGGAAAACGTGAACTCGGGCATAGTTAATTCAATGAGTGAACGAAGTATGCTATGGTGGGAACCGTTCGGAATCGGGGAAACGGTCCGGGCCGGCGGTGCGGAGCCGCACGGCGCGGAACTCAGGCTGCGAACCCGCATTCCGGCGCATAACCAACCACATCATCAGCGCGGCCGCTATCGCCGTGTGCGTCACGGTTGGACGCATGCGTCTCGACTCGGTCGAAGAAGCACCTGGGGTGCCGGCAAGGATGTCGGCATGCTGCAGGGCGGATCGCGCGAACATCACAGTCCAATGCAACGCAAGGGAAGTCGTCGCGTCGCCTCGTCGCGGCACGGCGGCCGCCGCGACGTCGAAGCCGACGGCGCGGACGAAGTGAAGGGAAAGACACACGATGTTGAAGCAGCATCTGCGCAAGGCCATGGCGGTCGCGGCGGCCGCGGCGGCGGTATTCGGCATGGGGGCCTGCGGCGGCGGATCCGCCTCCGGCGACGCCAACCATCTGGTGATCACCTGGTGGGGCAACCAGCAGCGCAACGACCGCACCAACAAGATCAACGAGATGTTCGAACAGCAGAACGAGGGCGTGACCGTGGACGGCCAGTTCTCGGAGATGAGCGACTACTTCCAGAAGCTCTCCACCTCCGCCGCCGGCGGCCACCTGCCCGACGTGATGCAGACCGGTCTGGGCTACCTCGACCAGTATGAGCAGAACGGCCTGCTGCTCGACCTCAAGCCGTACATCGACGACGGCACGATCGACGTGAGCGACGTGGACCCGAACATCATCGAGTCGGTCACACGCGACGACGGCGCCGTGTACGCCATCACCAACGCCATGGCCGCCCCGGCGCTCATCTACAACAAGACGCTGCTCGACTCCGCCGGCATCACCGTGCCCGAGCGCCCCACCGTGGCTCAGTTCCTCGACATCTGCCGTCAGGTGTACGCCAAGACCGGCGTGAAGACCAACTTCCGCTACTACGAGTACGGCGAGCTGCTCGAGTACTTCGTCAAGAAGGACGGCACCAAGCTCTACGACGTGAAGAACAACAAGCTCGGCGTCGACTCGCCCGAGCAGCTCGAGCAGTACTTCGACGTGTACGAGACCGGCATCAAGGAAGGCTGGCACGTGGCCCCCGAGGTGTTCACCGACATCAAGGCCGGCTCCGTGGAGCAGGATCCGCTGGTCTACGGCTCCGATCCGTCCCGCCGCTCGTGGTGCACGTTCAAGTACACCTCCCAGTTCGGCGCCTACCAGACGCAGGCCAACAACAACGGCGACACGCTGGGGCTCGCCACCTGGCCGTCGGACAACGTGAAGAACTCCAACTACGTGTACCCAAGCCAGTTCTGGACCGTGGCCAAGACGTCCAAGAACCCCAAGCTGGCCGCGCAGTGGATCAACTTCTACACCAACAACGTGGAGGCCAACAAGGTCCTGCTGACCGACCGCGGCATCCCGATCAGCTCCAAGGTGGCCACCGCCATCGAGTCCGACCTGTCCGACTCGGACAAGGAGGCCGTGGACTTCATCAACAACGTGGTCAAGCCGGAGAGCTCGCCGAACTCGCTGCAGACCCCGGCCGCCGCCACCGACGTGAACACCAAGGTGCTCCTGCCCATCGAGGAGAGCCTGCTGTACGGCAAGATCGACGCGAAGACCGCCGCGCAGCAGTACTTCGACCAGGCGAACGAGTACCTCGCCAAGGGCGCGAAGTGACGCGCCGCACGACGTGCGCGAGCCGCGACGCGCCGTCGGAGCGGTGATCCCGAGGCCCGGTTCCCTCCCGCGCGGGAACCGGGCCTCGCCCGCATCCGCGTGCCATCGGGACGGCAGGCATCGGCACGGAGAGACCACGCAGGCAGACCGCGCAGAGAGACCACGCATACAGACCGCACAGGGGGCAACCGGCATCATGTCCGCACAGACACCCGACGATCCCGTCATCGTCAATCCGATCCTCCGGGGCTTCAACCCGGATCCGAACATCGTCTTCGACGGCGAGCGCTACCTCATCGCCGTGTCCACCTTCGAATGGATGCCCGCCGTGCGCATCTACTCGTCCACGGACCTCGTGCGCTGGCGCTACGAGACGTCCGCGCTGGGCGCGCCCGGGTCGCTGGACCTGTCCGGCAACGGCGACAACTGCTCGGTGTGGGCGCCGTCGATGACCTACCGCAACGGCGTGTACCACCTCATCTACACCGACGTCAAGGCGTTCCGCGGCCCCTTCGCCGACCAGAACAACTACGTCGTCACCGCGCGGGACATCCACGGGCCGTGGAGCGAACCGGCGTACGTGAACGGCTCCGGATTCGATCCCTCGCTGTTCTTCGACGACGACGGCCGCCTCTACGTGGTCAACGCGCTGTGGGACTGGCGCGTGGAGACCAAGAACAAGTCCGACGGCATCGCGCTGACCGAGCTCGACCCGTCGACCTTTGCGCCCGTGGGCGAGCCGGTCAGGATCTACGCCGGCACCGAGGCGCGCATGACCGAGGCGCCGCAGCTCTACAAGCGCGACGGCTGGTACTACCTCATGACCGCCGAGGGCGGCACCGGGCTCGGGCATCAGGTGACGGTGGCGCGGTCGCGCGCGGTGACCGGCCCGTACGAGACCGACCCCGCCACGCCGCTGCTCACCTCCAGCCGCAACCCGGAGCTGGACCTGCAGTGCTCCGGGCATGCCTCGCTGGTGGAGACTCCCGACGGCGAGTGGTATCTGGCGCACCTGTCCACGCGCCCGCTGTCCGGCAACCACCCGATCCTGGGGCGCGAGACCGCGCTGCAGCGCGTGGAATGGACCGACGACGGCTGGCTGCGGCTCGCGGGCGGGGGATATCTGCCCAGGGACGTGGTGCCCGCGCCCAGAGCCGCGCGGACGTCGGGCGCGGCGCCGGCCGCCGAATCCCGCGCCTTCCGCGACCCGCTCACGCAGGGCCCGCTCGACTTCGCCCGCTGGAACACGCTGCGCGCGCTGCCCGACCGTTCCTGGCTCACCTTCTCCGAGCGGGGCATGACGATCCGCGGCGGCATGTCGCCCCGGTCGGACTTCGACCAGCACGTGGTGGGCACCCGTCAGACCGACTTCGCCGTCCGCGCCGGGGTGACCATGGACTACGCGCCCACCAACCTGTTCCAGATGGCCGGGCTCATGCTCTACCTCAACACCGGCCGCTACCTGTTCATGGCGGTGATGCGGGACGGCGGGCGCACCGTGGCGCGCCTGATCGGCTGCGAGGCCGGTGACCGCACGCCGCTGCTGTGGGATCCGGTGCCGGTGGAGGGGAGCACGTTCCGCCTCGGCGTGGACGTGGACCACGACCGTGCGACCTTCACCATCCGTGAGCGCGTCGGCGGCGGGGGAAGTGCCGGCGGCGACGCGGCCTGCGGCGCGCACGAGCCGTTCGGCGCCCCGCGCGTCGTGGCCTCCGACGTGGACGTCTCGTTCCTCTCGGTCGGCTTCACCGGCAACTTCATCGCCGTGGACTGCGTGGACATGAACCGCCGCAACGCCTCGGCCGCCACATTCCGTGACTTCGTCTACGATCCGGACGAGATGTCCGTCTGCGGCAGAAAGGGCACGCTATGAGCAACGGCAGCAACGTCGGCAACGGCGGCATCGACCTTGACGGCCACCGCACGTCGGTCACGTTCCACACCGCGAACGACCTGGAGGAGCGCCTGTTCCACGAGGCCGAGCGCAAGTGCCTCGCCAACGTGCGCGACTTCGCCGGGCGGGACGTGCTGGTGGAGGGCGCCGGCTACGAGAAGGTGTGGCTGGAGACGCAGCCGATGGGCGGCGAGATGTATGCCAGGCGCAACGTGGAGGTGGGGTTGAACAACCAGCTCATCTTCATGGACTGCCAGCGCGACGACGGCCGCCTGCCCGGGGCGATCGAACGGCTGGCGGACGGGTCGATCGAGCCGCAGTACCGCCAGTTCCAGGGCTTCTGCTTCGCCGAGCCGGCGCTCAACATGTACTATCTCACCGGCCGCAGCGACGACTACCTGCACCGCCTGTACGACGTGCTGCGGCGCTTCGACGCCTACATGTGGGCCACGCGCGATTCGGACGGCGACGGATGCCTGGAGGCGTGGTGCCAGTACGACACCGGCGAGGACCACGCGATGCGCTTCCGCGACGCCCCACTCAACTGGCCGGCCGCCGAGCCGCCGGAGGGCTACGCGGCGGTGCCCATCGCCTCCATGGACTTCATGGGCTACTCCTACGCCTCGCGCGCCGTGCTGAGCCGCATCTGCCGCATTGCCGGGCATCTCGAGGAGTCCGTGGAGTGGCAGCGGCGCGCGGACGAGGTGCTCGCCCGGATGCGCGACTATCTGTGGGACGACGCGCGCGGCGCCTACTTCGACCGCGACCGCGAGCACCGTGTGATGCCCGAGCTCATCCACAACACGCTGCGCACGATGTACTGGGGCGCCATCGCGCCCGACATGGCCGAACGGTTCGTGGACGAGCATCTCACCAACCCGGAGGAGTTCTGGACGCCGATGCCGCTGCCCAGCGTGGCCGCGAACGACCCGTTGTTCCGCAACGTGCCCACCAACAACTGGAGCGGGCAGGCCGAGGCGCTCACCTACCAGCGGGCCATCGCCGCGCTGGAACGCTACGGCTACCAGCGACTGATCCCCCTGCTGGGGGAGCGGCTCATGCGCGCGATCGGGCCGGAATGCGTGTTCGTGCAGCAGTACGATCCGTTCACCGCCCGGCCATCCATCTGCGAGGGGCAGGGCGGCAGCGACGCCTACGGTCCCGCGATGCTCTCCGTGCTGGAATACTGCGCGTGCATGCACGGCGTGCGCATCCAGGGCGAGCGCGTGCTCTGGGGATCGTACGGGGATGCGGCCTGCGAATACGAGCAGACGTGGGGCGAGCGCCGGTTCGCGCTGCGCAGCGACGGCACGTACGCGGAGGGGCTGGCGGACGGACGGCGCGTGTTCCGCGTGCCCGTGGGCACCCGCGTCGTCACCGACTACGAGGGGACGGTGATCCGCGCCGACTCCCTGCTGTGACCGCGCGGGGTCGGTTGTCGCGGCGCCGTCACGCCGCCGCTCGCCCGTGCGGCGTGTCCGTATGCGGCGCGGCGGCCCGTGGCACGGCGCGTGCGGGTCCCGGCTGGCCGTCCTGCCCGTTCGTACGCGAGTTGATCGTGGGGTATCTGCATAGTCGGGGTGATTTTCCGAGGTCTGCTGGCAGATATCTGCGGAGTCAGGGTGCCTTGGGACCCGATATCCCGGGTATCCGGGCAACGGGCTCGTTGCAATGACGCCGTTTTGTCGGCGCCGATGCGGACCGTTTCCCGCGCCAGACACCCTGACTCTGCAGATACCTGTCTGCAGACCGCCGAAAGTACCCCTGACTCTGCAGATACCTCGTCCGTTACCTCGTCCGTGCGGCGACCGAACGGGTCGCAATGCCTCATCGGGTGATGAATGACCGGTCCGCCGGGTCTTCGCATGGGCGGAGCTGGGGGCCTTCACCGAATCTCCATGCAAACGCTGGCAACGCACCACGAAACCTACTTAGTTAATACTCTAAACTAACTAAGTAGGTTCGGAACGGCGCTCCGGGGACGGAAGACCGGGGCGAGGCAAACCGTCCGGACCGGCGAACGCGGCGACGCAGCCGCGACGGGAGACGCCCACGGCGGGCGTCCCGTGGAATCGCATACAGGGAAAGGTGTTACCGATGAAGGCAATGCAGAAGGCCCTCGCCCTCGTGGCGGCGGGCGCCACCGTGATGTCGATGGCGGCGTGCGGCGGGTCGAACGACTCGTCCGCCGCGAGCAACAAGCTCACCATCTCCTGGTGGGGCAACCAGCAGCGCAACGACCGCACCAAGCAGGTGAACGACATGTTCTCCGCCGCCAACGACGGCGTGAGCGTGGACGGCCAGTTCTCCGAGTTCTCCGACTACTGGCAGAAGCTCTCCACCAACGCGGCCGGCAAGTCGCTGCCGGACGTGATGCAGATGGACATGGGCTACATCCAGCAGTACGTGGACAACGGCCTGCTCTACGACCTGTCCGACTTCGTGAAGAACGGCACGATCGACCTGTCCGATGTGGACCCGAACGTGGCCGCCGCCGGCCAGTTCGACGGCAAGACCTACGCCGTCGTCAACGCCACCAACGCCCCGGCGCTCATCTACGACAAGACGCTGCTCGACGGCGCCGGCATCACCGTGCCGGACACCATGACCGTGGACGACTTCATCTCCATCTCCAAGCAGGTCTACGAGAAGACCGGCGTCAAGACCAACATCCGCTACTACGAGGCCTCCGAGTACATGGAATACCTGCTGCGCGCCGACGGCAAGACGCTGCTCGAGAAGGGCAAGCTCGGCGTGGACTCCGCCTCCGACCTCGAACCGTACTTCCAGATGTACGAGCAGGGCATCAAGGAAGGCTGGCACCTGGCCCCGGAGGTGTTCGCCGACCTCAAGATCAGCTCCGTGGAGCAGGATCCGCTGGTCTACGGCACCGCGGCCGACCGCATGAGCTGGTGCACGTTCAAGTACTCCTCGCAGTTCGGCGCCTACCAGAAGGCCGCCACCAACGGCCACGAGCTCGCCATGGCCGCCTGGCCGTCCGACGACGTGAAGAAGTCCAACTACGTCAAGCCCAGCCAGTACTGGGTGATCTCCAAGACCAGCAAGAACCCCGAGCTGGCCGCCAAGTGGATCAACTTCTACACCAACGACGTGGACGCCAACAAGATCCTCCTGACCGACCGCGGCCTGCCGATCAGCACCAAGGTGCTCTCCGCCATCAAGTCCGACCTGTCCGACGCGGACCTCGCCGGCCTCGACTTCATGGAGAACGTGGTCACCCCGAACTCCAGCACCATCAACCCGCCGAGCCCCGCCGGCTCCTCTGAGATCAACTCCAAGGTGCTGCCGCAGATCGAGGAGTCGCTCTGCTACGGCAAGATCGACGCCGCCGCGGCCGCCCAGCAGTTCTTCGACGAGGCGAACGACGCGCTCGCCAAGGCCAAGTGACGCCGGGGCCGGCGGCGAATGACGGCACCCGGCCGGCGGATCGGCCGGTGAGCCGACCGGCGGCGCTGGAACGGCGCGTCGTCTGACGGCCCGGGGAAGATGTGCGGATGGATCAGGCCCATCCGCACATCTTCGCGTATCCGCCCCATAACCACCGCCGCGATGCGGACGGCGGATAACGTACAGCGGACGGCGGTCCGCACGAACATCGTCAGGGAGGACGAACATGGCAGGCATTCCCCGCGCCACCGGCTGCAGGGTCACGAAGGAGGCGCTCGCCAACGCGGCGCGCGTCGAGGACATGGTCTCGATCGAGGCGTTCGGCGCCGAGCCGGGCGGCGACCCGCAGACCAACACGCTCGCGGTCAACCGCGCCATCGCGCGGACGGCGGCGGACGGCGGCGGCACCGTGCGCGTGCCGGCGGGCCGCTTCGCCGTCTACACGGTGATGCTGGCCAGCGGCGTCAACCTGTACCTCGACGAGGGTGCCGTGCTGGCCGCCGCGCGCCACGAGGGCCACGACCACGCCGCGCTGTACGACGTGACCGGCCCGGTGGCGGGCGCGATGGGCGGCGGCAACTACGCCGAGCCGGAGGTCAACCGCTACGTGGGCCTGCAGGACCACGCGCATACCTACCTGCGCAACAGCTTCGTGCTCGGCGTGGGGCTGCGCGACGTGATGGTCTACGGCCCGGGCCGCTTCGACGGCAGCTGGACGGATCCCGTCACCGGCATGCGCCAGGAGGTGCTCACCTACGCCGACCCGGAGGAGCCCGAGCGCCGCGACCGGCCGGGGCATCGCAACGGCTGGTGGGGCGACAAGGGCATCGCGCTGGTGGACTGCGAGCACGTGGTGCTGCAGGGCTTCGAGATGCTGCTGTGCGGCCACTTCGCGATCATCGCCACCGGCTGCCGCGACCTGCTGGTGGACGGCGTGACCGTGGACTCGCAGCGCGACGGCATCGACGTGGACGGCTGCGAGGACGTGACCGTGCGCGGCTCGCTCTTCAACACGCTGCACGACGACGCGCTCGTCATCAAGGCGTCCTACGGCGCGCAGCGGTTCGCGCACACCCGCAACGTGCTGGTGGAGGACTGCACGGTGTCCGGCTACGACGCGGGGTCGGTGCTCGCCGGCGCGCCCGCCACGGACCGTCAGGTGGCGGAGGGCGGCTGCGGGCCGATGGGCCGCGTGAAGCTCGGCACCGAGTCCACCTGCGGCTACAGCCTGGTGACCGTCCGCAACGTGCGCTTCGAGCGCTGCATGGGCCTCGCCATAGAGGCGGTGGACGGCTCCGACGTGTACGACGTCGTGGCTGAGCATCTGACGATGGACGGCGTGACCACCGCGCCGATCTACATCCGCTGTGGCGACCGCGGCCGCTATCCGGTCACCGGCGTGCACGGGCTCGACGGCGGCCAGTGGGTGCGCCCGCAGCATGACGTGCGCCTCGATGCCGCCCAGTGGGTGCTGCCCGACGGCGAGGGCTACGAGCGGCATCCGGCCAGACGATATGCGCCGGCCTACCGTCGCCGCGCGGTGAGCGTGGACGGCTTCGCGTCCTTCCCCGTGGTGGACGGCCCCGACCCGGTGCACGTCAACCCCGCCAACGTGCACGTGGACGCGGACGGCGCCGCGCATCCGATGGTCTACGACGATGCGGAAGGCCGCTACGTGCCGGACATGGCCGTGACGCTGGATGCGCGCGGGGTGGCCGCGCGCGGCAACGCGTTCGGCTGCGAGCGGATCGCCCGCTGCCGCAACATCGAGATCAGCGACGTGCGGGCGCGCGACGTGGATCCGCGCTATCCGATCATCATCGCCGGCCTCGTGGATGCCAGGGCGCAGAACGTCACGCTGCGCGACATCGACGTTGAGTACCGCGGCGGCCTGACCATGCGCGACGCCGTGGAGCAGCGCATGGTGCGCACGCCGTGGACGTACCGTGAGTCCGACATGGTGCCCGACGAGCAGCTCGTCTCTTGGCTCGTCAACCCCGGCCATGCGCACAACGAGACGCTGCTGCCGCGCGTGAGCTGGGATCCGGACGCGGCGGACGGCGCGGGCGCGTGGCGCGACGACCCGTGCAACGTGCCCGAGGGTGTGAGCAACTATCCGGATCCGGACGAGTTCGGCATCCTGCCCGCGTGGGGCCTGTATGCGCGCCACGTGGAGGGACTGGACGTGCAGGGGCTCTCCGTGCGCGCGCTGACGCCGGAGGGGCGCTATGCCATGGTGCTCGACGACGTGTCCGGCGGCGTGCTGCGTGACGTCGCCGCGGCCGGCGGCAGGCTCGACGGTGAGGGCTCCGTGCCCGACGTGGCCGTGGTGCGCCATCATCGCAAGCGTCCCACCGGCTACGAGTATCTGCCGGACGAGCCGTACCGCGTGACCGACGTGACCGACGTGACGCTGCCGCGCGGCGCCGTGGTGGAGTGCGTGGACGTGACCGCGCCCGAGCCGGGCACGCCCGCCGATTCGCTGTACGCGCTGCCCACGGTGGCCACGCGGGAGAACGGGTTCGCCTACTCCGCGCTGCGCTCGCCGTCCGAGGGCGGCGATCTGCCCGCCACGGTGTACATGCCGTATCTGACGGCCGTGCCCGCCGCGCTGCGCCGCCTGACCGTGGGCGTGCGCGCCGCGCTGCACCTGTCCGGACGCGACCCGATCGATCCGCGCGGACTCGAGCCGCCGACCGTCGAGATGCCGAATCCGCCCGAGGGCGCCTCGTTCGACGGCTCCGAGTTCGTCTGGACGCCGGCCCCGGAGCAGGAGGGCGCGCACGACGTGGAGGTGCTGCTGCGTGCGCACGGGCGTACGGCGCGCGGCGTGCTGCGCCTGACGGTGGCGTGACGGTGACGTGACGTCGGGACGCGGGTGACGTGGCAACGTTGCGATGATCGGCCGGATTGGCGTCCTCTCGGGGGTCCTTCGATGGTCGTTCGTCGCAACGTTGCGACGGCGTGACGTGTCGTGCCGCAGCGCGCCGCGATGTCCGTGACGATCATCCGTGATCGTTACATCGTTGTTGTGAACATTCGGCCGGATGCGGTGGCGCATCCGGCCGATTTCGTCAACGAAACGCAGTTTCTCTGCAAAATAAGCTAATAATTATCCACAACTACTTAGTTCATGCGTGTAACATAACAGTCGTCGGTCGATGTGGAAGACGGAGTCGCGGAAGCGGAATGTCCCCTCCCGTCCGCATCGCGGCCGACGCCACGACCGGGCCGCAAGGAAGCGTCCCGGACCGCCGCGAGGAAGCGGCGGATGCACACATGGAACAAGGAGAGAACCATGCACGGGCATATCCAGATCAGGAAGGCCATCGCCATCGCGGCCGCAGCGGCCGCCGTCGTAGCAGTGGGAGCGTGCGGATCGAGCTCCGGCTCCGGGCAGGACGCGGGCAAGCTCACCGTCGCGTGGTGGGGCAACCAGCAGCGCAACGAACGCCAGCAGAAGGTGGACGACATGTTCGCCCAGCAGAACGGCATCACCATCGACGGCCAGTACTCGCAGTTCGCCGACTACTGGCAGAAGCTCGCCACCAACGCCGCCGGCCGCCAGATGCCGGACGTCATCGCCATGGACTTCGCCTACCTCAACCAGTACATCGAGAACGGCCTGCTCGAGCCGCTGGACGACTACGTCTCCTCCGGCAAGCTGAACCTGAAGGACGTGGACGACAACACCGTCTCCGCCGGCCGCGGCGACGACGGCAAGCTGTACGCGCTGCCCAGCGGCGTGAACGCCCCCGCGGTGATCTACAACAAGACCCTGCTCGACTCGCTCGGCATCACGATCCCGGACAACTGGACGCTCGACGACTTCCAGAACATCGCCCGCGAGGTGTACGCCAAGACCGGCGTGAGGACCGCGTACGGCTACCTCGACAACACGTACAACCTCGAGTACAACCTGCGCGCGCACGACGTCGAGCTCTTCAAGGACGGCAAGCTCGGCACCGAGGACACCACCTACTACGCCGAGTACTTCAAGGTCTTCGAGAACGGCTACAAGGAAGGCTGGCATCTGCCCGCCGAGCTGTACACCGAGATCACGCTCAACGCCATCGAGCAGGATCCGCTGGTCTCCTTCACCTCCACCGACCGCCAGTCGTGGTGCTCGCTGATGTTCTCCAGCCAGGTCACCTCGTTCGCCAGCGTCAACGACTCCAACGAGCTCGCCCTCGCGCCGTGGCCCAGCGCCAACGTCACCAAGTCCAACTACGTGCACCCGAGCATGTACTGGGCCGTCACCAAGTCGTCCAAGAACAAGGACATGGCCGTCAAGTTCGTGGACTTCTACACCAACAACACCGACGCGGCGGACATCATGCTCACCGACCGCGGCATCCCGGTGTCCAGCGCGATCATCGACCACATCTCGCCCAAGCTCACCAAGTACGAGAAGGTGGCCGCCGACTTCCAGAAGGCGACCGTGGCGAACTCCTCGCCGATCAACCCGCCCGCGCCGGCCAAGGCCGCCGAGATCAACTCCCGCGTGATCAAGGAGGTCGAGGAGCAGATCATGTACGGCAAGATGGACGCCCAGCAGGCCGCCGCCGACTTCGTCAGGCAGTCCGCCGAGGTCCTGGGCTGAGTCCTGGGCTGTCCGATCCCGCGAGGGGATGGTCGCCGCGTGATCGCATGATAGTCGCCGTTCGGGTCCGCGCATACTCAGGCGGCCGGGCCCGGACGGCGATCGCATGTCCGGGGCGGACGCGCGCCGTCCGTGTGCCGTCCGTGGCCATCGCGCGCCGGTTCCCGGCAGTCTCCGGCCCGGTCCGCCATCGCCGCGATCGATCATCCCCGATCCCACAGGAGTTCCCGACGAGATGAACATCGTCATCGGCCTGGCCCCCGCCGTGTTCTGGGGCATCCTGCCGCTGTTCCTGCGCAAGGTGGGCGGCGGCTCGTTCCGCAGCCAGCTCGTGGGCACCGCCCTCGGCATCCTCATCGTGGCCGCCGCCATCCACGTGGCCAGCGGCTACAGCGCGCCCGCCGCCGTGTGGGTGCCGTTCCTGCTGTCCGGCTTCTGCTGGAGCTTCGGGCAGGCCGGGCAGTACCACTGCTACGAGCGGCTCGGCGTGAGCGTCACCATGCCCGCGTCCACTGCGCTGCAAGTGATCGGCAACAGCCTCATCGGCGGCCTGTTCTTCCACGAATGGGACGGCATGCACGACATCGCGCTGAGCCTCGGAGCCGTGGTGCTCATCGTCATCGGCGTGTTCGCGGCCAACGGCCGGGGCGCGTCCGGAGGCGGTTCGGCGGTGGGCGCGGCGCGTGCGCGCGACTGGGCGGTCCTCGTGCTGTCCACCGCCGGATACTGGCTGTACTCCGCGTTTCCGCTCACCGTGACCGTCGACTCCAAGCTCGAGGGCTTCCTGCCGCAGGCGCTCGGCATGCTCGCCTCCGCGGTGCTCATCGGGCTCACCCATGCGCGCGACATCGTGGACGGCGCGAGCATGCGCAACATCGGCGGCGGGCTCATCTTCTCAGTCGCCGCCGCCACCTACCTCATGTCGATGACGCTCAACGGCATGGTGAACGCCTTCGTGCTTTCCCAGCTCAACGTCGTCGTCTCCACGCTCACCGGCGCGATCGTGCTCAGGGAGACCCCGCGCGAGAAGATCCCCGGCATCGCGATCGGGCTGGCGATCCTCATGGCGGGCGCCACGCTCATGGTGCTCTAGCGCCCGGCGCCCCGTTCGCGGCGCTCCGCAAGATTCCCCGACGTCCAAGGAAGGACCGATTCCCATGACCGACTTCATCTACGCCAATCCCGTGTCCGACGACCCGTCCGGCTACGCCGCCGGCCTGCAGGCGCTGCTCGACCGCTGCTCCGGCGAAGGCGGCGGCACCGTGTCCGTCACCGCCCCCGGCGTGCACCTGTGCGACGGACTGCGCCTGCGCAGCCGCGTGACGCTCGAGCTCGCCGAGGGCGTCACGCTCAGGGCCAGCGGCGACGAATCCACGTACGAGCACCGCCCCGGCCCGTTCGAGCTCAACGCCAACGAGACGCCCATCTGCGCGTTCGTCCACGGCAAGGGGCTCACCGGCGCGGCCATCCGCGGCAAAGGCGTGATCGACGGCAACTACGAGCGCTTCGTCCTGCCCGGGCAGGGCCCCGAGGTGCAGCACATCGCCACGTTCGCGTATCCGCGTCCCATGACCGTCTACCTCGAGGACTGCGAGGACGCCGTCATCGAGGGCGTGACCGTGGGCAACTCGCCGTTCTGGACCATCCATCTGGTCGGCTGCCGCAACACGGTGGTGCGCGACGTGGCCATCCGCAACGAGATGCGCATGCCCAACACCGACGGCATCGACGTGGACCGCTGCGACAACACGCTCATCGAGCGCTGCGACATCGTCACCGGCGACGACGGCGTGTGCCCCAAGTGCACCGAGGAGACCGCGCGCTACGGCGGCTGTTCCAACCTCACGGTGCGCGACTGCCGGATCGTCACCCGCAGCTCCGCCGTCAAGCTCGGCTCGTCCAGCTTCGCCGACTTCGAGAACATGACGTTCGAGCGCCTCACGATCCGCGACTCGAACCGCGGCCTGGCGTTCCAGCTGCGCGACCCGGGCTCGGCGCGCAACATCGTGTTCCGCGACGTGACGATCACCACGGCCACGTTCTCGCGCGAATGGTGGGGCTCCGCCGAGGCGATCTACCTGACGATCCTGCCGCGCACCGACGCCACGGACATGACCGGACGCGTGATCGAACACGTGCGCTTCGAGCGGGTGACCGGCACCTGCGGGCTGCCGGTGGTGGCCGTGGGCCATGCGCCCGGCGCGATCCGCGACGTGACGCTCGACGGCGTGGAACTCGAGGCGAGCGGCGGCGCGGGCGGCGACGGCGATGCGGGCGGTGCCGGCGCGGACGGCGTCTCGTACGACGTGGACGTGCGCCCGTGGCGCGGCGGCGACGCCAAGGTGCCGGTGCCCGCCGCGGACATGCTGGGCGACGGTCCCGCGTTCCGCAGGGAGGCGTGCCGCATCCGCTTCCGGTGACCGCCGCGGCATGGCATTTGCGTGCCGGTTGGGCGGGTATCTGCAGAGTCGGGGTGATTTTCCGAGGTCTGCGGGCAGATATCTGCCGACGGAAGGCGAAAAGTACCCCTGACTCTGCAGATACCCCGTTCGGGTGGTGCGCGGACGCGGTGTGATGCGCCTCGCCGCCGACGAGACGCCCCGTCCGGGCGGTCGGTGGTCGGTCTGCGGGCGGGCTCGATGCCGCGTGCGACGGAACGGCAGGCCGGCGGTCCGCCGACGATTTGTCCCTACGGTCATTCGCGGCAGCGTTGCGGCCGACGGCCGGATTGCGGGGCCATGCATGGGCTTTCGGTGGCCATCCGTCGCAACGTTGCGATGATGAGCCAAGTTGTGGTTCTTTCGGAGACTCTTCGTTGGTCGTCTGTCGCAACGTTGCGATGAGTGGAGAGGTGCGGTGAGCGGAGGGGCGCGATGAGTGGGGCGTTGCGATGAGTGGAGACGTCGCGCGATGATGCGTCAGGGCCGACGCCCGACGAGGCGGGACCGGCGGCCCGTCGCGGCGCCCGCCCGTCCCGCATCGTGTGCAACGATTGACGCGGCACATGGTTCGCTGATCGTACAATGAACGGTATGGCAGATCAGGTGAAGGCCGCCGCGGGCGGCGAGGACGAGTCCGTGGATCCGAAGACCCCGACCGAGGCGGCCTCGACCCCGGAGGCTCCGGAGACCCCGGCCAAGGTGACCATCCGCGACGTGGCGAAGCTGGCCGGCGTCTCGCCGTCCACGGTCTCGCGCGCGTTCGCCAAGCCGGACCGCGTGTCCGCCGCCACCACCAAGCGCATCTTCGCGGCGGCCGACCGGCTCGGTTATCACGCGGAGCCGGTGGAGACCGTGCCGAGCCGCGGCCAGCGCGGGCTCATCGCCATCATCGTGCCGGACATCGCCAACGAGTTCTTCTCCGACATCATCCGCGGCGTGGAGCGCGAGTGCGCCACGCACGGCCTGGCGCTCATCGTCTCCGAGTCGCGCGAGAACGCCTCGATGGAGCGCGCCGCGTTCGACAAGGTCGTGGGCTACGCCGACGGCGTGATCCTTACCTCCTCGCGCATGCCGGACGCCATGATCCGCAAGTGCGCGCAGTCGCGCCCGGTGGTGGTGGTCAATCGCGCGGTGCGCGGCGTGCCGAGCGTGCTCATCGACAACGCGCCCGGCGTGGAGCAGGCCATCGAGTACCTGCACGGCCGCGGCGTGGAGGGCGTCACGTACCTTGACGGCCCGGCCGTCTCGTGGTCGGTGGGCGTGCGTTGGAACACCATCGCCGCCGCCTGCCGCGCGCACGAGATGGACGTGCATCGCCTGTGGCCCGGTTCGCCCACGTTCGAGGGCGGCTTCGCCTTCGCGGACAAGTTCATGCAGCATCCCACGCAGGCGGTGATCGCGCACAACGACCTCATGGCCATCGGCTTCATGGCGGCCATGCGTCGCCGCGGCATGGAGGCGCCGCGCGACTTCCGGATCATCGGCTTCGACGACGACATCGTGGCGCGCGTGAGCGAGCCGACGCTGACGTCGATCCGCGTCTCGCTGCCCATCCTCGCCGCGCGCGCCGCGCGACTGCTGTTCGCGCGCATCAACGGCGAGCATCAGGATGCGGAGGTGTTCCGCGTGCCCTCGTCGCTCGTGCTGCGCGGCAGCACCGGGCGCTGATCCGCTCCGGCGCCGGGCCGGCCGGGCGCCGGCCGGGCACTGGCGGACACGGCACGGCGGACGCGTGCCGTGCGCGACACGCGCGGCCGGTACAACGCTGAAACGAACATCGTAAATGTTCATTTCCTGTTCATGTTGACGCCAATGCACATGTTCGGTGTGCGATCGCTCACCTAATCGCACGGTTTCGCTCGCGGATGTTCGCTTTCGTGCGCCGGTGCGGCAAACGGTGGCTCGCAATGCGTCCGTAACGTGTGGTGGCGGTAGGGTTGGGCCGTGTCGGGCGGGGCGGAAGACCTTCGGGAGCCGTCTCGGATGTGCGATCGAACCGCGCAGGGTTCCGTTTCCTGCATGTGAGATGTAACATCGAATCGTTCATGACCGGCATGGCGACCGTCCCCACGGACGGTCGAGACGACCAACGAAAGCGGGGAGCGACATGGTGTTCGCGATGACGACCAACGCACTGAAGGGCATGCTCAGGGACGCGCACGAGCACGGGTACGCGTACCCGGCCATCAACGTGAGCAACCTCGACACCGGCATCGCCGCCATGGCGGGACTCGAGCAGGCGAAGTCCGCCGGGTTCATCCAGATCAGCGTGGGCGCGGCCAAGCAGGCCGGTCCCACCGGCGACCCGGTGGAGGGCTCCATCATCCTGGGACGCACCCTGCGCGATCTGCGCAAGGCCCAGCACGTCCCGATCGCCATCCACACCGACCACTGCCACGCCGACATGGTGGACGCGTGGCTCGTCCCGCTGCTCAGGGAGCTCAAGGTCCTCAAGGACGCCGGCGAGGAGAAGATCTTCGACTCGTTCATGTTCGACGGCTCGCACGACGAGATCCACGACAACGTGGCCACCATCCGGCGTCTCCTGCCGCTCGTCAGGGACGTCGACGGCGTGCTGGAGGTCGAGGCCGGCGGCAAGTGGGGCGGCATGGAGGACGGCGTGGCCGACAAGGCCGTGTTCTCCACCCCGGAGGACGTCAAGGAGATCCAGCGCACGTTCGAGGACGCCGGCCTCACCGCCGACGACTACCTGCTGGCCGTCGCCTTCGGCAACGCGCACGGCACCGCCGTGGTGCCGGACCTCCACCCCGAGCTGCTCAGCGAGATCGCCGAGAAGACCGGCGAGCGCAACCTGTACGTGTTCCACGGCGGCTCCGGTTCCCCGGACGACGACGTGCGCGCCGCGGTCGCCAACGGCGTCGTCAAGATGAACGTGGACACCGACACGCAGTACGCCTACACCGCCGGCGTGGACGGGTTCCTCACGGACGCGAACGGCGTGCAGCGCTCGCACCGCGAGGGCAAGAAGTTCTTCGACCCGCGCCACTGGAACGCCGCGGGCCGCAAGTCGATGACCGCCAAGGTCGTCGAGGTCGCCGAACTGCTCGGCTCCGCCGGGCGCGCCGAGGCCGTCGAGTACCGCTCGGTGCTCGACCCCGTCGTCGCCTGACGCCTCGCTTCGCCGCACGTCGCACCATCAGCACCAACACCACCATCATCAAGGGAGATGCATCACCACATGACCGGACAGCTTTACCTTCTCCGCCACGGACAGACCTACTGGGCCCTCTCGGGGCAGCACACCGGACTCGCCGACGTGCCGCTCACCGCCAAGGGCGTGGAGCAGGCCGCGGACGCCGGAATCCGCGTCAAGGCGCGCCACCCCGGCGACTTCGCCGCCGTCTACGTCTCGCCGCTGCTGCGCGCCCAGCAGACCGCCGAGGCCGCGGGGCTCGACGCGGAGACGCTCGACGACCTGCACGAATGGGACTACGGGCGCGCCGAGGGCCGCACGCGCGCCGACCTGTCCGCCGCGCTCGGACGCCCCTGGGACCTGTGGGAGGACGGCCCGGCCGTGCTGCCGCGCGAGCTGGGCGGCGAGCGCGTGGAGACGCTGCCCGACGGCACGCCCGTGACCGTGGCCGGCAAGGACGGCGAGACGCTCGACGAGGTGTACGCGCGCGCCGGCCGCGTGGTCGCCAGGGTGCGCCCGCTCATCGACGAGGGGCGGGACGTGCTGCTGGTGGCGCACTCGCACATCATCCGCGAGGTGACCGTCGCGTGGCTCGGCCTGCCGGGCATCGCCGGACGCAGCCTCGAACTCGGCACCGCGCAGTTCTCGGTGCTGGGCGTGCACAAGGGCCAGCCCGTCATCCAGCACTGGGGGCTGTGATGCCCGCACGTCCCCGCCGCCGGCCCCTGGTGATGGGCAACTGGAAGATGAACCTCAACCATCGCGAGGCCGCGCGCTGGATGGTCGACTACTCGGGCATGAACGACGACTGGGAGCGGCGCATGGCCGCCTCCGGCCAGCCGCTCGACCGGCCCGAGATCGGCATCCTGCCGCCGTTCACCTCCATCCAGTCGTTCATCGACACCATCGACGAGCGCGGCATGGACGGGGACCTCGCGGTGGGCGCGCAGACCGTGAGCGACGTGGCCAAGGGCGCCTACACCGGCGACATCTCGGCCGACATGCTCTCCGCACTCGGCTGCAGATACGTGCTGGTGGGCCACTCCGAGCAACGGCGCTACCACCCGGAGGACGACGACACGTTCGCCACGAAGATGCGCGTGGTGCTCGACAACGGCATGCTGCCGATCCTGTGCATCGGCGAGACCGCGCTCGGCCGCGAGCACGGCATCGGCATCGACTACGCGCTGCGCCAGCTCGCCGAGGCCGTCAGCCGGATGAGCTGCGAGGACATGAGGCGCGTCACCATCGCCTACGAGCCGGTGTGGAGCATCGGCACCGGCAACGTGCCGGACCTCAACGTCATCGAGTCGGCGCTTGCGGACATCCGTGACTTCATCAACGCGTCGTTCGGCGCGGACATCGCCGCGGACGTGCGCATCCTGTACGGCGGCTCGGTCAAGCCCGACAACGCCGCCGCGATCATCCGCCTCAACGACATCGACGGCTTCCTGGTGGGCGGCGCGAGCCTGGACCCGCGCTCGTTCGCCAAGATCTGTCACCGCGTCGCCGAGTCGTCGGTCAACCGCCGCCAGCGTCCGGCTTCGCGCGGGTTCAAGCGCCCGGGGCGCATGACGATCGCCGAGTTCGAGCACCCGGATCTCGAGCCCGCCCGCCGCGCGCTCGCCGCCGACGTGGCGCGCGACTTCCCCGATTCGCATTCGTGGCGTCTCTCGCTCGCTCTGGCCGCCTACCGCACCGCCGGATTCGCGTGGCTGGAGGTGATGGCCGTGCAGGAGCTCATCGAGGCGGTGGACGCCGCCGGCACGCGCATCGAGGAGGGCCCGGACATGCTGCGCGACATCATCTGGGATTCGCGCCGGCTCATCATCGAGGCCATGATGGCGTTGGTGGAGCGCGACGCCGTGCAGGGCATGTATTCGGTGGAGCAGTGGCTCGTGTCCTCCGATCCGCGGCTCACGCACGACGAGCGCTGCAAGCGTCTGGTGCAGTGCTACGCCTCGAGCACGTGCGAGCGCGCGTGGCGCATGTTCGCGTCCGACGAGCCGTACGAGGCGTTCAGCACGGCGTTCATGGAAGGCTATCTCTCCTGCGACGCGAACACGGACAACCGCCGGTGGCGCCGGCGCGGCATCGACCGCTACAAGACGCGCCCGTGGTTCCCGAACCACGGCGACGGCACCGAGGAGGTGTAGGTGCGGCGTCCGGCCGCGGAACCCGCCGGGGGAGGGGCGTCGGAGCCCGTTCCTGCAACGATTGGCAACCGGTCCGTGCGCGGCGCGCGCACGGCGTCATACTGGATGCTGCGAAGTACATTTCCCGTGCCTGCGCCGCGCGAGACGTGGTGGTGCGGCGGCCGGGATCCATCGGCAAAGGAGTCGAAGCATGAGCTTCCTGGATGACGATTACCTGCTGACCACCGACGTGGCCAAGGAGCTGTTCCACGGCACGGCCGAAAGCCTGCCCATCGTGGACTACCACTGCCATCTGAGCCCCAAGGAGATCTACGAGGACGAGAACTTCTCCGACATCGTGGCCGCCTGGCTCACCGACGGCAACAACTACGGCGACCACTACAAGTGGCGTCTGATCCGCGCCAACGGCACGCCGGAAGAGCTCATCACCGGCAAGGGCGACCCGTGGGAGAAGTTCCAGGCGTACGCCGCCACGATGGAGAAGGCCATCGGCTCGCCGGTCTACCTGTGGACGCACATGGAGCTGCGCCGCTACTTCGGCATCACCGAGACGCTCACCACGCGCACCGCCAAGGCCATCTACGACCAGACCAACGAGATGCTGGCCACCAAGGACTTCACGCGCCGCGCGCTGCTGCGCCGCATGGGTCTGGACACCATCTGCACCACCGACGACCCGGTCGATTCCCTCGAGTACCACAAGCGCTTTGCGGAGGACGGCGGCGACACGTTCGCGATGATCCCGGCCATGCGCCCGGACAAGGCCCTCAACCCGGACAAGCCCGGCTTCGCCGAGTGGGTGGACCAGCTCGAGCAGGTCACCGGCCGCACGGTCAACTCGTTCGACGACATGATGGCCGGCATCAACGACCGCGTGGACTTCTTCCACTCGCTGGGCTCGCGCCTGTCCGACCACGCCGCGGACCTCATGGTGTACGCCGAGGCCACGGACGCCGAGCTGGACGAGATCCTCTCCAGGGCGCGCGCCGGCAGGGAGCTGACCGCGGACGACCTGGCCAAGTACCGCACCGCGCTGTTCCTGGAGCTCATGAAGATCTACGACGCGCACGACTGGACCATGCAGCTGCACATCCACGCCATGCGCAACGTCAACTCGGTGGGCTTCGCCGAGCACGGCGCGGACACCGGCTTCGACGCCCTGAACGACCGCTCGATCGCCGAGCCGCTGGCGCAGCTGTTCGACGCGGCCGCCCGCCGCGGCTCGATCCCGCGCACCATCATCTACTCGCTCAACCCGAACGACTACCTGCCGATCGCCACCGTGATGGGCTGCTTCCAGGGCGGCGGCAAGAAGCAGCGCATGGCGCTGGGCAACGCCTGGTGGTTCAACGACACCCGCACCGGCATCCGCCGCCAGCTCGAGGTGATGGCCGAGGAGTCGCTGCTGGGCAACTTCGTGGGCATGACCACCGACTCCCGCTCGTTCCTGAGCTTCCCGCGCCACGAGTTCTTCCGCCGCATCCTGTGCGAGCTGGTGGGCGAGTGGGCCGAGCGCGGCGAGGTCCCGAACGACATCGACTACCTCAGGCCGCTCATCGCGGACGTGAGCTACAACAACGCGAAGGCGCTGTTCGCCTGATCCGGCGACGGGGCCCGGCGCGCGGTCGTCGTCTGATCGTCTGATCGGTTGACCGTCTGATCGCCCGATGGCCCGTTGGGCATCCGTTTCGGCAAGCGAAGGCGGTGGTTTTTCCCTGAGGCGCCATATTCCGGCGCTCCGACGGGAAACCACCGCCTTCGCTTGTTCCGGAGGCGCCCGCCGCATCGCCGTCGCGCCGATGCAGTGCCAAATGTTGGGACGGTATGCCAAGGTCTGGTATGCTTGGAGTCGTTCCATTCCATTGCATCGAAGAGGATCAATCATGGCATTAGCACCATCATTGAAGCTCCCCACGATTACGCACATCCGCGCGTACTCGATGGGCGGCGCTGCGGCCAAGGTCCACGGCCAGGGCGGCGGCGACTACCACGATCAGGGCAAGGACCACTGGATCGACGACCACATCGCCACCCCGATGTCCAAGTACGCCGAGTACAAGCAGTCCCGCCAGTCCTTCGGCATCAACGTCCTGGGCACCCTCGTCGTCGAGGTCGAGGCCTCCGACGGCACCACCGGCTTCGCGATCTCCACCGCCGGCACCGTGGGCTGCTTCATCGTCGAGCACCACCTGTCCCGCTTCGTGGAGGGCAAGCGCGTCGACCAGATCAAGCTGATCCACGACCAGATGCTCAACGCCACCCAGTACTACTCCGGCGGCGGCGGCGTGGTGATCAACACCATCTCCTGCGTCGATCTGGCCCTGTGGGACCTCTACGGCAAGGTCGTCAAGCTCCCGGTCTACAAGCTGCTCGGCGGCGCCGTGCGCGACGAGATCCACTTCTACGCCACCGGCGCCCGCCCGGACCTGGCCCAGAAGATGGGCTTCATCGGCGGCAAGATGCCGACCCACTGGGGCCCGGCCGACGGCGACGAAGGCATCGCCAAGGACATCGCCACGCTCAAGGAGATGCGCGAGCGCGTGGGCGACAACTTCTGGCTGATGTTCGACTGCTGGATGAGCCAGGACGTCAACTACGCCACCAAGCTGGCGCACGCGGCCGCCCCGTACAAGCTCAAGTGGCTGGAGGAGTGCTTCCCGCCCCAGCAGGTGGAGTCCTACCGCCAGCTCAAGAAGAACATGCCGGCCGGCATGCTCATGACCACCGGCGAGCACACCGGCACCCTCGAGGGCTTCAAGGAGCTCTCCGAGGCCGGCGTGGACATCCTGCAGCCCGACGTCGGCTGGTGCGGCGGCGTGACCTCGCTGTGCGAGATCGCGGCCGTGGCCAAGTCCCGCGGCCAGCTCGTGGTGCCGCACGGCTCCTCCGTGTACTCGCACCACGCGGTGATCACGTTCACCAACACGCCGTTCAGCGAGATGCTCATGACCTCCCCGCACGCCGACTACGTGCGTCCGCAGTTCGACCCGGTCCTCATCGACGAGCCGGTGCCGCACGACGGCATCATCACCGCCGAGGAGCTGGACAAGCCCGGCTTCGGCGTCGAACTCAACCGCGAGTGCCCGCTCGAGCGTCCGTTCGAGCACTGAGTCCCTCAGCCGCCTCCGCATGCCGCGCATCCCGGATCCGTCCGGGGCGGTGCGCGGGGGCGGCTGTCGTTTTCCCGCAACACGCAAGACTCCGGTTCCGCGGGCCGGCGCCAGGACGCGCCGCGCGGACCGGGAAAGAGCCAAGACAAGGCCAAGCAAGCCAGAAAGGACATGTCAAGGATGACATCCGTCGCCCTGCCCCATAACGAATTCAAGGCCGCGCTCAAGGAGGGCAGGCAGCTCAAGGGCCTGTGGATCGCCATGGGTTCGGCAACCTCCATCGAGATCGCCGCGGAGATCGGCTACGACTGGCTGCTCATCGACGGCGAGCACGGTCCGAACGACCTCAACACGATCCTCGACCAGCTGCGCGCCGTGCACGGCTACCCGACCGTCCCGATCGTGCGTCCGCCGCACGCCGACCCGGTGCTCGTCAAGCAGGTGCTGGACCTGGGCGCCCAGACGCTGCTGCTGCCGATGATCAACACCCGCGAGGAGGCCGAGCTGATGGTCAAGGCCATCAACTACGCCCCCGAGGGCATCCGCGGCGTGGGCGGCGTGATCGCCCGCTCCGGCCGCTGGGGCCTCATCCCGAACTACATGCGCGACGCCAAGAAGGAGCTCTGCCTGATCCTGCAGGTCGAGTCCCAGGAGGGCCTCGACAACATCGACGAGATCGCCTCCGTGGAGGGCGTGGACGCCATCTTCATCGGCCCCGCCGATCTGTCCGCCTCGCTCGGTCACCCGGACGACGCCGGCGCCATCCAGGACCAGGTGAAGTACGCGTTCGACCGCATCAAGGCGCACGGCAAGGCCATCGGCTCGCTCGCGTTCGATCCCGCCACCGCGAAGAAGTACTTCGAGTGGGGCGCCTCGTTCGTGGCCGTGGCCGGCGACACCGACGTGTACGTGAGGGGCCTGAAGGCCGAGCTCGCGCACTACGCCGACTGACGCCGCAGGGCCCGGCGTCGCACGTCCGACGCCGTCCGACCGTCCGCCCGTGGCTCCGTGACGCGATCGCGGGGCCACGGGCGTCATCGATGCCGGGACATCGACGTCAGGATCAGCCGATCATCAGATCCAACCGTTCATCCGATCATCCGATCACGAAGGAGCGCACATGAAGACCACCGGCGAGGACACCCCCGTCATCGCGGGCACGCAGACCCTGATGAACGGCCTCAACGTGCTCAAGTCCGTGGCCGACGGCGCCCAGACGCTCGCCGACGTGGTGCGCGCCACGTCGCTCACGCGCTCCACCGCGCACCGCCTCATCCAGGCGCTGCGCGCCGCACGCTTCCTGCGCGACACCGCCGAGGGCACGCTCGCGCTGGGACCCGCGCTCATCGAGCTCGGTTTCCAGGCGCGCGACCAGGTCTCGCTGCAGTCGGTCGCGCGGCCCATCCTGCTCGACCTCGCCGAGGAGGCCAAGGACACCATCCACCTCGCCGTGGAGGACCACGGCGAATGCCTGTATCTGGACAAGGTCCACGGCAGCCGCAACGTGGAGATCCGATCGTGGCCCGGCGTGCGCATGCCGCTGACCTACACCGGCATCGGCAAGGCGCTGCTGCTTGACTCGCCGGAGCGCTGGGAACCGCAGTTCGTGGCCGACCGTTCGCGCATGGAACGCCAGCCGCAGCACGACTTCTCCAGCACGCGCGCCTTCGTCAACGCCATGCACACCTACGCCGAGCAGGGCTTCGCCTACGACCTCGAGGAGAACGAGCCCGGCATCCGCTGCGTGGCCGCGCCCATTCACGATGCCACGGGCGCGGTGGCCGGCGCGATCTCCGTGTCCGCCATGACGCAGGTGATGCCGCCGCGGCGCATGAAGAGCCTCGGCCCGGTGGTGAGGGCCGCCGCCGACCGCATCAGCGTGGAGCTGGGGGCGCGTCCGGCGCGCTGACGCCGTTTCACGCACCGACGTTTCGTACGCCGCCAGTGCGCACGTCGGCGCTTCGCGTGCCGGCATTGCCCGCGCCGACGTCGCTTCCGTTGCAAGTGGTGGAAAAGCGCGGGCGCATCGCGCCGCCGATGGCTATCGTGAGGCACGGGCGCCGCCCCGCCCCGCGCACGTCGCGGAGCCGGCCGGTCGGCGCGGGAACCGATCGAAGGAAGCGTCATCACCATGAATCTGGCCGTACAGACGGGCGCGCTGCTGCTCGCCATCCTCGGAGCGTACGCGGGCAAGCGCATGCGCGTCTTCGGAGCGCATGACTACAAGCTGCTGCAGACCCTCATCTTCAACGTGACGCTGCCGGCCGCCGTGATCCAGTCGTTCGCGAAGAACGACCACGACCTGCGCATGTTCTGGGTGATCCTGCTGGGATTCCTCTCCGCGCTCATCCCCCTGCTCGTCATCTACGCGGCCGCGCGCCGCGCGCCCAGGGAGTCGCGCGGCTTCCAGATGCTCGTGGGCACCACGTTCAACATCGGCAGCTTCGCGCTGCCGGTCATCACCACGTTCCTGGGCGCGGGCGCCGGCGTGGCCGTGGTGATGTTCGACATCGGCAACGCCATGATGTGCGCGGCCGGCTCGCTGGTGCTCACCAACCTGCTGCTGCATCTGGACAAGGGCTGGGACACCATGACCACGGGGCAGCGGTGCCGCACCATCGCGCGCAACTTCTACTCCTCGGTGCCGTTCGACATGTACGTGATCATGATCGTGCTGCTGCTGTGCAGGGTCTCGATCCCCGAGCCCGTGGTCACGCTCATCACCCCGTTCGCCAACGCTAACACGTTCCTGTCCATGGCGATGGTGGGCATGATGATGGAGGTGCCGCAGCGCCGTGCCGACATGCTCGACATGGTCAAGGTGCTCGGCTGGAGGCTCGCGGTGGCGGTGATCGCCGCGCTGGCCGCGTGGTTCCTGCTGCCGCTGGCGCCCGAGGTGCGCATGGTGGTGGCGATCACCGCGTTCGCGCCGATCTCGATCTTCTCCACCAAGTTCGCCGACCAGACGCTGGACCGCGGCGAGCTGGCGGGCTTCAGCCTGACGGTGAGCGCCATCATCTCGCTGCTCGTGATGGCCGGGCTGTGCGCCTGGCTGCCGGCGCTGCTCTGATCCCGGGTTTTCGGGAGGCTGCGTCGGCTCCGGTAAGGGTGCGGCGGGGCCGTTGATGTGCGATTGTGCCAATTGTGGGCATGGTCGCGTCTCCCGTTGGCAAGCGAAGGCGGTGGTTTCTGTGATCGTCCTTGGGATTCCGGGGATCCGTCGGAAACCTTCGCCTTCGTTTGCTTGGGGGAGGGCGATGCGGTCCGTCGCACACGTGGTTCGGCTCCGATAAGGGGTCGACGGGGCCGTTGTCGTGCGATTGTGCCAATTGTGGGCATGGTCGCGTCTTCCGTTGGCAAGCGAAGGCGGGGGTTTCTCCTGACGTCCTTGGAATTCCGGGGATCCGTGGAAAACCTTCGCCTTCGTTTGCTCGAGGAGGGGCGATGCGGTCCGTCGCGCACGTGGTTCGGTTCCGATAAGGGCTCGGCGGGGCCGTTGCTGTGCGATGCCGCCAATTGTGGGCAGATTCGCGCATTCCTTGTCCGAGGAAGAGGAGGTGCCCGCCGCGCCACGCCCGGAGCAATCGTTCGACGCTCCGGATTGTGCAAACACCGGCAACGGTGCTAGCATGCCAATCATTCAACTGGCATGTCAGTGGGAACGTTGATATGCCAGCTGCGGAACCGTAACGATGCGGTTCCGAGGTGTCCGGCAGAGTTGCCGGCCTGAACAACGGAAAGAGAGATCCGCGCATGTCTGTTGAGATAATCATCGGCATAATCCTGATCCTGACCTTCGCGGGCATGGTCTGGTACTGCGTCAAGGGCCATAACCTGATGGTCGGCTTCTTCATCATCGCCACCCTGTGGATGGTGCTCGCCATGATCGGCAACGCCATAACGCCCAACCCCAAGATGGACGGGCAGAACTGGCTCGAAGTCTTCCAATACGTGTACCAAGCCGGCCCTGAGGGCTATGCCAAGTCCATCCTCGTCAACGTGTTCTTCGGCGCCTTCTTCGGCCGAGTCCTGATGGACACCGGCATCGCGGCCACCCTCATCCGCAAGGTCGTGGAGCTCGGCGGCGATCGTCCGCGCATCACGATGACCCTGCTGTGCATCGTTACCATGCTCATCTTCACCTCGATGACCGGCATCGGCCCGGTGATCTCCATCGCCGTGATCGTGCTGCCGATCATGCAGGCATTGGGCATCCCCGCCGCCGTCGCGCTGTTCTCGTTCATGGGTTCGATCATGGCCGGCATCTGCGCCAACGTCACCAACTTCAAGCAGTACCAGGGCATCCTGGGCGGCATGGACGCCCGCTTCCTCAACGAGTACGACTACACCAAGTACTTCCCGTTCGCCTGCATCATGGCCGGCGTGGCCCTGGTGACCGTGCTCGTCGTCTCCTTCATCGCCCTGCGCGGCAAGAAGTCCACCCGCTCCTGGGCCGCCCAGGCCCCGGCCTCCGCTCAGGAGAACGCTCCGTGGTACTCCTGGCTGTCCGTGATCCTGCCGGTGCTCATCATCGTCCTCATCAAGGTCACCGAGGTCGATCCCAAGACCGGCAAGGAGACCACCACCACGTTCCCGGTCATCCTCGCCTTCATCGTCGCGGCCCTGTACGCGCTCCTGACCACCGGCCACCTGTTCAAGGGCGGCTTCACCGAGGTCTGCCGCCGACTGGCCAAGGAGTTCGCCGACGGCTCCGTCGACGTCGCCCCGATGATCGGCTTCCTCCTCACGCTGTCCATGTTCAACAACGCGGCCATCTACGCGGCCCCGTACTTCGAGGCCATCGTGGGCAACGCCATCCCGCACAACGCGTTCATGATCTGCCTGATCTTCGCGATCATCGTCCCGCTCGGCTTCTTCCGTGGCCCGACCAACCTGGTCGGCTCCGGTACCGCCGTCGCGGCCCTGGTGCTCTCCGTCTTCCAGTGGCCGGTGGCCTTCATGTACCCGGTGCTCGCCACCGCGACGATCGTCCCGCAGCACCTCGATATCACCCAGTCCTGGGTGGCTTGGGGTCTCGGCTACTCGAAGGTCAGCTCTCGTGACTTCATGAAGATGTCCATCCCGACCGGCTGGATCGCGGGCGCCATCCTCATGTTCGTCGCCTTCGCGATGTACGGCGGCCTCGTCGGCGCCTGATCCGGCCCGACGCAGGACGTCTGAACGTTCAGACCTGACCTGAACCTATCCCAAACACGGGGAGTCCCGCGGCCCTCGCGGCAGGCGGGGCTCCCCGTCCCTTGTCCGGCACAGGTTCCGGACGCCCCCTCCCGCTCAGTTTTCCCGACAACCTTCCCATACCGTTCATCGGTTCATCGGTTTCCCCTATTTCCCTCCCCTCACGCAAAGCAGGTGCAACACATATGTCTCGAGCAGTACGAATGGGCATCGACGTCGGCGGCACCCACACCAAGGCCGTCGCCATCGACAACGCCACCCATGAGATCATCGGCAAGTCCAGCGTCAAGACCACGCACGACGACCCCCGCGGCGTCGCGGCCGGCGTCGTCAAGAGCTTCCAGAACTGCCTCAAGGAGCACAACATCTCCCCGGACGACGTGATCTTCGTCGCCCACTCCACCACGCAGGCCACCAACGCGCTGATCGAGGGCGACGTGGCCAAGGTGGGCGTGCTCGGCATGGCCAAGGGCGGCTTCGAGGCGTTCCTGGCCAAGCGCCAGACCAAGCTGAGCGACATCGAGGTCGCCGAAGGCAAGAAGATCCAGATCTTCAACGCGTTCCTCACCACCAAGCACCTCACCAAGGACGCCGTCTCGGGCGCCATCGACGAGCTGATCCGTCAGGGCGCCGAGGTGATCGTGGCCTCCATGGCGTTCGGCGTGGACGACGCCGGCCCCGAGCAGCTCGTGCAGGAGGTGTGCGCGGAGAAGAAGGTCCCCGTCACCATGGCCTCCGACATCACCAAGCTGTACGGCCTGACGCGCCGCACCCGCACCGCGGCCATCAACGCGTCCATCCTGCCCAAGATGCTCAACACCGCCAACTCCACCGAGCAGTCGGTGCGCGAGTCCGGCGTGAACGTGCCGCTCATGATCATGCGCGGCGACGGCGGCGTCATGGAGATCAACGAGATGAAGAAGCGCCCGGTGCTCACCATGCTCTCCGGCCCGGCCGCCTCCGTGATGGGCTCGCTCATGTACCTGCGCGCCTCCAACGGCGTGTACTTCGAGGTGGGCGGCACCACCACGAACATCGGCGTCATCAAGAACGGCCGTCCGGCCATCGACTACTCGATCGTGGGCAAGTACCCCACGTTCATCTCCTCGCTCGACGTGCGCGTCCTCGGCTGCGCGGGCGGTTCCATGGTGCGCGCCAACAAGCAGGGCGTCATCGACGTGGGCCCCCGTTCCGCGCACATCGCCGGCCTCGAGTACGCGGTGTTCTACCCCAAGGACGAGATCGTGGACCCGCAGGTGGAGTTCTTCTCCCCGAAGCCCGGCGACCCGGCCGACTACGTGGCGGTGCGTCTGGCCAACGGCAAGCGCATCACCATCACCAACTCCTGCGCCGCCAACGTGCTGGGCCTGGTCAAGCCCGAGTACTTCTCCTACGGCGACGCCGAGGCCGCCAAGCTCGCCATGAAGGCGCTGGCCGACTACTGCGGCACCACCGTGGAGGACATCGCCACGCAGATCATGGAGCGCTCCTACGCCAAGATCGAGCCGGTGATCCTGGACCTGGCCGAGAAGTACAAGCTCGAGAAGGACCAGATCTCGCTGGTGGGCGTCGGCGGCGGCGCCGCGTCGCTCATCGTGTACTTCGCGGACAAGATGGGCGTCAAGTACTCGATCCCGGACAACGCCGAGGTCATCTCGTCCATCGGCGTGGCCCTGGCCATGGTGCGCGACGTGGTGGAGCGCATCATCCCCAACCCCACGCAGGACGACATCCGCGCCATCAAGAACGAGGCGATCGACAAGGCCATCGAGTCGGGCGCCACCGCGGACAGCGTCGAGGTGCACATCGAGATCGACCCGCAGACCTCCAAGGTCACGGCCATCGCCACCGGTTCCACCGAGGTGAAGACCGCCGGCGACCATCTCAAGGAGTTCACCGCCGCCGAGGCGCAGGAGCTCGCCGCCGAGGACATGCGCCTCAAGGATCCGAAGCAGGCCGTGCTGGTGGAGCAGTCCGACCACTTCTTCGTCTACGGCACGAGCACCGAGGTCGCGTCCGCCAAGGCCGGCCCGATGCGCATCATCGACAAGAAGGGCTTCATCAAGGTCCAGCGCGCCCGCGCCCTGGCCCTGAAGACCACGGCGGCCCACTTCGAGGAGGCCGTGGCCAAGCTCTGGGACGAGATGGCGGTCTACCAGTCCGAGGTCATCATCCGCCCGGACTACTACCTGTGCATCGGCCCGCGCGTGATGGACTTCTCGAACCCGGACTACGAGCAGCTGCTCCTGCTCATGAACCTCGAGGTCTCCACGCTCGATCCGGACACCGAGATCCTGATCGTCGCCGGCAACATCCGCCAGGACGGCTTCGAGTAAAGCCGGTCCCTGCCGCGTCGGGACGATATCGGCGAGTATCGTCCCGACGTAGGGCACGGTCCCCGCGGACCCGTCGCGTCCTTTGCGGACGCGACGTCCGCATCTCACGCAACGCAGAAGGAGCACCGCAATGGGCATCTTGAAATCCGACGGCACCGGTCGTCGACTCGACGGCGATCTGGGCGACGGCGACCGCGCGTTCGACGGCACGGTCGGCGACGAGGAGATCCGGGATGCCCTGCACGGCGCGATCGACAAGTTCTTCGACCGCATCTCCGGCAAGAGCAAGGCCGACGGTGCCGAGGCGTCGCTGGACGGCGGCGTCTCCGGCTCCGCGGCCGGTGCGGCGTCCTCGCCCGCCGCACTTGACCTGCCCGCCATGATGCGCCGCCTCGCCGAAGTGGGCGAACCCGCGTGGGGGCGCTACATCCTGGCGAACGACATGCTGCGCGACAAGATCGACGCCGCCGAGGGCGACGAGATGGCCGCCAGGGCCGCCGAATGCGGCCGCGAATGGGCGGCACGCGCACGCGAACGCTACGGCACGAACCGCCCCGGCGAGATCGCCGCGAAGCTCGGCATCGCCGTGGCGGACAACCCGGCGCCCGTCTCCGGCAGGCGCGCGCTGTTCGCCCAGTACCTGCCGGGCTCCGGGGACGACGCCCGCATCGAGGTGCTGGCCGACCCGCTCAACCGCTACGGCACGTTGCGCGAACGCCTGATCGCGCAGGCGTCCGGTGCCGAGGGCAGTGACGGCGGCAACGGCGGCAACGACAGCGCCGCCGATGGGGTCGCCGATCTGGAGCATCTGCTGCCCACCGTGGCGCGCGTGCGCACGCTGCTGCTCGCCCACGAGCTGTTCCACGCCATCGAGGACCGCAACGAGGCGGACATCTACACCCGCACGGCCACCATCAGGCTGTGGAAGGTGTTCGGCAAGGAGAACCGCTCCACGGTGCGCGGTCTGGGGGAGATCGGCGCGGGGGCGTTCGCCCGCGAGCTGGTCGGCGCTCCGTTCTGTCCGTTCGCTCTGGACGTGCTGCTCATGTGGGCGTACGCTCCGGACAACGCGCGGGCCCTGTATCGTCAGGTGCTGCGCTTCGACGAGTGACGGCCGGGCCGTCCGGTCGCCCCACCTCCGCATCGCCGCGGAACAGCACATCACACGTTGTTCGTTTCCTCATGCTACGGTTGCACCGCCGCGGCATGGGGTCCACGGCAAGGAAGGAGGGACGCGATGGCCAACACCAAGCTGAGCGACCGGCTCTACGAGCGCATCAAGCAGGACATCCTGTTCCTCAGGCTCGAACCCGGCGAGGCCGTGAGCATGCAGAAGCTCTCGGACATGTACGGCGGCTCACGCACCCCCGTGCGCGAGGCCGTGGTGCGCCTGGAGCAGGAGGGGCTGCTCATCGTGCACCCGCAGTCCAAGACCGAGGTGAGCCCCATCTCCGTGTCTCGCGTGGAGCAGGAGCGCTTCGTACGCACCGCGCTGGAGGACGCCGCCGTGGACGACTTCATCCGCAAGTGCAACCAGCTCGCCGTGGACACCATGGACCACATCAACCACATCTTCGCGCGCGCGATCGAGCGCGAGGACTACAAGAGCATGTTCGACGTGGACAACCGCTTCCACCGCCTCATCTTCGAGGTGGCCGGCCGCATGCTCGCCTACGACCTGTCCTCCTCCGCCAGCTCGCACGACATGCGCATGCGCTATCTGGGCCTCGCCATGGGCCATCAGGGCCCGAACGTGCTGGCCGAGCACCGCGCCATCGCCGAGGCCGCGCGCGACCTGGACGGCGAACGCATGCGCCTGCTGCTGCGCGAGCATCTGGGCTACTGGTCCCGCGCGCTCGGCACGCTGCGCGCCGCCTGCCCCGACGGCTACTTCGTCGACTGAGCGCGACGATGGCGGCGACGATGGCGGCGACAACGGCAGGGGCGGCGGCACAGCACGTGAGGCTCGGCATCGTGGACAACGACCGTCTGGTGCTGCAGGCGCTCGCCGGAGGCCTGACCCGTGCGCTCGGCGGTGGGTTCGCGGTGCTGTGGGCCGTGCCCGAGGGACTCGAGGCGCTGGATCGCTGCTCGCGTGAGGGGAGCGCGCCCGACCTGCTGCTCGTGGACGTCTCGATGGAGGACATCAGCGGCATCCGCGTCTGCCGTGCGATCCGGCATGACGATCCGCGCATGCTGCTGCTCGCGATGACGTCGTTCACGCTGGAATCGTATGCGCCGCAGGTCGCCGCGGCCGGGGCGCAGGGCATCGTGGCCAAGGACGACGTGCACGGCATCGCGCGGGCGGTGCGCGCGGTGGCGGACGGCGGCCTGTGGAACGCGGAGCTGGTGCGCGGTGCCGATGTGCCGTTCGCGTCGCCCGGCGAGGCCTACCTGCGTCTGCGCGCGGAGAGGAATCATGAACTTTCGGTGCGCGAGACGCAGATCGTCGACCGATGCGCCCGCGGCTGGCCCTATGCCCGCACCGCGCTGGCGCTCGGCATCGGCGAGGCGACCGTGCGCACCTACGTGGAGCGCGCCTGCCGCAAGCTCGGCGCCGCCAACCGCCAGCAGCTCATCGCCCTGTGGCTCGACGAGAGACGTCGGGAGTAGCGGCGTCAGTTGCGTTGGTCATGTCGTCGTCACGGCGACAGAACAGCATCAGCGGCACGTCGGTGTACTTCAGCAGGAGCAGGCAGATCATCCACATGATGAAGAGGACCGTCGATATGATGTCCAGCGGTTTCCAAGCGATGACGATGTCGGTGACCATCACCGTCACGCAGACTCCGAGCAACAGGAAGTAGTCCTTGATCGTCCGTCTGATCTTCGCCGGGTCGAATCGGCCCCGTTCCTCGACGGTCATCGCCGTATAGGCCCGGAGCAGCGGCAGGAAGTGATCGGGATCTCGATCCACCGATGCATACCAGAATGCGATCATGCCGAGCAGGAGGCCGTATACGAGAACGATGTTGACATAGAAAGTCGGATACATGATGGATGCCTTTCACGGTCGTTCTCTTGATGACAGGGGAATATGGAGGAATGAAGGAGTTCCTTGGCCTGCGGGAAGCGACGCCGCCTCCGGAACCAGCATGCGGCATGCGCCGGGAGATTGCAATCAGGTGTCCCCGTTTCCGTGGACGGCACGTTGCGGAACGCGGGACAACGCGGCGATGATGGGACGGGAGGAGGGATGATGCCGGAGAAACGGGCGGGCGGACGGACGGGCATGGCGACGGATGCGCGCAGACGCACGACCGTCGAGCCGTGGCGTTCGCTGACGGCGTTTGCCGTCATGCTCGACTTTGTGCTCGCCTTCAAGGTCGAAGGCGTGGGGACATGGGCGTTGGCCGTGACGTTGGTGCTGCACTGGTGCTGCATGGGCGTGATGCCGTTCGCGCCGCGTCTGGGCGGATGGCTGACCGTCGCGGGATTCGCGGTCGTCGCCGTGGCGTGCCCTGCGATGCTGCCGATGCTGTGCGCGGGCACGTGCGTGGCGCTCGCGGTGATGGCACAGCGGTCGGGCCGACTGTTGGAGCTGTGCGCGGCGCTGATCGCGTCGTACGGCGGCGTGCTGCTGGGGCGGACGCTCGCGGACGGGGCGGATGCCGGTATCGCGCCGGCGGACATGCTGATGATCGTCTGTGCTACGGCGAGTATGGGTGTCTCCCTGCTGTTCCGGTGGCGGCGGGAGTCCGTGCGCGAGACCGAGAATCGGGTGCGACGCGAGGGGCTCGACCGCGACCGGCGCATCGCAGTGCAGATGCACGATGCTCTGACCAACGACATGTCGTACATTGCCGCGGTGGGGGAGCGCCATGCGGACACGGAGAGCGGCGAGGTTGCCGATGACGTTGTCAATGATGCGTCCGTCGGTGGCGACGTCGACGCGTGGCGTTCGGTGATCCGTCGTGCGCAGGCGTCGTCTCGCTCGATGCACGGCATCATCCGCGCGCTCGCGCGGGAGGACGATACCGTGGCGGGCGATCATGCGTCGTCGGAGACGTCTTCGACGACGGAACTGACGACGCTGGCCGCTCTGCAGGAACGTGACCTTGCCGACGCGGGGTTCTCCGGATGCGTGAGCGTGCGCGATGACCGCGCGCTGCCGGATGTGCTGCCGCCGCAGGTCGATGACGAGGTGCGCTCGCTGCTGTTGGAGCTCGCCTCGAACGTCCGCCGGCATGCCGATCGCGGTTGCGAGTATCGAATCGTCGTGACGATCCGCCCCTCCGGCGTGGAGATCAGCCAGTCCGATGCCGTCGTCGTGGCCGATGCCCGTACCGTCCCCGCCTTGGCCGATGACCGCGGCGGCCTTGGGCTCGCTTGGCATGCCCGGCGCGTCATCGCGCTCGGCGGTACGTTCGATCATTCCGCCGACGACGGACTGTGGGTGCTGTATGCCCGAATCCCGCTGGAGGAAAACACGCAGATTGGGCAGAACTGACCTCCTGGAGGCCTTCTGGAGGCTCCCCGGGGTCACATCTGCCAAATCTGCGCGCACGACCCGCAGAGTGTCCTAGATACTGGGATGCAGTTCCAAATTTGGCTATACTGGTGCACGTATGAGCGCGTCGCCTAGGCGCGGCGTGCGGACCATCAGACAAAGCAGTCGAGAGGCAGGACACATCCATGACCGCGAACCAGTACAACTTCGAAGGCAAGGTCGTCATCGTCACCGGCGGCGGCACCGGCATCGGCCGCGCCATCACCCAGGGCTTCCTGGACAACGGCGCCACCGTCGTTGCCGTCGGCCAGCGTCTCGCCCCCCTCGAGGAGACCATTCAGGGCTACGACAAGGGCTACGCCCACCAGACTGACGTCTCCAAGCACGAGCAGGTCGCCGAACTGGTCAAGTGGACCGCGGACACCTTCGGCCACATCGACGTCGTCGTCTCCAATGCCGGCATCTTCGAAGGCGGCGAGATCGAACACGTCTCCGACGACGTCTGGCACAAGCTCTTCTCCGTCAACGTCGACGGCCTCTTCTACCTCACCAAGGAAGCCCTCCCGTACCTCAAGGAATCCAAGGGCAACATCGTCGTCGACACCTCCGTCTCCGGCCTCTTCGGCGACTGGGGCCAGACCGCCTACAACTCCACCAAGCACGCCATGAACGGCTTCGTCCGCTGCGTCGCCCTCGACTACGGCCAGTACGGCGTCCGCGTCAACGCCTTCGCCCCCGCCTTCATCGAAACCGACATCAACAAGGAAGTCTGGACCGACCCCGAGCGCCTCAAGCCCTACATCGAGCGCGTCGCCCTCGGCCGCACCGGCAAGCCCGAAGACTGCGCCGACCTCGCCCTCTTCCTCGCCTCCGACGGCGCCAAGTACCTCACCGGCCTCGTCGTCCCCGTCGACGGCGGCACCACCGCGGCCACCGGACAGGGCCGAAACAACTACGAAAACGACACCCGCTCCGTGCTGTGACCACTGCGATGGAGCGCCTTCTGCGTTGCGGGGAACTCGACGTACTGTTGTACGCCTTCGTTCCCCGCGCCTTGAAGTCGCACGCATCGCAGTGCCACAGCCCGCATGATGAATGATGGAGCGCCTTCCGCCTTACGGCGGGCTCGACGTACCTTTGTACGCCTTCGCCCGGCGACGGCGGAAGTCGCACGCATCATTCATTTCACGTGACCACTGCGATGGAGCGCCTTCTGCGTTGCGGGGAACTCGACGCTGAGCCGTGAAGCGCGGAGCCCGGTGGGCTCCGCGTAGGCGAAGTGAGCGGCCGCCAATGCCACGCGTCATTCGCGCCACAGCCGCAGCCCGGCTGTGATCATCGAAGGCGGCCGCAAGGCCGCCGCACCCTAGGGGGCTTCCCTCGCCAGAGGGAAGCCCCGGCGCTCCCCGTGCCTACAGCCCACCGGTTTTCGGTAGTTCGTAGCTCAGTGGGGCTGCTGCGGCCCATATGACGATTCCCTTGGAGGGATGCGATGACGCGCACCCCTCGGGATCGTAGGCAGGGAGCGAAGCGACCGATGGCCGAACGGCCTTGAGTGTATCCCGAGGGGTGCGCGTCATCGCATCCCGCAGTTCAACGACGATCAATGAGGGAACGACAATGACACTTGGTGAGGATTATCAGGAGCCCGTCAAGGGCAGGCTGTACACGATCATCCCTGAACGCGAGGAGCGCGCCGCCGCCCCCCGCCCGTTCATCGACACCCACGTCCATCTCATGAAGACGAGCCTGTACTCGTGGTTCAACCCGAGCAAGGCGCCCACGTTCGAGGGTCCGTGGGATCCGCTGTTCGCTGCCGGCGACTATCTGGCGGACGATCTGAAGGCCGAGCTGGACGGTTCGACGGCGTCGATCGTTGGCGCCGTGCACGTGCAGGCCAATGCGGACGATCCGGTGGAGGAGGTCGCGTTCGAGCAGCGGATGAGCGAGGAGAGCGGCCTGCCGATCATGATCGTGGCCGGCGGCGATCTGTCCGATCCGAACATCGAGGCGACGCTGGAGCGCGAGGCGAGCTACGCGAACACGCGCGGCTTCCGCCAGAACCTCAACATCCACTCGCACCCGCTGTACCAGTACGTGAGCAAGTCGTACATGGACGATCCCGACTGGCTCAGGGGCCTCGCCCTGCTGCCGAAGTACCACATGAGCTTCGACATGCAGCTGTATCCCACGCAGTTCGCGCGCGCCGCCGAGGTCATCGACGAGCATCCGGACACGCTGTTCATCATCAACCATGCGGGCATGCTCGCGGACCGTGACTTCGAGGGCTGGAAGCTGTGGAAGAACGGTCTGGCCGATCTGGGCCGGCGCGACAACGTGGCGATCAAGATCTCGGGTCTGCCGTCGATGGATCACTACTGGACCATCGAGAGCTTCAAGCCGGCCATCTACACGGTGCTGGACGCGTTCGGCGTCGACCGTACGATGTTCGCGTCGAACTTCCCGGTGGACAAGCTGCACTGCTCGCTCGTCGATCTGGTGCACGCGTACGTGCGCTGCACGGAGGATCTGTCGCGCGCCGAGCAGGATGCGCTGTTCGTGGACAACGCGAAGCGGTTCTACCGGTTCTGACGCTGGACCGTGACGTCAGGAGAGCCGAAAGAGAAAGGGAGAATCCATCATGCCGACCGTCGAACGCGCCTCGTACCGAGGCTTCCTGCGACCCGACGTCACGGACGAGGAGGTCGCGCGCGCCGCCGCCGCGGTGGAGTCGGACGCGCGTCGCCTCAACGCCGAGGGCGTGGTGCTCACGGTGTGTCTGACGCGCTACGGGCGTCAGGTGTTCCTGTACGTGGAGCACATCGTGCCCCGGCATCCCGACCGCGAGGCGATGGGCTCGATCACCGGGTTCCCCGCGGCCCGGGAATGGTTCGACGGGCTGCTCGCGCTCTACCCGCAGTTCGGCGGCGACGTGCCGTGGGCGTACATGCATCCGGTGTTCTGGTTCGACGAGCCGAAGGACGTGGAGTCGTTCCGCCGCGCGCAGGAGCCGGACGCCCGTTGCGGGCGCATCGCGCACTTCTATCCGGACACGGTGATCGACTACGTGGTGCATCATCAGCTCATCGCGCGCGAGGGGCTGGCCGTGGGCGACCGTTACCAGTTCATCAGCGTGCTTGACGACGTGGCGTTCAGCTACTTCGAGACGCCGCGCGACCGCGAGCGCGTGAACATCCGCCGTGAGGAGGGCGAGTCGAAGGAGATCCAACGCTGGCTGGACGTCGACCCGTTCAGCCACTTCGACCATTTCGATCCGGGCACGCTGGAGCGCGACTTCCTGGTCATCGACACGCTGGTCTCCGTCGGCTGACGGCGGCGGGACGAATCATCCCGGCACGGCGGGGCAGGGCGCGCGTCAGCGGTCCTCCTCGTCCGTCATCCAGTCGAGCGCGTTGACGACGTCGACGCCGTCAACGCGGCCCAGCCCGAACGGATCCAGCGTGAGGATCATGCGTTGTCCCTCGGCGTCTCCCAGACGTCTGAACGGCGCGAATTCGCGGGCTCGTGTGCGCTCGTCCATGATGCTTGCGCTGACTTGGATGAATTTCCGCTCGCATGTCAGGTCGTCGCGGAGACGGGTGGCCACGAAGTCGATCTCCAGATCGTCCATCTTTCCGACCTGGACGTCGTAGCCGCGGACCACCAGCTCGTTGTGCACCGCGTTCTCCAGCAGGGGGCCGAAATCGCCCGTCGGATATCCGAGCAGCATGTTTCTGATGCCGAGATCCGCCGGATAGTACTTGTTCAGTCCCTGCAGGTAGTCGCCGCCCTTTGCGTTGATGCGTTGCGCGCGGTAGAACAGGAAGGCGTCTGTGAGGCCGGAGATGTACCGTTCGATGGTCTCCGTGGATGCGGGTCTTCTCGCGCTGCGCAGACGATGCTCGATTTTCGTGATGGACACGGGAGATCCGGCGGTGTCCGCGAGGTAGCGGGCCACGTCGTTGAACACCAGCGGGTTGCGGATCTGCAGGTGCTGCGCGATGTCGCGCACGAGGATCGTGTTGTAGATGCCGGACAGCACCGTGCCGGACAGCGCCTGGTTCGTGCCTTGGTCGACGACCGGCGGCAGGCCGCCATATCGGGTGAAGCGGGCGAACGCCGCGGTCCTGTCGGTCTCTCCGGTGTAGTCGAGGAATTCCGCGAACGACAGCGGGAACACGTTGATTTCCACGTACCGGCCGGACAGCAGCGTCGAGAGCTGGCTGGACAGCAGATGCGCGTTCGATCCGGTCAGGTAGACGTCGACGTCCTCGTCGACGTGCAGCGCGTTGACGACCCGTTCCCATCCGTCCACCAGCTGCACTTCGTCGAGCAGCACGTAATGGCGTCCGGGGCCGGCGATGTGCTCGGTGATGTGGCGATGCAGCTGTTGTGAGGTACAGTCCGCGTAGGCATATGATTCAAGATTGATCGTGATGATGTGATCCGCCGCCACGCCGTGCTCCGTGAGGTAGCGTCGGAACAGCGCCAGCAGCGACGATTTTCCGCATCGGCGCATGCCGGTGATGACCTTGATCAGGCCGTTGCCGCGGGCGGCGACCAGTGCGTTCAGATATCGTGGCCTGTCCTTGAGCTCCATTCCTCGTGCCTCCGTGCCGTCGCTCGAGCGAGATGGTACTTTTCCGAGTATAATCGGAAAAGTAGGGCATTGTCTCGATTTTTCCGATCATACTCGGAAAAATCGGCCGTCAAACGGTGGGCGACGTCCCGTCTCGCGCACCGCCCGGCCTCACGTGGCGTGCTCGAAGCGGATCACGTCCGGGTCGGCGTTGGAGGAGAGGAATTCGCGCGGCGTCATGTCGAACTCCTTGCGGAAGCAGCGCAGGAAGTGCGTGTACGACTTGAAGCCGCACATGTGGTACACCTTCTTGGCGTTGCCGTATTCGCGCAGCAGCTCCTTGGAACGGATGAGCCGCTTGGTGAGCGTGTATTCGTGCAGGTTCACGCGCATGTGCTTCTTGAACTCGCGGCTCAGGTAGTACTTGTTGATGAAGAACTGCGAGGCGAGCGCGTCCAGCGAGAGGTCCGCGTCCAGATGCGTGCCGATGTAGTTCATCACGTCGCCGATGAGCTTGGGCACGGTGGAGCTTTCCGGCATGATGTCGTTGGCGTCGCTGAGCACCGCCTTGTTGAGCATGATCATGAGCTCCAGAAAGTGCTGTTCGTAGATGATGTCGTCGCCGTAGCCCTTGCCGGGGCGCTCGTCGAGTCTGCTGATGGCGGCGGCGAGCTCGTCCGGGTCGATGCGGATCACGCGGCTGACGGGCTTGCCGTAGTGGCGGAAGCATGCGGTGAGGTCGGTGACGGGGGTGGAGTGCGCCTTGAGGTAGGTCTCGGTCACGTAGACGTAGGCGCGCTCGTAGTAGTCGGACGACTGGCGCACGATGTTGTGCAGGTCGTTGGCGTTGACGAGCGTCACGGTGCCGGGCGTCGTCTCGTATTCGTCGCCGTCGAGGTAGAAGACGCCGCTGCCCTTGAGCACGCAGTTGATCTCGTAGAAGTCGTGGTAGTGCAGCGGCATGTCGGCGAGGACGTCCTGGTTGACGTGGAAGATCTCGAAGCGGTCGGTGATCATCGAGTTCACGGCCACTGCCGGTGTGTTGGATGCCATGGCTCCCCGTTCCTTGCGTGTGCGGCGCTGCGCGTTCCCGGTCCAGTATAGTCGCGCGGGTCCTGGTTCCGCGGATCCGCGCATGGGAAGACCCTCCGTCCCGTGGTGGGGCGGAGGGTCTCCGTCGGCGTTCGGTCGCGTCGTGCGTCGTGCGACGTCACGCGACGGCGGACGTCACTTCAGCGAGTCCTTGGCGCGGGTGATGAAGTCCTGCGCGGCCTGGGAGGCGGTCATCTTGCCGTACATGATCTGCTCCTGCAGGTCCGGCATGATCTTCTTGTTCACCTCGGTGGCCTTGGACGGCATCGGCTGGTTGATCGGCGAGGAGTTGGCGGGCACGCCCTCCTGGTACTTGACGATCGTCTTCTCGTTGTCGGACAGCGACGGGGTGATGGTCTCGAGCGCCTTGGAGGAGATCGGGATGCCGCGGTCGAGCAGCATGGTCTTCACGGCCTCGTCGTTGTTGGTGTAGTAGTCGATGAACTTGACGGCCATGTCCTTGTTCTTGGAGGTCTTGGCCACGGCCCAGTACTGGCCGGGGTGCACGTAGTTCGACTTCTTCACGTTGCTGGACGGCCACGGGTAGAGGGCCAGCTTGAGGTCGGGGTTCACCTTGGAGTAGGCGGTGAGCTGGGAGTTCCAGGCCAGCGAGTTCCAGGCCTGCTTGTCCTTGGAGGTGAAGGAGACGAGCGGGTCCTGCTCCACGGAGCCGAGGGTGATCTCGGTGTACTGCTCGGCGGAGATGCCCCAGCCTTCCTTGTACATGGTCTCCCACACGTTGAAGTACTCCTCGTAGGCGGACGCGTCCTCGGAACCGAGGTTCTCGCCGTCGAACAGCTTGGCGTCGTGCGCGCGCATCACGTACTCGAGGTTGTACGCGTCGCCGCCGAAGCCGTACTCGGTCTTGACGCCGGACTTCTCGTAGACCTGGCGCGCGATGTCCATGAAGTCGTCGAGCGTCCAGTTGTCCGGGATGGTGATGCCCAGCTCGTCGAGCAGGCCCTGGTTGACGATGAACGTCGGGGCGTTCACGCCGGACGGGATGGCGTAGATCTTGCCGTCGGTGCCCTTGCCGGCGGAGAGGGTGTTCTCGTCCACGTTGCTCATGTCGAGCTTGCCGGAGGAGATGTAGTCGTCGAGCGGCTCGAGCAGGCCGTTGTCGATGTACTGGGTGAGGTACGAGAAGTCCATGGCGAACACGTCGGGCAGCGACTTGCCCGCGGCGTTGGTGGACATCTTCTGCCAGTAGTCGGCCCACTGGGAGAACTGGCCGTCGATGGTCACGCCGTTGGCCTCGCCGAACGCCTTGTCCACCTTGGCCTGCAGGTCGTTGCGGGTCTGGTTGCCCCACCATGCCACGGTGAGCTTGCCGGGGTCGCCGGAGCCTCCGTTGGAGGAGCCGCATGCGGCCATCGAGAAGATGGTGGCGCCTGCCGCCGCGATGGCGAGCGCCTTCCTGATGTGCTTGTTCATTTCAGTGCCTTTCTCCTTCGAAACGCGCCTCCATCGGCCCTCCCGCGCTGGCGGATCCGATGGCTTGCCTCTCGCACGCCTCCGATGCAAACGTCCCACATGTTGAAACGCTTTCCCGGATTTGTGACGATGCTCACAGGATATCCGGGGGAACGCCCGACGGCAAACGATCGAGATGCTGCAAGAAAACATAGTCGAAGATCGTTGGAATCGCAAGGTTTTCGGCGATTTCGACGCCTGTATTCCATCGTTTACTTGATGTTCTGACCGCAAGAATGGATAGTGATCGCGCAACAAAAGCACATCCGTTGCGCACGTTGTGGCACGGGGGGTGTGGCGCGTTGCCGCGATGGCGCGCGACGTCTTGCGCGTCGTCGGCGCGGCTCCGATGCGTCCTCAAGAAAAGATAATTGTTGTGCAACAACTGCTTGTTGTGGACCGTGTGTGCGATGTGCCGCCTTCCTACACTGGAACTCAGCGCACAGTGCAGTGGCGCGCAGCACGAACCGGAACCCATCGTGAACTCAGGCGCACGACGGAACGAGAAGGAGCACGACATGACCGAACTCAAGCCCCCCGCCAGCCGCGAGGAGATCCGCACGCTCATCGACCGCATGATCGACAACCTCGTCACCATCGAGGTGACCGACGGCAAGGGCCTGTGGGTCAACCCGGACGGCACCGTCGTGGACGACAAGAGCTGGAAGGAATGGAACTGGCCGCAGGGCGTGGGCCTGTACGGCATCTACAAGAACTACCAGGTCACCGGCAACCCCAAGGCCCTCAAGACCGTCACCGACTGGTTCGACCAGGCGCTCGCCAAGGGCGCGCCGGCCAAGAACGTCAACTCCGTGGCCCCCATCCTCACCCTCGCCTTCCTTTACGAGCAGACCGGCGAACCCAGCTACCTGCCGTACCTCCAGCAGTGGGGCGAGTGGATCTACAACGACCAGACCCGCACCGAGGGCGCCGGCATCCAGCACGTCACCCTGGCCGACGAGAACCACAACCAGCTCTGGGCCGACACGCTCGTCATGACCGTGCTCGCCCTCGCCAAGCTCGGCAAGGTGCTGAACCGTCCCGAATACGTGGAGGAGGCCAAGTACCAGTTCCTCATCCACGCCAAGTTCCTCATGGACAACGCCAACGGCCTGTGGTTCCATGGCTGGACGTTCGACGAGCGCAACAACTTCTCTGCCGCCCACTGGGGCCGCGGCAACTGCTGGGCCACCATCGCCATCCCCGAGGTGCTCGCCCTGCTCGACCTGCCCGAGCACGACGCCGTGCGCCGCTGGCTCGTCGAGGTGCTGCGCGAGCAGGTCGAGGCGCTCGCCAAGCTGCAGGACCCGGTCACCGGCATGTGGCACACGCTGCTCGACGACCCGGACACCTACGTCGAGTCCTCCGCCACCGCCGGCTTCGCCTACGGCATCCTCAAGGCCATCCACATGCGCTACCTTGACGCCAGGTACACCGAGGTCGCCTATCGCGCCGTCAAGGGCCTCATCGGCCAGATCAACGACGCGGGCGAGGTCGAGCAGGTCTCCATCGGCACCGGCATCGGCGCCGACTGGGACTACTACCGCAACATCGACATCACCCCCATGCCGTACGGACAATCGCTGACCGTGTTGGCGTTCACGGAATTGCTGGTATCCTACTGCTAGGGCTTAGTGAAACCGGTTTCATGGCAGCGCCCGCCCCGCGACGGACAACGACGTGCAACACGATTGACTAACCGGAAAACTGAAGATTGAATGGAATCGTCACTGACGACACATCAGAAAGGAAGTCCATCATGGCCTTCGACATGAACAAGTTCTCGCTGGAGGGCAAGGTCGCGCTGGTCACCGGCGCCTCCTACGGCATCGGTTTCGCCATCGCATCCGCCTTCGCGGCCGCCGGCGCCAAGATCGCCTTCAACGACCGCACCCAGGAAGCCGTCGACCGCGGCCTCGCCTCCTACAAGGAAGCCGGCATCGAAGCCCACGGCTACGTCGCCGACGTCACCGACGAGGACGCCGTCGCCCAGCTCGTCAAGGACATCGAAGCCGACCTCGGCACCATCGACATCCTCGTCAACAACGCCGGCATCATCAAGCGCATCCCCATGCTCGAGATGTCCGCCAAGGACTTCCGTCAGGTCATCGACGTCGACCTCAACGGCCCCTTCATCGTCTCCAAGGCCGTCCTCCCCGGCATGATCAAGAAGGGCCACGGCAAGATCATCAACATCTGCTCCATGATGTCCGAACTCGGCCGCGAAACCGTCTCCGCCTACGCCGCCGCCAAGGGCGGCCTCAAGATGCTCACCCGCAACATCTGCTCCGAATACGGCGAAGCCAACATCCAGTGCAACGCCATCGGACCCGGCTACATCGCCACCCCCCAGACCGCCCCGCTCCGCGAGCGTCAGCCCGACGGCTCCCGTCACCCCTTCGACGCCTTCATCGTCGCCAAGACCCCCGCCGCCCGCTGCCCGTCCCCACCCCCG
>NZ_JAAIIH010000014.1 GCF_012932365.1 Bifidobacterium moraviense
GCCGGCTACGTCCCGCAGCCGGCCCCGCAGGCCGCCCAGCCGGCATACGTCGCCCCGCAGCAGCCGCAGCCGGCCCAGCCCGCATACGCGGCCGCGCCGCAGCCTGGATACGCGCCGCAGCAGGGCCAGCCGCAGCCGGCGTACGCCCCGCAGCAGGGCTACGCGCCCGCCCCCGGCGCGCCGGTCGCCCCCGCGCAGCCCAGCCCCTCCAACGAGGCCGCCAAGGCGTTCGGCCAGTGGCTGCTGGCCTCGCTCAAGCGCCCGGCGTCCACCTACAGGACGCAGGTGTGGTGGTCGTTCGTGGTGACGGTCGTCACCTCGCTGGTGACGTCGCTGCTCATCTACACGTGGGCCGCCAAGGCCGTCCACACGGCCACCAACTACGCCAGCGGCCTGGCCTCCATGTTCACCGGCTCCACGACGTCCTACTCGGCGCCGGCTCCCTCGGCCGCCGTCTGGTTCAAGGCGTGGATCGCCTTCCTGGTCCTCACGTACGCCGCCGTGCTCATGACGTTCATCGGCCGCAAGATCCTCGGTGATCCGAAGTCGTTCTTCGAGGTGCACGACATGTACGCCCAGCGCATGGTCCCGTTCTGCGTGCTCTACGTGGCGCTCATCCTGCTCTCCCTGGTGGGCGGCAGCTGGGTTGCTCTGGTGCTGTTCTACCTCGCCTATCTGCTGACGCTGCTGGTGCTGCCGGGCGCGCTGATCGCCAAGGGCGAGTGCCACCGCAACGCGGACAGCTTCTGGCTGTGGCTCGGCGCCATCGTGGTGTGCTTCGTGATCCTGATCGTCGCGCTGATGCTGTCCGGCGCCATCGCCGGCTCCGCGGTCAGCGACGTGCTGAACCTGTCCTGAATCCGTAGCGACTGAGGCAGGGAGAGCGTATGTTCTGCACGAACTGCGGCGCCAGGCTCGACGAGGGCGTCAGATTCTGCACCGAATGCGGTGCCCCGATCGAGGTCGAGCCGCAGACGCCCGCGGCTCCGATCGCAGAGCATGCGCCCGCCCCCGAGGAGCCGGAACCGGCCGTCCAGCCGGAACCGGCGCCCACCGAGGCATCGCCGTCCGAAGCGACGACGGCGATGCCGTCCGTATCCGCGGACCCCGTCGTCGATCGGCATGACGACGTGGCGGACCAGCCGACCGTGGCGCTGCCGTCGCAGCAGGATCCCATCGCGGACGCTCCGACGTCCGCGATGCCCGAGGTCCCCGAGATCCCGGACCTGCAGGTGCCGCTGATCACGCCGGATGCGCCGCTGCCGGCCACACCCGAGCAGCCCGCGCAATCCGCCGAGCAGCCCGAACAGGACACGCAGGTCGAACGGATCTCGCAGACCGTGCCGCTGCCCTCGGCGGAACCTGAGCCCGCTCCGGAACCCACTTCGGAACCCGCGACCGCACCGCTCTATGTGCCGGAACCGGCCCCGGCCCCCGCGCCGGCCCCGCTGCCCGACCTGATGTCCGTGGCGGACCCGGTCGAGCCGATACCTGCGCCGCAGCCGCGCACGCCCGTCGTGGGCTCCGCATCGGCCGCTCCGGCCCCGTCGTTCACGCCGGTGACCCCGGGCACGCCCGTCTACGCGCCGGCCCCCGCGCCCGCACCCGTATCCGCTCCCGCACCGCAGCCCGCACCCGTCGCGCACGTCGCGGCGCCGGCCCCCGCCGCGGCCACGGCCACGCGCCGGAAGTCGCACCGCGGCCTCATCGCGCTGCTGTGCATCCTCGTGGTGCTCACGGCCGGTCTCGTCACCGCGTACTTCACGCTCAGGGCCACGGTGTTCTCGCCTTCGGGTCCGCTCAAGGAGTACGTCAACGCGGTCTCCTCCGGCGACTACGCCAAGGCGAACGAACTGGGGGATCCGGGCATCGACAACGCCCAGCGCGCGCTGCTCGTTTCGGATGTGGCCAAGGATCAGGCCAAACGCATCCACGACGTCTCCGTGAGCGACCCCGTCAAGGGCGCGAACAACACGTACACCGCCACCGTGAGCTACACCGTGAACGGCGCCAGGCAGAGCATGCCCGTCACCGTGTCCTCCGGCGGCAAGCAGTGGCTGGTGTTCGACTCGTGGAAGATCACCACGCCCATGCTCGAGCATCTCACCGTGGCGCTGCCGCAGTCGATGCACCACATCACCGTCAACGGCGTGAGCCTCGATCTGAGCACGCTGGGCAACGGCGATCCCGTGACCAGCGACCCCACGAACTCCAAGAACTACGATTCGTCCGTGGACTACCAGAACATGCGGAAGTACCAGCTCAGCGTGTATCCGGGCGTCTACGAGTTCGGCATCGCGCCGTCGTCGTACGTCACCGCGCAGAGCGTGACGCTCACCAACCCGGACGACGCCGCCTACCTGCTGCCCAAGGAGACGGACAAGCTCCGCAGCGCGCTGCTCGACGCGGTGAACAAGACCGTGCAGCCGTGCATCGCGTCCACGGACATCAAGCCGCCGAGCGGCTGCGGGTACGCGCTGGACATGACCGACACCACCGCCACGCTCGGCCCCTCGATGACGCGCACGCTCAAGACCAAGATCGCGCTGGACGACGTGGATCTGGACAGCGGCACGTTCTCCACCAGCCAGTTCGAGATCGAGGGCAGCTACCAGTACCAGTGGGCCGGCGAGACCACGTGGACCGACGGCAAGGCGTGGACGTACGTGACGCTCACCGGCACGTTCTCGCTGGACAACGAGCAGCTCGACGTGAAGGTCGACACGACCGACTGATCGCCGGCCTCCGACCGGCGGAATCCAGTATCCAGTATCCGGCATCCAGAAGCATCCAGAAGCAGAGAAGCATCTAGAAGAGAGAAACCATCATGTTCTGCATCCATTGCGGTACCAAGAACGAGGACGGCGGCAAGTTCTGCGTCGGCTGCGGCGCGCCGCTGCAGGCCGATGAGCCGGCGGCGACCGCTCCGGCGGCGACCGCTGCGCCTGCGGCCCCTGCGACTCCGGTCGCGACGCCGGCACCGGTTGCGCAGCCAACACCCACTGCATCCGTCGCCCAGCCGGACGCCGTTCCGGTCGCGCAGACGCCCGCGCCGACTCCGGCTCCCGAACCCATGCCGGCCGTGCAGCAGCCGGCCGATCAGCCGGTCGACGCTGCACCCGTTGCCCAACCCGCGGCCCCGGCTCCGGCACCGTCACCCGAACCGGCGCCCGTCGCCGAGACGCCCGCCCCCGCGCCCGTGACGCCGGACGTGGCAGTCGCCGCCAACGTCGCCGCCGCCACGGCGACCAAGCCGCACCGCGGCTGGGTCAAGCCCGTGGTGATCACGCTCGTAGTGGCGCTGATCGCCGGCGGCTGCGGCCTCGGCGCGTTCCTCACGTGGCGTGCCGGTATCTGGGGCGGCAAGATCGTGCCGAACCCGTCCGACTTCCAGCCCGCCGCGGGCCAGGCGCTCACCGCCGACGTGGTGGCCAAGCAGCTCAACGACAAGGGCATCGCCACGCAGATCAAGCAGGTCTACTCCGCCAAGCCCAAGGGCGAGTACGCGGGCCTCGAGGGCATGCAGCCCGGCGACCGCGTGCAGAAGGACCAGACCGTCACCGTGAAGTCGTCGCTCGGCCCCGGCGTGCCGGAGGGCACCGTGGGCAAGACCGCCGCCGACGCCCAGGCCGTGCTCAAGGACATGGGCGTGCCCGTCACCGCCAAGAAGGTGGTCGTGGCCGACGACAGCACCACGCCCGAAGGCTCCGTGGTGGTCACGTCCCCGGCCGACGGCCAGCCGCTGCCCGACGACCAGAAGACCGACGGCATCTTCATCGGCGTGGCCACCAAGGGCGACGGCATCCCGTTCGACGTGCTCGGCAAGGACGTGGACACGGTCAAGTCCGAGCTGGAGTCCAAGGGCTTCACGGTGAACGTGGCGGATCGTCTGGCGCGCAAGGACTACATCGGCAAGGTCTCCGGGGCCGATCCGGCGCCCGGCACCGCGGTCTCCGGTTCCAAGACCGTGACGCTGTACCGCGGCATCGGCGGCGACGACGCGAAGAGCGCGCTGGACGTCCAGGACTTCTACGGCACCAACACCTGGGGATCGCCCTACACGCTGGCCGGCCGCTACTGCAACAAGTCCGGCAGCTGCCTCGCGTTCGAATCCAGCACGGCCAACGCGCAGGCCGAGAAGCCGTTCCTCTACCAGACCGAGGGCAGCACCAGCCCGTACAAGGACCAGAACTACAACGGCGAATCCGGCACCATGATGGTGGCCTGCGACGCGGCCCAGCAGCCGTTCTGCAGCAGCCAGAACGCCGACTACCTCATCAACGGCAGCACCGGCGCGTTCGAACTGTTCCCGCAGGCGGATCTCATGGGCTACATGTGCGGCAGCACGCCGGAATCCAGCGACGCCATCGGCATGCTGTGCGTCAACGGCCAGATGCAGTCCGTCTCCGACTACTCCATGCAGGCCTCCGGCGCCACCTACCAGATGGATGACTTCTATCTGGTGGTGCCCGTCGGCGCCGACCTGGACCAGCTCAAGTCGAACGGCTACTTCGACGACGCGGCGCTCAAGGCCGCCGACGGCAAGCCCGCCGTGGACACCACGCGCCCGTTCATCGTGGCGCGCGACAAGTCGCAGTACGACTCCACCTCGGTCAACTACGATCCGATCAACGGCAGCAACCCGTTCCTGCCGTACACCGGCTGGGGCCCCGACAACACCGTCAAGATGAAGCCGGCCCCCACCGACGACGACGTCTACTACCTCGTCGACAACGCCGACATGGACTGGAAGTCGCTGCCGGCCGCGAACTGATCCGAGCGGCTCCGCTCTGACCGGAGACTGACCGGAGATACGCCGAGCCCCCGTCCGCGCATCACGCGCGGACGGGGGCTCATTGCGTTTCCGGGGGAATCGACCATCCGCGACGGGGCGTCGCAGGCGTCATCGCCGCACGGCGAACGGCGGCTGCGGGCCGTCGAGCGGCGGCACGTCCTCCGTCACGATGTCCGCCACGCGGCTCCACTGCGACCCGACGCGCATCCGCGCCTCCAGCGCGTCCAGCCGGTCGGGCGTGCCCTGCGCCTCGCACTCCACAGTGCCGTCGTAGCGGTTGCGCACCCAGCCGCTCACGCCGAGCCGCCGCGCGGCCATGACCACCGCGTACCGGTAGCCGACGCCCTGCACGCGGCCGGTGACCGTCATGTGCCTGCGCACCACATCCGCCACGTCACACCACCAGCAGGATGTTGATGGCGGTCATCGCGATCAGACCCACGATCGCCATGAAGGCCAGCGAAAGACCCGCCAGACGCGCGTTGCCCAGCACGCGGTCCGTGAACAGCGTGGAGAAGACGCCCACGGGCGCGAAGCATGCGAAGATCACGGCCTTGCGCACGGCCGGATCCACCGGCAGGATGAACCACGCGGCCACGGCGAAGACCACCGCGAACAGCCAGCGCCAGCCGAACACCGTGGCGAGGCGGCGCAGGTCGTCGCGGCTGCGCGGCACGTCCATGAGCATGCCCACCATCATCATCGAGCAGAACGCGTTGGCGTTCGACAGCGGATGCAGCGCGGTGCCCACCCATTCGGGCATGGCGAAGCCGGTGAGCATCACCACGAGCATGAGCATGTACGTCATGAACGCGGCGGACGAGTAGAAGTTGCGGGCGATGCGGCGCAGGTTGGCGCGGCGCTGCAGACGGCGGGCGTCGCGGTCCAGGATCTTGCGCGGGGTGCGCGGGCCCAGCGGACGGGCCTGCTCCTCCGGACTGAGCGGATGCGTGTCGTCGATGTGCAGCAGCTGCGTGGTCACGGCGTTCATGCCGGCGGACATCATCACCGAGTTGCCGATGTCGAACATCACCACCGCCACGGCCGCGGTGGGGCCCATGAGCGCCTGCACCACCGGCATGGCGAAGCATCCGATGTTGAAGCCGGAGCCGTTGAGCATCGCGAACGCGCGGTCGCCGAGCGGGGCCCTGCGCGTGGCGAAGTAGATGGTGAGGATCGGGATGACCGAGCAGCAGAAGCCGAACAGCGTCACCCACAGCAGGTTCATGTCGTGCGGGTTGTCCATGAAGGAGACGATCACGGCCGCGGGCAGCAGCAGGTTGAACACGATCTTCTGCATCACCCGGTAGTCATCCGTCCGGAACCAGCCGATACGCTTGAACGCGTAGCCGATCAGAATGATGCACAGGAACACGATCGGCTCGATGATCTTCTCCATACCGCCTCCATCAGTCGTGCATCGAGCTTATCCACACGTCTGCCCACCGCGCGGGACGGTTTTGCCCGGGCGAAGGTCGCCAAAAGAGGTGGATCGGGCGCTGCGGCGGCGGTTATCCACGCCGTTGCCCAGTTGTGCACCGTCCGGCAGGCCTTTCGGAGGCCGGTGGGCGAGGGTATCTGCGGAGTCAGGGGTACTTTTCGCCTCGTGTCGGCAGATATCTGCAGAGTCAGGGTGCCTTGCAGGCGACATCGCGCATACCGCCCTCAACGGAATGGCTTCATTGCAACGCTTCGCGCCGCGCCCGCACGCCGGTGCCGCCCGCGAGGCACCCTGACTCTGCAGATATCTCCGCGCAATCCGAGAAAAGTACCCCTGACTACGCAGATATCCCGACACATCACGCACATCCCCGCATATCCCCGCGTGTCCCCGGCATACGCTCCGCGGATTTTCCGCCGTGGTGCCCTCCGGCGGCCGTCCGTGGGCACCGGACGCCGCGATTCCGCGGAATGGCCACGGCCGGCCCGCCGTCCACGCCGAGCCACACGGATACGCAAACGGCCTCGTTCCGGCGGACGGACGCGCATCGAGCACGCCCGGCCACCGGAACGAGGCCGCTTCGCGAAGCCACGGGTCAGCGACTACCAGCGCCTCACTTGGCCGCCTCGGCGCTCTCCTCGGCGTCCGGGTAGACCTCGTCGCCGTCGTGGATCACCACGTAGCCGCCCTTGGCGTAGACGTCGTCGTGCTCGGGATCCGGCGGGATGACCACCGGCACCTTGCGCGCGTCCTCCGCCGGGAATCCGGGAAGCTTGGCGTAGTTGTCCTGCACCTTCCTGCAGGAGTTGAGGAAGCCCTCGCGCTCCTCGTCGGTGAGGTCCAGCTCGTACACCGCCTCGACGCCCTGCGCGCTGATCATCGCGGGCACGCCGATGAAGAAGCCGGACTGGCCGTACTGGCCGTCCAGGTACGCGGAGACCGGCAGCACCACGTGCTCGTCGTGCACGATGGCGCGCGTGATGCGCACGGCCGAGTTGGCGATGGCGTATTCGGTGCAGTGCTTGCCGGCGTACGACCAGTAGCCGCCGCGCAGCGCCTGCTCGAACAGCTTGGCCTTGTCGAAGCCGTAGCGCTCCGGCTCGGCGGCGGCCAGCTCGGCGAGCGGCTTGCCGGCGAACGACACGTTGGACCATGCGGCGATCTCGCTGAAGCCGTGCTCGCCGATCATGTACGCGTTGATCGATTCGGGGGAGACGTTGGTGGCCAGCGCGATGGCGTCCTTGAGGCGTGCGGAGTCGAGGCACGTGCCGGTGCCCATGACGTGCGAGGCCGGCAGGCCGGACAGGCGGTGGATCTCGCGCACCACCACGTCGTTCGGGTTGGTGACGTTCACCCAGAAGCCCTTGAACCCGGCGGCGGCGATGCGGCCCACGAACGTGCGGACCATGTGCGTGGTGGCGTACAGCTCGCCGTCGCGGCTCACGGCGGAGAGCGTGACGTGGCCCACGGCGTTGACGATGACGTCGCACTGGGCGAGCTTCTCGTAGTCGGCGCCGCAGTTGACCACGCGCACGCGGTGGGGCGCGAACACGGAGGAATCGTTGAGATCCTGCGTCTCCGCGGCGAGCTTCTTCGGGTTGACGTCGCACAGGTAGATCTCGTCGGCCACGCCCTGCAGCACGAGGCTGTTGCCCACGTGCGCTCCGACGTGCCCCAGACCGACGATGCCGACCTTCACCGGACCGATTGCCATGATGACCCCTTTCCTAGGTCGCCTAGAGATCCCCTAGGCCGATGACGTTGTCGCGGGTCCCGCGCGCCTTCCTCGGACCGTCGATCGATGCGGCGGATCGCAGCGCGCACGGTTCCGTGCCGTCGGCCGTCCCCTGGGCAACCGGCGTCTATCCGCGAGCGTAGTCCGTCGCGCGCCGCGGCGGCAGAGGCTTCTACTATGTGAGCGCTCCCACGATTTGCCCACTATGTGGGACGTGCTCCCAACTCGCCGGCCGCGGTCCCGCCCTACGGAATCCGCCCTTCCGCTCCCCGGATTCGCCACGTACAATGAGGGCGTCTCCATGAAAGAGACTGTCTCATTACCCCAACGCAAGGGAGAAACATGCTCACTGACGAGTACGTCAAGAAGGTCTACGCGCAGGTCGAGAAGCGCGACGGCGACCAGCCCGAGTTCCTGCAGGCGGTGCGCGAGGTTCTGGAGAGCCTCCAGCCCGTGGTCGAGAAGCACCCGGAGTACGAGGCGAACGGCGTGCTGGAGCGCCTCGTGGAGCCCGAGCGCGTGATCAAGTTCCGCGTGGCCTGGGTGGACGATTCCGGCAAGGTGCAGGTGAACCGCGGCTACCGCGTGCAGTTCAACTCCGCGATCGGCCCGTACAAGGGCGGCCTGCGCTTCCACCCCACCGTGAACGAGGGCGTCATCAAGTTCCTCGGCTTCGAGCAGATCCTCAAGAACTCGCTGACCACGCTGCCGATGGGCGGCGGCAAGGGCGGTTCCGACTTCGACCCGAAGGGCAAGTCCGACGCCGAGGTGATGCGCTTCTGCCAGGCGTTCATGACCGAGCTGTGTCGCCACATCGGCCAGTTCACCGACGTTCCCGCCGGCGACATCAACGTGGGCGCGCGCGAGATCGGCTACCTGTTCGGCCAGTACAAGCGCATCCGCGACGAGTACTCCGGCGTGCTCACCGGCAAGGGCCTGGAGTTCGGCGGCTCGCTCGCCCGCACCGAGGCCACCGGCTACGGCCTGTGCTACTACACCGCCGAGGCGCTGCGCGTGCTCAAGGGCGATTCGTTCGAGGGCAAGACCGTGGTGATCTCCGGCTCCGGCAACGTGGCGATCTTCGCCACCGAGAAGGCGCAGGCGCTGGGCGCGAAGGTCGTCACCGCGTCCGATTCCAACGGCTACGTGTACGATCCGGACGGCATCAAGCTGGACGTCGTCAAGGACATCAAGCTGGGCCACCGCGGCCGCATCAAGGAGTACGCCGAGCGCGTGCCGGGCGCCGAGTACCACGAGGGCTGCAAGGGCGTGTGGACCGTGCCGTGCGACATCGCGCTGCCGTGCGCCACGCAGAACGAGATCGACGGCGAGTCCGCCGAGGCGCTGGTGAAGAACGGCTGCAAGGTGGTGTGCGAGGGCGCGAACATGCCGTCCACGCCGGAGGCCATCGAGGTGTACCAGAAGAACGGCCTGCTGTACGGCCCGGCCAAGGCCGCGAACGCGGGCGGCGTGGCGGTCTCCGGTCTGGAGATGAGCCAGAACTCGTACCGTCTGAGCTGGACGTTCGAGGAGACCGACGCCAAGCTCAAGTCGATCATGGAGTCCATCGTCGCCAACTCGCTGGCCGCGGCCAAGGAGTACGGCGAGGAGGGCGACCTGATGGCGGGCGCAAACATCGCCGGCTTCGTCAAGGTGGCCGACGCGATGGTCGCCCAGGGCGTGCTGTGAGGCACTCCGGCGTCTGAACGGCCGTCTCCAAGGCGGCATTTCGTCCGTGGGCACATCCGATCTCGTCGTCGGATGTGCCCACGGACATTTCATGCGGCGATTCCGTCCGTTGGCACACCCCGAAACGACAACGGATGTGACAACGGACATCATTGAGCCCCGAAACGTCCGCACGCACATCCCATGCCGCCAATGGGTGTGCGTGCGGACGCCATCGGGCCGCGTAACGTCCGCACGAACATCCGCAACCGCGTGACGCGTCGTCCGCCACGCAGACCGCGCGTCACGCCATCGCCTGCCCGACGAGCACCAGCGCCACGACGTGCGCCGGATAGAACACGTAGAAGAACCATTTGGCCGCGCGCCGCCCCACGGCGCCGGAAGGCCCGCCCGGACCACGCCGCCCGTCGTACAGCAGCATCAGCGGCAGCGCGAGGATCATCGCCCACTGCGGGTACTCCGCCAGCGTGTGACCCAGCCCCATGGGAGCGAACCCGAACAGCCGCCACATCAGCGCATAGAATCCCGTCAGCATATCCGGGCTCGCGCCCAGCACGCGGGCGCCGCGGTAGAACGCGGACAGGCCGTAGTGCGTGTTGTTGAAGAACATCCAGACCGCGTCGAACGCCACGAACGCCACGGCCAGCCGCGCCTTCGACCCGCGGCACGCCCAGAACGCCACGCCCATGAGGATGACGAACACGCCGTAGTCCCAGCCGATCGCGCACCCGGTGAGCGCCAGCAGCGGGTACTGGAAGCCCCACGGCAGCCGGTCGACCAGGGCGGGGAAGGCGTCGATCAGCGTGGAGAGGCTGCCGTAGATCGCGGCGAACATGCCGATCTGGTACGCGCAGTACAGTGCGACGTTGCGCGTGCGGCGACGTGCGTCCGGCTCGCGCAGCAGCGTGGCGACGAGCGCGATGTGGAACAGCGTCGGGAAGATGTTGGCGTCAAGATGCAGCGCCGACTGGACGACGCTCATGATGACGCCGAACGCGTACAACCGGACGAGCAGCGCGCGCCGATTGCGCGTGTATTCGACGCTCCAGCCGATGAGGAACACGAAGATCGGCATGGCCGGGCGTCCCGCCCAGCGCAGCCATTCCGGCGCGCCGGGGAGGAACGCGCCCACATGGTCCATGACCATGAAGACGCAGGCAAGGGTCTTGAGCGTGAAGGCGTTCACGCCGAAACGTCGCGATGCGCCAAGCCGATGTTGCAGCCCGGCAAGGCCCGTGCCGGTTCCTAAGTCAGTTCCCATTTCGATTCCCCCGTTTCCGTTTCTGCGCAGGGACTCCACGCCCCGCCCGACCGTTCGCGGATGAGGATCCGCACAGTCAACGTATCGCGGCGGGAGGGTGCATCGTCTTTTCGACGATGGGCTGGACCATCGCCGGCAGCGACGCGGCGCGACAGTGGGAAGGCGTGGGCGACGTCAGCGGCTCAGCGGCGGTCGGCGCGGTATGGGTGTTCGATGCGGTCCCGGTGTTCGATGCGTCCGATGCGGTCGGCGCGGTCCGAGGATGCGGTACGGTCCGAATGATCGAACCGATCGAACCGGCCGAGCGCCAGCAGGAACGGCAGCGCGAGGATCATCGTCCATGCGATGCTCCAGCCGAACGGCCCCGGCGCGACGCCCACGGGCGACTGCATCAGTGGGTCGGCGAACAGCGCCCGGTACAGCGTCTCCGACGCCTGATCCTCCGTGCCCAGCCAGCCCATCATCGAGGCCGGCCATCCGAGCAGCAGCGCGCCGTACGTGCCGTCGTGGATCATCATGTCGATCAGCGTGCCCAGCGCGAACGTGACCGTCAGATGCATGCGCGAGTCTCGGCACAGCCAGAACGCCACGCCCAGCGCCACGAAGCCCAGCCCGTAGCCGCCGCCCGGCACCAACCCCAGGGCGGCGCGCAGGACGGCATGCGGAACGGGTGCGGGGCTCGGCAGCTGCGCCACGGCCGCGGCGCCGGCGAACTGCCACAGCGCGTACGCCGCGACGCCGCACCGGCGAGCGCGACGGTTCCCGCGCCGCAGGGCCGCGATGACGACGGCCGTGCCGAGCAGCGCGGGAAGGACGTTGCCGTCCACCGTCAGCACCGGGAACACGGTCTGCAGCACGGCCACGGCGAGGCCGGCGGCGTACAGGGCTGCGTACAAGGCGATATGTGGGCCGCCGTACGAGCCGGCGCACGAGCCAATATGCGGACGGCCGCTCGGACGGTCGCGCAGACGGTCACACAGATACCGTGGGAGCCCCGCGCGATCCGCGCGCCGCGACCCGTGCACCGCGTCCCGGCGACCACGCGGGCGTTCCATGTCCGAGGCCGCGGCCGTCAGCCACAGCAGGACGGGCGGCATGGCACGGCCCGCCCACGCACACCACGCAGGAGTGCCGGCCACGTGGAGCGAGACCGTGCCGGCGACCGCGCACACGCAGGCGACGATGGCGAGCGCCGCGAACGCGAGGACACTCGAGCGCCGCCAACTGTACGTCGATGCCGAGGTCTTGGATGTTGCAGCCGTCATCGCGACCGCCGCCCTGCGGGGGAGGCCGCGGAAGCGGCCACAGAATCGGCTGCGGAATCGTTCACGCCGACGGTCGCGGCAGCGTCGGCCCGTTCCTCCAGCGGAATGCGCGCGACGAGGATCCACGCGCCGTCCTCGGCGCTGGCGCGCAGGCCGCCGCCGAGCGCTTCGAGCCGCCGTCGGTGCAGCGCGAGGCCGCGTCCTGAATGCGGCAGCGGCGGGCGCGGCACGGACGGCGCGAGCGACAAGGCTGGTCCGTCCTCGGCATCCGAGGCATCCGAAACAGCCGCGGCATCCGGAACATCCGGCCGGATGGCGTTGGACTGCGTGAGCGTCACCGCATCCGCGTCGATCGTCACGTCGATGGCGTAGTCGCCGCCAAACGGATCGGCGTGCACGATGACGTTGGTGACGAGCTGGCCGAGCAGATCGCCGAGTTCCCGCCATGCACCGGACGGCATCGCGGCAAGACGACGGTCCGCGGCGGCATCGATGCGCCCGGCATCGTCCGCGGCACCGCCTCGACCATGCGCCGGGCCTACGGTCGTGCAGCCGGCGAACCCCAGCGCGTGCAGCCGCTCGTCGCCGTCGCGCGCGGTCTCGCGCAGCGCGGCGAGACGGCCGCGAACCGCGGAATCCGAAGCAGCCGCGGTTGCTTCGCCCGCATACACCGCCGCGCCATCGCCGACCGTCGAACCGCCCAGCGCGTCGATCACCGCACGCGCCTGCGTGAGCGTCGTCTCGGCCGCGGCCACGATCGTCCCGACGTCGCGCAGCGCGGCCTCACGCGTCTCCGCGTCGCGCCCGCCGTCGCCGGCCAGCTCCCCGCGCAGCCGCTCGCCGGTCAGCGCGATCACCGTGAGCCCCTGCGTCACCGAATCGTGGATGCGGCTGCCGAGTTCGATGTCGCGCCGCATCCGCGCGTTCTCCTCGGCCAGTCGCCGCGCCTGCTCCACCTTGTGTCGCTCGGCCGCCGTGACCCCCACGATCGCGGCCAGCACGAACGACCCGTCCAGCGAGACGATGCTGGACATGTTCCACAGCGGGTAGCGGTCCAGCAGCACGCCGGTCACGGTGCCCGCGATGCCAAGCAGCAGCGTGACGGCGAGCGTGGCGTAACGGCGGCGGTAGGCGAGCATGCCGTACGCGTACCACAGCGCCCACACGGGGATGGGCAGCACCACGCGCGGCGCCACCACCACCGCCATGGACGTCACGACGATGGCGAGCGCGGAGGACGCGGGCCACCAGTAGGTCTCCGCCACCAGCAGGGCGATGAGCGCGGTCATGGGCGCCACAAGGTCCGACATGCCGCGGTTGGCGAGGCCGTCGACCAGCGTGAGCGTCACGGCGGCGGCGATGATCAGCGTCAGGTACGGGTGGGCCGACCAGCGGGCGAGGCGCCGCGCGGCGGCCGCCGACAGACGGGAGGCGCGGGCGCCGATGCCGTTCACGATCGGTCCCCGGCGATGCCCGCCGGCCCGGCACCGTCCGTCGGCCCTGCACCGTCCGCCGGCCTTGCGCCGCGCAATGCGGTCCACCGCTGCACGGCCTGCAGCTTGTTGCGCACGCCTAGCTTCGCGATGGCGTGCCGGATGTGCGTCTTCACCGTGGACTCCGTCAGTCCCAGCTGCTGCGCCACCTCGCGCGCCGTATAGCCCTGGATGCAGCGGTCCATGACCTCGATCTCCTTGGCGGTGAGGCCCTCGCCGCCGGGTACGGCGTCGCCTTCGCCCACGTGCCGTCCGCCCGATCCGCACAGCGCGCGATGCGCCTCGCCGGGCGTCATGAACCCGGATTCCACATGCGGCCGGCCGGACGCCCACGCGCGCAGGACGTCCGCCATCGCGGCGAAGTCGGCCTTGTCGAGCAGCGCCTGCGCGCCGGCCGCGCGGGCCATGCCGCGGTATCGGTTGAGCGAGTACGACGTCATGCCCAGCAGCACGATCCGGTCGGAGAACGCGCGGATCCTGCGGCACACCGCGGCGCCGTCCACGTCGTCCATGCCCATGTCCGCCAGCACCAGATCGGGACGCTCCCGCGGCGCCGCGTCCACGCACCGCTCCACGGCCTCGTCGCCGGATCGCACGGCCCACGCCACCGCGATGCCGTGCGGCTCCAGACGGCTCTCCAGCAGGCCGCGCAGGGCCATGAGGGTCATCGCGTCGTTGTCCACCACGCCGATGCGGTAGGTCCGACCCGCACGATCTGCATCGTGCCGCGGATTCGTTGCATTCATCGCGTCTCCCCCTCCTTGCGGCCGCACGCCCATGACCAGCGTAGCGGAGGAAGGTGAACGGGGACTCGAGGCTCAGATCAGCCCGTCGGCGGCGAGCGCGTCGGCCATGCGCGTGAGGCATTCGGCGAGCAGCGGCGTGGGCATCGCGAAGTTCATGCGCACGCATCCGGCGCCCGCGCGACCGCATTCGCGCCCGTCGGTCAGCGCCACGTGCGCCTTCTTGTAGAAGTACCCGGCCGGGTCGTCCAGTCCCAGCGGCGTGAAGTCCAGCCACGCGATGTACGTGCCCTGCGGCGGCACGTAGCCCACCTTGTGCAGCAGGCCGCGCATCCACTCGTCGAGCAGCCGCTCGTTGCGCCGCACGTAGCCCAGCATGTCCTCGTACCATGCGCCGCCCTGCTCGTAGGCGGCCGTGGTGGCGATGGCGCCGATCGTGGCGGTCTGGTGCTCGCTCCACTCGGCGCGGCGCATCCACAGGTCCAGGTCGTCGTCGTTGGTGAGGATCACCTGCGCGCACTTGGTGCCGGGAATGTTGAACGACTTGGAGGCGCTGGTGGCGGTCCACGACTGGCGCGCGGCCAGCTCGGAGATCGTGGCGAACGGCACGTGACGATGCCCCTCGTAGACGAACGGCGCGTGGATCTCGTCGGAGAAGACGCGCACGCCATGGCGCGCGGCCAGCTCGGAGATGCGCCGCATCTCGTCCGCGGTGAGCACCTTGCCGATGGGGTTGTGCGGGTTGCACAGCATGAAGCCGCGCGTGGACGGCTCGGCGAACGCGCGTTCGATGGCGTCGAAGTCGAACGCCCAGCCGGACTCGCCGCCGGGCGCGTGCGTGCCGGCGTGCACGTCGCCGTCGACGCGCAGCATCGGCACCTCGATCACGTTGACGCCGTACAGCCGCGGCACGCTGAGGAACGGCATGTAGGCGGGCGTGGGCACCACGATGGCGTGGCCGGCGCCCACCACCTCGCGCAGAAACACTTCGAGGATCTCCAGGATGTCCGGCGCCACGCGGATGCGCGACGGGTCGACGTCCCAGCCGTAGCGGTCGCGCTGCCAGGCGGCGCAGGCGCGCGCGACGCGGCGCTTCCACGGCTCGGGGATGTAGCCGAGCGCGCAGCGGTCGGCGGCGTCGCGGATGGCCTGCTGGATGGCGGGGGCGAGGCCGAAGTCCATTTCGGCGATGAACGCGCCGATGCAACCGGGGTAGCGGGTCCACTTGTCCGAGCCGACGGCCTCGAGGTCGGCGATGCCCATGCGGTCGATGGCGTCGGCATCGAAGCCGGACGCGGGACGTACGCCGACGCCGTGGCCGGGCGCCGCCGCGGCGACGGCTGCCGACGCGGCGGCGGCGCCCGAATCGAACTCGTGGGACAGGGTGGGGATCATCGTTGCGCTGCTCATGCCGTCATGATGCCCGGCCGGCCGCGGCGCCCGCAATGCCGCGGCTGCGCATGCCGCGCACAGCGCTCGTCGATTTGCTTATGGCCGGCCCGGCCCCCGCCCTCGCCGTCTCAGTCCGCCGCCGGCGCCCGCAGCACGCGCGCGGCCGTGCGCGCCAGCGAGGCGCGGAACGCCGCGACGGCTGGACGATCGTCGCCCGCGCGCGTGAGCACGCCGATCACGCGCACCGCCCGCGGGTCGGCGAGCGGCAGCGCGGCGAGGCTCGGCCGCAGCTGGTTCACGGTGTCGAGCGCGGGCACGATCGAGACGCCCACGCCCATCTCCACCAGGGTCTGCGTGGTCCAGTAGTCGTCGGTGGCGTGGCGGATGTCCGGCGTGAACCCGGCGGCCGACGCCATGGCCAGCAGGTTCGCCTTGCAGGTGTCGCAGCCGGCGATCCACGCGGCGTCGGCCCAGTCGGCCAGATCCGCCGGAGCCGCCGGAGCCGCCGGAGCCGCCGCACCGGCCGGGACCGCCCCGTCGCGCACGTCCGCACGGCACGCATCAGTCCGGCCCGCATCGGCCCGGCGCACGAGCAGCAGCAGCGGATCGTCGCCCAGCGGCTCCCACGCGAGCCCCTCGTCCAGCGGCAGCGAGTGCGGCAGGCTGCGATGCTCGAAGACCACCGCCAGATCGGCCTTGCCGGACCGCACGCGCTCCACGGCCTCGGGCGGCTCGGCCTGGTCCACGTTCACCTCGATGTCCCCGTCGCGCCCCAGCCCCACCATGGCGCGCGCCACGATGGTGGAGCAGATCGACGGCGGGGCGAGCACGCGCAGGCGGGAGAGCCTGCGGCGGCGGAGGTCCTCGAGCTCGTGGGAGGCGCGGCCGAGGCGCTCGGCGATCATGCCGCCGTGGCGCGCCAGCATCGCGCCGGCGTCCGTGAGCTCCACGCCGTGCGACGTGCGCCGCACCAGCGTCATCCCGGTCTGCTTCTCCAGACGCGTGATCTGCTGGCTGATGGCCGGCTGCGACCATCCGAGCGTCCGCGCCGCGGCCGAGAACGACCCGGACCGCCCGATCTGCCACAGCGTGAGCAGCGACTGCGCGCTCAGTTCCTCCATGCGGGCCTCCTCACCGGTTCGTGGGACGGGAGAGCCGTCGTCCCGCGAACCGAATATCGTCTCCGTGCCATTATCCCAGCGACGCGATTCCCGCCCCGCCACTCGAGTCACCACCCGCCGCCCGCCCCGCCATTCCCAGCTCACCTTCGGCAAAAAGTTACGGAACCGTAGGTTACGGTGGCGTAGGATGGGCGGCATGAGCACGGTGATGACGAACGCGAACAGGTTCCGGCACGAGCATGAGGTGCAGGAACGGGTCAGAGCCGCGCAGGACCGCGCCGCGGCCGCCCGCGAGGCGTACCGCGCGCAGCGCCGCGAGGTCCGCCGCCGGCGTCTGCTCGCACGCCACCCCGATCTGGCCACGCGCGACTGGATCGCCAAGCCCCGCCTGCGCGGCGTGATGCACCTCGTCACGTTCCCGCTGGCCGTGGCCGCATCGATCGTGCTGATCTGCGTGGCCCCGTGGGGCGCCGTCAAGGCCGCCTGCGCGGTGTACGGCGCCACGGCGATGCTGCTGTTCGGCAACAGCGCGCTGCTGCACATCGGCCATTGGGGGCCGCGCATGAACGGCGTGCTGTGCCAGATCGACTACTGCAACATCTTCCTCATCATCGCCGGCACCAACACCCCGTTCCTCTTCGCGCTGGACGAGCGCGTCCGCCGGCCGTACCTCGCCGTGATCTGGTCGGCGGCGCTCGTCGGCTCGGTGGCGCACGTGATCTGGTACCGGGACCACGACTGGATCTTCACGATGATCTACATCGTGCTGGGCCTCGCCCCGGTCACGCTGCTGCCGATGATGTGGACCGCCCCGGCGATCGGCCCGGCGACGACGATCCTCGTCGCCACGGGAGGCGCGGCGTACATCGCCGGCGCGGTGTGCTTCGCGCGGCGCGCCCCGAACCCGGTCCCCGGCTGGTTCGGCTACCACGAGGTGTTCCACGCGGGCACGGTGGTGGGCTACGTGTGCCACGTGGTGGCCGTCTACCTGACCGTGTGCGCCCTCTAGCGGCGCCGCAGCCGTCGCACAAGATTTCGGCACCGTCATCTTGTGACCCCAACCGAACACGGCCGCTGTGATGTTTTCCCGGCATAATGGCGCAACATCAACGATTGCCATGTTCGATTCTGTGAAGCCGCCGACGCACAAGATGACGGTCCCAAAATCTTGTGACCCGCGCGTACGGCGCGCACGGCGCAAACGGCGGTATTCTCGGAAAATGACCATCAACTTCGGCGCCCGCGGGCACGACATCACCACGGCCACGGACTTCGACTCCCTCGCAGCAGGCCTTGCCGCGCAGGGCGCGCGCTGCACGCAGCTGGCGCTCGGCAAATCGTTCCCGCACATGCCCTCCGGGGCGGCGGCGATCAACCCCGGCATGGGGGAGTACTGCCGCGCGGCGCTGGCCGCGCGTGGCGTCTCCGTGGCGGTGCTGGGCTGCTACGTCAATCCGATGGACAGGTCCGGCGCCGAGCGCGAGGCCGCGGTCGCCCGGTTCGAGTCGTATCTGCGGCACGCGCGGTACTTCGGCGCGCCGGTGGTGGGCACGCATCCCGGGCGGCTCGGCGCGGGCGAAGCCGATTCGCCGGAGTCGTGGCGCTCATTCGCGGACCTTATGCGCAGGCTGGCGGACGTGGGCGAGCGCTTCGGCGCGATCGTGGGGCTGGAGCCGTGCCCGCATCATGCGCTGCACGATCTGGAGAGCGTCGAGCGTCTGCTCGATGCGGTGGATTCGCCGTTCCTCGGCGTCATCCTCGACCCTGCCGGGCACGCCGTGGGCGACGCGGCCGGCGACGGCGCCGACGATCCGGCCGATCCCGCCGAACGCGAGGTCGCGGTGACGCGCGAGGCGTTCCGGCGCTTCGGCGAGCGCATCGTCGCGTTCCATCTCAAGGACTTCACAGTGGTCCCTGGCACGACCGGCGCGACCGTCACCGCCGCGGAGATCGCACCCTGCCAGATCGGCGACGGCGTCGCGCCCGTGGCCCGCCTGCTGGAGATCGTGGACCGCGCCCGCCCGTACCTGCCGGTCATCATCGAAGGCACGCGCAACGACCGCATCGGCGCGACGATCCGACGCTACGGCGGCGACTCGCGCGGCTGACGGATCGCCCTACAGCCGCCCCAGCGCCCGCTCGACCAGCCGCGCCGGGAAGAACGTGCGCCACGCGGTCTCGTTGGCCCACGCGGTGACGATGCCGAAGTAGCGCCGGCGCGCGGCCGGCCGGCTCATGGTCAGGTCGTGGATGCCGCCGCGGATCCGCGCGATCGACACCAGATCGCCGAGCCGCAGCGCCGCCTGCCGTATGGCGGTCACGTCGAGCACCACGTCGCTTTCGCGCATGCGCTCGTCCCACGAGCCCTGCATGATCATCGAGCTGTCGGACGTGCACACCAGCACCGGCACCTGGATGTCCAGTCCGGCGGCCACCTCGGCCTGCCCGTTGAAGATCGCCTGCATCCAGCCCGCGCGCGGCTGGAAGTGCGCGCCGGACGCCGCCGCGGAGGAGGGGTAGTCCCATTCGCCGCCGGTGGCCTTCTCGATGGTGCGCCCGTAGAAGCCGGGGTCGTTGAGCGGCAGCGGCGTCTTGCCGCCGGCGAGCAGGAACCCCTTGAGCACGGGCGTGGTGACGATGCGGAACGCCGTGTTGCCCTGCAGCTCCAGCCACGGCGAGTTGAGCGCGAGCGAGCGCACGTGGTGCGGGTGCTCGTGCGCCGCCCACAGCGACATGACGAGCCCGCCCTCCGAGTGTCCGATGCCGAGGATGCGCACGTGCTCGCCCATCTCGCGCACGATGACGTCGCGCAGCGCGTCGAGCTCCGCGAAATACTCGTGCAGGTCCTCCACGTATCCGGCGGTCTCCCCGGGCCGGTAGCTGCGCCCGTAGCGCCGCAGGTCCACGGCGTAGAAGGCCACGCCCATCGACTCCCAGTATTCGGAGGCGTGGCGGCGGTAGAAGTAGTCGTTCCAGCCGTGCAGGTACATGATGGCCAGCGGCTTGCCTGCCGCGCGGAAGCGCAGGCGGCGCAGGCGTTCGGCGAGGGTGAGGCGTTCGGGGTCCTTGCGCACGAACGTGGCGACGGCGTCCGGGCCCTCGCCGTCGGGTCCCAGGTGCACGGTGGCGCGCTGGTAGCCTGCGAGGATGTCGTCGTCGCGCCACGCCTCCATGCGCGCGTGGCGGCGTGCGCGGGCGTCCCCGTCCCGTCCCGCGTCCGCGGCGGTTCCACTGGTCTCGGCTGCTGAAGGGGTCCCGGCGTCCTCGCCGACGTCCGCGGCCGCGCCCGTGGCCTCCGTGCGGGGCGTCGTGTCCGCGGCGGCATCCGACGCCGGCGCCGCTCCCGATCCCGTCTTGCCGGTCCTGCCGGCCGCGACCGTCTCGCCCGCGACGACCGCGTCCCCGTCCGCTCCGTCGTTCACGTCCGCGTTCGCACGCTCACCCGTCATGGTCGCTCCTTCCCGGCGTCCGATTCCCTGCCGCCCGCTTCCGATTGTCGGTCCGCAGGCCTTCCGGCGCCTCCGACGTTCCGCCGCGCGGTGTCGGGTTTCCGCCCGAGTACGCCGCCCGAGTACGCCGAAGGCCGCCGATCCCGGGATGTTCCGGAACCGGCGGCCTTCACGGGCGGGGTCGTCCTCCGCCCTCGTCGTTCGTCATCGCCCGTCGTCGGCTCAGTCGTCGCCCAGGGTGACGTGGATGCCGCCCACCAGGGCGCACACCACGTTGTACAGGAACGCGCCGATGGTGGCGAGCACCATGATGAGCACCACCTCGAAGATCGAGAGGATCGTGGTGGCGGACAGCACGGTGGGCAGCGACAGGATGTTGTTGAGGTCCAGTCCGCTCAGGCCCGTGTTCGACACCATGTCGTTGACGCTGTCGAACAGGCCGATCACGTTGAGCAGTCCCCAGATGAGCGCCACCGCGACGATCTGGATGATCGCGCCGGCGATGGCCAGCAGGAACGACACCTTGGCCACGCTCCACGGGTCCACGTGCGTGAGCGAGAGCTTCATGCGGCGGGCGCGCGGCACGCGGCGGGCGCGGGCCTGCGCGGGCGCGGCGGGGGACGCCGCGGCAGACACGGGCTCGGAGGCGCCGTACGCCATGCGATGGGAGGCCGCGGAACGGGCCTCGCGGCCCTCGTGCGCGGCGGCGTGCTCGGCCGGCTCGTTGAGGTTATCGCTCATGACTTCTCCTTAGGGATGCCCCGGATCGTAGGGTCCATCGCGGGTTCTTAGGGCAGGCTATCACTACTCCTGCACCGCCTCGGATGCGGCATCCGAGGCTTCACCGGATCGTGACGTAGCGTCCTCGGCGGGCGCGGACTCGGTGGCGGATTCGGTCGCCTCGCCGTCCGTCTCCTCGTCGTCGGTCTCCTCGTTGCGCGCGATGGAGATGATCGCATCGCCCTTGTCCGGCTTGGCGAGCGTGACGCCCTGCGTGGTGCGTCCGGTGCGGTTGACCTCGGCCACGTCGGAGCGGATCACCTTGCCGGACTTCATGATGGCCATCACCTGGTCGTCCTCGGACACCACCAGCGCGCCCACGAGCGTGCCGCGCTCGTCGGTCAGCTGCACGGCCTTGACGCCGAAGCCGTTGCGGCCCTGCAGGCGGTACTCCTCGATGGCGGTGCGCTTGGCGAAGCCCTCGTCGGTCACCACGAGCAGGTCCTTGTCGCTGTTGTCCGGCACCACGTCCATGGCGAGCAGCTCGTCGCCGTCGCGGAACTTCATGCCCTGCACGCCGGCGGTCTGGCGGCCCATCGGGCGCAGCTGGTCGTCGTCGGCGCGGAACTTGAGGCTCATGCCGAGCCTGGAGACCAGGATGATGTCGTCGCTGGAGTTGCACAGCGCGGCGCCCACGAGCTCGTCGGTCCACGTGCCGTCCTCGCTCTCCAGCAGGCGCACGGCGATCAGGCCGCCCTGGCGCGGGGAGTCGTATTCCGCGAGGCGCGTCTTCTTGACCTTGCCGGAGCGCGTGGCGAGCACGAGGTATTCGGCCACGTCGTAGTTCGGGATGGACAGCACGGTCTGGATGGTCTCGTCGGGCGCGAACTGCAGCAGGTTCGCCACGTGCTGGCCCTTGGAGTCGCGCGACCCCTCCGGCAGCTCGTAGGCCTTGATGCGGTACACGCGGCCCTTGTTGGTGAAGAACAGCAGCCAGTTGTGCGTGGACGTGAGGAAGAAGTGGTCCACCACGTCGTCCTCGCGCAGCTTGGCGCCCTTGATGCCCTTGCCGCCGCGGTGCTGGGCGCGGTACTCGTCGGCCTTGGTGCGCTTGATGAAGCCGGAGTGCGTGACGGTCACCACCACGTTCTCCTCGGCGATGAGGTCCTCCACGTTCATCTCGCCGCTGAACGGCAGGATCTTCGTGCGGCGGTCGTCGCCGTACTTGGCCACGATCTCGTCGAGCTCGTCGCCGATGATCCTGCGCTGGCGCTCCGGCTTGGCGAGGATGTCCGCGTAGTCGGCGATGCGGCGCTGCAGCTCCTCGTGCTCGTCGAGGATCTTCTGGCGTTCGAGGGCCGCGAGGCGGCGCAGCTGCATCGCGAGGATCGCGTCGGCCTGCACGTCGTCCACGTCGAGCAGGTCCATCAGGCCCGCGCGGGCGGCGTCGGCGTCGCGCGAGGCGCGGATGAGGGCGATGACCTCGTCGATCATGTCGAGGGCCTTGAGATAGCCCTGCAGGATGTGGTCGCGCTCCTCGGCCTCGCGCTTGAGGTACGCGGTGCGGCGTGCGATCACGTCGAGCTGGTGCCTCACCCAGTGGCGGATGAACGCGTCGAGGCTCAGCGTGCGCGGCACGCCGTCCACGAGGGCGAGCATGTTCGCGCCGAACGTCTGCTGCAGCTGCGAATGCTTGTACAGGTTGTTGAGCACGACCTTCGGCACGGCGTCGCGCTTGAGCACGAGCACGAGGCGTTGGCCGGTGCGGCCGGACGTCTCGTCGCGCATGTCGGCGATGCCCTGGATCTTGCCGTCGCGCACGGCCTCGCGGATGGAGACCACCAGACGGTCGGGGTTGACCTGGTACGGCAGCTCGGTGACCACGAGGCACATGCGCCCGTTGATCTCCTCGGTGTTCACCACCGCGCGCATGGTGATCAGGCCGCGGCCGGTGCGGTACGCCTGCTCGATGCCCTTGTGGCCGAGGATCGTGGCGCCGGTGGGGAAGTCCGGGCCCTTGATGCGCTGCAGGAGCGCCTCGAGCAGCTCCTCGCGGCTCGCGTCCGGGTGCTCCAGCGCCCAGTGCACGCCGTCGGCCACCTCGCGCATGTTGTGCGGCGGGATGTTGGTGGCCATGCCCACGGCGATGCCGGACGAGCCGTTGACCAGCAGGTTCGGGAAGCGCGCGGGCAGCACGGTCGGCTCCTGCGTCTTGCCGTCGTAGTTGGGGATGAAGTCGACGGTCTCCTTGTCGATGTCGCGCACCATCTCCATGGCGAGCGGCGCCATGCGGCACTCGGTGTAACGCATGGCGGCGGCGGGGTCGTCGCCGGGGGAGCCGAAGTTGCCCTGGCCGTCCACGAGCATGTAGCGCATCGACCACGACTGGGCCATGCGCACCAGGGTGTCGTAGATCGCGGCGTCGCCGTGCGGGTGGTACTTGCCCATGACCTCGCCCACCACGCGGGCGCACTTGTTGTAGCCGCGGTCGGGGCGGTACCCGCCGTCGTACATCGCGTACACCACGCGGCGGTGCACGGGCTTCAGGCCGTCGCGCACGTCCGGCAGGGCGCGGTCCACGATCACGCTCATCGCGTACGCGAGGTACGAGTCGCGCATCTCCTGCTGCAGGTCGCGCTGCACGACGGCCGTGCCCTTGAGCAGGCCGTAGTCGGTCTTGTCCGCCTCCTGCGGGCTCAGCGGCTCGCTGGAGCCGTCGGGCGTGGGCTGGTCGGCGAACTCGTCGTTGACGTTCTGCCCGTCGTTGTTGTTGGTTTCGTCTGCCACTTGGTTTTCCTTTTGTCTGATTTCGGCTCCCCTCGCGGAGGGGAGCTGTCGACCGCAGGGAGACTGAGGGGAGTCGACTCCGTGACGGGGTCCTCCCCTCAGTCAGCTTCGCTGACAGCTCCCCTCAGCGAGGGGAGCCTGAGAAGAGATAGAGATCACGCGTCGATGAAGCGCGCATCCTTGGCGTTGCGCTGGATGAACAGGCGGCGCGGCTCCACCTCGTCGCCCATGAGCATCGAGAACGTCTCGTCGGCCTGCGCCGCGTCCTCGATGTGGATCTGCTTGAGAATGCGGTGGTCCGGGTCCATGGTGGTCTCCCACAGCTCCTGGTACGTCATCTCGCCCAGACCCTTGTAGCGCTGGATGCCTTCGCCCTTGGGCAGCTGACGCCCCGCGGCCTTGCCTTCGGCGAGCTTGCGGTCGCGCTCGGTGTCCGTGTACACGAAGTCGTGCGGGCCCTTGGTCCACTTGAGGCGGTACAGCGGCGGCATGGCCACGTACACGTACCCGGCGGTGATCATGGGGCGCATGTAGCGGAAGAACAGCGTCAGGTTCAGCGTGGCGATGTGCGCGCCGTCCACGTCGGCGTCGGCCATGATGATGACCTTGTGGTAGCGCACCTTGTCCAGGTCGAAGTCCTCGCCGTAGCCGCCGCCCACCGCGGTGATGAGCGACTCGATGGTGTCGGACTTCATCATGCGGTCCAGGCTGGCGCGCTCGGTGTTGAGGATCTTGCCCCTGAGCGGCAGGATGGCCTGCGTGATCGGGTTGCGGCCCTGGATGGCGGAGCCGCCTGCGGAGTCGCCCTCCACGATGAACAGCTCGCACTCGGCCGGGTTGTTCGACTGGCAGTCCTTGAGCTTGTCCGGCATGCCGGCGGATTCGAAGATCGACTTGCGGCGCGTGTTCTCGCGCGCCTTCTTGGCGGCGATGCGCGCCCGGGAGGCCTCGATGGCCTTCTGGATGATCATCTTCGCCTCGTTCGGATGCGCGTCGAACCAGTCGCCGAGCTTCTCGGTCATCACGCGCTGCACGAACGTCTTGGCTTCGGAGTTGCCGAGCTTCGTCTTGGTCTGGCCCTCGAACTGCGGGGTGGTGAGCTTCACGGACACCACGGCGGTGAGGCCTTCGCGCACGTCGTCGCCGGAGAGGTTCTCGTCCTTGTCCTTGAGGATGTTCTTCTCGCGCGCGTAGCGGTTGATCATGCCGGTGAGCGCCGCGCGGAAGCCCTCCTCGTGCGTGCCGCCCTCGGTGGTGGAGATGGTGTTGGCGAAGGTGTGCACGGCCTCGGAGTAGGCGGTGGTCCACTGCATCGCGATCTCCGCGGAGATGCCGAGCTTGAGGTCCTCGGCCTCGAAGTCGATCACGTCCTCCTCGACCGGCACGGCCTTGCGCGACTTCACCAGATACGCCACGTAGTCCTTGATGCCGTTGGCGTACTGGTAGGTGACGGTCTGGTGCAGCTCCTCGGCCACGTTGTCGCCGTCGCCGGCCACCTCGTCGCCGGCCTCGTCGAGCTGGCGCTCGTCGGTCAGCGTGATCTTGAGGCCCTTGTTGAGGAACGCCATCTGCTGGAAGCGGCTGCGCAGCGTCTCGAAGTCGTACGTGGTGGTCTCGAAGATCGCCGAATCGGCCCAGAACGTCACCGAGGTACCGGTGGACTCGCCCTCGGCCATCGGCTCGCCCTTGGCCAGACGCGCGGTCGGCTTCTGGTTGATGTAGGTCTGCGTCCAGTGGAAGCCCTGGCGGCGCACCTCGATGTCCACGCGCGTGGACAGCGCGTTCACCACGGAGATGCCCACGCCGTGCAGGCCGCCGGAGACCGCGTATCCGCCGCCGCCGAACTTGCCGCCGGCGTGCAGCTTCGTCATGACCGTCTCCACGCCGGAGACGCCCTCGCCCGGCACTTCGTCGACGGGGATGCCGCGGCCGTCGTCCACGACGCGGATGCCGTTGCCCGGCAGGATCGTCACCTCGATGTGGCTTGCGTAGCCGGCCAGCGCCTCGTCGACGGAGTTGTCGACGATCTCGTACACCAGGTGATGCAGGCCGCGCGGGCCGGTGGAGCCGATGTACATGCCCGGGCGGATGCGCACCGCCTCGAGGCCCTCGAGCACCTTCAGATCGGAGGCGTCGTAGTGCTCGGGCGAGAGCGAGTCATCGAGCTGGGCGTCTTCGAGATTGTCGGATGCGCCGGATTCACGCTCCGGCGTTCCCTCCGTATTGAGTTCTTCCAATGAAGAGTTCCTTTCATGCGCGGTCGGCTCCGTTGCGAGGACTCCACCGCGGTCATTGCCACCGTAGAACGCCTTCTAGGGGCGTTTACGGGCTTCTACCCATCTTTGGATAGGGTACCAGCGGTAGGGGACTTGCGCCCCGCTGCACCGCCTCAGTACTTTCTGCGCGCGTAGCGTCCGCCGCCGAACGTGGAGGCGCGCGGACCGGTGACCTGCACCCGCTCCACGGGCAGGCCCACGAGCCGTTCGGCGATCCTGGACCTCAGCTGCGGGATGAGGTACGTCAGCTGCGTGGCCCACACCGTCGACTCGGTGCGGATGGTGAGCACGCCGTCGGCGTAGCCCGCGGGACGCGAGTGCGCGGCGATGCCGGGCCCCACCACCTCGTCCCAGTGGTATTCGAGCTGCGCGAGCTTGAGGTGCGGACCCCAGTTGCCCTGGATGGCCAGCACGTCGGCCACGGAGCCGAGCCGGCTCGGATCGCGCCCGGGCTTGCCGAAGCTCTCCCACGCCTTCTCGGCGCGTTCGGCGCGCGCCCGGCGCGTGAACTGGCGGTGGGTGAAGCGCTCGAACACCTCGGCGGGCAGCTTGCGCTGGTCCAGATTGAGCGTCTCGGCGATCGGCGGGTTCATCGCGCCGCGCCTTCCTGTGCCGTGTCTCTCTGCACCGCACCTTCCTGCGTGTCCGGCAGCAGCGACGCCACGTCGATCACCGCGGCCCCGGACGCCTCGGGGATGTCGCTCGCCGCGGCCACGGTGATGAGCACCTGGTCCTGGTCGGCGGCGAAGTCGAGGATCTGCGCGCGGCGCGATTCGTCGAGCTGCGCGAACACGTCGTCGAGGATCACCACCGGACGCGTGCCCTGCTCGGCCACGGCGCGGAACAGCGCCATCCGCAGGGCCAGCGCCATCGTCCACATCTCGCCGTTCGAGGCGTATTCGCGCGCCGGCACGCCGTCGAGCAGCACCGAGACGTCGTCGCGCTGCGGGCCGATGAGGTTCACGCCGCGCGCCGCCTCGCCCGGGTAGATGCGCTGGAAGTGCCGGCTGATCTCCATCTCCGGCGCATCCAGCTCCAGCACCTCCGCGAAGCTGGGCGCGTACTCGAGCCGCGCCTCGCCGCCGTTGTTGGAAAGCCGCGCGTAGATGTCCGCGAACGGCCCGGAGAGCCGGTCCGTCAGCGCCTTGCGGGCGCGCGTCAGGGCCACGCCGGCCTCGATGAACTGTCCGGTCCAGATCTCCAGTCCGCTCAGCGCCGCGTCCATCGGCGTGCCGTTGCGCCCGGCCTGCGCGATCTGCCGGAGCAGGGCGCCGCGCTGCTGCGCGACGTGCGCGAACCGCTGCGCGACGTCCCAGTACGTGCGGTCGAGCAGGGCGCCGGCCTGGTTGAGGAAGCCGCGCCTCGCCGCCGGGTCCCCGGACACGAGCCGCTGGTCCTCGGGGGAGAACGTCACGCAGGGGATGCGGCCCAGGATGTCGCGCATGTACACGCTGCGTCCGCCGTTGATGCGCGCGCGGTTGGCGCCGCGGGCGGACACGGTCAGCTCGTAGGTGGTGGTGCGTCCATCGTCCTCCACGTTCGCGCGGATGACGGCGCTGCGTTCGCCGCGCTTCACCAGCGGCAGCGACGACGACGCGCGGTGGCTGCCGCCGGTGGCCAGCACCTCGACGGCCTCCACCAGATTCGTCTTGCCCAGGCCGTTGCGGCCCTGCAGGATCGTCACCCCCGGCCCGAAGTCGAGCACGCAGGAGTCCCAGGACCGGTAGCGGTCGAGCGCCAAACGGGAGATGTGCACGCCGGCTGCGATTCCGTCGGGCCGCGTCAGGCGGTGAAGCGCATCGGCACCAGCAGGTAGCGGTAGTCGAGCGACTCGTCGGAGTCCTGCTCCTGCTGCCCGTTGAACTCCACGGCCTTCACGGCGGTGGTCATCTTCATGCGCACGAACGGCTCGGTGATGGCGCTCAGACCCTCGATGAGGTAGGAGGGGTTGAACGCCACGGTGATGTCGTCGCCGTCCATGTCCATGTCGATCGTCTCGATGGCCTGCGACTCGTCCGCAGCGCCGGCGGAGAGCGTGAGCTCCTGGCCGGAGAACGCCATGCGGATGGGCGCGTTGCGCTCGGCGACGATGGCCACGCGCTTGATGGCGCCGATGAGCTGCTGGCGGTCGATGACGGCCTGGATCGGGTAGTCGTCCGCGAAGAGGCGGTCCACGGCGGGGAACTCGCCGTCGATGAGCTGCGAGGTGGAGACGCGGCCGGCGTTCTCGAAGCCGAGCAGCGTGGCGTTGGACTCGTCGTAGTCCACGACCACGTTCTGCGACGTGTCCAGCGAACGGGCGACGTCCTTGAGCAGCGTGCCGCGCACCAGCGTGACGGTGCTGACGTTGGGGTTCTGCGGCGTCCAGGTGAAGCTGGCGCGCGAGAGGCGGAAGCGGTCGGTGGCGGTCATGACGACCTTGTCGCCCTCGAAGGAGATCTTCACGCCGGCCAGCACGGGGCGGCTCTCCTCGCGGGTCACGGCCACGGACGCCTGGTTGACGGCCTGCACGAAGGTGGGCGCGTCCACCTGCCCGAGCTTGGCGGGGACCACGGGAAGGTCCGGGTACTCGGCGTCCGGCATGAGCTGCAGCGTGAACGTGGACTTGCCGGAGGTGATGGTCATCTTGGAGCCTTCGGTGGACAGATAGGTCTTCTCCGCGGGCAGGCTCTTCGTGATGTCCGCCAGCAGCTTGCCGGTCACCAGCGCGGAGCCGGCCTCGTCCACGCCGGCCTCGATGTGGTGGCGCGCGGAGACCTCGTAGTCGAAGGCGCTCAGCTGCAGCGTGCCGTCGATGGCCTCCAGCTTGAGGCCCGCGAGGATGGGCGTGGCGGGACGTGCGGGGATGACGCGGGTGGTCCAGGCTACGGCGTCGGCCAGTGCCGCGGAATTGATTTCGACTTTCATGGTGCCCCTTGCTCGGCGTTGACGTGATCTGGGTTTCATTCTAGCCGGCGCACGGCCCTGCGGCCCGTGGCCTCCGAGGCGGTGACGATGATGGCTATGAGTTTCCAAGAAGTAATTCATCGTCATCATAAGAGCGGTGGATATGGTGGATAACCCGGATTTTCCTTGGAATCCCGGTTATCAACACCCGCATCCACTGTGGACAACGCGAGGACGCTCATGTGGACAACTCGCCGGGTTATCCACAGGCGTCGAAGCCCCTTTCGTTTGTCCACAAAACGGCCTCGCATGTGCACAACTCGTCAACGCGGCGTTTCGGCGTTTTCAACGGGTTATGCCCCGGGTTTACCCACATTCGTGCACAACTCTGTGGATAACTTTTTCGATGCCCGGGCCTCTCCGCGCACGTCGCACTTGTCCACGGTGGACATGCCGACGCCGTCGCGGACACGGGAAAGACGCGTTGCGCACGCGCGCGGTGCACAACCGCGCAGTGCCGCGCGGACGCCCGCGTCAGTTGTTCGGATGCTGCTTGAGCCGGATGGTCAGCTCCATCACGTAGTTGTAGATCTCGCGCTTCTCCTGCATCTCGTCGCTGATGCGCGTGCAGGCGTGCAGCACGGTGGTGTGGTCGCGTCCGCCGAAGACCTGGCCGATGTCGAACAGCGACATGCTGGTCATCTCTCGGGCCAGATACATGGCGATCTGGCGCGCGTTGGCGATGTTCTTGGTGCGCGAGCGCCCCACGAGGTCGTCGAACGTGAGCCGGAAGTACTTGGCCACCTGCGTGATGATGTCCGTGGGCTTGATCTCCACGTCCGTGGTGAAGAAGTCCTGCAGCGTCTGCTCGGCCAGCGCGCGGCTGACGGGCTGGTTGTTCAGGCTCGCCACGGCCGTCACGCGCGTCAGGGCGCCCTCGAGCTCGCGGATGTTCTCGGTGAAGCGCTCGGCGATGAGGTCGAGCACGTCGCCGGGGACGGTGACGTTGTTGCGGGTGGCGATCATGCGCAGGATCGCGATGCGCGTCTCCAGGTCCGGCGGGCGCACGTCCACCGTCAGTCCCGAGTCGAAGCGGGAGATCAGGCGCGCCTCGAAGCCCTTGAGGTTCTTGGGCGGCACGTCGGACGCGATGACGATGCGCTTGTTGGCCTGGTACAGCGTGTTGAACGTATGGAAGAACTGCTCCATCGTCTCGGTCTTGCCGCTCAGGAACTGGATGTCGTCGATGAGCAGCACGTCCACCTCGCGGTAGCGGCGGTTGAACTCGGCGATCTGGCCCTGCGAGCGCGCGGAGTTCTGCAGCGCGGAGATGAACTCGTTGGTGAACTCCTCGCTGGTGACGTACAGGACCTTCAGGCCCGGGTCCTTGACCAGCGCGTAGTTGCCGATCGCGTTGAGCAGGTGCGTCTTGCCCAGACCGGAGCCGCCGTAGATGCACAGCGGGTTGTAGTCGCGGCCGGAGCCCTCCGCCACGGCCAGCGCGACGGTGCGCGCGAAGCGGTTGGACTCGCCGGGGACGAAGGTCTCGAACGTGGCGTTCTTGTTGAGGTGCGTGCCCGGATCGCGCTCCACCTTGCGCCCGTTGCCCGGGTAGGGCGGCGTGTCGAACGTGGGCTGGACCATCGGGCCGTTCGCGTAGGAGTCGGACAGTTCGTCGATGCTCGGCTGCGTGGGGGCGCCGTTCGCCGGGACGGCGTACGGATCGGCGGCGCGGTCGCGTTCCTGCCTGCCGCGGCGGGGCACGACGTCCGACGGCATGGGCGTCTCGGGCGCGGCGGATGCGGGTGCGGAGGGCGCGGCCGGCCTGGTCTGGCGGGAGCCTCTGGAGGCGCGCGGCGCCTGCGCGCCCTGGGAGGCCTGCGCGGCCTGCGCCTTGCTGGGCGGCACCACCTTGACGGCGGGGAACATGTCCTTGCCCGTGACCATGTTGAGCGCCTCGACCAGCGGCCCGTTGAGCACGTCCATCACGGCGCGCTGCGTGGCCTTGCTCGTCACGCGCAGGATGATCGTCGTGTCGAACATCGCCTCGGGGTGGATGTCCTCGAGCCAGCCCTTGTCCCTCGCGGTCAGGTCGTCATTGTGCTTGAGCAGCTGGAGGACCACGTCCCACAGGCGCTTCATATCCGCATCGGGCATGGCCTGGCCCATGGGCCCTCCTCTCGGTCGGTGCGCTGCGTACGCGGTGTCGCCCGCGCGGTCGGCGGTGGCGTCGCGCGCGCGAGTGCTGTTCGGTCAAACAGTAGGACATGTTTACACCGAAAACATTCAGTTATCCACAGGCTCGCGTGTTGCGGCGGCTCGATTGTGAATAACATGGGTGTAATTTGTGGATAACTCGGAGCCGCAAAACCGCGCCGTTGCAACGATTGACGACACGCCGGGCGTCCGGCGATTGTGAAGAACGCTGTGGATAACCGCGCATCGGCGCCGTCCGTTTTGACTCGGTCCCGCGCTGCGTGTACTTTGATATAGCTTGACTTCAAGAGAAGCCGTGCTCAAGCATGGCTCAAACAGACCCGGGAGTACAAACTATGAAGAGGACATTCCAGCCGAACAACCGCCGTCGTCACATGAAGCACGGCTTCCGCGTGCGCATGCGCACCCGCTCCGGCCGCGCGCTCATCAACCGTCGTCGCGCCAAGGGCCGCAAGTCCCTGTCCGCCTGATCCGCGCGAATCTGTCCGACCGAACGTGGAACGGCTCAAGAGCCATCAGGAGTTCGTTGAGGTGCTGCGGCACCGCAACCGCAAGGTGGGGTCCCGGGACATCGTCGCGCATTACCGCATCCCGTCCTCTGCCGATGGCGAGCCGTGCCGGCGTTTGGGCCTGGCGGTCTCCAAGGCGGTCGGCAAGGCCGTCGTGCGCAACAAGGTGAAGCGTCGGTTCCGACAGTTGGCCGCCCGTTACGAGGACCAACTGCCGGATTCGTGCGACGTGGTGCTGCGGGCCAAGCCGTCCGCGGCGCATGCCGACTACGCGCGTCTGGAGGAGGACGTCAGCCGTATGTTCCTCAGGATCGGCGCGCAGTCGCGCGAGGGCGCCGAGACGTCCCGCGCCGCATCCGCATCGGCGGCCGCGCGTCCCGTCGGCGACTGACGCGGCACGACCGATGCGGACGGACGAGACGGATGATCGTGCGATGACGTCGCTGCCCGGCAGGATCATGACCGCGGCCATCCGCGGATACCAGCGGTGGATCTCCCCGCTGTCGCCGCCCCGATGCCGGTACTATCCCACCTGCTCCGCCTACGCCGTCACCGCCATCCGGCGCTTCGGCGCGCTCAGGGGCGGCGTTCTGGCCGCGCTGCGCATCGCCCGGTGCTGGCCGTGGAACCCCGGCGGCATCGACGACGTCCCCCGCCGGTTCTCACTGTTCTACCGATTTACGTGGTCGAAGGCCCACGAGGAGCCTCGTGTGACCCCGGCGGCGTGGGATTCCCCGGAGTCCAAGGAGTAAGGCTCATTTCCTATGTACGATCCCAATAATTTCACGCTTGACAGCGGCATCTTCGGATTCTTCTACACCATCCTGCGCCCGATCGAATGGCTGCAGACGTGGATCATGAAGATCTTCCACGACCTGCTGGTGCTCATCGGATTCCAGGACGGCCCGGGCATCGCGTGGGTGCTCTCCATCGTGTTCCTGGTGCTCGTGGTGCACGCCATCATCCTGCCGGTGTGGTGGCACTCGATGAAGTCCATGCGCAAGACGCAGGCCATCCAGCCCGAGCTGATGAAGATCCAGCGCAAGTACAAGGGCAAGACCGATCCGGCCAGCCGCGAGGCCATGAGCCGCGAGACGATGAAGCTCTATCAGGACAACGGCGCCAACCCCATGGGCTCCTGCGGCATCGCGATCGTGCAGGGCCCCGCCTTCATGTCCGTGTGGTACACGCTGTCCGCCGTGTCGTACATCGCCACCGGCGTGCGCGAGCCGCTCGGCGCGTTCACGCAGAACGTGGCGCAGGACTTCGCCGGCTCCATGGCGTTCGGCGTGAGCCTGTCGCAGCGCTTCCTCGAATCGGACACGCACGGCAAGATCGTCATGGGCGTCTTCATCGCCCTCATGTGCCTCACGCTGTTCTTCCTGCAGTTCAACAACATGCGCAAGAACCTGCCCAAGGCCTCCATGCAGGGCTCCATGTACACCATGCAGAAGGCCATGGCGTTCGGCTTCCCGGTCATGTACATCTTCTCCGGCATCGCGTTCCCGTTCGCCGTGCTGGTGTACTGGATCACCAACAACGTGTGCAACCTGGTGCGCTCCATGTACCAGATCTACGAGATCCCCACCCCGGGCTCCCCGGCCGCGGAGGAGAAGGAGATCCGCGACCACAAGCGCGAGAACGCCCGCCGTGCCAAGGCCGGTCAGGCCTCGCTCGAGGAGGAGGCCCTGGTCAAGGCCAAGGAGGAGGCCGAGCGCAAGGCCGAGACCGGCTTCCAGCGCCAGCAGCCGAACCGCAGGAAGAAGAGGAAGTAGGCGCTTCATCCGCGCAGGTGTTTCGTCGGGCCGGCTTCGCCACGCCGCACGGCAACGTAGTCGGCCTAGACTGAAATACTGTTACCAGCTTGGGTAAGGAGACACTGATGGCACAGGACGACGCGAAGACGATCGACCAGCTCAACGAAGAGGCCGACATCGCAGCCGATTATCTCGAGGGTCTGCTCGACATCGTCGACTACGAGGGCGACATCGAGATGGGCGTGCGCAACGCCCGTCCGGTGGTGCAGATCGTCGCGGACGACGACACGGACATCAAGCATCTCATCGGCCGCAACGGCGAGGTGGTGGACGCGCTGCAGCAGCTCACCCGTCTGGCCGTGCAGCAGAAGACCGGCGAGCGTTCCCATCTGATCGTGGACGTGGACGGCTTCCTCAAGCGCAAGCGCCAGCATCTGCGCGACATCGCGCTCGACGCCATGGACGAGGTGCGCGAGACCGGCGAGAGCGTGGATCTGGACCCGATGAACTCCTTCGAGCGCAAGATCGTGCACGACGTGGTCCGCGAGGAGGGCTTCAAGTCGCGCTCCCACGGCGAGGAGCCGCACCGCTACGTGACCATCTCCATGAAGGCGTCCGCCGTGGACGACGACGCGGACGATGCCGAAGACGCGGACGACGCGTCTGCCGATCGCGGCGCCGCCGAGTCCGACGAGTGACCTCCGGACGATTCGCATGACGATGGACGATGCCGCCGCGCGCGTGCCCGCCGGCGATGCCGCGGAGCCTGCCGCAGGTGTTTCCAAGCCCGCGGAGACGCGGCCGCAGGAGCCGGTGACGGACCTGCTGGACGGTTCCCCGGTGGTGCGCGAGGTGCTGGGCGAGGCCTACGACCGTCTCGCCGTGTTCCATGCCAAGCTCATGGCCGAGGGCGAGCCCCGCGGTCTGATCGGCCCGCGCGACGTGCCGATCGTCTGGGAGCGCCACATCCTCAATTCGGCGGCCATCGTGCCGTTCGTGCGCGACGCGGTCCGCGCCTGCGGCCGCAACACCATCGCCGACATCGGTTCCGGCGGCGGCTTCCCGGGGATCGTGGTGGCGGCGTGCATGCCCGACTGCAAGGTGACGCTCGTGGAGCCGATGGAGCGCCGCGTGACATGGCTCGAGGAGTGCGTGCGCGAGATGGATCTGCGCAACGTGCGCGTGCGCCGTGCGCGTGCGGAGGAGCTCATGCCGGCGCCGCGGAAGGGGAACGGCGGCGGACGCAGGGGTTCCGGCGCTCGGCGTAATGATAATGGTTCTCAGCACGGTGGGGCGAATGCCGGCGGACATGCCGAGAGGTTCGGCGTGGTGACCTGCCGGGCCGTGGCGCCCATGACCAAGCTCAGCGGCTGGACGCTGCCGCTGCTGGCCCCGGGCGGGCGTCTGGTGGCGCTGAAGGGGCGCAGCGCGCAGGCGGAGATCGAGAAGGCGGACAAGGTCATCCGGCAGTACGGGGGAGTGCATCCCCGCGTGGTGGAGGCGGCCGTGGGGCCCGGGCTCGAGCCCACGCATGTGGTGATCGTCGGCAAGCGGTAGTCCGCGGAGTCTCACGGAGGCGCGGCTGCATCGAAGACGTCGGCGCGGGGCGATGTTTCACGTGAAACGTCGTTTGTGCCGCGGGCGGCGTGGAGCGGCACGCAGGCGACACGGTGCAATCGGGCGCTGCCGGGCAAGAATGCCGTGCGACGCCCGCATCGGTGGTGCGGGGGAGTGGAATGCCCCCGCACGATGCCTGAAGGCGGCGGAAACGTGGCGAGGTTGGCAGCAAGGATGCGAGAGGGCGGTTGCGTTGTCGCGATGCGTGCCGCATGCGATGGCGTCCGAACGCCAGTAATCCACGGTGGACAACCCGCAGGTCGGGACGTATGGCCGGCGGTGTGGATAAGCGCATGTGGTGCGAGTTATCCACTGTGGTGCACGATGGGAAAAGTTATTCACAAGGTTTTCCACAACGCTGTGGATTGTTGTGGTTTACCTTGAATTTCAAGGCTTTTCATCGGTGGACAATCGTCGTCGACCGCTGTGGATAAGCATATTTGTCCACACTTATCCACAGTTATGCACAACTGTGTGCACAACTGTGAAAACGCCCGCGCTTGTCCAGTGACCCCATGAAACTGGACTGTATTGTGAACAAGGAGGAATCGTTGTCAACGGAGCAAACAGCAATGCCATCGGGGGACGATGAATTCGAGTCGGCCGACGACGTCATCAGGCGCATCTTCGGCGACGGCGAGTCGTCTCTGGGCGCGCAGATGGCCTCGACCGCGGAACGATCGAAGGCGCTGGACGCCAAGCCCGTGCCGCGCCCCGCGCGCACCAGGTTCATCGCGGTGGCGAACCAGAAGGGCGGCGTGGGCAAGACCACGTCCACGGTCAACATCGCGGCGGCGCTGGCCAAGGCCGGCTCACACGTGCTGGTGATCGACATGGATCCGCAGGGCAACGCCTCCACGGCGCTGGGCATCCCGCACGGTTCCGGGCAGCCGTCGGTCTACGACGTGATCGAGGGGCGCTCCGGCATCGCGGACATCATGGTGCAGTGCCCCGATTTCCCCACGCTGCACGTCGTGCCGTCGTCCATCGACCTCAGCGGCGCCGAGCTCGAGCTCGCCGACATGCAGAACCGCAACACCGTGCTCAAGCAGGCGCTGCAGACGTTCCTGTCGCAGAGCGGCACGCACTACGACTACGTGTTCTTCGACTGCGCGCCGAGCCTGGGTCTGCTGGTGCTCAACGCGCTGTGCGCGGCGCATGAGGTGTTCATCCCCATCCAGGCCGAGTACTACGCGCTCGAGGGACTGGGGCAGCTGGTCCATACCATCGGTCTGGCGCAGTCGACGCTCAACCGCAACCTCATCATTTCCACGATCCTCATCACGATGTACGACCGTCGTACGCTGCTGAGCAAGGAAGTGTACGACGAGGTCAAGCGCCACTATCCGGCGCTGGTGCTGAACACCACGATCCCGCGTTCGGTGCGCATCTCCGAGGCGCCCAGCTTCAACCAGACGGTGATTGCCTACGATCCCCACGGCGCCGGCGCCGTGGCGTACCGCGAGGCCGCGCTGGAGATGGCGGAGCGTTCCGCGAGCGTGCTGCAGCAGATCGAAGACACGAGAAACGAGGGCTGAGATGGCTACGCGTCCACGGCTGGGCAAGGGACTGGGAGCGCTGTTCCCGAGCCTGCCCGGCGAACAGGAACAGCAGGAGAAGCCGAAGGACGTCGTCCGTCCGGTCGACGGAACCGCGGCCGCAGCGTCGCCGGCTGCAGCGGCGACGGGTTCCACGCACGATGTTTCACGTGAAACATCCGCGTCCGCCGGAGAACCCACCGGGGAGCGTGCGGGCGGATCCGAGGCCTCGGCGAAGCGCCATCAGCGTGCTTCGGCGAAGCGTGCGCGTGCGAGCGTGCCCGCGCTCGGCGATCTGACGCACCCCAGCGACATGTTCTTCGGCTCCGATGCCTCCGGTGCCGCCGACGCCGTGCCTTCCTCCGGAGCATCGCCGTCGAAGCACGACCGGGAGATCAAGTCGGCGTTCGACATGACGCTGGACGATCTGCTCAAGCCGTCGCCGAAGTCGCTGCGCGCCGTGGTGGCGGGGGAGCAGGCGGACGGCGAATCGTCTGCCGACGCCGCGTCCGCGTCGCATGATGCGCAGGACGCGCGGAACGTCGCCGGGACGACCGCCGCGGGCGAATCCGCGCATGACGACGCCGAGACGTCCGAAAAGGCCGCTCAGGAGCAGCTGAAGCCCGTCGTGGGCGGCTATCTGGCCGAACTCAACGTCAGCGACATCGGCCCGAACCTGCATCAGCCGCGTGCCATCTTCGACGAGGACGATCTGATGGAGCTGTCCGACTCCATCAAGGAGGTCGGCGTGCTGCAGCCGATCGTGGTGCGTCGTCGTCCGAAGCATCAGATCGATGTTTCACGTGAAACATCGGCCGCGCAGTCCGAGGAACAGAAGACGTCGAATCCCTTCGCCGGGCGCATGGACAGCCCGTACGAGCTCATCATGGGCGAGCGGCGTTGGCGCGCGACGCAGCTGGCCGGTCTGACCACGATCCCTGCGATCGTCAAGACCACGGCCGACGACGACATGCTGCGCGACGCCCTGTTGGAGAACCTGCATCGCGTGGCGCTGAATCCGCTCGAAGAGGCCGCGGCCTACCAGCAGATGATCAAGGAATTCGGTCTGACGCAGGAGCAGCTCTCGAAGAGCGTCTCGAAGTCGCGTCCGCAGATCGCCAACACGCTGCGCCTGCTGCAGCTGCCGCCGTCGGTGCAGAAGAAGGTCGCCGCCGGTGTGCTGTCCGCGGGCCATGCGCGCGCGCTGCTCGGCCTCGACTCCGAGGAGGACATGGACAAGCTCGCCGTGCGCATCGTGAGCGAGGGGCTGTCCGTGCGCTCCACCGAGGAGATCGTGGCGATGATGACGATGGACGAGCGCCAGAAGGCCAAGCCCGCCGCGAAGCGCCGCGCCAACGTGTGGAGCGGATCGGCCATCCAGCAGAGCTTGGAGAACCGCTTCGAGACCAAGGTGGCCATCAAGGGCACCAAGAAGCACGGCCGCATCGAGATCACGTTCTCCTCGCCGGAGGACATGGACCGCATCCTGGCGATGCTCAATCCCGACCACGCCTCTGACTCCTCCACCGCCGACGACGGTTGGGTGTGACCGGCTGCTGGGTGTGAGCTGCAACCTGTGCGTTGAGCTGCGCCTGCGCGTGACCGGGGGAGTGCATCACGCCCGATCATCGCCACGAGGTTCATCGCGTCGGGTTCCCGGATCAAACCCGGGAACCCGACGCCATATAGCCAATAGCCGCAGGAACAGGGGATCGACAAAGAATGTCGCGGAACCTGCCGCCGTGCCTGAGCATGGTGAAAGCATCTATCTCGGCTTGCCTGACGAACGGCGCCGTACTGACGTGATCGTGCGTCGCTGGAACCCGGACCGCTACGACGACCGGTTCATGCTGGAAGGCGGCCAGACGATGTCACTACGACATCATGCCGAAACCAATTCGCCGTGGGCGGCGTATTCGTATGAGTGCTCGTACAAATACGCGGGAGCAATGTCGATATCACCGCCGCACCACGTCAGAATCCCGCGGTCGATGCGGAAGTCCTCGAACGTCTTCTCGTCCCGCAACGGGGCGAAGGCGGGGACATCGTCGTACATTTCGGTGAAATCGCACAGCCGCGTCTCACCCGTGGAGAACGTCACCAGCATGATGTGGTCGTCGGTGACGCGTGCCGACCGGACTTCCAACTCCCGAGCGGGCTCATCCGCGTATAGGATGCCACTCATCTCAAACATGACAAGCTCCTTTCTTTACGAATCCTCACGAAAGCGGCTTGATGCGGTCGAACGGACGTCCGGATACATCATGCGAATGATGATCCCGAAAAACCGACTCAGCTCCGGCATGCCGCACCTCCAATCCAGAATCTCGCAAGAGATAGGGGCTGTTTTGAGTATATTCCCGCAATACGATCGTCGTCATCATCGGCAGTCCAATGGACGGGGGAACCGATGATGGACACCACCGGTCCATGTCGAGTCGCTCGCGTCGAAGGTTCGGACATTCAGGGGAACCGGGGCAAATTCCGCCGCGGGGCTGACACAGCATGTCAAGACGAAAAGGCGCCCCACGAAGTGCATGCGGTCTTCGTGGGGCGCCTTGGAGGGTTGATGCCTGAAGATCTATTCGGCGAGATAGGCCTGGGCGTCGAGGGCGGCGCGGCAGCCCATGCCGGCGGCGGAGATGGCCTGACGGTACGTGCGGTCCACGCAGTCGCCGGCAGCGAAGACGCCGGGCGCGGACGTGCGCGTCGAGGCGCCGTCGACCAGGATGTAGCCGTCGTCGTCGCGCCGCACGCAGTCCGTGGCGAACTCCGTGGCCGGCGTGTGCCCGATGGCCACGAACAGGCCGGCCACCGGCAGCGTGCCCGTCTCGCCCGTCACCGTGTTCCTGATCGACACGGAACCGACGTGCGCCTCCTTCGGGGCACTCGCCGAGAGCGACAGCGCGTTCGTCAGACCGGACAGCGCGTTGGACGACAGTCCGGGGATCGAGAGCTTCAGACCACCGGCGGGCGCGGCAGCGGCGGGCGCGGCGTCTGCGGTGGGGGAGGGGGTGGCGATCGCGTCGGCCTGCGCGCCGGCGTTCTGCGCATCGTCCGCGTCCTCGCCGTGGATCTCGGTGACGATGGTGTTGGTGAGCACCGTGATCTTCGGATCGGCCTTGACGCGATCGACCATGATGGACGAGGCACGGAACGCGTCACGGCGATGGATCAGCGTGACGGACGAGCCGAAGCGCGTGAGGAACAGCGCCTCCTCCATCGCGGAGTCGCCGCCGCCGACCACGATGATCGGCTTGTCGCGGAAGAAGAAGCCGTCACAGGTGGCGCAGTATGAGACGCCGCGGCCGTAGAACTCCTGCTCGCCGGGCACGCCCAGCTTGCGGTACGACGATCCGGTGGCGATGATCACCGCACGCGCCTGCAGCGATTCGCCGCTGCTCAGCTCGATCTCGTAGCGACGCTCGGCGTTCGTGCCGTTGGTGCCGTCGGTGTTGTCGGTGTTGTCGCCGGAAGCCTCGATCACGCTGACCACGTCGTCGGCCAGCAGCTCGGCGCCGAACCGCTCGGCCTGCTCGCGCATGCGGTCCATGAGCTCGGGGCCGAGGACGCCGTCCGGGAAGCCGGGGAAGTTCTCCACCTCGGTGGTGTTGACGAGCTGGCCGCCCGGGGCGAGCGCGCCGGTGACGACGAGCGGATGATGTCCCGCGCGCCCGAGGTAGATGGCCGCCGTGTAGCCCGCCGGGCCGGAGCCGATGATGATGACGTCATGAAGTTGCTGGTCTGTCTGCTGGTCTGTCATGCCCCCAGCTTAGCCGTGCCGCACTGACAAGCGGGCGCAGATATCGTTCACGGAATAATGCTCCGGTACGACGCATGCCATTCGATGTTTCACGTGAAACATCGGCTAGGACGTGGATCTCCCCTCAGTCAGCTTCGCTGACAGCTCCCCTCAGAGAGGGGAGCCTGAAGGACTGCGTCTGCGGCGCAGGCAGCTTTGTCGGGGTCGAGGGTGTGCGGCTGAAAGAACCTCGGCTCCCCTCAGTCCGCGTTCCGCGGACAGCTCCCCTCGCAGAGGGGAGCCCTACCTTATAAACCTCGGCTCCCCTCTGTGAGGGGAGCTGTCGGCGTAGCCGACTGAGGGGAGCAGAGAATGGACTGCCGGATGACCGGCATCGCTCGGCCTCCGGTCAGTCCACGCCGGCGTTGTACGCGTCATCGTGCAGGAAGCGCACCAGGCAGACGGCGACGGCGAACACGGCCGCGCGCGTGCGCTCGTCGGCGATGTCCAGCACCCACGTCTGGTAGGCGGGATCGAACCGCAGATGCGCGACCGGCACGGCGTTGGTGTCTGTGATCTGGAAGTCATGAACGAACGCCGGGGCATCGCGGGTGTAGCGCACCAGCCACGGCAGATCCTCGATGAGATATTCGCCGATGTGGAACGCCCGCTTGGCCACGGCGAACGAGATGCCGTCGCCCGGCAGGTCCACGTAGAAATGCTCGAAGTGCATCGGCGACCCCTGCCGAATGTGCGCGATCGTCGACCGGCTGTCGTCGTTCAGCGTGTAGCGCGGTCGGCTGTTGCCGTGGCGCACCGCGAGGACGCGGGGAACGCCCTGCTGGTCGCGGAACTCGAATCGCTTCGGCGGCGTGATCCAGTCGAGATCCGTCCAGAAGTATTGCATCGCATCCCCCGATCGCCGATATGCGTCGTTTGCTTCCAGCCTAGTGCTGGAGGGAGGGGAGCACAATGGAAGGACGATGTTTCACGTGAAACATGTGAGGTGGGGCTTGAAGCTCCCCTCAGTCGGCTGCGCCGACAGCTCCCCTCAGAGAGAGGAGCTTGGGGTTGAGTAGGTTTGGCTCCCCTCTGTGAGGGGAGCTGCCGGCGATAGCCGGCTGAGGGGAGTAGATACCAGCTTGCGGTATATGAATGAGGAGACTGGCAGGTGGGGCTTGGTGCTCCCCTCAGTCCGCTTCGCGGACAGCTCCCCTCAGGGAGGGGAGCCAAGAAAACAGGGTCGGCGTAGCCGACGCTGTAGAGGATTAGTACGCGTTGACGCCGTTGAACGTGATGCGGCCGCCGGTGGGCAGACCGTCGGACGGCACCCAGATGACGATCTCCTGCGTGTTGACCGGCTGCGCGAACTCCACGGTGGCCTGCCCGGAGGCGTCGACGCTCCATTCGCCCATCGAGGCGCCGTTCTGCGGGTTCGAGCGGTTGGAGTTGACGTACACGCTGCCGTGGCCGTTGTTCTGCTTGAGCTTGATCTCCACCTTCCACACGTCGTGCGGCGCATCGAGCTTGATGTACCAGCCGTAGCCGTCCAGACCGTTCGGGCGGCTGAGGAAGCCGCGCTCGGTGATCGGGTAGGCCGTGGTGTTGGTCGGCGTGGGCTTGGGGGCGGGCGTGGGCACGGCCTCGACGTCGCGATCGGAATGGTCGACGGCGTCGGTGACGCTGGCCGACGCCGAGCCGGATGCGGATGCGGTGTCGGACGCGGATGCGCTCGCGGAACCGGACGCCGCCGTCTCCGTGGCGGACGTCGTGGTGGCCGTGGGCGTCTCGCGTCCGGGGAACGGCACGTTGGTGGCGCTTGGCCATGCGCCCGGGGTGCTGGACGAGCCGATGCCGATGGCGGACTTGCCGAACAGGTTCACCATGGCCAGCACCAGCGCCACCACCAGCAGCACGGCGCCCACGGCGATCACCACGGAACGCGTGGTGAACCGGCCGAAGACCACGTCGTCGGCCGCGTCCAGTGCGTTCGGCTGCGCGTTGTATCCGCCGTATCCGCCGTCCGCGTCGTCGACGGCGCCGCGCGGTCCGTTGGCGGCGCGCTCGCCGGGGATGAAGCTCGGCGGGGCGCTGTCCACGTGCAGCATGCCGCGGGCCTCGGCCTCTTCCTCCTGACGGTTCTCCACGGCGCTGACCAGACGCTCCAGCGACGGCGACGCCTTGGAACCGGCCTCGGCGGCCGCCTGCGCGGAAACGTCGCCCAGAGTCCCGGCTCCGGCTCCGGTGCCGATCTCGGCCGCCTTTGCCGCGGCGCCCGCGGCGGCTCCGGCTGCGGCCTCGGCGCGTGCCGCGGTAGCCGCGGCCACGGATGCGGCGGTGTGCGCGCCCTCGCGTCCGGCGAGACCCTCCACGCCGTCCTGCGCATGCTGGACGCCGTGCGCGCCGGCCGCGAGGATATCGCTCGGGTTGCCGAGCGCATGCGTGTCCGCGGGATCGAGGAACTGTGCGGAGTCGGTGGCGTCGGGCGACGCGGTGAAGTGGGGGAGCGACGGCGAGCCGGCGTTCGAATGACGCACGGCGGACACGTCCACCGGAACCGTGGCGTTGGTCATGTGCTTCGGCACCACGAAGTCGTCGTGCAGCGGCGCCAGCAGATCGTCGCCCGCGCTGCTGGTGGGACGCACCAGCTCCACCTCCGTAGGCTCGGGGAACAGCAGCAGGTTCGCGCCCCAGTCGGGCTGGTTCTTGGCCGCGGCGTTCGGGTCGGGACGGTGCTTGACCACGTTGTCCGGCAGTTCGAGCAGCGCGTCCGGCACCACGGGCGCCACCTGCGCGCGGATGATCGAGGCGTCGCCGGGCACCGAGGGCCAGACGATGTCCGCGCCGGTGAGCTGGTCGATCGGCTTCCAGTAGCCGAGCAGCGCGATGAGCTCGTCCAGCGTGCTGATGGGGGTGGCGGGGGAGCCGTCCGGGTTGGGGAAGCCGAGACCGCGCTGGCAGATCACCCAGAAGTCGTGCGGCTTGTCCGCCACGTCGATCAGACGCTGCTCGGAGAACTCGCGGTCGTCGGCGTACGATGTGCGCGTGAGCATGCCGTAGAGCACGCCCGCGAGCTGACGCACGGCGAGCGGCTCGTCGGTGTCGTCGTAGGAACGGGAGGCGGCGTCCGCGGTGGCGCTGCCGTGCAGCAGCGGCGTGGTCAGCGCGGGGCTGACCGGGGCGTCGGCGATGGTGATGCTCTTGCGGTTCAGACGGATCACGTCGGTGGAGACGGCGCGGTCGGCGAGCCCCTGATGGAGCAGGTCCTGCAGCGCGAGCGCGCTTTCGCCCACGATGACGCGCATCGCCTCGAAGCTCAGCGTGCCCGAGGCGGGGCCGTGCAGGTAGTCGCTCAGCGAGATGCCGTCGTCGAGCGCGGTGATGAGCACCATCACGTCGTCCACCGTGTGCATCTGCAGCACCGGGGTGAAGCGCGGGTTCTTGGACAGCGCCAGCGCGGACGCCATCGTGTTGGAGACCACGGCGGCGTGCGGGTCGGTGACGATGAACAGCTGGCAGTCGCGCACCAGGGCGTGGTCCGTGGCGCGCCAGGCCTCGAGTCCAGGCTCGCGGCGCAGCAGTTCGACAAGTTCATAGCGGTTGATGAGCGTATCGCCCGGCAATGGCGTCATCATGACTGATCTTTCCTATCCCCGGCAGCGTTGGATTCGGCCCGCTGCTGTGCTGGTGTCATTGTATCGGCCGGTGTGGCCGTGGAAGGTGTCTCGGAGTGCGATCCCGATCGCGCCGATCGCGGCGCACGCGGCGCGGATCCTCGCGTGCCGTCGCCCTGCGCATCGCCGTCCCCGCTTCCGCCGTCGCGCCCCGCGCGACGTCCGGGAATCGGCAGCCGGCGGCTCAGCTGGCGCGTCACGGAGGTGAGCTCCTCGCAGCGCAGCGCCCACAGCACGCCGCCGAACACCGCGGTCGCCACCACCGTGACCACCGCGCACGTGATCACCGCGAGCACCCAGCGGCGCGCGCCGCCCATGCCCTGCGCGTCGAGCGGCATCAGGCGGTCGAGCGGCATGCGCGTCAGGAACCCGGCGCCGAAGGCCGCCAGCGCGGCGATGCCCGCCTTGACGAGCAGCAGCATCACGCGCCTGCCGTCAAGATGCCCGTCGAAGCGCCGTCGTGCCATGCGCACCATGAGCGGCATCGTGATCGCGTTGGACAGCGTGATCGCCCACGCCACCAGCGTGGCCCACCACTGCGCCGGGAACGCGAACACCGCGGCGAGCAGCAGCACCAGCTGCACCACGTTCTGCACCACGGCGAACAGGAACGGGCTGCGGCCGTCCTCGAACGCGTAGAAGCTGCGCTGCAGCAGCAGCACCACGCTGGTGAGCACCAGGTTCAGCGCCATCGGCACCATGGGGCCGGCGATGAGCTGCGCCTCGTCGTAGCTGATGGTGGGCACGAGCGCGATCGTCACCGGCGCCGGCAGCAGCAGGAGCACCACGGTGAAGAACATCATGACCAGGCTGGTGGAGCGCAGCGACGAGCTCAGGTCGCGGCGCGCGGCGGCGATGTCGCGGTCGCTGATCGCGCGCGACAGCTTGGGGAACATGGCCGTGGCGATGGACACCGCGAACAGCGAATACGGCAGCATCTGCAGCGTGTACGCGTACTGGTACGAGGCGTTGCCGGCCACGCCGTGCATGTCTCCGGCGCGCGCCGGGGCGCCGGTGAGCACCTGCGAGCTGACCATGCCCATGAGCAGGTTGAGCACCACGAGCGCCATGCTCCACATCGCCACGCGGCCCATGGAACGCAGGCCGATGCCGCGCAGGCCGAAGCGCGGGCGGTAGTGCAGGCCGATGCGCGTGAGCGGCAGGAACAGGATCACCGCCTGGAACGCCACGCCCGCCGTCCACGTGCCGGCCGTCAGCGCGATCCGGTCCGCGGTCCACCAGCTCACCGGCTGCCGCGCCGCGTTGCCGAACTCCCAGATGAACAGCGCGAAGCCCGCGCAGCTGATCACGTTCGCGCCCACCGAGCTCCACGCGTACATGCCGAAGCGCTCCTTGGCGGCCAGGATCTGCCCCAGCACCGTGTACAGGCCGTAGAAGAAGATCTGCGGCATGCACCACAGCGTGAACGCGTTGGCCAGCGCGCGCTGCTCGTCGTCCCAGCTCGAGTTGATGTACAGCTGCGTGATCCACGGCGTGAGCAGCATCATGACGCCCGTCACGGCGATGAGCAGCGTGATGGCGGCGGTGATGAGCTTGTCCAGCCGCTCCTTGGCGTCCTCCTGCTTGAGGGCGCGCACGATCTGCGGCACGAGCACGGCGTTGAAGATGCCGCCGGAGATGAGGTTGAACACCACCTGCGGGATCTGCGATCCGGTCTGGTAGGCCATGGCCGCGATGCCGGTGGTGCCCACGGCCGCGGCGAGCAGGATCTGGCGGATCTGCCCGGTGATGCGCGAGGCGAACGTGCCCGCGGCCATGATCATCGAGTTGCGTCCGATGGAACTCATTCGTCGGGATCCTTCTTGCGATGGAACTGGCGCCACAGTCCGAGCACGCCCAGCGCCACGGCGAGCGCGATGATCACGGTGCCGCTCATGTCGGAGATCTGCAGCTTGCTGGAGATGTGCGTCTGATGGTCGTCGCCGAAGCGTTCGCCGTCGGCGTCGAGCAGCGTCAGATGCGCGGTGGCGTGCCCGGAGGTGAGCACGCGGATCGTGAACGTGACCTGCGCCTCGCCGTGCGCGGGCACCACGGTCTCCACCTCGCGCGAGGTGACGATCTGCATGGAGTCGGTCTTGGAATCCACGCGCACGCGCACGGGGAAGTCGTGGTTGTTGCTCACCGTGACCGGCATCTGCGCGGTCTCGCTCACCACGTTGATCGAATCGGAGGGCGATATGCGCACGCCGTCGAAGAGCGCGTCGGCGAGCTCGAGCGTCCTGTCCGCCAGAACGAGGTTGCCGCCGGCGCCGTCGAGCGCGCGCACGATCAGGGCGTGCTGCACGGCGCCGACGCGCTCCATCCACCGCTGCGCGGACTGCGCCGAGGCGGCGGGGACGCCGGAGGTCTCCAGCACGTTGTCGGCGAAGCGCTGCGCGGACCGGCGCGCGGAACTCGCCACGTCGAGCGACCTCGCGAAGGCCGCGGACGCCGCCGCGGAGACGCCGGATTCGCTCGGCAGCGCCTTGGCCGCGGCGTCGCCGGTGCGGTAGACCGTGGCGGCGCGCATCGCGTCCAGGTCGGTGAGCGTGATCCAGGAGGCCTCCTCCATGGCGGTCATCATCTGGTCCACGCGCTGCAGGCTGGCGTCGGCGGTGAACGTGACCAGCAGCACGCGGTCGGCGTACGGCTGCTCCATCTGGTAGAAGGCGCTCTGCGCGATGAACCGGGCCATCTGCCCGGCCTCGGTGGCCTCGGCGCGCGCGGCGTCGGACGTGGCCTGGTTCTGCGCGAGGCGCGTGAGCGCGGTCTGCGGGGCCAGCACGGTCACGTCGCCCGCGTCGGTGGAGACGGCGTACGAGCCGGTGTGCGCGATGGCGGTGGAGGACGCCTCGAAGTCCGGTCCGGCGATCACCGTGCGGTAGCCCTGCCGCGCGGCGGCGGTGAGCGCCTCCTTGGTCCACGCGCCCTGGCCCTGCCAGGCGATCGCGTCGCCGCCGTCCGTGCCGGCGGCGCTCGCGGCGCTCCAGTCGGTGCTGGCGATGCCCGCGTCCTCCAGCGCGGACTGCTGCTGCGTGGCGGCCGCGGTGATGTCGAAGTAGCCGGGCTGCATGACGGCGGCGGTGCGCGGCGCGGTGTCGAACGTGCTCAGGTAGAGCGGGTCGGCCACGGCCTGCAGCATCGGGTGCCGCGTGATCAGCGCGGTCTGCGCCACGCGCTGCTGGCTGTCGGTCACGGCCGCGGCCTGCGGGTCCACGTCCTTGGACGTGGTGGTGAGCGTGGTGACGAGGTTGTCGTCGGTCTGCCACGTGCCCGCGGTGAGCGGCATGGCCACGGTGATGTTGAGCGGCGGGGTGTCCGCGCTGCGGACGCCGTCCGTGGAACGCGTGAGGAAGGTGTTGAGCGTGGCCGTGGCGGCGCGCGTGCCGGCGCTCAGGCTGATGCGCAGCGGCTTGGGGCCCCACGTGGTGATGGCGGTCAGGCCGGCGTTGTCCGCGGTCACGTCCACCTGCGCCTGCGCGGTGGCGCCGGGGGCGAGCGCCTCCACCTGCGCGCTGCCGAGCACGGTGCGCGTGGGGATGGACGCCTCGCCTTCCGCCCAGCCCTGCATGTCCACGCGCGAGGTGAACGTGTACAGCGGGTTCGTGGAGACGTTGAGCGTGGAGGGGTCGATCGCGTCCGCCGTGGCGTTGGTGACGGTGACGGTGACGTGGTAGCCGGACGTGGAGGTGACGACCGGGGTGAGGTCGTCCGCGGTGATGCACACGGCGTTCGTGCAGGCGGTGCCGGCGGACGCGTCGTCGTCCGTTGCGGAGTCCGCGTCGGGACCCGCCGTGGCGTCGGTGTTCGAGGTGTTCGATGCCGACGCGGAGGCCGAACCGCTCTGCGACGCCGAGGAGGACACCGCGGGCGAGGACGACGCGCCGAACGCGACGGACGGGGCGGCCAGCGTGCAGATCATCGCGGCGCACGCGGCGCCGATGCGTCCGGCGCGGCGCAGCAGCGAGGCCAGGGCGGCGCTGCGCGTGCCGCGGTTGTGGTTGGGGCGTCTCAATGTCATGTCCGTTTCTTGGTTTTCCTGGCGTACAGCCATGCGATCTTGCGTTCGTTCGGGTAGCTCAGCACGTCGTCCAGATCGGCGAAGTTCACCCAGATGGCGTCCTCGGCCTCGTGGTCCGGATCCCCGTCCACCGTGAGGTCCCCGCTCACGCGCCGCAGCGCATAGTGGTGCACGAGCTTGTGCACGCGCTGGCTGGTGCCGGTGAACCAGTAGTCGATCGTCGCGATCGACTCGATCACCTCGCCCAGGATGCCGGTCTCCTCGTGCACCTCGCGCACGGCGGTCTGCTCCGGCGTCTCGCCCTTCTCGATGTGCCCCTTGGGCAGGCACCACTCCAGATGTCCGGAACGCGAATGCCGCGCGATGATCGCCACGCGCCCGCGCTCGTCGAAGATCAGGCCGCCGGCCGAATACTCGCGCACCACCGGCAGCTCCTGCGCGTCCAGCGAGGCGAACGTGGAGGGGGTGTCCTGCGAGCGGCGCGGCGGCATCATGGCCGGCGTGGGGAATCCCGGGGCGACGAATCCCTGCGCGGAGGACGCGTTCGCGTCGCCGTCCTCCACCTCGTCCTCGCCGCGCACGACGTCGACGAGGACGTCGGGGAGCGCGAAATGGTCGCCGATGCGCTGGACGAAGGATGCGCCGTCGTCCGCGCGCGCCGCCGCGTCGTCCGCGTCCTCGCCGCGCCCGTCGTCGCCCGACGCTCCCGCGCCGCCGTCGCGCGTGCCGTGCGCGAGGCTCGGGGAGCTGGAGCTGTACAGCAGACGGTCCGGTTCCTGATGCGTGCGGGCCCGCGCGGCCAGCGGGTTTTGGGTACGGTTGCCCGCGGCATTGTTGGCGCGCGACATCATGCGCGCGAGGTCCGCGGGCGTAATCATGCCTTCCACCTTACTCAATCCTGTGTGCAGGTGGGGTAACGGTATGCTGGTATGCGCACAGAAAAACGGCCGTGAAAGGGTGCGCGTGGATTTCGAAGTCTGGCCTGAGGCCATCGAATTGGGACGAATGTTCGCCGAACAGGGGTACGAGCTCGCCTTGGTGGGCGGGCCGGTGCGCGATCTGCTGCTGCGCCGCGCGTCCCATGATCTGGATTTCTGCTCGTCCGCGCGTCCCGAGCAGTTCGAGCCGATCCTGCGCCGCTGGGGGCACGACGGCTTCTGGGACATGGGCCGCAAGTTCGGCACGCTGGGCGCCATGCGCCGCCGCCCGGACGGCACCGAGGTCAAGGTGGAGGTCACCACCTACCGCTCCGATTCGTACACGCCGGACTCGCGCAAGCCCGAGGTCAACTACGGCGACAGCCTCGAAGGCGACCTGTCGCGCCGTGACTTCACCGTCAACGCGATGGCCCTGCGCGTGCCGCAGCTCGACTTCGTGGACCCGTTCGGCGGCGCGTCGGACCTCGCCAAGGGCGTGCTGCGCACGCCGGTGAGCCCCGAGCAGTCGTTCGACGACGATCCGCTGCGCATGATGCGCGCCGTGCGCTTCGTGGCGCAGCTCGGATTCCGCATCGAGCCGGAGACCGCCGAGGCGATCACGCGCATGGCCGACCGCATCGACATCGTCTCCGCCGAGCGCGTGCGCGACGAGATCACCAAGATGCTGCTGTCCGACCGTCCGCGCGCCGGCGTGGAGGCGCTCGTGGAGTCCGGTCTCGCCGACCGCGTCTTCCCCGAGATCCCCGCGCTGCAGCTGGAGCTGGACGAGCATCACCGCCACAAGGACGTCTTCGAGCACACGATGATCGTGCTCGACCGCGCCGTCGCGCTGGAGACCGGCCCCGACGGCCCGGTGCCCGCCCCCGACCTCACGCTGCGCTTGGCCGCGCTCATGCACGACATCGGCAAGCCCAGGACCCGTCGCTTCGAGGCGGGCGGCAAGGTCAGCTTCCACCATCACGACGCCGTGGGCGCCAAGCTCACGCGCAAGCGGCTCAAGGCGCTGCGCTTCGACCATCACATCGTGGACGACGTCAGCGAGCTCGTGAACCTGCACCTGCGCTTCCACGGCTACGTGGACGAGCCGTGGACCGACTCCGCCGTGCGCCGCTACGTCAAGGACTCCGGCCACCTCTACGAGCGTCTCAACCGGCTCACACGCGCCGACGCGACCACGCAGAACAAGCGCAAGGCGCACATCTTCGCCGCCGCCATGGATGAGATGGAGCAGCGCGTCAAGGACCTCAAGGAGAAGGAGGACTTCGACGCGATCCGCCCGGACGTGGACGGCAACGAGATCATGGAGCTGCTGGGCATCGCGCCCGGCCCCGAGGTCGGCCGCGCCTACAAGCACATGCTCGAATACCGTCTCGATAACGGCCCGGTGGAGCACGACGTGGCCGTGGCCGAGCTCAAGCGCTGGTACGCCGAGCAGCAGGCCTAGCCGCCACCTCGCCGGCGCTACTGGGCGGAGGAGCTGGGCTGCGCGGTGGAGGCCGCGTCGCCGTCGCCGGACTGCTCGTCCGAGGCCTTGGTGAGCTCCAGCGTGGCGGGGACGTCGGTCATCTGGTCGGCCGCCACGCAGCCCTCGATGTTCGCGAGCTTCGAATCCGCGGTGGTGGAGGGGTCGTCTCTGTCCTTGAGGTTCTTGAACGTGGAGCCGATCACCACGTCGATGCTCTTGTTGCCGCTGCCGTCGTTGCCGCGCGCGTCCATCTGCAGGATCGCGTCGGTGAACAGCGAGCCGAGCGTGTAGGCCTCCGGGATGGCGTCCTTGCCGAAGTAGATGGTGGTGCGCTCGATGCTGCGGCCCAGGTTGTCCACCGTGGCCGTGTTGTACTTGCGGATCTTCAGCTCGTCGCGCACGGCGCCGGCGAGTCCGCGCTGGTTGGTGCCGTTGAGCACGCGCACGCTGATCTGCGAGGCGTCGATGCGGGTGCCGTCGTAGTCCGCGCCGTTGTACTGCGCGGGCAGGCAGGGCGCGGTCACGCCGTAGTTCGGCAGGGACTTGACGTTGCGCTTGGACCATCCGATCACGCCGTAGAACGTGAGCAGCGAGAGCACCGTGGCCACCACCAGCGTGGTGATCGCGATCGAGAACACGAGCTTCTGCCGGTTGCGCACAAAGGTCCTGCGCGCCTCTCGCTCGTCATAACCCTGGGGGATCGTCATGGTTCCGCCTTCCGCCTATGCTCTCCATACTCTATCGGTTCAAGCTGACCGGGGACGTCGTCCTCGAGGGCGACGCCGTCCGCCGCCCGTCCATCGCGCGGACGCCGGCGGCCCCGGTGACGCTGATGACGCGCATCGCGGGGCGCGCGGGGGCGTCGGCGGCGATGACGCGATCCACGGCGCCGGTCTGGCGCCAGTCCCGCTCGATCGTGCGGCGGACCTCGTCGCCGGGCGCGCACGCCACCACGGACGGGCCGGAACCGGAGACGAACGCCATCGTGGCGCCCGCGGCGAGCGCGGTCTCGATGGCCAGCGCGGATCGCGGATGCAGGTCCAGCGCGGCGCGCTGCAGATCGTTGACGTGCTCCGGGTCCGCGCCCAGCTCGTCGAAGCGACGGTACACGTCCGGCGTGTGCAGCTCGTCCGCGTAGGCGCCGATGAGCATGCGCCCGGTGAGGCCGCGCGCCCGCAGCCGCGCGATCTGCTCGTCGTCGGCGTCCAACGGTTCGATGATCTGCCCGAATCCCGAGCCGTGCGCGAACCCGCCGCGCAGACAGAACGGCATGTCCGCGCCGAGACCAGCCGCCACGGGCTCCAGCCGTTCGATCGGCCAGCGCAGGCCCCACAGCTCGTTGAGCGCCAGCAGCGTGCCGGCCGCGTCGGCCGAGCCGCCGCCCAGTCCCGCGCCCACGGGGATGCGCTTGCTCAGCGTGATGGCCACGTCCGGCTCGTTGCCGCTGGCCTCGGCGAGCGCGTACAGGGCGCGCACGGCGTGGTTGCGGCGCATGTCGGCGGCGCCGGCGGACCCGGTGGCCAGGTCGCCCAGATGTCGGCCGGCCATGTCCAACGAGAACCCGGCGCCGGGCGTCTTGCGCGTCACGGTGACGGTGTCGGTCACGCCCACGCCGCAGTAGATGGTGTCCAGCGCGTGCCGGCCACCCCATTCGGGGTGCGTGCGGCCCACGCGCAGCACGAGGTTGGTCTTGGCGGGCACGTCCACGGTGACGGCCGCGGCCGTTGCGGGCGTCATGCGATCGCCTCGGAGTCGGTAGTGGGGTGCGCGTCGGCGGAGCCATCCGCATCCGCGTCGCGCGAGAACCGCGTCGCCCGCGCCAGCGCCACGAAGTCGTCGATGACCAGCGTCTCGCCGCGGCGCGTGGGGTCGATGCCGGCCGCCGCGAACGCCTCGGGCGTCGCGAGCTTCTTCAGCGCCGCGTGCAGGGTCTTGCGCCGCTGCCCGAACGCCGCGTCGATCAGGCGGAACGTCTCCTCGCGCAGCGCCGGGTCGAACCGGTCGCGCCGCGTGAAGCGCACCAGCGCGGAGTCCACGTTGGGCGCCGGCCAGAACACGTTGCGTCCGATCACGCCCGCGCGCTCGGCGTCGCCGTACCAGGCGAGCTTCACGCTGGGCGCGCCGTAGATCTTGGAGCCGGGCGTGGCGGAGAGGCGGTCGGCCACCTCCTTCTGCACCATCACCAGGAAGCCGTCCAGGTTCGCGAAGCGCTCCAGCAGGGTGAGCACGATCGGTGTGGCCACGTTGTACGGCAGGTTCGCCACCAGACGGAACGGGCGGCCGTCGGCGAAGCGCGGCAGATCCGCGGGCGTGACGGTCAGTGCGTCGTGCAGCACCACGCCGAAGCGCTCGGGCGTGGCGGCCTCGGGCATGAATTCGGCGATGGTGTCCGGCAGGCGCTCGGCCAGCGGCGGGTCGATCTCCACGGCGGTCATCGAGGCGCCGGTCTCCAGGATCGCCAGCGTGAGCGAGCCGAGGCCCGGACCCACCTCGAGCACGCGGGAGTCGGCGCCGATGCCCGCCTCGCGCACGATGCGGCGTACCGTACCGGGGTCGATGACGAAGTTCTGCCCGAACTTCTTGGTGGGGCTCACGCCGGCTGCGGCGGCGATGCGGCGGATGTCGGCCGCGCCGAGCAGACGGCCTGCGGTTGCCGGGTCGGCGGCTGCGGTTGCTTCCATGCTGTTCTCCGTGGTGTGCGTCTGAGTGGTGTGCGTCGTGTGTGCGTGCGCGCTCGCGTGCGCGTCGGGGTGCCCGGGCATCAGTACCAGCCCTGCTTCTGCCAGATGGCCCACGCCTTGGTGGGCGAGCCGTAGCGCTGCGCGATGTACTTGAGGCCCCAGTCGATCTGCACCGCGCCGTCGTCCTGCCAGCCGTAGCCCATCTTCTGGCCGGGCAGCGACTGCGGGATGCCGTACGCGGACGACGACGGGTTGTCCGCGGACCATCTCCAGCCGGATTCCTTGGTCCACATCGTCTCCAGCGCGTCCCATTCGGCGCCGGTCCATCCGCGCTGCGCCGCCGCGCCGCGCGCGTACGCCTTGGCCTGCGCCACGGTGGGGTGCCACAGGCGCGCGTCCGACTGCGGGATGCGGTTGTGCTGCTCCCACCAGTTCTCCAGTTCCTCGCGCGAGAGGCCGCTGGGCGGGGTGTCCGAGTCGGAGGAGTTGTTGTTGCCGCTGTTCGAGCCGCTGCCGCTGTTCGAGTTGTTCGATCCCGAGTTGTTCGAGTTGCCCGAGTTGTTGTTCGTCGGCTTGCTGGTGGGCGTGGACGGCTGCGTGCTGGGCTTCTGCGTGGTGGGCGTATCGCTCGGCGTGGTGGCGTTGTCCGTGGGCTTGCTCGTCTGCGTGTTCGGGGTGTTCGAGGGGGCGTTCGACGGTGCCGGCGTGGTGGCGTCCTGCGTGGGCGTCTGCGTGGACGGGGTGTTCGATGGCGTGTTCGATGTCGCGCCGCCGTTCGTGCCGTTCGAGGCGTTCGATCCGCCGTTGGCCGCGCCACCGTCGGTCGCGTTGCCGTCGCCGTTGGCCGCGCTGCCGCCGTCGTTCGACGTGTCGCCGTCGGATGCGGGCGCGTCCGGCCCCACCGCGATCACCGTGTCGATGGACAGCTTGGTGACGGTGGTCGAGACGAGCGTCTCGCTCTCCACCACGCCGTCCACGAACGTCGCGTCGTACGTCTCCAGCTGTTCGCCGTCCTCGCCGACCTGCCGCACCTCGGTCTGTCCGGGCGCCAGATTGCTGTCGATCACGGTCTGCGTGCCGTGGGGGATGGCGGAGGTCTTGGTGGTCTGGCCGTGCGTGACGCGTTTGACGCGCAGGATCGTCTCGTCGCCGTTCCTTTCGACGCTGACGCGGTCCTCCTTGCCGAGCGTGATGCCCTGCGAATCGAGGATCGACGCCGCGGGCAGCTTGCCGTCCGGGGCCACGGTGGTCCTGCCGTCGGCGATCACCGTGACCGGGCCGGACTGGTTGATCACGAATCCGCCGGTCAGCTGGTTGTACACGTTCTTGATGTCCACGGTCACCTTGGCCGCGTCCGCCTCGCTGCTCTCGAAGAAGCCGAGCAGCTGGTCCGCGCTGGTGGCCACCGTCCAGAACGGCACCTCGGTGCCGTCGATCACGATCGTCGTCTGGAACGCCGAGCGCACGGTCACCACGTCGTTGTTCATCAGCGCGTCCGTGCCGGAGACGGACTGCACCAGATCGTGGGTCTTCACGTCCACGCCCTGCTCTGCGAGCAGACGGTCCACGCTCATCGCGTAGGTGGTGACGGTGGTGACGTTGCCGTTCACGTCCAGCGCCACGGCCTTGCGCGCGCCCACGCCGAACCCCAGCACGCTCGACGCCATCACCGCGGCGACGCATGCGGCCACGCGCATCCTGCGGCGCATCACGAACCGCTGCGGTGTCCAACGACGTGCCATGAACCCTCCTGACTGCTGTACTGCGCCCGATTGTAACGACGGGTCCGCCTGCGGCGTCCCGGCCCGGTGCTTTATGCCACCAACTCCCACAATTCGCGCGGTTCGCGTGCTGCCGTGCGTCGTGCGTCGTGCGCCGTCATGCGCCCTCGTGCGCTGTCCGTCGTGCGTCGTCCGCCCTCGTGCGCCGTTGTGCGTCGTTGTGCGCTGTGCGTCGTGCGCTACCGTGCGTCGTTCGCCTTCATGCGTCATCATCCGTGATCGCCACGTCCATTCTGCCGATCCTTGGCACGCCAATCGCAAGGATCGGCAGATATGCGCTTTCAGAGGGCCGTAGAGGCCTCTATGAACGTAATTCTGCCAACTCTCGCGATTCGCGTGCCAAGGATCGGCAGATATGCACACAGGGCGTGCTTTACTGAGGTGCGCGGCGCGGGAGCGGGATGCACGGAGCAGAATCACGGGGCAGGATGCACGGAGCAGGATACGCGAGGCAGGATGCGCGGAGCGGGATCGCGGGGCAAGGGCGAAGAAGGATAAAGAAAAAGGGGGCGGGAGAGAAGGGGATGGTCCCGCCCCCTATGGCAGGGGTGGTTGGGGGAACGCCCTGCCTCAAACCAGAAGCCGTAGTTGGGGGGGAAGGCTCCTGGGTAACTTACTCAAGAGAAGTGTTCATTTATAGTGTAGCGGCGGCATGTATCCGCATGCGTCCGCCACATGGCGCCGTTTCGCGTCCGAGCCTCCTGTCGGGATCGAACCGACGACCTGCCGCTTACAAGGCGGCCGCTCTGGCCATCTGAGCTAAGGAGGCTTGCCGGCGTCGAACGCCGAACGAGTGACTAGCATATCCCGATGGCCGGAAATCCGCTAATCGACCGCCTCCCTGATCGGTCCCGGACCGAAGTCCGATGCCATTATGCGCGCTTTGGCTGAAAACGATATACCCCCGCGCGTCGCGTCGGGAATCCAATCGGGAATCCAAGGCCGATCGAGGCCGATCCGAGGTCGTTCCGAAGCGTCGCGCGGAGGCGTATCGCGAAAGATCAGAGGCGCGGAGCTCAGGACGCCGGGTACAGCGCCTTGCCGTCGGCGCCGATCGAGGGCAGCGTGGACGTGCCCACCTGCGACTCCTCCAGACCGATCGCCTTGAGCAGGCCCTGCGCCAGCGTGGTGGAGCTGTCCATCGAGTTCCAGTCCCAGAACGTGCCGTTGATCGTGACGATCGGCGTGGACACCTTGCCCTTGAGCGAGCCGGAGACGTTCTCCAGATCCTGGCGGTTGATGGTCACCTGCGTCTCCGCGGCGAGCCAGTCGTTGTACTTGCCGTCGCTGATCGTCCTGGCCAGCTCCTCGCTCACGCCGGCCTTGATGGCCTGCTGCTGGATCTGCTCGTCGGACGTGGCCACGTAGGAGGAGCCCTCCTGCGGCTGGAAGTCCTCGGCGTACAGGTTGGAGATGAAGGCGAGCAGATGCTCCGGGTCCTGCTCGGCCACGTTGATCACGGCGCCGGCCGCGCGCGTGGAGTAGTTGTCCGTGGAGTAGCGGTCCATGAAGGAGAGCGGGTGCACCTCGAGGTTGATCTGCCCGGACTGCACCAGCTGCGTGGTGGTGGAGCCGGTGCTGCGTTCCATGTTGCCGCAGCCGGGGCAGATGAAGTCCATGTAGAACTCCACGGTGGGCACGCCCTCCACGGGCTTGTTGATGCCGTCCTTGGAGATCAGGAATCCGTAGTCGTCCGTGGCGCTGGCGGGCTTCACGGCCACCTTCTCCACGTCGCTCCTGAGCGCGGCGGTGTCCACCGGACGGGTCCTCCACCAGATCACGCCGGCCACCACGGCCACGATCACCACGATCACGGCCACCACCGTGGCGCCGAGGATGGTCTGCTGACGGCGTTCGCGCGCCGCCTGCTCCGCGCGTGCCTGGGCCTGTGCGGCCTCCGCGGCCTGACGCTCCGCGCGCGTGCGCGGCTTCTGGCGCTGCTGGGGCTGCTGCTGCGGCTGCTCCCACGATTGCTGGGCGGAGGGCCTGTTCTTCTTTGCCTTTGCCATGTGATTCCTTCCCGGTCAAACGCGGCCCAGTCTACCGGGACAGTCTGAACGGGATGTGATGGTCCGCTACGGGCCGAAGCGCCTGCGTTCCGAGGCGTGCGGCGGTCGCGCGCTACATCCCAAGGCACGCGGCGATCACGGCCGCGAGGATGCACGCGCCCACCACGATGCCCACGATGAGGTCCGACCGCGATTCGCGCCGCATCGGGTCCGCGTTCCGCGCGGGATCCTGCGCGGCGTTCTGTGTGGTGTTCTGTGCGGCATCTTGCGCGGCGTCCGGCTGATGCGCCGCGGCCGAGGGCACGATCGCCGGCAGTTCGGCGGAGAGTTCGTCGGGCAGCGGCGGCGTGGGCGGGACCTCCGGCACCGGGGGAATGCCCCACAGCGTGCGCGGACTGGCCAGCGTGGGCGCGTCGGACGTGCCGGACAGCACGCGCGCGTCGGACGCGCCGGGTGCGCCGAACACGCGCGTCATGCCCTGACTCATCGGCACGGTGCCCGCCACGCCCATCGTCATCGTGGCGCCCGCGTCGGCGCTTGGCGCGGCGCCGAACATGCCCGCGTCAGCGCCCGAAGAGCTTGCGCCAAAAGGGCGCACCACCTGCGTCTCCGTGCCCTCGGTCCTCGCACTGGTCCGTGCGTTCTGTGTGTTCTGTGTGTTCTGTGTGTTCTGCGCGGCGTTCCGCGCGCCCTGCAGCGGCGGCGCGGGCGGCATCTGCTGCGCGGGCGCTGGTGCGGGCGGCGCCGGTGGCATCGCCACCGTCACGATCGGCTGCTCCCCGCTCTCCGTATCCTCCTCGTTCCACGCGGCGTCCGAGGCGTCGGCCGTGATCGCGGCGAGCAGCTCGTCGGGCGTGCAGCGGTCCCCGGGACGCGGCGCCAGCGCGGCGCGGAAGGCCGCCATCGTGCGCGCGGGCAGTCCGGCCAGATTCGCGTTGCCGGATGCGGCGCGCTCCAGCACCGTCATCATCGGCTTGGTGCCGAACACCGGCGCGCCGGTGGCCGCGAACGCCAGCACGGCCGCGGTGCTCCACCAGTCGCTCGCCTCGTTCGACTCCGCGCCCTCGATGATCTCCGGCGCGATGAACCCCGGCGTGCCCATCACCAGCCCGGTGCGCGTCACGTGGCTCTCGCCCTCGCCCATCGCGATGCCGAAGTCCACCAGCACCGGTCCGCGCGCCGCCACCATCACGTTGGTGGGCTTGATGTCGCGGTGCACGATGCCCGCCCGGTGCACCGCCTTCACCGCGTCGATGAGCTTGGCCGCGAGCCGCTGCAGGTCCTCCGCCACGTATCGCCCGTTCGCGTTCACGTCGTCCCGGAGGTTGCGTCCGTCGATGAGCTCGGTGACGATGAACGCCAGCGCGTCGTCCAGCTCCATGTCCACGATCTGGCACACGCCGGGATGATGGATCCGGCGCATCGCCATCGCCTCGCGGCGCAGGCGCTCGCGTGCGGTCACGCTCTGCTTGAGGTCGTCGTCGCTGAGCGAATCGCGCAGGATCTTCATCGCGTACGTCTGTCCGCCGTCGTCCTGCGCGCGCCACACCGATCCCATCGCGCCCGCGCCCAGACGGGAGATCAGCGTGTAGCCGCCCACCATCGCCCCGGGGGCCAGATCCAGTGCATGTACGTCGCTCATGGTCTCCATTGTGGCACTGCCGCGCGGCGCGGCGTCCGGCGCGGGATACAGTGTTGCCATGGACGATGGCACGGAGAAGGTGACGGGCGCGGTCGACGCGGGGACCGCCGACGCGGAGGCGCGCGACGCGGAGGCGCGACTGGCGCGGGTGAGCGCGATCGAACGCGCGGCGCTGCTCGGCGGGGCGGGGAAGTGGACCACGCATGCCGTGCCGAACGCGCAGGTGCCGGCGATGACGCTGGCGGACGGACCGCACGGGGTGCGTCTGGAGCGCATGGACGCCGAGACGGACGGTGATGACTCGGGCGGCGCCGCGCACGCCAACGACACGCGCCCCTCGCTGCCCGCCACATGCTTCCCCACAGCGTCCGTCGTGGCGTGCTCGTGGGATCCGCGACTGGCCACGCTCATGGGCCAGACCATCGCCGCCGAGGCGCGCGCGCAGGGCGTGCACGTGCTGCTCGGCCCCGGCATGAACGTCAAGCGCTCGCCGCGGTGCGGACGCAACTTCGAGTACTACTCCGAGGACCCGCAGCTCGCCGGGCGCATGGCCGCCGGGTTCGTGGACGGCGTGCAGTCGCGCGGCGTGGCCGCCTGCCCCAAGCACTTCGCGGCCAACGGCCAGGAGCTGCGCCGCCAGAGCTCCGACTCGGTGGTGGACGAGCGCACGCTGCGCGAGCTGTACCTCACGGCGTTCGAGATCGCCGTGCGCGAGGCGCATCCGTGGGCGATCATGACCTCCTACAACCGCATCAACGGCACGTACGCGTTCGAGAACCGGCATCTGCTGCGCGACGTGCTGCGCGGCGAGTGGTCGTTCGACGGCATGGTCGTCTCCGACTGGGGCGGATCGAACGACGCGGTGGCCGCCGCGGCCGCGGGCGGATCGCTGGAGATGCCGTGCCCGGGGCTGGCGTCGGTGCGCGAGCTCGCGGCCGCGGTGCGCGACGGGCGGCTGGACGAGGCCGAGCTCACGGCGCGCGCGGCGGAGGTGGCGCGGTGCGCCGAACGGACCCATGCGGGGGATGCCGCGGGTACGGGGGAAGCCGCGGGTGTGGGAGATGGCGCGGGGGAGTCGCCGACCGATGCGCCGGCCGCGCTCTCCGCCGACGACCTCGCGATGCACCATCGCCTCGCCATGCGCGTGGCCGAGGAGTCCGCGGTGCTGCTGCGCAACGGCGACCCGCGATCGGTGGGCGCGCAGGCGGCGCAACCGCCGCTGCCGTTCGCCCACGGCACGCGCGTGGCGCTGGTGGGCGAGATGGCCGCGCGTCCGCGCTTCCAGGGCGGCGGATCGTCCCGCGTCAACGCCACGCGCGTCGAATCGCTGCGCGACGTGCTCGAGCAGGCGTCCGAGGGCGCGCTCGCGCTCGCGGCGTACGCGCAGGGGTATCGGGCGGGCGGCGCGGTCGCCGGCAGTGACGGGACCGCGGATGCCAAGAACACGGACACTGAGAACGCGGACGTCAAAAACACGGATGCCGCGCTGATCCGCGAGGCGTGCGCGCTGGCGGATCGCCCCGACGTGGACGCGATCGTGGCGTGCGTCGGCCTGGACGACCGCAGCGAGGCCGAGGGCGTGGACCGCGCCACGCTCGCCATGCCGCAGCCGCAGAACGATCTGATGGCGGCGCTCGCGGACGCGGCGCATCGCGCGGGCAAGCCGCTCGTGGCGGTGCTCACGGCCGGCTCCCCGGTGCTGCTGCCGTGGGCGGACGCGTGCGACGCGATCCTGTACGTGGGACTCGGCGGTCAGGCGGTCGCCGCGGCCACCGCGCGCCTGCTGTGCGGACTCGCCTCGCCGTCCGGGCGTCTGGCGGAGACGTGGCCGCTCGCGGAGGAGGACGTGCCGGTGCCGGACTATCCCGCGCGCGGCGAGCGGGCCGTGTACGCCGAGGGCATGCTCACGGGGTACCGCCACTACGTGACCGCCGGCGTGCCGGTGCGCTTCCCGTTCGGATTCGGCCTCACGTACACGCGGTTTGCGCTCTCGGACCTTGCGGTGGACGCGACCGGCGTGCAGGTGACGGTGACGAACGTGGGCGATCGCGCGGGCGCCGCGGTGCCGCAGCTGTACGTGGCGGCGCGGGGGAGCGACGCTGACGTTGCGGGCGGCGATGATGCTGCGGGCGCGGGCGCAGGTTCAGGCGCGGCCGACGGCAGCCCCGCGCGCGAGCTGCGCGGCTTCGCCAAGGTGTGGCTTGCGCCGGGGGAGTCCACGCGCGTGTCCATCGCGTTCGACCGGTACACGTTCCGCCGATGGGTTCCCGCGAAGGGCGTGGGCGGCGGCACGGACAATGTCGCCGCCGGCATGTGGCGCGACGACGCGATGGGCCGCACGGTGATCGTGGGCGAGGACTGCACGGACGTGCGCCTGACCGGCGTGACGCCCGGCAGCGAGGCGTCGCGCGCGCTGCGCGTGCTCGAAGGCACCACGCGCCTCGACGTGGACCTGCGCGCGCTCGCCAACGCGGCGCGCATCGCGGCCGGATCATCGGACGCCGAGACCCCGTCGCGCGCGGGCGCCGAAGCATCGCAGACCGAGGCGTCGCAAACCGAGACGTCACCCACGTCGTACGCCGATGCGTCGCACGCCGAATCCCCGAGCGCTGCGTCGGGGTCCGCGAGCCCTGCGCCGCCGACCCTCACGGTCAACTCGCCGTTCTCCGACTGGGCGCATTCGCCGAGCCGCGTCGCGCGCTGGTGGGCGCGCCGGCTGGAACGTCAGGCGCGCGAGGCGCAGGAACGCAACGGCGGCGTGCCGGACCTCGACGCGCTGTTCAAGCTCAACATGCCGCCGCGCGCGCTCGCCAAGCTGTCCGACGGTGCGGTGGATCCCGCCGCGGCCGCGAGCCTGGCGCGCATCGGCCAGGGACATGCGGTGCGCGGCGCGATCGGCTTCGCGTGGCACGTGCTGTGCAACCGCATCGCCAACGCCCGCATCCGCCGCGCCCTGCGCCGCCTCGGCGTCGACTGACCGCCCGCCCGTCGCAACGTTGCGCCGATCGACCACTTTGCGTCGCCTCGGCGGTGCCCCCGGACGGTCATCCGTCGCAACGTTGCGCCGATCGACCACTTTGGTGATGCCGGACGGCACTCTCGATGGTCATCCATCGCAACATTGCGATGAAAGACCGCCTTGGGACTGTCGGACAATGCCTTCGACGGTCGTTCGCGGCAACGTTGCGATGATCGACCACTTTGCGTCGCCCCGACGGTGCCTTCGACGGTCTTTCATCGCAACGTTGCGCCGATCGGCCATCGTACGGAGGTCCGGGGGCGTGCTCGATGGTCGTTCGTGGCAACGTTGCGATGATCGGCCACTTTGGAGGGGTCTGGTGGTGCCCTCGATGGTCGTTTATCGCAACATTGCGATCGTGGGACGGGGCCGCAGGGCAGGATCGTGGGACGGGGCCGCAGGGCAGGATCGCGGACAGGACCATGCGACGATGCGCGCGATGCAACATAGTGCAACACGACTTGCGAAAGTCGGAGGCCCGTGTATAGTGACTCTTGGCTCAAAGAAGAGTTATCTTCGAGAACCACCGAAAAAGCAAGACTGCTACGAAGGCGTTGCCAAGGTTTTGTCGATGAGTTTCGTGGCGGTACCACACAAGTGAACCCTTCACTACGGATCGTTCGGCACGTACCTGCCGATGAAAGGACAGCAATTATGGCAAACGTGGTATTCGAGCACGTCACTCGAATCTACCCGGGCAACGACAAGCCCTCGGTGGATGATCTGAATCTGGACATCAAGGACGGCGAGTTCCTCGTCCTCGTCGGCCCCTCTGGCTGCGGCAAGTCTACGACGCTTCGTATGCTCGCCGGCCTCGAGGAGGTCAACAAGGGCCGCATCCTCATCGGCGATAAGGACGTCACGACGATGCAGCCGAAGGACCGCGACATCGCCATGGTGTTCCAGAACTACGCACTGTACCCGCACATGACCGTGGCCGACAACATGGGCTTCGCCCTGAAGATCGCCGGCACCCCGAAGGACGAGATCCGCAAGCGCGTCGAGAAGGCCGCCGAGATCCTCGACCTGACCGAGTACCTGGACCGCAAGCCGAAGGCTCTGTCCGGTGGTCAGCGTCAGCGTGTGGCCATGGGCCGCGCAATCGTCCGTGAGCCGAAGGTCTTCCTCATGGATGAGCCGCTGTCCAACCTGGACGCCAAGCTCCGTGTGCAGACCCGTACGCAGATCGCCGCCCTGCAGCGTCAGCTCGGCGTCACCACCCTGTACGTGACCCACGATCAGACCGAGGCCCTGACGATGGGCGACCGCATCGCCGTCATCAAGCTCGGCATCCTGCAGCAGGTCGGCGCCCCGACCGAGCTGTACGATCGCCCGGCCAACGTCTTCGTCGCCGGCTTCATCGGCTCCCCGTCGATGAACCTGAACACCCACCCGGTGGTCAACGGCCGCGCGAAGATCGGCGAGGACACCATCGACCTGCCGGCCGAGGCCGTGAACAAGCTGACCGCCGAGGACAACAACGAGATCGTCGTGGGCTTCCGCCCCGAGGACGCCTCGCTGGCCGCCTCCACCGACCCGAACGCCTTCTCCCTGAAGGTCGTGAACGTCGAGGATCTCGGCTCCGACGGCTACATCTACGGCAACATCATCACCGACGGCTCCGCCATCGAGGAATCCCAGCTGATGTCTGATCAGAACAAGCTGACCACCGTCCGCGTTCCTCCGCGCCAGCTGCCGAAGGTCGGCGACGTGGTCAAGATCCACATCGACCCGGCCAAGATGCACCTCTTCGCTCCGTCGACCGAGCTGCGTCTGAACTAACCCAGGCTTCAAGGCGATTCTCTTCCTCTCTATCCGCCTTGCAAGTGACCCCCGCACAACCTAGTCGTGCGGGGGTTTTCCTTTATTCCGAGTACATTGGAGCGCATGATGACACCTGCAACCGACCTCAACCTGCTCGATCCGAGAGCCGCGAAGGCCACGTCCGTCAAGGCCGAGGACGAGACCGCGAACTCCAGCGAGCCCACCGCGCTCACCATCACCGCGGCAGTGTCGAACCCCAAGATGTTCACGCTCCCGTGGGAGCAGCCGCTGGCCACGTGGCCCAAGGACCTGCTCGCCAACCTCCCCCGAGGCATCTCCCGCCACGTGGTGCGCTTCGTGCGCGTGGGCAACGAGGTCTATGCCATGAAGGAGATCACGCGGCAGGTGGCCGAGCGCGAGTACGAGCTGCTGCGCCGACTGGAGAAGCTCGAACTGCCGTGCGTGTCCCCGGTGGCCGTGGTCACCGGCCGCCACAACCGCGAAGGCGAGCGTCTGGAGGCGATCCTCGTCACCAAGCACCTCAAGTTCTCGCTGCCGTACCGCGCGCTGTTCGCCCGCAACCTGCAGGCCGACACCGCCGAGCGCCTCATCGACGCCCTCGCCGTGCTCATGGTGCGCCTGCATCTGGCCGGCTTCTACTGGGGCGACGTCTCGCTCTCCAACGTCCTGTTCCTGCGTGACGCCTACGCGTTCTCCGCGTTCCTGGTGGACGCCGAGACCGGCGACCTGCACATCGCGCTCACCGAGGGCCAGCGCGAGTACGACATCGACCTTGCGCGCACCAACATCATCGGCGAGCTCATGGATCTGAGCTCCGGCAAGCTGCTGCCCGGCGACGTGGACGAGGTGGAGGTGGGCAACCGCCTTGTGGATCGCTACCATTCGCTGTGGAGCACGCTCACGGACACGGAGAAGTTCGGTCCGGACGAGATGTGGAAGATCGAGAAGCGCGTCAACAAGCTCAACGAGCTGGGCTTCGACGTGGACGAGCTGGAGATGAAGACCGCCGAGGACGGCAAGCGCGTGCTGGTGCGTCCGCGCGTGGTGGACGCCGGCTACGCCAACCGCAAGCTGCTGCGCCTCACCGGCCTGGACGTGCAGGAGAACCAGGCCCGCCGTCTGCTCAACGATCTGGATGCGTACCGCGCGTCCACGTGGCGCGAGGGCGAGGATCTGGAGATCGTGGCGACGGATTGGATGCGCGAGGTGTTCGAGCCGACCGTGCGCATGATCCCCAAGGAGTATCGTTCGCAGATCGAGCCCGCGCAGTTCTTCCACGAGGTGCTGGACCACCGCTGGTTCCTGGCGGAGAAGGCCGGTCACGACGTGCCGATGGCCGAGGCCGTGGAGAGCTACATCACCAACGTGCTGCCGAGCTACAAGATCGACTCCAAGACCATGGAACAGCTCAACGCCGAGGCCGATTCGGGCGTGATCGACGACGAGTCCTCCTACAACGATCCCGACGATCCGGACGCCGACTACAACCCGGACGACGATCCGGACGCGGCGGTGTGGAGCCACTGATCTGCTGAGCCGGTGAACAATCAAGCGAGGCCCGCACGTCATGTGCGGGCCTCGTCGTTTTCTTGGCCGTGCGTCACGCGGATCGCGGTGCTTGAAATCGGCTTGATTCCGCGGTTCTGCGGTAGCGCGGTCCGCGTGACGTGCGGTTCCTCCGTGTGACGCGGCTCGGGCGTCCCGTGTCACGTGGCGGTTGCGATCGGCTTGATTCCGCGGTTTCATGGCGATGCATGACGTGGGCCGGACGTCCCGCGTCGCGATGCGGGGACGCTGCCTGTGCGGCGTGCGAGGTGTGCGGTGCCTCCCCATTGCGGCTGCGACGGTCGTGTGCCGCGGTGTGTCATGCTGCCAATCCTTGGCATGCGAATTGCGATAGTTGGCAGATCTGCACTCTGACGGGCCTTTCAGGGCTTCTCAGCGTGTAGTTCTGCCGATTCCTGCAATATTCGTGCCTAGGATCGGCAGATTGGCGTCCGGTCAGCGCTGCCGGCGGTCGTTGCGGCTGCAGACGATCGTCGCGATGCCGAGCGCGGCGCCGTATGCCAGCAGCGCGCCCGCCATGATGGATCCGGCGATGAGATTGAGTGCCATGATGTCTCCTTTGACTACTGATTATTTGATTATTGGCCATTGCCTATGTGGCGCCTATGTGGCGCGGGATGCGGCGAATGTAGCGAATGCGGCGACCCGTCCGACGCGCCGCCTGAGCATGCGGATCGGACGGATCGCGCGCCGTGCATCAGCGCTGATGCACGGCGAATCGCACAGGAAGGAAGGAAAAGGAACGGGAAAAGATGAGAAGGAAAGATGGGAAGCAGACGCGCGGCAGGAGAAAGGGTGTTTGGGTCACCGCGCGCCCGCCGTCCCAAGTGCGGGAAAGGGGACGGGCCTTGCTGCCCGAGCCCGCTCTGCCTGAGTCTGAGTGGCGCCAACCGTGGTGGCGCGAATCCCGCTCGAGCTTTGCGGCCCGTCCCAGGAGACTGCCGATCTGCCGGTGCCGATGCCGGTTGACCGGCAGGTCGGCAGGCAAACAAACCGGCTCTACTTACTTGGCCTTACTTGGCCTTGGCCAGCGTCTCGTTGGCCTGGTCCACGAACTGCGTAGCGGCGTCGGCGGCGGAGATCTTGCCCATGAGCACGGACTCCTCGATGGTGCCGATGACGTCCTTGCCGTTCACCTTGGACGCGCCGGCCGGGGCGGGCGGGTTGATGGTGGACGAGTTCGGGGTGACCTCCTTGGTGAGGAACTCCACGGCCGCCTGATCGCTTTCGGACAGGTCGCCCTTGATCTTGTCGAGCATGTTGTTGTTCACCGGCAGGCCGCGGTCGGTGCCCATGATCTTCACGGGCTCCTCGTCGTTGGTGTACCAGTTGATGTACTTGGCTGCCAGGTCCTTGTGCTTGGACATCTTGCTGATGGCCCAGAACTGGCCGGGCTTCACGTAGCCCGCCTTGGCCACGTCGGCCGCGGGCCACGGGTAGAGCTTGATCGTGGGGTTGTCGTTGCCGGCGGCGGCCTTCTGGAACGCGCCGAGCTGGGTTGCGAACTTGAAGGAGACCCAGGAGCGCGAGCCCGGATCGGTGCCGTAGACCAGCGGATCCTGCTCCACGGAGCTGGCGTCCAGCGAGGCGAAGACGCCGGTGTCGAGGTGCCAGCCTTCCTTGATGCCGTCCTCGTAGACCTTGAAGTAGTCCTCCACGTCGGCCGCGGTCACGCCGAGCTTGCCGTCGTTGTTGCCGTAGAGCACCTTGCCCTTGCCGCGCAGCGTGTATTCGAGCAGGTCCACGCCGTCGTAGTAGCGGAAGTTGGTGCGGTATCCGGTCTTCTCGTAGACCTGCCTGGCGATGTCCTTGAACTGGTCCACGGTCATGTGCTCCGGCAGCGTGATGCCCGCCTGGTCGAGCACGGTCTGGTTGACCAGCATGGCCGGCGACGACGATCCGGAGGAGATGGCGTACTGCTTGCCGCCCAGCTGCCCGGACGCGAGCACGCCCTTGTCGATGCCGTCGGTCTTGATGGTGCCGTTGGCGATGTAGTCGTCCAGCGGCTCCAGCAGGCCGTTGTCCACGTACTGCTGCAGGTAGGAGTAGTCCATGGCGATGACGTCCGGCATGGACTTGCCGGCGGCGCTGACCTGCAGCTTGGACCAGTAGTCGCCCCACTGCGATGCCTGGCCGTTGACCTTGACGCCGCTGTTGGCGTTCTGGAATGCGTCGTCGACCTTGGTCATCTTGTCGTTGCGCGACTGGTTGCCCCACCATGCCACGGTGATCTCGTTGCCGCCGCCGTCCTTGGCGTCGTTCGAGGATCCGCAGGCGCCCACTGCGAACACCATCGCGCCGGCCGCGCCGATCGCGACCGCCTTGGCGAGCGTCTTTCCGGCTGCCGTGCCGATCGTCCTGTGCTTCATCTCGTCGTCCTTTCTCTGCCGACTGCCTCATTGCATGCCCCGCTGCTTCGCGGGTCCCCGCAGTGGCGAATCGGTCTGCGAGGTGACTCTCACTATAGAGTTTAAGCGCTTAAACAACAAGTTGAAGCGCTTAAATAAGCAAGATACGATAGCCTCGACGTCCGTTTCCGCCGTTTGTTCCCTTTTCTTGCTGCCGCGCGACCTGATCGACCTGATCGGATCGACCTGCCCTGCCTGCGCCCACTTGATCAGACCGACGACCGACGTGCCCGGCCGCTCGCGCCGCCGTTCGTTTCGCCCCGCGGTTTCGACGCCCCGGTCGGGAACGATCGCCCATTCAGCGCCGGTCGGCCACCGACCCCAGATCCGTCATCGCGGCGTGCACGAGCCGCTGGGCGGAGGGGTGTCCCGGGTCGGCGATGCGGTCGGCCAGCATGTCCACGGCCGCCTTGGCGAGCACGCGCGAATCGGCGCGGATCGACGTGAACGGGATGCGCAGGCTTTCCGCAAGCCGCGCGGGCACGATCGCCATCACCGAAAGATCCCGCGGCACCGCGCATCCGCGCCGCTGCAGCACCTGCGACGCGCCGATCGTCGCCGCGTCGTTGTGGATGATCATCGCCGTCGCCTCGGGCCAGCGGTCCAGCGCACGGTCGATCACGTCGGCGGAGCCGTCCGTGGCGTTCGCGTCGATGCTGTTCGCATCCGCGTTGTCCGCGCCGTCCGCCTGTCCGGCATCGTCCCCGTCGGCGATCACGTGCAGCGTCATGCCCCGCGCCTCCGCCGCACGCCGCGCCTCCGTGCCGAACAGCGTCACGTACTGCACGCCGCGCCGCTCGAGCCGCGACGCGTCCGCCACCAGCACCACGTCACGATGCCCGTGATCGTACAGGCATGCGATCGCCTCGTCGGCCGCGGCCGCGAAGTCCGTGTACACGCCGTCGAGCGAGGGGAGCGCGGCGGAGGCGGAACCTCCGTCGGGCAGCGGACCCATGAGCACCGCGGGCAGCCCGGCGTCGCGCAGCACGGGCAGGCGCGGGTCGTCGCGCTCGGCGTCCATGAGGATCACGCCGTCCACCTTCTTCATGGCCACGGCCTTGCGCAGCGTGGTCATCTCGTCGTAGGCGTCGGTGAGGAGCAGCGTGTCGTAGCCGCGCGCGTTGGCGTTGGTGGCGTAGTCGCACAGGAATGAACTGAGCGAGAGGGAGAATCCCGCGGCCTTGTACGACGGCACCACGATGCCGATCGTCCCGGTGCGCGAGCTTGCCAGATTGCGCGCGGTCTGGTTCACCTCGTAGCCGAGCTTGGCGATCGCGGCGCGTACCTTCGCGGCGGTGGGGGCGGAGATCTGCCGGCTGCCGGACACCACGTACGACACGGTCGCCGCCGACACCCCCGCCTCGCGCGCCACGTCCGCCATCGTCACCATGTGTGCCTCCCTGAGTGTTGCTGCCCGCGACGCGCCCGTCGCCTCGCCGCGTGGGCCGTCCCGCCCGGCATGCCGCATTGCTACCTCGCAGTGTAGTTGAAGCGCTTCACCATGTCACGCGCCGCGGTGCCTCCCGCCACTGCGACCGCTACGGTCGTGTACCGCGGTGTGTCATGCTGCCGATCCTTGGCATGTAAATTGCGATAGTTGGCAGATCTGCACTCTGGCAGACCTTCCAGGGCTTCTCAGCGTGTAGTTCTGCCAATTCCTGCAATATTCATGCCTAGGATCGGCAGATTGGCGCGCGGCCCGGTGGTGCGCGGCCCGGTGGCGCGCGTACGGCCCGGTGGTGCGCGGCGGGCGGCCTGTGTGGCGTGCAGGTGTGTGGCGTGTGAGGTGCGGGTGCGTGCGGCACGCGGCAGGCGAATGACGACAACTGACAGCAAACGTTTGCAATTGCAGTACGGATGAATGAATGGCACATTCGCATGATGCCCAACGGCGTCCGATCGAGTTCGGATGCGCATGCGTTGTGTGCCCGACGCCGTCGCAACACGCCAAAATCGTTGCGGTATCAAGCATGATTCCGTGTATACTGGTGCTCGAAGAGCATCCAACGGCATGGGTCAACGACGAAGGTGTCACGTTGGGAGGGATCATGAGCATCAGGAATCGTGGACGCCATAGGCGTCATGTAGTGCAAACGTTCGCATCAATGGCGTCGGGGCGTGCCGCCACGCTCGCGTCGGCGGTCGTCTCGATGGTCGCGGCCGTCGCGATGCTGCTGTGCGCCTCGCTGGTCGTCGGCACCGCATCGGCGGGGGAGGGCGCCACCTCCACCGTCACCAGCCTCGCGGCGCGATGGATCAAGACGTCCGGCACCATCGACCCGGACACCGGGCAGATCACGTTCACACCGACCAGCTATGACGAGACCCTCTCCGCCACCGCCCAGTTCGACCTCACCTCGTCCGGTCAGTCCAGCGCCGGCGGCGGCGAGACCATCCCCGCGGGCGATCTCCAATGGCGCATCCCCGCCCACCTGTTCACCGGACGCGACGGCAAGCCCACCGGCAGCGCACAGCTGCCCGTCCCCGAAGCGCCCGAATACAACACCGGCACCGGTCTGCAGTACACCTACGACGACGCCACCGACGAATACGTCGTCACCAACGCCATCGACGTCCCGGCGGCCAACACCTTCAGCATCCAGGTCACCTACACGGCCACGGCCGGCGACGTGCCGGACAAGGACACCACGCCGGACAAGGACTACGCCGGCAAGGGCACCGGCTCCATCACCTCCAGCGCCACCATCAACGGCAGTGACGAGACCAAGACCACCCCGCCGATCACCGCGACCAACGACACCGGCATCATCATCTCCAGCATTTTCAAGTATTACGACAGCATGGGCGAGACCGAGGACTTCCTGCCCAGCGACTGGGTAGACAGCGGCGCATACGTCGACGGCTACCGCTACGTGAAGTGGAAGGTCACGCTTTCCGCTACCGGCGCCCAGCCAGGCACCGCCGAAATCACCGACACCATCACCGACAACCTGGGCGGCGGCGTGCTCGGTCTGCTGAACGCCGCCGGAACTCCCATAAGCAACGCATGGGACACGGGGCCTTACACGGTCAACATCACGCCCGGCACCACCTACACCTACTACGTGGTCACCTACTACGACGGCGAATCGCTGCCCACGGACGAAAGCTACACCTTCGAGAACAGCGTGACCGGCACGGTCACCGGCAAGGACGACGGCGTCACCACCGAGAAAAGCGACACCGCCGACCAGGAGATCAAGAACAACTCCTTCTCGTACGACGGCGACATCTACCGCCTCGACAAATCCTGCGGCGACTACTACTCGAACGACGAAGACTTCGACCACCCCACCACCGAATGCACCATCACAGGCGGCCTCACCGCACTGGACATCGGCAAAGCCGTACATCCCACCATGTTCAAAAACCACTACGCCGCCCGGACCTACGGCCTGACCACCGCAGCGGGCAGCGCGAGCGGCGGCGAGTCATACACGGCACCCACCGACCAATCCGAATACGGTCAGAAAACCGTACGCCATGAATTCATCGACGACAACTTCCTCTTCGGCGAGGAATACCCGCGCCAGATGGAACAGGGCGGCACCGAACCGGACCGCCAAGGCGACCCGACCCTCCCCACGCAAGGCTACGCCAAACTGCAGCCCGACGACTTCTACATCGACTCGATCACCATCCCCACGGGCTGCTCGGAAACACAATCAAGCTACTGCGACACGTCGGACGTCGAGTTCAGCGAATCGTCACGCGGCTGGACGGTATACGACTGGGGGCAGGACGACACCGGCAACTGGGGACTGGCCGTGCGAGACCCCTGGACCGATTACCAGAACAAGGATTCCGACAAACTGCACCTCTACGGCCTGAGCGCCACATGGAATTACGATACCGAGCAATGGGCCACCGCATGGAAACCCATCAGCGGCAACCTCGGCTATGCCGACGGCGGCGTCAACGAAATGGCGATGGCCAACGGAGCCACCTGGCAGCTCAACCCCTTCGACCATTTCATCGCCATCAAGGCCGTGTACGAATCCAAGACCGCAGCCGCCGTGGAGCTCAACCTGGGCGTGAGAATCACGCTCACCACCAGCGACCACATCAAGACGCTGCTCAAGAAACTCAACGGCGACAACACCGCGGCGACCGACGAACTGCGCGACGACTACGTGACGCTCACCGACTACAACACGCTGGTGGTGCGCACGCAGGACCAGATCGAGCAAGGTAAGAACAGCATCGCCGGCTTCGACTGGCGGCAGATCACCGGAAACGATTACGGCGCCTGCACGCCCTATGGGAGCGACGACGACGAGTGGCGGTTCGAAGGCTATCACGGCCTGTTCAACGTGGAACCGTTCAACAGCGACGAACAATACTACGACTACAACACCTCATACGGACGTTCCGGACCACCATGGATGAATACGACGACCGGAGCGCCCATCTGCCACGCCAGAGCCATACAGCGCCTGACGCCGTTCGCCATGGAATCCATCAAGGGCAAAACCGTCGACGGCGACTGGACGAGCGACGACGTCAACGGCCGCGTCAAGATCCCCTACAAGGTCACCATGGGCGAAACCGGCGACTACGGCAAGGAGTACATGAACAAGAACTGGGCCACCCCGCAGCAGCGCGGCACGTTCTACGACCTGCTGCCCGCCGGCGTGACGCCCGACGTGGACAGCGTGAAGGTCACCGCCGTGGACGACGCGACCGCCATGACCATTCTCTCCGCGAAGACCTACCCCAACTACCGCGGATCCGGACGCACGCTGCTGCGGGTGGAGGCCAAAGCGCCCGACGGCTACACCAACCTGCGGTACACCAACGGCGACGTCGGCAAATCCACGATGACGCTGCGGTTCGACTCGTACATCAGCTGGCAGGACGCCAACGACCTCGGCTACAACGACAATGCCAAGAGCCTGCACAACGTGGTGGCCTACGAGACCTACAACGCCGGCATCGCCGACGGCGACGACAACGATGACCTGACCGGATTGTCTAACGCCGTGCTCGGCGACGACTGGAGCGACGACGAACGCGCCGCCATGCGCAAGCTCGACACCATGAACACACACTTCACGTTCCTGTATGCGTCGTACGCCATCACCATCGACTTCAACACGGTCGCCTCATCCGGCCTGGAGAAGCACGTGCGCGGCGGCACGCAGATCGACTGGACCAACGGCATGAACAACGAGGTGACGGTGCGCGCGGCTGGGCAGTACGAGTATCGTCTGCGCTACACGCCCATGACCGGCACCACCGCGCACGGCATCGTGCTCTACGACTCGCTGGAGAACTACCTGAGCTCGGACACGTCGTCGTCGGCCACGGCGGTCGACGAGAACACGCCGCGCTGGCGCGGCACGTTGAGCAGCGTGAACGTGCAGCAGGCCATCGACCACGGCTTCGCGCCCAAGGTGTACTGCTCCAAGGTTGCCGACCTGGACCTGTTCGGGCCAAGCGGCTCCGCCAACGAGGCGAACCGCGACCTGACGGACACCGCGATCTGGGAGGACTGCACGCCGCCCGCCGTGGGGGACGAGGCCGACCACGGCACCTACGACTATGCCAAGGTCAAGGCCGTGGCGATCGACCTGAGCCGGGCCGCGGACGGTGGCGAGGCGAAGCTCGCGGGCGGCTCGTCCGTGCAGGTGACGCTCGTGATGACCGCGCCCAGCAATCCGACCGAGGTGGCCGGATACGTGGACGCCGACGCGCACGCCTACAACGGCACGCATGTGAAGACCACCACCGCCGGTGTTGGCGGCTCGGGCGGTTCGGGTGCGGGCGGCGCTGAGGCCACCGCCGTGAGCGACATCGACTTCGGCTACACGCGCGTGGGGCTGGTGGGCGACGCCGCGACGTTCACGTTCACCAAGGTGGACGGGTCGGATTCCTCCGCGACCAGGCCGCTTGCCGGCGCCACGTTCGCGATCTACCGATGGGTCGGCTCCGGTTCGGCGCCCACGAGCGGACTCATCGATCCGGATGCGATCGCCTCTGGTGGCGGCGCGTCCGATTGGAGGCGCGTGGGCGAGGCCAAGACCAGCGGCGACGACGGCTCGGTGGCGCTCGGCGGCCTGATGGTCGGCACGTACCGACTGGTGGAGACCGAGGCGCCGAGCGGCTTCGCGCTGCCCGACTGCCAGTGGACGATCACGGTGACCGCACCGTACCAGGGCAGCAGCAAGCTCGTCATCCACGATCCGACCGTGGTCAGGGCCGCGGTCGCCGCGTCAGGTTCCGCGTCAGGCTCTGCATCGGCCGCCGCCTCGAGCACGAGTGTCGGCACGGACGTCGGCGCGACCATCGGCGCAGAATCGGGCGACGATGCGCGCAGCAACCCCGCGTTCTCGAAGGCGTCCGGCACCTACGTCCTCGCCAACTATCCGGTCCCGCACGTCGCGCTGCCGGAGACGGGCGGCTCCGGGGTGCGGCAGCTCCTGACCGCCGGCGGCATCATGTCCGTGCTCGGCGGTGTCTGCCTCGCGCTCCTGCACGCCTCCCGCGCCCGTGGCGGCGCCCGCGCCTACGGTCGACGCGCGGAATGAGCGGATCGGACGCGGCCCGTCCGTCCCGCGTCCGTCTCACCCCGCCCCGGTTGTTTGCTCGACTCAGCCGTCCCGCGTCCGCCATGCGGCCCGCGCCTCCTGACCCGCGCAGATTGAGCAGATCCAGTGCCGGTTTTGCACATAATGAGCAGATTCAGTTCCTGACAGGCCTCAAACAGGCCTCAGCGCACTGGATTTGCTCATTCTGCGAATCCGATCGCGCATAATGAGCAGATCGGATGCGTCCCGCGCCGCCTCCGCGTTCGTCTGTGTCGACCCATCCCGCGTCTGTCTTGCCCTGTCCCCGGCTGTCTGCCCGACTCAGCTATCCCGCGTCCGCCCGTGACCACGCCGTCTCGCCTACGCCTACACCCCGTCGTGTCCGCCATGCGGCCCGCCGACCATGCTGCGGAATCTCCGGAACCGTGCGCCCGTGCCGTTTTCCAATGCTCCGTATGTCTCGGGGGGGGTATGCGTTGAAGCAGATCTGCTTTGGGTCGGGCCAGCGTGGGACCGTTCCTTCCGTGCGTTGACGGATGGGGTAGATGTGTCGTTCGTGATGCCGGAGGCCAGTGTGGGTCCCTCTGCCGGGCGGTGTGGTTGTGCTTGGCGGGGGTGTGGAGAGGCTGAGCGAGAAGGAGCTTGCCATGAACGGGAACGGAAGACACAGGGCGGAACGGGGCGCGCCGGCGCGCAGCGTATGGCGCGTGCTGATGGGCATGCTGCTGGCGGTGGCCACGCTGATGGCGATGGCCCTGCCGATGAGCGCCGTCTATGCGGCCGACGGCGACGACGCCAACTGCGCAGCCACCACGCTGCCGGTGAAGAGGGATGGCACGTCGGTGACGTGGAGCGAGGTGCGCGACTACATCGATGCGAACTTCACCGGCTCCAAGGTGTTCGCCGACGCGGTGTATGACGCGATCTGCACGTCGGGGCAGGATTTCTCGCGGAAGGATTACGGCGATAGGCATAATACGACACTGCGTACTGCGGAGGATGTGATTAGGAATTACGGTATTTTCGATAGTCGTAATACCGTGCTTACGCTTACCAAACCACTGGAGGATGGTGCTGTACTGACTGGTATCGGGCAGCTACGGTACGTGTCCACATTGAATGTGAAGGATGTCGGCAATCATAAAGGATTGGATTTTCTGGAGGATGCCTATGAGCCAATTGCGGGAAGTCGTCCCACTGAGAAGGATCCGATGGGTCCTGCGGCCGTCGTGGAGAATATTGCGATCACCGAGTTGCCGCAAAATCCATATGCATTGAATCTGCCGAGGACTATTGGTGCTAACAATCACTATTTCCCGACAACGGCTTATAATAGTTTGTTAGTTTCGATTCTACGTAGGCCTGGTGGTGCAAAATCCACGACGGTAAACATCGATACGGCGTTGACTGGTCGTGATGGGACTCCCGTGGAACTGGGAACCTCGGTTGTAGCGGCGTCCACCGCTGATACGTCTTTTACTGCCGCGGCCGATGTAGTCTACCCCACCGAAACGAATATGGTTTGGAACGATGACTTTGGTTGTGATCCTTGGAGGGTCAGTTCTTGTCCGCAAACCGAGGGTGATAGTTTCCAAGCTTCCGGTAATCATCTTACCGTGACGATTCCCTCCGATGTTTCGGACAATAAAACCTATTGGTCTAGGCTTGCTTTTTCTTTAATATACAAGTTCTATTCGAATACGGTTATGGACCAAACATCCGTTGATTATTTCTATCGCACGAGCGCCGAATATCTGAATCGTGTAACGGTATCTGGTTCTCAGATGGTGATCTCAGGTGCACGTGTAAAGAAGGTCGACAAGGATGATCCATCGAAGGGTTTGAACGGTGCAACGTTCGAACTCTATGCGGATTCGGGAGGTACTCAGAAGGCAAAGCAGGCTGATCTAACCACTGACGGTAAGCCGCAGTTCAATGCGGATGGGTCTTTGGCGGTGATAGAAACCGGCACGTACACATCAGGGAATGTAGAGGGTACGGATGGTGTGGTCGTCCTTGATAACCTGCTGCCAGGTACATATTATCTTAAGGAGGTCACTCCTCCAGATGGTTATACGGCTGTCTCCGATCAGCTTATTCCGGTGATCGTCGAAGATGTGGATACTAAGACTCCGGAAGTCACTGGTGGAGAAAGCGCGGAGGCTGAAGTCGCCAAGGACGGAGCAACCGTTCAGGCCCGCGCTGATAAGTTTGAGGGATATCGGCGCTTCGCATTTTGGTGTGTATGGGTGGTGGTTTAGAGGTGGGTCTGGATGGCTTGTCCGAATCCGCCTGTGTGGAGCAGGCTTCTGGTGATGTAGTTGTCGAGATTGCGGAAGCCGAGGGCGATGCCC
>NZ_JAAIIH010000015.1 GCF_012932365.1 Bifidobacterium moraviense
GGCGGGAACGGGGCTCGGACGACAGGGAAACCGATGTCCGCTGCCGGGATTGGCGGCCGGAGCGCACGGGTGCGGATGTTGGGCGGGAGCAGCTGTTGGACGGGAGCGGCTGCGCACGGATTGGGTGGATCCGGCCGTCCGGTCGGCGCTCGGCCACGCAGATTTGGCGGAAGTGACCATCACAAAACACCGCCCACGCACCGATTGGGGGCGGAAGCGACCATCGCGCACCATCGGCCGCCGCGCGATACCGGTCGCCGCGACGACCGTCCGCAGATTGGGCGGATCCGACCATCGCGCTACCGGCCGCACACAGATCGGCGGAACTGACCATCAGCAAACACCCACCGCACGCAGGTTGGGTGGATCCGACCATCGCCCGAACCGCGCGAATCGCAGATTTGGCGGAACTGACTATCACCCGGACCGCGTGGGTCACAGATTTGGCAAAAGTGACCCCGGAGAGCCGTTTTCAGGTCGCCCCGGGGTCACTTCCGCCAAATCTGCGTGCAGCCGATGTTTCGCGATGGTCAGTTCCGCCAACTCTGCGTGCAACCGATGTTTCGCGATGGCCGGTTCCACCAAATCTGCGAACCGTACGATTCCGATGATGGCCGGTTCCGCCAAATCTGCGCGGCCGGACGCCGGAACCGCAAATGCCGAATGGAAACCGGAACCGTCCGATCCGCGTCCCGGCACGCCACGCGCACGGACGAAACCACCCGACCCCGCAACCCGCAACCGTCGCCCCCAGCATCACCGGAGACAAACACGACAACACCGGGAAGCGGCCGCGCGTCACCGGGAGCGCCCCCTGCGTCACGCGGAGCGGACACGCTCCCGATGACGCGACCGGAAAACCGCGCAATCACGCCGATCCCAGCACCACCGTCACACGGAGCGGACGCTCCGCGTGACGCAAGAAGCGCCCCACGTGACGCCCGCGCACGGATCCGCCCCGCATGACGGTGAAACGCATGACGATCCCGCATGACGGTGAAACGCATGACGAGACGCATACGGAAAGGCGGCCCGGACGGAGATCAATCCGCCCGGGCCGCCCCCGGCGATATTCAGTTATGCATTCGGTTATTCAGCGGATCGGAGACGCTCAGGACAGCGCCTTGAACGCGATGCCCTCGTACGTCCACTCACCCGAAGCGACCAGCGAATCACGCTCCAGCAGCGACGTGGTCCACAGATGCTCCCCGGTGTACGGGTCGTACAGGCGGTACACGTCGATCTTCGCGGTCGGATTCTCGTAGAACGCGATGCCCTCGTCGTTCCAGCCCACGCCCAGCAGGTGGTCGCGCTCCTCGGTCGAGGTCGTCCACAGATGCTGGTTGCCCGCAGGATCATACAGGCGGTACACGGGAACGCCCGCATGCTCGTCCATCGTGAAGCCCGCGCCCTCCGCGTTCCAGCCCATGCCCGGCAGGGCACCGGACTCGGCCGCGGAAGCCGTCCACATGTGACGGTTCGAACCGGCCGAGTAGAAGCGGTTCACCACCGTGGAACCACTGCGGATCGCGAACTCCAGAGCCAGCGAACCATACCAGGTGGAATCCGAGGACGGGACCGAGATCGTCACGCGGTACGTGCCCGCCGCGGTCGGCGCCGTCTTCGACGGACCGTACGTGGTCGTGCCCGCGCCCGTGTACGTGATCTCGTACGTGCCCTTGAACTCGCTGGACGGCGTGCCGGTGTAGCCGGCGTGCGACTGGCCGTCGAACCACGCGTCCGCCGCGGCCACGCCCGCGATCGTCGCCTGCTTCTTCGTGATGACCGTCGTGCCGCCGCCGGTCGACGGGCGCTGCACCAGACCGGCGCGCGCGTCGGTCAGCGACTTGAGCGCGTCGTCCACCTGCTGCTGCGTGGCGTCCTGGTCGGCCAGCACCTGCTTCGCGGCATCCAGCTGCTTGCTCAGGTTGTCCCACGACGTGTACGTGTAGTCATCGGCCTTCAGGTTGCCCATGTCGGCCGTGACCTCGTCCACCTTCGCCTGCAGCTTGGACCTGTCCACAGTGGTCTTGGCGACCACGGTGACGGTGCGCTCCTTGGTGGTCTCGTTGCCCGCGGCATCGGACACTCTGTAGGTGACCTTGTACGCGCCGGGCTTCGAGGTGTCCACCTTGTCGGCACCCTCGATCGTGATCTTGCCGGTCAGATTGCCGTCCACGTTATCCGAAGCGGTCACGCCCGCCTTCGCATCGAAGACGTCGCCGACCGTGACGGTCACATCATCGGCACCGGAGATCACCGGAGCCGTGGTATCGCCCGCGCCCGCCTTGGCCTTCCACTGCGCGTACAGCGTCAGGTCGCCGGTCACCGGAGCGTCGAAGGAGTAGGCGTTCTTGCCCTCCTTGTCCGTGGTCCAGCCCGTGAAGTCGTAGCCGTCGTAGGTCGGGTCGGCGGGCTTGGCCAGCTTGTCACCCTTGGTCACGGTCGCGGTGGCATCGCCCGCAAGCGTGCCGCCGTTCGCATCGAACTTCACGACGCACTGACCAGCGGCGGCAGCAGCCTTGGCGGCAGCCTTCGGAGCGGCAGTCGGCGTTGCGGAAGCCTCGGCGGCAGCCTCAGCAGGCTGCGTCACGTCGACCAGCGCCGGGGCAGCCGTCTGCTGGGCAGCGACCTTGGTCTCCTGCGACTGGGCCTTGGCGACCGACTGCCGAGCAACGGCCTTGTTCGCCGTAGTGGTGGTGTCGGCGGCCTGCTTGGCCACGGCCAGCCAGGAGATGACCGGATCATTGGAGCCTGCGCCCTGCTTGGTGACGCGATAGGTCACAGTCGCATCCGCAGTCAGCGTGAAGTCGAAGCCACCCGTGTAGGTGCTGGAGTTCGCGCTCAGCGGGATGGATCCCTTGGCCAGCTCGTTGTCTCCCGCGGAGACAGTCTGGTACAGGTTGCGGTCGCGGGGCCACCAGTCGTTGAAGCCGGCGGTCAGCGTGTACTTGCCGGCCTTGAGCGGCAGACGGTACACGATGTCCTTGTCGGCCCCAGCCCACAGGCCCGTGGAGTTCTTGTCGTTGATGTCCGTGCCGCCCTTGACGTTGATGCCGTCATTGACGTAACCCCACTGGTCGTCCGCGGAGGACACCTGATCGACCTTGTCGTTCTCCAGAGTCACGGCGTTCTTCACCGCAGTGTACTGCGGGGAGGCAGTGCTGGTACCGGAGTCGATGTAGTAGACCAGACCATCCGGGATCACCTCGACAGTGGCCTCGATGGTTTGCGCCTTGCCGTTGACGGTGGCTTGACCGGAGAGGGTCAGGGTGTCGTAGGCTTCGGCGGCCTTGAACGCGGCGACCGATGCGGCATTCCACGTGACGGTGACGTCCGCGCCGTTGTAGGACACGGTCTTCGGCAGATCCTGTCCCACGGTGCCGGCGACGACGCCGATGTTGGTCGGCTGCTTCTCGACGGCGAGCCACGAGATCACCGGATCCTTGCCGCCGTTGGAGAGCACCTTGAACGTCACGGTGGCGTCCTCGGCGAGCGTGAAGCTCACGTTGCCGGTGGACGTCTTGCCTGCGGTACCAAGGCTGGCGAGCTCGGAGCCGTCGACGGTCTTGTCCTGACCGTTCTCGGTCCACGTGGCCTGCAGCTTCATCGGGCGGTTCTCGCCGGTCCACCATTCGGTGAAACCTGCGGCGAGGTTGTAGGAACCGGCTTCGAGCGGCAGCGTGTACGTCAGCTCCTTACCGGTCTGGTACAGGCCGGTGTTGTACTTGTCATTGGCGTTGGTGTTGGTCTTCACCGTGACGCCGTTGCCATAGCCCCAGTCTCCGGCCTTCTGGTCGGCCACCGCGTTGCGCAGCGACGGAATCGCGGCCTTGACGGCGTTGTACTCGGGTGAGCCAGCATCGCCGGTCACGCCGGAGTCGATGAAGTACTCAATGTTGAGCGAAGGCAGCACTTCCACGCTCGCGGTGACGCGGTAGCGGTAAGTGCCGTCGATCTTGTCGTCGGTCAGACCGGTGATGGTGGCCTGCGTGTAGTCGCCGGCGTTGGACACGCTCTGGGCGGCAGACGCATCCCACGTCACGGAGACGTCCTTGCCGTCGATCGTGACGGTCTTCGGCAATCCAGCGCCCTTGGCCGCGGCGGCGACCAGACCCAGCTGCTTCACGTCCGGGCTGATGTTCTTGTCCACCAGCCCCTTGCTCGCGGCGTCGAGACGGGCGACGAGCGCCTGCACGCCTTCGGTGTCGAGACCGTAGGCAGCGGGATCCGCGAGCGCCTCGTTGGCGGCATCGAGGTTGGCCTTGAACACGGCCCACGTATCCGGGTTCCAGTCGTCGGCGGTGAGGTTGGCGTAGGAGTCGACGGCGGTCTGGAGCGGCGAGACGTCCAGCTGCCCGGCGGCGGTGGCCTTGACCACGCCCACGGCGTCGATGGAGATCGCGTTACCGTCGGCGGTTTCGAACGTCACGGTGTGGGTGCCGTTCTTGAGGCCGCGCAGCTCGTACGTGGTCGGCTTGCCGTTGTCGGCGGCGATGGTCGCGGCGTTGAGAGCGATCTTCGTGCCGTCCACCGTCACGTTGAGCTTGGCCTTGCCGTTGTTGGCGCCAAGCAGGTCGATGCCCGTGCCGTTGAACGTGTAGGTGAGGGTAGCGCCCTTGCCGGTGGAGTTGGAGATGGAGCGCTTGTAGACGTACATGCCCTGGCCGTTGAGGTGCTGCCATTTCTCGTTGTAGGTGAGCAGCGCGGAACCGTCGGCCCAGCTGCGCTGGTGCATGTTGTCGATCAGATCGGTGTAGTACGGCGTAGCGCCGGCGATGCGCTCGACCTTCAGGTTATCGAACTGGACGAAGTTGAAGGTGGAGCCGAGCTGAACACGGCCGGTGGCCTGCGGCTGCGGGTCGGTGTAGGTGGCGACTTCGACGCCGTTGATGTACGCGGTGTACACGTCGCCGAGCACCTGCACGGCGATGTTGTTCCACTGGTTCGCGCCGGTCTTGAAGTTCGTCGCCTTGCCGGACTGGAGCACCGCGCCGAAGCGCATGAAGTCCCAGGATCCGTCGGGCTTGACGCGCAGCTGCGCGGGCGAGTCGTCCTTGCCGTTGGAGCTGTTACCCCACTGGCGGGCGCCGACCGTGGCGTTGCCGGCATCGGCCTCGAACAGCACGTTCACGCTCACCTTGTAGTTGGCCCAGCGGTAGTCGCCGAGCGTGGTGACCGGGTCACCGCCGTTCCATGCGCCGCCGTTCCACGAGCCGTAGGCCATGCCGGGGCCGACCTGCTGGCGCATCACATGGTTGCCGTCGGCGTTCTTCACGATCTCGAAGGCGCCGTTGGTGTCGTTGGTGTAGCGCGCGGTCGCGCCGGTGTCGCCGCCGCGGGAGTCGAGGTAGCTTTCGCCGGAATCGACCAGATTGCCGTTGGTGTCGATGGTCTGGACGTTACCGTAGCCCTTGTACTCGAAGTCGTCCGCGTACAGCGTCTCGTCGTCGGTCTTGCCGTTGTCCTTGCCGGATTCGTCGGTGTCGAGCACGGCGTAGTCGTTGCCGTCCACGTACTCCTTGTTGGACGGCATCTGGCTGCCCTTGCCGTCGCGCGCGGTGATGATGCCACAGTCGTTCACGGCGTCATCCAGCGTGGTGGCGGTCACGATGCTCCACGGCTTGACCTGGAACTCGTAGTAGCCATCGGCGTCGGGCTGCAGCTCGGAGATCGGCTTGACGTAGTTGGCGTCGTAGGCCTCGCCGTCATCGGCGGCACGGGTCTCCCACAGCTCCATCGTCTTGTCATCGCCGAGGTTCATGTCCTGAGCCTTGATGCGGTACGTCTTGGTGTACTGCGAATCGTTGACGATCACGGTGGAGAAGTCGGACTTGTCCGGGGCGGCCAGCGTCATGTAGCTGGTGGCACCGCCGCGGGAGCTGTTGGCTGCGCTGCCGCGTCCCGGCGGGTTGCCGTCGGTGATGTCGCTGCGGGACGCGTTCGGGATGCCGCGCCAGATGCTCGCGTTGTTGTTGGAGTCGTAGCCGGTCTTCGCGAAGCGGGACACCTGCTCCAGCACGGCGAACGCGCCGTCCCAGTTGATGGTGCCGCTCCACGGGTCGTGCATGGTGATGACTTCCTTGGAGGAGTACTGGAAGCCGTCGTAGAACGCGGAGATGGCCGGCTGGTAGATGAAGTTGGTGCGGCGGGAGCTGGTGAAGCCCTTGACGTACGTGTTCGCCATCTCCAGGGCGGAGTTGATGCCGCCGATGCCGGTGCCGGACGTGCCGTTGTTCTGGCCGTTGTTGGTGCCGTCGCCTTCACCCGAACCGGTGTTCATGGTGTTGTTCGGACGATCGCCGGTCACGGAGAAGCTGGCCTGGGCCTCGGAGTTCCAGACCTCCTTGTCGTACTGGTCGGCCAGGGTCTTGAAGTTGTTGCCCTGATCGGCGGTGTTGTAGTGGTATCCGGCGATGTCGACGGCGTTGCGCAGCGCTTCGTCGCTGAGCATGTCGTCGCCGAAGGAGCCGGTGCTCACCTCGTCGGAGATGACGGTGCGGATCTTGTGGAAGAGCTCCCTTTCGGTGTCGGACTTGAAGCCGGCGTTCTCGTCTTTGCTGTCGAAGCCGGTCGAGTCGGTCTTCACGCGGTTGGCGAAGTCCTTGGTCCAGGCCAAATCAGGGCCGGACTCGTTGATGTGCGGGTTCACGGAGTCCACCATGAAGCCGTACTCGCGGTACGCGGCAAGAATCGTGTTCTTGTACCACTTGTAGACGTCGTCGTTGCCCTTGACCCACGCGGGCGAGCGCCAGCGCAGGATGCTCACCTTGACGTTCGGGTTGACCTTGAGCGCGTCGGCGGCCAGCTGGAAGCCGGGCTCGTGCTTCACGTTCGGGTACTCGGTGGAGGAACGCATGGTCGCGGCGTTCGGACCGGTGGAGGTGTTCTGGTCGTTGCCCATCTCGATCTTGACGGTGTTCATGACGGGGTTGTCGCCGCCGAACAGGACCTTGATCATCTCCCAGTAGGCTTCCGGATGCTGCGCCTTGTAGTCCATCAGCAGCGAGCTGGTGGAGTTGGCGCTCAGCACGCCGAATCCCTTGAACGTCAGACCGTTGACGCTCTTCGCCGCGGTCTCCACGTCGGCGCCGTTGACCACGACGTCGATCGGGGTATCGGCCGCATACGCTGCCGTGCCGGAGACGACGAACGGCGCGAACATCGCCAGCGCCGCGGCGGCCACCGTGGCCTTCCGGGCGAGCGAGCGCGCCATTCCTCCGATGGGCTTATCGGGGGGGGTGTTCCCTTGTTTCATATTCACTCCGTATCCACTACCTTGTGTTCCTTCCTTCCGCCCGCGACTCGCCTTCCGCGGGGACAACCCTTGTCCCCTGGGCCTACGATGCGCCGACGCACCGGCCGCGAACTCAACCATCGAGATCGAAACCGATTGATCACAGTGTATCCGTGAACACACCTAAATGCAAACGTTCAGAAACGATCATCCTTGGGGGAAACGGGGTGTTTCACGATGTTTCTGTATGAGTCTTCTGTCGGTTCAATATGAGCCGATACGCGCCGATATGAGCCGATACGAACCGCCGCGAGCGCCTGATTGCGCATCGGAGCCCCACGTTCCCCGCCCCAGCGCCCCGGCCCTGTGCCGCACCCCGCATCGGCACGCAAAAAGGTCCTCCCGTAGCACGCTGCGGAAGGACCCTCAACAACTCCGGTGCGACGCACGTATCACGTATCACGCATCACATGTCACGCGATGCGCACGCGCGCCGCCGACGTCAGCCCATCGCCTACGCCGCCCCGGCGTCACCGCCCGGCGTCACCGGTACTTGTAGAACCCCTCGCCGGCGTTGACGCCGGTCTTGCCCTCGTCGATGTAGCGCTTGAGCATCGCGGCCACCTTGCCCTGCACGGTGGCGGGGTCGGCGGCGCGCGGGTCGAGCATGCCGATGTTGTACGCGGTGGTCAGACCCACCACGTCGAGGATGCGGAACGGGCCGATCGGCGCGCCGGTGGCCAGCTGCCACGTCCTGTCGATCGTCTCCACGTCCGCCACCTCGTTCGCCAGCAGCGCTTCCGCGGCGGACAGGAACGGCACCAGCATCGAGTTGAGGATGTAGCCCGGCTGCTCCTTGTGCAGTTTGAGCGGGATCATGCCGATCTGCTCGGCGAACGCCACCACCGCGTCGTACGCGGCCGGATCGGTGCCCGCGTGGCCCATCACCTCGGCGGTGTTGTTACGCCAGATCTCGTTGGCGAAGTGCAGCGCCAGGTACTTCTCCGGGCGTCCCGTGTACTGCGCGAACGCGCTCGGCAGCATCGTGGACGAGTTCGTGACCACGATCGTCCGCTCCGGCAGGTGCTTCGCCAGCTCGGTGTAGAACGCCACCTTCTGCTTCGGGTCCTCCGCGATGCATTCGATCACCAGATCGGCGTCCGCGGCGGCCTCCTCGTAGGACGTGGTGAGCGTCAGGCCCTCGTACGCGGCCTCCACCTGTGCCTTGAGCGCGTCGAGCTGCTCCGGCGTGGCGTCCTTGGGCGCCAGACCGCGGCAGTACGCGGCCGGGTTGGTCTTCATGGCCTCCAACGTGTTGAGATAGATGCCCTTCAGTCGCTCGAACTTCGGCTTCGCGCGGTCGATCGACCCTTCGGAGCGCAGCCACACCTTGACGTTGCAGCCCTTGTACGCGCTCTGGAATGCGATCTGGCTGCCCAGCACGCCGCCGCCCGCGACCACCACGTTCCTGATGTCCATAGATATCCTCCTTCGGATGCGTCCGGGCGTGCGGCCGGACGACCGTGCCTGCCTGCATCGCATCCCGGACGGATGGGTTGCGGGCCCGCCCGGTCCCTGTTGACCCGGCGCGCGCCCGATGCCTCCAGACTAGCCCGCGCCGATCACGATGCGGCAATCCGTTTCCACGCGTTGTCGCGATGTGCCGCGGCGGGCGGTCCGCTTCAGCGGCGCGTCAGATCATCCTTCGGAATGCAGGCATGCACGCCGAGGTTCACGTCCACCGCCTCGGAGATATCGAAGTCGACCGCCGCGCTCAGGTACGCGTAGGCATGCGCCTCGTCCATACCGGCGCGCGTCTCGAGCAGAGAGATCGCCTCACGCACGCAGCGGCGCAGGGCGACATCGAGATCATGCGAACGGCCGGTAGGCACCCAGTACCGCGGCGTCTCCACGAGCGGACCGGAAAGTTCGCCGAAGTCCGCGACGAAACGGTCATGCGGCACCACGGTAAGCCGCAGCTCGGCGGTAAGCGACGCCTCGAGCGCGGTAAGCGACACCTCGCCGTTGCCCTGAACGAAGTGCGGATCGCCCACGGTGAAGCCGGCACCGTCCACCTGCACGGGCAGATAGAGGCTCGTGCCCTCGGTGAGCAGATTGATGTCGAGGTTGCCGCCGAAATCGCCCGGCGGCACGGTGTTGAGATGCTCATCGGTGTTCGGCGTCACGCCCATGATGCCGAGGAACGGGTGCAGCAGGAACATCAGCGCATCCGATGCGCCGCGCGGGTCCGTTACGACACCGAGGTGGCTCCCCTTCGTCGCGGCACGATACGCGGCGACTGCGTCGGGACCGGTTCGGTCGATCACGCCATACAGCTGCCCGTCGCGTTCCGTCGCACGCGCGAAGACGCTTACGGTGGTGCCGCCCCTCGGCAGTTCGTCGGCCAGCACTCCCTTTCCATGCCTGTTGGAGATCACGCCATACGGCACACGCGGCGTGAGCCGCAGCACGTCGACGCGCAGCCAGTCACCGGCACGTGCACCTTCCACGGCGATGGGACGGCTCACCACATGCGGACCGGATCCTGCCGGATGATCGCCTACGGAGGCCACACGGATCGCGTCATCCAACACGTCGTCGGGCGCCACGCCCTGCGCCCCGAAGAACGCGATCGGGTCACGGCCCTGATCCTCGAGGATGCCCTCATGGCTGAGCGTGTCGAACACCACCACGGCGCCGGACGCCACGGTCGCCAGCGGCTCGTCGCCGCGCGCCGGCAACGTACCCCAACGCACGGAACCCGGATCAGCACCCACACGCAGCACGACGTCGTCGCGCGAAGATCCATCTACGGCAACAGGGGAAGGGAAAACGGTGGTCATGATGATTGAGCTTTCTGCAGTACCTACTGCATGTGCCGGGAAGCGCAATCCACGCGGAGGGAAGGGACCGCGGCCCCGGGCTATTCGGTTGTGGTTTCGGTTATGGAGCCGAGCTCTGCGGACGCGTCGAACGGGTCGGCCGCAGCGGACACATCAGGCGCATCGCTGATGGCGGCGACCTCGTCCAGATGCCGACGCATCGCCTCTCGCGCACCGTCGACGTCATGCGCGCGCACCATCTCGAAGATCCGTCGATGACCGGCAAGGGAGATCTCTCGCCGATCCAGCGTGCGATGCGACGACAGACGCACCCGCTCGGTGGCATCGTTGGCGAAATCGAGAATCGTGACGATGAGCGCGTTGTCGGTGCTGCGGGCCAGTGCCATATGGAACGCCATGTCGAGCTTCAGGGATTCGCGCGGCTGCATGCGCGGATTCGACCGTTCGATGATGTCGTTGAGGGCGATCAGATCGGCATCGGTGGCCCGACGGGCCGCCAGCGCCGTGATCTCGGGTTCGAGCAGATCACGCAGCTCGGTGACGTTGTCGAGCTCATGCTGTGATTGCTCCAGCGCGCTGGTCATGCGCAGCACCGCTTCCTCGGGACCGAGCACCACGGTGCCGGCGCCCCAACGAATCCGGATGAGCTGACGCTTTTCCAGCAGCGACAGGGCATCGCGCACGGTGTTGCGCGAGACGGCGAAGCTGGCGGCAAGATCGCGTTCGGAAGGCAACCGCATGCCGGGGCGGTATTCCCCGGAGATGATCCGGCGCTCGAGCACCACGGCCACCTCGGAAGCCTTGCCTTTGCCGGCTTTGAGGAAGACCGTGGCCGGGCGTCCGGCCGATTCCGTTGTCTTCGCGGCAGTAGTCATCCCCGCAATCACCTCGCCTGCGCCTACCCGTACGTCACGACCATCATAACGTCGGAGCGTGCGGTCGGCGCTCACGGCACCTTTCTCGCAGCGCTCACAGCACTTTGGCGAGGAACTCCCGCGTGCGCTGTTCCTTGGGATGATCGAGCACCTCCTCGGGAGTTCCCTGTTCCAGCAGACGACCATCGGCCATTACCACGATGCGGTCGGCCACCTCGCGTGCGAATTCGATCTCATGGGTGACGATCATCATCGTGGTGTCTCCGGATCGGGCCAGCTGCTTCATCACGGCGAGCACTTCGAGCGTCATCTCCGGATCGAGCGCGCTCGTGGGTTCGTCGAACAGCATGAGCGAGGGGTGCATGGCCAGGGCGCGAGCGATGGCGACGCGCTGCTGCTGCCCGCCGGACAGTCCATTCGGATGCGCGTCCATACGGTCCGCAAGTCCCACGCGCGCAAGCAGCTGCTTCGCCTCCTCCACGGCCTGCGCCTTGGGCTGCTTGAGGATGCGCACCGGCGTGTGCCACACGTTCTCCAGCGCCGTCATGTGCGGCCACAGGTTGAAGTGCTGGAACACGAAGCCGATGTTCCGGCGCTGTTCGGCCAGATGGCGTCCGCTATCGGGCGTATAGGCGCCCGAGCGGGTCTTCTTGTACCCCATGAGGTGACCGTCCACGAAGATGGTGCCGTCATCATAGGGGTTGAGCATGTTGATGGTGCGCAGGAACGTCGTCTTGCCGGCGCCGGATGGACCAAGCAGCACTACGACCTCGCCGCGGTGCACGTCGAGCGAGACGTCGTGCAGGATCTGGTGTCCGTTCACTGAATAGCACACGTCCGTGGCGCGGACGATCACGTCCTTGGGAGGCAGTTTCGATGGGAATCGCATGGGATGCTCCAATCAGAGATCGGGAATGATGTGCGATGCGCGACCTCAGTCGCGGGAGGAAGGGCTGAGCTTGGCACGGGCACCGGCGAACATCGACGCCATGCGGGTGCGCAGGCTCACGGTCTCGATGCCGAGCCGACGGTTGAACATGTTCTCCAACGCGTTCTGCGCGAAGGTCCAGATCGTGGTGAGCAGCAGGTAGTAGATGCCGGTCACGATGAAGATCTCGAACGTGCGGAACGTGGCGGAGCTGATGGACTGGGTGATGAGGAAGACCTCGCTGACACCGATGATGCTCAGCAGCGACGTGTTCTTCATGAGCTGGTTGAACTGATTGCCGAGCGGCGGGATCATGGTTCGCACGGCCTGCGGCAGGATGATCCATCGCATCGCGGACGCGCGGGTCATGCCCATGGCCAGCGAGGACTCCAGCTGCCCCTCGGGCAGGGCCGCCACGGCGGAACGGATGATCTCGGAGACATACGCGCCCTCGTTGAGGGTAAGGCCAACGAGCGCCGCCTGGATGGATCCGGCGATGCTGATGCCCAGCACCGAGGCATCCTGGAACTTGTAGATGCCGGCCGCGGCGAGACCCAGATAGATGATCACCAGCGTGACCAGCAGCGGGATGCCGCGCAGCACCCATACGTAGGTGGCGGAGATGAACCGCAGCACGCCGTTGCGCGACAATCGCATCAGGGCGAGGACCAGACCGAGGATCAGACCGAGGATCATCGCCAGGATGGAGATGACGATCGTGAGCATCAGTCCGTGAAGATACGCGTTGCTGGGCTGGAACAGGCTGTCCCAGAAGAACGTCCAATCGAAATGCATGTCAGGCCTCCTCACGCTTGGATTCCGTGTGAATGCTTCGGAAGCTCAGAACTTGGTGTAGGCCAGGGACGACATGTTCCACTTGGCGAGGATCTTGGCGTAGTCGCCGGAATCGTTGAGCTTCTTGAACGAGGCGGTCAGGGCGTCGGACAGCGTTGAGTTGCCCTTGTTGACGGCGGCGCCGACCTCGATGGGTGCGAACTCCTTGCCGGCCATCTCGAAGGAGTCCTGCTGCTTCTGCTGGTAGTAGAGCACCACCGGCGTCTCGCCCGCGTAGGCGTCCACCTGCCCCGTGACCAGCTGCTGCACGGCGGCGGTGGTCTGGTCGGTCTGCACGAGCTTGAGCTCCGGTTTGCCGTCCTTGGCGCACTGCTCCACCTGCTGCTGGGCCTGCAGCGTGGCGGTCTTGCCTACGGCGGCGCTGATCTTGAGCCCGCACAGGCTGTCGTCCATGCCCGTGATCTTCTTCGGATTACCCTTGGGCACGGCCACCGCGGATCCGCTCATGAGGTACGGGACGAAATCGACCACCTTGGCGCGTTCGGGCTTGATGTACAGCGACGACATGATGACATCGCATTTGCCGGCCTGCAGCGCCGGGACGATGGATGCGAACGCCACGTCGACGAAGCTGGCCTCAAGGCCCAGATCATGAGCAACCCACTCGCCCATTTCCACTTCGGCACCCACCGGCTTGTTCTCCGCATCCGTGAAGTACGTGGGAGGATTGCCGGTGCTGAACGCGGTGCAGATCTTGAGCGTGCCGTTGGTCTGGATGGCGGGTGACGATACCGTCGCACTCGCAGCCTTGTCCTTGGTGACCGTCGGCGCGGAGCTCTGCTGCTGAGCCAAGGCCGCGTCAGTAGCGTTTCCGGCGCCGCAGGCGGCGAGACCGGCCGCGGCCATTGCGATCGCCAGCACTGCGGCGATGATCCTGTTGTGCTGCGTCATGATGTTGTCCCCTCTTGTAAGTGGTTCATTTCTTGAACCACTTACAAGCTAGGAACCTTGTATTTTCAACAGATTATTTGATTATTTCAGACCAGTTACGAGTGAGTGGTTTAATTAACGCGCCTTTGGCGGGAACGCGGACCATGCCGTGACCCAGCTTGCGGTCCACGCAGCTTATGATCCATGAATGAACCCCGCATACATCCCGGCATCCTCCGACTCGGCCACGTTGCCGATTCAGGACCGCACGCGCGTCAGTCCTCCCGCCGAGCCGCATGAATCGCATACGCATGCGCCCCGCCCGGCATCAGGACATCCGATCCGCTCATTCTGTACACCCACCGACACACAATGAGCAAATCCAGTGCGCAGCACCCCCATTCAACGCCGTCAGGCATCGGATCCGCTCATTCTGTACCCGCCGCGCATCCGATCCGCTCATTCTGCACACCCGATGCCGCATAATGAGCAGCTTCAGTGCTCACGTGCAACGCCACAGCGTCACACCGGCAGGCACCGCGCAGGAAAGGCCCGCCCGCGGCTTACCGGCGGCGGCTCACCGCCAGCCGGCCAGCCGCTGCTGTACCAGCGCGTCCAGCGCATCCACCGTCATGCCGTCGTAGTCGTGGATCGACGCGAACTGCGGCCCACCGGTCGCGTCGGTGCGCGTGTAGCCGGTCAGCGCCACGGTGGTGGCCCCGGACGCCGCCGCGGCCTGCAGACCCACGCCGGAATCCTCGAGCGCCGCGCAGTGCGCCATGGCATCGGCATCCGCCGGGTCGATGCCCAGCTTGCGCGCCGCCGCCTGGTACGGTTCCGGCGACGGCTTCTTGGCGGTGTTGTCGTCGCCGCACACGTACGCCGCGAACGCGCCATCGCCGGCCTGGCGCAGCACGTTCTCCGCCATCATGCGCGGGGACGCCGTGACCAGCACGTTGGGCACGCCGGCCGCCGCGAGCGCGCGCACCAGCTCCAGCGCGCCGGGGATCCACGGCAGGCCCTCGAACTCGCGATCCTTCACGTATTCGATCATCTGGCGCCCGATCTCCTCCGCGGGCAGCTGCGTGCCGGCCTCCACGAGCATCTGCGCCACCTTGGGCACCGGCGTGCCGGACATCTTCCAGCCCAGCTCCTCGCTCCACGTGCCGCCGTTGTTGGTGGCGATGGAGATCTCGGCCTGATGCCACAGGGGCTCCGAGTCGATCAGCGTGCCGTCCAGGTCCCAAAACACCGCGCGAAGCTCCATCGCCGTCTCCTTCCGGTCCTTCCGGGGTCACAAGTTGCGGGCCCATCGATCTTGTGAACTGGCGGTCTGTTCGTTCGCACGCGCCAATTCGCCGAATCAAGCCAATATCGAGTATTGCACATGTTCGCCCGTGTGCGTTTCGGGCTCACAAGATGAGTCGACGAAAATCTTGTGAACGGCAAATGAAGTAATACGGCACCTCGAACAGCAGCATGGCGCTCCAGCCGATCGCGCACGCGAAGCTGATGCCGTACATCCCCAGCCGCCCGATGAGCAGCCACGTGAACGCCGCGCGCAGCGACGCCTGAATGAACGTGGAGACGAGCGTGACCGACATGTTGCCCATGCCGCGGAAGAATCCCTGAATGCCGTTGGTGAACGACGGGAAGATGTAGAACAGCGCCATCGTGGTGAGGTACTGGCAGCCGAGATCCACCACACGCGTCTGGTCGGCGGTCACGAACAGGCGCATGATCGGCCGGTTGAGCAGCAGCACCGTGAGCCCGATGATCACCCAGTAGCCGAACTCCAGCCGCAGGCCCGCGCGGAAGCCCGGCCGAATCCGCTCGCGGCGCCCGGCCCCGCGATTCTGCGCCACGTAGGTGGTGATGCCGTGGGAGATGCTCTGCTGCGGGGTGAACGCGAAGTCGTCCACGCGCGTGACGGCGTTGAACGCGGCGATCACGTCCACGCCGAGCGTGTTGACGGCGCTTTGGATGATGAGCTTGCAGATCGGCTGGATGGACTGCTGCAGCGCGGTGACGGACCCGTACTTCCAGATCGTGCCGAGCAGCGCGCGGTCGATGCGCCATTCCTCGCGGCGGATGCGGAAGCGCGGCATGCGGCGGATCATGGCGATGCCGGTGGCGGTCATGGCGAATCCCTGCGCGAGCACGTCGGTCAGGGCGGCCCAGTCGATGCCGAAGCCGAGCGCGCCGATGCACACCGCATCCAGCACGGCGTTCGTCACGATGCCGATGCTGAGGTAGATGAGCGGCGTGCGGGAGTCGCCGGCGCTCTTGAGCCCTGCGGCGAGCGCGTTGTAGCAGTAGGTGAACGGCAGGCCCAGGAACGTGATGCGCATGTAGACGCCGGTCATGGCGAACGCTTCGGGCGGCACGTTGAGCGCGCGCAGCAGCGGATCGGCGCAGGCGATGCCCAGCGCGGCGACGGCGATGGATGCGACGAGCCCGGCAATGAGCGTGGTGGCGAGCGCACGGCGGAACCGGCCGTAGTCGCGCGCGCCGAAGCATTCGCTCATGAGCACGCCGGCGCCCATCGTGAGCCCGGAGACGCCCAGAATCAGCAGGTTCATGACCGGGCTGGCCATGCCGGTGGCGGCGAGCGCCTCCTTGCCGATGAAACGGCCGACGATGATCGCGTCGAACGCGTTGTACGACAGTTGCAGCACGTTGCCGAGCACGAGCGGCACCGCGTAGCTGATGAGGTGCGGGGTGGGTGCGCCTTCGGTCATGTCGATGGTTGCCATGCGCGCTCCCCTCCCGAGTTTCCGACACCCGAGCGTAGACGCGGGCGCGCGGCCATGCGGCTGCGTTGCCCCGGTTTTCCGGGAAATGACGCCGGGGAACGAAAAACCCTCCCGCGGGGTGAATCGCGGGAGGGCAGGGAAACAACCTCAATCACGGAAGAACGATGGTTGAGGAAGCGTTGCGGAGGCAGTCAGCTGATCGACCGGTTGATCGCCCGACCGGATGATCAAACGATCAGCCAATCAGCCGATCAGCCAACCGGCCGGTCACTTGGCGGATTCGCCCAGCTCGGCGGCGGCCTTGGCGTGGCGCTCGGCCAGCTCGGCCTTGATCTGCGGCTCCATCTTCTCGAAGCGACGGTAGAAGCACATGATCACGCCGACGATGATGTAGACGATCACCGGCAGCCAGATGAAGCAGAAGCTGATGGCGTCCTGCGCGGACTGGGACTGCTGATCGAGGTTGGCGTCGTAGCCGGCGGCGCCCATGATCTCCAGCGGCAGGAAGGCGCCGAAGCCGGAGCCGACCTGGATGCAGAAGGCGGAGCCGACGGCGGTCAGGAAGCCGGCCGCGTGGACGCCGGTCTTCCACTCGCCATAGTCGACGGTGTCGGCCAGCATGCCGAACGGCATGCCGATGGCGATGGCCGCGCCGAGCACGCCGACGGTCCAGAAGATGACCAGCAGCGGCACGTTCTGGCCGGCGAGCGGCATGAGGGCCTGGCCGATGCCGCCGATCGCAAGGCCGATGAGCATGGTCAGCGTCTTGTTCTTGGTCTTGTTGGCGATGATCGGCATGGCGATGGTGCCGAGCAGGCCAATGACCTGCACGCCGTTGAAGATGGAGGTCAGATCGCGGTTGTCGAGCACGTACTGGGCGTAGTAGGTGGACACGCCGTTGCGGGTGGACTGGGCGATCCAGTAGATGAGGAAGGCGACCACGAGGATGATCCACGGCCAGTTGCCCTTGGCGGCCTTGAAGGAGTCCTTCAGCGGGATCGGCTTGTTGAGTTCGGGGTGGTAGTTGTGCTCGGTGAGGTTCTTGAAGGAGAACAGGAGCAGCACGATGGCCACGATGCCCCAGATCGCGGTGACGATCATGAAGCCGGTCTTGTCGCCGCCGAAGTGGACGCCGAACCAGCCGACCAGCGGGATGGTGAAGGAGGAGGTGATGAAGGAGCCGATCTGGCCGCCGGCCATGCGGAAGGAGTTGGCGTTGTTGCGCTCGGTCGGGTCGTCGGTGAGGTTCGGCAGGATGGCGGTGATCGGGGTCTGGATGCCGGTGTAGACGGCGCCGGCGGCCAGGATGTAGGTGATCAGCGCGTACCAGAACTTCGGGGCGCCGTCGGGCAGGCTCGGGGCGGTGAACGCGATGAACACGGTCACGGCGAACGGCACGCACAGCCACAGGAACCACGGGCGGCTCTGGCCCCACTTGGTGTTGGTATGGTCCACGATCGAGCCCCACACGACGGCGGAGATCGCGTCGGCGAAGCGTGCGACCAGCAGGATGGTGCCGGCGCCCAGCGCGCCCGCGGCCGGGATGTGGAACACGTTGGTGTAGAAGTACATGATGTACGAGGAGATCGTCACGTACAGCAGGTTGCCTGCCATATCGGTGAAGGAGTAGGCGACCTTCTCCTTCGTGGTGAGTTTGATCGCCGGGGCGGTCTGGGTTGCGGTGCTCATAATTCCCTTCTTCGTTGATTGATGGTTTATGAGGTTTTGGTTGGTGTTGGGTTATAGGGCCCCCTTACCCCCGCGGCGGACAACGGCGAAGCTGGGCGGGGGCATGGGAGCAAATCTTGAATTGTACGGGGCACGCGGCGGACGGCGACGCGCCCCAGACGGATCGGGCGCGCGGCTTGGCGGCTTAGAAGTCCGAGTCGAACCAGACCTGCATCTGGCCCACCTCGCGGTTGGCCCAGGCGTAGTACGGCACGAGCTTGAGGTCGTAGGACTTCTCCCCCACCGGATGCTCCTCGACGTCCGCGAACAGCGGGAAGTCGTCGCCGTCGTGCGTGCGCTTGGTGGCCGGGACCGTGATGACCTCCACGCCATCGAGCTCGCCGAAGTGGTATTCGGCCTTGGCGCGGCCGGCGTCGTGGCTGCCGATGTGGTAGTTCCACAGCGGGGCGGAGTTGTCGGCCTCCTCGGCGCAGTACACGATCGGGCCGCGCATCACGGCGATCTTGCCGATGTCGTGGCGCACGAGCGTCTTGGAGCGCATGAACTTCACGGCCATGTCCAGGTCGAGCGTGATCTCGGTGGTGCCGGAGGTCACCTCGATCGAGACGAAGCCGTTGTCCACGGGCAGACGGCGGGCGTCCTCGCCGTTGACGGTCATCTCGTGCTTGGAGGCGGACCAGGACGGGATGCGCACCAGGAATTCGACCGGATCGGCGCCCTCGGGCACGGTGACGGTGAACTCGATGTGGCCGTCCCACGGGAAGTTGGACTTCTGGGAGACCTTGACGCCGTCGAAGAACTCCGCGTCGTTGGCGATGAACTGGTGGGCGATGATCTCGCGGCGATCCTCGTGCACGGTGTACAGGTAGCGGTCCACGGATGCGATCAGGCGGGCGATGTTGGCCGGGCAGCAGGCGCAGCCGAACCATTCGGCGCGATGCATGAGCACGTGGTAGCGGTCCGGGTTGTGCTCGGTGGCCTGGGGATCGGCCTCGAGGGCGTTGACGTAGTAGAAGTGCTTGCCGTCAAGCGCGATGCCGGCGATCGAGCCGTTGAACAGCTCCTTCTCCAGCACGTCGGCGTACTCGCCCTTGGTCTCGAGCTCGAGCATCTGGCGGGCCAGGAAGCTCATGGCCACGGAGGCGCAGGTCTCGCCGTACATGGTGTCGTTCGGCAGGTCGTAGTCGTAGGTGAACGCCTCGCCCACGTGCGTGGAGCCCACGCCGCCGGTGATGTACATGCGCTTGGTGACGATGTTGTGCCACAGGCGCTTGGCGGTCTCCTCGAGCTCCTTGTCGCCGGTCAGGCGGGCCACGTGGGCGACGCCGGTGAGCATGTAGCCCACGCGCACGGCATGGCCCTCGGCGGTCTGCTGCTGGCGGATCGGGCGGGCGGTCTGCGTGTACTCGTGGGTCCAGCCGCGCATCTGCGGGAAGATGTCCGTGGAGCCGTCGCCGATCTTCTCGTTCTGCTTGTCGTAGAAGCTCGGATCCTTGCCGCGCACGTCGATGAAGAACTTGGCGAGGTCGAGGTACTTCCGCTCGTGGGTGACCTCGTAGAGGCGGGACAGGGCGAGCTCGATCTCCGGGTGGCCGTCGGCGCCGGGGATCTTGCCGTCCTCCTCGCCGAAGTTGGCGTCCAGGCACTCGGCCATACTGCGGGCCACGTCGAGGGCCTGCTCGTTGCCGGTGACCTCGTAGTACGCCACGGCGGCCTCGATGTAATGGCCCATCACGTACATCTCGTGGGACTGCTGGATCTGGGTGAACCGCTCGCGGTTGGCGAACGCGCCGGACTTGATGATGTACGGGGTGTCCAGATAGCCGTCCTCGCGCTGGGCGCGGGCGATGAGGTCCACGAGCTTGTCGCACAGCTCCTTGAGCTGCTCGTCGGGCTCGTAGGCCAGCGAGTAGGCGGCCTCCTCGAGCCACTTGTACACGTCGGAGTCCTGGAAGACGAAGCCCTTGAACTCGCCTTCCTCGTCGCCGGCAGCGATGCGCAGGTTGCGCACGGCGCGGCTGTAGTGGTAGTCGATGTCCTGCTTGGCGCCCGAGGGGTCGCGCGGGATGTCGATCTTCTGCTCGTCGTTGATGACCGCCCACTGGTAGGGGATCACCTCCTTGGCGACATTCTCGCGATACCTGCGCCAGAATGGCGAGGTCACCGTCACCTTGGTGCTCATGCTCCCGTCCTTTCCGTTCCACGTCGATCGGTCGATCCGGCTCCAAGACCTGCAGCTGCGCAACTCCTTGCCCCTGAACCGGCATCTGTGGACGATGGTACGAGCCCGGCGCGCGGCGTTCGCGTGGGTCGTGCGAATGGGAAAATTTTCCCAAAACGGCGACGGCGGGTACTATTCCCCCTATGAGGGGAACGGCATCGAACACATCGAGCGCATCGGACGCAGACGGACGCGGGGACGGGGATGCGCGTGGCGGCCGGCGCGTCACGCTGCGGGATGTGGCCGAGGCGGCCAGCGTGTCCGTGGCGACGGCGTCGAAGGCGCTCAACGGCACGGGACGGTTGTCCGCGAAGACCCGGCGGATCGTGCAGACCGCGGCGAAGGAACTGGGATACCGCAAGACCGCGGCCGACTCGGACGGCTACGCCAATCCGGCAGCGGCGGGAGCGGCGGGCACGGCGGGCGCAGCGGCCAGACCGGGCGTGCCGGGCGCAAATCGGGCCGCCGCAGTGCGACAAACGCAGCGGTCGGGGCTGGTGGGGCTGATCACGTCGGACTACAACGGCCGGTTCTCGCTGCCGCTGCTCATGGGCGCGGAGAACACGCTGGGCGCGTCCAACCACGCGGCCCTGCTCATGAGCTCGCACGGCCGGGCCGCCCTGGAGCGCAGCCACATCGACCAGTTGGCCGCGCACGGCGTGGACGGGCTGATCGTGGTGGGCGACACCTCGAACCCGCGCCCGCCGCTCAAGCCGTCCACCACGATGGGCCTGCCGGTGGTCTACACGTATGATCCGTCCACCGACCCGGCTGATTGCAGCGTGGTGTGCGACAACGTGGGCGCGGGCGCGCAGGCGATCGAATACCTGCTGAGCCTGCGTCGCCGCTACATTGCGGTGATCGCCGGACCGGAGGACTTTCAGGCCGCGCACGATCGCGTCAAGGGCGCGTGGCGCACGTTCACGCTATATGATTTCCGCCCGGTCGCGGTGCTGTACGACTCGTGGAGCGAGGAATGGGGCGAGCGGGTCGCCCGCGTGCTGGTGGACCGGTATCCGCATCTGGACGCGATCTACGCGCTGAGTGATGAGATCGCGCGCGGGGCCGTGCGCGGGCTGCTGGCGATCGGCAAGCGCGTGCCGCAGGACGTGGCGGTGATCGGGCACGACAACTGGTTCGTGTTCTGCTCGAACGCGCACCCCACGCTCACCACGTTCGACAACAACATCGCGCTGATCGGCAAAACCGCGGCGAAGTTCCTGCTCGACGCGATCCGCGGGCATCCGCACCGCGGCGTGACGGCCGTGGAGTGCCCGATGATCGTGCGCGAGTCCACCGAGCCCGAGCGCCGGACCGCGCTCAACAGCTCCGACCGCATCTTCCGCCGCAACAACGCATAAAAAGCATGAAAAAGCGATCCCGAGCGTCAAACCCGCGCTGAGGGGCTGCTCAGCGCGGGTTTGACGCTCGGGATCGTATATTGGCGCGGATTTGGGCCCGGAATTCGGCTTTTACGCACCCCAGACGACCATGGTGGAACCGGATGCGGCGGGGCGGATGGCGGGAAGCAGCGCATCGGCGTCCGCAGAGCCAGATGATGGGCCGGCAGTGATCTCGCGCGCGTGGGCGTGGATCTCGTGGCGCCACATGCGGGCGCGGCGGGAGCGCTGCACCTCCACGATGTCGCCGTCGGCGTCGGCCGCGAAGATCGACGACCCGGCCGGCTTGCGCAGGCGGCGGACCTGCCGACGCAGCTGGCGGTTCTCCTCCTGCAGTTCGAGGATGCGGGTGATGCCCGCAAGATTGATCGACTCGTCCTGACTCAGATGCTGGGCCTGCACGAGCCGGTCGATGTCACGCAGCGAATAGCGGCGCGCGCCGCCGCCCGTGCGCCGCGGAGTGACCAGACCGATGCGATCGTACTGGCGCAGCGTCTGCGGGTGCACGCCCGCCAGCTGCGCGGCCTGCGACACGGTGAACACGGGCAGGTTCACGTCGAAGCCCATGTCGTCCGCCTCGTCAAGCTCCATGCGCCCGTCCACCAGGGTGCGAGCGCACAGCACGTACGCCTTGCGGATCTGCTGGGCGATTTTTGCCGTCATCTGCGCGCTCCTTTCCGAACGTGTGTCGTGAACATCGATATCATCCCGAGCCGAGCGGGGCTCTCCTCCCCCGGTCATTCCTGACCAGAGCAAGACCCCTACCCCGGTCACCCTGAGCGAAGCCAAGCCCCCCCTTCGGTCATCCTGAGCGAAGCCCGTAGGGCGGAGTCGAAGGATCCTTGGCTTTCCCGGAACGTCAAGGATCCTTCGACTCCGGCTTCGCCTCCGCTCAGGATGACGGAGAGACAGCGCCTCCGCTCAGGATGACGAGGGGAGTTGCCGTCGCGAGTCCTTCCAGCCCTTGGCTCCCCTCAAAGAGGGGAGCCAAGAGAGATGTGCCCCCTCGGAGAGGGGCCCGTGCTGCGGCTCCCCTCCTTGAGGGGAGCTGTCCGCGAACGCGGACTGAGGGGAGCCATGGGCACCCCGCCAGACCGTCACCGCTCGACGTATTCGCCGGCGGCCTTGTCGAATTCCTTGGCGGCGTGCTTGACGCCCAGCCCCGGCTTGGCGGGCACCTGGATCATCACGCGCCCCACCAGATCGCCCGGCGTATTGCCGCGCTGCACGCCCTTGCCGGCGATGCGCACTTCGGTGCCGGACGACGAGCCGGCAGGCACCTTGAACGTGACCTCGTTGCCGTCGATGTCCCTGGCCGTCACCTTGGCGCCGGCCACGGCCTCGCCCACGCTCACCGGCAGGTCCATGACGATGTCGCGGCCGCGCATCGCGAACGTCGGATCGTCCTTGACGCTCACCGCGAGATACAGGTCGCCGTGCTTGCCGCCGTTGATGCCCGCATGGCCCTTGCCGGCCAGACGGATCTTCTGACCGTCCTTGACGCCTGCGGGGATGTGCGTCTTGAACTTCTCGCCGTCCACGCTCAGCGAGACCGTGGCGCCCTTGACCGCCTGACGCAGCGTCAGCGTGATCTTGGAGTTGCGGTCCTTGCCCTGCTGCGGACGCGGCGGCTCCTCGTAGCCGTAGCCCGCGCCGCCGTACGGCGAGCCCGCGCCCGCCGCGCCGGCGCCCTGCGCGCCGCCGAACATCGAGAAGATGTCGTTGAGGTTCGGGTTGCCGCCGCCGGACGTGCTGAAGCGGATGCGCGAGCCGTTGCCGCCCGCGCCGCCGCCGAACATGCCGCCGAACATGTCGGCGAAGCCGGAGGCGTCGAATCCGCCCTGGCCGGAGCCGCCGGCGAAGCGCGCGCCGCCCATGCCGAACTGGCGGATCGCGTCGTACTTCTGGCGCTGCTCCTTGTTGCTCAGCACGTCGTACGCCTCGGAGATGTCCTTGAACTTCTCCTCGGCCTCCTTGGTCTTGTTGAGATCCGGATGGTACTTGCGCGCGAGCTTGCGGTACGCCTTGGTGATCTCCTGATCGCTGGCGTCCTTGGAGACACCGAGGACCTTGTAGAAATCCTTGCTCAGCCATTCATTCTCAGCCATCCCATGTCTCCTTTCCTCAAAGTGTTCATTCAGTCCTTATGAGAAGGCTCCCCTCGATGGGGAGGGGAGCCGGTGTACGTGTCAGGCCTGCGGCGAGGCGACCACCACGCGGGCCGCGCGGATCACGCGGTCGCCGATGCGGTAGCCGGCCTCCACCACGGTGTCGACGGTCTCCTTCTCGGCCGAAGCGTCCGGCTTGTGCAGGATCGCGTCGTGACGGGTGGGGTCGAAGTCCTCGCCCTTCTCGCCGAACTTCTCGACGCCGAACTTGGCGAACGCCTTGTCGATCTTGGCCGCGACGGCGGTCATCGAGTCGCTCAGCTCGCCGTGCTCGCGGATGCGGTCGATGTCGTCCAGCGCGGGCAGCAGCGCGGTGAGCACGTCGATGATGCCGTGCTGGCGGAACCGCTCCTGCTCCTTGGTGGCGCGGTTGCGGAAGTTGATGAACTCCGCGCGCTCGCGCTGCAGCGCCTCGAGGTAGTCTGCGGCTTCCTTCTTCGCCTTGCCCAGCGGCGTCAGCTCGTCAGTGCCATCAGCAGCACCGTCAGCGGCAGCACCGTCGTTCGCAGCGCCGTCGGCGGTCTTGCCCGCCGTGGCATCCGCGCCCGCCGGCTGCTCGCCGGCAGCTGCCTGCGCGGCACCGGACGCACCGGCCGAAGCCGCGGCGCCGGCCGCATCCTGATCGGATGCGGCAGCGGCGTCATCGGCGTTCGGCAGGTCGTTCAGATAGTCATCCTTGTTGAACTCTGCCATGGCGAGGACCCTTACTTGTTGTCCTTGTCGTCGTCGTCCACGACCTCGGCGTCCACCACATCGTCATCGCCGCCGTTGGAGGCAGCGCCCGACGCGGCGCCCGCGGCACCGGCAGCGCCCGCGCCCGCAGCGGCGCCAGCAGCGCCCTGCTGCGAGTACAGCGCCTCGCCGATCTTCTGCGCGGCGGTCATGAGCTCGGTCTGCGCGCTCTTGATCTTCTCGATGTCCTCGCCCTTCAGGGCCTCCTTGAGGGCGTTCACCTTCTCGGTGACCTCCTTGGAGACCTCGTCGGACAGCTTGTCCTTGTTGTCGTTGACGAGCTTCTCGGTCTGGTAGGCGAACGCCTCGGCCTGGTTGCGGGCCTCCGCGTCCTCCTTGCGCTTCTTGTCCTCGGCCTCGTGAGCCTCGGCCTCCTTGACCATGCGGTCGATCTCGTCCTTGGGCAGGCCGGAACCACCGGTGATCGTCATCGACTGCTCCTTGCCGGTGCCCTTGTCCTTGGCGGACACGTGCACGATGCCGTTGGCGTCGATGTCGAAGGTGACCTCGATCTGCGGGACGCCACGCGGAGCCGGCGCGATGCCGGTCAGCTCGAAGGTGCCCAGCGGCTTGTTGTCGCGAGCGAACTCACGCTCGCCCTGGTAGACCTGAATCAGCACGGACGGCTGGTTGTCCTCGGCGGTGGAGAACACCTCGCTGCGCTTGGTCGGGATGGCGGTGTTGCGGTCGATGAGCTTGGTCATGATGCCGCCCTTGGTCTCGATGCCCAGCGAAAGCGGGGTCACGTCGATGAGCAGCACGTCCTTGCGGTCGCCCTTGATGACGCCGGACTGCACGGCGGCGCCGACAGCCACGACCTCATCCGGGTTCACGGACTGGTTGGCTTCCTTGCCGCCGGTGAGCTCCTTGACGAGCTCCTTGACGGCGGGCATACGGGTGGAGCCGCCCACGAGCACCACGTGGTCGATGTCGCCCACGCCGATGCCGGCGTCGTGCAGCACGTTGTTGAACGGCGTGCGGCAGCGACCAAGCAGGTCGGAGGTCATTTCCTCGAAGTGGGCGCGGGTCAGCGTCTCGTCCAGGTGCACCGGGGTGCCGTCGGGCGTCATGGCCAGGTACTGCATGGAGATGCTGGTCGAGGTAGAGGAGGACAGCTCCTTCTTCGCCTGCTCAGCAGCTTCCTTCAGACGCTGCAGGGCGATCTTGTCCTTGCTCAGGTCGACGCCGTACTTGTTCTTGACTTCGCCGACGAGCCAGTCGATGATCTTCTGATCCCAGTCGTCGCCGCCGAGGTGGTTGTCGCCGTTGGTGGCCTGCACCTGAATGGTGGAGAAGCCGTCGTCGTCCTTGCCGATCTCCAGCAGGGACACATCGAAGGTGCCGCCGCCGAGGTCGAAGACCAGGATGCGCTCGTCCTCCTTGCCCTTCTCCAGGCCGTAGGCCAGAGCCGCGGCAGTCGGCTCGTTGATGATGCGCAGGACGTTCAGGCCGGCGATGGTGCCGGCGTCCTTGGTGGCCTGACGCTGGGCGTCGTTGAAGTACGCCGGGCAGGTGATGACGGCGTCGGTGACGGGCTCGCCGAGGTAGGCCTCGGCATCCCTCTTGAGCTTCATGAGGACCTGCGCGGAGATCTCCTGCGGGGTCCACTTCTTGCCGTCGATCTCGACGGACCAGTCGGTGCCCATGTGACGCTTCACGGACGAGATGGTGCGGTCGACGTTGGTGACGGCCTGACGCTTGGCCACCTCGCCGACGAGGATCTCGCCGGACTTCGAGAACGCGACCACGGACGGCGTGGTGCGAGCGCCCTCGGCGTTCACGATGACGGTGGGCTGGCCGCCTTCCAGCGTGGCGATGCACGAGTTCGTAGTGCCCAGATCAATGCCTACTGCGCGTCCCATAATGTGCTCCTTTGTTGTTGTTCGTTCGTACGTTCTTCGCTCAGGTTCCGTTCGGCGGTCGCTGCCGTGACCTTGGCGGTTCCTTCGCCTTCCAAAACTTGAGCCTACATCACTCAACTTTCGATCGCAACTTTTTATTCCCGACTTCGGCGGGAATTTTTTGCAGGCCCGCGGCCCGCTCCCCGCCGCGCCGAAGACGACCCAAAGACGACGGACGGGGCTTCCCTCGCGCGTCATCCACGCGAGGGAAGCCCCGTCGTCATCGGGCAGACACCGCACGGGCGTCACGCACGCATCACGCGCGCGCCATACGCACGCCCGGCCCCACCCGGATCACCCGAGAGGAACCGCTCAGGCGGCGTTCACCGCGAAGGCCGTGCCCTCGTCGTTCCAGCCGGCCGCGCCCTTGAGCGCGTTGTACTCGTCCTCGCTGGAGGTGAAGAGGTGGTGGTTGTTCACGGTGTCGTACAGGCGGTGGACCGTCTGCGTGCCGTCGGCCGGGGCGTAGAACGCCACGCCCTCGTCCTTCCAGCCGGCGTCGCGCAGCGCGGAGATCTCGGCGTCGGAGGTGGTGAAGACGTGGTCGTTGATCTGGGCGTTGTAGAAGCGCTCCACGACCACGGCACCCTCGGTGCCCTCCGGGACGGTCCTGAAGGCCGTACCCTCGGAACGCCAGCCGTTCTTGACCAGGCTCTTGGCCTCGCCACGGTCAGCAGTCACCATGTGGTCGCCGTTCGCCGGGTTGTACACGCGGTACACGTTCACGTAGCCGGCGGGGCCGTCGGCGTCGATCGTCAGGTCCACGCTCTTGCCGGACTGGTTGCCCTTGACGGTCACCACGTCGCCCTTCTTGGCGCCGTTGAGCGCGAAGGTGGTGGTGGCGGCGGTCTGGACGCGGATGCCGGAGACCGGGGTGTCGGACACGGAGGCGTCCTTCACCTTGCCGTCGGCGCCCTTGAGCTGGTAGGAGAGGACCGCGTCGCCGTTGAAGCCGGTGGCCTTGACGGAGCCGGAGGCCGCGTCGTACTCGAGCTTGGCGCCGTCGGAGAGCTTGTTCTGGTCGGCGGTGTCGGCCGCGAGGCCCAGCGCGTGCGCCATGGTGTAGAAGGCGTCGGTCTGGTCGGTCAGGCCGTCCACGCGGGAGGCACCGGGGCCGGAGGCCGCGATGCGCAGCTGGGTGCCGGTGTGCTCCATGCCGCCGTCGTTGTAGCCCACCTCGGGGTTCTCGGCGTCGGGGTCGACCGCGGTGGCGGTGCCGTAGGAGACGACGATGGTGGCGCCGTCGACCGGGGACTTGAGGATGGTGCTCAGCGCGTATGCCGGCGGCTCGCCGACGATCTGGCTGGTGTGCGCGTGGTCGGCGGTCACGATGACCAGGGTGTCGCTGAGGTCCACCTTCTTGAGGGCGGCGGAGATGGCCTTGTCGAGGTCATCGGTCTCGCCGATCTGGCCGCAGGCGTTGGCGGCGTGGTCCTGCTTGTCGATGGATGCGCCCTCGACCTGCAGGAAGAAGCCGTTCGAGGACTTCGGGTTGGCCTGCAGCAGGTCGATGGCCTTGCTGGTCATGTCGGCCAGGGAAGCGCCCTGCGCGCCGAGCCAGTCGGGGTTGGCCTCGCACTGAATGGCGCCGCGGGCCTCGGTCTCCTTCTGGGCAAGAGCCGGGGTGGCCTTGAACTGCGTGGGCAGGTTGCCGTCGCCGAGCAGCGCGAGCACCGGGGCATCGTCCTTGTAGGACAGGTTCTTGAAGCCGTTCACGTCGCCGGACTGCACGGTCTGGAAGCCGCGGTCGGCGGCCTGCTGCCACAGGGTCTTGCCGTTCTCGTCGAGCTGGTTGAAGTACTTGGAGCCGCCGCCGATGGTCACGTCGGCGCGGGTGTCGAGCAGCTGCTCGGAGATGGAGCCGATGCCGCCGTTCACCTTGAGCTGGTCGGCCAGGCAGTTCTTGGCCTGGTTGCCGTCGGAGGCGTCGAGCTTGCCGTCCTTGTTGGTGTCGGTCTTGCCGTCCCACTTGCCCTGCGGGCCGTAGCAGGCGCGCTCGGTGGAGTGGGATTCGAGGACGGCCGGGGTGGCGTCCTGGATCTCGGCGGTGGTGACGTTGCCGGTGGCCAGACCCTTGGCCTTGGCGAGCTCGATGAGGTTGAGCTGCGGGTTGCCGTAGATGTCCACGTCCACGGCGTTGTTGTAGGTCTTGGTGCCGGTGGACCAGCCGGAGCCGGACGCGGAGGAATCGGTCACGGGGGTGACCACGCCGGCCTTGGTGTTGCCGGCGAGGTTGCCAGCCTTGTCCTTGGCCATCAGGGAGTCGTTGGAGCTGTTGCCCAGCGAGAACGTGGTGTACTGGCCGGTGCCGGTCTCCACGCCGGGGTTCAGGTTCGGCTGGCCGATCTTGTCCAGGCCGTCGAAGCTGCCGTTGGCGCCGTGCAGATAGTCGCGCGCGACGGTGATCTCGGAGTCGCCCATGCCGTCACCGAGGAAGTAGATGACGTTCTTGGCGGTCTTGGCGTTGCCGTACACGCCGGCGATGCGCTGCGCACCGCCGTGGACGGCAAGGTCCTGCACCTGCTTGCCTTCGGCCGCGGAAGCCACGCCCGGCACGACGGCCAGCATGGCGAGCGAAGCGACGGCCGCGCAGGCCGCCTTCAATCCCTTGTGCTTCACTTCTCTGTTCCTTTCAGATGTCGGAAACGCCCTTCGCGCCCCGATTCACCGCCGAGGTTCCGCCCCGAACCCAACGCGGAAACGACGGGCGGGCGGCGCCGTCCCGAACGTCAGATGAACAGTCGGCAAACACGTTCGCTAACGAAAACGACTCTCACGTAGCTACGTAGTTCCACTGCGGAATGCGTTGCGGGAGAGCCATTCGGGGCGCATTTCGGGGCCGCACACGCAAGGGGTGCGACTTCTGAGTGTGCGGCTCGGATAGAGCGGCCGTCCGGCCGATCTCACGTGAACGCAAAACGGCCTCATTCCGCCGTTTTTCCGACGGGCGATCTCGCGGATCGCGGGTCTCTTCAGCCGGCTCACATTCAGAAGAAGGGACCCATCTTCTGAGTGCGCGAATTTCGGGTCCGCGGGCTCTGCGAGGCGCGCCCTGCGGGACCGTCGCGCGGGCGCGCGCCGCCATCCGCGACGCGCGGCGCGCGTTTGCAGGATTTTTGCCAACGTTTGCAGTATGATGGTTCGGAAACGCGGAAGGCCGTGCCCCGCAGCGAGGCATCGCACGGCGACGCGCGGCATGACGGCCGGACGATCTTACGGAACGCAAGGAGGACCAGGCATGGGCAAGGCGGACATCTACGCGGTGGCGAAGGCGGCGGGCGTATCCATCTCCACGGTGTCGCGCACGTTCACGCGCCCCGAGCTCGTCTCCGCCAAGACGCGCGCCAAGGTGATGGAGATCGCGGACAAGCTCGACTTCAACATCTCCCGCTCCGCCACCGCCCTTAAGTCCGGCCAGACGTACCGCGTGGCGCTGCTCATGAACGAGGAGATCACCAGCTGGTTCAACACGCAGGTGTTCGCCGGCATCGAGTCGCAGCTGCATCCGGCCGGCTACGACATCTCGCTGTTCCAGCACATCGACACGGACGCCAACCGCCGCGACTTCTTCACCAACCCGCCGATCCGACGCAACGTGGACGCCGTGTTCGTGGCGTCGTTCGCCATCGACCCGCACGAGGTGGAGCAGCTGCGGCGCATCCACGTGCCGATCATCGGCATCAACACCCCCTCGATCGACGGCTTCGACGCCACGATCAGCATCGACGACGAGAAGGGCATGTACAAGGCCACGCAGTACCTCATCAACCTGGGGCACCGCCGCATCGTGTACGCGTGCTCGGAGGCGGCCGCCATGAACTCCTCCATCGACGCGCGCGCCAAGGGCTTCATCGCCGCCTGCAAGGACGCCGAGGGCAGACGCGACATCAACTGGCAGGTGCTGCCGGTGCCGCGCGGCCCGGAGTTCGCCGACTCCGCGCTGGCCGCGCTGCTCACGCTCGACGAGTTCCCGGACGCGATCTGCTGCCAGATGGACATGATGGCCATCCCGCTGGTGATCAAGCTGGGCGCGTACGGGCACATCACGCCGCGCGACTACTCGATCGTCGGCTTCGACGACAGCCCCTACGCGGACACGATCAACCTCACCACCATGCGCCAGGATCCGTACGACATGGGCAGGCGCGCGGCCGTCAAGGCGATGCGCCTCATCAACGGCCAGCCGCTCGAGGCCCCGCACGAGGTGGTGGAGGCGCAGCTGATCCCGCGCGGCACGGCGGTGCCGTTCGCCGGCTGAGCGCGCCGGCCCACCGGGCGCATCGGCCCGGCCGTCTCAGTCAACCGCCGGCCTCAGCCCAGCAGCGCGACCGCCGCACCGGCGCACAGCAGCACCGGATAGACCGCATAGAGCGCCCACCGCACCCACGGACGCGCGGGAGAATAGCCCAGCTCGTCGTTGCGGTAGTGCAGGAACGCCACCCCGATGGCCGGCGTGATGCACATCACCGCGCCCAGCAGACCGGCCGTGAACATCATCGTGTTCTCCCGCGCGCGCAGCCAGCGGAAGATCAGCGCGAACAGCAGCGTGGCCGCGCCTACGAACATCACGCGCTGGCGCACGCCCACGCCCAGCAGCACGTCCCACGCCAGGCCGGCCGCCACCGCCACGACCGCCAGACCCCACCGCGCGGCGCCCGCGAGGCGAGAGGCCCGGTCGAGCAGCGTCAGCACGATCAGCGCCACCAGCAGCCCCCACACCGGGTTCTGCGAGCGCGGGTCGAACGCCGTGCCGGACACGGTCAGGTCGTACGGCACCTCGCACACCGCCGCGAGCGCGAACAGCCGCAGCCCGTACGCGGTCACGTTGCGCGTGCGCCGCTGCCCCTCGGCGAGCAGCCACGCGTAGATCGGCACCGCGCACCACGACGCGGCCTCGCACAGCACCACGGCGGTGAGCGCGCCCATGTCGTCCGAGCCCGGCGCACCGAGCAGCGCGGGCAGCACGGTGATGGAGGCGACGGACAGCGCCATGAAGACCGCGCCGATCACCTTGAGGCGCAGCGACGACAGTCCGCGCGCCCGGTCCCTGCGGTTCGATTCGTCCCGATGCATCCTCGTCCCCTTCCCGCGCGGCGCACGCCGCGCATACGCGACGGGCGGACCGCCGTTCGACGACGATCCGCCTTCCGATCCCAATCTACCTGCCTACCCGTGCCGGCGACGCCACACCACGAAGCTGTGCGGCGGCAGCATCAGGTCGCGCCCGTCCACGCGCGCGGCGCACGCGGCGGCGCCGGATTCCCCGGCCCCATCGCCCCCGGAAGCGGAGCCTTCCCCGCACGAGCAGTACAGACGCTCCCACTCGTCCGGCGCGATCTTCGCCACCTCGTCGTACGGCCCGGGCATCTCCAGATCCACCGTGGACTGCGTGCGCGCCGCGTCGCCGGGGTTGATGGTCACGCAGTCGTCGCCCACGCGGAACGCCACCACGTCGTCGTCGCGCGGCACCACCATGCGCGCGCCGCCGAAGTACGCCGGGCTCTCACGCCGCAGCCGGATGAGCGCCGCATAGTGCTCGGCCAGTCCGCGCAGGCGCCGCGCGCGCCGCCAGTCCAGCCGGTTGAGCGTGGCCGGGCTGCTGAACGAGTCGGAGACGCCGCGCTTGGTGCGCGCGAACTCCTCGCCGCCCAACAGGAACGGCACGCCGGCCGCGGCGAACACGATGCCGGCGGCGAGGCGGCTGGCGGCCATCAGATCGGCGCATTCGGGCCCCTCGGCCTCGTAGTCGGCGTCAGTGGGCATGCCGCGCATCGTGGCGCACAGCTTGTCCCACAGCGTCAGGTCGTCGTGCGCGGAGACGTACTGGATCACCTGCCCCACGCCTGCGGATTCGCACAGCGTGCCGCGCCACGCGTCATCGGCGAGGCGGATGTCGTCGGCGTAGTCGGCGGAGGCTCCGGTGAGGTATCCGGGCACCTTCTGGAAGAACACGTGGCCGCGCACGGCGTCGCGCGTGGAGTCGCAGAACGCGCCGATGCGCGGGTCGAGGTACGGCAGGCCGCGCTTGTCCGCGAGGATGACGCGCGCCTGCGGGTCCAGCGCGGTCTGGCGCGCGGACCACGGCTCGCCGTGCATGAGGATCGACGCGCCGTCCGGCAGGGCGTCGAGCGAGGCGCGCACGGCGTTCATGGTGTCCACGTCGATGAGCCCCATGAGGTCGAAGCGGAAGCCGTCGACGTGGTATTCGCGCGCCCAGTAGGTCACGGAGTCCACGATGTACCGGCGCATCATCGGATGTTCGGTGGCCACGTCGTTGCCGCACGCGGACCCGTTGGCGAGCGTCCCGTCCGCGCGGCGGCGCAGCGCATAGCCGGGGACCGTGCGCTCGAACCAGTTGTCGGCGGAGAACATGTGGTTGTAGACCACGTCCATGATCACCTTGATGCCGGCCGCGTGCAGCGCCTGGATCATGCGCTTGCATTCGCGGATGCGCGTCTCGCCGTGGAACGGGTCGGTGCTGTAGGAGCCTTCCGGCACGTTGTAGTTGAGCGGGTCGTAGCCCCAGTTGAAGCCGCGTTCGGGCGAGCCGAGGGGCAGCGACTCGTCGATGGACCCGTAGTCGTAGAACGGCATGAGCTGCACGGCGGTGATGCCGAGACGCCTGAGGTAGTTGACGCAGGTGGGGAAGTCGCCTTCGCCGTCCACGGTGGTGTCGGCGTGCGTGAACGCGAGGTAGGTGCCGCGATGCTCCGCGGGCACGCCGCCGTGCGGGTCGTTGCTGAAGTCGCCGACGTGCGTCTCCCAGATCACCAGCGCATGCGCGGGCACGCGCGGGCGACGATCCTCGTCCCAGCCGTCCGGATCGGTGCGCGCGAGGTCCACCACCATGCTGCGGCGGCCGTTCACGCCGGCGGCGCGCGCCCACGGGTCGGCGGTGCGGTTGACGGTGCCGTCGGGGAAACGGACCAGATAGTCGTAGTAGGTGCCGTGGCCGGCGCCGTCGCAGCGCACCTGCCAGGTGCCGCACGCGCCGGGCGTCATCTCGCGCGTCTCCGTGGGTTCGGCGCCGTGGGGCTCGCCCTCGGATCCGGCGGCGAACAGGCGCAGCGTCACGCCCGCGGCGGTGGGCGCCCAGATGCGGAAGACCGCGCCGGCGCCGTCGGGGCGCGCACCCAGATCGTCGCCCTCGTACACGGGCAGGTCCGGGCAGGGCATGCCCTCCTCGGCGGGGGTCCGGTCGCCGACCGCGGTTGCGGCAGCCTGCTGTTCCATGACGGTTCCTTTCCTGGTGTGCATGATGGTTGATGGCGTGATGCGGCGTTGCCGAGCGGAGGGGCGACGGCCGCCTTTCCCCCCCCCGTCATCCTGAGCGGAGGGGCGACAGCCTTTCTTCCACCCCGTCATCCTGAGCGGAGGGACGACAGCCTTTCTTCCACCCCGTCATCCTGAGCGGAGGGGCGCAGCCCCGGAGTCGAAGGATCCTTGGCATGCGCCGCAATGCACGGATCCTTCGACTCCGCCCTTCGGGCTCCGCTCAGGATGACCGGAAGGAAAAAATCCGCTCAGGATGACCGGAAGAAAACCCGCTCAGGCTGAAGCCAGTCGGAAGCCCACAGGGCTTCCTTGATGGCTTCAGCCCTTCACCGAACCGCTCATCGACTCCTGGTAGAAGCGCTGCATCACGATGAACAGGACGGCGATCGGGATGGAGACCACCACGGCGCCGGCCGCGAAGCGCGCGTACCAGTCCTGGATGTACTCCTTGTCCAGCATGAGCCACAGGCCCAGCGCCACCGTGTAGTTCGACTGCGTGCGGCAGATCACCTTGGCCATCACGAAGTCGAGCCACGGGGTGAGGAATCCGGTGATGGCCTGGTAGACGATCATCGGCCGGGAGATCGGGATGATGATCTTGGTGAACACCTGCCAGCGCGTGCAGCCGTCGATCAGCGCGGCCTCGTCGAGCGACATGGGGATGGTGTCCATGTACCCCTTCATCACGTAGAAGCCGGCGCCGGAGCCCGCGGAGTACACCAGGATCAGCGCGATGAGCACCGCCGTGGAGCCTTCCGTCAGCTGCATGGCCTTGAGGATGAAGTAGATGGCGGTCACGGCCATGATGCCGGGGAACATGCCCAGAATCAGCGCCACGTTCATGAAGGTGCGGCGGAAGCGGAAGCGCAGACGCGACATGCAGTACGCCACGGAGAGCACGAAGAACACGGAGATCAGGCAGGTGAAGCACGCCACGATGAGCGTGTTCATGAACATCCTCGGGAAGTTCATCACCGTGCGGTCGGTGAACAGCGCCACGTAGTTGTTCAGCGTGTACTCCTTGGGGAAGAAGGAGTCGGTGTAGGGCGCGGTGTTCCTGTTGAAGCTCTCGAAGAACACCCACACGATCGGCACCAGCCAGATCACGGCCATGACGCCTAGGAACAGGTGGGCCGCGACGTCGCCGGCGATGCGGCGCTTGCGCTGGTCGTGCATCAGGCCGTGGGATTCGCGCGCGACCTCGGCGGTCGCCTTCTCGTTCCTGCTCATCGGAACGCCTCCTCGTTCTTGTAGGATCCGGAGCTGCGGTACGTGAGCAGCGCCACCACCGCGAGCACCACGAACGTCATGATGCCGATCACCGCGCCGAGGTTGTAGTCGCCGCGGTCCACGGTGAGCTTGTACAGCCACGTGATGAGCAGGTCGGTCTTGCCGGCCGACTGGCCCACCTGGCTCGGCTCGCCCTGCGACAGCAGGAAGATCACGTTGAAGTTGTTCACGTTGCCGGTGAACGTGGTGATGAGGTACGGGGTGAGCACGAAGAAGATGTACGGCATGGTGATCCTGGTGAAGATCTGCCACCAGTTCGCGCCGTCGATCTTCGCGGCCTCGTACTGCTCGGCGGGGATGTTCTGCAGGATGCCGGTGACCTGCATGATGGTGTACGGGATGCCGACCCACAGGTTGATGACGATCACGGTCACGCGCGCCCACGTCACGTCGGTGAAGAACGGCAGCGCCTGGTCGATCCAGCCCCAGTTGATGAGCATGCGGTTGATCGCGCCCTGCGGCTGCAGCATCGTGCGCATGGTGAGCAGGGACACGAACTGCGGCACGGCGATGGACATGGAGAACACCGCGCGCCAGAAGCCCTTGCCGTGCGTGGTCCTGCGGTTGATGATCATGGCCATGAACAGGCCGAAGAAGAAGTTGAGGAACGTGGCGAAGAACGCCCACACCAGCGTCCAGCCGAGCACGGAGAAGAACAGCCTGGCGTTGACGTCGCCGGTGGCGCTGCCGGAGAACACCGACCTGAAGGCGTCGAGCCCGGTCCAGTCGAACAGCAGCACGTGGTTCTGGTCGTAGTTGGTGAACGCCATGGAGATCATGAAGATCAGCGGCAGCACGGTGAACACGGCGATGCCCAGCGTGGGCAGCGCCATGAGCAGGTTGGAGACCTTGCCGTCGGTGAGGTCGCGCAGGTCGTCGGCGAAGCTCGGCGCCCTGCCGTCGTTGGCGCGGGCGAGGCACTCGGCCTTGTACGCACTGCGCACGGCCATGGCCCACCACAGCACGAACACCGCGCAGATGGCCACGGTGCACACGCCGTAGAGCAGGATGACCACGGAGTTGTCGCCCTGGACGTACTCCCAGAAGCCGTCCACGAGCTGCTGGCCGCCCTCGTTGTCGCCGAGCGAGGGGAGCATGGCGAGGTTGTGCGCGCCGGAGGTGGCGATGAACGCGATGAAGGCGATCTCGCCGGCGAGCAGGATCAGGCCCTTGACGATTTGATGGTGCGCGAGGTTGCCGAGTCCGAGGACGAGCGCGGACAGCCTGGTCGTCGCGCCGCCGTTGGCGAACGCGGCCCGCAGGGTGTAGGGCGAGGGGGCGATGTCGTCCTTGGTCGTCGTCCTGCGGCGGCGCTTCGCGGTGGTGACAGTCGCACTGGACATTGCTTACCGCCTTAGTGTGAATGTGGTTTCGGTGTGGATGATGCGGTGTGGTTGCTTCGGACGTCCGCGTCGATGGGGACGCCCCGAGCTCCGATGCATGCAGGTGTCCGCCCGTCCCGGCGCACGGAGAAAGGGAAAAGATGCGCCGGGTCGAAGCGGACGGAAGGCGGTGCGGCCTTCGGAAGAGCGGGCCGCACCGGTTGGAGAAGGAGGAGATGGAACGGTTGGTGGCCGGGGGTTGATGTGGTTGCGTGCGGCCCGGGCGGGTCCCGGCCGGTCCCGTCGGGCCAGGTCCGTCACTTCTTCTGTGCGGCGTCCAGCTGGGCCTGGAACTCGGCGACCTTCTCGGCCGCGTTGGACGGGGTGACGTCCTTGTTCTTCAGACCGTTGCCGAACGTGGTGGCCGGATCCCAGAAGTTGTTCATCGCGGAGATGGTGGGCTGGGTGACGGCGATGTTGGCGATGGTGTCCATCTGCGCCTTGGAAGCCGGGTCGGTGGCAGTGGAGGCGAGGGACTTGTCGGACGGGGTGACGCCGCTCATGGTGTAGTGCGACTTCTGCGACTCGGTGGAGCCCAGGAAGGCGGCGAACTGCGCGGCGGCCTTGGCGTTCTTGGAGTTCGGGTTGTAGGCGGCGGCCTTGGAGCCGGAGAACGGGGTCATCTGGATGGATTCGCCGTTGACCGTGAAGCTCGGGGCCGGGGCGGCGGCGTAGTTGTCGCCGAGGGCGGCCTTGGCCTTGGAGGCGTTCCAAGTGCCGTCGAAGTAGGCGTCCACGCTGCCGTTCTGCAGGCCGGCGATGCCGGTGGTGCCGTCGTCCACCACGAAGTTCGGATTGTTGGCCAGGTCGGCGAGGTACTTGGTCACATCGGCGGCCTTGTCGCCCAGCTTGATGCCCTCGGAGGCGGTCATGCCGTCGGAGCCGAAGAACTTGGCGCCGGCACCGGTGTAGAAGGAGGTGTAGTACCAGGGCCCGCCGATCTGGAAGGCCACCTTGCCCTTGGCGAGCATGGCGTCGAGCGACTTGACGTCGTCCGCGGAGAACTTGGACTTGTTGTAGTACATGAACCAAGTGTTGCCGGTGTAGGGCACGCCGTACAGCTTGCCGTCGGTGAAGGTGACGGACTGCAGGGTGGCCGCGTCGGACTGCTCCTTGACCCGCTTCTCGGCGTCGGTGCCGAGCTGGCCGATGGCCTTGCTCTCGATCAGAGTGCCGAGCTGGTCGTTGCCGAACATGTACACGTCGGCGGCGGAGGCGGCGTCCTGCTTGACGGTCTTGGCGGCGTCGTCCTCGCCCACCACGTCGTTCGTCCAGGTGATCTTGTACTCGGGGTGAGCCTTCTCGAAGGACTTCTCCACGGTGGCCAGCCAGGAGTCGCCGCTCTCGGCGGTCTGGTCGGCCTGCGGGGCCCACACCTTGAGCGCCACCTCGGTGGTGCCGGAGGCGGACGTGCCGTTCGACGCGGCGTTCGAGCCTCCGTCGGAGCCGCACGCGGCGAGCGGGGTGAGCATGGCGACGGCGGCCGCCAGCCCGATGACCTTCTTCATGTTGATCTTCATTGATCGTCCTTTCCTCAATCACTGAACGGCTAATGACGCATGCAATGTTTGCAAATGATTGCAAACTGCGGAGCCATATACGTCGCTTCAGCGTGAACGTCACATCTGATGCTTGTATACCGCAGCGCCGCAGCGCATCAGTGGTACCGACTATAGCACGGTTTTTGCAAACGTTCGCAATCAGTGGTAGAATGAATCGCGACACAGCGTCCGCGACGGCCGCGGAACGCTACGAAACACAAGGATCGCGAATCATGACAGCATCACGACACGCCGATCGCCCCTTCCCCACGCCGCAGTGGCTGGACGACGCGCGCTTCTACGAGATCTATCCCCAGAGCTTCGCCGACGCGAACGGCGACGGCATCGGCGACATCCCCGGCATCACCGCCCGCCTCGACTACGTGCGCGACCTGGGCTGCAACGCGCTGTGGATCAACCCCTGCTTCGACTCCCCGTTCCGGGACGCCGGCTACGACGTGCGCGACTACACGCGCGTCGCCCCGCGCTACGGCACCAACCGCGACCTGGCCGACCTGTTCGCCGCGGCGCACGAACGCGGCATGCACGTGCTGCTGGACCTCGTCCCCGGGCACACCAGCGAGGAGCACGCGTGGTTCGCCGCCAGCGCGCAGGCCGACCCGGCGAAGCGCGTCACGACCCGGGGCGAGGACGTCTCCGAACGCTACATCTGGACCGACTCGTGGATCTCCGGCGCGGACGGCCTGCCGTTCATCGGCGGCGAGACCGAGCGCGACGGCACCTACGTGCTGAACTTCTTCAAGTGCCAACCCGCGCTGAACTACGGCTTCGCGCACCCGCGCCACGCGTGGCAGAGGCCCGCGCTCGGCCCGGACGCGCTGGCCACCTGCGAGGCGATGCTGGACGTGATGCGCTTCTGGCTGCGCCTCGGCGCCGACGGCTTCCGCGTGGACATGGCGGACAGCCTGGTCAAGCGCGACGACGACGGCAAGCCGTACACCATCCGCACGTGGCGGCACCTGTTCTCCCGGATCCGCCCGGAGTTCCCCGAGGCCGCGTTCGTCTCCGAGTGGGGGCGCCCGCACGAGTCGATGCAGGCCGGGTTCGACATGGACTTCTACCTCGACTGGCGCTGGGACGGCAGCCCGAACGGCTACAACCGTCTGCTGCGCGACACGGACACGCCGCTGGTCCGCGACGGCGACCGCAGCTACTTCAACGCCGACTCCGGCGCGTCCGTCCGCCCGTTCCTGGACGAGTACCTGCCGCAGCTGCGCGACGCCGAGGCGCACGGCGGGCGGTTCGACCTCATCACCTGCAACCACGACACGCTGCGCACGGCCCAGCGCCTCACCGAACGCGAGCGCAAGGTGGCGTACGGCATGATCCTGACCATGCCCGGCTGCCCGTTCGTCTACTACGGCGACGAGATAGGCATGCGCTACCGCCCGCTGCCCACGTTCGAGGGCGGCTACGTGCGCACCGGCAGCCGCACGCCCATGCAGTGGGGCGGGTACGGTTCCGGTCCCGCGATCGCCGATTCGCGCTATCTGCCCGCCGACGACGCCCCGGACGCGCCCACCGTGGCCTCCGAGATCGCGCGCCCGGACTCGCTGTACCACTGGGTGCGCCGCGTGCTGGCGGTGCGCGCCGGGCACGCCGCGCTGCGTTCCGGCGCCGCGTTCAGCGTGGCGGCCGCGCCGGAGGACGGGCGCGTCTTCGCGTTCCTGCGCACGGCGAACGATGGCATGGACGACGATGCGGAACATCTGCTGGTCGCAATGAACCCCGGGCGCGGGACCGAGTCCTTCGACGCGCCCGCGCGCGGCGACGACGCCGACGGGCGCGGCGTCACGTCCGAGCCGCTGCTGCTGGTGGGCGAAGCGCACGCGGACGGCGACCGGATCACGCTCGGCCCGCAGAGCTTCGCGGTGTTCGCATGGTGACGCGCACGTCCGCCATGGCGATGCCGCGAAGCGCATCGCGACGCCGCTACGACGTGGCGTTCTTCGACCTGTACGGCACGCTGGTGGACATCCGCACCGACGAGTCCTCGCCGTGCGCGTGGGCGGCGCTGTGCGGGGCGATCGGCCGGCTCGACCCTTCGTCGCCGTACCGCGACGAGCCTTCCGCCCGGGACGCGTTCGACTGCGCGATGGCCCTGCTCGAGCCCGCGGACGCCGGCGAGCACTACGAGCCGGACATGCTGCCCGTCTACCGCGCACTGCTGCCCGGACTGTCCGGCGAAGCGGCCACGCGCGCCGCACGCGAGCTGGCGTGGACGTTCCGTCGCGCCTGCACGAATCTGCTGCGTCTCTACCCCGGCGTGCATGAGATGCTGGACGCCCTGCGCAGCGGCGGCCTGCGCGTGGTGCTGCTGAGCAACGCGCAGTCCTGCTACACGCGCCCCGAACTGGCGCTGCTGGGTCTGGACGCCGCGCTCGACCGCATCGTCATCTCCAGCGAGGAGGGCGTGCGCAAGCCGTCCGCCGCGCTGTACCGCCGAGCTCTGGAGCGCGAGGGGCTGTCCGACCGTCCCGATCGTGCGGTGATGGTGGGCAACGACGTGCGCTGCGACATCCTGGGCGCGGCCGCGGCGGGCGTCGATGGCGTGTACGTGCGCACCGCCATCTCCCCCGCCGGCGATCCGCACGTCTGCCCGCAGGCCGTGCTGACGCTGCGCGGCGACCCCGCGCCGGACTACGCCGCGCTTCTGGATTTTCTGCTGGGCTGAGCGCATCACCGCGCCACAGGCAGCGATACGCCCGCACGCCCCGGGAAAGACGGGGAGTGCGGGCGTACGCGCGCCGACGGGTCGGACAACGGCTGTTTTTCAGTTCCGCCGGCGCAGGTGCCGGCGCATGGCCAGCAGCATCAGGGCCAGCAGCAGGCAGATCGCGCCCGCTGCAGCGGGAAGCACCACCGCGGCGCCCGTGTGCGGGACGGGCGTGGTGCCGGTGTTGACGATCAGCGTCTCCGCGCCTTCACGGTCCACGGCCACGGTGTAGCCGTCGGGCACGGACCGTTCCACCACGCGCCAGTCGTGCCCGGACTCCAGGTCCGTCCACGTGTGCGACCAGCCGCCCGCGGCGTCCAGCGTCACCTGATCGTGCACCTCGCCGTCGCGCAGCAGCTGCACCACGATGCTCTCCGGGCGCGTGGACGCGTCGTCGTCGCGCCAGACCTTGCGCACGGTGAGCGATGCGTTCCGCGGCGTCTCGGAGGGCGGGGTGGCAGGCGGGGTCTCGGGTGGCGTGGTGGGAGGCGTCGTCGGAGGGATGGTCGGCGGCGGAGTGGCCGGCGGAGTCGTAGGAGGCGGCGTGGAGCCGGGCGTGCAGTCGGACTTGGGCTGCAGCGTCACGTGCATCGCCGCCGCGGCATCGGACGTCGCCGCGTCGCCGGAGGGCAGTGCCACCAGCATCGCGGCGGCGTCGCACCGCAGCGCGTCGCCGCGGTATGCGCCCACGATCACCAGATACAGCCCGCGCGGCAGTCCCTCGAACGCGGCCGTGCCGTGCGCGTCCGTGGCACGGGTGCCCAGCGGCTCGATGCCGTCGCGCGCCGCGTATCCGGCGAGCGTCTCCGCGAGCGTGCGCAGCGCCTCGTCGCCGGACGCGCCCCAGTCCACGGCGTACCCGGCGAAGTCGGGCGTGGGCGTGGGTGCGCCGCCGGACGCGCCATCCGCGGCGATCTCGGCCACGCGATGCACGCGCACCTCCACGCCGGCGAGCGCCGTGCCGTCCTTCTCGTAGGTCACCGTGATCGACCCGTCGCCGGACCCAGCGGACGCCGTTCCTGCGTCGGCCGCGGCCACGGCCGGGCAGCAGATCGCGGCGAGCGTCACGGCCAGCGCGCCGATCGCGCCCAGCAGCCGCGTTCCCCACCGGGTGAGGAAGTCTCCGATCACGTTGTTCATCATCGCTCCTCGTGCATGTGATGTTCCTGTGTGATGTGCGCACCGCTGATGTGCGCGCCGCGGCAGCGCGGACGCCTGCGCGTCAGACGCCACGCCGCCACCGCGGCCGCCGCCAGCAGCGCGCCGGCGCCCGCACCGATCGCCAGCCCCATGAGCGCGACCGGCGCCGCGTAGTCGACGTCGTCCGGCTCGGCGGGCGTGGGGATGCGGTGCCCGCGCACCAGCAGCCGATGCGAGTTGACCCCGTACGGCGTGCAGGTGACCAGCGTGGCGTAGTCCCGTCCGGGTTCGATGCCCAGCACGTCCAGTTCGTCCGGCAGCACCACGTCGATGCGGTCCACCTGGTAGGTGAGCGTCTCGCCGAGCACGTGGAAGGCGAACGTGTCGCCCTCCCGCAGCCGGTCCAGCCCGGTGAGCAGCTTCGCGCTGGGCAGCCCGGTGTGCCCGGAGACCACCGCGTGCGTGTCCGCGCCGCCCACCGGCAGGGAGCTGCCGGCCAGATGCCCCACCGCGATCTGTAGCACGCCTTCGTCGGTGCCGTGGTAGATGGGCAGGCGCACGGCGATCCGAGGGATGGTCACGTACCCCATCACGCCGGTGCCGCTCACGTCCAACAGCGAGTCGTATTCGGCGCGCTCGGCGTCGGTCATGGTCCAGCGGCCGCGGTCGTCGCGCTGCGCCAGACGCCGGTTGTACGCCTGCGCCGCGTCCAGCATCGTCTGCCGCTGCACGGCGGAGAGGTCCTCGGTCTGCTCGATGTACGACGCCACAGCGCGCGACTGATGCATGCGGTTCCACCAGTCGCTCACCGTGGGGTACGAGACCAGGCAGACGCCCGCCACCAGCACCACGGCGAAGAACGCGGAGAGCACGCGGGAGAGCGCGTCGGCTGCGACGGGCGCGGTTCCGGCGTTCCTGCGGCGATGATGCTGGCGGGTGGTCATGGTCAGGTCCGTTCGGCGTGCGATGTGCTCGCGGCGATGCGATGCGTTCGCGGTCCCGCGCTCAGCGCGCGGTGCGGCGACGCAGTCCGAACCACAGTCCCGCGGCCAGCAGGCACATGCCGCCCGCCGCGTACAGGATCACCGTGCCCATGCCGCCGGTGGACGGCAGCGTGGAGCCCTTGTGGTTGATGATGTCGGTGCTGATGTTGACGGTGGCGCTGGTCATGTCGGTGGTGAACTTCTGGATGTCGGTACTGGTCAGCTCCGTACCGCTCGCGTCCGTCACCGTGATCGTCAGACTCTTCAGCTCCAGATTGCCACCGTCATTCTCCTGATCCACGGTGTGCGTGGCCGCCACCGTGAAGTAGAGGTCAGCCATCCTGTTGTAGCCGGCGGGGGCCGCGTCCTCCACGAGCTTGTAGCAGCCATCGTCCAGCCTCTTGAACTCGAAGGTGGTTTCGGTGCCGCTGTCGTACTTCTTGACCTCGGTCCAGTTGCCGTCCTTGAGCTTCGACAGGGTGAACTTGGCACCGGGCTTCTTGTTGGACACGGAGTCGACGTACTTGTTGACATTGAGCGTGAACGTGAACACCGTGACCTTGTCCGGAGCCGTCGTGCCGGTGCCCTCCTTGGTTGGATTGTTGGAGTACGTCAGAGTCACCTCGTTCGGGTTGCCGGTGGAACCGACCTTGGCGTGGTCGTTAAGCTGAGCCTGATACGTGACGCGGATGATGCTGTCCTTGGTGATCTTGACACCGCCATCCACGGTAGCGGACTTCAGATCGGCGAACGCCACGGTCAGCGTGGTGCCGTTCTCGTACGGGGCACCGAGCTTTCCGTCATCGTCTTTGACTGCGTCCACGGTGTATCCGTCGGTGATCGCGGTCTCGACTTCCTTGCCATCGGCGCCCTTGTTCACCACGTACACCTTCACCTTGTGGCTCTCGTTGTTGCCGTCGTACGTGAGCCCTTCCGAGAGCGTATCGGTGAACGTGTAGGAGTACGTGTTATAGGCGTCGTAGTCGGCCGGCAGCGTGCCGTCCAGCTTGTAGTCGATCCAGTCGTTGATGTCGTGGTCGGCGGTGTCCTGCCAGTCGGAGACAGCGCCGGTGGAGTCGTTGACGTCCTTGACTTTCTTGGTGACCTTCGGCTTGTCCATCTTCGATTCGGCCTCCACATTGTCCGTCACCTTGATGATGAGCTTGGAGTAGGCCGCATCCACGCCGGTCGGCACCTTCGTGTTCTTCACCAGGTAGTAGCCGGCGGCGAGATTAGAGATGACGTACTTGCCGTTGGTCGGCGAATCGACGCTGCTCTGTGCCGCCGTCACGTGATCGCTGACGATCTCCGCGAACTTCTGGACGTTGTCGCTGGACAGTTTCGCCGCCACGTCGGCGGCGTCCTTGGCGTTCTTGAACGTGTCCTTCAGTGTCTCATCGTCCTTCAGCGCCGCCAGCAACTCGGTGCCGTTGACGCCGTCACCCCATTGGATGTTCGACAGGGTACTGTCCGACAGATCGCCCTTGAACACCTGATAGGCCTCGTACGTGTAGCCCTCAGTGCCGTTCTTGATGGTGATGGAGTACGTGTTATTGGTCTGACCACCGGTGTCGGCCACGGCGGCGGTGCCGGTGGCGAGACCGGTGAAGAGCATCGCCACTGCGGCGATGAGGCCCAGCAGGGCCTTGCTCAGCTTCTTCATGATGGTTCCTTTCGGATGGTTGTGCTGTTTGAAATGACGGTTGAAGTGGCGGAATGGTCGGAGTGGCTGCATGGGTCGGGGATCGCGGAGGCTACGGGTCTTCTCCCCTCGTTCGTGCACCGGTCATCGTCTCGGCCTCCTGACCACGGCCAGTCCCGCCGATGCGACGAGCACGGCGATCGCGCCGGCGACCGTGAGTCCCACGGTGCCCGCGCCGCCGGTGGCCGGAAGAACGGGACCGGAGACCGCATTGGTGAAGGCCGTGGCTTTTGCATTCGCAGCATCCGCGGCATCGCCGGACGTGACGGTCCACTCGCCCACGGTGGCGTCGTCACCGGATGCGGCGTTCCCGTCATCGTCCTTCACGCGCACCAGCACGGCGTGCGCCTTGATGCCGGCGTGCGCGCCGGATTCGTCGGTGGCGCGGCTCACGGTGATGGTGAGCCGGTACTCGGCCTTCGAGTAGGTGACGAACGGGTCGGAACCCGCGACTTCGGCGATCTTGTACGTGTAGGTCTTCGCGTAGTCGCCGCCGCTGCCGGGCTCGTCGGACAGTTGCGCGTCGGTGAACGTGAGTTTGCCGAACGACGCGACGGCCTGCGTCGGGTCGGTGGCGTGGTCCGCCGGGGCGAGGTCGATGATGCAGTCGGCGAGGTTGTCGCACCCTTTGGGCACGGGCCATCCCCCGGCGTCGTCGGAGTCACCGGTGATGGCGAACCGGAACGGCACATACCTGCCGTCGGTCTTCGGCCACGAGCCGCCGGTCACGGTCTTCCGGACCGGGATCTCCACGTCCACCGGCAACGCTTCGTCGGTCACGGTGTTGTCAACGAGCGCGGAACCGTTCTTGGTGATGGTGGAGGCGGTGCTGTCGTCCCTGATGACGAGCGTGTACGTGTCCATGGAGACCTGATAGCCGGCGGGGGCCTTGGTCTCGGTGAGCGTGTAGATGCCGGCGGGCAGCTCCTTCACGGTGATGACGCCGGTGCCGGCCGTTCCGGCGGCGTGGTCGGAGATCGTCGTGGCGCCGTCCGGGCAGTCCTTGAACGTGGTTCCGGACGGGCTGACCGCGCCGTCCGCGCCGACGGTCACGTCGTCGGCCACGCAGTAGGCGACGCCGTTCGATCTGACGAGTTTCCACTGTGATCCGGCGAGCTTGGCGCCATTGACGTCGGTTTTGCTCCAGGTCGCTTCGGTGGGTTTGTTGGTGATGTTGCCGTTCTTCATGCCGGCCGTACCGGTCTCGAGCGTGCCGTGCACGTTCCTCGTCACCGATTGGGTGACTTTCGCGGCCTCGCTCGTGGCTTTGCCGGTGGTCACGTGGTAGATGGTGCCGTTGAGCTGGAAGCCTTCGTCGGCGCCGGTCTCCTTGAGGAAGTAGTTGGCTTCCGGCGCGAGGCCTTCGACGGTGAATTCGCCGCCGTCGGCGTTCTTGTCCCGGAAGTCGTTGTCCTTGACGGTGAGCAGCGGATTCCTGCCGTTCACGGCGTCGTCGTACGTGCCGTACACGGCCCAGGTGGTGCCGGCGAGCCTCGAGGTGCCGTCCTCGCGGGTCTTGGTCTAGGCGATGGCGGCGCAGGCTTCGGTGTAGGAGCCGTTCCACGGGAAGTTGTGGCGTTCCTGGTCCATGTCGATCACGGAGGCGGAGTCGCCGTCGTTCGCGCCTTGCTGGGTGAACTTCGCCGCGTAGTACGGGTTGTGCATGGAGAAGTCGCCCTCGGTGTACACGCGGCCGTTCGTGGTCACGTGCGACTCGAAGTTGCCGGTGGTGTTGTCCGCGTTCTTCCCGTTGTTGCCGGATTCGGCGTTGCCGACCACGATGATGCTGCCCAGCATCGCGGCGGCCGGGTCGTCCTCCGTGTACTTGTCCGTGCCCTCGTTGGCGATGCCGCCGTAGATGGTGAGGCTGTTCGTGTCGTGGAAGTTCCACAGGATCTTCTGCGCGGCCTTCGCGTAAAGCTCCGACTTCTTTTTCAGATTCTCGTCGGTGCTCATGCTGTTGTAGTTGGAATAGCCGTCGGAGATCTCCGTGCCATTCCACCAGAACTGCCAACCGTTATGGAAGGAGATGTCCTTGCTATCACCGGTCACATTGATCACCACGGACGCGGTGTCGGTGATGTTCGTGAACGCGAATGCCACGCCACGGTAACGTGTGCCGTCGATGTAGTCGGTGAGCATGCTCGCGTCGAGGTCGAACACTTCCATCGTGGGGTTGTTCGTGCCGGTGAACGTGATCAGCTTCTCGCGGTTGGTGTACGAGTCGGTGGTTTCGAGACCGCGGCCGGTCCCGTTCTTGGCGTCATCGGTGTACATGAAATCGTACTGGAGGGAGCTGCCTGCGTCATTCCCCTCGGTGTAGTAGTTGTACTTGTGACGAATCAGCGCGTCCAGAGTGGAGACGCCCTGCGTCACCGTGCCCGTCGCGGTCTGGAAGGCCAGCGGGGCGGAGATGTCTTCGACGACGTAGTCCTGGTAGTACTCGGACTCGGAAAGGTTCCTGACGTCGTCGGTGGTGTCGGTGTCGTCGTCACCGCTTCTGACGGTGACGTGCTTCATCGGATTGGTCACGTTCCAGTTGACCGCGGCATCCGTATTGGCCGGGTTCTTGTCGAGGGACTTCGTGCCCTGCGCGGTCGCGCCCCAGAGGTCGGAGCTCTTACCGGCGATCGACGCGATATGGCCGTTGTCGCGCAGGAATCCGGAATGGGACCACGCCTGCACGTTCGACCAATCCGGCAGGGTGGTGTCGGTGGTGTTGCCGCCGACCACCAGGGCGGTGCTGTTCCGCGCGGGGCGGAACTGCGTGCCGAAGCCGGCAATGCCGAAGCGGAAGCCTGCGCCCTTCCATGAGTTCTTGAGCGGCTTCATCATCAGCTTGCCGTTGACGACCGTCAGGCCCTCGGCCTCCACGGCGTACGAGCCGTCGGGACCGGTGCCGTTCGTCCATGCGGCGGTGTCCGCGGGCTTCCTGCCGATGTACATGTTGCCGCCCACCCACGTGGCGACGCCGGGATCGCGGTCCTTGGAGGCGTCGACGTTGGTGCCCATGGACTGTTCGGTGGGCGTGCACAGGCTCCCGGCGGGGAGATCGCCGAACGCCGCAGACGCCGAGTCCGCGCCCATCGAAACCGGAGCCAGACAGGCGTTCGCCGCCACGACGGCGACGAGCAGCGCCGCGGAGGCCAGACGTCGCAATGCCCGGACCGTCGATCGCGCAGACCGCATATCCATGACGCCCTCCTTCGGACATCCCTATCGATGCAAACGTTGTCTCTTCTCTTGGGCGTCATCAATCCGAAACAGCTCAATGGATTGGCACCCTACAGCTTCGTTGCGTTGTATTGTTGCATCACATGATAGCAAACGTTGTCAAACAATGACGGCGCAAACCACACAAACCGCGCCAACACAAGGAATGACAACGTTTCCGCAGTGTGTCACATCATGGACATCGCCCGGCACGATCGCACACCGCCGCCGCAAACCACGGCCGCGCGAACCGCTACGCCCCGGCCACCTCGGACATCCCGGCCGCCTCCTCCGCGCGGATCATCGCGTACTGCGACTCGTGCAGCCGCCAGTATTCGCCCTTCGCCGCCAGCAGCTCCGCGTGCGAGCCGTGCTCCACGATCCGCCCGTGGTCGATCACGAAGATCTCGTCCGCGTTCTCGATGGTGCTCAGGCGGTGCGCGATGATGAAGCTCGTGCGCCCCTTGAGCAGGTGCCGCAGGCCCGCCTGCAGCGCCTCCTCGGTGTGCGTGTCGATGTTGCTCGTCGCCTCGTCCAGGATCAGAATGCGCGGGTCGGCCAGCAGCACGCGCGCGAACGCGATGAGCTGGCGCTGCCCGGCGGACAGCGTCGAGCCGCGCTCCTGCACCGCCGTGTCGTAGCCGTCCGGCAGCTCCATGATGAACTCGTGCGCGTGCACCGCGCGCGCCGCCGCCTCCACCTCCTCGTCCGTGGCGTCGAGGCGCCCGTAGCGGATGTTCTCGCGCACGTTGCCGGAGAAGATGAACGTGTCCTGCAGCATCACGCCCATCTGCCGGCGCAGCGAGGCGAGCGTCACCCCGCGCACGTCGTGCCCGTCGACGCGCACCGCGCCCGCGCTCACGTCGTAGAAGCGCGACATGAGGCTCACGATCGTGGTCTTGCCCGCGCCGGTGGGGCCCACGAGCGCCACGGTGCGTCCGGGCGCCACGTGCAGGTCCACGTCGTCGAGGATCGTCTCGCCGTCCTCCTCGTAGCGGAACGTGACGTGGTCGAAATCCACGCGCCCGCCGATCGGCGGCAGGTCGCGCGCGTCGGCGCGGTCGCGGATCGAGGGCACGATGTCCATCGTCTCGAAGATGCGCTCCAGATACGCGCTGCACGTGATGAGCTGGTTGTAGAAGTTCGCGATGTTGATCACCGGGTTCCAGAAGTTGTTCGCGTACCCCACGAACGCGATGAGCACGCCGGTGGTCACGTCCACGCCGCCGAGCCCCGTGACGCCCACGTAGTAGATGAGCGAGATCGTGGTCACGGAGATGGTCTGGATGCCCGGCCACATGAGGAACTGGATGTGCACGGTGCGCATCCACGCGCGCCGCACCTCGCCCTGCTGCTCCTGGAACGTGCGGAACTGCGCGGCCTCCTGCGCGAACGTCTGCGTGGTCTTCACGCCCGCGATGGACTCGTGGATGTAGGCGTTGAGGTTGCTCTGCTTGTTGGACAGGATCCGGTACGCCCGGCGCTGGAAGTGCTTGAGCGTCGTCACCCACGCCACCAGCACGGGGAACAGCGCCAGGCTGAACGCGGCGAGGCGCCAGTCGATCACGAACATCGCCACGAGCGTGATGGCGAACGTGAACACGTCGGCGATCACGCTGATCAGACCGGAGGAGAGCGTGTCCGAGAGGGTGTTCACGTAGTTGACCACGCGCACCAGGATCTTGCCGTGCGGGCGCGAGTCGAAGTAGTCGAACGGGAGCGTCTGGATGTGCGTGAAGATGTCGCGGCGCATGTCCCTGAGCATGAGCTGGCCCACGCGCGTGATCGCCACCGTGCGGTAGCGCAGGCCCAGCTCGTACGTCACGATGAGCGCGCCCAGGACGCCGGCGAGCGTGCCCAGCGTGGCGAGGTCGCGGTTCGGGATCGCCTCGTCGATCATGATCTTCGTCAGGTACGGCACGGCCACCTGGATGCAGCTCATCGTCACCACCACGGCGAGGATGCGCGCCACGCGGCCCAGATACGGCTTCAGATACCGTCCCACGCGCAGGATGTCGCGCAGGTTGATGCGCTCCTCGAGCTCCTCGTCCTCGCGGAAGGTGTTGCGTTGCGCCATGTTGCTCCGTCCCGTCTGCCCTGTCTGTGCCGTGTCGTGCGATGCGTCGTTTCGCGCGATGCGTCGTTTCGTGTGGTGTCCGTGCCGCGTCAGCCCTGCAGCGCGTCGGCGTCCATGCCGAGCTGCCGCTGGTAGATCTCCCAGTAGCGTCCGCGCGCGGCCGTGAGCTCGGCGTGCGTGCCGCGCTCCACGATGTGCCCGCGCTCCAGCACCAGGATCAGGTCCGCGTCCTTGACCGACGAGATGCGGTGCGCGATGGTGACGATCGTGCGTCCGCCGCCCATGGACGCCAGATGCCGCTGGATCTCCGCCTCGGTGGCCATGTCCACGGCGGACGTGGTGTCGTCCATGACGAGGATGGCCGGGTCGTCGGCGAGCGCGCGCGCCAGGCTCAGGCGCTGCTTCTGCCCGCCGGAGAGTCCCACGCCGCGCTCCCCCACCACGGTGTCGTAGCCTTCGGGCAGGGCGCTGATGAACGCGTCGGCGCCGGCGATGTCGGCCACGCGGCGGATCGCGCGCTCGTCGCCGGCCATGTCGTCGCCGGCGCCGAACGCGATGTTGTTGCCGATCGTGTCGGAGAACAGGAACGTGTCCTGCGCCACGATGCACACCTGTCCGCGCAGGCTTGCCAGCGGCCAGTCGCGCACGTCGCGGCCGTCCACGAGCACGCGGCCTTCCGTGGGATCGTAGAAGCGCGCGATCATGCTCACCAGCGTGGACTTGCCGGAGCCGGTCTCGCCCAGGATGCCGAGCTTGGAGCCGGCGGGCACGTGGAAGTCGATGTCGGTCAGGATCGGCGTGGCGGGATCGTCGGGGAACGCGAAGCCCACGTGCTCGAAGCGGATGTCGCCGCGGATGCGGTCGGCGGGCGCGGGGGACGTCGCGTCGGACGCCGACGCCTCAGCCGATGCCGCCGCAGACGCCGCCGCGCTCCGGTCCTCGATGCGCGACTCGGCGGTGAGCAGGCTGCGGATCTTCACGCAGCTCGCGTTGAAGCGCTGGTAGTCGTTGATGAGCCAGCCGGACTGGCGCACCGGGCCGTCGATCATCCACAGCAGCGAGTTGAAGCTCACCAGGTTGCCCAGCGTCATCACGCCGTTGATCACCAGGTACCCGCCGAGCGCCAGCGTGATGAGCTGCAGCGAGAAGCCCATGCCGTCGAGCCACGGCATGTACCGCCGGGAGTTGTGCGCCAGATCCATGTTGCGGCGCATGTAGTCGGCGTTGCAGGCGTCGAACTTCTCGGTCTCGTACGGTTCGCGCGCGAACGCCTTGACCACGCGGTTGCCCTCGATGTTCTCCTCGACCATCGAGTTGAGACGCGCGAGCGACTGGCGGATCTCGAAGTGCAGCGGGCGGGCGTGGCGGGCCAGCGCGCGCGTGACGACGAAGATGAACGGCGTGATGCAGGCGAGCGCCAGCGCCAGATGCCAGTCGATCGCGGACATCACGCACAGCGCGCCCACGAACATCACCACGCAGTCGAGCATGTTGTAGCTCACCCAGCTGAGCATGTGGCGGATCGCGTCGGTGTCGGACGTGAGGCGGCTCATGATGTCGCCGGTGCGCGTGTGGTTGAAGTACGTGAAGTCCAGCTCGTGCAGGCGCTCGTATTCGTCGGACACGAGGCGGTAGATGGAGTTCTGCCCGAACCGTTCCATGAGCATCACGTACGAGTAGCGCGAGCCGACGCGCACCAGCGTGGCCACGATCATCGCCGCGCACAGGGGGACGAGCCGATCGCGCATGCCCTGCACGATCACCTGGTCCACGATCATGCCCGCCAGCAGCGGGATGGTGAACGCCATCGCGTTGTTGAGGCAGAACAGCACGAGCGCGCCGGCCACGCGCGGCATGTCCGGGCGGCAGTAGGGCATGATCCAGCGGATGTTGCTCGCGGACCGGTTGCGGGCGGGGTCGACGTACATGATGCTTCCGTTCCTTGTGCTTGGCTGCCGGACCGCTCGGCGCCGGACCGCCTGCTCGGCGGACGCGGCCGGATGTCCGTCCGGACGGTCGCCGTCGCCTGCGCCGCGTCCTCACGACGTCCTCACGACGCCGGCCAGTATAGTCGTCCGCCGGTACCGTGCACATTGGGCAGAACTGACCATCCTCCGACGCGCGCTTTCCGCAGATTTGGCGGAACTGACCCCGGAGCAGCGATTTTCCGGGCCTCCGGGGTCACTTCCGCCAAATCTGCGATGACGCGGGGATCGCGCGTGGTCGGTTTTGCCAAATCTGCGATGGCGGCGGCGCGACGATCAGCCCAGACGGACCACGCGCGCGCCGAGCTCGCGCACGATGTCGTCGTGATGCGTGGAGAACAGCACGGTCTTGCCGGCGGCCGCGAACCCGCGCAGCGCGCGCACCAGCACGTCGGTGTTGCGCTCGTCCAGCCCGTCGGTGGGTTCGTCGAGCACCAGCAGGTCCGGGTTCATCGACATCACGCACGCCAGCGCCACGCGCTTCCTCTCGCCGCCGGAGAGCTGGTACGGCGGCCGCTCGAGCAGCGCGTCCAGTCCGAACAGCGCGGCCATGTCGCGCACGCGACGGTCCACCTCGGCATCGGGCAGTCCCATCTGCTGCGGGCCGAACGCGATCTCCTCGCGCACGGACGGGCAGAACAGCTGCACCTCGGCGTTCTGGAACACGTATCCCACGCGCTGGTGCAGCGCCTTGGCGAACGGACTGTCGCGCGCCTCCACGCGTGCGCGCTCCACCGGGGTGCCGCCGAGCCGGTACGTGCCCGCGTCGGGGAACGCGAGCGCGTTGACGATCGTCATGATCGTGGTCTTGCCGCTGCCGTTGGGGCCGAGCAGCGCCACGCATTCGCCGCGGCGGACCGTCATCGAGAAGTCATGCAGCACCGGACGCGCGGTGCCGGCGCCCATGTCCGCGGCAGCGCGATACGCGAAGTCGACGTGCTCCAGCTCCACGATCGGGTCGCCGGAGAACCATGCCGCGGCGTCCGCGGGCAGATCCGCCCCGCCCTTGCCTCTGCGTCTGAATCCGAACATCACGCCCCATTATCCCAGCGCGTATCCCAGCGGCCGCCCCGCCGCCAGCTCCAGATACGCGGCCGCGGCCAGCAGCGCCGCCACGCCCAGCGCGTACGCCGCGTTCGCCGCGATCCCGCCCGCGGACGGGCGGACGCGCCGCACCGGGTACGTGCCGTCGAACCCGCGGCAGACCATCGCCTGGCCCATCCGGCGCGCCTGCGACTGCGCGCGCAGGAACACCGCGCCGAGCAGCCGTCCGGCCGACGTGAGCTTGGTGCGGTCGCGTCCCACGCTGCGCAGCCTGAGCGCCGTGAGCAGGCTCATCATGGACCGCCCGAGCACGTCGATGAACTGGATCGTCACGTCGCACACGTACGCCGCCGAAGCCGGGCAGCCGAACGCGCGCAGCGACGCGATCAGCCGGTTCCACGCCACGGTCCGCGCCAGCGCCACCACCAGCGAGACGGCCACGAACGCGCGCAGCGTCAGACGCGCGGGTGTGGCTGCCTGGCCGATCAGCACGCTCGGCAGCGCCACCGCGAGGCTCAGCGCGCACACGGCGAGCGTGGGGCGCAGGATCGCGGCGATGAGCCGCGCCGGGCGCGCGGCGAGCATGACGAGCGTCAGGGCGAACAGCAGATAGGTGAACGCCATGGCATGCGTGAGGTTCATGGCGACGACGAGCGCGACGATGCCCGCAAGACGCAGCGCCGGCGAGACGCACCCCAGCGCGCGGTCCACGACGTTGCGCGCGACCGGCACCGGAGCGCCGACCTGCGCGAGCAGCGCGCCGACGTGCCCCAGATTGCGTCCGATGAACGACGAGCGGTCCGGCAGCGGCACGTAGCGTTCGCTCGTGCACAGCCACGCGGGCAGCGTCTGGGCATCGCGCGGCGGCCGGGCTTCACGCGGCGGTTCGCGCATCAGCGGGCGCCCGCGCCCCGGCTCCGGCGCGGCAGCGCGGCGGCCAGCAACCGGAACGCGATCGTGAGGATCGCCACGCCGATCACCGCGGACAGCACGTATCCGGCCGCATCCGGCAGCCCGGTCAGCGAATAGTCCGGCAGCAGCGCGTTCCACGTGAAGCCGTCGGCGATGTACCGCGGCACGTAGTCGAGCCCGGTGGCGCCCATGAAGTCCTCGGCGCCCCATTCGCCCCACGCGTCGCCCGTGGCCAGCAGGCCGATCGGCGAGAGCAGCGCCGCCACGCCGAGCGCGACCCATGCGGACCAGCGCAGCCCGCCGCGATGCGATGCGGTCGATGCCGATACCGAAACCGACTCCGAAGCCGACGCAGGCGTCCCGCCCGCAACAAGCTCCGGCGCGCTGCGGCGCACGAACCCCACCGCCGCCACGGTGACGAGACCCTCCACCACGCTCGCCACCAGCAGGTGCGGCACGAGCATCGCCGGAACCGTCACGTTCAGCGCGAACGGGAAGTACAGCGCCTGGCCGTCCGCCGCGCGGAACAGCAGCGGCTGCACGCCCAGCTCCAGCGCCACGCACAGCGCCGCCAGCGTGAGGCCCACGTAGCCGCCGGCAAACTGCGCCGCACGCTCGCGCCAGCCGCCCGCCGCATCGTCCCTCGCCCCGCCGGGTACGCCCCGCGCAGGCAAGCCGCGCAGCAGCACCGCCACCCCGTACGCCGCGAACGGCAGCACCACGCCCATGTTGAAGCAGTTGACGCCCAGGGTGATCAGCCCACCGTCGCCGAACAGCAGCGCCTGCAGCAGCAGCGCCACGGACACGGCGATCGTGGCGTACTGCGGCCCGAGCAGCATCGCGATCAGCGCGCCGCCCACGCCGTGCGCGGTGGTGCCGCCGGGCGTGGGCACGTTGAACATCATCACGAGGAACGAGAACGCGGCGCCCGCGCCCAGATACGCCATCTTCTCCGGCGTCGCCTCACGCATCACGGCGCGCAGGCACAGCGTCCACACGGGGATCATGACCAGCCAGAACAGGCCGCCCGTGGACGGCGAGACGAAGTTGTCGGGGATGTGCATGGCCAGAGTGATCTGGGGTCCGTCGAGCATGGCCGTCCTCTTTTCTCTTCCTGTGGTGTTTTCCTGTGGCGTTGCGTGTCCCGTGGCGCCGCGGCGTGACGTTGCATGATGCCGTGAACTTGCAGACGTAATATCACACTTGTGCGTCGCCGCTGCTTCGCGCACGATCGCGCGCGCACGGATCGTTGCGATCATTGACGACACGCCACTGTCCGCCATACGGACCATGTCCTCCAACGCCGCCCGACGCGCGCGTTCCGGCGTGCTTTCCGCACATATCCGCCCCTATGCGCCGCCGTGCGCCGAGCGCATCCCCCATCGTTCCTCCGCCCGTTACAAACGCCGCGACGCGCGCCGCTACACTGACGCCACGAAACGCCATGACCATGCCATGAAGGAGGGCGGATGATCGCCAAGGAGATAACCGGCAACGTCATCAGCCAGACGTACGGCGACGGCAAGCTCAACGTGCCGATCGCGTTCGAATGGTTCGAGACCAGCAAGAAGCGCCTGTCGAAGGTGGCCGAGGACGGCACCGAGTTCGGCATCATGGTGGGCCGGACCATCCAGGACGGCGACGTGCTCGCCGAGACGGACGACAAGCGCTACTTCGCGCGCATCAAGTCGGCGCAGCTCATCGAGATCCCGGTGCACACCATGAAGGAGATGGGCCGCCTGTGCTTCGAGCTGGGCAACCGCCACCTGAGCCTCAAGGTGGAGGACGACCGCGTGCTCGTGCCGTACGACCACCCCACCATGGAGTACACCAAGAAGATCGGCTACGAGCCGCACATCATCGAAGGCGGATTCGACGGATTCCTCATCGTCAAGGCGCACGCCGGCTCCGGCACCATCGTCCCCGGCACCAACAAGACCACGGGCGATCTCAACGAGGAGGAGCAGGAGGCCGAGGCGGACGCGCAGTTCGCGCGGGAGCAGGCGCACGAGCACGCGCACGAACACGGCGATCATGCGCACCACGAGCACGACGCGCACGACGGCGAATACGAGGTCAACGGCGTGCTCCACCGCGCCGACGGCATGCACAGCCATGACGGCGGCCACACCTGGCATACGCACTGACCGCACGCACACCGAAACCGCAATGCCCATGAATGCCAGGACCACCGCCATGAACGCCAACGAAACCGAATCGCGCCGCCTCGCCATGCTGCAGGTGTGCGACAGCGTGTTCCCGATCGGCGCGTTCGCCCTCTCCAACGGCATGGAGACGTTCGTGCAGCGCGACTTCCTGCGCCGCGGCGCCGACTTCGAGCAGTACATGAAGAACTACCTCGAGGTGGCGCCGTACAAGGAGATCGGGCAGATGGCGCTGGCCGGACGCTACGGCACCGACGCGCGGCTGTCGCGCAAGGGGCTGGCGAAGCGCATCATCGAGCTGGACGATCTGGCGAGCGCGCTGCAATCGGCGCGCGAGATCCGCGAGGGCAGCGAGCGCATGTGCACGCGCCTGATCAAGCTCGCGCGGCAGATGGACGCCGGGCAGGTGGCGGCCGACCGGCATCGCGGGAACGCGGCGGATGCAACGGACGCAGCGCGCACGTCACACGCAGCGGATGGCGAAGCGCCCGTCGGCGCGGACGCGCGCGACGACGAGATCATCGCCGTGCACAAGACGCACACCGAGCGTTCGCGGCTGCACGGATCCGCCGCGAACGTCGCCGCGTCGCCGCGTCTGGACCTCTACGCCGAGCTCGTCGAGAGCGGACGCTGCCGCGGCGTGCACGCCATCGCCATGGGCCTGTATGCGGCGGACCATGCGCCCGGCATCCGCGAGGCGGCCGTGATGTACGGCTACTCGCTGCTCAGCGCGCTCACGATGTGCGCGGCCAAGGCGATCCCGCTCAGCCAGAACGCCGGGCAGGTGGCGCTGCACGACTCGTTCCCGCGCCTCGTGCGCGCCGTGGACATCGCGCTGACGCTCGCCCCCGAGGATCTGGGCATCTCCGGCGCCTACCTCGACATCGCCGCCATGCAGCACGAGACCCTCTACTCAAGGCTCTACATGAGCTGACTGCAGATGGCTCCCCTCAGTCGGCTGCGCCGACAGCTCCCCTCACCGAGGGGAGCCAAGAAAAGCCACACACGACCGGCTCCCCTCCCCGAGGGGCGCCAAAGGAAACCATCCCGCCCTGGCTCCCCTCCCCGAGGGGAGCTGTCGCCGACAGGCGACTGAGGGGAGCCAAAAACCCTACCCCATCGAGAACAAGGAGAACCAATGTCATACGTACGCATCGGCGTGGCCGGCCCGGTCGGCTCCGGCAAGACCGCGCTCATCGAACGCCTCACCCGCAAGATGGCCGACGACTACAGCATCTGCGTCGTCACCAACGACATCTACACCAAGGAGGACGCCGAGTTCCTCATCGAGCATTCGCGTCTCTCGCCCGACCGCATCGTGGGCGTGGAGACCGGCGGATGCCCGCATACCGCGATCCGCGAGGACTGCTCGATGAACCTGGAGGCGTGCGAGGCGATGGCCAAGGCGCATCCGGACGTGCAGATCATGTTCGTGGAGTCCGGCGGCGACAACCTGTCCGCCACGTTCAGCCCCGATCTGGCCGACGCGACGATCTACGTGATCGCCACCGACGAGGGCGACAAGATCCCGCGCAAGGGCGGACCGGGCGTCACGCGCTCCGATCTGCTCGTCATCAACAAGGCCGATCTTGCGCCGCTCGTGCACGCCGACCTCGACGTGATGGCGCGCGACTCCGAGCGCATGCGCAACGGCCGTCCGTACATCTTCACCGACCTCATGGGCGGCGCGGGCGTGGACGACGTGATCGCGTGGATCAAGAAGTACGTCCTGTTCGAAGGCATGTGACCGCCCGTCGCGTCCGTTTTCGTATCAACCCGTACGAAAATGGACGCCAAGCCACCGTCAGAGTCCGGTTTCGTACCGACCGATACAAAACCGGACGCCACCGCCCCATCAGCGTCCGATCCCGTATCGACCCGTACGAAAACGGACGCGACGCAACCGCCACGCAACCGTCCACCCGCAAAGGACCCACCCATGGCCAGCAGCACCTTCAGGCTCACGACCGCGTTCCGCCACGGCCGCACGAAGATCGACGACGTCTACTTCGAGGCGCCGTTCAAGCTCATGACGCCGTTCGCCAACGGCCGCCACTCGGACTTCATCGTCATGCTGGCCTCGCCGGGATTCCTCAAGGGCGACGAGGCGCACATCGCCATCGACTTTGCGCCGGGCACCGATTCGACGATCCGCACGCAGAGCTACGAGAAGGTGCTCGACACCGCGGACGGCGCGGCATCGCGCACGATCGACCTCACCGCTCGGGGCGACGCGAAGGCCGTGTTCCTGCCGTTCCCGGTGATCCCGTTCCGCGGCAGCACGTTCATGAACCAGACCACCGCGCGCATCAGCGCCGCCTCCACGTTCGTGTACGGCGACGTGGTGACGTGCGGACGCGTGGGGATGGGCGAGCGCTGGGCGATGCGGCGGTTCGCGAACCGCATGCGCGTGTTCGTGGACGACCGGCTGGCCTTCGCCGACCGTCTGCTGCTCGAGCCGGACGCGTTCGACTACACCGAGCTGGGCATGTGGCGCGAGTTCACGCACTGCGGCGTCGCGTACGCGCACCTGCCGGAAACCGATCCCGCCGATTCCGCCGATCACGCCGATTCGACCGCGCCTACCGATCCCGCCGCGCGCGAGGCCGACCGCGTCGCCGCACGAATCGCCGCCGAGGACGCGCTGATCGAGCGCATCCGCGACCACGCGCGTGCCATCGGCTTCACCGGCGAGCTGGGCGTGAGCCGCGCGGTGAGCGGCGTGTGCGTGCGTCTGCTCACCACGCGCGGCGACGACGCGTTCGACTTCATCCGTGACGTCGCCGACATGGTGTGAGACGGGCCCGGACGGGTTCGGATGTGGAAACGGACGGTTCGGGGACTCAGATCGTCCGCTCCCACATCCGTCGCTCCTTGCGGATGTGCAGACGGACAAATTCAGCGGCCGGATCGTCCGTTCGCACATCCGTTCCTCATTGTCGGGTGTGCGAACGGACGCGCAGGCGCCCACCCGCCGAGCTGGCACCATTCCCGATGCCGGCGACGATCGGCATACGACGATCGCGACGTGACGTAATGAGAGATGGCTCACATGAGCACCTATTTCCAGCAAACGTCCAGCTTTCCTGCACTGGTCATCCAAGCTCGATCCATAGCCTCGCATACGAGGGGCGGCCGGAAACCGGCCGGCATATCAGCAACCGCAACCGTCAGGGGGGACGCATGAACGCCAACGCCACAAAAACGCTCATCGCCGTGGTTGCCGGACTCGCGGTGATCGGCGACGCCTTTCTGCTGTTCGTCAAGCCGCAGCTGACCGGCAGCAGGACCGCGGTCGGCACCGGAGCCGCGGCATCGGGCGCAATCAGCGGATCGTCGTCGCGCGCACAGAGCCCGGCGACGCCATCGCAACCGGTCTCGCCGTCCACGTCCGGCAGCGCATCCGCCGATGCCGACGCATCCACGACCACGCTCAAGGACGGCACGTACACCAGTGTCGCCACGCCCAACGAGTACGGCGAGGTGCAGCTGCAGGTCACCGTGTCCGGCGGATCGATCACGGACATCGCCGCGGTCGCGTACCCGAACCACACGAGCCGATCGCAGGGCATCAGCGCGCAGGCCATCCCACAGCTCATCGACCGGGCGATCAGCGCGCAGAGTTCGGACATCCAATTCGTCTCCGGCGCGACTGAAACGTCCACGGCGTTCGTGAACTCGCTGCAGGACGCCATCAACCAGTCGCTCAACGCGGGGCAGTAACCCATGCGAACCGCCGCGCAGCCGCTCATCCGCACCCGCGTCGCGCACGCGATGACGGTCCCGTTCACCATGCAGCTGGTCGCCGCACCGGACACGGAACCGGAACGTCTCGACGATCTGGCCGACCGGTCGATCCCTCGCATCAAGGCGTGGCTTGACCACGTGGAAACCGTGTTTTCCCCGTTCCGCGCCGATTCGTCGGTCGGACGCGCGCGGCGGGGCGACTGGCGGGCGTTGGTCGAGGACCCGGACTTCGCCGAGGTGTACGCCCTGTGCAAGCAGGCGAAGACGCTGACGGACGGGCATTTCGATGCGATGCACGCCGGCGCGTACGACCCGACCGGACTGGTCAAGGGCTGGGCCGTCGAGCGCGCGCTCGACCGGTTCCTCATCCCGCTGGTGCGCGCCGGCGAGGTCGCGGCCGCGGCGCTGGGCGGCGGCGGGGACGTGCGGACCGCGGTGGCGCACGACTCCGACTTCGTCTGGCACATCGGCGTGGCCGACCCGTTCGCGCCGAACACCGCGGACCACCCCACCCTGCGCACGATCAGCCTGCGCGACGGGGCCGTGGCCACCTCCGGCACGGCGAGACGCGGCGAACACATCACGCGCACCGCACACGATCTCGCCCAGGCCACCGTGGTGGACGATCGTCTGACCTTCGCGGACATGTGGGCCACCACGGCCATCGCGGCCGGCGAGCGCACGTTCCGCGATCTGACAGCCCGCCATCCCGACCGCCGCATCATGGCCGTGCTGGTGCGCGCCGATCGCACGGTGGCCGACATCGCCTAGCCTCGACCTGCGGCCATTCGCAACCAACCCAAGGAGCCGGAACTCATGAAACGCATCAACACCACCGTCACGCTGGCCTGGGCCGTCATCCTGTTCGTCGTGCCGCTGCCGCTGCTCGCCACGCTGGCCTATGGACTGCCGTCGATCTACGCAGACCAGCTGTTCGGCATCGAGATCGGCGTCGTCGCCTACACGTGGATGCTCGCCGCCGTGTACCTCGCATGCCGTCCGCGCTGGGTGGACCGGACCGTGGGCCTGCCGCACATGTACATGATCCACGGCATGCTGGCGATTCTGGCGATCGCGGCGGCGTTCGTCCACCAGTCGCTGCTGCCGGGCGCGGGCGCGCTGATCGGGATGACCGGCCACATGGGCCTGTACCTGTTCATGGCCGTGGCCGTGTGGTCGCTGGTGTTCATGGCCGGGTGGCTCACATCCCGCGTGGCGTGGCTCGCCAGACTCAAGCGCACGCTGGAGCGGCTGTTCCGCCACGAGATGAGCGTATGGCTGCACCGGCTCAACCTCGTGGCGATCGCGCTGATCGTGCTGCATGTGCACGTGATCGACTACATCGCGGCGATCCGCCCGTTCATCCTGCTGTTCGATGCGCTCACCATCGCCGTATTCGCGTACTACGTGTGGAGCGTCATCGCCCGACGCGCCTACGCGCTGCGCGGACGCGTGGCCTCGGTACGTCCGCTCGCCGACCGCGTGAACGAGCTGGCCGTCACGTTGGAGGGCGCCGAAGGACGTGCGACGCACTGGAATCCGGGCGACTTCGCGTTCATCGCATTCCCCGGCGAGCGCGGCATGCACGAATACCACCCGTTCTCGCTGACCAACGCGCGGCAGAACAACGTCCCGCAGGATGGAACGGCAACGTCCGCCGCCTCCGTCCCGCCGACGATGACGTTCGCCATCCGCGCCGACGGCGACTTCACCTCGCGCATCGCCGCGCTGCGCCCCGGCACCGACGTGCGCGTCATACCGCCGTACGGCCGCTATGCCGAGTTCATCCGCGAGCGGGACGCGCATCTCGCGCGCGTTGCGCGGGGTACGCAGACCGCGCAGAACGCCCCCGCATCCCCGCTCGTGCTCATCGGCGGGGGCATCGGCATCACCCCGCTGCTCGGCGTGCTCACCGCGTACGCCGGCACCGGCCGCCCGGTCGATCTGCTCTACACGGCCCGCGGCGACCGCGATTTCATCTACCGCAGCGAACTTGAGCGATTCGCCTCCTCCGCGCCCGCCACCCGCGTGCGACTCGTCACCGCACGGCCGGACGATGCGCTGATCGCCCCGATGATCCGCCCCGATGCCGCCTATCTGGTCGCCGGTCCGCACGGCATGATGGTCGCCGTGCGCCGGATCCTCGCGGCGCACGGCGTGCCGGCCGACGCGATGTACTACGAACCGTTCTCGATGTGACGCGTCCGAGGCGCGGCTGCCCGCACGGGCCCGCTCCAAGGCGATCGCCGGTCCGGCACCGCGCCTCGCCATGCCACGAAAACGTCCGTCCGCACACCCGCACACGGAATCGGGTGTTCCCACGGACGTTCCACGCCCCGAAAACGTCCGCCGGCACACCCGCACACGGAATCGGGTGTTCCCACGGACGGTTCGGGGGCTCAGATCGTCCGCTCCCACATCCGTCGCTCCTTGCGGATGTGCAGACGGACAAATTCGGCGGCCGGATCGTCCGTTCGCACATCCGTTCCTCATTGTCGGGTGTGCGAACGGACGCGCAGGCGCCCAGAACAGGAAGCTAGAACAGGAAGTACCGCTGCGCCAGCGGCAGCTCGTCCACCGGATCGGAGTGCACGAGCTCGCCGTCCACGGTCACCTGGAACGTCTCCGGGTTGACGCGGATGTCCGCGAGCGTGCTGTTGAACTTGAGGTCCTTCTTGCCGATGTCGCGGCAGCCGCGCACTGGCAGCACCTGACGCGCCAGGCCGAGCTTGCCCTTGATGTCGTCGTCGTACGCCGCCTGCGAGACGAACGTGACGCACGAGTTGGAGAGCGCCTTGCCGAGCGCGCCGAACATGTCGCGGTACAGCACCGGCTCGGGCGTGGGGATGGACGCGTTCGCGTCGCCCATGCGCGAGTAGGCGATCGATCCGCCCTTGATCACCATCTCCGGCTTGGCGCCGAACAGCGCTGGCTGCCACAGCACGAGGTCGGCGAGCTTGCCGACCTCCACCGAGCCCACGTACTGCGCGATGCCGTGCGTGATGGCCGGGTTGATGGTGAACTTCGACACGTAGCGCTTGACGCGGAAGTTGTCGTTGCGGTTGTTGTCGTGCGCGTCCTCGGGCAGGGGGCCGCGCTGCTTCTTCATCTTGTCGGCGGTCTGGATGGTGCGCGTGATCACCTCGCCCACGCGGCCCATGGCCTGCGAGTCGGAGCTCATCATCGAGATGATGCCCATGTCGTGCAGCACGTCCTCGGCGCCGATCGTCTCGGGTCGGATGCGCGAATCGGCGAACGAGATGTCCTCCGGCACGTTGCGGTCAAGATGATGGCACACCATCATCATGTCGAGATGCTCGTCGATCGTGTTGCGCGTGAACGGCATGGTCGGATTCGTGGAGCTCGGCAGCATGTTGGGGAAGCCCGCCGCGCGGATGATGTCGGGCGCGTGGCCGCCGCCGGCGCCTTCGGTGTGGTACGTGTGGATCGCGCGTCCCTTGAACGCGGCGATGGTGTCTTCCACGCAGCCGCCTTCGTTGAGCGTGTCGGTGTGGATGGCCACCTGCACGTCCATCTCGTCGGCCACGCCCAGGCACGTGTCGATCACGGCGGGCGTGGAGCCCCAGTCCTCGTGGATCTTGAGGCCTGCGGCGCCGGCGCGGATCTGCTCGCGCAGCGGCTCGGGGCTGGAGTCGTTGCCCTTGCCCAGATACGCGATGTTGACGGGCAGCGCTTCGGCGGCTTCGATCATGCGCGCGATGTGGAACGCGCCGGGGTTGCACGTGGTCGCGTTGGTGCCGTCCGCGGGGCCGGTGCCGCCGCCCACCATCGTGGTGACGCCGCCTGCGAGCGCGGTGCGCACCTGCTGCGGGGAGATGAAGTGGATGTGGGTGTCGAGGCCGCCCGCGGTGACGATGAGGCCTTCGCCGGCGATCGCCTCGGTGCCGGAGCCGACTTCGAGTCCGGGCGTCACGCCGCTCATGGTCTGCGGGTTGCCGGCCTTGCCGATCGCGCTGATCTTGCCGTCCTTGATGCCGATGTCGGCCTTGTAGATGCCCGTGTAGTCGACGATGAGCGCGTTCGTGATGACCGTGTCCGGCGATTCGACGTCGAGCTGCACGGACGACTGGCCCATGCCGTCGCGGAACGACTTGCCGCCGCCGAACTTGAGCTCGTCGCCGTAATGCGTGTAGTCCTTTTCGACTTCGATGACGAGGTTCGTGTCCGCCAGACGCACGCGGTCGCCCGTAGTGGGCCCGAACATGCCGGCGTAGTCCTTGCGCGTGATGATCCTGCTCATGATTTCAAGTCCTTTATTCCAGGCTCCCCTCTCTGAGGGGAGCTGTCAGCGAAGCTGACTGAGGGGAGCCACCGTCCGTCTCCGTTCAATTGTTCAATTCACATGCCCAGAAATCCGCGTTCCTTGGCCTTGGCGAACGCCGCCTCGCGCACTTCGGGATCGTCCAGCCTGCCTTCCACGAGCGCGCTGAAGCCGTGGATTTCGCGGGTGCCGCCGATGTCGATGAGCCGCACGCGATGCGCCTCGCCCGGCTCGAAGCGCACGGCCGTGCCGGCGGGGATGTCGAGGCGCTTGCCGTACGCGGCCTTGCGGTCGAATTTCAGGTACTTGTTGACTTCGAAGAAGTGGAAGTGGGAGCCGATCTGGATCGGACGGTCGGCGGTGTTGACGACGTCGAGTTCGATGTCGTCGCGCCCCTCGTTGAGCGTCAGGTCGCCGTCGGCGTAGAAGTATTCGCCGGGCACGAGCTTCTCGGTCGCTTCGATCGGATTGTGGATGGATACGAGCTTGGTGCCGTCGGGGAACGTCGCCTCGACCTCCACGACCTCCAGCATCTCGGCCACGCCGTCCATCACGTCCTCGGGCTTGAGCAGCGTGCGGCCGTACTGCATGAGTTCGGCCACCGTGGCGCCTTCGCGTGCGCGTTCCACGCATTCGGAGCTGATCAGCGCGATCGACTCCGCGTAGTTGAGCTTCACGCCGCGCCCCTTGCGCTCCTTGGCCAGCTCGCCCGCCAAGTGCAGCAGCAGCTTGTCCGTTTCCCTCGGTGTCAGTCTCATCGGGCTCCCATCGTCGTACCGTCGTCCGCCGCGTGGCGCATGACGCGCCGCAGCTCATCGATCAGCCTAGGCGCGCATTGCAACCGCCACGTTTCCGCGTCACGCGGACCGTCCTGCGCGCCGCCCCCGTCACGCGGAGCGCCCGCTCCCCGTGACGCACACCCCGCAAACCGCATCATTCCAACGATTTGCGACACCGCGTCACCGGGAGCGTCCGCTCCGCGTGACGCACGTGGCGCTCCGCGTGACGCCGCCGCACTCAGCGACGCGGCCCACGTGACGCCGCCGCGCCCAGTGACGTGCTCCGCGTGACGCACCATGCGCACCGCACGTCACACGCGCATGGCCTCCTTGGCCTCGGCCACGGCGGACGGGCCGCCCTCGCCGGCCGCGATGAACCGCCCGGACGCGAGCACGTAGTACAGGTCCGCGCGTTCCACGGCGAACTGCACCTTCTGCTCCACCAGGATCACGCCGATGCCCTTGTCTTCGCTCATCGAACGGATCGAACGCTGGATGTCGGCGACGATGTTCGGCTGAATGCCCTCGGTCGGCTCGTCGAGGATCATCAGCTTCGGACGCGTGATGAGCGCACGCGCGATCGAGAGCTGCTGACGCTGGCCGCCGGACAGCAGGCCCGCGCGCCTCGACGCGAACTCCTTGAGCACCGGGAACGCCTCCACGGCTTCGTCGTATCGGGCCTGCGCCTCGGAGCCGTACTGGTCGGCCACCACGTGCAGGTTCTCCTCCACGGTCATCTGCCCGAACGACTGCTGACCTTGCGGCACGAACGCCATGCCCGAGCGGATGCGCTTGTTCGGCGCGGCCTTGGTGATGTCCGTCCCGTCGAACGCGATCGAACCGCCGGTCGCCGGCAGCAGACCCAGAATCGACTTGAGCAGCGTGGTCTTGCCCGCGCCGTTGTTGCCGACGATGCTCACCCACTGGCCGGCCTCCACGCTGAACGAAATGTCGTGGACGACCGTCACCTTGCCGTAGCCGGTGCTGAGATCCTTTACTTCAAGCATCGACATCACTGCTCACCTCCCAGATAGATGCGGACAACCTCGTCGTTGTGCTGAATGTCCTCCACCGAGCCTTCGGCCAGAATCTCGCCCTGGTTGAGCACCGTGACGGAATCGGCGAACTGGCGCATGAAATCCATGTCGTGCTCGACGATGATGACCGTGCGGTTCTTGCTGCACCGCTTGAGCAGCTGACCGGTGGCCTCGCGCTCGGCGGGCGTCATGCCGGCGACCGGCTCGTCGAGCAGCAGCAGATGCGCGTCCTGCACGAGCAGCATGCCGATCTCCAGCCACTGCTTCTTGCCGTGCGGCAGCGTGCCCGCCATCTTGTGCGCATCCTCGGTGAGGTTGCACACGTCCATCATGTATTCGACGTTCTGCGAGGGCGCGCCCGGCTTGCGGAACAGGTCGCGCGTCTTGCGGCGGAACCCTTCGGCGATCTGCAGATTCTCCAGCACGCTCAGCTCCTCCACCACGGAGGCGGTCTGGAACGTGCGGCCCACGCCCAGCTTCACGATCTCGTTCGGCTTCCTGCCCAGCAGCTGCTCGCCGCGGAACGTGGCCGATCCGGTGGCGGGCACGAGTCCGGTGATCGCATCGATGATCGTGGTCTTGCCGGCGCCGTTCGGGCCGATCAGGAACCGCAGATCGCCGTGCATCACGGTCAGATCAAGGTTCTTCACCGCCACGAATCCGTCGAACTCCACGTGCAGGCCGCGAATCTCCAGATAGTCCGACCACTTGCCGCCGCGGTCGTCCAGCGCCGCCAGCTGATCCTTGAGCCGGTCGCGCTCCTCGGCGATCTCGGCCTTCATGGCCGCGGCGTCGTCGCGCATCTTCTTGGCCTCGTCGCGCATCTGCACCATTTCGGCGCGCAGCTGCGCGATCTCCTCTGCGGACACCTTCGGCTCGTCGCCGCCCTTCGCTGCGCTCACCGCCGCGTTCTTCGCTTCGTCGCTCATGCGTTCACCGCCTTCGCCTCGCCCGCCGACTTCGCGCCGACGCCGTTCAATCCGATCCTGTCCTTGATCCACGGCCACAGGCCCTTGCACTGGCCGAGGCCCAGCGGCACGAAGGCGATCACGAGGATGAACATGAGGCCTTCGAGGTAGGTCCACGCCGACGGATACGCCTCCGAGAGCTGCGTTTCGGCGAAGCGCACGAGCAGCGTGCCCACGACCGGGCCGAGCAGCGTGGTGCGGCCGCCGATCACCACGCCCGCCAGCATCACGATGGACGGGGTGACGCCGATGTCGGACGGCGAGATGATGCCCACCACGGGCACGAACATCGCGCCGCCGATGCCGGCGAACATGGCCGCCAGCGAGAACGCGAACACCTTGATCGACGCGGGATTGTAGCCGAGGAACTTCATGCGGTTCTCCTGGTCGCGCACGCCGATGATCAGCTCGCCCATGAACGAGTGACGGATCCAGTAGGTGATGAGCACCATGAGCAGCACGAGGATCGCGCAGATGTAGTAGATCATCTCCTTGTTGGCCGGATCGGTCAGATCGTAGCCGAAGAATCCGTCGAAGTCGCTCAGGCCGTTCGTGCCGCCGGTCGTCTTGGACTGGCCGATGAGCAGCACCGCGAACGCCGCCACCAGCGCCTGCGACAGGATGGCGAAGTAGGCGCCGCGCACGCCGCGTCCGAACACGAGCAGACCGAGCACGGCCGCCACGATGCCCGGCACGGCCACCACGCCGATCACCGCCATCACCGGATTGCGGAACAGCTCCCAGAATCCCGGCACCTTCGCGATGCCGTACTGGGCCATGAAGTCAGGCACCGTGCCCGGCGCGATGTCCGACAGCTTCATGTGGATGGCCATGACGTACGCGCCCAGGCCGAAGAACAGTCCCTGACCCAGCGTCAGCATGCCGCCCTGGCCCCAGGCCAGACCGATGCCGACCGCGACCATCGTGTAGCACAGATACTTGGAGAGCAGTCCGATGTTGTAGTCGCTCATCATGGCCGGCGCGAGGAAGATCAGCGCCAGCGCCACGACCACGCCGACCCAGACCTTGTACTTGGCGTAGAGCTCGGTGATTCCAGCAGGATTCATATCGATCACGTATCCTTCCCTGATTCCGGTTCCCGCGCCTACGCGAGGTTCCTCGACCGCACGGCCACGAGACCCTGCGGACGGAACTGCAGGAACAGCACGACGATGAGGAACACCGCCACCTGTCCGATCGAAGCGGACGTGGGCAGCTCGATCCACGACTGGCACAGGCCCAGCACGAACGATGCGATGACCGCGCCCTTGAGCTGGCCCACGCCGCCGGCCACCACCACCAGGAACGCCTGCACGATGAACGTGGTGCCGAAGTTGAAGCTGATCGAGTTGAGCAGGCTCAGCGCCACGCCGGCCACGCCGGCGATGCCCGAGCCGAGGAAGAACGTCACGTGGTCCACCTTCTTCGTGGAGATGCCGGACACCTCGGCCAGGTCGCGGTTCTCGCCGGTCGCGCGGATCTGGCGGCCGAGCGGCGTGAGCTTGAGCACCGCGTACAGGGCGGCGACGCACACGATCGCGAGGATGAAGATGAACAGGCGCGCCGCGGAGAAGCTGTAGCCGAAGATCGTCACCGGGTTGGTGAGCGCTTCGGGGGCGGCGGCGTACACGGGCGTGGAGCCGAAGATGTCGCGCGCCAACTGCTGCAGCACCAGCGAGACGCCGAACGTCACGAGCAGCGTGTCCAGCGGACGCGTGCGCATGCGCTCCAGCAGCAGCACGTCAAGCAGCAGGCCCAGCAGACCCGCCACCACGAACCCCACCACCAGCGCGACGGCGAGCGCCACGGTCCTGGAGCCGATGATCGAGCTCATCACGTACGCCGTGTAGGCGCCCGCCATCATGAACTCGCCGTGGGCGTTGTTGATCACGCCCATCTGTCCGAACGTCAGCGACAGGCCGAGCGCCGCCAACAGCAGGATCGATCCGTTGGACAATCCCGCTACGATCTGCGGAAAGAACATTCCCATGATCGACAACCTTCCTCTCGTGTTTCTGCGGTTTCTGCTGCGGTCACTCGGCGCTGGCGCTCAGCGACTTGGCCCAGTCGTAGGTCTTGAGGTACGGGTCCGGGGCGATGGGGCCGTCGGACTGCCATACCGTGTGGATCAGCGAGTCGTCGCCGATCTCACCGATGTAGGACGTCTTGTAGATGTGATGGTTCTCGCCGTCCACCTTGACCTCGCCTTCCGGCGCGTCGAAGGTGACGCCGTCGGCGGCGGCCTTGACCTTGTCCACGTCGAACGATCCGGCCTTCTCGACCATGCCCTTCCACAGGTAGAGCGACGTGTACGCGGATTCCATCGGGTCGGACGTGGGCTTGTCCTGCCCGTAGCGCGCCTTGAAGTCCTTCACGAACTTCGCGTTCTCGGCGCTGTCGAGCGTCTGGTAGTAGTTCCACGCGGTGAGCTGTCCCCGGACGTTGTCGAGGCCGATGGCGCTGACCTCCTCCTCGGCGATGGACATCGAGATCACCGGCACCTGGTCAGCGGTCAGGCCGGACGCCTTGTATTCCTTGAAGAACGCCACGTTGGAGTCGCCGTTGAGCGTGTTGACCACGGCGTCGGCGCCGGAGAACTTGAGCTTGTTGACGATGGTGGTGAAGTCGGTGGAGCCCATCGGCGTGTACTCCTCGCCCACCACCTCCATGCCGTTGCCGGCGGCGTACGCGTTGACGACGCGGTTCGCGGTCTGCGGGAACACGTAGTCGGAGCCCACGAGGAAGAGCTTCTTGTGGCCCTGCTCCTTGAGGTAGTCGAGCGCGGGCACGATCTGCTGGTTCGGCGCGGCGCCCGAGTAGAAGATGTTCGGGCTGGCCTCCATGCCCTCGTACTGCAGCGGGTAGAAGAGCAGCGCGTTGTCCGCCTCGAACACCGGGAGCATTGCCTTGCGGGAGGACGACGTCCAGCCGCCGAACACCGCGGCCACGCACTCCTTCTCGATGAGGCTGCGCGCCTTCTCGGCGAACACGGCGGGCTCGGACTTGCCGTCCTGATCCACCACCTTGAGCTGCTTGCCCAGCACGCCGCCCGCCGCGTTGATCTCGTCGGCGGCCATGTGCAGCGACTTGTTCACCGTGGTCTCGGAGATGGCCATGGTGCCGCTCAGCGAGTTCACGAAGCCGATCTTGATGGTGCTGCCGGAGGTGTCCACGCAGCTCTTCGCCGTGGACGTGCCGGCGGACGCGGCGGCCTCGGCGGCGTTCTTCTCGGCGACCGTACGGCCCCATCCGCAACCGCCCATGGATACCAGCGCGGCCACCGCGGCCACCGCGGCGCCCAGCCTCCTGATGCGCGACATGGTCATACGCTCTTCCTCTCCCCATGATTCGGGCGAGGTGCCCGCCGCTCGCCTCCCCGGCTTCCGGCGGACATCTCGCCCGACTCGACTCTGAACTTGGACAACGCTTACCTTGGCAAACGGGCGGTTCGACGACGTTGCCCCCGTGTTTCCGTCATGTCTCGGCGGCAACACAACGGTTACATTGGGCCCCGGTGCCATAATGGGGACCATGACCGATTACCGTCACGACGACGCTCCCGCCCACGCCGGCGGCTCGTACTCCGCGGCCGACGACGTGGTGGCGAAGCTGGACGCCGTCAACGCGAAGGTGGACGAGATGCGCGCGAAGATCGAGAACGATCCGGATTCCATGGGCGACAAGATCCTCAAGGCGGCGCTGCCGTCGGTGGCCGGACTGGTGGCCGGCAAGCTGTTCCAGGTCGCGTGGAACCGCGGCACCGCCAGGCGGTTCGGCGAGGTCGGCGAGGGATCGGCCAAGGGCTTTCTGCTGTCCGTGGCGTTCGCGGGGCTGTCCGCCGCCGTCGGCGCCGCGGTGTCGCAGCTGTCGAACCGCAGCTCGCAGGCGCTCGTCGACCGTCGCCACGCCAGGCGGAACCGCTAGCCGCAGCGCGGACCCGCTGCCGTCACACGGGCTCTCTGCCGTCACATGGGCCGGGCGGCGGCAATCATACCGTCACGCGGACCGGGTGCGCCTGCCGTCGCCTTGCCGAAGAACGTTGGTATCAAGCCGTTGTGGAGGCCTGCGTCACTGGGGTCGTCCGGTCCGCGTGACGGCATGCCCGGTCCGCGTGACGCAACATCCGCGCGAACATGAAGGACGGCGCATGGCCGAAGCACGTCCCGCAGCGCGCCCGGATTGCCGTACGCGAACAGCCCCTGTTCCGCCCGTCGCCCGCTTCGTATACTGGCGTCATGGCACTCGTACAGAATTCCACCATCGAAGCCCTGCTCAACCGCCGTTCCATCCGCGCCTTCCAGCCGGATCCCATCGGCGACGACGTCGTCGAGACCCTGGAGACCGTGGCGCAGCACGCCGCGTCCAGCCAGTATCTCAACGACTGGTCGGTCATCCGCATCAAGGATCAGACGCTCAAGGACCGCATGGCCGCCATCGGCCGCCAGCCCTACATCGCCACCGCGCCGCTGCTGTATCTGTTCGTGGCCGACGAGCATCGCAACGCGCTGATCGCCGAGTCCAAGGGCGTGTCCACGGACCCTGACGCGTACGGTCTGGCCGCCAGCTACCGTTTCACGCAGGCGCAGAACGACGCCGTGCTCGCGCTGCATGCCATGGAGACCGCCGCGTATTCGCTGGGTCTCGGCTGCGTGATCCTCGGCTCGCTGCTCAACGATGTCGACGGTCTGATCGACGCGCTGCATCTGCCGCGCTACACGTACCCGGTGCTGGGTCTGGCGATCGGCAAGCCGGCGCAGTCTCCCGCGCTCAAGCCGCGCATGCCGCGCGAACTGCAGTTCTTCGACGACGCGTATCCCACGGACGACGAGGCGAACGCCGCGATCAGGGAGCGCATCGCCGATTTCGACGCCACGGTGCACGAATACTACGATCTGCGCAACGCGGACCGCCCGGTGGACGCGTTCAGCGACCAGATCGCCAAGCTGGCCGCCCAGCAGATGGACGAGGCCCATCAGGTCCTCCCCCACGCCGAAGCCCAAGGCTTCCGCCTCAACCGCTAAGCCCCGCCCCCTTTGGC